>NZ_JADKYM010000016.1 GCF_015475875.1 Sphingopyxis solisilvae | reverse complement strand
CCGCAGCGGGGTGGGCAAATGCGACGTCGCTGGCCCACCCCTAACCCCTCCCGCAAGCGGGAGGGGAACTGGAGAGAAAAGACATGCCACTCTACCACAATGACGACCAGGCGATGCTCAAGGATAGCGTTGCGCCCTTCGTCGCCGAACAGGCGCCGGTGTCGCACCTGCGCCAACTCCGCGATACCGCCGACGCCACCGGCTTCTCGCGCGACCTCTGGGCGCAGTTCACCGAAATGGGCCTGCCCGGAATGCTCGTTCCGGAAGCCCACGGCGGGCTCGGCATGGGGCATATGGAGGCGGGCATCGTGCTCGAGGAAATCGGCCGCAACCTGACCCCGTCGCCGTTTCTCGCGACCAGCGTCGGCGCGGTCGCCGCGCTCGCCAAGGCGGGCGGCACGCAGGCGGGCCGCTGGCTTCCCGCCATTGCCAGCGGTGAAGCGATCGTCGCGCTCGCGATCGACGAAGGTGCGAAGCATCGCCCCGACCGCATCGCGACGACCGCGACGCGCGCGGGCAACGGCTTCCGCCTCGACGGCAAGAAAAGCTTCGTCCTCCACGGCCATGTCGCCGACATGAGCATCGTTGCGGCCAGGACCGACGGCGGCATCACCCTGTTCGCGGTGCCGAAGGATGCCAAGGGCGTCACCGCCGATCCGCGCCGCCTTGTCGACAGCAGCCTCGCCAGCCATGTCACCTTCGACGGCGTCGAGGTCGATGCCGACGCGGTGATCGGCGAAGTCGATGCGGGCGGCGACATCCTCGACGCGCTCCTCGCCGCCACCCGTACCGGTGCCGCCGCCGAAATGGTCGGCGTCGGACAGGGCGCGATGGACATGACCGTCACCTACCTCAAGGAACGCAAGCAGTTCGGCAAACTGATCGGCGAATTCCAGGGCCTCCAGCACCGCGCCGCGCATCTCTATGGCGAAATGGAAGTCGCGCGCGCCACCGTGATGAAGGCGCAGCAATTGCTCGACGAGGGCAACGAGGGCGCCAAACTCATGGTCTCGGTCGCCAAGGCCAAGGCGGGTCGCGCCGCCAATCTTGCGGTGCGCGAAGGTGTCCAGATGCACGGCGGCATCGGTATGACCGACGAATATGACATCGGCCTCTATATGAAACGCGACCGTGCGCTCGCCGAATATATGGGCGATGTGCATTATCACATCGACCAGGTGGCGCGGATGAACGGCTACTAAACTTCATCCCCTCCCGCTTGCGGGAGGGGCAGCGAGACTTGCGAGCTTGCTCGCTAGTCGCAGCGGGGAGGGCATCGCGGTGTCGCGCAGCCCAGACAGGCCCCACCCCAACCCTCCCCTGAAGGAGAGGGAGCAAAAAGGATAACGCCATGAACCTCACTGACATGTTCGGCCTCGACGGCCGCATCGCGCTCGTCACCGGCGGCTCGCGCGGCATCGGCAAGATGATCGTCGAGGGCTATCTCACCGCGGGTTGCGCGCGTGTTTACATCTCGGCGCGCAAGACGGCGCAGATCGAGGAAGCCGTCGCCGATTTCGAAACGCGCTATCCGGGCAAGGTGATCGGCCTTCCCGTCGACCTCGCCACGGTCGAAGGCTGCCGCGCGCTCGCCAAGGAACTCGAAGCGCGCGAGGAACGGCTCGACATCCTCGTCAACAACGCCGGCGCCGCATGGGGCGAACCCTTCGAGGGTTTCCCCGAAGCTGGCTGGGACAAGGTGATGGACATCAACGTCAAATCGCCCTTCTTCCTGACGCAGGCGCTCCACGGGCTACTCAAGGCGGGGGGCACCGCCGATCGCCCGGCCAAGGTCATCAATATCGGCTCGATCGACGGGATGCGGCTCAACCCCTGGGAAACCTACAGCTATCACGCGTCGAAGGCGGCGATCCTCTACCTCACCAAACGCCTCGCCGCGCGCCTGGTCACCGACCATATCCTCGTAACCGCGATCGCTCCCGGCGCCTTCCAGTCGGACATGAACAAGGCCGCGCGCGACCATGGCGATGCGGTCGCCAAGAGCATCCCGGTCAAGCGCATCGGCGTGCCCGAGGACATGGCCGGCGCCGCGATCTTCCTCGCGTCGAAGGCGGGCGACTATGTCGTCGGCGACACGATCACCGTCGACGGCGGGCTGGTCCACGGCGACCTGAAGACCAGCATCGACGCGTAACATAAGCCCCTTCCCTTCAGGGGACGGCGTGGACCAATTGACTCGCCCATCGCCAAGGTGTATTATATAACTAATGCACCAAGGAGATGTGCCATGCGTTTTGCGTATCTGATTCCCCCGATGATGCTTCTCGCCGCCTGCGGGTCGGAGGAGAAGAAAGCCGATGACAGCACCGAAGTCTCGATCAACGCGGGCGATAAGGGCGGCGGGATCCAGATCAAGTCGGGCGCCGACGGCGGCAAGCTGAAGATCGACGCCGGCGGGGTCAACATCGGCCTCGACATCCCCAATGTCGGCGATTTGGACATCGGCCAGGATTTCGACATCGACGGCGTCGGGCTTTATCCCGGCAGCAAGATCACCAGCATGGACATCGACGCCCGCGACAAAAACGGCAGGCACGAAGCCAAGGCGAAGTTCGGCTTCACCACACCCGCCGCGCCGGCCATCGCCGCCGACTGGATGGCGGGCGAATTTGCGAAAAAGGGCATCAAGGTCACGCGAACGGGCGACGCGATTGCGGGCACGGCCAAGGACGGCGATAATTTCATGATCCGCTTCAACCCCGACGGCAAGGCGTCGAAGGGCGAAGTGCTGATCAGCAAGAGCTGAGGCAGGCCCAAATCACCTCGTCATTGCGAGCGGAGCGAAGCAATCCAGAGTAGCATAAACCGCCCTGGATTGCTTCGCTCCGCTCGCAATGACGGAGAAAGAGCCTAACCGCTGTTCCTGAGCGCCGTCGCGATGGCGTTGATCGTCAGCTGGATCCCCTCGGCAATCCGCGGGTCGGTTTCGCCCGCACGATGCCGCTTCATCAGCTCGATCTGGAGCAGGTTGAGCGGCTCGATATAGGGCAGGCGCAGCCGGATCGACGCTTCGAGCGCCGGGTTCTTTTCGAGCAATCTTGTCTGCCCGCTGATCTCGAGCAGCCCGTCGTGCGCGCGGTTCCACCCGTCCTTGATGCGCCCGAAAATTGCGTCATGGCCTTCGACCTGGCTTGCGAGCGCCGCGTAGCGCGCCGCGATCCCCATGTCGGATTTAGCGAGTACCATCTCCATATTGCCGAGCAGCGCGCCAAAGAACGGCCAGCCTGCCGCCATGTCGGTCAGCATCGCTTTGTCCTCGAACGCCGCGAACGCCTCGCCCGTGCCGTACCAGCCGGGCAGCATCGTGCGCGCCTGCGCCCAGCTGAATACCCAGGGGATCGCGCGCAGATCCTCGATCGCGCTCGATTTGGTGCGGCTCGACGGCCGCGACCCGATTTTCAGGCCCGCGATCTCGGCGATCGGGGTCATCGCGCGGAAAAAATCCTTGAACGCGGGGGTATCGTAAACCAGCCCGCGATAGGCGGCGAAAGCGCTGTCCGACAGCGCGTCCATCGCCGCGGTAAAGCGCGCCGCTTCCTTCGCGCCCATCGCCTCGGGCTCGAGGCTCGCGAGCAGGCTCGCCGACACCATCGCCTCCAGATTGGTCGCCGCGCCGTCGATCGTGCCATATTTGGCGGCGATCACTTCGCCCTGTTCGGTGATCCGGATGCGGCCCTGTACCGTGCCCGCGGGCTGGGCGCGGATCGCGGCAAAGGCGCTGCCGCCGCCGCGCCCGACGGCACCGCCGCGGCCGTGGAACAGCTGCATCGCCGTGTCCGCCGCCTCGAACACCGGGGTCAGCGCCGCCGAGGCCTGGTGCAATCCCCAGGTCGAGGTCAGATACCCGCCGTCCTTGTTCGAATCCGAATAGCCGATCATCACTTCCTGATGCCCGCGCGCGGCGACATGCGGCGCGATTTCGGGCAACGCGAAATAGGCCGCCATGATTGCGGGCGCGTCGTCCAGGTCGGCGATCGTTTCGAACAGCGGCACGACCATCAGATTGTCATCGCTCGCCGCCGACCACAGCCCGCCCTCGCGCGCCAGCACATGGACTTCGAGCAGGTCGGACAGGCTCTCGGCCTTGCTGATGATCCACTGGACGATCGCATCCTTGCCCAGCCTGCTGCGCACGTCGGCGGCGGCATGGACGATCGCCAGCTCGCCCGCGGTTTCCTCGCTCCATTCGTGCCAGGGCGCCGCGAGCGGGCGGTTGACCGCCAATTCGCGGCGCAGCAACGCGACGCGGGCTTCCTCGTCCAGCGCCAGATAGTCGGCCTCGACCCCCGCCACATGGAGCAGTTCGGCGAGCACACGCTCGTGCACCGCGCTGTTCTGCCGCATGTCGAGCGTCGCCAGATGAAATCCGAACACCTCGACCGCGCGGATCAACCGTCCGAGCGCGCCGATCCCCGCCAGCTGCCCCTTGCCGCTCGCCGACAGGCCGCTCGCGATGGTGACCAGGTCGCGGCGGAAATCGGCGGGTGCGGCATAGGGCTCGCCCTTCAGCGCGCCAGGGCGCGGCGGCGCCTTGCCGGTGATCGCGGCATAGGTCGCAACCAACCGCGCATAGATGCCCGACAGCGCGCGCCGATAGGGTTCGTCGCTGCGGCTCGGTGCGGTGTCGCCGCTCGCTTCGGCCAGCGCCTCGACCGCTTGCGGAACCGGTGCGAGCCCTGACGACACCGACAGTTCGGCGCCAAGCGCGTGAACCTCGTCGATATAATGACCGATCACCGCCGCGGCGTTGCGGCTGGTCGCCATGCGCAGCGTTTCGGCGGTGACGAAAGGATTGCCGTCGCGGTCGCCGCCGATCCAGCTGCCGACGCGCAGGAAGCTCGCGGGCCGCGCACCCAGCTCCTTTTCCCAGCGCGCATAAAGCTTGGGCACCACGGGCAGGAAGACGTCGCGCAAATAAGTCAGCGCATTGTCGATTTCGTCGGCGACGAACAATTTTTGCGTGCGCAGCGGCCGCGTCTGCCACAACAGCACCACCTGCCGCCGGATCGCGTCCTCGATCACGTCGCCCTCGGGCGTTTCCTCAAGCCCGGCATCGCGCATCCGCATCAGTTCGGCGACGCGGTTCTTGTGATCGAGCACCGACTTGCGCCGCACCTCGGTCGGGTGCGCGGTGAGTACGGGCGCGATCAGCGCAGCATTCAGCAGCGCCGCGACCGCCTCGCCGTCGATGCCGTCGCCCTTCAGCTTTTGAAGCGCCGCGGCAACCGTCGCCTCGGGCTCGGCCGCAACCCCTTGCCGGTCCTCGGCCAGATTGGCGAGCATCGAAAACAGCATGAAGCCGCGCACAAAGGCGATGGTGTCGTCGAGACTCAGCGCATCGAGCCCCGGATCGATCGCCTCGGCCCCCGCAATGCCGCGGTGTCGGTCGACGCTCGACGATCGGATATATTCGGTCTGGCGAAACAATTTGTCGCCGCCATAGGCGCGGATGACGTCGCCCAGGATCCGCCCCAGATAGCGGATGTCGGGATTTTGCGAGATCTGGATCGGCGGGCCCATGGCACGATTGCTGCACCTGCGAAGGCGCAGCGTCAAGCGGCGCATAGCTATGCGCGCGATTGATTAGTTCGTCTTCACCAGCACCAACATCCCCATGTCGATCGCGCGGCGGCCATCGAACGCAACGCTGTTGCGCGTATCGGTGATGAACATCAGCCGCCCCGACGCATCGCTGATCCGCGCCGACACCGCATAGCTGTGCCGCGGGTCGAGCGGGCGCTGATCGACGGTCAGCGAAAAGGCAAAGGGCACCTGCCGCCCGTCGGCGGTGAAGCGTTGCTGGGCGATCGTCTTTGCCGGCGCGTCCATCAGGCTGACGTCGGCCAGGGTGATTTCGACCTGCGCCGTCGGCGGCAATGCCATGCGTTCGCGATAGGTGATCTGGCCGGTGACAGTCACGGGCTGTTCGGACGGCCCCAGCGTCGCGCAGGCGGCGAGCGGCAGGGTGGCGAGGCTGAGCGCGAGCGCGCGAACGATACGGACCATGGCTGTTCTCCTGTTATGGTTCGCGGCCCGGTAGCGCCGCCCTAATGAACCCCATCTGTCCGGCCCGTTGCCGGTCTGTCAGCCTTCCAGCTCGACATCCCAATACAGCCAGTCGATCCAGCTTTCGTGCAGATAGCCCGGCGGAAAACAGCGGCCATTGTCCTGTAACTGCCAACTCGTCGGCCGCCACGGCTGGCGGTGGATCGGCATATGCGCCTGTTGCGGGGTGCGCCCGCCTTTTTTCAGGTTGCACGGCGCGCAGGCGGTGGTGACATTTTCCCACGTCGTCCGCCCGCCCAGCCGCCGCGGCACGACATGGTCAAAGGTCAAATCCTTGCCCGACCCGCAATATTGGCAGGCAAAACGGTCGCGCAGGAACAGGTTGAAGCGGGTGAACGCCGGATGCTGCGACGGTTTCACATATTGGCGGAGCGCGATGACGCTGGGGATCGGCATCGTCCGCGTCGGCGAATGGATCTCGCGCTCGTAATTTTCGACGATGGTGACGCGGTCGAGGAAAACCGCCTTGACCGCGGTCTGCCACGGCCACAGGCTGAGCGGATAATAGCTGAGCGGCGTGTAATCGGCGTTCAGGACCAGCGCGGGACAACTATCAGGATGCCGGGCAAGATCGGGATGAAACATGGCTTGGTAACGCTGCCCCCTTCGCTTCTCGGGATGGCGCGCCACTGCCTTCCCTGCGTGACACGATCATTACATGCCGCATCAGATTCTGACGTCAAGGGGGCATCTGCCGCAAGATATGGAAGGATAATGATGACGTCGGCACAGTATATGGAGTTTTTACCACGGCGATGCTGACCCGTTTCGCGCCCAGCCCCACCGGCGACCTCCACCTTGGCCACGCCTATAGCGCGGTGCTGGCGCATGACGCGGCGCGCGCGGCGGGCGGTACCTTCTTGATCCGTATCGACGATATCGACGGCAGCCGCTCGCGCGAGGATTATGTCGCCGCGTCGCTCGCCGACCTCGCGTGGCTGGGCATCGACTGGGACGGTGCGCCGCTGCGCCAGTCGGACCGGCTCGGCGCTTACGCCGCCGCGCTCGATACGCTGCGCGCTCGGGATCTCGTCTATCCCTGTTTCTGCACCCGCGCCGACATCGCCGCCAGCCTTGCGGCGCCGCACGGGCCCCCAAATGGACCGGCAGGTGCGATCTATCCCGGTACCTGCCGCGACCTCCCCACGACCGAGCGCGAACGGCGGATGGCGACCGAGCCGCATTGCTGGCGCCTCGACATGGCGCGCGCGGTTTCAACCACCGGCGCGCTGACGTGGGAGGAACAAGGGCAGGGGGTGCGGACCGCCGAACCGACGACGCACGGCGACATCGTCCTTGCGCGCAAGGACGCCCCCGCCAGCTATCATCTCGCCAGCACGCTCGACGATGCCGCGATGGGGGTCACGCATATCATCCGCGGCGCCGACCTGATCGCCGCGACCGACGTTCACCGCCTGCTCCAGGCGCTGCTCGACTTGCCGACCCCGCTATATCGCCATCACGCGCTCGTCTGCGGCGCCGACGGCAAAAGGCTGGCGAAGCGCGACGCCGCGGCCTCGCTCGCCTCGCTCCGCGCGGCGGGCGTGGTCGGCCCGACGCTCGCCGCCGATCTCGCCGCCGGGCGGCTTCCCACTGGTTATTCGCTGCAAATGCCCTAAATAGGGGGCATGAACATTCTGCTGATCATCGGCGTCGTCGTGGCGGCCGGCTTCGTCCTGTTCTCGCTCGCGCGGGGGCTCTTCTATTTTTCTCAAGGTCACCAGGCGGTGATCGACGGGAAAGTCGAGGAAAATCAGGTGATGCAGAACAAGATGATGATGGCGCGCGTCAAATGGCAGGCGATCACCATCATCCTGCTCGTGCTGATCGGCCTGCTCGCCGCGGGCGGCTGATCCTGCCGCCGCGCAGGCCTTGCTCGATGGTCAAACTCAACAAAATCTACACGCGCACCGGCGACGATGGCACCACCGGGCTGGTCGATGGCTCGCGTATCGCCAAATCGGCGCCGTTGATGGCGGCGATCGGCGACGTCGATGAAGCGAACAGTGCGATCGGGATCGCGGTTGCCGCGCTGCATCCGAACAGCGACGCCACCGCAATGCTGGTGCGGATCCAGAACGAGATGTTCGACCTTGGCGCCGACCTGGCTACCCCCGCCGACATCCAGTTCGGCTTCGGCCCGCACGACATGGCACTGCGCATCGTCCCCAGCCAGATCGCGCGGCTGGAGGACGAGATCGACCGCATGAACGACGATCTCGACGCGCTCAAAAGCTTCATCCTGCCCGGCGGCACCGACGCCGCCGCGCGGCTCCACCTCGCCCGCGCGGTGACGCGCCGCGCCGAACGCGCGGCGGTCGCGGCCGGCGCCGATCGCGACCTCAACCCGCTCGCGCTGACCTATCTCAACCGCCTGTCCGACCATCTGTTCGTGCTGACGCGGCACCTCAACGCTGCGGCGGGCGGCGATGTGCTGTGGAAACCGGGCGCGACGCGGTAACCGCATAATCCTCCCTGTGCCGTAGGCATGGGGAGGTGGGAGCGGCGCAGCCGCTGACGGAGGGGCTAGACGCGACGTTGCTGCCCCTCCACCACCGCCTCCGGCGGCGGTCCCCCTCCCCATGGCTTCGCCACAGGGAGGATCGATGCTGTTCCCTAAATGTTCTAGACATCTCGTCCCCGCGTAACCATATTCCTCCCTCATGCGAAACCGAATCGCACCGCGGGGGATTGTCTCATCATGGCCAGCCAAACCGACGTTTCGCCCATCACCAACGCGCTCGCGCAGCGCTTCGCGGCCACGCGCCGCCTGTCGCTCGACCTTGTCGCGACGCTGTCCGACGCCGACGCCAGCGCGCAGTCGATGCCCGACGCCTCGCCCGCCAAATGGCATCTCGCGCACACGACCTGGTTTTTCGAAACCTTCGTCCTGCGCGACCATGTTCCGGGTTATCGGCTGTTCGACGATCGCTACGCCTATCTGTTCAACAGCTATTATGAAGCCGAAGGGCCGCGCCACGCGCGCCCGCAGCGCGGATTGCTGACCCGCCCGTCGCTCGATGACATCCGCATGTGGCGCGCGCATGTCGACACCGCGGTGCAGACCGCCTTGCCCGATCTGCCCCCCGCCGCACTGACGCCGGTCGAGCTTGGCATCCAGCACGAGCAACAGCATCAGGAATTGCTGCTCACCGACATCAAGCACCTCTTCGCGCAAAACCCGCTCGGCCCAGCGGTGTGGGAAAAAACGGCAATCGCGAGTGAAGTTGCGCAGTTTTCCGCCATGAAATGGATCGAGGGCAAAGTCGGCGTGGTCGCGGTCGGGCACGGCGGCGACGGCTTTGCCTTCGATTGCGAAGGCCCGCGCCACGATAGCCTCCTCGCCCCGCACGCGCTCGCCAGCCGCCCGGTCAGCAACGGCGAATGGCAACAATTTATCGCCGACGGCGGCTATCACACCCCCTCGCTGTGGCTCAGCGACGGCTGGGCGTGGGTGCAAAGCGAAAGCATCGAAGCGCCTGCCTATTGGGACGGCGATCGCCAGTTCACCCTGGCGGGCTGGCAGGCGATCGACCCCGCCGCCCCCGTCAACCACATCAGCTTTTTCGAAGCCGACGCCTTCGCCAGCTGGGCAGGCGCGCGGCTGCCGACCGAGTTCGAATGGGAAGCCGCCGCAGCGCGCCTCGATCCGGCCTCGGGGCAGCAGTTCGACGCCGCCGGACCCGTGCAGCCTGCCGCGGCGGCCGATGACGCCGATCTGCAACAGATGTTCGGCAGCGTGTGGGAATGGACCGGCAGCGCCTATCGCCCCTATCCCGGCTTCCGCGCCGCACCCGGCGCGGTCGGCGAATATAATGGCAAGTTCATGAGCGGCCAGTTCGTGCTGCGCGGCGGCAGCTGCGCCACCCCCCGCGGCCATCTGCGCGCCTCCTACCGCAACTTCTTTTACCCCCACCAACGCTGGCAATTCACCGGCGTGCGGTTAGCCAAGGATCTCTGACATGGGCGTTGTTCGCAATCTTCGGCAGGTCGATGCCGATGCGGCCGGGGTCGATATCGCCTTCCGCGCCGACGTCCATGCGGGCCTGTCGCAGGCGCAAAAGGCGATTCCGGCGCGCTGGTTCTATGATACGACGGGCTCGGCGCTGTTCGAGGACATCACCGCGCTCCCCGAATATTATCCGACGCGCAGCGAAACCGACCTGCTCACCCGCCACGCCGCCGACATCGCCGCGGCGGTCGGTCCGGGCCGTGCGGTCGTCGAGCTCGGCTCGGGCAGCTCGACCAAGACCCCGCTGCTGCTCGGCGCGATCGCGCCTGCCGCCTATGTACCCGTCGATATTTCGGGCGATTTCCTGCGCGACAGCGCCGCGGCGCTCGCCGCGCGCTTCCCCGGCCTGCCCATCTATCCGGTCGAAGCCGATTTCACGCAGCGCGTCGCCATGCCGCGCGAGATTTGCCCGCTGCCCAAGCTCGGCTTTTTCCCCGGCTCGACGATCGGCAATATGGTTGCGCGCACCGCGATCGACCTGCTCCGCAACTGGCGCGAGGCGCTCGGCGAGGAATCTTTGCTGCTGATCGGGATCGACCGGATCAAGGATATTGCGGTGCTGACACGCGCCTACGACGATCCGGCGGGGGTCACCGCGGCGTTCAACCTTAACCTGCTCGAACGGATCAACCGCGAACTCGGCGGCGACATCCCGGTCGATAATTTCGCCCACCGCGCGATCTGGAACGATGTCCATGCGCGGATCGAAATGCATCTCGTCGCCGCATGCGACATGGATTTTACCGTCGACGGCCGCGACTATCATATGGCGGCGGGCGAGACGATCCACAGCGAGAACAGCCATAAATATGGGCCGCGCGACGCCAATCTGTTGCTCCGCGCCAGCGGCTGGACCCCGGTTGCGACGTGGGATGACGTCGACCCCTCCTTCGCCCTGGTCCTCGCCGAAGCAACCGCCTTCCGCTCGGCCCCTTGACGGCGACAACCGATGACGTAGGGCAACCACCAAATCGTCATCCCGGCCTTCGCCGGCATGACGGATGGGGTTTCAAGGGTGTGGAGAAAACTATCATGATCGTCGGCGTCATCGGGGCAGGGCAAATGGGCGCGGGGATCGCGCAGGTGTCGGCGGGCGCCGGTCACGACGTGCTGCTCTCCGACATCGACCTCGCGCGCGCCGAAGCGGGCAAGGCAGGGATCGCCAAGGCACTCGGCCGCCTCGTCGCGAAGGAAAAGATGACGCAGGGCGACGCCGATGCGTTGCTCGCGCGGATCACCCCGGTCGCGGACCACAGCGCCTTCGCCCCCGCCGGCCTTGTCATCGAGGCGGCGACCGAGCGCGAGGAGATCAAGCGCGCAATCTTTGCCAGCGTCGGCCAGCATCTGTCCGACACCGCGATCCTCGCCAGCAACACCAGCTCGATCCCGATCACCCGGCTTGCGCAGGCATCGCCCGACCCGGCGCGCTTCATCGGGGTGCATTTCTTCAACCCGGTGCCGGTGATGGGGCTGATCGAACTGATCCGCGGCCTCGCCACCAGCGACGAAACGCTCGCCGCGGTCGAGGCCTATGGCCGCGGGCTCGGCAAGGAAATCGTTCACGCCAACGACGCGCCGGGTTTCATCGTCAACCGCGTGCTGATGCCGCTGATCAACGAGGCGGTATTCGCGCTTGGCGAAGGCGTCGCGACGATGCAGGACATCGACGCCGGCTGTCGGCTCGGGCTCAACCACCCGATGGGTCCGATCACGCTCGCCGACTTCATCGGGCTCGACACCTGTCTTGAAATCATCCGCGTCCTGCACAGCGGCACCGGCGACCCGAAGTTTCGCCCTGCGCCGCTCCTCGTCCAATATGTCGAAGCGGGCTGGGTCGGCAAAAAGGCGGGTCGCGGCTTTTACGACTGGACGGGAGCCGAACCGGTTCCGACGCGTTAGCGGATTGGCTGTCAGGGGGCAGCGAAGGAGGCATCAGATGCACAAAGGGATTTTCGCAGCTTTATACGCCGCCGCGCTGGCGGCGTCAGTGACCGCTTACGCGCAGCAGGGCGCGCCGGAAGATTCGACGATCAAGGACACGGCCAATCAAGTGACCGAACCGTTCGATGGCAAGGAAGCGCCCGCCAAGCTGGTCGCTATCCAGGCCGATCCCTATTCGCTGGCTGGGCTGGGCAAATGTTCGGCGATCATTCAGGAAGTGACCGAACTCAACGAGGTGCTCGGCCCCGACGTCAACGAAATCGTCGACAAGGACCGCGAAAAGAAACGCGAGGAAACCGCGGGCCGCGTCGCGGGCAGCCTGGCCGGATCGCTCATCCCGTTTCGCGGCCTGATCGGCGAAGTCACCGGTGCCAACGCCGAACGGCGGCGTTATGCTGCGGCGGTATACGCGGGGACCGTAAGGCGCGGGTTCCTGAAAGGCGTCGGCCTGCAACGCGGCTGCAAGGCGCCCGCGCGGCCCTGATTCGCCGCGCTTGGGGGAGGGGGTGCCATGGACGTCGCCAATATCCGCAGCTTCACCATCGATGTGCCCCAATCGGCGCTCGACGATCTCAAAGACCGGCTGGCGCGGACGCGCTGGCCCGAAAAGGAAACGGTGGGCGACTGGGATCAGGGCATCCCGCTCGCTTATGCGCAGGAACTCGCGGCCTATTGGCGCGACGAATATGATTGGCGCAAAGTCGAGGCGCGGCTCAACGCGCTGCCCAATTATCTGGCGACGATCGACGGGCTCGACATTCATTTCCTCCACATCCGGTCGGTCAATCCGGCGGCACGGCCGCTGGTGCTGACGCATGGCTGGCCGGGATCGGTACTCGAATTCCTCGATGTCATCGAACCGCTGGCGGCGGACTATCATCTCGTCATCCCGTCGTTGCCCGGTTATGGTTTTTCGGGGAAGCCGAGCGAGGCGAAATGGAGCGTCGAGCATATCGGCGCGGCTTGGGACGCGCTGATGGTCGCGCTCGGTTACGACCGATATTTCGCGCAGGGTGGCGATTGGGGCAGCGCGGTGACCTGTGCCATCGGGATGCACCACGCCGATCATTGCGCCGGGATCCATGTCAACATGGTGGTCGGCGCCCCGCCGCCCGACCTGATGAGCGACCTCACGGATAGCGAAAAACTCTATCTCGCGCGCTTCGCCTGGTATCAGGCGAAGGACAGCAGCTATTCGACCCAGCACGCGACAAGGCCGCAAACGATCGGCTATGCGCTGACCGACTCGCCCGTTGGCCAGATGGCGTGGATTGCCGAAAAATTCCATGGCTGGACCGATTGCGGGCATCAGCCGGGCGGCCAGTCGATCGGCGGCCATCCCGAGAAGGCGCTATCGAAGGATGCGATGCTCGACACGATCAGCCTCTATTGGCTGACCGCGAGCGCGGCGTCGTCGGCGCGGCTGTACTGGCACAGCTTCCGTAATTTCGCCGCGGGCGAAATATCGGTGCCGACAGGGTGCAGCCTGTTTCCGAACGAGATCATGCGGCTGTCGCGGCGCTGGGCCGAACGGCGTTATACGAATATCGTCCACTGGAACGAGCTGCCCCGCGGCGGCCATTTTGCCGCGTGGGAACAGCCCGAGCTGTTCGTCAGCGAGGTGCGCGCCGCGCTGGCGAAGATGGCGCTTTGACCCGGGCGGGGCTCAGCGCGGCACCGCCACCTGGCGGCAGGTTTCGGGCGACGAACGCAGCGCGGTGTTCCACATCGCCTCGTTGCCCTTGGTATGCAGCCGCCAGCCAGCGCGGTTCTCGTAGATCGCGCCGCTCGCCGCCGGGGTGGACCGCATCAGTTGCGCGCGGGCGCCGTTGACGCCAACCAAGGCGCCATTCTTGACGAAATCGACCTTCAGCCGGGTGCCGCGGTCGCATTCATAATAGGTGCTGACCCCCGGGCCGCCGACCGAGGCGCAGGCCGCAAGCAGCAACACCGAACCGCCGAGCGCTATGAATTTCAGCTGTTCCATGGCCATTCTCCCCTCAATAGCCCGACCGGACGCACAGCACGTCGGCCAGATAGACGCGCCCGCCGATGGTTTCCATATGCTCGCGCGCCGACCCGTTCCAGCCGATCGAGCGGCACCAATTGTCCGCCGTGCGCGCCGCGCAGGCGGCGGTAGCCGAACCGGTGGCACAGGCTGGAACGCGGAAATTGCCGGTCGCCGGCTGGGTGTGGAATTCGGCGAAATTGCCGCGCGCAACCTGGTCGTTCGCGGGCGGGTTGGGGTTCCAGCCGCCGCCCGTCCCGACCGGGCGGATCGACTGGATCGTGATCCCGCGCAGCACGTTGTTCAGCATCGGCGTGTCGCGTTCGACGGTGCGGCAATTGCCGCGAAAGCGCGTCTTTTCGCAGAGTTCCCAGCGACCGCTGGCGACGCGGATCGAATTGACCGGCCAGGCGAGCCCCAGATCGGGCTTTTCCTCGCCGATGAACACGGCGGGGCCGCGATAGGCGGCGTCGCGATAAATCGTCGCCTCGGGCGGGCGGTACATTTTGTCTTCGGGAGGCTGGGCGTTCGAGGTGGCGAGGAGTCCCCCGCCGATCGCCACCGCTGCTGCGGCCAGGATCGACAAACGAAACATGGTTTTCATGGCAAACCTCCCTGTTGGCAAACGCGACCCGGGATTCGTTTTCTGGGTCAAGTTTACGCCAACCGGCGCCGGCTTGCAAATTATCCCATGCGGCTACGAGTCACCGTTCAGCGCGTCTCGGCGGGCGCTGCCGTTGCCGGATCGGGGGTCGCCGCCGTGGCTTCCACGGCAGGCGCAACCGTGTCGGTAGCGGGCGCGGCGCCCACCGGCGGGGCGATACCCAGCATCAGCCCGGCAAGCGCCGCCGACATCAGGTTCGACAGGCTGCCCGCGAGCAGCGCTTTCAGGCCCAGCTTGGCGATCATCGGACGCTGGTTGGGCGCCAGCCCGCCGGTGACCGCCATCTGGATCGCGATCGAGCTGAAATTGGCAAAACCGCACAGCGCAAAGGTGGCGATCGCAACCGCGGTCATCGACATGTCGCCCTGGACCTTGCCGAGGTCGATGAAGGCCACAAATTCGTTGAGCACGACCTTGCTGCCGAACAGGCCGCCGACGACCGCGCTTTCGTCCCACGGCACGCCCATCAGCCACATCACCGGACGAAAGATCGCGCCGATGATCGCCTGGAACGACAGGTCGGGATAGCCGAACCAGCCGCCGACCCCGGCGAGCAACCCGTTGGCGAGGGCAACGAGCGCGACAAAGGCGAGCACCATCGCGCCGACCGCGACCGCCAGCTTGACGCCGGTTTGCGCACCCTGCGCGGCGGCCATGATGATGTTGGCGGGTTTTTCCTCGTCATGGCTCGCCTCGGGCATGATGACGGGTTCGACGCCCAGATCCTTGGGATCGTCGGGCATCATGATTTTGGCCATCAGAATCCCGCCCGGCGCCGACATGAAGCTGGCGGCGAGCAGATAGGGCAGCAATTGTTCGCCGATCATGCTGGCGTAGGCGCCGAGGATGGTGCCCGCGACCCCCGCCATGCCGACGGTCATGATCGTGAACAGCTGCGGCGGGGTGAGTCCGGCGAGATAGGGGCGGATCACGAGCGGCGATTCGGACTGGCCGACAAAGATATTCGCCGCCGACCCCAGGCTTTCGACCTTGGTGATGCCGGTGATTTTCTGGATCGCGCCGCCGACCCATTTGATGATCAGCTGCATGATGCCGAGATAATAGAGGATCGAGATCAGCGAGGCGAAGAAGACGATGACCGGCAACGCGGCGATCGCAAAGCTGTTGGCGCCGATTTCGGGCGAGGCGAGCGGGCCAAAGATGAAATCGGTCCCCGCCTTGGCATAGCCGAGCAGGTTCGACACCGCGTTCGACATCGCCTGGATGATCGCGCGGCCCCACGGGGTGCCGATCACCAGCAGCGCAAATCCGGCTTGCAGCAGGAAGGCGGGAATGACGACGCGCAGGCGAATCCAGCGGCGGTTCGACGAAAACAGCACCGCAATCGCGAGCAGTGCGACGATGCCAACCAGACCAATCAGGCGTTCCATATTATGTTGCGTCCCCCGCACCCGTTGTTGCGCCCTGTCTAGCGGGCTTTGGCGGCGGGGCAAGTGCCGGTGCCACGCGCATCTTTCCACGCTCGGCAAAACCGACTATCGGGCGGCATGACCGATACCACTTCGACGGTGCTGCCGCGCACGCTTTCGCCCTCGCTCTTTCTTTTCACCATCATCTATGGCGGGATGGTGGTGCTCGCGGGAGTGCTGGGGAACAAGCAGGTGGCGCTGGGCGACTGGCTGGCGGTCGAGGCGGGGATCTTTCCGTTTCTGATGCTGGTTGCGCTGTCGAGCGCGGTGTCCGAACTGCAGGGTCAGTCGACCGCCAACAAGCTGGTGCTGTGGGGTTTCGTGCCGCTGGTGCTGTCGATCATGCTGACGGCGCTCGTGCTGGCGCTGCCGGCGTCGCCCAAGATGGAGCCCGCGCGATTGGCGGCGTTCGACACGATCCTGGGCCAAAGCCCGCGGCTGATGGCCGCCGGCATCGTGGCGTACGGGACCTCGCAATTTTTGAATGTCACCATCTTTTCCAAGCTGCGCGGGCGCGAAGGCGCGGGGACCGGGACCACCTGGCTCGCAATCCGCGGGGCGATCGCCAGCGCCTTGAGCCAGATCGTCGATACCCTGCTGTTCGTCACCATCGCCTTTTACGGCGTGTTCCCGATTGCCAATCTGATGGGCGGCCAGATGCTGGCCAAGGTCGCGCTGTCGATCGCCGTTATCCCCTTCGTCATCACCGGGTTGGTCGCGCTCGGTCGCAATCTCGACGCCAAGAACGGCGGATGATGACCATGACCGACCCGTCGAAAATGCCCGACCTGCTCGCCAAGGCCGAAACGCTCGTCGAGGCCTTGCCCTATTTGCAGCGCTACGCCGGACAGACGTTCGTGATCAAATATGGCGGCCATGCGATGGGCGATCCCGAGGCGCAGCGCGATTTTGCCGAGGATGTCGTGCTGCTGAAGGCGGTCGGGATCAACCCGGTGGTGGTGCATGGCGGCGGGCCGCAGATCGGCGCGATGCTCAAGCAGCTCGGGATCGAATCGACCTTTGTCGGCGGCCTCCGCGTCACCGACGCCGCGACGGCCGAGGTCGCCGAAATGGTGCTGGCGGGCAAGATCAACAAGGAAATCGTCGGCTGGATAGCGGGCCTCGGCGGGCGCGCGGTCGGCATTTCGGGCAAGGACGCCAATCTGGTGCTCGCCGAAAAGGTCAGCCGGACCGAGCCCGACCCCAATTCGGGGATCGAGCGCCACGTCGATCTGGGCTTTGTCGGTGAGCCGGTGGCGGTCGACCCGACCATATTGACCAATCTGGCCAGCGACAATTTCATTCCGGTGGTCGCGCCGGTGGCGCTGGGTGCCGATGGGGCAACGTACAATATCAACGCCGACACGATGGCGGGGGCGATCGCCGGGGCGCTGGGCGCCAAGCGGTTTTTCCTGCTCACCGACGTCGCCGGGGTGCTCGACAAGGACAAGAACCTGCTGACCGACCTCGACCGCGCGGCGATCGACGCGCTCAAGGCCGATGAAACGATCACCGGCGGGATGATCCCCAAGGTCGAAACCTGCGTCGCCGCGGTCGATGCGGGGGTCGAGGCGGCGGTCATCCTCGACGGGCGCATTCCGCACGCGATGCTGCTCGAAATTTTCACCGCAAGGGGTGCGGGGACGCTCATTCACCGTTAAGACGCCTGACAAACACGCTTTATGGAGATGCCGTCTTGTTTCTCATGTTCCTCCAGATCGTCCACATCATTCTGACGGTCCTGTGGTGGTTCATCATCGCGCAGGCGGTGATGTCGTGGCTTATCGCGTTCAATGTGATCAACACGCATAATGATTTCGTCAATCAGCTGTGGACGGTGCTCGACCGGATCACCGAGCCGCTGTACCGCCCGTTCCGCCGCATCATGCCCGATTTCGGCGGGCTCGACCTGACCCCGATGCTGGTGCTGATCCTGATCATCATCATCGACGGGCCGGTGCTCAGCTATCTGGCGCGCCTCGCCTATGCGAACGGCATGGCGTGACGATGATCGACACCGCGGCGCATGTGATCGACGGCAAGGCATTCGCCGCCGGTCTGCGTGCGCGGATTGCCGATGCGGTTCCCGCCTTCGTTGCCGCGACCGGACGGGCGCCCGGGCTGGCGGTGGTGCTGGTCGGCGACGATCCGGCAAGCGCGGTCTATGTCGGGTCTAAAGGCAAGGCGACGGTCGCCGCGGGCATGGCCAGCTTCGAACATCGCCTGCCCGCCACCGCGACGCAGGCCGAGGTCGAGGCGCTGCTGGCGACCCTCAACGCCGACGATGCGGTCGATGGTATCCTGTTGCAATTGCCGCTGCCCGGCCACCTTGACGAGCAAGCGGCGGTTGCGACGATCGACCCTGACAAGGACGTCGACGGGCTGACCCCGGTCAGCGCGGGGCGGCTGGCGCTCGGCATCCCCGGCATGGTGCCTTGCACCCCTTATGGCTGTTTGCTGTTGCTACATGACCGCCTCGGCGATCTGTCGGGCAAGGACGCGATCGTCGTCGGGCGTTCGATCCTGGTCGGCAAGCCGATGGGGCAGTTGCTGCTCGGCGCCAACGCAACGGTCACGATGGCGCACAGCCGCACCCGTGACTTGCCCCAACTGGTCCGCCGGGCCGATATCGTGGTCGCAGCGGTCGGCCGGGCCGAAATGGTCAAGGGCGACTGGATCAAGCCGGGCGCGGTGGTGATCGACGTCGGGATCAATCGCCTGCCACCCGCGGAGGGCGCGGCAAAGGGCCGGCTGGTCGGCGATGTCGACTATGCCGAAGTGCAGGCGCTGGCGTCGGCGATTACGCCGGTGCCGGGCGGCGTCGGTCCGATGACGATCGCCTGCCTGCTGCGCAACACGCTGGTCGCCGCGCACCGCCGCGCGGGGCTCGCCGATCCGGAGGGTTTCTGATGCGTCATCTGTTCGCCGCCGCGCTGGGTTTGTCGCTGCTCGCAGGCTGTACGTCGCAATATCCGGAAGATCTGCGCAACCGGCCGCTCGGCCCCAACCCGAGCGCCTTTATCGCGGCCGAGATCGGGTTTGCGCGGCTCGCGCAGCAAAAGGGGCAGTGGACGGCGTTTCGCGAAACCGCGCATCCCGACGCGGTGATGTTCGTGCCGCAGCGGGTAAAGGCGCGCGACTGGCTCAAGACGCAAAAGGACCCCGCTGAAGCGGTCAAGTGGCAGCCGCATGCGGTGTTTGTCAGCTGCGACGGCAACAGCGGCGCGACGACCGGCGCATGGCAGAAGGGGCCGGCGCACGGGTATTTCAGCACGGTGTGGATGCGCGATCCGCGGACGGGCAAGACCGACTGGATCCTCGACCATGGCGCCGAGCTGACCGTGCCGCGCGAAGCGCCGGATTTCATCGATTCGAAACAGGCGGTTTGCGGATCGCGGCCCGCGGTACCGATCGAGGCGGGCGGTGAAGGCGACGACATGGCGGTCGGCCTGTCGCCCGACCAGACACTCAGCTGGACCTCGACCGTGCGCGCCGACAAATCGCGGCGGATCACGGTCCGGATGTGGGACGGCAGCACCATGGCGACGGTGATCGACGACCAGGTCGCGGCGCCGGAACAGCCATGATCGACCTTTTCATCACCGCCTTTGTGACGTTGTTCGTCGTGATCGACCCGCCGGGGTGCGCGCCGATCTATGCCAGCCTGACCACCGGCGCGGGTCCGGCACAGCGCCGCGCGATGGCGATCCGCGCCACGTTGATCGCGGGCGGCATCCTGATCTTTTTCGCGATGTTCGGCGAGGCGTTGCTCAGCTTTCTGCACATCGACCTCGACAGCTTCCGCATCGCTGGCGGCATCATGCTGTTCATGATCGCGATCGACATGGTGTTCGAAAAGCGCACCGAACGGCGCGAACAGCGCGCCGAAAAAGTGGCCGCGTCGGATGTCGAGGATGTCTCGGTCTTTCCGATGGCGATGCCGATGCTGGCGGGGCCGGGGTCGATTGCCTCGGTCATGCTGCTGGTCGCGCAAAACAACGGGCTCGACCGCGCATTCGTGATCTTTGCGGCGCTGTTGCTCGTTCTGCTCATCACGCTGGCGGCGCTGCTTGCGGCCGGACCGTTGATGCGGTTCATCGGCAACAAGGGCGAAGCGGTGATAACCCGCTTGCTCGGGGTTTTGCTGGCGGCGCTGGCGGCGCAGTTCGTCATCGACGGGCTGAAAGCCAGCTTCCCGACGCTCGGCTAAAAAAAGGGGCGCCACCCGCAGGTGACGCCCCATTTTCCACGGGAATGGAAATCAGCGCGCGTTCACATCGGCCTGGGTTACCGGTGCGATGCGGATTTCGACGCGGCGGTTGCACTGATAATCGGCCTCGCTGCGTTCGGGCGCGCATTTCAGTTGCGATTCGCCAAAGCCCATCGTCGCCATGCGGGCACGCTGGATACCGCGACCAGCCAGATAGTCGGCGACCGACGAGGCACGCCGTTCGGACAGACCCTGGTTATAGCTGTCGCTGCCGGTCGAATCGGTGTGGCCGTAAACGTCGATATAGGTGCTGGGATATTCGACCAGTGTCGCCGCCACATTGTCGAGTGCGGTGCGGAACTGCGCCTTCACCATCGCGCTGTTAAGGTCGAAGGTGACGTCGCCGGGCATATTGAGCACCAACTGGTCGCCCTGGCGTTCGACGTCGATGCCGGTTCCGGCGGTGCGTTCGCGCAGCTTCTTTTCCTGCTGGTCCATATAATAGCCGACACCTGCACCCGCGACCGCGCCGATGCCCGCGCCGACGATCTTTTCGGTACGGTCGCTGCGGCCGCCGATCAGGTCGCCGAGCAGATAGCCGCCAAGCGCCCCGCCGACGCCGCCGATCGCGGCTTTGGAGATGCGCCGCTCGCCGGTTTCCGGATCGGTGACGCAGCCGCCGAGGGCGAGGGCCCCCATCGCGGCAATGGTGGTCAGCTTGATCGTCTTGATGTTCATCATGTTGCTCCCTTTTTTGGCGGGCGCATCTGGTCCTCGCGCAGGCCGCCGTCCATGCCGATAACATATGGCGGCGCATCTGGTTCCCGAATTGTGCTGAACCGCGGCTGATCGACGCGTTCAGCGGTCGGCCATTGTGCAGGGCGGTGTCTTTCGCATATAGGGCGATCATGAACGATCGATCCAGGGGCAGGGCGCGGCGGCGCCCCGACACCCGCGCATGACGCCTTTCCCCTGGTCCGACGTCGCGATCATCCTGATCCTGGTTTTGCTCAACGGCGTGTTCGCCATGTCCGAACTCGCCATCGTGTCGTCACGCGATCCGCGCCTGCAGGCCGCCGAAAAGCGCGGCAGCCGCGGCGCGACGATTGCCCGCCAGCTCGCGTCCGACCCCGGTCGCTTTCTGTCGACGGTCCAGGTCGGCATTACGCTGATCGGCGTGCTGACCGGCGCCTATTCGGGCGCGAGCCTGGGGCGGCCGGTCGCCGAACGGTTGCAGGCGCTGTTCGGTCTCGATGCGGCGACGGCGCTGACCACCGCTTTTGCGGTCGTAATCGCATTGACCACTTATGTGTCGTTGATCGCGGGCGAGCTGGTGCCAAAACAATTTGCGCTGCGCGCCCCCGAACGCATCGCGATCGTCGTCGCGCCGGTGATGTACTGGCTGTCGCGCATCGCTGCGCCGCTGGTGTGGCTGCTCGACACTAGCTCCGCGCTCGTGTTCCGCCTGTTGGGTCTGAACCGCGAGTCCGAGGACCGCGTTACTGCGGAGGAGTTGCATCTGATCGTCGCCGAGGCGTCGAAATCGGGGGTGATCGAGGAAAGCGAACGCGCGATCATATCGGGCGTCGTGCGCCTCGCGGACCGGCCGGTGCGCGAGGTGATGACGCCGCGCAAGGATGTCGACTGGATCGACCTGTCGCTCGACGCGCGGGCGGTTCGCGACAAATTGCTGGAAACGCCGCACAGCCGCCTGCCGGTAGCGCGCGGATCGGTCGACGAGCTGGTCGGCGTGGTGCAGGCACGCGACATTGCCGCGGCGCTGTTTGGTAGCGAAGCGATCGATCTGGAAAAACTGATCCGCCCGGCCAAGGTCATCCACGACCAGATCGACGCGATGGACGCGCTCGAGGCGCTGCGCGCCGCTGATGTGCCGATGCTGTTTGTCCACGACGAATATGGCCATTTCGAAGGACTGGTGACCCCTGCCGACCTGCTCGCCGCAATTGCCGGTGAATTTGCGTCCGATCAGGATATCGGCAGCGAGCCGTTCGTCGTCGAGCGCGACGACGGAAGCCTGCTGATTGCCGGATCGATGCCCGCCGACCAGATGGCCGAACGGCTGGGGATCGAGCTTGGCGAAGACCGCGATTATGCGACCGCCGCGGGTCACGCACTGGCGATCCTGAAACGGCTGCCGAAGGAAGGGGAAAAGTTTACCGACCGGGGCTGGCAGTTCGAGATCGTCGATATGGACGGACGCAAGATCGACAAGCTGCTCGTGACCGAGCTGTCGAAGCCCAAGGACGCCGACGAAGACTGACTCCGGAGCGGCGTTCACCCTTGGCTGGGTGAGGTCGGCTGAGGGGTGGGGAACTGCCGATCCTCCCCGGAACGGGGAGGGGGACCAGCGAAGCTGGTGGAGGGGTACAGGCGGTTTGCTTTACCGTTGCTGTAGTGCTCCGCTGCCAGGCTCCCGGCAAGTTTGACTCACCCCGTCAAGCGCTTCGTAAACCGCAAGCGCCCCTCCACCACCCTTCGGGTGATCCCCCTCCCCCGTCGGGGGAGGATCGCTTATGTGCGCTACCGGTCGTCTGCAAACCTCAGAGTTCGCCGCCGAGGGCTCCATATTTGGCTTCGAAACCGGCCTTGTCGCCGCGCGCCAGATAGCCCGCCTGATCGACGATATTGTCGCGCGTGATGCGGCCTTGAAAGGCGCCGAGCTGGGGGTCGATGGCGACAATATCCGCTTCGGTCCAGTCGGCGATCTGCTGGAAACTGGTGACGCCCAGTCCATTCAACAGCGCCACCATTTTCGGGCCGACACCTTTGATCAGTTGCAGATTGTCGATTTTGGCGACCGGCGGCGGTGCCGGTTCGGCGGGTGGCGGGGGCGCCGGTTCGGGGTTCGCCACCCCGGCAACAGGTTCTGGCGCAATATCCGGTTCCGGAGCGGGAGGCGGCGGCGGTGTCGCAGCGACCGGTTCGGGCGCGCGAGGTGGCGGCGCCTTTGCTATCGATGCCGGTGCCGGTTCGACCGGCTTGAATCGCGCCGGTTCGGCGGCGACGATATCGGGCTTGACGGGTTCGAGCGGTTTGCGCGGTTCGGCGGGCGGCGCGACCGGCGTTTCGGCGGGCTCAGCTCGCGTCCGGCCGAACAGAAACCACAGCAGCACGACCGCGACGACCAGGCCGACGACCGCGACGACCCAATTTTCCTGAAGCCACATCACCATGTCTTTGCTCCTGTTTTGGCCAGCCTATGCCGCGTGGCCGCGAACCTCAAGCCTCGCCGCCCGAACGCGTTTCGCGCGCGACCTCGCGCCACCCGATGTCACGGCGGCAGAAGCCGCTCGCGAAATCGATCCGGTCGACCGCCGCATAGGCGCGTTGCTGTGCTTCGGTCACCGTCCGGCCGGTCGCGGTGACGTTGAGCACGCGCCCGCCTGCGGCAACGATCCTATCGCCGTCGCGCGCGGTACCGGCGTGAAAGACGCGCACCCCGCCGCTTTCCGCCTCCGCGATGCCATCGATCGCACCGCCTTTTTCGGGGGTGGCCGGATAGCCATTCGCCGCCATGACGACAGTCAGCGCATAGCCGCTGGCAAAGGCGGGCGGCGATGCGGTCGCCAGTGCGCCGGTCGCAGCCGCGTAAAGCAGCGCGGCCAGATCGCCGGTATAGCGCATCATCAGCACCTGGCATTCGGGATCGCCGAAGCGCGCGTTATATTCGATGAGCTTCGGCCCCGCATCGGTCAGCATCAGCCCGGCGAACAGCACGCCGACATAGGGGGTGCCCTCGGCGGCGAGCGCGGCGACGGTCGGGCGGATGATGCGATCGATCACCTGTGCTTCGAGGTCGGGGGTAAGCACCGGTGCGGGGCTGTAGGCGCCCATGCCGCCGGTGTTCGGTCCGACATCGCCGTCGCCGACGCGCTTATGGTCCTGCGCGCTGCCGAACGCCATCACATTAGTGCCGTCGGACAGCGCGAAAAAGCTCGCTTCCTCGCCGGTCATAAATTCCTCGATCACCACCGCGGCACCCGCGCTGCCGAAGGCGCCGTCGAACATATCGGCGATCGCGGCTTCGGCGTCGGCGCGCGTCTCGGCGATGACGACGCCTTTGCCTGCGGCGAGCCCGTCGGCCTTGATCACGACGGGGATGCTGAAATCCGTGAGTGCGGCCAGCGCCTCGTCGGCGCTGGTGCAGCGGACATAGGCCGCGGTCGGGATGCCCGCGCGCGCACACAAATCCTTGGTGAAGCCCTTTGACCCTTCGAGCTGGGCCGCCGCGGCACCGGGACCAAAGACCGCGACGCCCTTTGCGCGCAGCCGGTCGGCAAGCCCCGCGACCAGCGGTGCCTCGGGACCGACGACGACAAAATCGATCGCATGCGCCGCGCAGGCGCCGATCAGGCCGTCGAGATCGTCGGCGGCGACCGCCAGGCATTCGGCAAACGCCTCGATCCCCGGGTTGCCGGGGGCGGCATAGAGCTTGCGGCAAGACGGCGATTGCGCCAACTGCCAGCTCAGCGCATGTTCGCGGCCCCCCGAGCCGACCAGCAGGATATTCATGTCTGTCCCTTTTCCCGATCCGGCGTCCGAAACCGACCCCGCGGCGCGGCTGTTAGCCGAGGCGACGTCCGGCGACAATGTTCCGCCGCTGTCGGTCAGCCAATTGTCGGCGGCGATCAAGCGCACGGTCGAGGACGGCTTTGCGCGGGTACGCGTGCGCGGCGAGCTGTCGGGCGCGAAACGTGCCGCGTCGGGGCATTTCTATGCGGCGCTGAAAGACGATAACGCGCTGATCGACATGGTGATGTGGAAAGGGCAGGCGGCGCGGCTGGCGTTCCGGCCCGAGGACGGGATCGAGGTGATCGCGACCGGCAAGCTCACAACCTATCCGGGGCGCTCGAAATATCAGCTCGTCGTCGATACGCTTGAGGTTGCGGGCGAGGGCGCCCTGATGCTCTTGTTCGAAAAGCTCAAGGCGCGGCTGGGCGCCGAGGGATTGTTCGATCAGGAGCGGAAGCAGGACTTGCCGCGCCTGCCACGGATCATTGGGGTCGTGACCTCGCCGACAGGTGCGGTGATCCGCGACATCCTCCACCGCCTGGCCGATCGTTTTCCGACGCATGTCATCGTCTGGCCGGTGCTGGTGCAGGGCGACGGCGCTGCGGCGCAGGTCGCGAAGGCCGTCCGCGGTTTCGATGCGCTGACACCCGACGGGCCGGTGCCGCGCCCCGACCTGGTGATCGTCGCGCGCGGCGGTGGGTCGATCGAGGACCTGTGGGCGTTCAACGAAGAGATCGTGGTGCGCGCGATCGCCGATTGCGGCATCCCGACGATCAGCGCGGTCGGGCACGAAACCGACACGACGCTGGCCGACTATGCCGCCGACCGCCGCGCGCCGACCCCGACCGCGGCCGCCGAAATGGCGGTGCCGGTGCGCGCCGAACTGCAGGAATTGCTGGCGACATGGAACGGCCGGATGATCGGCGCCGCCAATCGCCATCAGGCGCTGGCGAACGAACGGCTGACCGCGCTGGCGCGCCATCTGCCGCGGCGCGAGGCGCTCTATGCGCCGCAGCGCCAGCGGCTCGACGAAGCGGGCGACCGCCTTGACCGCAGCCAGCGGCAGCGGCTGACGATGGTTGCGGACCGGCTGGCGACGCGCGGCGCTGCGCTGCGCCCCGCATTGCTGGCGCGGCGCTGGGATCGGGACCGCGCGCGGCTGGAGGGGCTGGGGCGCCTGCTCGACAGCCTCGACCCGCGCGCCTTGTTGTCGCGCGGCTATGCGATGGTCCGCGATGCGGGTGGCGCGATCGTCACCACCGCCGCCCGCGCGCAAGACGCCGGGCACCTGCGATTGCAATTCGCCGATGGCGAGATTCTGGTTGCCTCCGCGGGCAGCGATCCGCCGCCGCCCGCCGCGCCGCGTCCTGCCCGCCGCCCGCCTGTCCCGCCGCCCAAAAGAGGACAGGGCGAGCTGTTCTGACATTGCCGGGGGTGGCCCCATCGTCGTCGGCTGCTATAGTGGTCGACGCCACTGAAGCTTTCCACGGACATAAATCATGCTGATCGCCAGCCGCAACCGCCTCGCCCGCCTCCACTATGGTCCTAACGGCTACCGCGTTCTCGAACCGGGCGATCACGTACTGTGCTCGGTGACCGGCGTGCCGATCGGGCTTGACGAGCTGCGCTATTGGTCGGTGGCGCGGCAGGAACCTTATGCGAGTGCCGCTATTTCGGTGCAGGCCGATCTGGACGCCGCGCGCGGCGCATGATGCGTCACCGATACCGGGGTCGTTGCGCCGCTGCCCTGCCGCTGCTGATCGTCGCTGCCAGTTGCGTACCCGCCGGAGAGGCGCCCGCGCGACCGGTTGCGTCGGTCGACACACCCGCGCGTCCGACGCCTGCACCCGCTGCGGCAGTCGCGCCGCTTGCGCCGCTGGCTCCCGGCGATTTCATCCTGCGGGGCGTCGCCGAGCAGGGCGCGGCCATGCTGGGGCAAGCGCCCGGGGGGACGCGGGCGCTGACGCTGGACGGACGGTCGATCGCGCTCGACCGCGATGGCGGTTTCCTGATCGCTTTCGACCGTGACGCCGCACCCGCGGCGCGGCTGGTGGCGACCTTGGCCGACGGGCGCAGCATCGCGCGCGACATCGCGGTCGCGCCGGGCGCGTGGCGGATCGAACGGATCAACGCCCCCTATCGCGGCAGCGCCGCGAGCGACGCCGATTTCGCGCGGCGGCGTCCCGCCGAGCTGGCGCTGATCGCCGCGGCGCGCGACATGCGGGTTGAATCGGACGGCTGGAAACAGCGCTTTCGCTGGCCGGTGACCGGGCGGCTGTCGGGCGTTTTCGGGTCGCAGCGCGTCTATCAGGGCCAGCCCGGCAGCTATCACAGCGGCACCGATATTGCGGTGCCCGCCGGAACGCCCTTCGTCGCACCCGCCGATGGCGTCGTCACGCTCGCGGCCGACGCGCCCTTTACCCTCGAAGGCTATCTGCTGATCGTCGATCACGGCATGGGGCTGTCGAGCGCCTTTCTCCATTGCCAGCGGCTCGACGTAAAGGTCGGCGACCGGGTCGTGCAGGGACAGGTGCTGGGGACCGTCGGAAGCACGGGGCGTGCGACCGGGCCGCATATGCACTGGGGCCTGAAATGGAATGACGCGCGGCTCGATCCCGCCAAACTCGCTGCGCCGATGGGCCGATAGGCAATCGGTTGTCGGCAAAAACTGGTTTCTATTGAAACAATATGTCGTCGGTAACGACATGGCGACGCATAGTATGTCTTTGTTTCTCCGGTTTGTTGCAAATACGTCACAATGTGTCGCGAAACTGCGAATTAGCCCGCAATTTGGCTTTACTCGGTGTCAGTGAAGGATCATTCCGCACGCTATCGGGGTGTTTGTGCGTCGGCGTGCGCCGACAAAACAAGGACTCGGGTAATCCATTCCACCAGTAGCAAGGGACTGCACTGTGACGAAAACCCAATATTCCAAGCTGAAGCTAGGCGCCGCGCCGCTCGTACTGAGCGTGGCCCTGGCCTCGGCTCCTGCCTATGCGCAGGACGCGCAGGACAGCGCGACCACCGGCGGCGAAATCGTCGTGACCGGTACGCTGATCCGCAATCCGAACCTTGAGCAGTCGACGCCCGTCAACGTGACGACGGCAGACACGATCGAACTGAAGCAGTCGAACACCGCGGAAGAAGTTCTGCGTGAACTGCCCGGCGTCGTTCCGAACATCGGTTCGGCGGTCAACAACGGCAACGCCGGCGCCTCCTATGTCGATCTTCGCGGCCTGGGTTCGGTCCGCAATATCGTTCTGCTCAACGGCAATCGCATCGCCCCGTCGGATCCTCTGGGCCGTGTCGACCTCAACAACATTCCGCTGGCGCTGATCGAGCGCGTCGATGCCCTGACCGGCGCTGCCGTGACGACCTATGGCGCCGACGCCATCACCGGCGTGGTCAATTTCATCACCAAGCGCGATTTCGCCGGTCTGGAAGTCACCGCTTCGGAACAGATCACCGAGCGTGGCGACGGCAATATCTTCCGCGTTGATGCGACCATCGGTGCCAACTTCGACGATGGCCGCGGTAACGCCGTGCTGAGCATCGGTTACCAGCAGGCAGACCCTGTGTATCAGGGTGCGCGCTCGTTCTCGCTGGACACGCTCGACAGCTATTCGAACACCTTCTTCGGTTCCGGCACCAGCGTTCCGTCGCGTTTTTCGGGTACCCGCCCGATCGATCCGGTGACCGGTCTGCCGAGCACCGATCCTGCCGTTGCCAACGGAGGCGTTCGTCAGATCAACGCCGCTGGACAAGCCGTCGGCACCTTCGCCACTTACAACTTCAACCCGTTCAACATCTTCCAGACGCCCTTCGAGCGCTTTAACATCTACGGTCAGGGCAATTACGAAGTATCCGACGCGATCGAAGTCTATGCGCGCGGCATGTTCTCGAAGAACACCGTGTCGACGATCATCGCTCCGTCGGGTTCGTTCGGCGGCACCGTAACGGTGAACCTCAACAATCCGTTCCTGCCGGCGGCGCTGCGTAGCCAGTTCTGTGCGTTCAACACGTCAACGACGGAAGGCGTTTACACGCCTCGCTTCTCGACGGCAGAATGCGCCGCCGCGGCGACCGCGACCGGACGGACCGATCCGAACTATCGCGAAGTCACCGTGACGCTCAACCGCCGGACGCCGGAAGTTGGTCCGCGTATCAGCGACTATCAGACGACGTTCTTCGATTATCGCGTCGGCGCCCGCGGCGGCATCACCGATACGATCGACTGGAACATCGAAGGTTCGTACGGCGAATCGGAAAATATCCAGACGATCAAGAACTACACCCTGCAGTCGCGTTTCCGCCAGGCATCGCTGGCCGACAACACCACGACCTGTCAGAACAACACCAACGGGTGCGTCCCCGTCAACCTGTTCGGGCCCGAAGGGTCGATCACGCCGGCGATGGCCGACTATCTGTCGGAAAACAGCTCGACGACCAACCGGACTTCGCTGGCGCAGGTTCGCGCGATCATCTCGGGCGATCTCGGCTTTACTTCGCCGGGCGCGGTTCAGCCGATCGGTTTCGCAATCGGCGGCGAACACCGGAAATATCGTGCGCAGCAAGCATCGGATTTGCTCGCCAAAACCCCGGGTGAACTCGGCGGCGCCGGCGGTGCAGCCCCCGATATCGACGGTCAGTATGCGGTCTATGAAGCCTATGCCGAACTCGTCGCGCCGCTGATCGAAGACAAACCCTTCTTCGAAAATCTGACCCTCGAAGCCGGCATCCGCTATTCGGATTACAGCATCCGGGGTGCGGCCGGTTATGACACTTGGACCTGGAAGGCTGGCGGCAGCTGGACTCCGGTCAATGGCTTCAAGCTTCGCGGCAATTACAGCCGCGCGGTTCGTGCTCCGAACATCGGTGAATTGTTCACGCCGCTGACCGTTGGCCTGACCAACCTGGGGATCGACCCCTGTGCCGGTGCAGCGCCGACGACCAATGCCAACCTGCGCGCCGTCTGCTTGGCACAGGGTGCTCCGGTCGGCACGATCGGCAGCATCACCAATCCGACGGCAGCACAGGCGAACATCACCGTTGGTGGCAGCCTGGCGTTGCAGCCGGAAAAGGCGAATACCTGGACCATTGGTGCAGTGCTGCAGCCGTCGTTCCTGCCGCGTTTCTCGATGTCGATCGATTATTATAACATCAAGATCAACAACGTGATCGGTGCGCCGCTGCCCGGCGACATCATCTCGACCTGCTTCGGGAATCTCACGGCGGCAAGCGCAACCGACCCGTCGTGCACGATCATTCGTCGTAACCCGTTCACCGGTGGTCTTGACGGCGATCCGGCCATCACACCCGGCCTGTTCGGTCAGACGAATAACAATGGCCGCCTGTTCACCGACGGCATCGATCTGTTGATGAACTGGAACACCGATCTTGGCTTTGCCAGCCTTGACTGGTCGTTCGTGGGTAACTGGACCAACTCGTCCAGGTTCAGGTCGGACGTCAATCTGGCAACCTCGATCGATCGCGAGTGCGTTGGATACTATAGCGTTAACTGCTCGTTCACCGGTTCGATCCAGCCGGAACTTCAGTTCTCGCAGCGCTTCACGCTCGGCTTCGACAAGGTCGATCTGTCGCTGCTGTGGCGCTGGATCGACGGTGTCGAATTCGAACCGCAGCAGATCATCGATGACGGTGGTCCGGCTAACTCGGTTGATCCGCGGTTCTTGAAGGTCAAGTCGGCGCATTACTTCGACCTGACCGGGCGTTTCAACGTAAGCGAGAACCTGGTGTTCACCGCCACGGTGCAGAACCTGCTCGACAAGCAGCCGCCGATCCTGGGCAACACGATCGGTTCGACTACCTACAACAGCGGCAACACCTATCCGTCGACCTACGACGCGCTGGGCCGCCGTTATGCGGTGTCGGCGAAGCTGAAGTTCTAGTCGCTTCGCGCTTTCGCAAGAACTGGGGGCGGGCCGCAAGGTCCGCCCCTTTTCTTTGGTCCCCGATGCGGCGGGCATCGGGGCGCCTGCCAATCCTGCTTCAGGGCAGTGCGAGCGGTTGCGGTAGCGTTAGCGGGATCTCGGCTTGCTCGGCCAAGACCGACGCCCAGGCTACGACCTGGTCGATCTCGGCTCCGTATGCCGCTTCGGCAGCGGCCAGATCGCGCTGGCGTTCGCCGGCGACAAAAGGCGCGCCTGATTTGCTGTTGCGCGACAGCGCCGGGTTACCCGAAATGATGTCATCTGCCATTGGTATTTGATAGTGCGCCATGGCCGCGGCGACTGCGTCACCCGGCGCACGGGTCAGGGTCTCGCTGTCGAGCGTCGCGATACGCTCGGGTGTCCATGCTGCGAGCGCCGCGAACGCCTGTTGCTGCGCGAGCCAGCCCACCGCGGCGATCTGCAGATCCGATTGCCGAAAATATGCGCGCGCGTCGAAGCCAAAGGTTACGAAGCCGTCGGCAAGATAATTCTCGAGCAACTCGCGGCACCACAGGCGACAGCCCAGCCCCTTTCGCGCTACCGACAACAGAAACGCGCGTAGCGGGGCGTAGAGCAACAACGCGCGCGCCTCCGGCCGCAAGGTCATTGCGCCCCGTGCCAGCGGATTGAAGATATTCGAAGGCTTGATGACGACGGCATGATCGCCGCCGAACCCTCGTCCCAGCAACGACAGCGCGTCATGCATCACCCGGCCGTGCTGGCGGGGGTCGGCACCGCGGCGGCGCCAGCCAACCATGTCATTGAGGAGCACCGGTTCGGAAAGGCCGGTCGCGATCCCGGGCTGGCCAATTGCCTGCACCAGCATTGTCGAGGCGCAATATGCTGAATGAAACAGGAAATGTAGCGGCGTAACTTGTTGGCCCGCGATCGCGGTCGCGCAGTCGTTGCGTTCAACGACAATTGGACCCGCCTCGTGACCAAGATAGTCATCGGTCAGAAATGGAACTTCGCTTCGCCGTTCGCGCGCCACATGACGAAAATGAAAGGCATCATGGCCTGGGTCGTAACGGTGCGCCAGCCACGTGGCGTCGCGGACTAGGGTGCTTGCGGCGGATAACCCGGTCATCGTTGAACCTTGCCGATTGCGCGGTGCGATGGCAAGCATGACGACATGGCAACCCCTCCTCCGCCCGCCGCCGCCGTCGAAGCCAACAGGCTGGGTCTGGCCGCGCTTCAGGCGGGTGACTTCACCGCTGCGATCACCCATTTCACCGACGCGATCAGCGCCGATCCGGGATCGGGAGCGCTGCGGCGCAATCTGGCTTCGGTACACCGCGCGCTCGGTGATGACGCCAATGAGTTGAAGGCGCTCGACGCTGCGCTGGCAATCGACCGGCGCGACTTGATGGCGTGGCTGCGGAAGGCCGAACGCCATCAGGCGCGGCAGGATCTGGGCGAGGCGCTGTCGGCATGGAGTGCGGCTCTCGCGCTGGGCGCGCAATTGGAAACGGTACCTCCGCCAATCGCCGCCTTGCTCGAACAGGGCGAAGCCTTTGTCGACACCGCGACTGGAACCATGTTGGACAACGTCACCGCTGCGCTTGCTCCCATGCGCGATCACTTATCCGAAACGGAGGTGCGCCGGGGAGACGCCTTTGTCGCGGCTGCGTTGGGCAGGCGCCGCATTTATCGGAACGAATGCGCCGGCGTTCACTATCCGTTTTTGCCCGCCGATGAGTATTTCGATCGCCATCATTTCCCGTGGTTTGCCAATCTCGAAGCACAGACCGCGGCGATCCGCGGCGAGCTGAAAGCGCTGCTTGCCGATCCGGGTGATGCCCTGCGTCCTTACGTCAGGATGGAGGCCGGCACCCCCGACTCGATCTGGTCGGCGCTCGATCACCAGCTCGATTGGAGCGCCTGCTTTCTGTGGGAATATGGCGAACCGAACCGGCCGGTACTCGACCGTTGTCCGTCGACGGCGGCCGCGTTGGCCGCCGTGCCGGGTGCGCGGATAGCCGGGCGCGCGCCGAGCGCCTTTTTCTCGCTGCTTCGACCGCATACCCGTATTCCGCCCCACACCGGGGTCACGAATACGCGGGCCATCGTTCATCTCCCGCTGATCGTCCCGCCCGGCTGCGGCTTTCGGGTCGGCGGCGAGACCCGCGAGTGGATCGAGGGTCAGGCTTTTGCCTTTGATGACACGATTGAGCATGAGGCGTGGAACGATAGCGACGAACTGCGTGCGGTCCTGATTCTGGATGTTTGGAACCCGCATCTCAGCGCCCACGAACGCGAACTTTTGACGCGCTATTTTGCCGCAGCAGACCAGTCGGGATATGCTGTACCCCGGTAATCTCGCATCACCCGATCCTTCGTTGCCGCGAAAATGACCCGGGACGCAAATTCGCTTGGTGACCAAAGGGCCCCAACATATTGCTGGGCGTAGTGGATCCGTCATGTTGCGAGAAGGAATGATTATGGGGACGTCGTCGGCTGTGCTCGTTGCTGCCACACTGATCGCGGCGCCTGTAGCCGTTGGCGCCCAGGAAAAGGCGGCTCCAGCAGAAATGCCGTCCACCCTGACGCGAACACAGATTGCCGCCCATAACGCAGCTCTGGCACCGGCCGACCCTGATTACATCAAATGCCGCAAGGTGTTGGAAACCGGCTCGCTGGTCAAAAAATACCGCGTTTGCCGAACCAATGCCAAGTGGCGGGAGGTCATTGCGAACAGCAGCCAGAACGCCCGGGCCACCGTCGAGGCCATGTCGAGCAAGGCGAGCGGAGCCAGCTATATGTTGGGTAGCGATTGATGCCGATACGCTGACCTTGCCAACGGCATTTTACCATGACCTCGTTCGCTGGACTCGCCGAACATTTACGGTCCTATAGCGCAAGACAGTCCCAAGTGATGGACAAGGACGCAGCTCTTGGAGCTCGACAAAGCCGATCGTGCGGCGTCCGATTCAGGCTATATCTGTCGGATGCGCGTGATACAGACAGGGTCTGCTATCGAGGAGGAATATAAATGGCCAAGTCCCTGACTGCACTGATTGCGGCGGCGTTGATAGTGGCGCCGGCTGCCCTTGCTGCCGAAGAAAGCGCGCCGCCCCCGAAGACACCGTCGGCGATGACGCCAACCGAAATTAACGCGCATAATGCAGGGCTTGCGCCAAGTGATCCCAACTTCATCAAATGTCGAAAGACCGTGGAAATCGGCTCGCTTGTGAAAAAGAACCGCGTCTGCCGCACGAATGCAAAATGGAAAGAGGTTATCGCCAACAGCAGTCAAAATGCGCGGGACACAACAGAGGCGATGACGAGTAAGGCGGGCAATTCAAACTGACCCAAAAACGCGAGGTGATGATATGCGGATATTGTTGATCGGAGTCTTTCTGGCTGGCGTGTCCGGCGCGGGTGCCAGTGAAACCAATCCGGCACCGCGAATCCCGTCGGAAATGACGGGCAAGGAAATCGACGCCTATAACGAGGGGCGGACCATGACCGATCCCGACTATATCAAATGTCGTCGCATCCCGGAATCGGGATCACTGGTCAAAAAGAACCGCGTGTGTCGCACCAACGCGCAGTGGATCGCTTCGTCCAACAAAGGCAATCTGGACGCACGCGATACGATGGAAACCCTGGCGCGCGGCTGGAGCAATTCGGTTGAACCCCAACAGGATTTGATGTCTCATGCCGAACCACGCTGACCATTGAAGGTCGCCGTGTAGCCAGGGATGCCGGTGATGCCGCTGCTGATGTCTATTCTGGTGCTGGTATCGTCGCCGGGCGCAACGACAGCAAGCGCAGATCGCACGCCGCCGGAACAGGTTCCGTCAGAGATGACCAATGCCGAAATTCGCACTTTTAACCAAGGACTTGCGTCCAGTCACCCGCAATATATCAAATGCCGCAAAATAGAAGAAATCGGGTCATTGGTAAAAAAGGCGCGAGTTTGCCGAACCAATGAACAGTGGAAGCAGGCGTGGACGCGGGGCAATCAAAACTCCCGCGAAACGATGGATGCCATGACCAGCAAGGCGGGAGACTGTCGCGCCACAGGAACGTGCTGACCCGTGCGTTTAACTCGGCGTCAACGCCAGCGCTCCGTCGCCTTCATCGACCCGGACTGTTGATCCGTCCCTAACCTCGCCCTTCAGGATCAGGTCGGCCAGCGGATCCTGCAGATATTTCTGCACCGCGCGCTTCAGCGGTCGTGCGCCATAGACGGGGTCATAGCCCACCCGGCCGAGCCACGCGCGCGCGGCATCGGTCAGGTCGAGCGTGACCTTGCGATCGGCGAGCAGTTTCTGCACCCGCGCGACCTGGATATCGACGATGCCGGCCATATGTTGCTGCGCCAAGCGGTTGAAAAGCACAATTTCGTCGAGGCGATTGAGGAACTCGGGCCGGAAGTGGGCGCGCACGACTTCCATGACAGCGGGTTCGGCCTGCTCGACCGGAGCGTCGTCGGGAAGCGCGGCGATCGCCTGACTGCCGAGGTTCGACGTCAGAATGATCAGCGTGTTGGTGAAATCGACCGTGCGCCCCTGCCCGTCGGTCAGGCGTCCGTCGTCGAGCACCTGCAGCAGGATGTTGAAGACGTCGGCATGGGCCTTTTCGACCTCGTCGAACAGCACGACCTGATAGGGTCGGCGCCGCACCGCCTCGGTCAGCGTGCCACCCTCTTCATAGCCGACATAGCCCGGAGGCGCGCCGACGAGGCGCGCGACGCTGTGCTTTTCCATGAACTCGGACATGTCGATGCGGACCATCGCATTGTCGTCGTCGAACAGGAAACGCGCCAGCGCCTTGGTCAGTTCGGTCTTGCCGACTCCCGTGGGGCCGAGGAAGAGGAAGCTGCCGAGCGGGCGGTTCGGATCCTGCAGGCCGGCGCGGGCGCGGCGCACCGCGGTCGATACGGCGCGCACCGCCTCGTCTTGGCCAATCACGCGTTTCGCGAGCGTGCTTTCCATCGAAAGCAGTTTTTCGCGCTCGCCTTCCATCATCCGGTCGACCGGGATGCCGGTCCATTTGCTGACCACCGCGGCGATGTCGTCGGCGGTGACTTCCTCGCGCAGCATCGCATTGCCCGCCGCGGCTTCGGCGTCGGCAAGCTGCTTTTCGAGCGCGGGGATGGTGCCGTAGCTTAGCTCGCCTGCCTTCGCGAGGTCGCCCGCGCGCTGGGCCTGTTCGAGCTGTCCGCGCGCGGCGTCGAGTTCTTCCTTGATCTTCGCCTCGGCGTGGATCTTGTCCTTTTCGGCCTGCCACCTCTGCGTGAGTTCGGCCGACTGCTGTTCGAGGTTCGCGAGTTCGGCGCGGAGCGCGGCGAGCCGGTCCTTCGACGCGGCGTCGCTCTCCTTGCCGAGCGCCGCCTCCTCGATCTTCATCTGGATGATGCGGCGGTCGAGGCTCTCGATCTCCTCGGGTTTGGATTCGACCTCCATGCGGATGCGGCTCGCTGCTTCGTCCATCAGGTCGATCGCCTTGTCGGGCAGGAAACGGTCGGAGATATAGCGGTGCGACAGCGTCGCGGCGGCGACGATCGCGCCGTCGGTGATCCGCACCCCGTGGTGCAGCTCGTATTTCTCCTTGATCCCGCGCAGGATCGAGATCGAATCCTCGACCGTCGGTTCGCCGACGAACACCGGCTGAAAGCGCCGCTGCAGCGCGGGGTCTTTTTCGACATGCTTGCGATATTCGTCGAGCGTCGTCGCGCCGATGCAATGCAGCTCGCCGCGCGCCAAGGCGGGCTTGAGCAGGTTCGATGCGTCCATCGCGCCTTCGGATTTGCCCGCGCCGACCAGCGTGTGCATCTCGTCGATGAACAGGATGATCTCGCCCGCGGCGGCCTTCACATCGTCGAGCACGCCCTTGAGGCGCTCCTCGAACTCGCCGCGATATTTGGCGCCCGCGATCAGCGCGCCCATGTCGAGCGCGAGCAGGCGGCGGTCCTTCAAACTGTCGGGCACGTCGCCATTGACGATGCGCAGCGCCAGCCCCTCGGCGATCGCGGTCTTGCCCACGCCGGGTTCGCCGATCAGCACCGGGTTGTTCTTGGTACGGCGCGCGAGGATCTGGACGGTGCGGCGAATTTCCTCGTCGCGGCCGATCACCGGATCGAGCTTGCCCTCGCGCGCCACCTCGGTGAGGTCGCGGGCGAATTTCTTGAGCGCGTCATAGCGGTCTTCGGCCGAGGCGCTGTCGGCGGCGCGGCCGCCGGTCAGCTTGGCGATCGCGGCATTCAGCGCTTCGGGTGTCACACCGGCATCGGCGAGCGCCTTCCCCACGGGGGTCCCGCTGCCCAGCACCATGGCGAGCAGGATATTCTGGACCGCGACGAACTCGTTGCCTGACTTTGCGGCGACCTGTTCGGCCTGGTCGAGCAGACGTACGGCGTCATTGTCGAGCCCCGGCGTTTGCTGCGCGCCCGACCCCGACACCGCGGGAACCTTGGCGAGCAAGGCATCGATCCCGGCGACGGCGCGCGCGGCGTCGCCGCCGCTGTTCGCGATCAGCCCCGCCGCCATGCCCTGACTGTCCTCGAGCAGCGCCTTGGCGATATGCTCGGGGCCGATCCGCTGGTGGTTCAGGCGGATCGCGATCGTCTGCGCCGCCTGCAAAAAGCCCTTGGCGCGGTCGGTGAATTTTTCGAGGTTCATCTAGGTAAGCCCCTTTCTCTCACCGAGAGATAGTGTTGCCATTATACAACACAAGGGGCTTGCCATGCTTATTTCCCGCCGCGCGCAAAGGCGTCGAGCAGGCGGACACCAAAGCCGGTCATGCCCTTGGGTACCAGCGGGCTGGTCTTTTCGCTGCGGTTCACCCCGGCAATGTCGAGATGGGCCCAGGGGGTCGCCTCGTCGACGAAAAAGCCGACGAAATGCGCCCCCAGGCTGGCGCCCGGACCATCGCCGCCGCTGTTACGGATATCGGCGATGTCGGACTTGACCCGCTCGGCATAGTTTTTGTGCAGCGGCATCCGCCACAATTCCTCGCCGCTGGTGGTGCCGGCGGCGAGCAGGCCATCTGCCAGCGCGTCGCCGCGGGCGAACAGGCCGGCATATTGGTCCGACAGGGCGCCGACGATCGAGCCGGTCAGCGTCGCGACGGTGACGATGCTGTGCGGGCGATATTGCCGCGCGACATATTCGACCCCGTCGGCCAGCACCAGCCGCCCCTCGGCATCGGTGTTGACGACCTCGATCGTCTTGCCCGACATGCTGCGGACGACGTCGCCGGGGCGCTGGGCATTGCCGTCGGGCATATTCTCGGCGAGTGCGGCGACCGCGACGACATGCACCGGTGCGCGCGATTTGGCGAGCGACAGCGCCGCGCCCATGACCGACGCGGCACCCGACATGTCGCCTTTCATATTGCCCATGCCCGCCGCGGGTTTGATCGAAATGCCGCCGCTGTCAAAGGTGATGCCCTTGCCGACCAGCGCCAGCGGCGCATCGGGCGCGCCACTGCCGCGATAGCGCACCAGCATCATGCGCGACCCCCGCGGGCTGCCCTGCCCGACGCCGACGATGCTGCCCATGCCGAGCCGGCGCATCGCGGCTTCGTCGAGCACCTCGATGCTCACGCCCGCGACTCCGGCAAAAGCCTTGCGGACTTCGGCGACAAAGCTTTCGGGATAGATGACGTTCGCCGGTTCATTGGCCAGGTCGCGCGACAGACGGACCCCGTCGGCGAGCGGCTTGCCACGGCTGGCGAAAAAGGATTCGGCGGCGGCCGGGTTTGCGGCGAGGATGGTAACCGCGCCGGTGGGCGGGGTTTTCTTACCCACCGTCTGGTACCGGTCGAAACGATATTGGCCGAGCGCGAAACCATAGGCGACGTCGGCGGCCGAGGTATCGTTCGACGCCCCGGCGATCGTCACCGGATGCGCTTCGTTTTTCAGTTCCTGCGCTGCCTTGCCGCCCGCCTCAGCAAGTGCGAGCGCGGTGGGCGCCGCGCCGGTGCCGACGAGCAGGATGCGCGGGAAAGCGCCGATGCCGCGCAGCGACAGTGTCGATCCGGCCTTGGCGTCGAAAGACGCGGCGGCGATGGCAGCGCCAAGCGCCTGCCGCTCCGCATCGCCCAGCACCACCCCGTCGAGCGAAGGCAGTGCCGCGTCGGTCATCAGCACGACGAGCGCGCCGCCCGCAGAAGCGGTGGCGGCAAAGCCGATCGGCCGCTCGGCGCTGTTCGCAACGGTGGCAGGAGCGATGCCCGAGCCCGTCACATTTCGCGCGATGGCGGGCGAGGCGAGCGTGAACGACAGGCAGGCGGCGAGAAGCAGGCTTTTGCGATACATGGAGATTCCCCGGTTGAAACAATGGCGTCTTGATAGCGGGGTTGCCCCGGATCGCAAATTCGGCTCGACGAACGACAGCCGCTTGCCTTCCGACGACATGGCGGTCACACAGCCGCCACGCGCGACGCGAAAAGGACCGGATATGCTGCGACGGATTGTGCTGGGGTTGCTGGGGCTGATCGTCGTTGCCGCGGTTTCGCTGGCGCTTTGGGAACCGCTGACCGCCGAAGCGCCAACCGCGCCGACGTTCAAGCCGCAGGATGTCCGCATCGCGCGCGACAGTTTCGGCGTGCCGCATATCTTTGGCAAGACCGATGCCGACGTCGCTTATGGCGTCGCCTATGCCCATGCCGAGGATGATTTTTCGACGCTGCAGGAAGTGCTGGCGATGACGCGCGGGCGCGCCGGGGCGATGCTCGGCGAAGATGGCGCAAAGGTCGACTATGCCGCCGCGCTGCTCGACGTGCGCGCCACGACCGCGCGCGACTGGCCGCGCCTGCCCGCCGATGTGAGGGCGCTGTTCACCGCTTATGCCGCCGGGCTCAACCATTATGCCGACAAGCATCCGGGCGAGGTGCGTCTATCGGGGCTGTTCCCGGTGACCGGCGAAGATGTCGTCGCGGGCTTCGTGCTGCGCTCGCCCTTTTTCTTCGGGCTCGATTCGGTGCTGGGATCGCTGGTCGAGGGCAAGCCGGTCGGCCGCGAGGGCGGCCCCGCGCTCGACGCGACGGGCAAGCTCATCCCGCGCGAACCGGCCCCGGTCGGGAGTGATCCTGCCGATCGATTGACGCCGGTCGGCCGCGACCCGGCCGACAACGGATCGAACGCGATGGCGGTCGCGCCGGGGCGCTCGACCGATGGCGCGACACGGCTGGTGTCGAACTCGCACCAGCCGTGGACGGGCGGCGTCGCGTGGTACGAACTGGTGGTGCATAGCGAGGAAGGATGGGATTTCGCGGGGGCGAACTTCCCCGGCTCGCCCTATCCCTTCCTTGGCCACAACAAATATCTCGGTTGGACCAACACGGTGAATCGGCCCGACCTGATCGACGTGTACCGGCTGGCGCTCGACGAAAGCGGTAAGCAGTACCGGTTCGACGGCGCCTGGCGCCCGCTGGAGGAAAAGCGGATCTGGCTCAAGGTCAAGTTCGGGCCGTTCGTGCTGCCGGTGCCGCGCACCGTCTATCGCTCGGTTCACGGGCCGGTGGTGAAAAATGACGAAGGCGCGTTCGCGATCCGTTATGCGGGGATCGACCAGGCCAACATGGTCACCCAATATTATCGGCTGAACAAGGCCAAGGATTTTGCCGAATGGCGCGCCGCGATGGCAGGGCAGGGCGTACCCGCGACCAATTTTATTTATGCCGATGCCAAAGGGAATATCGCCCTGTTCTACAACGCGATGTTCCCCGACCGTCCGGCGGGGTTCAACTGGCGGGCGACGCTGCCCGGCGACACATCGACGGCGCTGTGGACCAAGACCCTGCCGTTCGACCGTGTTCCGGCGCTGGTCAATCCGCGTTCGGGCTATGTGATGAACGCCAACAACACGCCGTGGGTGGCGGCGGGACCGGGCGATGAACTGGACGCGGCCGCCTTTTCGCCGTTGCTCGGGATCGAGGATGATATGACCAACCGCGCCACGCGGCTGATCGAACTGTTCGAGGAGTCTGGCCGGATCGACGAGGCGCGGCTGAAGGCGATCAAATATGATACCGCCTACGCCAGGACCGGCTATGCCAAAGCGTGGATGGACCGGCTGCTGGCGCTCGACACCAAAGGCGACCCGGCGCTCGCGCGGGCGCAGGATCTGCTTCGCAAATGGGACTGGAATCTGGACGGCAAGGGCAGGGGCGATGCGCTGGCGCTCATGGTGCTGCGCCCTGCCAACGGTCGCCATTATCAGCGCCGCGCCCCTCCCGACCCGCGCGAAGTGCTGAGCGAAACCGTCGCGCACCTGCAGGACCATTTTGGCGGTCTGGACCCCAGGCTCGGCACTGTTCTGCGCCTCCGGCACGGCGAAGGCGCATCGCGCGTCGACTTGCCGCTCGACGGCGGCAACGACACGGTACGCGCCTCGACGCTGTGGGATGCCGAGCCCGACGGGCGGCTGAAGGTGCGCCACGGCGACAGTTTCATCATGTTCGTTACCTGGGACCGGCAGGGGCGGGTGCGGTCGGAATCGATCCAGCCATTCGGTGCGGCAACGACGCGCCCGGCCAGCCCGCACTATAACGATCAGGCACCATTGTTCGTGCGGCACCAGTTGAAGCCGGTGCTGTTTGACCCGGCAGCGCTGAAAGCGAGCGGCGCCCGATTCTATCGCCCTTGAAAGGTGCGGGCGACTGTCCTAAACCGTTGATACAGTGCCGTCCGGCACACGGTCGCGCGCAGGTTGATTCAGGCCTGCGTCCGTAATCCAAGAGGATGCCATGCCCCGTTTCCATCGTCTCGCGCTTGCCCTGGCGGCCACCACGTCGCTGGTCGCCGCAGCCCCCGCCATCGCCCAGAGCAAAGCCGCCGCTCCGGCGCCGATCGCCGAACTGGTAAAAGCGGTCGATATCCCGCACCAAGCCTTCACGCTCGACAACGGCCTGCGGGTGATCGTCCACGAGGACCGCAAGGCGCCGGTCGTCGCAGTGTCGGTATGGTATCGCGTCGGGTCGAAGCACGAGCCGAAAGGAAAGACCGGTTTTGCCCACTTGTTCGAACACCTGATGTTCAACGGGTCGGAAAACGCTCCCGACGATTTTTTCGAGCCGCTGCAACAGGTCGGCGCGACCGACTTCAACGGCACGACCAATGTCGACCGCACCAATTATTTCGAAACCGTTCCGACCGGAGCGCTCGATCTCGCGCTGTTCCTCGAAAGCGACCGCATGGGGCATCTGCTCGGCGCGGTGACGCAGGAAAAACTCGATAACCAGCGCGGCGTCGTCCAGAATGAAAAGCGCCAGGGCGACAATAATCCCTTTGGCCTGCTGCGTTACGAGATTTTCGAGAATCTGTTTCCCAAGGGACACCCCTATCACCACAGCACGATCGGCTCGATGGCCGACCTCGATGCAGCGAGCCTCGACGATGTAAAAAAATGGTTCACCGATAATTACGGTCCAAACAATGCCGTGCTGGTACTGGCTGGCGACATCGATGTCGCGACGGCAAAGGCCAAGGTGCAGCACTGGTTCGGCGACATCCCGCGCGGCGCCGATGTCAAGGCGCCCGCGACGTCGGTCCCGACCTTGCCCGCACCCTTGGCGAAAGAGGTCAAGGATCTGATCCCGACCCCGCGTGTCTATCGCATGTGGGCGATCCCGGGTCTGAACGACCCCGAAGCGGTGCCGCTACAGATGGCGACCGCGGTGCTGGGCGGGCTGTCGTCGTCGCGGCTCGACAATGCGATGGTCCGCACCGATCCGGTGGCCGTCAGTGTCGGCGCCTTTGCCCAGAGCTTTGAAGATGCCGGCCTGTTGATCGTGCAGGCCGACGTAAAGCCCGGCACGGATGTCGATACGGTCGGCAAAAAGCTGGACGCGGAAATCGCGAAATTCCTGGCAAGCGGCCCGACCGCCGACGAGTTGCAACGTGCCGCCGCGAGCTATTTGGGCGGGACGATCGCCGGGCTTGAATCGGTGGGCGGCTTTGGCGGCAAGGCGGTGACGCTGGCCGAGGGCGCGCTCTATTCGAACGATCCGGCCTATTACAAAGTCGAACTCGACCGCATGGCGAAGGCGACCCCCGAACAGGTCGCGGCGACCGCGCGCAAATGGATGTCGCGCCCGGCCTTTTCGCTGACCTATACCCCCGGCGAACGCACCGAAGGTGGCGAGAATCGCGGCGGCGCGGTGACGGGGGGCAAAGCGACGATGGCGGTCGCGCCCGATCGTTACTGGAACCCCGATCTGGGAGACATCGGCCCCGACACCGGGATCGGCGACGCGACCTCGATCGCCGACCGCTCGCAATGGCCGGCAGTGGCCGACCTGACCGCGCTCGAATTTCCCGACATCGAACGCACCCGTTTGAAGAACGGGATCGAGGTCGTTTTCGCGCGGCGCACGACGGTGCCGACGGTGAATGTCGCGGTCAGCTTTGACGCAGGCTACGCCGCCGATCCGCACGATGCGCTTGGTACCCAGTCGCTGATGCTCAACCTGATGAACGAAGGCACGACCAAGCTCAACTCGATCGCCTTTGCCGAGGCGAAGGAACGGCTGGGCGCGCAAATCAGCGGCACCGCGAACGCCGACGAGACCGTGTTCAGCCTGTTCGCGCTCAAGCCCAATCTGGGCGCTTCGCTGACGCTGCTCGCCGATTATATCCGCAACCCCGCGTTTGACGCGAAGGAACTCGAGCGCGTGCGGGCGCAGCAGCTCAACCGCCTGAAGGCGGAGATGAACAATCCGAACGCGATTGCATCGCGGCTCATGGCGCCGATGCTCTATGGCGCCGACCATCCCTATGGCATTCCGCCGTCGGGTCTGGGCGATGCCAAGGCGGTCGAAGCGGCGACTCGCGAGCAGCTGGCGGCTTTTCATGCAACGTGGATCCGTCCGGACAATGCGCGGATCTTCGTCGTCGGCGATACGACCTTGGCGGAGGTGAAGAAACAGCTCGATGCCAGCCTGGGCGCATGGAAAGCACCCGCGACGGCGAAGCCGGTCAAGAATTTTGACATCGCCATTCCCGCCCCGCGGCCGCGTATCGTCTTGTTCGACCGGCCCAAGTCGCCGCAGTCGGTGATTCTTGCCGGCAAGGTTCTCGACGCCAAGGGGCGTGACAGCCTGGAAGTGTTGCGCTCGGCCAACGATATTTTCGGGGGCAATTTCCTGTCGCGCTTCAACACCAACCTGCGCGAAACCAAAGGCTGGTCATATGGCGTACGGACGCGAATTTCGGGCGAGACCGACCGGCTGAGCTGGGTCGCGGTGGCGCCGGTGCAGGCCGACCGGACCGGCGATTCGATCAGGGAACTGCAGAGCGACCTCAAAAGCTTTCTGACCGACAAGGGCGTGTCGCAGGCCGAACTGGAACGCACCGTCAACGGCAGCGTGCGCGAACTGCCCGGCAGTTTCGAAACTTCGACCGATGTGCTGGCGGGGCTCCGCAACATCGTCAAATTCGGGCGGCCCGATAATTATTACGAAACGCTGCCGGCGACCTATGAGGCGATGACCGCGGCTGAAATCGATGCGGCGGCGCGGCGCGCGCTCAGCACCGACGACCTCGTCTATGTCGTTGTCGGCGATGCGGCGGTGGTCAAACCGCAGCTTGACGGATTGGGTCTGGCGGTGGAAACAGCAGCTCCAGCTAATTAACATTGATTTCAGTAAGGAGAGCTTCGATGTCCGTAGATGGCAGCTATGATTGCGTAACAAAATCGCCGATGGGCGACCAGAAGTCGGTGTTCACGGTCAACAGCGACGGCGACAGCTTCACCGGATCGAACGCCGGGGCGATGGGGGCGCTCGACGTCGAAAACGGCAAGGTTGACGGAAACAAGCTGACCTGGACCATGAATATGAAGGTGCCGATGCCGATGACGCTGGAATGCGAGGCGACGATCGACGGCGACACGCTGACCGGCACGATCAAGGCGGGCGCTTTCGGATCGATGGCGATGACGGGAACCCGTCAGGCCTGATTTTCGGTCCCACCGGAAATGAAAGGGTCGTTCCTCCGGGAACGGCCCTTTTTTTTGTCCGTGCAGCGCGGACCGCCTCTGCTCGGCGGCGCTTGTCGGCACGCGCCCGGGTCGCTAGTCACGCTCGCAAAGGAGCGCGCGGATGAGCAAGGCAATGGGCGAGGCGCTGGGGCGATTGGAGGCGGTGATTCATGACCGGATCGCCGCGGGCGAAGCCGAGGCCTCCTATGTCGCCGGTCTCGTCGCCAAAGGCCGCGGCAAGATCGCGCAGAAACTGGGCGAGGAAGCCGTCGAAGCCGTCATCGCTGCGGTCAGCGAGGATGACCCGGCGCTGATCGGCGAAGCCAGCGACCTTGTCTTCCACCTCTCGATCCTGCTCGCCGAACGCGGACTGACGTGGGACGCGATCGCCGCCGAACTCACCCGCCGCCACGGCACCTCGGGCCACGCCGAAAAAGCCAGCCGACAGCCCTAAGGAGCCACCATGCCGATCGACGCCACCCAGCCCTATGACAACAACAATATCTTTGCCCGCATCCTGCGCGGCGAGCTGCCGTCGAAGACCGTCTATGACGATGAATTCGCCCTCGCGTTCCACGACATCAACCCGCAGGCGCCGCTCCACCTGCTCGTGATTCCCAAGGGTGCCTATGTCAGCTGGGACGATTTTTCGGCGCGCGCCAGCGACGCCGAAATCGCCGGTTTTGTCCGCGCCGTCGGCCAGGTCGCGCGCGATGCGGGGCTGGTCGAGCCGGGGTATCGTCTGCTCGCCAACACCGGGCTCGACAGCCACCAGGAAGTCCCGCACCTCCACGTCCATATCTTTGCCGGCCGGAAGCTCGGCCCGATGCTCGCGCGCTGATATTCCGCCGCTGTCTATGACCGCGGTCACAGCCTTTTCCTGAACCGCGGCTAAGCGTTCCCGGTACGCGGCAACGGGTGGACTCGGCCCCCTGTTTCCAGCAGGATAGACATTGGGACCAAAGCGGGGAGTCGGGGATGGGCAAGGGTTGGCGCGCGCTGGCGGCGGGACTCGCAGGCAAGGCAAAGCTGGCGCTCATTGTCCCGCTCGGTCTTGCGATGGCGGCGACCGCGACCGCCGACACCGTGCCGCAAGTGACCCTTGCCACCCCCGGCAGCTCGGGCACCGGCGACGGCACGATCACCCGTTTCACCTTGCGTTTTTCCGAGGATATGGTGCCGCTCGGCGATCCGCGCGCCGCCGCGCCCGCGACCAACGACTGCAAACTCCCCGCGACCGGTCGTTGGGTCGACACCCGCACCTGGGTGCTCGAATTCGACAAACCGCTGCCCGGCGGCCTGCGCTGTCATGTCGAGCTCCGCAATGGGCTCAAAACGGCGCGCGGCATCACCGTCGCGGGGAACGACCGTTTCGCGCTCGACACCGGCGGCCCCTCGGCGCGTGCCGTGCTCGCGGGTGGCTCGGGCGACGGCATCGAAGAGGACCAGATATTCCTCGTCGCCACCAACGTCGCCGCCGACCGCGCCTCGGTCGGCCGTTTCGGCTATTGCGCGGTCGACGGCATCGGCGAGAAAATCCCGCTCGATGTCCTGCCGCGCGAGATCGCGACCGAGATATTGACCGGGCTCGGCGACAACAGCTGGTCGCGGCAGTCCTTCGCCTATGACGCCGGACTGCCGCTGCGCCTGCCCGCCGCGGGCGCCGACCGCGACGCGTTGCTCGACCGCGTTGTCCCGGTCAAATGTCGCCGCCCCTTGCCCCCCGGGCGCGAGATGGCGCTCGTCTGGGACGCGCGGATCCAGCAGGCCGGGGTTCCCGCGCGCACCGCCGGGCGCGACCAGCGTTTCGACCACGATGTCCGCGCCGCCTTTACCGCGCGCATGGCATGCAGCCGCGTCAATCCGCAGGCGGGATGCAACCCGGTCAAGGATGTGACATTGGTCTTTGCCGCCCCGGTCGCGCGCGACACCGCGCTCGCCGCGACGCTGACGACCGCCGACGGCAAGCGCCTGACCCCCAAAGTCGCCGACAACGACAAGAATGACGCGTATCTCACCAGCGTCCGCTTTGCTGGCCCGCTGCCGCAAAATGTCGACGCGACGCTCGTCCTCCCCGCCGATGTCACCGACCAGAGCGGCCGCAAGTTGCAGAACCAGTCGAACTTCCCGCTGAAATTCCACATCGACCGCGCCCCGCCTTTGGTCAAATTCGCCGCCGAATTCGGTATCCTCGAAGCGGGCGAGGGCGGCGTCCTGCCCGTCACCGTGCGCGCGGTCGAAAGCAGTCTGGTCCAGTCGAACCTCAAAATGCCCGCCGCGACCCTGCGCGTCGGCAATGACGATGCCGCGGTCGCGCGCTGGCTGAAACGCGTCGCCGACGCCGACAACACCGATTATCGCGAGGAAAAGGACCGCACCGGCAAGGACGTCACGGTCAACCACACCGGCAGCCAATCGGTGTTTGCGGGCGCCCCCGCGGGCGGCGAGCGCCGCGACCTGCAACTGACCCCGCCCGCCGGCGGCAAGGAGTTCGAGGTCGTCGGCATCCCGCTCGGCGAAAAGGGATTTCACGTCGTCGAAATCGCCAGCCCCGAACTCGGCGCCGCGCTGCTCGGGCGCCGGGCGACGCGCTACGTCGCGACCGCCGCGCTCGTCACCAACATGGCGGTGCATTTCAAATGGGGCCGCGAAGCCTCGCTCGCCTGGGTGACGTCGCTCGACACCGGCCTGCCCGTCGCGGGCGCCGACATCCGCGTCACCGACAGCTGCACCGGCCGCCTGCTCGCGCGCGGCACCGCTGACAAGGCGGGGCGCCTCGCCTTCCCCGCCGGGCTACCACAGCCCGAAACCTGGTCGAGCTGCGAAGAAAATCCCGACACGGCCAACAGCGACGGCCACGCCTTGATAGTCAGCGCGCGGTCGGGCGACGATTTCAGCTTTACGCTGACCGACTGGGGCAATGGCCTCCGCCCCTATGATTTCGATCTTCCTTACGGCTGGTCGGATCGCGAGGACATCCTCCACACCGTTTTCGACCGCGCACTCGTGAAAGCGGGCGAGACGGTCCACATGAAACATATCCTGCGCCGCCCCGTCGGCCTCGGCTTCCGCACCCCCGAACCACTCGCGGGCAAGCTGCGCCTCGTCCACCGCGGCTCCGACACCGAATTCGAAATGCCCTTCGCGATCAGCACCGGCGGCAGCGGTGACAGCGTGTGGAACGTCCCCGCCTCCGCACCGATGGGCGATTACGAACTGGTCTTTGTGACCAAGGACAAAAAGGGCGAGGACAAGTCGATCTGGTCGGGCCAGTCGGTCAAGGTCGACGAATATCGCCTGCCGACGATGAAGGCGACGATCACCGGCCCCAAAACCGCGCTGGTCCGTCCCGCGACGGTGCCGCTGAGCCTGTTTGTCGGCTATCTGTCGGGCGGCCCGGCGCCCAACATCCCGGTCGAACTGCGCACCAATTTCCGCGCCAGCTGGTCGCCTCCGCAAGATTATCGCGACTGGGATTTCGACGGCCAGCCAGTCAAGGAAGGCGTCATCCAGCTCGACGACAGCGGCGACGAACCCGCCGCCGAACTGCCGCTGGCGCGCTCGGTGCCGCTCAAACTCGATGCCAACGGTGCCGCGACCGCAAGCGTGACGGTCGACCAGCCGATCACCGAACCGACGGTGATGGCCGCCGAAATGGATTATGAGGATGCCAATGGCGAAACCCTGACCTCCAGCCGCCGCATCACGCTTTACCCGTCCGCCGTTCGCCTCGGGCTCAAGACCGACGGCTGGCTGATGCGCGACAATGATCTCAAGCTGAATTTCATCGCGCTCGACCTCGACGGCAAGCCGATTGCGGGCCAGCGCGTGTCGGTCGCGCTCTACAGCCGCGAGACCATCACCGCGCGGCGCCGCCTGATCGGCGGCTTCTACGCCTATGACAACCAGATGCGGACGACAAAGCTCCCCGCCAGTTGCACCGCAACCACCGACCGGCTCGGCCGCGCACGGTGCGCGATGGCGCCGGGGATCTCGGGCGAAGTCACCGTCGTCGCGACCACAACCGACGCTGACGGCAACGAAGCGCGCGCCGTCCGCTCGGTCTGGCTCGCGGGCGACGATGATTGGTGGTTCGGCGGCGACAATGGCGACCGCATGGACGTGATCGCCGAAAAACCGCGCTACGCCGCGGGCGACACCGCCAGCTTCCAGGTGCGCATGCCGTTCCGCGAAGCGACCGCGCTTGTTACCGTCGAACGCGAAGGCGTGCTCTCCAGCTTTGTCGTGCCGCTCAAGGGCACCAATCCGGTGGTCAAGGTCAAGCTGCCCGCGACTTATGCGCCCGACGTCTATGTCTCGGTGATGGCGGTGCGCGGCCGCGTCACCGGCGGCGAAAGCTGGTTCCGCAAGATGAAGCGCGCGGTCGGTTTTCAGGTCGAAAACAGCGAAGGCGCCCCGCCGACCGCGCTGGTCGATCTCGCCAAGCCCAGTTACCGTATGGGCATCGCGCGGATCAAGGTCGGCTGGGAAGGCCATCAGCTCGGCGTCAAGGTCAAGGCCGACAAGGCAACCTACGCCGTGCGTGACACCGCCAAGGCCAGCATCGAGGTCAAGACCCCCGATGGCAAGGCGCCCCGAAACGCCGACGTCGCCTTTGCCGCGGTCGACGAAGCCTTGCTCCAGCTCGCCCCCAACGAAAGCTGGAAATTGATCGAGGCGATGATGGGCGAACGCACCCTCGACGTGCTGACCTCGACCGCACAGATGCAGGTCGTGGGCAAGCGCCATTATGGCCGCAAGGCGCTCGAACCCGGCGGCGGTGGCGGCGGCGACCTGTCGGGGCTGACGCGCGAGGACTTCCGCCCCGTGCTGCTCTGGAGGGGCAATGTCCCGCTTGACGCGAAGGGCCGTGCGACGGTCGACGTCCCGCTCAGCGACAATCTGTCGGGCTTCCGCCTCGTCGCGATCGCTACCGATGGGGCACAGTTTTTTGGCACCGGTGAAACGACCGTCCGCACCGTGCAGGATCTGGGCATCTTTGCAGGGATGCCCGAACTGGTGCGCACCGGCGACAGTTACGATGCGCGCTTCACGCTGCGCAACGGTACCGACCGGGCGATGGAGGTTACTGCAACCGCTACGCTGTCGCCCGCGGTCGCGACCGCGCCCCCACTCATCGTCACCATCCCGGCGGGCGGCGCGGTACCGATCAGCTGGGCGATGACCGCCCCGGAAACCACCGGTCCGATCGAATGGACGGTCGATGCGGTGGCGAAGGGCGGCAAGCAGCGCGACCGGCTGGTCTTTGCGCAGCAGGTGGAACCCGCCGTCCCGGTCGAAACCTGGGCTGCCAGCCTGTTCCGCGTCGGCCCCGCCACCACGCTGCCGATCGCCATCCCCGCGGGCGCCTTGCCCGGCGGCTATGTCGATGTCGCGCTCGCCGGGACGCTCGCGCCGCCCTTGTCGGGGGTGCGCGACTATATGGCTGCCTATCCCTACACCTGCTTCGAACAGTCAACCTCGCGCGCCATCGCGCTCGGCGATATCGGTCGCTGGCAGGCGCTCGCCGAAGCAATGCCGACCTATCTCGATGGTGACGGCTTACTGCGTTACTGGCCGAACGAGCGGATGGAGGGCTCCATCGAACTCACCGCCTATGTGCTCAGCATCACCGCGGCCAACGGCTATGCGATCCCCGAAGCGTCGAAGGCCAAGATGGTGGGGGCGTTGCAGGCTGTGGTCGAAGGGCGTATGACCCGCAAGGGCTACGGTCCCTGGGACATCCGCCCCGTCCGCATCGCGGCCTTGGCGGCGCTCGCCCGCAACAATGCTGCGGGCCCGCAACTGGTCGCCGCGATCGACGTCGCGCCGGTCGACATGGCGACCGGTACGCTCGCCGACTGGCTGGTGGCGATCGAAAAGACGCCGGGGGTGCGGAACGCCCCCGCGCTACGCACCGCCGCCGAAGCCGAGCTGCGCAAGCGCCTCGTCTACGAAGGCACCCGCCTCGATCTCGTTGACGACGCCCGCGCGCCCTGGTGGATGATGACCAGCGGTGACGAAATGGCGATCAAGGCCTTGGAAGCTGTCCTCGGACGCCAGGGCTGGGAGGATGACGCGGGCAAGCTGATGGTCGGCGTCGCCCAGCGCCAGCGCAAGGGCCATTGGGACACCACCCCCGCCAACGCGTGGGGCGCGGTCACCGTCCGCCGCTTCGCCGAACTCTATCCGGCAAATGCGATCACCGGCGTCACCAACGTCAGTCTCGCGGGCGCCAGCGCCTCGCAAAGCTGGCCGCTGCCGGCCGAAACGCCGTTACCGCTGCGCGTTGCGCTCAATGCCGCGACGATGAGCCTCAACCACCAAGGTAGCGGGGCGCCTTGGGCCACGGTCAGCGTCAAGGCGGCAGTGCCGCTCAAGGAACCGCTCAACGCGGGCTACCGGATCAAGCGCTCGGTGAGCATCGTCAAGGCGGCGAACAAGGACCGCCTGACGCGCGGCGACGTGATCAAGATCCGGATCGAGGTCGTCGCGGCCGCGGGCCGGACGTGGGTCGTGATCAACGATCCGGTCGCCCCCGGCGCCACGATCGTCGGCAACCTCGGCGGCCAGTCCGAAATGCTGGGCAGCCAAGCGGGCGGATCGGGCGCGCAGCCAAGCTATGTCGAGCGCGGCCGCGACAGCTGGCGCGGCTATTTCGGCTGGATGCCCGCGGGCACCCATGCGGTCGAATATGTCGTGCGCCTGAACGGCTCGGGCCGCTTCTCGTTGCCGCCGACGCGGGTCGAGGCGATGTATTCACCCGCGATCCGCGGCCAGTGGCCAAATGCGCCGCTGACGGTGGCGAATGTGGGGTCGTGACGATCGGCGACGGAAAGCCCTCCCTGTCGCGCAGCGATGGGGAGGTGGCAGCGCGAAGCGCTGACGGAGGGGCGTTGGCACTACCGCTGCTGCCCCTCCACCGTCCTGCGGATGGTCCCTCTCCCCATGGCTTCGCCACAGGGAGGATCATTTAGATTTCGCTCCCCATGCACGCCCGATACCGCATCCGCGACGCCCTCGCATGGCTCGCTCTCGCCGCGCTCATTCTCGCCACCATCGCCCACCTCGCCACCAAACCACCCCCCATGCCAACCTACGCCGCCGTCCGCGCCGACTGGCAGCCGAGCGAGGCGTGGCTCTACGACCGCGACGACCAGCTGCTCGACAGCGAACGCGTCAATTTCGAACGCCGCCGCCTCGCGTGGGTGCCGCTGAAGGACATCAGCCCCGCGGTCCGCACCGCGGTGGTGCAAAACGAGGACCGGCGCTTCTGGTCGCACGGCGGCGTCGACTGGCTCGCGGTCGCCAGCGCGATCCGCGCGCGCCTGACAATGTTGGGGGGAGGCGGCGACCGCTCGCGCGGCGCCTCGACGCTGCCGATGCAGCTCGCCGCCTTCCTCGATCCCAGCCTCGCCCAGCCGGGGAAGCGCGACTGGCGTACCAAGCTGCGCCAGATGCGCGCCGGACAAGCGCTTGCGGCGGGCTGGTCGCACGAGCAAATGCTCGAAGCCTATTTCAACCTCGTCCCACTGCGCGGCGAAGCCCAAGGCATCGGTGCGGGCGCGCAAAGCCTGTTCGGCAAAAAACCCGCCGACATGACGCGCACCGACGCCGCGCTGTTCGCGGGCCTGCTCCCCAACCCCGCCGCTGGCGCCGAAGCGCTTGGCCGCCGCGCGTGCCGTGTTGCCCGAACCCGCGATTGCACCGCGATCCGCGCCGCCGCCGCAACCCTCGTTTCGGGCGAGCACGCCGCGCGTTTCGACCCCGCGCTCGCCCCGCACCTCGCCGTCCGCCTGCTCGACCAGCCCGGCAAGCGCGTCACCACCACGATCGACCGTCGCATCCAGACCGCCGCCATCGTCGCGCTGCGCCGCCAGCTGTCGGGACTGGGATCGGATCGCGTCCGCGACGGCGCGGTCGTCGTGCTCGACAACGCCACCGGCGAAGTCCTCGCCTATGTCGGCGGCGTCGGTCTCAAGTCCACCGCCGCGTCGGTCGATGGTGCCAACGCGCGGCGGCAGGCGGGATCAACCTTGAAACCGCATCTCTACGCGCAGGTGATCGAGCATGGCTGGCTCACCGCCGCGTCGATCCTCGACGACAGCCCGGTCCAGCTCGACACCGCCTCGGGCCTCTATGTCCCCAAAAACTACGACCGCAGCTTCAAGGGGCCGGTCAGCGTGCGCCACGCGCTCGCCGCCTCGCTCAACGTCCCCGCCGTCCGCGCGCTCGTCATCGACGACGTCCAGCAATTCCGCGACCGCCTCTGGGCGCTCGGCTATCACGGCCTGGTCGAAGACGGCGAATATTATGGTTTCAGCTTAGCGCTCGGATCAGCCGAAGTTTCCCTCGTCGAACAAGCTAACGCATTTAGAACATTAGCAAATATGGGAAATTGGTCACCCGTTGCCTTCAGCACCGAGCAACAACTTCGTAAACTTCCGCCGCGCCAGATCGTCAGCCCCGCCGCCGCCTTCATCGTCGGCGACATCCTCGCCGACGCCGCCGCCCGCACCGACGCCTTCGGCGCCGACAGCGCCCTCCGCCTCCCCTTCTGGGCGGCGGCGAAGACGGGCACGTCCAAGGGAATGCGCGACAATTGGTGCATCGGCTGGTCCGACCGCTTCACCGTGGCGGTGTGGGTCGGCAATCTCGAGGGCGATGCGATGCGCGCGGTGTCGGGCACGTCGGGCGCCGCGCCCGTCTGGCGCGACGTGATGCTCGCGCTCCACGCGGGAAATCCGGGCAAGGCGCCGACGATGCCCGACGGCGTCGAGGCGCGCCAGATCGCGCTGCCCGGAACCCGCGAACCGCCGCGCCGCGAATATTTCATGGCCGGCACCGCGCAGGCCGAAATGGCCGCCGCGCCGCAGGCCGCGCGCCGGCCGCGCATCACCAGCCCGGTCAGCGGCAGCGTCTACGCGCTCGACCCCGATATCCCGATCGATCGCCAGCGGCTCGCGATCACGGTCCGCGGTGCAGTCGCCGGTCATCGCCTGATCCTCGACAAGCGGACGCTCGGCGATGCCGACGGCGGCCAGCAGATCCTGCCGCGTCCGGGCGTACACATTCTTGCGCTCGTCGATCCTGGCGGACGGACGATCGACCGGGTGCGCTTTACGGTGCGATAAAGTGCGTGTCACAGGCCTGAAATTAAGTTGCGCTGCCGCGCGAAGCGGCTAGTCTGTCCGCTAGGAGAATGGCGGCAAAGCCGCCGACAAGGGGATCAACATTCATGATATTTGGCCGCGTTAAATCGCTCGACGCCATCTTGGCGACCGCCGAGAAGAAATCGCTTCACCGCACCTTGGGCGCCTTTCAATTGATGCTGTTCGGCATTGGCTGCGTCATCGGCACCGGAATTTTTGTGCTGACCGCCGCCGGCGCACAAAAGGCCGGGCCGGGCCTGATGCTCGCCTTCGCCATTGCCGGGCTGATCTGCATCGTCGCTGCGTTGTGCTACGCCGAAATCGCTGCGATGATTCCTGTCGCCGGCTCCGCCTACACCTATACATATGCGACGATGGGCGAAGTACTCGCTTGGACGGTCGGATGGGCGCTCGTTCTCGAATATGCGGTCGCCGCATCCGCCGTGTCGGTCGGGTGGTCAGGCTATCTCAACGGCCTGTTGATGGAGTTCTTCGGCTTTCAGTTCCCTGCTGCGCTCGCGGGCGCGCCATTGGCACTGGGCGGCATCGAGGGTGGTATTATTAACCTGCCTGCGGTGTTCATCGCATTGCTCATAACCTGGCTGCTGATGATCGGCACCACCGAAAGCGCGCGCGTCAATGCCGTGCTGGTCGCGATCAAGGTCACTGCGCTGACCGCATTCATTGCCCTGACGCTGCCGAGCGAGGCTTTCTCGACCGACAAGTTCAACCCCTTCCTGCCCGCTGGCGTCTTCGGCGGCTTTGGTTCGGGCATCGGCGCGGTGGGCGCTGCGGCGACAATCTTCTTCGCCTATGTCGGTTTCGACGCGGTTTCGACCGCGGCTGAAGAAACCAAGAACCCGCAGCGCAACGTGCCGATCGGCCTGATCGGTTCGCTGCTTTTCTGTACCGTTTTCTACATTCTCGTTGCTGCGGGCGCGGTTGGCACCGTCGGCGGTCAGCCGATCATGGGGCCGAACGGCGTGCCCTTTCCGGCCGGGTCGGAAGAACTGGCGCGGCAGTGCGCGACCTTCGCCGCAAACGAACTGCCGCTCGTCTGCTCGAACGAGGCGCTGGCGCATGTCCTGCGCCAGATCGGCTGGTCGGGGGTTGGCAACATGCTCGGCATCGCGGCATTCATTGCGTTGCCGTCGGTCATCCTGATCCTGCTGTTTGGCCAGACCCGCGTGGCGTTCGTGATGAGCCGCGACGGCTTGCTGCCCGAATCGTGGAGCAAGGTGCATCCGAAGTGGAAAACCCCGCATGTGATCACCGCGATCACCGGTGTGGCCGTTGCCTTTGCGGCGGCGTTCCTGCCGGTAGGCAAGCTGGCCGACATCGCGAATGCGGGGACACTTTATGCGTTCATGATGGTCGCGGTTTCAGTGATGATCCTGCGCAAAACGGCGCCCAATACGCCGCGTGCTTTCAAGACGCCGGCCTTGTGGTTGATCGGTCCGCTGACGATCGCGGGCACCGTGTTCCTGTTCCTCAACCTTCCGTTCGACGCGATGATCGTGCTCCCCGTCTGGGCCGTGATCGGGCTGATCTTCTACTTCCTCTATAGTCGCAGCCGAAGCCATCTTGGCCGCGGGATTGTCGAAGTGCATGAGGACGATCTGGAACCGCATAGCCCGATCAACTGATCGGCTGCACCGACCAAAGAAGGGCTGCCTCGGCATCTGCCGCGGCGGCCCTTTTCTACTTTCGAATTGACCCCCGCGAGTAGTAGCGGGGCATCAGTCAGTACGGCGTTTTGGGCGCCGTTCCCGGCCGGGTGAACAGCTTGCCGCGCTCGGCCCACAGCACGAGCGCCAGTCCGACCACGGCGCAGATCAGAAAGGCATAGGCCAGCGGCAGCGTCGATCCGTCATATTGCTGCCCGATCACCGCGCCGACGACCGCGGCCAGCAGCGTCTTGGCGAAACTTTGATAGGAGGAAGCGATGCCCGCCATATGACCGAAATCCTCCATCGCGATCGACCCGAAATTGCTGCCGATAAAGCCGATCAACCCGATGTTGACCATCATCAACAGGGTGAACATCGCCAGCGTTTCCGCCCCGCTTAAGGCGGCAACAATCTGGGCGATCGACGTCGCCACATAAACAAAAACCGCTGTCTGCGACACGCGCCGAGCCCCGAAGCGCTCGACGATCGCGGCGTTCGACAGATTGGCGATCGCAATGCCCAGCGCAACGCAGGCGAAGATCAGCGGGAACAGCGAACGCGCGTTGAACACCTCGGCAATAATCTGTTCGCTGCTGTTGAGATAGCCGTAGAGCGCGCCCTGCATCATGCCCGACGCAATCATATAGCCCGCGGCGCGGCGATGCCGCGTGACCGTCGCCCACCCGCTGACCATCGTCCGCCAGTCGAGCGGACGGACGTCGGCGGGATTGAGCGTTTCAGGCAGGCGGCGCAACCACGCCAGCATGACCAGTCCCATCACCGCCAGCACGATGAAGATCGCGCGCCAGCCCGCGACCGCCTCGACGACGGCACCGATCGTCGGGGCGATGATCGGGACGATCATGAACACCAGAAAGATCAGCGACAATCGCTTGGCCATTGCGTCGCCCGCGAACAGGTCGCGAATGACTGCGACCACGATCACGCCGAGCGCTGCGCTGACCAGCCCGTGGCCGAATCGCAAGGCAAGCAGCATCGGAAAGCTGGTTGCAAGGCCGCAGCCGATCGCAAAGGCGATATAGGCGAGCAGCGCCGGCACCAGCACACCCTTGCGCCCGAACCGGTCGGCAAGCGGGCCATAGATCAGCGATCCGAATCCGATGCCGAGCAGATAGACGGAGATGACATACTGGCGATCATTGGCGACCGCGACGTCCAGGCCGCGGGCAATAGCGGGCAGGGCTGGCAGCATTGCGTCGATGGCCAGCGCATTGAGCGCCATGACCATCGCCATCATGACGACCATCTCGCGCTCGCCCGGCAGAGTCCGTTGGGAGAGAGGGGCCGGGCTGTGCATGGCGGCAGCCTATGCGCCCATGGCGATCCTTTGGATAGTCCCCAACCGACGAAAAGCTATGCAAGCCCCTTGGAGCCAAGGCCCATTAATTGCGCGCCACGGGGCTGGACAATGGCAAGCGGCTCTGGTGAAGCACCCGCCATGGCGGAGGTCAAACTGCATCCCGACTGGCTCGCTCGCGTCGGCGGCGAGTTTGCGCAGCCCTATATGGCGGCGCTCAAAGCGTTTCTTGCGGACCAGCGGGCGAAGGGCAAGACCATTTATCCGCGTCCGCGCGACTGGTTCGCCGCGCTCGATGCGACGCCGCCGCAGGATGTGCGCGTCGTCATATTGGGGCAGGATCCATACCATGGCCCGGGGCAGGCGCATGGGCTGTGCTTTTCGGTCCAGCCGGGGGTGCGGGTGCCGCCGAGCCTGGTCAATATCTACAAGGAATTGGAGAGCGACTTGGGCGTTGCTCGCGCTTCGCACGGATATTTGAAGCATTGGGCCGGGCAGGGTGTGCTCCTGCTCAACAATTGCCTGACGGTCGAAGCGGGGCAGGCGGCGTCGCATCAGGGCAAGGGGTGGGAGCGGTTCACCGACGCAGTCGTCGCTGCGGTCGCCTCCGATCCGGCGCCGAAGGTGTTCATCCTTTGGGGCAGCCATGCGCAGAAGAAGGCGGCGAATGTGCCGGGTCTCGGCGCGGATAGCCCGCATCTGGTGTTGCGCGCGCCGCATCCGTCGCCGCTGTCGGCGCACAACGGCTTTTTCGGATCACGGCCGTTCAGCCAGACCAACGCGTTTCTGGCGGCGCAGGGACGCGGAACGATCGACTGGGCGCTGCCTGAACATCCGGACGGTGCCAGCGCATGAGTTTGCTGAGCGACCCGCAGACGCTGACCGTGCTGGCGCTCGCGGTGATCCTGCTCGGGCTGGCCAAGGGCGGATTGTCGGGGGTTGGCGCGCTCGCGACGCCGCTGGCGGCGCTCGTGCTGCCGCCGATGATCGCGGCGGCGCTGTTGTTGCCGATCCTGCTCGTACAGGATGTCATCAGCGTCTGGTCGTTTCGCAAGACATGGGATGGCTGGATCATCGGCTGGATGCTGCCCGGCGCCGCGGTCGGCATCGCCGCAGGTTATTTTTTCGCCGAGCAGGTCGACGAGGCGAAGCTGATGGCGGCGCTCGGCGCGATCACGCTGGCGTTCGGGGTGTACCGCCTGTGGGTCGAGCGCGGCGGGCGGGTGGTCGCGGCGTCGACGTCGCCGGGCTGGGTCGGCAGCCTGTTCGGGGTCGCCACCGGCTTCACCAGCCAGATCGCGCATGCCGGCGGGCCGCCGTTCCAGATGTGGGTGACGCCGCGGCGCCTGCAGCACCTCGTCTTTGTCGGGACAAGCTCGGTGCTGTTCGCCGCGATCAACTGGATCAAGGTCCCCGCTTACATCGCGCTCGGCGCCTTTCCGCACGAGGTGCTGTTCGCGGCGGCGCTGCTGATGCCGCTCGCGATCGTTTCGACCTTGCTCACCGTTCGCTGGCTGAAACGGATCGACGGCGCGCGCTTCTATGTCATCATCTATCTGCTGATGGTGCTGCTCGGCGCAAAGCTGATGTGGGACGGGCTGGCGGGATAAGGGGCGACTTGCGGCGCCAAACGGCGTAGGCTGCACCGCGGCGGGCACAGGCGTCCGCCGCTTTCCAAGGTATTGATCATGGCCAAAGGCCAGAAAAAGACGAACCGCGAAGCCCGCAAGCCCAAGGCCGAAAAGCCCAAAAAACCGAACGCCAGCAATCCGTCGACCAAGGTCGGGGTGGTCGCGGGCCTTGACAATATGAAGAAGTAGCTGCGCCGCCGCTATGCCGACCCCGACGATATTGGTCGATGCCGACGCCTGTCCGGTGAAGGACGAGATTTACCGCGTCGCGTGGCGGCACGAGGTGGCGGTGAAGGTGGTGAGCAACAGCCGGCTCCGCGTTCCCGACCATCCGCTGATCGAGCGGATCGTGGTGTCCGACGGCTTTGACGCCGCCGACGACTGGATCGCCGAAGCGGCGGACGCGGCGAGTGTGGTGATCACCGCCGACATCTTGCTCGCCGACCGGGCGCTCAAGGCTGGGGCGATCGTCCTTGGTCCCAATGGCAAGCCCTTCACGATGGCGTCGATCGGCCCGGCGATCGCGACACGCGCGATCATGGCCGACCTGCGCGCGGGCGGCGACCAGATTGGTGGTCCGCCGCCGTTCACTAAGGCTGATCGCTCGCAATTCTTGCAGGCGCTCGACAGCGCGCTGGTGCGGTTGGAGCGGGGATAGCCGCTTTTACGGAGGTTGACCGCGCCCGTCCGTCGCAGCATCCTGTGGCCATGGCGCGACTCTATACCAGCTTCGCCGAATTCTGGCCCTTTTACCTGCGCGAGCATAGCAAGGCGTCAACGCGGGCGCTGCATTATGTCGGGACCAGCCTGGTCGTGTTGATCGCGATCGGCGCGGTGGTGAGCGGGCGGTGGGAATGGCTCGTCGCCTTGCCGCTGGCGGGGTATTTCTTTGCGTGGGCGGCGCATTTCGGGGTCGAGAAGAACCGGCCCGCGACCTTTACCTATCCGCTGTGGAGCCTGGCCGCCGATTTCAAAATGTGGGGGTTGTGGCTGACCGGGCGGCTGGGGGCGGAACTCGACAAGGCGGGGGTAGCTCGCTGACGCGCGGCGCGTCCCTTTCATTCTTTCCAAGCCAAGGAGACACAAGCATGACCGTCAATCGCGCATCCGCTCGCTACGAAGGTTTCGGCAAGGAGGGCAAGGGGTCTATCACCACCAAATCGGGCGTGCTCGACAAGCAGCCCTACGGGTTCGGGACGCGGTTCGAAGGGGTGCCGGGGACGAACCCCGAGGAGCTGATCGCCGCGGCGCATGCGGCGTGCTTCACGATGGCGCTGTCGTTCGGGCTGGCGCGCGCGGGCTATGCGGGCGAGACGCTGGAGACGAGCGCGGCGGTGACGCTCGATCAGGTCGAGGGCGGGTTCGAGATCAGCCAGTCGGCGCTGACGCTGACCGCCAAGGTGCCGGGGATCGACGCCGACGAATTTGCCCGGATCGCCAAGGAAGCCGAAATGAACTGTCCGGTGTCGAAGCTGCTCGATTGCGAGATCACGCTGGAGCACAGCCTCGATAATCAATAGCCTGAGCGTCAGGTGGAAACCAGCGGGTTCCATTCTTCGGGCGGGGTATAGGGGCTGTCGCCGACATCGGGAAATTTGGTGCAGTTCACCTGCCAGTCGCGATGATGGTTGCGCAGCATGTAGATGGCGAATCGCGCCGACACCTCGTCCCGGTCCGCCGGGATAATTCCGGCCTCGTCCGCAGCTAGTGTTTCGAGCGCCGGCAGGTTCGTCCGCGGGCAACGCAGCACCAGGCTGGTCCACAGGCCGGTCTCGTCATGATCGCCCTCGAAGGCCGACGATACGCCGACATCGAACAGCCGCTGGCGGAGCGCGCGCAGATCGGGGTCGGCGTCCAGCGCGGTCACCAGCGCGACGGTTGCGGCGCTCCACGCTTCGGCGCCGGGCCCGGCGGCGTCGGCATGCGCGACGCGGTCGGATACCGAAATGCGATCTTCTGCGTCGCCCGGAAACGCAAGCGCGCAGCTGGTCAGACCGACCAGTGCGATGCGTGGCCGCAGCGCCAGCGCGAGCCGCTGTTTGGCCGCGACGATAGGATCGGATTCAAGTGTCGCCATGGCCGTCTGTCATTCCCGTGCGTGCCTAACCCGGGGATTTGCCGCGCGAGGGTGCGTCTTCGCCGCCCGCCCGGTCAAATTCCTGGTTCATTGCGCGTTCGATCTCTGAACGCTGTGACGGGGCGTAGAGGTTGTCGGGGCTGGAATAAAGCCCCTTCAGAAAGGCAAAATCCCACTGGGTGAGCGTCACCGGCACTTCGCTGTCGGACGAGGCGTCGAGGATGCGCAGGATCGTCGATGGCGCGGCAGTATCGATCCGCATCGGATCGATGCGCGCCAACCCGCGCATCGCCGCATAATCTGCGAGCTGGGTCGTGGTGAGCCCCTCCAGCGCGGCGCTCTCGATCACCACCGCCGCAGCCATGAAAGCGGGCCGCGCGGCTGCGGTGATTCGTGACGGTCTGGTGGCTGTGCGATTGACCGGCGTGTCACCTTCGTTGCCGATCCGGCGGCCTTCGGCGTTCACCATTGTCTGGATCTGCCAGGCGGTAGCTGGCCCCGGTTCGGCGAGAATCTGGCGAACCTGTGCCGGGGTCCGGTCGCCGAACATATAGTTGTGATCCTTGCCGAGCGCTTTGACGAAGGCGTTCTTGTCGGTCGCGACCATGACGAGCAGATTGGGGGTGCAGTCAGGCTTGGCAACATCGAGCCCGACGCCTTTCGCCACTGCGCGAATGCGGTCCCGAACGGCGGCGCGCTGCGCTTCGGGAATCCCGAACACGCCGGGGCAGACCGCCGTTTCGAACCGCGCGATCTGGCCGCGCGGCGACGACGGGGTCAGCGCGCCGACAAAGGATTCGATCTGCTGTTCAAGGTCGCGGTGCCCGGTCACGACGATCGGCGCGTCCTCCTGCGCTGCCGCGGGGGTAGCCAGCAAGGTGAGGGTAAGCAGGGCGATACGCATGGAGAGCCTCCCGGAAGGATGCGAAGCAGAATGGCGCCGGAGCCCGGCCGCGGGGACGGACCGCCGTCGTGGCTCCGACAGTGACGAGATGGCGGCGATCGCCATGTCTGTCATGATGACTTCGACAAGGCGCCGACGCGTGCCGACCAGCGGACAAAGTGCCGATCGTGCGAAAGGCCGCTTGATCTCAAGCAGACTTGAGCTTGCATAAGCTTCGGCAGTTGATTCGCGAACGGAGTCCTTGCCGATGTTGCACTATCCCGCTGCCCCTGATGCCAGCACCGATGATGGCGATCCTGCCCCCGACCGGGCGCCATTCCTGACGCGCTATCTGGCGCGGATCGGCTACACCGGGCCGGTGGCGCCCACCGCGGAAGTGCTGGCGGCGCTGCAGGCGGCGCATATCGCCGCGATCCCGTTCGAGGCGATCGACGCGCTGACCGGGGCGGGGATCGCGATCGACGATGCCGCGGTCGAGGCGAAGCTGGTCGACCGGCGCCGCGGCGGTTATTGTTTCGAACAGAACGGCCTGTTCCTGCGTGTATTGCGGGCGATCGGGTTCGAGGCCGAGGCGATGCTGGGCCGGGTGCGCTGGATGCTGGCGGACGATGCGCCGCCGACCCCGCGCACCCACCAGGTAACGCTGGTGACGCTGGATGGGCGGCCGTGGCTGGCCGACGTCGGGTTCGGCGCCGCGGTGCCGCCGCAGCCGCTGGCGATGGACAGCGAAGCGGTGCAGCGGACGCGGCACGAGGATTATCGCGTGCTGCGCCGCGATTTCGGGTGGGAAGTCGCGGCGCGGATCGGCGATGCGTGGCAGGCGCTGTACCGGCTGGACGACGCCCCGGCGCCGCCGATCGATCGGATTGTCGGCAACTGGTACACGTCATCGCACCCCGCTTCGCATTTCACCCGGCAACTGGTCGCGGCGCGCACGACCGCCGAGGCGCGATATGCGCTCCGCGACAACCGGCTGACGACGCGGCTGGCCGACGGGCGGACCGACCGCCGCTACCTGACTGCCGACGAGATCGAGCGCGTGCTGGGTGAGATTTTCCTGCTGCCCACCCAGCGCAGCTGGCGGCCGGCGATCGAGCGCGCCGCCACCGCCGAGATTGCGGGGTAGCGGCGCGCGTCGTTCAACGGCAGCGCACGTCGTTGTTGCCGCTGCGTTCGATCGCGCGACCGGCAACCGCGCCACCGATGGCGCCAAGCACGGTGCCCAGCGTTTCCGACCCGCCCGGCGCGATGACATTGCCCGCGACGCCGCCGGCAATGCCGCCGACGATCAGCCCGGTGGTGCCGTCGTTGCGGCGGCAATAAAATTTGCCGTCGCGGCCGCGATAGATGCGGTCGTTGCTCGACAGGCGGCGTTCGCGATACCGGCGGTCGCTGCGGTAATAATTGTCGGCATAATAGCCGCCGTGACGCGGGTCGGGGCGATTGTAGTCATAGGCGCCGTAGCGGTCGTAGTAGGTACGGTCGTAATAGCCGTAGCCGCCGTCGTCATAACCGGTACCGGCGCCGACACCGCCATAAAGGCCGTTCGAGGCGCACCCGGCGACCAGCGCGGTCGCCGCGGCGAGGGGGATCATCATCATCTTTTTCATCGAAGTCTCTCCAATGGGGTCGCGTGCCGGGCACGCGGGGTCGTATGTTTTACCCCTCTGGTAGATAGACCCCCGGTGGCGGGCATAGTTCCGCGGCGGCGCGCCCTCCGCGTGCAATCGACCGGGTTACCCGATGATAACCAACGCCGCCTTATCATGCGGCCCATGCCGAGCGAGATATTGGCCCTGATCGACAAACCGATGCTGCTGGCGATCGTACTGGCGGTCGGCGCGGCGATTGGCGTGGGTGCCGAGCGAATCGTCGAGGGGTGGAAGCGGGCCGAGCGGCGGCAGCGGTGGCAGAAGCGTGGCGGCAAGCGGGCGTGGGGCGGCGGCAAGGCGAAGGTCGTGCCGGTGGTCCCGCCGCCTAGGCCCGCCAGCCCGGTCGCGACCGCCGCCGAGCAATTGCGCGCCGTGATGGAGGCGCCGTTCACCGCGCGGCCGCTTTTCAATCAGGGCGAGCGGCGCTTGCTGAGCGTGCTCGACAAGGCGCTGGCCGAGGAAAGTCCCGGCTGGCGCGCGATGGGGCAGGTTTCCTTGGGCGAGATTTTGGCGAGCCCGAACGAGGCGGCCTTCTTTGCGGTCAATTCGAAGCGCGTCGACCTGCTGATCGTCGACGCCGACTGCCGCCCGCTCCACGCGGTCGAGATGCAGGGCAAGGGGCATCACCTGAGCGACACCACTGCCGCGCGCGACGCGGTAAAACGCGAGGCGCTCCGCCGCGCGGGCATCGGCTATGTCGAGGTGGTCAGCGGCGATACGCCTGCGGAAGTGCGGGCGATGGTGCGGAAGCTCGTGGGGCGGGCTGGTTCCTAGCGATTAGCCGTGGAGCGGCCAGCGGCCATGTTCGACATGGGTGGTCTTGCCGACGATGCTTTCGGTGAGGATGATTTCATCGACCGTCCAGCCGATCGGCGGAATCTTCTGCGCATTCTGGCGGTCGCCGCGATAGTTGATCGTGATGTGCGGTTCGGGGGTGGTGCCGTCCATGATCGGCGCCTTTTCGCGCAGCAGATGGTTCACCAGCGCCTTCTGGAACGCCCGCGCCTCGGCCAGCGGTTCGCGCGTGCGCAGCGTCACCGCCTTGCGGTTCTCGATCCGGTCGAAGGCGAGCGGAAAGGGCGCCGCGACGAAGCCGTCCAGCGCGGCGAGGGTCGCGGGCAGCCACTCGGGCGGCGCATGGTGCAGGTCGAAGAGCGAGATGAGCGTGACATGGAGGAGGTGGGGGCCGCGCGAAGGATCGTTGCGCGGCAGCGCGGCGATCTGCGCCTGCACCTCCTGCGGCGGCTTGGCCATGATGTAGAGGGGGTTCCGGGCTCGCATGGGTGGCGGCCTTTAGGCCGCTTCGCGAACCAGCACCCTGGCCGACGCGTCGCGTTTCGGGCGCACGACAATTTCGACATCCCGGCCCAGTGCGACGATGAAATCCATCAGTTTTTCGACCGAGAATCCATCGAGCCGATAATTGACCAGCGCCGACACCTTGGGCTGTGGTACGCCAAGCAGTTGCGCAGTATCGACCTGTTTCAGGCGCTGTTCCTTGATGATCCGGTTGATCGCCAGCGCGAGCCGCGTCTTGGTTTGACGGTCGGCCGCGTCGGACAGGCCAAGATCGGCAAAGACATTACCCGTGCCACGGGTGATAGTGTTGTCAGCCATGGGCCGTGTTCCTCGCTTCATAATCCTGCTGTGCCAGCTTCAATCGCGCCTTGATCATGGCAACATCGGTTTTCGACGTCTGGATGCCCTTGGTCGATTTCTTCTGAAACGCATGCAGCACGTAAATTACCTCGGCAAAGCGCACCGTATATACCGCGCGATAGGTATCCCCGTCGTGGCTCTCCACCACCTCGAACACGCCGCCACCTTCACCCTTCCACGGTTTGGCATGCGGATGTTTTCCGCCCAGTTGCGCTACGCCGAGCGCATATCCCATCGCGCTGATCACCGGCTCCGGAAAGGCGAGCAAATCCTTCTTTGACGAACCGATCCAATCGAGAGGCGTTTCGTCAAGCATTGGAGTAACAAATATACCTGTTTTGATATAAAGTCAAGCCTCTTACCATGATCCCGCGCCGATTTTCATCAAGGTCGCCCTCCGGGTTTGGGGGTTATTGCACCTGTCACCATTATCAGAATCATCCCGAGGCGATTCCGACGTGGCGCGAATATATCGGCGCGCTGCCGTATGACGCGCCCTTTTCGGACACGCGGATCGACGTGTGGCCGCGGCGGATGGGGGAGGTGGTGCGGACGGTGGATGGCGCGCGCGTCGCGGGCGAGATGGCGTGGGGGGTGCCGCTGACCCTGCCCGGCAAGCGGCCGGGGACGACGGTGACCAAATATGTCACCAACGTCCGCAACCTGGCCAGCCCGTTCTGGGCCAATATGCTGAAACGCCCGGCGCAGCGGTGCCTGGTGCCGTTCAGCCGCTTTGCCGAACCGAAGCTGGGGCCGGACGGCAAGGGGACGAAGGACGAGCATTGGTTCCGCGTCGCGGACCGCGAGGTTGCGGCGTTCGCGGGGCTGTGGCGCCCGAGTGCGGTCGGCGATGCCTATGCGTTCCTGACCTGCGCCCCCAACCCGCTGGTCGCGCCGCTGCACCCCAAGGCGATGCCGGTGATTTTGGCCGAGGAGGATTATGCGACCTGGCTGGACGGCGATGCCGAAGCGGCGGCGGCGCTGGCGGTGCCGTTTCCGTCACAGCTGATGGTGGTGGAGTAGGGGTGGGCGCAGCAAAGCTGCCGATCGCGGCGGTGGTCGCGGGCAGCCACTGGGCGGCGCATAATTCAGGTCGTAGAGCGAGATCAACGTGACATGGAGGAGGTGCGGTCCGCGCTAAGGATCGTTTCGCCGCACCGCGGCGATCTGCGCCTGAACCTCCTGCGGCGGCTTGGCCATGATGTAGAGGGGGTTCCGGGCGCGCATGGGTGGAAGTGTAGCATGATGTGGGGGTGAGTCCGACATCTGCCGGCTTTAACCAAATTCCTATCAACTCGATCATTGGGAAGCCTAATTAAAAACGGCACTTCTCCAATAATAATATCGTCAAACCAACAAATAATCTCTAAAAGGCGTAAATAATCTTCAAAATATTGAATCTGAATTTTTATTTTTCCGTCTTCTTCATATACTGATGCATCAGATTCTGGGAGCGCATGCTCACTAATAAGTAAGGATCCAGTTTCTTTAAGCTCCGAAACCGTAAGCGATGGCGCTGATGATCTTACCGTTGTAGCTTTCATATCAGAACGCACTCCACCCATTGCCAAGCTACCAGTTTAGAATACCCTAGCATTAAACTCAAATATCTAGGCCTTCGCTTTATGTCCTCGGATGTGACGGCATAGCGCTACCTCTCGCTGCCAGTTTCCCGTCTGGCGGTAGCCTCAATCATGCTCGCGACCACCCGAGCCCATATAAAGCTCGCGCCCCGTTTCCTCGTAAACCTCGCTCATCTGCGCCATGCCCTTCTCCGCCTCTTCCGCCGCGATGAAGTCCGCGCTGTCCTGATTTTGCAGCTTTGCGAACTCCCGCACCTCCTGGCTGATCTTCATCGAGCAGAATTTCGGACCGCACATGCTGCAGAAATGGGCGGTCTTGGCGCCTTCAGCCGGGAGCGTCTGGTCGTGGTACTGCTCCGCCGTGTCGGGGTCGAGCGACAGGTTGAACTGGTCGCGCCAGCGGAATTCGAAGCGCGCTTTCGATAGCGCGTCGTCGCGGACCTGCGCGGCGGGGTGACCCTTGGCGAGGTCGGCGGCGTGGGCGGCGAGCTTGTAGGTGACGACGCCGACCTTCACATCGTCGCGGTCGGGGAGGCCCAGATGCTCCTTGGGCGTGACGTAGCAAAGCATCGCGGTGCCGTACCAGCCGATCTGCGCGGCGCCGATGCCGCTGGTGATATGGTCGTAACCCGGCGCGATGTCGGTGGTGAGCGGCCCGAGCGTGTAGAAGGGCGCCTCGCCGCACGCTTCGAGCTGCTTTTCCATATTCTCCTTGATCTTGTGCATCGGGACGTGGCCCGGGCCCTCGATCATCACCTGCACATCCTGCGCCCAGGCGCGCTTGGTGAGTTCGCCGAGCGTGTAGAGCTCGGCGAACTGCGCCTCGTCGTTGGCGTCGTAGATGCTGCCGGGGCGGAGGCCGTCGCCGAGGCTGTAGGCGACGTCATAGGCCTTCATGATCTCGGTAATCTCGTCGAAGCGTTCGTAGAGGAAGCTTTCCTTGTGATGCGCGAGGCACCATTTCGCCATGATGCTGCCGCCGCGCGACACGATGCCGGTCATGCGCTTGGCCGCGAGGGGGACGTAGGGCAGGCGGACCCCGGCGTGGATGGTGAAATAGTCGACGCCCTGTTCGGCCTGTTCGATCAGCGTGTCGGCGAAGATTTCCCACGTCAGATCCTCGGCGATGCCCCCGACCTTCTCCAGCGCCTGATAGATGGGGACGGTGCCGATCGGGACGGGCGAATTGCGGATGATCCATTCGCGCGTGTCGTGGATGTTGCGCCCGGTCGACAGGTCCATGACGGTGTCGGCGCCCCAGCGGATCGACCAGACCATCTTGTCGACCTCGGCCGCGACGTCGGATGCGACCGCGCTGTTGCCGATATTGGCGTTGATCTTGACGAGGAAGTTGCGGCCGATTGCCATCGGCTCGGATTCGGGGTGGTTGATGTTGCTGGGGATGATCGCGCGGCCGCGCGCGACCTCGTCGCGGACGAATTCGGGTGTGACATAATCGGGGATGCTGGCGCCGAAGCTTTCGCCGTCGCGCTTATATTCGGACAGGCGGGCGCGGCCGAGATTTTCGCGCTCGGCGACATATTCCATCTCGGGCGTGATGATGCCGCGGCGGGCGTAGTGCATCTGGCTGACGTTGGCGCCGGGCCTGGCGCGGAGCACGGTCTTGCGGACGTTCGGGAAAGGCGGGACGCCGCCCGAGCGGTCGGGGCCGAGCTGGCCGTTATCCTCTGGCCGGACCTCGCGCTGCGCGACCTCCTCGACATCGCCGCGGGCGCGGATCCAGGGGGCGCGGAGTTCGGGAAGGCCGGCGTTGATGTCGATGGCGGCGTTGGCATCGGTGTAGGGGCCGGAGGTGTCGTACACGCGCACCGGCGGCTCGCCCGACGAGGGTTCGAGCAGAATCTCGCGCATCGCGACGCGGATGCCGCTGCCGGTGGGCGAGGCGACGTGGATCTTGCGGCTGCCCCGGATCGGCCCGGTGGTGACGCCGATGGGCTGGGCCTGCGTCTTGTCGAGGCGGCTGTCGATGTCGGCCATGTCTGTTCGCTCCATAGGTTCGGAGCGAGAACGGATTTCCCCCAATTGGCTTTTGGGTGGAATACCGGCCCTCCCTCCGCCGGTATTACCCGGATCAGGTTCAACGGGTCGCGGTCTATTCCGCTCTCAACCTGCGTTTGCGCGACAGGCTCCCCGGGGATGGCGAAGGTGTAGCGGGCCGTAGCGTCGCTGTCGAGCGTTGACGGTCATTTCGCGGTGGCGGCGGCGAAATCGTGGACGAACTGCCCGGGAATGCGGCTGTCGTAGGCGCGCTGGAGGGTGCAGCGCTGGCCGCGCTTCTTGCAATTGGCCTGTGCGGCCTGTGCGGCGCGCTTGGCGCTGGTTTCGAACGTCGCGCTCTGGTCGTCGGCGCCGAGCAGATAGGTCTGGATAAAGCCGTTGCCGGTAAGCGCGACGAGCGCGCAGCGCTGGCGCGTCGCCGCGGCGCAGGCGTCGAGCGCGAGGCGCTGCGCAGCCGCCTGTTCGCGGTGACCGCTGGCGATATAGAGGCGGCCGTCGAAGCCCTCGCTCCCCTCGACCCACGCGGCGCCGGCGTAGAGCTTGCGCGCGCTCGCCTTTGCATAATGGCGGTTCTTGCTCGACGAAAAGGTGCCGAGCACCTCGCACGGCAGCAATTGCCGGGCGCTGCAATCGGCCTGCGACTTTCGGCTGTGGGCGCCGCCGTCGCCGTGCCAGGCGGACCACAAAGATCCGCTGCGGTCGCGCAGGATCATCATCGACGAATTATGCCATTCGCCGATCGAGGTGCAGCCGCCGCCCATCGCACGGTTGCACGCGGCGAGCGCGGTCCGTTCGGCGGTGACGGGGCCGTCGTAGCTGCCCTCCATCCAGACGTCGGAGGCATCGGGGTGCCAGGCGATGGCGCCATAGCGATAATAGACTCCGCCGCCGCCTCCCCCGCCGCCCCCGCCGCCGGTGCTTTCGCACAACGGGACGGCGGCGATGCCGTGGCTGCCGCCCGATACGCCGACCTGTACCTCGCCGGGACCAGGACCGCCGGGGCAGGGATAGGCGGCGCGGGCAGGCTGCGGGGCGAGGAGGAAGATCGCGGCGGCGACCGGTAACAGCAGGCCTAGCGACAGCCGCGCCAGCGGAGCAAGAATTTGGATCATCGTGCTGTTTTATCTGCTTTTCAATGCGCCAGCCAAGCCGATAATGTACCGGTGCGCGGTGCCCGCTGCGTGCGCCCGGCGGCTGGTCTAGCCAAGACCGGCGGTGGGCGGGCAGGACAGTGACGAGGAGCAGGAAGATGAGCGGACGACAGGCGGCGAAGCGGTTCAAGCTGGCGGCGGCGGCGCTGGCGTTGGCGGGGGTCGCGGCGTGCGGCGCCGAAGCCGGGAGCACGGCGGACGCGGCGTCGGCATCGCCGCGCGACATGCCAGGCGGCGGCGCGGAAGCTGCACGAGCCGATGCGACGCCGTCGCCCGGCGAAAGCGACCGGCTGCGGCTGGGCATGGCCGAAGCGGCCTGCCGTGCCGATGATTTCGAGGGATTCTTCTTCGCCTTTTCGGGGTCGGCGGCGGTGCGGGCCCGTTATACCGCGGCAGAGGTCGGCGCGGGGCTTCGCGGCAGCTCGCGGCTGATGACGCGCCGCGATTATCTTGACCGGCAAAGCTATCCGATCGCGACGATTGACATGTCTTTTGTGACGGCCGCGTCGGCGGCGGCCTTCGCACGCGGCGGCGGCAACGATCCGAAGCTGCTGCGCCCGGTCGCGCTGGAGTTCAACACGGCGGGTGACAACCGCCGCGGAGTGGATTGGGCGACGGGCACCTTCGAACAGGATCTGGACCCGGCACCCGCCGATCTGGAAGAGGGGCCCGGCGCCTTGATCGAGGGCAGCGGTCCAAGCGGCACCCTGTTGTTCCGGCCGACCGCGACCTGCTGGGAATTGTTTGACGATGTCCAAAATCCGCCGCCGGGTTGACGCGCGCGGGCACGCATCCATGTCATAAAGGCGCACGCGCCTGTCATCGCTTTGTCGCGCAAGCGTCGCGATAAAGCCGCCGAGCCGCGTCACAGGGGCGGGCGATGATCCCCATCGCCACAGAAAGCTCCCTGTCATGTCGCACCGGTTTCGCCTGATTTCCGCCACGCTGTTCGCCGCCACCGCCACCCCCGCGCTGGCCCAGGCGGACGCCGCCCCGGCCCCCGCTGACGCCGAAGGCGACCTCATCATCGTCACCGCGCAAAAGATCGAGCAGCGCGCGATCGACGTGCCGATCACCATTTCGGCGGCCAGCGGCGCGCGGATGCGCGACCTGGGGATCGGTGACCTCGACGAGCTGTCGAACTATGTGCCGGGGCTCAACATCCAGGAACAGAGCGCCAACAATCCCGGCATTGTCATCCGCGGCATCACGTCGGACAGCGGATCGGCGCAGCAGGCGGCGCGCGTGACGCTCTATTATAACGGCACCGACATCTCGCGCTCGCGCGGGTCGTACCAAGCGATCTATGACGTCGACCGGATCGAGGTGATCAAGGGGCCGCAGGCGACCTTGTTCGGCACCGCGTCGGCGGTGGGCGCGATCAGCATCATTTCGGCGCGGCCCAAACCCGGCTTTGCGGGCGAGGTCAGCGCGAGTTACGGCAATTTCGATGCCTATACGCTGGGCGGCTTCCTCAACCTGGGGTCGGACAAGATCGCGGCGCGCGTCGCCGCCGAATGGAAAAAGCGCGACGGCTATGTCCGCAACCTCGCCGCGGGGCAGGAGGATCTGTACGCGCAGGACCAGCTGGGGGTGCGCGGATCGCTGCGCCTGACCCCGACCGAGAATTTCACCGCCGACCTGATCCTGACCTATGACCGTCAGCGGCACAGCGGCACGCCCTTCATTTCGGGCACCTATCCGACCGCGTCGGGACCGGCGAACCCGTTCGGCGATGCCGCGCTCGGCGGGTCGCCCTTGTCCGAAAGCGTGCTGGGGCTCGCCAAGCTGGGGCTTCGCCGCGACGTTTACGACGCCAATCTGACGCTGGACTGGCAGGTTGCCGACGACTGGACGATCACGATGGTCAACAGCTATCGCGACTTCGACAGTCTCGAGATTTTCGACGCCGACGGCAGCGCCGCCTGGTATCTGGAATTCGCCGAGGACGCCAAGGGGTGGCAGTTCAACCACGAGACGCGCTTTTCGTACACCAGCGACGCGTTCCGCGGCTCGTTCGGGTGGAACGGCTTTGTCGAGGATGGCTCGCAGGTCGTGCCCTTTTCGAGCGAGGAAGGGACTTTCCTGCAATGCGCGGCGCGGTTGATCCCGAACCTGCCGTGCATCGCCCCCGACGGCAGCGTCGCGGCCGCGGCGGCGACGGGGATTTTGACCGGCGGACTGGCAACGGCGATCCCGTACAGCTCGACCTTTGGCAATATCGGCAAGAACCAGAGCTATTCGGTGTTCGCCGACGGCACCTGGATCCCCAGCGAGGCGCTGGAGGTGACCGCAGGGGTTCGCGCGCTGATCGAGAAGCGCCGGTCGGGCTTTTTTGCGGTGGTGCCGCGGTCGCGGATCACCGGCGGCGCGTCGTTGATCCCCGGGCAGGTCGATACCGGCGGGCAGACCTTTTACAGCGAGGACAGCTTCCAGGCGTTCTTGCCGCGCTTTAACGTCCTTTACCGGTTCGGCGACGGCATCAATGCCTTTGCCACCGTGTCGAAAGGGCGGCGGTCGCCGACGGTCAATCTGGGCGCGCGCAGCACCGCCGCGGGGCCGGTGCCGAATGTGAGCCGGATCGCCGAAGAAAATGTGTGGAATTACGAGGTCGGGCTGAAGGCGGCGCGCGGCGGCTTTTCGGGCTCGCTGGGCGTCTATTACCAGACCTATGACAATTTCCAGGTGTCGGTAATCCAGCCCGACGGCACCACGATCACCCAGAGCGCGGGGACGGCGAGCAATTTCGGCGTCGAGGCCGAGGCGAGCGTGGCGGTGAGCGACTGGCTGCGCCTGTTCGGCAATGTCGGCTGGATCGACGGCGGCATCGACGACAAGGCGGCGAACGGCGTGTTCGCCGGCGACCGTTTCCGCCTCCAGCCCGAATGGCAGGCGGCGGCGGGCTTTACCGTGAACGCCGATCTGGGCGGCGGGATGCGGCTGTTCGCGACCCCGACGGTGACCTATCGCAGCAAGATCTTCTTTGAAGTGCCGAACCGCGAGGGGATCAGCCAGGACGCGGTGACATTGGTCAATGCGCGCGCCGGGGTGAGCTTTGCGAACGAGCGGTTCGAGATTGCGGGCTTCATCCGCAACGCGGGCAACGAGGATTATCTGCTCGACGCGGGCAACACCGGCGGCGCGTTCGGCATCCCGACCTTCATCCCTGCCGAACCGCGGATGTACGGGGTGCAGGTGATCGGGCGCTTTTAAGCGCGGCGCCGCTGCGCTATCCTGACCCTGCTGCGGCGATGAGCGCCGGGGAGGGTCAGGGGGCGTGGTGACAAATTGGCTGACGGCAGGGCTGAGCCTGTTGCTGGTCGCGGCTGCACCCGCGGCAAAGGTCGAAGACTTTGGCTGGCTGGCGGGGCAGTGGACAAGCGAGGCGGACGACCGCTGGACCGAGGAAAGCTGGACCGGCCCGCGCGGCGGGGTGATGCTGGGGCACAGCCGGTCGGGCCGCGGTGATGCCTTGCGCGAGTTTGAATTTCTGCGGATCGCGGCGGGGGCGGACGGCGCGCCCGCTTATATCGCGCAGCCCGGCGGGCGGGCGGCGGTGGCGTTTGCGTTGGTGCAGCACGATGCGGCAAGCGCGACGTTCGAAAATCCGGCGCATGATTATCCGCAGCGTATCCACTATGCCCGCGACGGCGACACGCTGACCGCGACGATTTCGCTGATCGACGGGTCGAAGCCGATGCGCTGGATGTATCGGCGGCGCTAGCCCGTCCGGCGCGCCAGCCAGACGCCCGCGACCATCAGCGCGATGCCGGCGAGGCGTTTGGCATCGACGGGGAAGCGCATCGATCCGAACAACGCGAAATGGTCGATCACCGCGGCGCTGACGAGCTGGCCGACGAGGACGAAGAAGATCGCGTTGCCGACGCCGAATTTGGGGGCGATGAAGGTCACCGAAATGACGTAGAAGGCGACGAACAGCCCGCCGAAGTAGAAGTGGAACGGGATATCGCCCGCAAAGCGGATCTGGCCGAGCGTCCCGGTCGCCAGCGCGCCGGTGGCGGCGATCAGGAAGGCGAGGCCGAAGAGGATCGTCGATGCCGCCAGCGGGCTGCCCAGTCGCGCGCCGAGGCCGCCGTTCAAGGCGGCGAGGATCGGGATGCCGATGCCGGTGAGCAGCATGACGACCGCGAAGGTCGGCGCGTTGCTGCTGGTCATTGCGGCGGCGCTTTCGCGGCCTGCGCGGCACGAAATTCGGCGACGGGCAGGCCGCCGATGCCCCAATTGTCCAAATCGACCTCGTCGATGGTGACGACGGTGGTGGCAGGGTTCTTGCCGAGGATGCGCTGGAGCAATTCGGTGACGCCGCCGATCAGCTCGGCCTTTTGTTCGGGTGTTGCGCCTTCGCGGGTAATCTTGATGTTCACATAGGGCATCATTGGGCTCCTTCGGCGGCGGGCCAGCCCGGCATGGCGGGAAAGCCGGGCAATGCCGCGATCCGCTGTGTCCATTCGCCGATTGCGGGCCAGTCGGCAAGGTCGATACCGGCTTCGGCCATCAACGCCAGATAGGGGCTCGCGGCAAGGTCGGCGATGGTCAGCCGGTCGCCGACCAGCCAGCGGTGCGCCGCCAGATGCGCCTCGATGACGGGCAGGAAGCGCGCGGTGACCGCCTGCGCCTGTTCCTCGGCGATCGTCGCGCCGAACTGGCGCGCGAGGCGGAGGGTGGCGGGCCCGTTCGCGACTTCGTTGGCGGCGTGCGACAGCCAGAGCGCGATTTCGCCGCGTTCCTCGGCCGTTCGGCCGTCCCAGTCGCCGGGGCGGTGGCGCGCGGCGAGATACGAAAGGATCGCCTGGCTGTCGCGCAGCGTGCGGTCACCTTCGACGTAGACGGGGATCTGGCGCATCGGGGTGATGGCGGCAAAGGCGTCGGACTGGCGCGCCGCGGCGTCGGTCGCAATCTCCTCCCACCCCAGGTCCAGCAAGGCGAGCGCCATGCGGACCTTGTGGGCGTTACCCGACAGCGCGGTGGCGTACAGCTGGATCATCGGCGGTCTCCGGACAGGCGGGTGCGAAGCGCGGCGTTTTCGGCGCGCAATTGGTTGAGCTCGGCCGCCATCGGCTGGATCGCGGCGGAAATTTCGGCCTCGGTAAAGCGCGGGGTGATGTGCTGCGAACAATTCCATTCCCAGCCGATGACATCGACCAGAAAGGCGCGTTCGGGGACGGCGCGATACCCCACGGGCATCAGCGACGTCACCAGCGCGGGATCGTCGGCGAGCTCGACGCTGCGCGCGTGGCCGACCAGTTTCAGCCGGTCCTTGTTCGGATAATCCATCAGGAACAGCGAGACGCGGTCGTCTCCCGCTAGGTTCGCGGTGCTGATATATTGCTTGTTGCCGCGATAGTCGGCGAAGCCGATGCGGTTGCCGCCCAAGTGGCGGAGGAAACCCGCAGGACCGCCGCGATGCTGCATATAGGGCCAGCCGTGCGCGGTGACGCTGGCCATGTAGAAACTGTCGCGCAGTGCAATGTAATCCAGTTCTTTCGCGGTCAGCGCGTCGGGGGCGCCGTCGGCGCCCGCGTCCATCTTCAGATAGGCGGCGCGCGAGCCGTGGCGCTCCTGCAGCGCCTTGACCGCTTCGCTGAACATCGTGTGGCGGTAGTTGCGGGCCATCGGGCGGACCTTTCATCGCGCAAGGGGCGGATGGCGGCAGAGGGGACATGCAGCCATCCGTCTTGCGGTGCTAGATCATTACACAAAGCGTGATAATAACCACATATCGAACTTTTATGTTCCGGTTTGAGGAATAATCGATGGACCGGTTGCTGACGCTCGAAATGTTCGTTGCGGTCGCCGACGAAGGCGGTTTCGCGGCGGCGGCACGCAAGCTGAACAGTTCGCCGCCGGCGGTGACGCGCGGCATCGCGGCGCTCGAAGCGCGACTTGGCACCATATTGTTCCATCGTTCGACGCGCGCGGTCGCACTGACCGATGCGGGCGCGGCCTTTCTCGACCAGGCGCGGCGGATTCTCACCGACCTTGCGGGGGCCGAGCGGGCGTTGCGTGGCGCCGCCGCCGTCCCGGGCGGGCAGCTTTACCTGACCGCGCCGGTGATGTTCGGGCGGCTTCATGTGTTGCCGGTGGCGGGGGCGCTGATCGCCGCGCACCCCGCGCTGGCGGTGCGGATGATGCTGATCGACCGCAATGTGCGCATCGTCGAGGAAGGCATCGACGTCGCAGTGCGCATCGGCGCGCTGGCCGATTCGGGGCTGAAGGCGGTGCGGATCGGCTGGGTGCGCCAGATGCTCGTCGCTAGCCCCGCCTATCTGGCGCGGCGCGGCGCACCGCAGGCGATCGCCGAGCTGGCGGGGCATGAGCTGATCGGGACGATGGGGCCGCGCGCGGCGGGCGAATGGCAGCTGGCGAGCGGCAAGTGGCGGCTCGACCCAAGGCCGCGGCTGGTGCTCAACACGGTCGACGGCGCGCTGGCGGCGGCCGAGGCGGGACTGGGGATTGCCAACCTGCTGAGCTATCAGATCGCGGACGCGCTGGATGCGGGCCGACTGATCGCGCTGCTCGCCGACGAGCAGCCGCCGCCGCTGCCGGTCCACCTGTTGTTCGAACCCTCGCGCGCGCGATTGCCCGCGGTGCGCGCCTTTGTCGATGCGATGAAGGCGCGGATGCGGACCGCGGGGCTGGGGTGAAGGAAGGCGAAGGCGGCTTTGGGGTGGGGATCGGGCGTTGATAATCCTCCCCATCGACTTGCGATGGGGAGGTGGCAGCCCGCAGGGCTGACGGAGGGGGCGAGCGCGCAGCGCTCGCTGACGCTCGCGGCCCCTCCACCACCGCTTCGCGGCGGTCCCCCTCCCCATCGCAAGTCGATGGGGAGGATCGGCCATGTCTGCTCTCGGTCGAAACGCAGCACTTTATAAAATTCGCGCAGAGGCGCGGAGATCGCAGAGTTGAACCGCGCTCCCCTCTGCGTTCTCTGCGCCTCT
>NZ_JADKYM010000015.1 GCF_015475875.1 Sphingopyxis solisilvae | reverse complement strand
GTCATTGCGAGCGAAGCGAAGCAATCCAGAGCCTGCGTAAACCGCCCTGGATTGCTTCGCTTCGCTCGCAATGACGAACCCGAGGTTGGTTCAATACCCCAGCGTCAAATCCACCCGCGGCTCGACCGCCTCACCCTTGTTCCACCGCTCCAGATTCTCCAGAAACCGCTGCGCCGACCGCACGAACATCTTGTCCTGCGCGCGGCCCGACAGGTGCATGGTGATATGCGCATTGTCGAGGCTCCACAGCGGGTCGTCGGCGGGCAGCGGTTCGGGGGTGGTCACGTCGAGGAAGGCGGCGGCGATCTGCTGACTGTCCAACGCCGCGACCAGCGCGTCCTGGTCGACGACGCTGCCACGTGCGATGTTGATGAGCGTTGCGGTCGGCTTCATCGCGGCGAGTTCGGCGGCTCCGATCATGCCGTCGGTCTCGGGGGTCGCGGGGACCGCCAGGATCACCCAGTCGAAATCGCCCAAGCGTCCGCGCCACTGGTCGGGGGTCAGCGTGTTCGCGCCCGGTGACCGGCGCACCACCGTCACATCGACCGCAAAAGCCTTGAGCCGCTCCGCGATCAGCTTGCCGATCGCGCCATAGCCGAGCAGCAGCGCTTTCGATCCGAACAGCTCGACCTTGCCCGGCGAATCGATCAGCCACTCGCGGCGTTCCTGCGCGCGGACGACCTCGCGATATCCCTTGGCGACGGTCAGCATCCCCATCACGACATATTCGGCGATGGTGATCGCGTTGATCCCCGCGCCGTTGGTGACGACGGTGCCGCGCTCCTTCAGCAGATCGAGCGGCATCCCGTCGACCCCGGCGTAGATCGAGTTCAGCCATTTAAGCTTCGTCGCCGCGGCAATAACCGCCGCCATGTCCTTCTTGTCATACATGTCGAACCAGCCGATTTCGGCATGCGGCGCGAGCGCCATCGCCTCGTCCTTTGACTGGAAAAAGCGCGGCTCGACCCACTCGGGCAGGCGGTTTTCGACGAGCGGGCGGATCAGGCCGGACAGGACGGTGACGGTTTTGGTCATAAACGATCCTTTCGATCCTCCCCATCGACTTGCGATGGGGAGGTGGCATCGCGAAGCGATGACGGAGGGGCTTTGCCGAAGCTGCTCAGGCGGTCTTCGACGATGTCTACGATAGATTGCGCGACGGTTTCGGCGCTGTCCAGCACCGCGCACGCCGGAATGCGGATCGTGTCGATGCGATTGGCGCGCAGCCAGATGTCGCGGCGTTCGTCGTGGGCGGGATTGTCGCCCATATCGTGCGCGATGCCGTCGACCTCGATCGCCAGATTGGCGCGGGCGCAGAAGAAGTCGAGGATATAGGGGCCGGCCGGATGCTGTTTGCGGAATCTGTGGCCGCCGGGCGCGGCGCGCAGGATTCGCCAGAGCAGGGTTTCGGGCAGGGTGAGTTGGCGGCGGAGCCGCTTGGCGCGGCGGATGGTCGAAGCGGGTTTGTCTGGACCCACCGTCGTTGCCCCTCCACCACCCGCTGCGCGGGCGGTCCCCCTCCCCATCGCAAGTCGATGGGGAGGATATTCTACGCCTCCAGCCGCCAGTCCCAGCCGAGCGGGTCGCCGTCCATCACCTCGACCCCGGCGGCGATGAGCTCGTCGCGGAGTTTGTCGGAGGTGGCGAAGTCCTTGACCGCGCGGGCTTCCTTGCGGCGGGTCAGGATGGCCTCGATTTCGGACTCGGTGATGGTGGCCGCCTTGGGGCGGATGCGCAGATCTGACCGGGCGAGCGTCAATAGACCTAAGCCAAGGACGCCATCAAAGCGCTCAACGAGTTCATGGCGCAGATTATTGCTCCCCTTTTGGATTGCGTCCTCGAGCACTGTCAGTGCGATCGCGGTATTTAGATCGTCGCCAATCGCATTGGCGAAAGCTCTAGATAGCTTGTGGTGGATCATGTCGTCAGCAAAACGATGGGTCGGGTTCGCCCGCTCGGCTCGATTGCGTTCGGTCCAGAAATCTTCCGACGGATCGGTAAAGTCCCCGAAACCTTCGTAAGGGTCATCTACGCTTTTAAGTTTTTCAATAGCCATCACCAGCCGCTTCAACCGCGTCAGCGCCGCACCCAGCCCCTCCCACGAAAATTCCAGCTCGCTGCGATAATGCGCCTGCAGGCACATCAGGCGGTAGGCGAGGGGGTGGTAGCCTTTGTCGATCAGCAATTGCAGGCGCAGGAATTCGCCCGCGCTCTTGCTCATCTTGCCGCTGCGTTCGATCAGGAAATTATTGTGCATCCAGATGCGCGCGCCGCTGGCGTCGCTGCAGCTGTGCGCCTGGTTTTGCGCGATTTCGTTCGGGTGATGGATTTCGCGATGGTCGATGCCGCCGGTGTGGATGTCGAACGGAAAGCCGAGCAGGGCTTCGGACATCACCGAGCATTCGAGATGCCAGCCGGGGGCGCCGCGGCCCCACGGTGAATCCCATTCCATCTGGCGTGTCTCGCCTGCGGGCGTCTTGCGCCAGATCGCGAAATCGGCGGCGTGGCGCTTGCCCTCGACCTCCTCGATACGGCCTTCGCCATCCTCGGTTTTCGCGCGCGCCAAGGCGCCGTAATCGGTCACCGTGGAGGTGTCGAAATAGAGGCCGCCTTCGAGTTCGTAGCAATGCTTGTCGGCGATCGCCTTCGCAAACTCGATCATCTGCGGCACATAGTCGGTGGCGATCGACCAGTGGGCGGGCTGACGGATATTCAGCGCCTTCACATCGGCCCAATAAGCCTCGGTATAGTGGCGCGCGATGTCCCAGATCGACTGCGCTTTCTCCGCCGCCATCTTCTCCATCTTGTCCTCGCCCGCATCGGCGTCGTCGGTCAGGTGGCCGACGTCGGTGATGTTGATGACATGGGTGAGCTTATACCCCTTGAACGACAGGGTGCGCCCTAGCGTGTCGGCAAAGACATAGGCGCGCATATTGCCGATATGCGGATAGTTGTAGACCGTCGGGCCGCAGCTATAGACGCGCGCCTCACCGGGATGGACGGGCCGGAATTCTTCCAGCTGGCGCGTCAGGCTGTTGAACAGCTTGAGCGCGGTCGGGGCAGGGGCGTCGGTCATATCCGCGCCCATGCCTTGAGCCGGGGGGAGGCGTCAACCCGATTGGATTTCCTCAATGCCATTCCTTGCGTCGTCATTGCGAGAAGCGAAGCGACGCGGCAATCCATGGTGGCGTAAACCGCTCTGGATTGCTTCGCTTCGCTCGCAATGACGGCGGAGGAGTTGCCGCCGCTACGGCCCCTCGGTCGGCGTCCACAGATCGTCGTTGCCCGCGCCGGTGACCGGATCGTCGAGCAAGGGTTCGCCGCTCAGGGGATCGAGGTCGCGCATCGTGATCAGCGGCACGGGCAGACTCTGGCCGTTGCCATCCTCGTCCTCCGCCGGATCGTCGATGACGTCCTGCACGGGGAAATTGCTGTCCTCGCTGGGCCGCACCGGCGCGGTGCAGCTGGCGACATTGCCGATCAGACAGCCGTTGATCGTCGATTGCGCGTTGAATCCTGTCTGGACCACCGTGCTCGACCCCGTCGGCGCGTTGATGTTGACGAGCGGGATGACGTCGAGACCCGTCACCAGCGCGCCGCTGGCGCCGCGATGCGCGGCGTTGATGACCAGACTGTCCTGGTTCCCCGGGCCGTTGATGAACAGCCCGCCCTGGCCAAAGGTGATGCCGCGCCGGTCGGCGAACGCGGTGCCGGTGCCGCTGTTCTGGATATAGACGCTGTCGTCCAGATTGTGGTTCAGCGTGATGCGGTTGGCTGCCAGCGCGCCGATGTCACTGATGATGCCGTCATTCTGCGCCAGCCGCGCGTCGATTGCGGCGGTCGAGGTCATGGCCGCAATATCGGCGATCGCCTGCGTCGTCGCGATCGCGATATCGTCGGCCTCGATCGTCAGATTGCCCGCCAGCTGGTCCGGCGACTGGCCCGACAGATGAACCGAGCCGCTGCCCAAAATCACCTCGACGCTGTCGCGCCCGAACAGGTTTACCGACTGGCTGTCGGTCATGCCGTTGAAGCGCACGTCGCCGCGCACCCGCATTTTCCCGGGGGTGCTGATCAGGAAAGTACCGTTGGGGCCGAGCTGCTGCGCCGCGTTGATCGTAAAGCCTTCGACGAAAACGTCGGGGCTGCGCGACGATCCGACCGATGACCCTTGCGAGGACTCCAGCCGTTCGCCGCGCACCGTGATGTCACCGCCAAAGATTCGGGTGATTTCGCTGGCGTCGAGGTGCCAGCCGCTGCGCGTACCCGTGCCGCCGATGAAGGTCGGGTTCTGGTTGCTGATATTGGCGACCAGCACCGAATTGGTCGTTCCCAATTGCCCGATACGACCGGTGCTGGCGATGGTGATATCGCCCGAGTTCACGAACAGTTCGGGACCGGTGACAATACCGTTGATGGTTGCCATGCCGACGGCGCTCGCGAACAGCGAACCGGCCGTCGTGACGTTGTTCAGCGTCATGTCCCGGTTGGCTTCGAGATTGACGTTGCCGGCCGTCAATTGGCTGACGGACAGGTCGTTACCCGCGCGCAGATCGGCCAGTCCCGCGACGCTGGCGGTGGTCACCGACAGATTGCCGCTGGTGCGCACGTCGGCGTCGCCACCGGTGGTCGTCAGACTGGCGAAGTTCAGATTGTTCTGCCCGGCGATCTGGATCGTACGCCCGGCGGCGCTGACCGCACCGGCGCTGTCCAGACTGTTCACCACAATTCCGCCGTCCGTGCTGGCCAAAGCGGTGGTGCCGCCGCTGCGCAGCATATCGACCACCACGCCGTCGGCTGCCGATACCGTGACATTGCCCGCCGCGGTGACGATTTCCAGCAGGTTGGCGGTCGATCCCGCGGTGATGCCGACATTGCCGCCCGCCCGCACGACGCCGCCGGTCAGGACGTCGGTGACGGCGATCGTCACATTGCCGCCCGCATTCACCGTGTCTAACCGGTCGCCCGAAGGGGTGATCAGCGTGGCAAGGTTCGCGTCCGTCGCAGTCAGGGCAATATTGCCGCCCGCGCGGAGCGGCCCGGTTGCCGACAGCGTCCCTGCCGCGGTGGCGGTCAGATTGGCAGCGGCGTTCAGGTTGCTGGCGGTGATGTCGCCCGCCGCCGCGGTCAGCACGATGTTCGACTGGTCGGGCGCCGATCCGACGATCTGGAAGGTGGCGGGTGCGGTCGGGCTGAACGGTGCAAATATCAGGGTCCGGTCATCGCGCCCCGCGCCGGTGGTCACCACGCCGGTGGCGATGATGCCGCCGGGCGCGTTGATGATCACGTCGTCGCCTGCCGTGACGCCGGTGATCGTCGCGGTGGTGCCCGCCAGTACCAGCAGGTCTTCGCCGATCGTTCCGCCGGTCATCGTGACCGCGCCACCGGCATTGACGCCGAACATGCCGGTCGCGCTGTTGTCGTTCAAAGTGACGTCGCCGCCCGCATTGATCAGTACGCTCGATGCGATCGGCGGGCCGCTGCTCGAGCTCTGGAAACCGGTCGCATTCGCCGATGCGTTGATGTTGGCGGTCGAGGTCAGGCTGATATTGCCCTCGGCATTATAGGTGCCGGTCAGGTCGCCGCCGGCAAAGATCGAAATATCGTCCTCGACCTCGGCCAGCGCGATGGAAACCGGACCGGCGCTGCCGACCGCGAACAGCGATCCGTTCGTCGTCAGTGTTCCGGTGATTCCGATCCGTGTGGCGTTCAGGACGATGTCGCCCCCCGCATCGATTGACCCGCCGCTGATCCCTTCGGCGCCCGCCGTGTTGCCGGTGGCGGTCAGGAACACCGGTCCGCCAGCCCCGATCGTGTTGAACAGGATCGACTGGCCGGTGGCCTGGACAAGGCCGCCCGCGGTCGAATTGCCCAGGTCGACGGCGCCCGGCGCGTTGACCAGAATATCGCCGCCGGTGATGATCGAATTGAGCCCGGTGCGGAAACTGACGCCGCTGGCGATGAAATCATTCACCGCCTCGGCATGTTCGACCGACACCGCGCCCGCGGCGGCAATGACAATATCGTTGCCGGAATCGAGCGCATCGACCTGGATTGCTCCCGCACTGGACGACAGAGCCAAAACGCCGCCCGCGCTGAGCAGGCTGCCCTGCGTGCCAAAAATGCCCTGCGGCGCGATGATCGTAAAGTCACCGGCAGCGCCGATCGTCGGCGCGGTTCCGCTTCGCGCATCATGGCGCACGTCAAAGCGTTCGCCCGCGTCGATCAACAGGTTGCCGCCAACGGTGAAACTGCCGCTGTTACGAGCATGGACGCCAACTGCGCTTCCCGTCTCCAGCGTCACATCGCCGGTCGCGGTGATGGTGCCGCCATCGACCGCAACAAAAATGCCGGTCAATGCCTCCTCGATGTCGCCATCCGTCGGTGCGGCTTCGCCGAGCGCGCTGGCGGTGAGTGTCGTAAGGGCGATTCGGCTCGACGGGCTGGCGTCGGTGCGTAGTTCGATGCGTCCGGCAACGTCGCCACTGGCGTTGATGATCGTGTCACCAAGCGAGATCAGTCCCCCGCCGGCCGACTCCAGTACGGCGCGTCCGCCGGTGTTGGCGATGGCCGAGGCGCCCGCAGCGCCGTTTGTCGCGCCGCCGGATCCGGTTCCCCCGGCACCGCCGGACCCCGACACACCCTGTACCGTAACCGTCACCGCCTGGGTGGTCGTGATGGTGCCACCATCGGCGATCAACCGAACGACGCCGCCGCTCCCTGCGCCCGCATCGCCGCCATCACCCGACCGACGCCCGGCGCCGAAATGGTTGGCGCCCGCCCCGCCGTTGCCACCAAAACCATTGCTTCCCAGTGGCTGGGGCCCGCTGCTTCCGGGGGTCAGGCTGATGACGCCACCGGCGCTTGCGAACAGTTCGACGACACCACCGGTCCCGCTGCCTCCGTCGCCGCCGTCGGGAGCCGCGGTCACGAAAGCAAAGGGCGCCAGTCCACCGGCGCCGCCATTGCCGCCGCGTCCGGCGGTCGTGAAGACGATCCCGCGCGCTTCAAACCGTCCGCCGGTTCCCCCGGCCACCGCGCGGGCCGTCCCGCCGACCGCGCTGCCGCCATTGCCGCCGTTGCCGTCGCGCCCCGCTGCCCCGTTGCCCCCGGTCGCGCCAGCATCGAGGTTGATGAAGAACAGGCCGGCGTTGAACCCCGTCACGATCATTTGTGCCAGTCCGCCCCCGGCGTCGCCACCGTTGCCCCCGACATTGTGCAACCCGCCCGCACCCCCCTGACCGCGGGCGGCGACCTGAATCGACCCGGCATCGATATTGGTGGCAAGCGCCAGCGTCGCCGACCCGCCCTGCCCGGTGCCGCCCGTACCGCCGACCCCTATGCCGGTGGCGCTGCCCGAACTGCTGGAAAAGAACGAACTACCACCTTGACCGCCGATTCCGGTCGCGTCGACAATCAGGCTGCTGGTGTCGAGCGTGCCGCCCGTGACGTTGACGGCCGCGCTGCCGCCGGTTCCCGTGCCGCCGTCGCCCGGGGTGCCGGGAACGCCGCTGAAGGAAAAGATATTGTTGAAAGCGCCCCCTTCGCCCCCTCGACCGGATGCGTAGGCGGCAACCAGCCCCGCCTGGACAGTTGCGCCATCAATGTTGATCGTCGCCTGCCCGCCCGCGCCGACTCCGCCGACGCCGCCCGGAATGATGTTGGTCGGCTCGCCGTCGTTGCCGGCAAAACCCTGGCCGCCTGTCCCGCTGGCCGAGGCGATGAGATCGGCCACGTCGATTGTACCGCCCAGCAGGTCGATGGTCGCGGTTCCGCCGATACCCAGACCACCCGCGCCAAGTCCGCCGCCGCCGACGCCGTCGGCGCTGACGGTGATATCACCCGCCGTAAACGTACCGCCGGTCATCACGAGCGATGCGGAGCCACCCCGGCCGGTGCCGCCGGTGGAGCCCTCGGTCAAGAAGTCGCTGCCGGTGGCGTCGGCCGCGATCGTGACCGAACCGCCCACCAGCGCATTCCCGCCGCTGATCGTCAGACGCGCGTCGCCGCCTTCACTGTCGCCGGTGCTGTTGGCGACACCGGCGGCTTCTATGACCAGATCGCCGAGGACCGCAAAGGTGCCGCCGACGACATTCACCGCCGCAGCGCCGCCCGCGGCCGACCGAACGACAATATCGCCCGTCGCGCCGACCACTTGCCCCGCCTGGACGACCAACGTGGCGCTCTGGTCGCCGATAAAGGTGCCGTTGCCCTGAACGATCAGGCGACCGAGATGCGGTGGCGGTGCAAAGGTGCCCCCCGGTGGCGGTATGGTCGCCAGCGGTCCGCCGACAAAGGCGCCGCTGGCCCGCGCCGTCGTGTCGCTGCGGAAAATCGTGTCATTGACGGTGATGTTCGCCGTGCCATTGCCGACCGGGCTCCCCGCAATCTGGCCGTTGACGATGTTATAGCCTGCCGACAGGACCACCGCGCCGTCGGGGTCGGTCTGCGCCGAAACGGCGTCGTCATAGCCGACCTGGCCCGACACCAGCATCGTCACCGCGTCATTTTTGGGGATCGCGACCATATAGATACGGCTCTGGTCGATGTCGCCCTGTTCATGCGCGGGGCCGGTGGTCGTGCCGCTGTGGGTGATCACGGTGCCGCCTTCGGCCCCGACCAGTACGTTGATGTCGAACAGCCCGTTGTTGATGCGGATGTCGGCCTGCTCTGCCGCGACGAACGCTGCCGACCCGTCGACGCGGATCGTGCCCGCCTGGACGATGCGCGGCGCCACCAGCGCGACATAGCTGCCGCCCGGATTGCCGACGACATTGGCGTTGATCGTGCCGTTGACGGTGATCGCCGACTGGCTGCCCGCCGCGCCGTTGAAGCGGATCGTGCCGCCCGGACCGAACAGGCCGCCGGTGGTGTTGATATCGTTCGCGGTGAGCACAAGGCTGCCGACGTTGATGGCGCCCGTGGCGCCGATCAGGATGCCGCCCGCGTTATAGAACCAGATATTGCCGCCGCGCGGACCGGTCGTCGATCCGACATAGGAATTGACCGTGCCGTTGAGCGCAATCTGGCGGGCGATCGAGCCGCCCGAACCGTCGACGAAGCGGTTGAGCACGGTATAGGAACCGGTGCCGACGAAATTGAGCGTGTTTCCGGTCGGAAGAAAGTCGATCGCGCCGCTGGTCGGCGCCGTATCGGTCGGCGTCCAGTTGATGATCGCTTGCGGCGTCGTGGTGGTGACGGTGGTGGCGCCGGGTCCGGGCGGTGAGATCGCACCGGTGCCGCTGACGATGCTGCCGCTGCCCGCGACCTGCGCCAGCGCCGGACCGCCCATCGCCAGTGCGGCGAGCCCGGCAGCAATAGCACAGCTGGTCAGCAGTCGCTGCCTGCCGGTGCGAGCGGGCGAGGTCGAAGCGGTGGTGCGCATGGCGGTGGTCCTCGAAGCAAAAAACATATCAGCGCGCCCTCACGCCGAACTGGGTGGTGAGCGAAACCAGCAGGCGCGGGTCGGGCCGGTTGGCCAGAAAGCCGCCGCGGTTGAGCGGAACGGCCAAAGTCACGTCGAGCCGCCCCACTTCGCCATAGGCGACGCGCATCCCGCCGCCCGCCGAATAGAGTTTCTGGGGATTGAGCCCGGCAAAGGCGGCGTCCTTGTTCCACACCCAGGCGGCGTCGAAAAAGGCAAAGGGCTGGACGGCGAACGACTTGGTATTGGCGGGGACGAATGAGCCGTAGCGCGCCTCCAGCGCCACCCCGACCCCGCTGTCGCCGATGATCGTGCCGGGGTCGAACCCGCGGCCGATGGTGAAATTGCCGCCCGAAAATTCTTCATAGGCCAGCAACGGGTCGCTGGCCCATTGCGCGCGGGGCGCCGCCGACAGGGTGAATAATTTGTGCGGGCGCCATTCGGCCAGCGCGTTGGCGCGGACCAGGAAGGCGTCGGGTTTGCCGTCGACCCGGGTCAGCGGCACCGCGCCGGGCAGGAAACAGGCGCCGCCGCCGGGGCCGCAATCGTCGCTGGCGCCCAGGAAATTGACGCCCTGCCGGGCTTCGAGCGACGTCGACAGTGCCCAGCGCGGTTCGCTTGGGTTGTACCCGCCGCGACCGGCAATCGATGCCGGATCGATCCAGCTCGCGTCAGCGCGCAGGTTGAACACGCGCAGCCGGTCGCGGTTGAGCGCTACGCCGCCAAAGCCGATGTCCTGGTCGATCAGGTCGAGCCCGCCGCCGATCGTCAGCCGGTGCGCCTGCCGCAGCGTCAGCGGATAGGATGCGAACAGGTTGACGACCTGCGTTTTCGATTTGATCGGAAACGCCGCCAGATCGGGACGCGTCCAGGCATAGGTATAGCTGGCGCCGATCCGCAGTCCTTCGCCGCCGACGCGAAATTCATGCGCCAGCTGCACCACCTGCTGCTCGTCGAAATCGGGCGTCGAATAAAAGCTGGCGGTGGTCAGGTCGCCCATGCCGGTCAGCCCGGCAAAGCGGACCCGCGCCACGCCACCCCAGCGGCCGACGTCGCGCGACCCGTAATTCTGGATATTGGTGTCGAAAATGAACGGGGTGCGCGCGACCAGGACTTCGCCGACCACCTCGCCCGGCGCATTGCCGGGGCGCAGCGTCAGCCGGGCATCGAGCCCCGGAATATCCCGCGCCAGCAGCAGATAGCGTTCGGCCTCGACGATGTTGAACACCGGCTGATCGTCGAGCCGCGACAGATAGCGTTGCAGCAGCCGTTCGTTGCGTCCGGCATCGCCGCGCACCTCGACCCGCGTCATCCGCGCGGCCAATATGTCGAGCCGGACCACGCCGTCGCTGATCGTCTGCGGTGGCACACGCACCGCGGCCAGATAGCCTTGCGAGCGCAGCATCGTCGCGGCGCGGTCGCGAATGTCGCAGACCACGGAAATCGGCAGATCCTGACCGACCCGATCGGCCCAGCTGGGGGCGAGCGTCGCGGGATCGATGCCCTCCACGCTGGAAAATTCGACGCTGCGCAGCGTGATCCGCACATTGGCAAATTCGGGATTGGCAAGCGGGCAGGGCGCGCGCTCGATGCTGTCGTCGGCCGACACAATCTGTTCGGCGGGGGGCGTCGCGGGCGCGATCGCCGGTGGCTGGATCTGTTCGCGCGTCGGGATTTGCGGTGTGGCCTGCGCCCCGGCGGCGCCGTGCCAGGCGACCGCGAACAGCCCGGCGCTACCGATCAGCGCACCGCGTATAGCCTTGCCGCACCGAACGCGCGCAAAAAACCTGTGGTCCCCCGTTTTCATCCCTACCCCTCAAGTACGAACGCGCCCGCGAAATCGCGGTGCGAAAATTATCTATGTGCTCCCGGAAACCGGCAGCGCACATGTTCGACCCAAGGAAAGATTCCGCCTGTCCCCCGGCGGATTGTTGGCAATTGGGTACCAGATGGCGCCGCCGGGTTCAATGCCCGGCGGAATCCGTCTGTCTCAACCGGCTTCACTCTCCGACAGGGCATCGACCAGCCGGTTGAGCTGTGGTGAACAGCCCTTGGTCATCAGCATGTCGATCGATTCCTCGGGCGTATCGGGCGTGTGGTCGACCGCGGTAAAGCGCACCGTCACCGGCGCCGCCAGCCCGCCGCCCGACAGGCGGTAATCGACCCCATATTGCACCGGCATGGTATCGGTCGGCCATTTGCGGAAATTGGCGCCATCGACCAGCGCGACGGTCGCCTTTTTGTCGGCGGTCGCGATTTCCAGCGCCGTGTCGCCTTCCATATTCGGACGCCACAGCATCAGCGTGGCCGGATCGGCGACGCAGAAAGTCCCGGCTTCGCGATAATCGAGCAGCCACAAATTGGGCGCCCGCGCTTCGACCGGGGCGACGTCGCCCGGCCCGCGCGAAAACCCGCCGCGCGACCGCATCGTCGGCCCCTTGGCCAGCATCCGCGTCACCGTGCCGCTCATCGACTGGCTGGTCTGGATCGGCGCGTTGGCGCCAAAGGTGCCGGGGCCGGACAGCGTGCGCGTTTTGCCTGCCTGCATCAGCACCACCTTGTCACCAGAAACGAGCGTCAGCCGGTCGGTCGATTTCAGCTTGGCGCCGGTCGGATATTTGGCGGCCGAGGGGCCGGTCGAGCGGACGACCATCGATTGCGCGGCGGCGGAGCCAGCGACGGCGACCGCCATCACGGCGGCCGCAGCGGCAAGGCCCAAACGGCGCTTGGCGGGATCAGGAAAGGACATAGCTTTCTCCTTTTTCGGTATCGTTCAGGCGTTCTATCAGAAACATGATGGCTGCATCCTGACCAAATTCCCCGGTCAGCGCTGTGGCGGCGGTCACATAGGCATTTTTGTCGCCCGCGGCGTGCGCCGCGACCAATGCCGCGATCCGTCCGCGCTGGTCGGCCGACAGGTCGGGGCGCGGGGTCAGCACGTCGACCGGCTGCGCGCGGCCGCGCAGCGTCACCCGCCCCATCGGCACCAGATCGTCGCGCTCCGACCGCGCCGCCGCTTCGGACGAGATCAGCACGCCGGTCCTGAGCGCCTTGTTCGCCGCCTCCAGCCGTGATGCTGTATTCATGGCGTCACCCAGCGCGGTGTACTGGATCCGCCCTTCGCCGCCGAAATTGCCGACAATCGCGTCACCGACATGCAGCCCGACGCGGGTCATGCCGATCGGCGGCACATCGTCGGCGGCCAGATCGACGCGGAACTGCTCGCCCGCGCGGTACATGGCAAAGGCGGCGGCGGCGGCCTTTTCGCCGTCGTCGGGGCGGCTGAGCGGCGCGCCCCAAAAGGCGACGACGGCGTCACCGACGAACTTGTCGATCGTGCCGCCATGTTCGAGCACGATGTCGGACAGCCGGTCGAGATATTCGTTCAGCAACCGCGCCACGGTTTCGGGGGTCACCGCATGGCTGAGCTTGGTAAAGCCCTCAAGGTCGGTAAAGACGCAAAAGATGTTGCGCCGCTCGCCGTGCAGCGACAGCTGGTCGGGGTCGCGCATGATCTGCGCCGCGACATCGGCGGGCAGATATTTGCCGAGCGCCGACTGGGCAAAGGCGCGCTGGCGCGACCCGATGGTGCGCGCCGCGGTGCCGACCGCGGCATAGCCGAACAGCCAGCCGATCGCCCAGCCAAAGGCGGGCAGCGTCGTCGTGTCGATCCCGCGGCCATGCGCCCAGAAGGGAAAGGCGATAAAAAACGCCATCTGCGCCAGGAACGCCAGCGCGACCCAGCGCGCGCGCAGGTCGATCAGGCTGGTCAGCCCGCCGGCGAGGACGACCAGCACCGCCAGCGTCCACAGCGCGGCGGGCGGCAGCGGCCGCGACCAGGCATTGTCAAGTTGCTGCGCCAGCATATGCGCGTGGACCTCCAGCCCGATCATCGTCTCATGCTGGCCGGTGATCGGATCGACAAAGCGGCTGAGCGGCGTGTTGAACTGGTCGTTGTCGATGATGTCGCCGCCGATCAGCACATAGCGACCGCGCACCAGCTCTGCAAAGCCCGCGCGCATGTCGTCGTCCATCGGCACGGCAAAGGCGTCGATCGGGATGTTGGCGAATACCGGCTCCTCCTGACCCACCGCAGCACGCGCCGGGACGAGGAAGCGGATATTGCCCTGGAAATCGGCAAAAGCGGGATCGACCGGGGCCATCGCGTTCGCCATCAAGGGCGGCAGGCCTTTTGGCCGGTCGGGCCATTTGCGGATCACGCTGTCGTCGTCGGTGCGGAACAAGACGCTCGTTGGTTTGGTCTTTTCAGTGGCGACGGCGGCGATGAACGCTTCAAGGAATTTCTGCTGCTCGTAAAAGATCGTGTTCGGATTGCTCGCCTGTTCGGCATAGGCGAGCCAGGTCGGCGTCGTCATCGCGCGCAGCTGCGTTTTCAGCAATTCGTCGTCGGGCCGCGGCGAATCGAACGCGATATCGATGCCGATCGCCTTCGCCCCCATCCGGTCGATATTGCCGAGCGCATTGGCGAGCAGCGTGCGATCGAGCGGCGAACGGATGCCGGTGTTGAACAGGGTTTCGTCGTTGTAAGTGATCAGGACGATACGCTTGTCCTGGCCGACATGCGGCGCCATCAAGGTCGCGCGCGCGTCGTACAGCGCCCGCTCGGCGGCATCGATCAGCGGCATCTGCCAGCTGAATCGCGCAAACAGCACCGCGACGATCAGGAACAGGATCGTCGCCGCCATCCGCGACGGCCCCAGCTGCATGACCAGCCGCCGCACCTGCTTGCGCAGCGGCACCGCGGCGCGCTGTTCGCCGGGCGCGTCGACGGGGGACGCGGCAGGATGGGCGTCGGCTTCGGTCATGCGATCAGCGGGCGGCGCGGCCCGCCGCCTCGCCGATTGTCACCGCCGCCGTCGCCCCGCCGCCATGCAGCAACGGCTGGCTGCCGTCGCCGATGATTGCGAAACCGGCCCAATAATAAGGGTGCGAGGTCTGGGCATCGTCCATCAGCCGCAGCTGGGTCCGCCACATCGCATCGGCGACGCTGGTGCCTTGCGGAGTCCCGAACAGCCCGCCGATCAGCCGCTTGGTCGCGTCGAAATCGTCGGGCGCCGGCCAGTGGCTCGCGATCACCGACCGCCCGCCGGCGCCGATAAAGCTGCGCACCAGCCCGTCGAGCGCGTTGCCGCCGCCCGACAGCCCGGCTTCGCGCGTCGCGGTCACCGACGCGGCGCCGGCGGTGTCGCACGCCGACAGGATCACCAGATCGGCGTTGATCTTGAGGTCGAAGATTTCCTGAAAGGTCAGCAAGCCGTCCGAATCGCCGTCGCCGAACGAGGTGACGAGCGCGGGGCGCGCCGGACACGACGGCCGCGGCGCGGTGACCAGCCCGTGGGTCGCGAAATGGATGATGCGATACTCGCCGAGGTCGCTGCGGTTCTTGACCGCCGTGTCGGTGAAAGCGCCGCCAGTCAGCAGCGTCCCCGCCGCGCGCCCCATCGCGTTGCGCGCCGTCACCAGCTCGTCGGCCGAAATCGGCCGCGCCCATTGCGACACGTCCCACAGGCAATCGCTGTCGACCCCCGCACCTGCGGCGCCGCGGGTGCCGAGCGAGGGCAGCGTTTTGCCGTCGATTGGCAGATTCTCGCCCAGCCCGAAATACTGGTTTGCAGCCTGCGACGGTGCGGCCTGCCGCGCGTTGCGAAACGCCAGCGTCGATACTGCGGTGCTCGGGCGGCTGGTGCGGCCCAGCCACGCCATCTGGCGCATGTCGAACGGATCGGCATTGGGGTCGATGAGCCGCTGCTCATAAGCGGCAAGGCCCGTGTCGGCGGTAATCAGCAGGTTGACCGGCAGCCGCAACATGCCACCGTCGGGCTCGAAGATCAGGTGCTGCACCGACGGCAGCCGCGCCGCGACGGGGCCGAACAGCTGGCCGTACAGCTTGTACGCGGTCGCGGCGTCGAACGGATAGGTTACGCGGCGGCCGTTCTCGACGATCGAAATGGTCGACCGGATCGTATCGACGGCGGTGTCGAGCGCGGCGGCGCTGATGTCGGACTTCCACAGCTGGGCGCCGCCGGTCTCGATCAGCATCGCATAAACGGCGTCGCCGACGACCAGCATTTTCAGATAGGCTTCGTCGGCGCGCAGCACCTGTTGCAGTTCGGGCAGGTCGAGCTTGCCCGGTGCCACCACGCGGTATTGCGGGAACGCCGACAGCGCGACGACGGTTTCGGCCTGCTGGAACGACAGATTGTCGATCTGGGTCTTCAGGTCGGCGCGCAGCGCGTTGATCTCGGGCGATATCGGCAGTTGGGCCAGCCGGGCGTCTTCGATCCGCGCGCGTTCGATGTCGCGGTTCAGCGTCGTCGCCTGCCGGAACAGCCGTGCGCCTTCGCTGCTGCCGCTCGACAATTCGCGGGCGAGCACCGCCTGCGTGTCGGCGACCCCGGGGCGGATCTGCAACTGGCTGGCGACGAAAAAATCGCCGATGGCGGTCGGATCACTCGCGGCGCGACCGGCCAGCAAGCGGTAATAGGGCGCCATCATATTGGCCATGCCGGTCGTCGAGCGCTGCGACCCCGCGAGCGCGGCCACCACCTCGCGGTAAATTCCGATCGCCTTGTCGTCCTGGCCGTGCCGGGTCAGGAAGGCGGCGTATCGCGCCCGCGCCGAGGCCAGCGCGTTGGTTTCGGGATATTCGACCGCCAGCGCATTGACCGAATCGAGGAAACGCGCGTCGGCCGCGGTGATGTCGCCCAGCGCCTCTTCGGCCAGCGCCAGTTCGCCCAGCATCTGCGAACGCAGGCGGATGATCGAGGTGACGCGGCCTTCGCGCACCGCCAGTGCATCGGCCAGCCCTTTGGTCTGGGCGGCTTTCGCTGCGGCACCGTTGCCGCGCAGCCGCTCGACGGTGCCGAGCAGATGAACCGCCTGCGCGTCGATGATCTGCGCGCGCTCGAGCGGGCTCAGCCGTTCGCGGTCCGAACTTTGCCGCACCGCGCGGGCGTTGGCGCCGCTGTTGACCCCGGCAACGATCGCGGGGGTCAGCGTGATGCTGGCGCCATCGACGGTCACGGCATCGGCCAGCGGCGGCACCGGGCGTTGCAGCAGCTCGGCTGCACCGTCGTAATCGCGCTGGTTGAGCGCGTGGATAGCGCGGAAATTGCGGCGCAGGCGCAGCTGCACGGGGTCGCTGGTCGGAACCGCCTCGGCATCTCCGAACAGCCGCTCGGCTTCGCCGAATTCGCCGAGGTTCGATCGTTGCAGGGCGCGGTTCAGCGTAAATTCGGTGGGGTCGATGTCGGCGGCCGCCTGTTCGTCCAGCGCGCGGCGCGACAGCGCCTCGAAAAATTCGGCGGCTTCGGCATAATCGCCGCTGTGATTGCGGCGATATCCTTCGGCCAGCGCCTTGTCGACGTCGATCGTCCCGGCCAGCGTGCGCGCAAAACCGTCATTGGCGCCGACCGAGGTCGTCGCGACCTTGATGACGCCGGGGACGACCTTGCGCTGGCGGATCGATGCGAGCGCCAGATCGAGCGCGTCTCCATAAGCCGCAAAACCTTCGACGGTATAGGCAGTGTTGCCGTCGGTTTCGATCCGCGTCTGCCATGCGATATCGCTGTCGCGCACCGTACAATTGCCGTCGGCGGCGCAGTTGATCGTTCCGGCGCGCGCCCGGTCGATGCGCGCGCGCGCCGCGTCGGCGCCGGCGCGGAGCATGCGGACATAACCGACCGGCTGGCTCGCGTCGCGGCACAGCACGACCCAGGCGCGGTCGAACATGCCGTCGATCACCGCGTCGCGCACCGTGGCCTGGACCGCGCACAGCGCGCCGCCCTGCTCGCCGATCGAAAAACTGTCGCGCAGCGTCGGGTCGGTCCCCTGCGCCTGCGCGGTCGCCGGGGCGGTCAGGGCCAGCGCCGCCAGCACGGGCGCGCAAAACGAACGTCGAACGGTCATCACCAATCCCCCAAACCCAAGGCCAGAGGCGCCCTGCCGACGCAGTTACGGCATGGCGCAGTCATCATTGCTGCGGTACGACCCATTCCCTTGTCACCGTTTCTAGACCCTTCGCCCGAAAAAGGGAAGTGATGTGCGGCACAGCCTGCTTGCACCGGCGGAGCGCGCCACCTATCTGCAAGGCGACAGCTTCCCACGGCCAAGAGGATGATATGAGCGGATTCGACGATCGTGAACGTGCCTTCGAGACCCAGTTTGCCCGCGATCAGGAGGTGCTGTTCCGCATCACCGCGCGGCGCAACCGGCTGGTCGGCGAATGGGCCGCCGAACGCATGGGGCTGACGCCCGAGGAAACCGATGCCTATGCAAAGGCGGTCGTGCAGGCCGATTTCGAGGAAGCGGGCGACGAGGATGTCATCCGCAAGCTCGCGGGCGACCTGACCGCGGCCAAGGTCGAGATCAGCGATGCCGAAATCCGCGCGGTGCTGAACGACAAGGCGGCCGAGGCGCGGCGGCAGTTCATGGACAGCCAGGGCTGAACCGGTGGGCATGCGCGCCGACGATTTGCGGGCGATGATCGCGGCGGCGTTTCCCGATGCCGAGATCGTCATCACCGATCTGGCGGGCGACAACGATCATTATGCGGCGCATGTCGTCAGCGAAGCCTTCCGCGGCATGACCCGCGTTGCGCAGCACAAGGCGGTCTATGCGGCGCTCGGCGGCCGCATGGGCGGCGAACTTCATGCCTTGCAATTGACGACCGCCGTCCCTTCATAGGGACATACAGGCTGAAACTGCGGCGCGCCCGCGCCACCGGAGACCATGATGACCGAATCTACGCATGACCGCATTGCCAAGCTGGTCGCCGACCACCCCGTGCTGCTGTTTATGAAGGGGACGCCCTTGTTCCCCCAATGCGGATTTTCCTCGCGCGCGATCGCGATGCTCGACCGGCTCGGGATCGAATATGAAACCGTCGACGTGCTGCAGGACATGGAGATCCGGCAGGGGATCAAGGAATTTTCCGACTGGCCGACCATCCCCCAGCTGTATGTGAAGGGCGAGTTCGTCGGCGGCAGCGATATCATGATGGAAATGTGGGAAGCGGGCGAGCTCCACACGCTGATGACCGGCATCCCCGCCCGCGCCGAATAGGCGCGCCGGGCGATCGTCCGGCTCCGTCCGCACGGCTGTTGACCCGCGAAAATTAAGGGGCTCACCGGCGTGGCCGGTGAGCCCTTGTCGATTGGGAATGTGATCGGGCCGGTGCGACGTGTGGCGAACGCGTCCGGCCCTTCGTGCTGCCTAGGGCGCGAGGATCGCGACCGCGAGATACAGCAGCAGCGGCAGGCCAAAGCCCAGCAGCGTCAAGCCGACAAAGGCGACGCGCGTCCACAAGACGTCGAAACCGAACTGGTCTGCCATTCCGGCGCAGACGCCAAAGATCATGGCGTCACGACGATTCTTGCGAAAACCCTGTTTCATTTCTGTCCTTTCCATCCCGGCCCGGGCGGGCCGGCGTTGTTGAGCATCGCCGCCGATCAGGCGATCAGGCTGTTCGAGCTGGCAATGCCGAACAGCATGACCGAAGCGTAGAGCGAAGCGACCGCGGCGAGGGCGTAGCTTTTGAACGAGTCGATGTTGAAATGAGCCATGATATTGTCCTTCCTGTAACCGCCATCCGGACCATTCCGGTGGATGCCGACACTTTTGCAGGGACCGTGCCAATTTCGTTCATTGGCGGTTAAGCGCCATTTTTCGCGACAACACCGATATTTCAAATGGAAAATGTATCAGTTTTTGTGAAAAATTCCCTCTAGACGGCAAAAATCGCGCTCGAGCTTGCGCTGGCATCACGGCAACCGCTGGAGTAGGCGACCTTCGCAATGATCATCGCCCGCCTTTCGCTGACCGATTTTCGCAATCACGCCGCGGCGGAACTGGTCGCCGCGCCGGGGCTCGTCGCGCTGTACGGCGACAATGGCGCGGGCAAGACCAATATATTGGAGGCGATCTCGCTGCTCGCGCCGGGACGCGGGCTGCGGCGCGCGGCGTTGCCCGAGATGGTCCGCGACGGCGCGGCCGGCGGGTTTGCGGTCTTTGCCGAGGTGCAGCCGGGCGACGATCTGCCACCGGTCTCGCTCGGCACCGGGATCGAACCGGCGCAGCCGGGGCGGCGGGTCGTGCGCATCAACGGCGCCGCGGCCGCCGCGGCCTCGCTGGGCGAGTGGCTCGGCGTGCTGTGGCTGACGCCGGCGATGGACCGGCTGTTCGTCGATACCGCGGGCAACCGGCGCCGGTTCCTCGATCGCCTCGTCCTCGCGCTCGACCCGCGCCACGCCCAGCACGGCAATCGTTACGTGGCGGCGCTGCGCGCGCGCGGCAAGCTGTTGGGCGACCCCGGCCACGCCGACCCGCAATGGCTGACCAGTCTGGAGGCGCAGCTCGCCGAACATGGCGCGGCGATCGACGCCGGACGTCGGCAGATGCTGGCCGCCCTGTCGGCCGAACTGGCGCGTCAACCCGACACGCCCTTCGCCCGCCCGCTGCTGACGCTGGTCGACAGCGACGGTGCGGAGCGCGCCGTCCCGTCAAGTGCCGCAGCGCTCAAGGATCTGTTCGCGGCGCGGCGGCGGATCGATGCGGCAGCCGGGCGCGCGACCGCGGGCCCGCACCGCGACGATCTGGTCGCCGCCCACGTGGCGACCGGACGCGCGGCGGCGCGCTGTTCGACCGGCGAGCAGAAAGCGATGCTGTTGTCGCTGGTGCTGGCGCACAGCGATTGCGTGGCGCGCGCGCGGGGCCAACGCCCCGTGTTGTTGCTCGACGAGGTAGCGGCGCATCTGGACCCGCCCCGCCGCGCCGCGCTTTATCACCGGCTGGCGAATCAAGGCGGGCAGGCGTGGCTCACCGGCACCGAAGCCGCACTGTTTGCCGATATGCCGGGGCCGGTGACGCGATTCGCGATTGCGAGCGGCCGGATCGTGGCAGGGTAGGCGCCACCCGATAATTTCGCCGATCTGGCGCTTTTTCACGGCGAGCGCTGCGCGTTTCGGCGTTGCAATGTTCCATACCTGCGGTATAAATGTTTCGGCGGAACAATATACTAGTTCAACAGTCGCGCCCGTCCTCGTCAGTTATTCGAACCAGGGAGTTTTATATGAATTTGTTCAAGAAGGCGGCGGTTAGCCTCGCTGCGACGTCGTTGGTGATGGCCCCGGTGGCCGCATCGGCGGCGCAGAGCGTCCGCGCCGCTTCGGCCGTCGAAGGCCAGAGCGAACTGGAAGGCGAAACCAGCTGGATCCTGATCGCGCTGGCGGCCGTCGGCATCATCGTCGGCATCGTACTTCTGACCGATGACGACAATCCGACCAGCCCGTAATCGGGTCTGCGATTCGAATCAGGCGGGGGCTGCGGACTTTGTCCGCGGCCCTTTGCTTTGGGCGCGATATTGCGCTGGCCGAATCGATCGTTCCGGTCGACGAGGTCGGTCGAGTGTTACAGGATTTCGCGAACGACATCCTGCGGACGGCAAAGACGCGCTCCCTTTTCGGTCTCGACGATCGGGCGTTCGACATAGGCGGGGTGGGCCGCCATGGCGGCGATGACCGCGTCGCCATCGGCATCCTTGAGCCCGCGTTCCTCGGCATCGGTGCCGCGTAAGCGGAGCGCGTCATGCGGCGTCAGCCCGGCATCGGCGAACAGCTGGCGCAACTTGTCGGCGGTATAAGGCTGTTTCAGATATTCGATGATGGTCAGGTCGATCCCCGGCGTCTCCTGCAGGATCGCCAGCGTCTTGCGCGAAGTTCCGCAGGCGGGATTGTGCCAGATGGTTGCCTTCATGGTCGATCCTTTCGCGACAGCGCTTAAGGCTGCGCCCACTGGCGCAGCAGATTGTGATACGCGCCGGTGAGCGTCACCAGCGCCGGATCCTGGTCGCCGACGCGCGGACGCAGCGACTGGATAGCAAGGTCGATGTCGAACAGGATCGCGCGGCGGCCCGCATCCGCCACCAGGCTCTGGACCCAGAAGAAACTGGCGAGTCGCGCGCCGCGTGTCACCGGCGTCACGCGGTGCAATGTCGTTGCCGGATAGAGCAGCATCGACCCTGCCGCGAGCTTGAAGCGATGCGATGCGCTGCCGTCCTCGACCTCCAGCTCGCCGCCTTCATAACTGGCCGGGTCGGCAAGAAACAATGTCGCCGACAGGTCGGTGCGGAGCGCGGCACCCTTGGGCGTCTGGCGGATGGCATTGTCGACATGGGTGCCGAAATCATGGCCGCTGGCGTAGCGATTGAACAGCGGCGGAAAGATATGCCGCGGCAACGCCGCCGACTGGAACAACAGGCTGGCAGCGAGACCGCCCTCGACGATCTCCTGCAACTGTTGCGTCAAGGGGTGGCGTTCGGGCAGCTGCTCGTTGCGTTTGACCGCCGCCGACTGATAGCCGGCGGTGGCGCGGCCGTCGGCCCAGGGGGCGTCGGCGAGCAAGGCCTGCGCACGGGCAAGCGCTTCGCCGGTCAGAACATTGTCGATGACCAGATACATGGCGGCGTCATGCCCCGGGGATTGCGGCGCGGCAAGCCCCGGGAGACGGCATCAGAAGTCCAGCGCGAGCGTCAGCACACCCGACCGGCCGGGGCCGGGGATCGACTGACCGCTGCCCAGCGACTGGAAATAATATTTGTCGCCGATGTTGTAGATATTGGCGCGCAACTTGACGTTGTCGGTCAGGCGATATTCGGCAAAGGCATCGACCACCGTATACGCGGGTGCCGTGATCGTGATGTTGCCGCTGGTCAGGCTGGTCGGAATATCCGAACGGCGCTTGCCATTATATTGGACGCCGCCGCCGATGCGCAGCGCCGGGGTCACCGCAAACGACGTCCACAGCGTCGCGCTGTGCGGCGGCGTGTTGTCGAGCGGCAGGCCGACCTGCACCGGAATGTTCGAGGCGCGGACCTCGCCGTCGAGATGTGTGTAACCGGCAAAGATATCCCAGCCGGGCAGGATTTCGCCTGCCGCCTGCAATTCGATGCCGCGAACCCGCTGGCGTCCGTCGAGCACCACCGCGGGATCGCCGGGGTTGACGCCCGGGGTGCGCGCGTTGGTCTTGGTGATCTCGAACAGCGCCGCGCTCAGCAACAGCCCGCCCGGCAGTTCGAGCTTGCCGCCCAGTTCATACGAACGGCTGCGTTCGGGCTTCACGTTGAAATTGGCTGCGGTGACCGGCGCATTGTTGTTGCCGCCGGCGAGCTGGACGACCTCGGCGCGGCCCGATGGTTCGAACGCGGTGCCCCAGCCGAAATAGATGCTGCTGTTCGCGCTCGGCTTGAACACCAGCGCGGCGTTGCCGCTGAACTCGCTGTCGCGGCGCGACAGGTCGGTGGCAAAGCCGGGGACGGTCAAGCCGCTGTCGACAATGCCGCGCACCCGCGTATCGACCCAGTCGTGACGAAGGCCGCCGACGATGCGGAACCGGTCGCCGATCTCGACCGTATCGAACAGATACAGGCTTTTGGTGTCCATATCGATGCGCGCGGTCGTGCCGTTATAGGCAACCGGCGTCGCGGCGAGGAAGGCGGGATTGAACAGGTTGAACCGCGGTCCGTCGGCGTCGAGCTGGCGCCGGTTGCTGGTCAGTTCGTCGGCATATTCGAATCCGACCACGATATTGTGCCGGAAACTGTCGCCGCCCAGCGTCAGTTCGAGCTGCGTCTGGTTGACGAACAGCTCGTCGCGCTGGTCGCGGAACTTGCGGTTGCCAACGGCTTCGGTCGCCGGCCCCAGCGTCGTCACATTGCCGACAAAGCGCGGCGATGAGGCCGACTGGGCATAGTCGGTCTGCGCCCAGCGCAGCTTGTTGCTGACCGCGACCGAATCATTGAAGCGGTGCGAGACGATCAGCGAGGCGATATGCGTCTCGACATCGCGATAATCGGTCGAATAGCCGTAGTAATTGCGGCGGCGCACCGGCGCGGCGACCCCCTCGAAACCCGACCCCGCGAGCGAACGGTTGCGTCCGTTGGGAATGCCCATGTCGGGCAGGTCGTCCTGCCGCAGGAAGAAATAGCCGACGGTCGCCTGCGTGTCGCCGCCCATGCCGAAACCGAGCACCGGGTTCACACCCCAGCGCTCGCTTTTCGCGCGATCGCGGCCGGGTTCGTCGTTGCGGTGCGCGACGGCATTGATCCGCAGCGCCACGCCGTTGGCTTCGTCGAGGACGAAATTGCCATCGACCGTAGCGCGGAAATATTTGTCGGTACCCGCCGACAATTCGGCGCCGTAACGGTTTTCGAGCAGCGGCTGGCGCGACACGATGTTGAGCGAGCCGCCGATGTTGCCGCGTCCGGCAATCGCCGAGGCCGGCCCCTTGGTCACTTCAAACCGGTCGGCGTTGAACGGATCGCGGAAATAATTGCCCGGATCGCGCAGGCCGTCGACATAAACGTCGTCGCGGCCCGCAAAGCCGCGGATCGAAAAGCTGTCGCCGCCGCCCGGCGGATTGCCTTCGCCGGCCTGGAAGCTGATCCCGGTGATATTGCGCAGCGCGTCGCGCAGCGTCCGGCGACCCTGTTCGGCCAACAACTGGTCGGTCACGACGGTCGCGCTGTTCGGCGTATCGACAAGGGGCAGGGGGGTGCGGGCGTCGGAAAGACCCTCGGCGACATAGCCGGTGACGACAATATCGTCGCCGCCGGGTGCGCTGTCCGCCGTATCTTCCGCGGCAACCGCGGTCGCGGCAAGGCTGCTGCTGGCGGCGGCGATCAGCGCCATACGAACCGAAACTGACGTCACGAAAATTTCCCTTGGTCGAGATGGAATGGATCGCGCCAACTAGTGATATTGCAAATGGTTTGCAAGTGCATAATCCGCAGATCGCTGGGCGTAACAGGGCTTCTGCCGCTTTAACCCGCCGTTCATGGCAAATATGCCACATCTTCCCGCATGGAGCGGAACCACCTGCTTGCCTTTCCTCGCCGGTTGACGGCTAAGAAAGCATCGAAGAATCGCCGTCAGGCGACCGATGCGGGGTTGGGTTGACGTGAAAAAGATTGTGGATCGCCGGACGCTATTGGCCGGGATGGCCGGGGCAGGCGCCGTTGCGGCGCTGCCGGTGCGGGCGCAGTTGCCCGACTGGGTGCGGCAACCTGTGGCGCCTACTTCACCGCCGGTCGATTATCTGGCGGTCGCGCGCCAACAACTGGCGATGCAAAGCCGCCATATTCCGCAGACCGACCGCGTCGGCATCGTCGATTTCGGGCTGCCGTCATCGCGTCCGCGGTTCGCGCTGGTCGACATGGTGGCGGGCAAGATCGATATGTTCCCCGTCACCCACGGCCGCGGATCCGACCCGCAGCACGACGGATGGCTGAAGAGCTTTTCGAACCGCGTCGGCAGTCTGGCGACCTCGCGCGGCGCCTATCGCACCAGCGATTATTATTGGGGCGCCAACGGCTCGTCGATGCGGCTCGCCGGACTGGAGCCCGACAACAACAACGCCGATGTGCGCGCCATCGTGGTGCACGGTGCCTGGTATGCCGACCCGTCGCTGATCGCGACGCAGGGCAAGCTCGGGCGCAGCGAAGGCTGCTTCGTGTTCGGCGAAGATTTGCTGCCGATGATTCTCTACAAGCTGGGACCGGGACGCCTGATCTTTGCCGACCGGTTGACCCAGCTGCCGCCGATGCCGGTGCCGTTCCAGCTGCCGCCCGTCGCCGACAATATCCGGCAAGTTGGCGCGACGAACAGCGGCATTCCCGCCACGGCCGACTGAACCTGGCGTCAGAACAGGCAAATTTTCCGAAGCGTAAAAGCGTCCGGGGGGCGGGGCCGTTCGGCCGCTCCGCCCCCCGTCTGCATCGGGGGCAAGTGGGGATTTCCCGGTGGGGGCAGGGGGCATCAGGGACCAGACCGATGCCCCCCACCGCTCCATTGAGCGGAACACTCGGGAACATCTGATACTATTCAATCGCCGTGCCAATTTGACGCGACGACGGATTTGTGCGGGACATGGTGGTTAGCGATTTCTTACCGCCGCCGCGACTTGTCAAAAATCCCGACACAGGGGCTACCTCTCAGTCTCGTCATCCCGGCCTTCCCGGGGACACGTATGTTATAGCTCGCTGGAAGCCGTCATTTGAGCACTCCTGCCAACTGGAGGATCGACTGCCTTCGCTTGATCCTTGCCTTTCTGACTACCCTGCAAGCGTTTGAAAGCGGACGTCGATAATTGTGACGGGAAGTTCGCCGAAGTGTCCGGGAGCACGTCAGCGCGTCGTCGGTTCGCCGGTAGCAGTCTGGGACTACCTCCTCGAGCAGAAGCGCGGTGACGGAATGCCCCCGGGAGCATCAACCATCATGCAAGCGTGAAACCCAGCCGCCAGGCGATGGCGATCGGGGGAATGCACGGCCGAATTTAGCCGTCAGTGCACCCCATTTTCCTCACTGCTGCTTAATATTGCTAATCAATCGCATTATCTGTAGAGGCGCGCGATAATCGCTACTCTCAGGGGGAAGTTCATGAAATCCAGATTGCTATTCTCGGCTGCCGTGCTTGCGTTTCCAATCGCCGCGATGGCGGCCGAAGCCGAGTCGGACGACAGTCGCACGATCATCGTCACCGGCAAGACGGATGGCTATCTCGCGGAAAATTCGGTCACGGCGACCAAGACCGATACACCGCTGCTCGATGTGCCGCAGTCGATCTCTGTCGTGACCCGAGAGCGACTCGACGATCAGGCGCCGCGCAGCATGGCCGACGTCCTGCGCTATGTGCCGGGTACCACCATCGGCCAGGGTGAGGGCAATCGCGACCAGATCACGCTGCGCGGCCAGAATACGACCGCCGACTTCTTCATCGATGGCGTGCGCGACGACGTCCAATATTATCGCGGTCTCTATAACATCGAACGCGTTGAGATCCTCAAGGGGCCCTTCGCGCTGATCTTCGGGCGCGGCGGTAGCGGCGGCATCATCAACCGCGTGCAAAAGACACCGTCGGCCGATGCGCTGGCGATTGGCGGCACGGCCAGCGTCAACAGCTTCGGCGCGTGGGATGTCTCGGCGGACATCAATGCGCCGGTCAGCGGCAATGCCTCGCTGCGTCTCAATGCGAATTACGAGAGCCTCGACAGCCACCGCGATTTCTTCGGCGGCGAGCGCTTCGCGATCAATCCCTACTTCGCGGTCGATCTGGGCCGATGGAATCTGGGCCTGTCCTATGAATATGTGAACGACGATCGCGTCACCGATCGCGGCGTGCCGTCGATGGCGACCGTGGCAGGCCAGCCCAATCGCCCGATCACAGGCTATCGCGATACCTTCTTCGGCACGCCCGGCGTCAATCGCGCCGGCCTGGAAGCGCATATCGTCAAGGCCCGGCTCGATGGCGAACTGGCCGAAAACCTGAATTGGTCGACTACGCTGCTCTATGGCGACTATGACAAATATTATACCAATGTGTTCGCCAATGGCGCCGCCACCGGGCAGAGCGGCACCGTCGCTATGTCTAGCTATACCGATCCGACGACGCGCGAGAATTTCATCGCCCAGAGCAATTTAGTGTTGGATGTGAACTCCGGATCGATCGGCAACAAGTTTCTGCTCGGCCTCGAATATGGCGATCAGGATTCCACCAACCAGCGCCGGAACGGTACGCTGTCGAGCAGCACGCTCAACCTCGCCAATATCGTCTATCCGACGGTCCGCTTTGGCGCGCTCGCTCGGAACACCGAGTCCGACGTGCAATTCTTCTCGGCCTATGCGCAGGACCAGATCAGCTTCGGTGCGCATGTCGATCTGGTGGTCGGCCTGCGCTACGATCGGTTCAAGATCAAGGGCACCGATCTGATCGGCACGCCGCGACCCTTCGCGCGCACCGACGAGAAGGTTTCCCCGCGCGTCGGCCTGATCCTGAAGCCGCGCGACAATATCTCGGTCTACGGCAGTTACAGCAAGTCCTTCCTGCCGCGCTCGGGCGACCAGTTCCTGGCGATGTCGGCGACCCAGCAGAATCTCGCGCCCGAGAGCTTCACCAATTATGAAGTCGGTGCAAAGTGGGACATCCGGCCCGATCTCAATGCCACGCTCGCGCTGTTTCAACTTGACCGCACCAATGCGACGACCCCCGATCCGAACAATGTCACCGCGACGATCAACGTTGGCGCGACGCGGACCAAGGGCGCCGAACTGGCGATGACCGGTCGGATCACGTCCAATTGGCAAGTGAGCGGCGGCTATACCTATCAGGATGCACAGCTTCGCGGGAACGGCTTTGTCCGGTTGGCGCAGGTTCCAAAGCACCAGTTCGCCTTGTGGAATCGCTATGATTTCAACAGCAACGTCGGTGCCGGCATCGGCGTTATCCATCAGTCGAGCCAGTTCGCCACAATCCGGACATCGGCAGCCACCACCCGCTTGCCTGCCTTTACCCGCGTGGACGCCGCGCTGTTCTTCAAGGCGAACGAGCGGATCGAGCTCCAGGTCAACGTCGAGAACCTGCTCGATGAGACCTATTTCTCCGACGCGCACAACAACAACAACATCACGCCCGGCGCGCCGATCAACGCGCGCTTTACTGCTCGCGTGAAGTTCTGACGGCAAGCCGAGAGGGCGGGAGTGCCTTGAGCTCCCGCCCTCCACGCACTGTGGTTGACCAAATGCCCGTCCGCAGGCCGAATTGCAGTGCAGCGCCATGAAGGCAGAGCCGGTTCAGCAGCTTAGCATCGCCCGTTGCTTCACCTGCGCGTATGCGCGACAACACCCCTCTGTCTCTGGTTGCAGCTGGAGGAAAGATAGAGGTCACGTCACGGGCGACTCACGTCGAGTTCGACCAGACCGGCGTGATCATTTGTCTTTAGCTGCGCACGCGAGCAGGTCCGCAAGTAGGGGATTGGGGAAGCGGCGTTTCTGCGTGATGGCGTAAAAGGTTTCGCTAAGGTTCGGGATGGGACAGACCTCTACCAGCAGACCGGCCGCCAGCTCGTCCCGCACCACTATCGGTGGCACCAATGCTAGCCCTTCGCCGTCGCGGGCGAGAAGCCGTAACATAGCCATATCGTCCACCTCGGCAATGATGAGCGGGCGCACGCCAGCGAGTTCGACGATTCGATCGAACCCAACCCGGATCTCGCTATCCAAGCTTGGGAGTAAGATCGGTTGGGATTGTAGGTCTTCAGGAAAGCGAAATGTAAAGGATTCGGCACTCGGCCGCCTAACAATCGCAACCGGTTGCTGAGCCAATAGATGGCTGCGAAGATCAGACCGGGCATCAAGCTGTGGGGCGCTGTTCGCGAGCACGACATCGACCGTATGGGCCTCTAACTGGGCGAGCAGATCGCGCATATTGCCTGAACGGATGATCAGTTCAACGTCGTCTCGGCCAATCAGTGGACTCAGGAACTCCAGCTGGAAGTTGCGGGAGAGCGTGGTCAAGGCGCCGACCCGAAATGCCTGCCGCCGATCCACTGGGCGCCCCTTCATCGTGCTTACCAGCTCGTCTCCGGCCTGGAAGACGGTATCTGCATAATCGAGGGCGATGCGGCCGGCCTCGGTAAGGACAAGCCGTTTGCCGGCTCGGTCGAACAGCGGATGGCCGAGCTGGAGTTCGAGCTTGCCGAGCTGCACCGAGAGCGCCGATTGCGACAGATTGAGCCGCTCCGCGGCGCGCGTGAGGCTTCCCTCATGGGCGATGGCCCAGAAATAGCGCAGATGATGATAGTTGAGAGTTGGCATTAATTGCTTTTACAAAAACGAACGATGTTACGCAATCTTTGTATTATCTAGAACCGGCATGTGGCGTTAATTGATAGGTCGCTTCTCGCTGGAGACGACCATGATGCCGAACCTTACCTGGTGCCTCGCTTTCGGACCGATCGCGCTCGCCGTCGCTGGATTGGCGACCGACCGCGTCAAGTGGGGTCAGAGCCGGGTCGGAGGGGGTGCGGCGTTGAGCGCAGGCTTCGCGCTGGCGCTCGCTGTGGCCACGGGCATTGGCATCGCGGTCAAGGGCACCCTGGCGACAGGCACGATCGGCGTCGCAGGTGTCGGCGTCGGATTCTATGTCGATACCCTGGCCGCGATCATGTTCGCGCTGGTCGCCTTCGTCGGCCTGATCGTCGTCCTTTATAGCCGCAACTATCTCGACGGTGACCGTGGGCAGGCCCGTTTTACCAAGTGGCTGTGCCTGACGCTCGCGGCGGTGCTGCTGCTGATTGTATCGGGCAATCTGTTCCAATTCGCGCTGGCCTGGATTGCGACCAGCCTCGGGCTGAACAAGCTGCTGCTGTTTTATCCCGAGCGACAGGCGGCGGTGCTCGCCGCGCGGAAGAAATTCCTCGCCAGCCGCCTCGGCGATCTCTGCCTGATCGCGGCGATGGTGCTGCTCCAACAAGCCTTCGGCAGCCTCGATTATGCGGTCCTCTTCGCCGGCGCCGAAGCGATGCGCCTCGGCGGTGACATTCCAGCCGCGATCCACGCGGTCGCGCTACTCCTGGTCGTGGCAGCGCTGCTCAAGTCCGCCCAGTTCCCGTTGCATGGCTGGCTCACGGAGGTGATGGAGACACCGACGCCGGTGTCAGCGCTGCTCCACGCTGGCGTCATCAACGCCGGCGGCTTTCTAGTGCTGCGCTTAGCCGACGTCATCTCGCTCTCGGCGCCATCGATGGAAGTGCTCGTCATCGTCGGCGGCGTAACCGCGCTGTTCGGCTCGGTCGTCATGCTGACCCAGACCAGCGTCAAGGTTTCACTTGCCTATTCGACCATCGCCCAGATGGGCTTCATGATGCTGCAATGTGGCCTCGGGGCTTTCGCCGCCGCGCTGCTGCACATCGTTGCCCACTCACTCTACAAGGCGCACGCCTTCCTCTCGTCGGGCAGCGTCATCGACTTGGCGCGGGCGTCTTGGTCGCCGAGCCCCGGCGGCCAGCCGCACCCGGCGCGCATGGCGATGATCGTTGGTCTGGTGCTGGCGGCGGCGCTGGTGGTGGGGACGCTGTTCGGCGCTACCATTGCCGCGCAACCGGGGGTGTTCGCGCTCGGCGCGGTCGTGATGCTCGGTCTCTCGCACCTCATCACCCAGGCCTTCGATGAGCGGCCGAACCTCTATGTGGTCGCCCGCACTGTGGCGCTCGCAGTCGCGGTGTCGCTCGCCTATTTCGGGCTGCAATGGGCGGTGGAGCATTTGCTCGCCGGGTCGCTGCCCCCGGTGCAGGCACTGCGCGGCCCGCTCGATCTCGTCATCATCGCCCTGGTCGTGCTCGCCTTTGCGGCGGTGACAGTCTTTCAGAGCGTCTTGCCTGGCAAGGCGGACGCGCCGCGCTGGCAGGCCATCTACGTCCACCTCGCCAACGGCCTCTACGTCAACTCGCTCGCCAATCGGCTGGTGCTGCGGTTCTGGCCCAGCCCGCCGCCGCCCAATGCGATCGTTCCCTCGACCCCTGTCAGCGGAGTTCCTTCATGAGCCATGCCGTCGCCGTCGCGATCGATGAGCTGAGCCCGTCACAGGATGTCGAGCCATCCAGCTGCCCGCAACGGTCGGCGATCGACGCCGCCATCGACCGGGCGTGCAACAAGATCGCGCCGCTTTGGCCGCTCAAGCACTTCGTGGCGGTCAATCCATTCCTCGGTTTCAGCGACCAGAGCTTCGCGGCGACATGCGCGACGCTGCGCCGTGTCGCCGGCGTCGACATGCTGATGCCGCGCACATTCTACCGTGAAGCGCTGGCGGCCGGACGGATCGAAGATCGCGATCTGGAGGTGGCGATCGCCGACACGTCCGGTTATGCGGCGCTGGCGAGCGATACTGCTGCGCTGCGCCGGTCTGCTGCGCGAGATCCTGAGACGAAGAGGCCGAAAGCGGTCGTCGCGACCGTCGCTGAAGTTCTCGACGCGTTGGCGGCTGGCGACCGTCAGGCCTCGCGCACGGCGTTCATGATCGACGAGATCTCGAAGTGGTGCGCGGCCTATTTCGACGAGGGCCAGGCAGCCTGGAAGCTGCCGTCGCGAGCGTTGCCGCCTTACGCCGCCTGGCGCGCGGCGATGCGATTTGACCGCAACCCCGAGACGATGGGGATCAGGGGCTTCCGCGAAGCCGTCGCTGCCCTGGCCGACGATCCGCGCGAGGCAATCTCCGCGGTCGTCGGCGCGCTCGGTATCCCCGATCGCGCGGTCGAGGATTATCTGCACCGCGCGCTGATCGATATCGGCGGCTGGGCCGCCTATGCGTGCTACCGTGTCTGGGACAACGCGCTTTACGGGCGTGACGACGACACCCTGGTGCAGCTGCTCGCGATCCGGGTGGTGTGGGGCTATGCGCTGTTCCTCGAACGCGCGGACCCCGACTTCAGGACGGCGTGGTCGAAGGCGATGGCTGAGGCCGCCGCGCTGCCGGAGGACGAGCGCCTCGGCGACGATCCCGAGCTGGCCGTCGATCTGATGCTGCACGGAGCTTATGAGGCCGGGTATCAGCGTCAGTTGCTGGCGCGACTCCAGCAGCACCTCGCTTCCCCCGCGCCCCCGAAGGGCGCGCGCAAGCCTTTCCAGGCAGCGTTCTGCATCGACGTGCGCTCCGAAGTCTACCGCCGGGCGTTCGAAACCGTCTGTCCCGATGCCGAGACCATCGGCTTCGCTGGCTTCTTCGGCTTCCCGATCGAATATGTACCGATCGGCCGCGACACCGGCGGCGCGCAGTGCCCGGTACTGCTCAAACCTGCCTTCGTCGTCTGCGAGGCGGTCACCGGCGCTTCCGAGCCCGAGGAGACCAATATCCTCAGGCGCCGTCTGATGCGTCGCCGGGCGGCCAAGGCGTGGAAGGCGTTCAAGCTCTCGGCGGTGTCGTCGTTCACCTATGTCGAGACGGCGGGGTTGCTGTTCGCCGGCAAACTCGTCGGTGACAGCGCGCGCCTCACGCGGACGGTCAGCGATCCCAACACCGATGGTCTCGACGAGAACGTCATCGGTAGGATCGGTCCAAGTCTGGAATCGCGTCCGGTGGGTGGCCGGCTGACCGGCTTCGACGACGCGCAGCGCGTCGCGATGGCTGAGGCTGTCTTGCGCGCGATGTCGATGACGCAAGACTTCGCACGGCTGGTGCTGCTCGCTGGGCACGGCAGCACGACGGTCAACAATCCCCATGCCTCGGGCCTCGATTGCGGCGCGTGCGGCGGCCACACCGGCGAGGCGAACGCCCGCGTCGCGGCGGCCATCCTCAACGACCCTGCCGTGCGCTCCGGCCTCGCCCGCAAGGGGATCGATATCCCCGAGGACACCTGGTTCCTGGGCTGCCTGCACGACACCACGACCGACGAGGTTCGCATCTTCGACGCTGATGACCTCCCTGCCACCCACGCGGCCGATTTGTCGGCGCTGAGCACGGCACTGACCACCGCTTCATCGATGGCGCGCGCCGAACGCGCGCTGGGACTCGGGATCGACAAGACGACGGACGTTGATCGCGCGGTGAAAGCGCGCAGCCGTGACTGGGCGCAGGTCCGTCCTGAATGGGGGCTCGCTGGCAACGCCGCCTTCATCGCCGCGCCGCGGGCGCGGACGCGCGGGCTCGATCTCGGGGGCCGCGCTTTCCTCCACGACTATGACTGGCGCAAGGATGATGGGTTCGGCGTCCTCGAACTGATCATGACCGCGCCGATGGTCGTCGCAAGCTGGATCAACCTGCAATATTACGGCTCCACCGTGAACAACCGGGCTTTCGGCAGCGGCAATAAGGTGCTTCACAATGTGGTCGGGCAATTGGGGGTGCTGGAGGGTAATTCCGGCGACCTCAAGGTCGGGCTGCCCTGGCAGTCGGTGCATGACGGCGAGCGCTTCGTCCACGAGCCGCTCCGGCTAAACGTCTTCATCGAAGCGCCCGAGGAGGTGCTCAGCCAGACGATAGCCGCTCATGCGAGTGTGCTCGAGCTCGTCGACAATGGCTGGGTGCATCTGTTCCGGATCGATGAGGACGGCCGCACGATCCGACGCTATGCCGGGGGACTGGCCTGGGCGGCGGTCGAATGACCGCAACACTCTCGCATCTGTCACGGCTAGAATCCGAGGCGATCCACATCCTGCGCGAAGCGGTTGCCGAAGCCCGCAAGCCGGTGATGCTGTTCTCGGCGGGCAAGGACTCGACCGTGCTGGCGCATCTGGCGCTGCGCGCCTTCTTTCCAGGCCGCCCGCCGTTTCCGTTGTTGCATATTGATTCGACTTGGGAATTCCGGTCGCTGCTCCGCTTCCGTGACGCCTTTGCCCGCGAACACGGATTCAAACTGATCGTCCACGTTAACGAGGAAGGGCGCGCCGTTGGCCTGAACCCGTTTGATCATGGTGACCGCTATACGCTGGAAATGCGCACTGAGCCGCTCAAAGCTGCTCTCGACCTGGGCGGCTTTGACATCGTCTTCGGCGGAGCGCGCCGCGATGAAGAAAAGTCGCGGGCGAAGGAGCGCTTTTTCTCGGTCCGCGCCAAAGGGCATATTTGGGAGCCTCGCCAGCAACGTCCTGAGCTTTGGAATCTCTACAATACCCGGCTGGTAAATAATCAGTCGGCACGCGTGTTCCCGCTATCGAATTGGACCGAAGCCGATATTTGGATTTATGCGCTGGCGAATGATATTGCGCTGGCGCCGCTCTACTTCGCAGCAGAAAGGCGCGTCGTCCTGCGCGACGGGGGGCTGATTGTCATCGATGACGCCGCCCGAATGCCGCTTCGTGCGAACGAAACTGCCGAAATCAAGACGGTGCGCTTTCGAACGCTTGGTTGCTGGCCGGTGACTGCGGCGGTCGAATCCGAGGCGACTGATCTTCGCTCCGTCGTGCAGGAGACGTTGGCCGCGTCGGCGTCTGAGCGGCAGGGGCGGATCAGCGACGGCGACGATGGAGGGTCACTCGAACAAAAAAAGCGTGAGGGGTATTTCTAGCAATGCGCCCCGCTGTCCGACCCTACGACGACGAACGGGCGGTGCTGGCAACGATGCACGGCAAAGAGCGGGTTATCCAACCGCTGCTAAAGCGCGCGCTGGGCCTGCACGTAACGGTGAACGGCGAAATCGATACCGACCGGTTCGGCACATTCAGTCGTGACGTGAAGCGGACTGGCACGCAGATCGATGCCGCGCGGGCCAAGATCTTCGCGGCATTCGCTGCCACGCCTGAAGTTACTGTTGCGATTGCTAGCGAGGGCAGTTTCGGTCCGCACCCCTATATAGCCTTTGTGCCGCTGGCGCGCGAGATCGTCATGCTCGCTGATCGGGCTCAAGGTATAGAAGTGATCGGATACCATGCTTGCTTGGAAACCAACTTTAGCCATGCGGTGGTCTCGAACGTGGAATCGGCGCTGGAATTTGCGTCGCGGGTCGAATTCCCGAAACACGGTCTTCTTGTCATTGGTTGCCAGGACGGTCGGCCTGCACCTGAACTAGCCCTGTTCAAAGATATCGCGGATGCGAACGATCTAACCGACGCTGTCGAACGCGTAATCGGTGCATGCGGCAAAGCCTTCATCGAAACCGACATGCGGGCTCACCGCAATCCGACGCGAATGCGAGGGATCAAACGCGCGACCCTGGACTTGGTGCGGCGTTATCGCAGTTCGTGCCCGGTATGCGCTGCACCTGGGTTCGCGGTCACGAGGCGGCTAACCGGGCTACCGTGTTCTTGGTGCCACGGCCCGACAGACGCCATCCGAGCGGAAGTGATGTCCTGCATCCTATGCGACCACCGTGTCGAGCGACCAATGGCAGCTGTCAGCGCTGACCCTGGCAGCTGCGGCCAATGCAATCCTTAACGCGCTTAGTAACGGAGCAAAAAAGTCATGATTCCAGAGCCTTCCAAGAAATATCCGCTGAAATCAGACGAACAGATAGCATGGATTCTTGCTCACCCCGCGATGAGTCCTTGGCTCAAGCAGGCGTTGCGGACGGCTCGAGAAAGGGATCCCAATGCCGTTTTGAACGATCTTGAAGTGCTGCGGCACGTCATGAATTCGAAAATCTCGGACTGCATGCGCTGATTATCGGAGGATAACGCGCAATAGTCGATTGGCCTCGTCCGTGAGCCTAGTGCAGAACGCCTGCCGCCCAAGTGGGGCGTAATTTTCAGAGCTGAATGTGGTCGAAAGCGCGGCGCCAACTCCAATCTAGTTACGGGATACTGCCTATTCAGATCTCTGATCCGTAGGAATTTTCCTTAATCTGTATAGCGCAGCGCACGGACTTTTTGGACCTCGCTGCACTCTTTTCGCAGGCGGCAATCTTGTCCTTATTGTCGTGGCGCATCACCGCCGCGGCGGAAATTGCCCGATAAGCTTCCGGACTGCCAGCCTGCATAAGCCGCACGCCGCCTTCCCATATCGTCGGCGCACCGACGATATGCGCCGCCATTCTCTCGGGCAGCTGCCACCGATCCGGCAGCGCCCTGGCAAAAGCGCCCGGCAGGATCGACCAGATCAGGCACCCGGCGACAATGCCGCCGCCCACTGCCCAAATGAGGTGGAGGCGCTGCTCATGCGCTGCCCGCAGCGTCGATATCGTACCGCGCAGTTCATATGCGGCATTGTCGAACCGCACCTGCGCCCGCTGCATTTCGCCTTCCGCAGCCTCACGCGCCTGCCGCACGGCGCGATCGATGCGCCCCGCCACATCCTCGGGGGTCAGCTCCATCGCAGGCTTGGCGACAATGACTTTGAGCGTCTGTGCTGCGGAGCCGAGGTGTTTCGACAGCTCGCCGAGCGTGTTGCTGTAATCGGGGATGTGGATGTCGGCCTTCTCGGCCGCGAGCTGCTCCACCGCGCGGCGCATCAACGCCACTTCGCCTTCGAGGCGGGTGAACGCCGCGGTGGCGGGATCCTGATCCACTATTACCTGCTCACGCATGTGTCTTCTCCTACATTCCGATACCAATTCCCCGCGATCGCCCGTGACCGAGCCCGGCGATGTCCGCGAGTTCCTGCCCGATCGGGCGCACCGATCGCGCGTCGATGCCGAGCGCCGCCTTTCGGGCGCTGAGGATCGATTCGACCTGCGCGTCGCGCTCAAGGCTTTTCGCCATCGCGCCCAACTCGCCGGACAGGCGGCTGGCGGTGCGTTGCTCGCCTTTGGTGAGCGACCGCTCGCGCTGCTGCTGGAGCTTCTGCCAGCCCTCGACGAAGCGATCGGCGCGGCGCGCCGGATCGGTGCGGACTTCGGCTTCGAGTTGCATCGCGCGGATCGCGGCCTGACTGTTGCCTTGCGCCGCTTGCGCAACCAGCTCGGGCTGGCGCTCGAACGCCGACGCCAGATCGGCCCGCGCGTGCGGTCCGATTGCGCCGAGCGCATCGCCAGCGCGCGCGAGCGCATCCTGCTGATGCCGCAGCACCGGCAGCTCCTTGTCGCGCATCCGGTTGATGTCAGCTTGCGCGCGGGCGTATTGCTCGACCGCGCGGCGCTGGTCGGTCGTTCGCGAGCTATCGCGCGGTTCGACGCTGGCGCGCTTAACGACCGGCTTGAACCCGGCAAAGATGCTGCGCGCCATCTCGGGGACTTGCCGGGCAATCCCTCGACCCGCTCGGGACAGGGTCCCGGGAAGCTTTTGCGCGGCTTCAACGATTCGCTCGCGCATGACTATCCCGCGCCGCTCCGCAAATGCCCGCGCCGGGTCCGCCTTGGCATAGTCCGCCGCCATGTCCTTGGCGCGCTCGCGACTGAGAGTGCGAACCAGTTTGCCCTGATCCTTGAAGTCATCGCGGCCATAGTGGAGGCTCACACCGTCACGGTGACGGCTGAGCCCGACATAGGCGCTGTGACTATCCATCCCCGGCGTTGCCAGCACATGGGTGCGGTCCACCGTCATGCCCTGCGCCTTGTGGATCGTCGCCGCATAGCCATGATCGATATGGGCATAATCTTTGAGGTCGAACGCCACCGACCGACCGTCGTCGGTGGTCACCGTCATGCCGCGCTCGCTGACCCGTCCGATCGTACCGAGGGTCCCGTTCTTGACGGCCAAGCTGTGCTCGTTGCGTAGGAAGATGACGCGGTCGCCAGACGCAAACATCCGATCGCCGCGCTCGACCTTGACGGCGACATCGGCGCCAAGCTCGTCCGACGCGCGCATCCGGTCTCGCGCCGCTTCATTGAGGGCGCGCACTTCGTCATTGGTGTGGGTGAGGATGATGCGGCTGGCGTCTGGATCGCGCTTCCGGTCGCGATCCCATTTCGCAACGAGGTCCGTGCGCGCCGCTTCCCGCGTCTCGGCGGCGCGCACCATAGCCGCTTCATCATAGGCGCGGATCGCATCGCCGGTGCGGCCCGTGGCCAGCGCGCGCGTGGCTTCGCGCTGCCAGCCTTCATGCTGGCGCCGCACTTGGGTGATTTCAACACCGCCATGCCGTTCGTGGAGCGCGCGGAACGCTGCGCCAGCCTCGATCGATTGCAGCTGCTGCGGGTCGCCGACCAGCACGACTTTGGCGCCGGCATCGGCAGCGTGCGACAACACGCGCTCCATCTGGCGCGTGCCCACCATGCCGGCCTCGTCGATGACAAGCACATGGCGAGTGGTGAGAAGATCGCGGCCCTGCGCCCAACCATGTTCAAGGCTGGCAATCGTGCGCGAGGCAATGCCCGAGCCGTTCTCAAGACCCTCGGCCGCGATGCCCGACAGCGCGGCCCCGCGCACCTCCAGCCCGGCGTTCTCCCATGCTCCGCGTGCCTGTCCCAACATCGCGCTTTTGCCCGTTCCGGCATAGCCGATGACGATTGCAAGATCCTGCCCGCTCGTTATATGCTTCAGAGCGGCCTGCTGCTCGCGACCAAGCAGCAAGCCAACACTCCCGGCTGTGTCAGCGGCTCTCTGCAAAGATGCGGCCGGGAGACCATGGCCCGACTGCCTGGCGAGCCGATCCGCCGCGAGTTCAAGTCGCTGTTCGGCCTCAATCATGTTACGCGAGGTGAACCGATCCTCGCCGCGTCCGTCCTGACCGAGCGCAATCAGGTCGGGCGATGATCGCACCGCGCCGATGACCGCATCAAATTGTTCGCGCCCGTCGCTGTGGCGGTCCGCAAACATCGCCAGATCGCGGTTGGTAAACGTCGCTTGGCCGTGCGAGATCGCGTCGAGCGCCAAGCGCGGATCGGCGATGATCCGCGCGCCGTTGCGCTCGGCGATCTGGCGATGCTCGGCGAGCCGTTCGGCCTCGAGCCCGCGGTCCTCCATGCGCGATGCGGCGGGACCGATCTTGTCCTGCGGTTGGAGGTCGATGCCCTGCGCTGCGAGACTGCGGTGATCGATGCGCGCATCGATATCTAGTCCGGCTAGGCGGGCATTGACATGATCGGCCCAGCGTTCGCGCCACTCCTCGACAAGTTCGGTGCGGTTCCACTCGCGGACCTTTCTGCCGAAACCGGCTTCGCCGTCCTCGCCAACAACGATTTCACGCATAGTCAGCATGACATGGGCGTGGGGCTTCGTGAGCCCGTCGGCGCCAATGTCCCAATGGGCATTGAGGTCGGCGACCATGCCCCGATCGACGAACTCAGATTGCACGAAGTCGCGGGCCAGCTCGATGCCCTGCTGCTGGTTCATTTCGCGCGGGATCGCGAACTCCACCTCGCGGGCAAGCTGCGCGTCCTTGCGCTTCTCGATGCGCTCGATATGATTCCAGAGCTGCCCGCGATCGCGATATTGTTGCGGCGCGTTCGTGGGCAGCATCACCTCCGAATGCACGACGCCCGACTTGTTCGTGAAGTCATGCGCCCGGTCGAGCCGTTCATCGTGCAGCCGTTCGGCCGAACGATAGGCGGCAGCCGCGACAGCACTGCGCCCCACAGCGCGGCTGATGACTTTGACCGAGAGGTGGAAGATTGCCATTTCGGCAATCCATCTACACTTCAAAAGCCACGTCGGCACGACGTATAAGCGCGCCCTCACACGGAAAAATCCGCGGAGGGACTAGGCTGTGCCAGACTGTCCCGACGACCTTGCTGCGCATTGGGATGCGCGTCTTTATGATGGGGACATCACCCCAACTTGGAGATGCGACATGCGCAAACCCCGCGATATCGATTCGGAATTAAAGGCGCTCGAAGCCAAGGCGAAGTCCCTCATGGAACGTCGCGTTCGCCAGCTTGGCGAACTCGTCATTGCCACCGGCGCCGATGCGCTCGATGCTGAACTGCTGACCGGCGCGTTACTCGGTGCGGTCGCGACGAAAGACACAAACGCGAAGGAGGGCTGGCGCAAGGCGGGCGCTGGGTTCTTTCAGCGCGGCGAACGGAAAGCTGCTGCGGGAACTGATCGCGGCGCAGCGAACGACACGGCGCCTGATCGCAATGCGGCATCGGCTTGAAGCGGCAAAGGCGCGGACCGGCATGCGCGAGTGGCAGATCAAGCGCCGCGAACGCACGCGGAAGCTGATCGAGCTGGGCGGCCTCGTCGTGAAGGCGGGACTCGTCGAACTCGCCGACGACGATCGCGCCATGCTCTACGGCGCTTTCTTGTGGATGGCTGACAAGCTCCGCAGCGACGACGGCGCGCAAGCTTCTGCGCTTTGGATCAGAAAAGGGAAGCGAGCTTTCGACATGGCCGCTATTGCCGAAACGGGCTCCAAGATACGGGACATTTGATGCTTGAATATCTGAACCACAACGCTGGCGGGGTGACCGCCATCTTTACCTTGGCGCTGTTGCTCGTCACCGGTTTCTATGCGTGGACGACGTTCGATCTTCTGCGCGAGGCGCGGCAGTCGCGTCTCATGGCAAGCGAGCCACGCGTCGTGGCATATCTGCGCGTGAATGAAGTTCATTCGAATATCGTGCAGCTGCACGTCGCCAATTTGTCTGGCGCTGCCGCGATGGGCGTGACCGCATCGATTAGTAAGCTCACCGATTGGCCAAACCCGTTCGGTCTCGACAACTCGAAGATACTTCGTGATCTCAAATTCCTGCGTCCGCACGAGGTTCTGAAGTTTGACTTGGGTATGGGGCCAGATCTTTTTCAGGATGACGTTCCTGCCGAGTTCCAGATCGCGATCGCCTTTCAAAGCCTCGATGGGCGCGCCTTCTCCTTCAGTGACAAGTTGCGCGTCGAGAGCGTCGACGGACATTCGCACTTCCAGATTTACTCGATCGACGATGTGGCGCGGCGGCTGAAAGAAATGACAGACGCGTTGCGTAGCGTCATTGGGTCTCGCCGCCTTCGCGTCGAAACCTATGATGCCGATGACCGCGAGGCCGAGCGACGCCGTTGGGACGAACAACGTGCAAGCATGAAGGGTGGCGACAGGAGCGGAGACAAGAAGAGTTAGTGCTCGCTCACACCGAAATACTCCGGTCTTGTTGAGATCATGGCCGGTTCACTGCTCTGCGCGGCGGTCGCACGACGGCGCAGCCGCGCAGCTAGTCAAATTCTTTCAGCGCGCGGCGCAACGCGATCAGCGTCGCCGCTATATGGCCCTCGACCTCCTTGACGTCGATATCGAGGCGCCGCGCAATGCGCTCGTAGCTTAAGTCCTCGAAGCGGTGCAGGAAGAATACCTCGCGCGTGAGTTCCGGCAACCGGGCGATGGCGGCTTCGGCACGTGCGATGCGCGCATCGTCGGGTGCCGCCAATGGGCGACGCGGCGGTTCGCGCCGTCGCCAAATGCGAAGGCGCATCACGATTGCTCCGCGACAGCCGCACGGCACAGCACGAGCGCGCGCATCATGTGATATTCCACCGTCGCAATGCTGATCCCGACTTGCTCGGCGATCTGTTTGTAGGTCATGCGGCGTAGCCGGTGCATCACGAACACGCGGCGCGTCTTCCGCGGCATGGCGCGAGCCGCCTGCCGGTAGAGGCGCAGCAGGTCCGCTGCCTCGATCCGCCATGTCTGTTCGGCGCGCGACGCGGCGTCGCGGTTTTCGTCGAGCGGAAAGAAGATGGTGCAGTCCCGCCTCTTGTGGCGCGCGCGGTCGATCAACAGGTTGCGCGCGATCCGGGTCAGATAAGCGGGCGGATTATCAATCCTGTCCAATGCTCCGCTGCCGAACATCCGCGCGAACACTTCCTGCACCAAGTCGGGCGCTGCATCTCGACCGACCCGCCGGTTGAAATAGCGAAGCAGTCGCGCGTGTTCGGCGGGGAGCCTGGCCTGGAACGCCACCATAGGGGGTTGGAGCGTCATGGCCGCGACCTCCCACCGTCGCGCGCACCAAGCGGCGCGTCACGCGAGACGCGGTAGAGGGTGATGCCCGCTTCAATCCGGTCGAGGATGAAGGTGTCGCGCTCGGCCTTGGCGACGCGGATGTCAGACTTGGAATAGATCTCCAGATCGACCGCACAGCGGTCGCCAAGCTCGCGGCGGATGACATCGCGGGCGTGTTGCCAGCAGCGTTCGTCGGTAAACAGCGGATGGTTGACGACAATCCAGAACTCGTAATCGGAAAAGTCGATCGTCCGACTGTCTTCGTACCAAGATCGCCGGGCATAGGTACCGATCAGGATGATGCGTTTTATCTGGCCCGGCTCGGGTGCTTGCACCTGACTTGGATCGAAGAAACTTCGCAGGATGCGCGTGATCCGTTCGATCTCGCGCTGCTTGCGGCGGATGAGATGGCCGACGCGTGCCATCACGACTTCGCGCGCATAAATGTCGTTCCGTGAGGTGGTCATGGTAAGCTCGCACAGCGGCGGTCCGCGCGTTAATGCGCGGATGTGCAAGCGGTGTCCGCTGGGCCGCTGTTGCGGCGATCAGCAACTGCCCGACCGTGATGGCCGAACCTACATGATGCCTGGCAGGATTATCCTCGGGATGACCGCCAGTCACTCCATCCCGTGGGCATGACTATGCCAGAATCTCGGAATCTCGACAAGCCTGTGGGCGGAAATCTATTTGCGCGCGGATGCTTCCAATTCGGCGATGCGCTCCGAACAGACCTGATGCACGACACGGCCCAGTTCCTCGACGCGCGCCCCGAGCCAGGTCAACTCCTCTTCGCTGATCCGGTAATGTTTTGAATACCTAGCCTTGGTGTAGGCTTCCTTCAATTTCTGGAACATCGCGCGCTCGCGGTGGTTGTCCTCCGGCCAGATGCCATAGAGGCGGCGATCAAGCCCTTCTGCGAGCGAGCGCAGGAAGGCGATATTGTGGTTGTAAGGCGCATAATAGGTCAGCGTTAGCAGCGCGCAGGAATAAATGTTCTCAGTCGCCTGATGCAGCAGGAAGGCGGCCTTCTTCCAGCTTTCTCTCCCCATGTAGAATTTGTAGCCTTCGAGAAATTCGGCAGCGCCCGCCACATGCTCTTCGAAATATTCCTTCGCCGCTGCAAGCGCTTGCTGCGGGGTCTTGGGTTTCGGCGTTGCCAGCTCTCTGTCATCGGCTTCGTAGATGGCGACGCCATCTTTCGCGACTTCCATGAAAAAGACACGGCCATGCGCCAGCCCGTCGTTCACCTCGTGCAGCGAATGGACGATGAAATTGACCGGGGTGCGCAGGGTCTTCTCGATCGTATAGGCGCGAATGAGCCGTTCCTCGGCCTTGGCCCAATAAGCAGCGCGGTCGGTCAGTTCCTTCTGGCTGACGATGACAAGGATGTCGTAGTCGGATTTATACTGGTTGGCCGACAGCGGCGCATCGACCCAATCGCCGCGCGCGTGACTGCCGAACAGGATGATCTTGAGGACGCGAGCGCCCTTGCGGCGCCCGATCGCGTTCTCGGTCGCCTGACCGAACTCATCGAACAATATCTCGACGATGCGCTCAAGCTCGCGCTGCTTCGCGGCAGGAAGATGATCGATATCAGTCCGCATGTTCCCGAGAATCTTCGGGAAGTTCGCCCGCTTTGGCAAGGACAGAATGCCCGGCGCTTTGCGCCGGGCCAAAATTGGGGGGAGCCAGCGGAGCTGCTCCCCCAAGGATGATTGCCGAAAGCGGTCAGGCCGCATGGCGCATCTCCGGTTCTTCTTCGACCTCCGCCGGGACGAACAGCGGGGCGATGCGCTCGGACCGCTCGACGCACCCGATGCCGCCGCGCTCCGTGTAGCCGGTCGGCGGAAAAGCGAACCAACGGGGAAGCCAACCCTCTACCTTCTCCCGGCCATTGCTGCCGGTGAGACAATCAACGAGGATCCCGCGCTGCACCTTGGCCGTGGCATCGGCATTGGCGTTTGCAACCTCGGCACCTGCGACCTCACCGACGATGGCGGCGAGCAACTGCTTGTCGCGGATCAGTTCGGGCAACACCGCATCGTCCTGCCAACAGGCCCGCATGTCGGTGCCGAGCAACTGGCCCAGCAAATCAACCTCGGCGCTGCCAACGGCAAGCGTCTCACCCATGACGATGGGCAGGATGCTCATGACATCACCGTCGGACAGCGCTGCCAAGCGGACGAACAGGCCCGCAAGACCATGCTCACCGTCATAGCCGCCAACCACGGTGGGCGTCTCGGGATCGAAGCCAAGCGTGGCGAGCACCTGCCGGCGCTTCGCATCGAACGCCGCCTCGCTCGCCGACACCTCGATGCTTTCGGCGATGGCATCGCTCGCGGCGCGCTGCCGTTCGACATCTACCCGCCACAGCGGCGATCCGACGATGGCATGGGCCACCATCAAGCGCAGCGCCACGCCCGGTTCGGACAAGATCGATGCGCGCACGGCGGCATGGCGGTGGAGATCGATATAGTTGCCAAGCGCGGCACTGACCTCCGGACGCACTGGCTTGGTCGCATCTGCACCCAGCTCACCCTTGGCCCGCTGCCGCGCTTCCTTCATGGTGATATAGCCCTCGTGGAAGGCGACCTCGCCGCGATGGCTGATCGACACGAAGACCTTGCCGCCCTTCTTCTTGGGGCAACGGTCATGCTCCCACGAATTGAAGTAGGCACCGCGGTCCATGATGACGACCTCGGACCAGCCCGCCTCGCCATAGGTTTCGGCCCGTTCCTCGATCGCCGCGGTCTGCGCCGTCCAGAAATCGTCTGCACTGGCAAAATAGCGATCCTCGCCGAACAGGTCAGACACAATCTCACCTTTGTAATCGGCAAGGTCGAACAGCGCGACCTTGGCAGCAATCGCGCTGCCGCCGAATAGCCACGCCTTCAACTGCGAACCGGTCGGGGCGTGTTTCTCGGGACAATCGACCAGCGCCAGCCACTCACGCTGCTGCGCCTTCGATGCCAGCGTCAGATGCCGCATGGTGACGACATCGATCTTCTCGGCCCGATAGAGGTTGCGAATGCGAGGCAGCAGATTGCCGATGGCGAGGGTCCGCTTGACCTGCAAGCTGGTCAGCCCGAAGGTCAGGCCGATCGCCTCGACGCTCCGGCCTTCGCGGACAAGTCGGGTGAACCCTTCGCAGCGGTTCACCTCGTCAGGGTCCAGACGGGCGATGTTCTCGATCAGCGAAGCTTCGAGCGCCGCCGCGTCGTCACCTGCTGCCATGACCGCACAGGGCAGCGGGTCGATGCCGTCCTGCTCTTCGGCGACCGTCAGCGCCGCATAATAGCGCCGTTTCCCTGCCACGATCTCATAGTTGCCGTCCTCCGCACCGGGCCGGACGATCAACGGCACGAGAATGCCGCGCGCCCGTATCGATGGGAGGATATTCGTGAGATCCGGCTTCTTGGTGATCCCGCGCATGTTGGCGGACGAAACCGAGAGATTGGCGATGTCGATATGCTTGAGTTCCATGATGACTTTCTCCTTTGCTGTTCCAAACCACCGCAGCCCCGGCTGAGCGGGGTGGGCGGCGAGAGCGACCGGAGAGGTCCGCCATGAAGGCAGGGCGCACCGCAGGCCGAAATGCAATGGAGGACCCGCAGGGGTTGCGCCCTGCCGGGCGGGCCTCAGAGGAGAGCGACGACCACCCCGCACGGCCGGAGGCCAACGCCAGCGCGCGAATGCGCGATGACCTTAGGGCCGGAGCCAAGCTCCGGCCCCGCGTCAGCGATCGTCACGGCGAAGCCGACGAGACGCGCGCAGCAGCGGCTCGGTGGAGCGCAGCGAAATAGAGCGCGGCCGCCGCAGGCGGGACGCCAAACCCTTTGAGCTCGCATAGGAGACCCTCTCGGATCTCGGTCGCGCCGCGGCGACCTAGCTGCATTGTTTGCGGACCGATTGTTCGGCTTGGTGCTGCGATTGCTAGCCGGCGGGGAAAGGCATTCAGCCTTGACTTCATTCCTAAGTCGTGCGGATTGTCACGCAATACCTCGCCGCCCCAAAAACATAGACAAAAGTTGCGCGCAGCATTGGTTTTAGACAAGAAAAGGAGAGCGCCAATGGCACTTAAGCCAGGACCCAAGCCGGTAGCAAAATCAACAGGGAAACCCGATCAGCGTCGCCGTGACAACAAAACCACACCAGGTAACACACCGTCCCTCAAACCCAGCAAATCTAGCAAGCCCCCCAAAAAGAAATGAAAGAGCCGCAGATCACCCTGCATGGGGATGACCGATTTCGCTGAAAATGGTCATTCTTGGTCAGCGAATACGGGGCCGACGATGACCGCGGATGGCCGATAGTTGTCAGGCAGCTTTCGGTTGAGAGGTTAAGAAAGCGGACATTACCAGCGACGATAAGCGGCCTGCCAACGACGTCATTGTGTCGCGGCAAGAATCACGGCGACAGTCTCGTCCGGCATATCCCACATCGGAAAGTGGCCGCTGGCCTCAAACCAATGCAGTTCGGCGGAGGGAAAGGCGAATTTCGCCCGCGCGGCCTGCCTTGGCAAACACAGCCGATCATGTCGGCCCCAACCGATCACGATCCGACGAGCGGGATCGGCGGCAGGACCAATCTGCTCAGGACCACTCGCAAGGTCACGCACCAAGGCGTCGAATGTCCCTGTCGTGCTCAGCGTCGCCAATTCCGTCGCAACGACCTTCGGATCGAGCGCCCAGGGACGCGCGGAAAGCTGCGCCAGCAATGCGGTGCGCGATGCAGCGTTCTTGCTCAGCAACCGGAGGCTGGGCCGGATTGCCCGTAGCAACCGTCCCGACACTCCTATGGTAATCTTGAAGAAGGTGCGCTCCCAACCGCGCCAAAAGCCGCCAGGATCAAGTGCCACGACGTTGCCGACGCGTCCACGGCGAGCAAGCTCGAGCACGATCCGCGCCCCCATCGAGCTACCAACTACGTCGATCCCGTCCAGTCCGTTGTCGTCAATGTAGCGCTCGACGCTACCGACGAGACCATCGAAGGTCCCGCTGTCATGTTCCGCCGGGGTCGCGCCATGGCCAGGAAGGTCGATCGCGATCACTGATCGTTCGGCGGCGAGCGGCCCCATGATCGTGCTCCATGATTGCCAGCTTCCGCCGAGACCATGGATAAGTAGCAGCTTGCGGCCCGCGCCCCGTTGGACTTCGTTCATTCAGTGATACTCCGATGGGATGAGGCACTGAGCGACGATGACCAGCCTTGGGGACAACTAACCTGTCCTTTACCCGCTGTCGCCGATATTCGGGATCTGTAATTCAGGCACCGGATCAACGAGTCTGTCGTTGTGAGCGCCCAAACTTCAGCTTCGAGGCACAACCAAAACTAGTGCGAATGGCTTCGATCGGGCGCAAACCAGAACTCGCCAGAGTGTGACAGACATTGATCGCGACTCTGGTTCGACGGTGTGCCGGAGATTGGCCGCGGCGACTGCGATGCGTCGAACATTTCGGCGCCAGATTCCTCAAAATGCTCTGAAACAACCCAGAGAGCTAGTTTTCTAACCGAGTGCGGCGCTCCATCATTCGGGCGCAACGCGAGCGATCATCGCGCCGGTGGAGAATATCGTGACAGCCAAGGCTCGCTTTCCAACCTGCACGTTCTGGACTTTGCCCGCTTCGATCGGGGACGCGGGCGTGATTCCAGTGACACGTCCGTCTTCGGCAGGAAACGACCCATCTGCGCGGACTCATGTCCAGAACACAATTGCCCGAGTCGCATCATCGCTGGCGCGGCGCACAGCGTCAGGACGGTGCCAAAGTCTGGCACTAAGCGTGTCGTCGGGACCGTATGGGAAAAATATTTCGCGACACCAATGTACGTCAAGAAACGACAGAGGACGACAGAGGCTGCCAGCGGCCGATGGTGCCATTTTTGGCACTCTTGCGCCGGTTTTCGGCTGTTGCCATCTTTCTCCCAAGGGAGCCCAACCACTGCCAGTCGATGGAATAGACCCTATGCCCGAACCAGAGAAAATCATCCGCCTCCGCACCGTCCTTGCCCGCACCGGATTGTCCCGGTCGACTCTCTATCGCAAGATTGCAGAGGGCACGTTCCCGTCACAGGTCAAGATCAGCATTCACGGTGCGGGCTGGCACGAGTCCGCCGTCGATCGGTGGATCGCCGATCCGCCCGCTTACCGCGCCGATAATGACAATGGCGACGCCAATGGTGGACGCGGCCATGCAAGAGGGTGACGCGCGGCCCGAACCCGGATGCGTTGCGGCAAACGACAATGAGCCGGTCCTGCGCGCGGCGCAGGTCGATGCGGCGCTAACCCGCATCGCACGGGCCATTGGGCGGCATATCGCTCGGGAACATATCCGCGCCCGCGAAGCGGCGAATGACAATGAGTCGTTTGCAGAAAATGCGCGGCCGCCCGAGCGTTGACCCTAAGGTCATCGCGCGCGACACTGTCTAAACCGGCTGGGCGGGCGTTTGTCCCGCCATTGCAAAGGAAGATGTGATGATCCGCGCTGCGCTTTACGCCCGCTATTCCTCCGACCAGCAGAATGCGGCATCGATTGGAGATCAGCTCGCTCTCTGCCGCGAACGCGCGGCGCGCGAGGGCTGGGAGATTGCCACGACCTATCAGGACGCGGCAATCACCGGCGCTAGCCTGATCCTGCGGCCTGGGGTCCAACGGATGGTTGCCGACGCACAGGCGGGCAAGTTCGATATCGTCGTCGCAGAGGCGCTGGATCGCGTTTCGCGCGACCAGGCCGATGTGGCGACGCTGTTCAAGCATCTCCAGTTTGCGCGCGTCCCGCTGGTCACGCTCGCCGAGGGTGAAATCTCCGAGCTGCATGTCGGTCTCAAGGGAACGATGAACGCGCTGTTCCTGAAAGACCTCGCCAAGAAAACGCATCGCGGTCTGCGCGGGCGGGTCGAGAAGGGCTTTTCGGCGGGCGCCGTGGGCTATGGCTACCGGATGGTCCGACGGCTGAGCAGCGAAGGTGAGTTGGTGCGCGGCGAGCGTGAGATCGACCCGGCGCAGGCGCTGATCGTCGAGCGCATCTTTCGCGAGTTTGCCGCGGGAAAAAGCCCGCTTGCGATTGCGCGCGATCTCAATGCCGACGGCGTTGCCGGACCTGCGGGAAAGGCGTGGCGCGACACCAGCATTCGTGGCGACGTCCGTCGCGGAACCGGCATCCTCAACAATGAGATGTACGTCGGGGTCCGCGTCTGGAACCATAAGCACAGCGTGAAAGATCCCAGCACTGGCAAGGAAGTCATGCGCCTCAATCCTGAGTCCGAGTGGATCCGCAATGCGGTGCCGGAACTGCGCATCATCAGCGACGAGCTATGGTCTGCGGTGAAGCGCCAGCAGGAGATCGTTGCCGACCGATATGTCGGCATCAAGCAAGCTGCACAGGCCCGTTCGCTGCATCAGACGCGGCGGCCCGCCTATCTGCTGTCCGGCCTGCTCGAATGCGGCGTTTGCGGCGGGACATATGCCCTCGTCGTCGGAGAGCGTTACGGCTGTGTAGGTCGCCATCGCGGCCATTCCTGCACGAATGGCCGCACAATCCGGCGTGCGGAGCTGGAACGTCGCGCGCTGGCTGGTATCGCCGATAGACTTGTTTCGGCGGACAAGATCGACGCAGCGGTGGCTGCCTATGTGGCGCATATCAATGGCGAGAACCGTGAGCGCCGCATTCAGGCCGATGCTGATGTCCGTGCGCTGGCAAAGATCGACCGCGCGGTCGCGGGCATCATGGCGGCAATCGAGGACGGCCTCTACCAACCCAGCATGAAGGCCCGCATGGCCGAACTAGAACAAGTAAAGGAGGAGATTGCCGCACGGCTGGCCGAGGCGCCGCAAAACATTCCCGACATTCATCCGGGTGTTGCTGAAATCTACAAGGCTAAGGTCGCGCGGCTCACCGAAACACTCGAAGACCCGGAAACTCAGCTCGATGCTTCCAGCGGCATTCGCTCGCTCGTCGGCAAGATCGTTCTACATCCCGGCGCCAAGCGCGGGGAGGTTCATGCCACCCTCCACGGGTCGCTGATGGGCATTCTTGACTTTGTGAACGACAACCAGCAACCCGACGCCAGCCGAGTTATAACATCGGTGGCCTCGGGTTCACCGGAATGACGGGAATGTGCGGGTGTTCAGTTTCGTTCATCGACCGTTCAGCCCTTTGACTACATTTGTAGTCGCGTTGTAAACGGACGGCGCCAATGGAGGGGTTCTAATGGCGGAAAGAGCAAGCGAGTCGGAAATGCAGGTGCTGTCGGCCCTGTGGGACGACGCCCCGCAAACCGCGGCCGACCTGACCGCCCGCGTCGGCAAGGCCAATGGCTGGACGCAGGCGACGGTCAAGACCCTGCTGGCACGGCTGGTCCAGAAAGGCGCAGTGAACGCCGAGGCTGACGGTCGCCGCTACCTCTACAGTCCCGCGATCGAACGCGCCGATGCCGTCGGCGAGGAATCGCAGCGGTTCGTCGACCGCCTGTTCGGTGGCCGCGTCAGCCCCCTGATCGCGCATCTTGCCGATCGCGAGGCACTGTCGGACACCGACATCGCCGAAATCGAAGCTTTGCTGCGAAAGCTCAAGTCGTGAGCGCCGCGACCTGGATGCAGGTGTGGGGCGACACGATGCTCACCACCGCGCTGCTCGTCCTGGCAGTGCTGCTGATCCGCAAACCCTTTGCCCGCCATTTCGGACCGCGGCTCGCCTATAGCCTGTGGCTGATTCCGGCGCTGCGGCTGGTGTTGCCGCCGCTGCCTTTCGCCGCGCCGGTTGCGGCGCCCGAACCCGCCGTCATCGGCGGCGAGGCGATGTTGATCGCGGTCGATATGCCCGTGCCAGACGTCGCCGCTGCGCCCGCATGGTCGCCGCCCTTCGCAGTCGCCGACGCCATGCCCTTCCTGTTCGCCCTGTGGGCGATGGGGATGACCGCGGTGCTGGCGATGGCGCTATTGTCGCACCGCCGCTTTCGCGACGCGGTGCTGACGGGGGCGGTCGAACTCGAACCGATCGGCACGATCCGGCTGGTGATGACCGATGCGGTCGACGGGCCGGTGGCGTTCGGATTGTGGCGGCGGGTTGTCGCAGTGCCGCAGGATTTCTTTGCCCGCTATGCTGCCGACGAACGGGCGCTGGCGATCGACCATGAACTGTCGCACCACCGCTACGGCGATTTGTGGGCCAATGCCGCCGCGCTGGTGCTGCTGGCGTCGCAATGGTTCAATCCCTTTGCCTGGCGGGCGATCCGCGCCTTTCGTTTTGACCAGGAGGCGGCGTGTGACGCGCGGGTGCTGACCATGGCCGACCACGAAGTCCGCGGCGAACGCACCGCGCGATATGCGACGGCGATCGCCAAGGCCGCGGTCGGCTCGCGGTTGTCGCTGGCGGCGCCGATGGCGGTTCACGATAATTTGCAGGAGAGGCTGACGATGTTGATGCGGAGGGATATTTCGAAACAGCGCGGGCTGGCGGGGCGCTTGCTGATCGGCACCGCCACGCTGGCGGTGCTGGCGACGACGGCGACGCTGGTGCCGTCGGGGATCGTCGCGGCAAGGGCACAGACGGCGGACGTTCCCGCTCCACCGGCCGCGCCGTTGCGGTCCGAAGCGCCTGACGCTTCCGATACCCCCCGTGTCATGGTCTTCACCGACCATAGCGAACAGGCCACGACCGACAAGGATGGCAAAAAGCGCGAGGTGCATCGCATTGTGATCCGCCGCGACGGCCAGGGTGATGGCAAGGCACCGACGGTGATGTTCGCGCCCGCCGACAGCAAGGACAAGCTGCGCCATATCGACGTCCGCCTGCCGGGCAGCCTGTCGCGCGACGATGTGCTGGCGACGTTGAAGGAACAGGGCGTGACCGGCAAGCGCGCCGAAGCGATCGCCGACAAGCTGGAAGCAAAGCGCAAGGAACGGATGCGCACCGTGCTGGCGCCGATGCCCCCGATGCCGCACGGCGCGTGGAAGACGCCCGACGGCAAGGCGATGGTAATCGGCAAATGCAGCGACGGCAGCCGCGCCGCCCCGATCGTCAACCGCGAGGAGGGCGACGCAAACCGGCACAGCCGCGTGGTCATGATGGCGTGCAATGGCGGCCCGGAGGGGCGGGCCTTGCGGCTGTCGGCGCTCAAGAAAGCGCGCGAAGCCTTTGTCGAGGGCGAACGCGCGCGCGGCATGTCCGACGACATCCGCGCCAAGGTCGCCGCCGATCTCGACAAGGCGATCGCCGAAATGGAAAAGCCGGAAGAATAGGGCCACAGCGACCACAATCGAATTGGCGCCAGCCTTTGCTCCCCGGTGGGGCTGGCGACAGGGGCGGGGAAAGGGAGCGGGCAACCGCTCCCTTTTTCGTGGGGGCGGGTTGGGGGGCGGCCTGCAATCCGCGCGAATTTGTGGGTTTTATGCTCAGCACTGGCTCCCACGTCAGGTGCAGGCAAATTGGCGATGGTCAGGTTCAGCGAAGCCCAATTAGATTACGCTGTCCGCGAGTACGATGCAATTTCATCCTGTGGAAACCGAATTTGGTGGTCATCTGGGAAATGTCGGATACAGCAGCGTTGCTGGAGTCCGCGCTCCGGCGGTTTTGTTGTTCGGGGGTGGGGCAAAGTGACTCGTCGTGTTCTTGCAAAGATTCTTTTCAGCCTTGTAGCAGCCGGCAGCCTCACCGCCCCCGCATTGGCACAGTCAGGCTCGGCAGAGGTCGCTGGGCAAAGCAATGCTGAGCACTGCGAGTTGCACATCTGGGCGGCGCAGGATTTCAGCAGCCTGCCTTTCGGCAGCGGGCTTGCGCCAGGGCTATCAATGATGTTTCCGGGGAATCTGGGGCAGAGCACCGACGAACAGTTCGTAACGATCGCAAGCATCGATCTGCAAATCGACGCGATCATGCGCGCCGACCCTGTCACCAGCCTCGGACTGCCGCAGGGCACCACGGTGATTACCAATGCCGAAACCGAAGAGGCGAAGACGACGAAACAGCGCCAAGCGAGGCGCGCGGCATCGCAGACGCAATGCTATTACGAGCTTCACATCACCTCGAGCTATCTGATCGAAGATATTGTCTGGGGGGATCGTTTCAGCACGGCCTTCGATGTGCGCCACTATCGCGGGGATGCAGAATGGACGTTTCGTCACCGTGGGGAAGGTGGCAACAAGCTCACTGTTTTCCCGGTGAAGGAGGATGATGACCCTGCCGAAGTGCTGCGGGAGGTAAGCGAGGCCATCCAAGCCAATTTCGTCGAATATGCCCGCAAGGTAAAGCCCCGGATTGAGCGTGATGGGCAACGGCGGTAGGCAGACAGCATGAGGTCCACCGACCCCATCTGCTTCAGTGCTTCTGGTGCCACTCGGTCAGGCGTTCGACCAGCGAGGGACTGACGAGCTTTAGGTGTCGCCGAGGGAGCCGAACTCGTTCGCGGCGAACTTGCTGAAGACGCGAAGGATGATCTTGCCCGACCGAGTCTTGGGCCGTCTATCGGTGAAGTGAAACCCATCCGGCGTCGTGATTTGACCCAGGGTACGCATTCGGTAGCCTTTCTCCATGGCAGGCGGGCAAACCCTACGCCAACCGATCCCGGCAGCCTTTTCGTTGGCGCCCCCTTTCGTTCCGCTGCCGTCAATGCCACATGACGTCCATGAGCGAAGACAAGCCCTGGCCCGACAGCATCCGCGCCGGCGATTGCGAGCAGCATGAGCCGCTCGTGCGCCGCGTGCTGGCGCCGAACCCTTCGCCCTACACCTTCACCGGCACCCAGACGTGGATCGTCGGCGCGGGCAGCGATGTGGCGGTGATCGATCCGGGGCCCACCGGCAGCGGTTTGAGCGTTGGCGATCCCGCCGACGCGAACGGCGTCGGCCATGTCGACGCCATCCTGCGCGCGGTCGGCGGGCAGCGCGTCGCCGCGATCCTCTGCACCCACACCCACCGCGACCACAGCCCCGCTGCCGCGCCGCTCAAGGCGGCGACCGGGGCGCCGATCATCGGCTGCGCGCCGCTGGCCCTTTCGGACGACGGCCCGCGCGCCGATTCGGCGTTCGATCCCGATTACGCGCCCGACCGCGTGTTGGCCGACGGCGAGCGCATATCGGGCGACGGGTGGACGATCGAGGCGGTCGCGACCCCAGGTCACACGTCGAACCACCTCTGCTTCGCGTTGGTCGAAAGCGGCGCTCTGTTCACCGGCGACCATGTCATGGCCTGGTCGACCAGCGTCGTCAGCCCGCCCGACGGCGACATGGCGGCCTATATGGCCAGCCTGTCGAAACTCTACGACCGCGACGACCGCGTCTATTATCCCGCGCACGGCCCCGCGGTGACCAAGCCGCGGCAGCTCGTTCGCGGCATGCTGGGGCATCGCAAGCAGCGCGAGCGGCAGATCCTGCGCGAGCTCGAAAAGGGCACCCGGGTCATCCCCGCGATGGTCGCGCATATGTACAAGGGGCTAGACCCGCGGCTGACCGGCGCCGCCGGACGCTCGGTGCTCGCGCATCTGTTCGACCTGCGCGCGCGCGGCGTGGTGCGCGAGCGCAATGACGAATGGGAACTCGCCTGACATGCTTTTGACGATGCTGCTCGCCGCGGCGCAGCCTGCCGCCGAGACCGCGCCTGCCTCCAGTCCGCGCATGGTCGAGCTGGTCGCAAAGGATGACGGCGCGCATTGCCTGCCCGACGGGCAGATATGTTTTGCGCTGCCAAACGACGGAGAATCCGACGCGCTGCCGACCAATCTCGCAGTCTCGTTTCCGGGGTCGGGTGACGATGAAAAGACCGTCCTCCCGCTCCCCGCCATTGCCGGGGAGCCGCAGGCGCTGCGGCTGTGGCCGAACGCCGTGTGGGTACGCGGCGGCGACGAGGCGGACGGCGGCGAAGGGCTGGAGATGCTGGTCGGGGTGATCGGCGAACAGCGCGCGATGTATTCGGGCGGCGGCGGGACGGGCAGTCGCCTCCACCTGCTGCGCTTTGGCATGGCGCCGCATGCGATCGGGCTCAGCGGCGAAGTGCTCGATGTCGGGTGGGACAGCGCGCTGATGATCCGCGCCTGTTTCTCGGAGCAGGATGCCAAGGACCGGCTCGGTGCCTGTCACGACGAATATGAGTATAAGGCGGTGCTGAAGCCCGGCCCCGACGAAGGCGGCGAACTGCCGTCGCTGACCTATCGCAGCTTTGCCACCGCCTATCCGCAGACCTCGCGGCGCAGCGAGGACAATAGCGGGCAAAAGCTGAAACCGAGCGATCTGGCCGATTGGAAGGACCCCGAGTGCAGTTACGAGCGCGTGCTGCGCTTCAACAATGCGACGGGCCGTTACGAAATGGATCGCCCCGCGCCCGATTGTTCGGTCTATACAGAGCCATGACCACGACTCCCTCCGCCCGCCCGCCGCGCCTGACCGGGCGCCTGATCCTGCTCGCCGCCGCGGCGATGCTGCTGCTCGCCGTGTGGTGGGCGGTCAGCGCGTGGCGCGATTGGGAAAAGGGCTATGACCCCGAAACGGTCGTCGCCGCGAGCCTGCAAGGGTTGCAGGAACAGAATGTGCTGGTGCCGTTCACCGCGCGCTATGTCGCGGTGGTGACCTCGACGCAAAGCCGCATGGGACTGAGCGCCAAAAAGACGCTCATCATGCCCGGAACGGTGCGGTATGAGGTCGATCTCGGCAAGCTCAAGCCGTCGGATCTCGACTGGGATGCGGCCACCAATGCGTTGACCGTCACCCTGCCGCCGCTGCGCCTCGCCGGTCCCGAAATCGACATCGACGCGATCAGCGAGTTTCGCGACGGGACGATCCTGTTGACCTTGACCGATGCCGAAGCGGCGCTCGACACCGCCAATCGCAAAGCGGCGCAGGACGAACTGATCAAACAGGCGAAGGGGACCACCCCGATGCGGCTGGCGCAGGGCGCCGCGCGGGCCGCGATCGAGCAGAGTTTTGCTATGCCGCTCAAGGCCGCGGGCATCGATGCGAAGGTTACAGCGCGGTTCGCCAATTCGCCGCCACGATAAATTCTGGCTTCGCGTGCGATCACAGCTCCGCTATCCCCCTCTAGCTCTAGGGATCGGGGATTTGGAAATGACCAGCATGGTGCAAAGGCCGCGCGTTGCAGCAGGTTCGGCGAGCAGCGACGGTTTCTATTTCCGGAGCGCCGCTGCAATGGCGATTGTTATTGTCGCGGGGTTCGGCATGCAATGGGCGATGGGGCGGTCGACCTTCGCGGCCCGCCCGCTCGTTCATGTTCATGCACTTGTGTTCATGGGTTGGGTTGCGATTTTCGTGACGCAAAGCTGGCTCGCCCAGCGCCAGCGGACGGAACTTCACCGAAAACTCGGGCAGCTTGCAGCATTATGGGTGCTGCTGATGGTAGTTTTTGGTTTCTGGCTAACCGTCGATGTCATTCAGCGCGGTACGACCCCTTTCTTTTTCCAGCCGCAGTATTTTCTGATCGCTAACCCGGCGAATATTCTGTGCTTTGCGATCATCGTTGCGGCGGCCTTCCGTCTGCGCCGCCGTCCCGAATGGCACATGCGCCTTCAGGTCTGTGCAACGGCGGCGATCCTGGGGCCGGCGTTCGGCCGGCTGCTGCCCATGCCGCTGTTGACGCCCTATGCGTGGGACGTTGCCTGTCTGTGCGGCTTGATCGTTCCGGGCATCGGCGCGCTGCGTGACCGGCGCCGTGACGGTTTTGTTCATCCCGCATGGTGGTGGGGGATGGCGGGCATTGTTGCGGCGGTACCGATCGCGTGGCTTGTCGCTTTCGCGCCGCCCGGGGCAGCTCTATACGCCTGGGTGACGGCAGGCCATCCGGGCGCGGCGGTGTCCGGCCTTGCTTTTGCGTCGCCGCCGCCCACGTAGTCGCGGTGTGAATTGCCCTACCGCGGGGGGGCGTGTAGGGGGACAGGCAAGGCAAAAGCCAGATAAGGAAAAGCGATGACTGCTCCCATCCGCGAGAATCTCTCGGGCCTCGACCTGCGCGCTGAAATCGAACGGCTGCGCAAAGAACGCAACGCGGTGATCCTGGCGCATTATTACCAGAAGCCGGAGATCCAGGACCTCGCCGATTTTGTCGGCGATTCGCTGGAGCTGTCGCGAAAGGCGGCCGAAACCGACGCCGACGTGATTGCGTTCTGCGGCGTCAAGTTCATGGCGGAGACGGCCAAGATCCTGTCGCCGGAAAAGATCGTCATCCTGCCCGACATGGACGCGGGGTGCAGTCTGGAGGACAGTTGCCCGCCCGAACAGTTCAAGCGCTTTCGCGAAAAGCACCCCGACCATATCGCGCTGACCTACATCAACTGCTCGGCGGCGGTGAAGGCGCTCTCTGACATCATCGTCACCTCGTCGAGCGCCGAGACGATCATCAGTCAGATTCCTGAAAACCAGCCGATCATCTTTGGCCCAGATCGCCACCTTGGCGGTTATCTCAACCGCAAGTTTGGCCGCGAGATGCTGCTGTGGCCGGGCGTGTGCATCGTCCATGAAGCGTTCAGCGAAACCGAGCTGATCAAGCTGAAGGCACAGCACCCCGGCGCGCCGGTCGCGGCGCACCCCGAATGCCCGCCGCATATCGTCGATCACGCCGATTATGTGGGATCGACCAGCGGCATCCTGCAATTTGCCAAGACCTTCCCCGGCGAAACGCTGATCGTCGCGACCGAGCCGCACATCATCCACCAGATGGAACTGGCGATCCCCGAAAAGACCTTCATCGGCGCGCCGGGCGCCGACGGCAACTGCAACTGCAACATCTGCCCGTACATGGCGCTCAACACGATGGAAAAACTCTACCTCGCGCTGCGCGACCTGAAACCGCAGATCGAGATGGAAGAAGGCCTGCGCCTTGCGGCGCGCAAGAGCCTCGACCGGATGCTCGAAATGGCGTCGGGGACGATCGGGAAGGGTGATTTGGGGCGGGCATAATCTTTGGGTGAGTCGGATTTTTCGACTCGCCGCCCCGATTCGGCAGATGAAGTACGACGGCCGCGAACCAAATCCGAATCCGAAAATGCTGCACCCTTGTTACAAAAATGCTGCACCGAATCCGCTTGTTGCTAATGCCGGACTTATCCACAGCAGCCGACGCGCATAAGAGGTAATCGGGCGTTTTTCGGTTGGCGCTCTGACCAGTTCATGTCAGCTTCAAATCATCGGACGACAGAGACGAAAGACCGCCGGGACATCAAGGGTAGTTGCAAGACTAGCCAGAAGGGAACGGACCGGACTTACGAGGAAATCGACCGATAGCCTGGTCACGGAACGTAGCGATTCCCACGAGTTGATGCGAACCCGACCGGGTATGGAAACGCAGTCCATCGCTTGGACAGCGACCGCTTCGGTGGACGCCGGAAGAGATGATGAAGGGCTTTCCAGGTGCGGCCGGCCCCCGAAAGGGGGCCGACCAAACCATCGCCGGATTGTTCCGGCGTGCGCCGCAACGTTTCGTTTTGCGGGCTGCTGATCGCAAGAGAAGCGGACCGGGATGAGGCGGGGTGGCAAAACGCGGAGCAGGACCGGATAGTGGGGGTTGGCAGCGATGTCGGCCCCCATTTCGTTTGGGCGAGGACTGGCTGTCGCCCACCCGCGCTGAACAATTTTACATATTTCTTTTCATGCGTGTGACCACCGTCACATCCGGGTCGCGCGCGGCTGCTTAATGCCGCAGTTGCGACCCGGAACAGTTCTACGATCTGGAACTGATCCCACTTTCCCGGCCGCGCTCTTTGGGGCCGGCCGGGAACCTTTCCCCATCGTTCCGCATTATCCCCGCATCGTTGAAACGATGTTCGGGCGCGACCGGACGTTTGTGGTTCAGCCGGGTGTCGGCGTTTGCCCGGCGGTTCAGGAAGGGAAAAATCATGGGCTTGATTATTACGTTGATCGTTGGCGGCATCATCGGCTGGCTCGCCAGCATCGTGATGCGCACCGATGCGCAGCAGGGCATCATTCTGAATATTGTTGTCGGCGTGGTCGGCGCATTCCTCGGCAATTTCCTCGGCAGCTTCTTCGGCATGGGCGCCAGCCTCGATACGTTCAGCCCCGTCGGGCTGCTGTGGGCGTTCATCGGCGCCGTGGTGCTGCTCGGCATCATCAACCTGATCCGCCGCGGCAGCGTCCGCTAGAGACGATCCGGAATGGCGACGGTGCGCAGACGCCGTCGCCATTCTGCTAGGCGTTCGGGAATAGCTGGGTTAACAACAATGCGCCTGCCAGGTCAGGCGATACCAATGAACGTAGGGGGTCAAGAGCATGGACTTCATTATTGCACTCATCATGGGCGGCGTGATCGGCTGGCTGGCCAGCATCGTGATGCGCACCGATGCACAGCAAGGTATCTTCCTCAACATCATCGTCGGTTGCGTCGGTTCTATCCTCGGGCGTTTTCTGTTCGGCCGCTTCCTGGGCGGCGGGCATTTGCGGGGCGATGCCTTTGACCCGATGACCCTGCTGACCGCGTTTATCGGCGCGGTTGTATTGCTCGGCATCGTCAATCTGGTGCGTCGCGGCCGCGTTCGCTAAAGCCGCACAACCACGTCCTGCTGTTGCAGGACCGGATCAAGGGGTGGTTCGCCGAAGGGCGGGCCGCCCTTTTTCATGTCCGCAAGCACTGGAAATCCTGTACCGTTTTCCTTATGCAGCGCAGCCCGGGGTGCGGGCGGCGTGGTCATTTTTTGGCCTCTTGCAAGCAGTGATTTAATTAGGTAATACACCTCGTGCGGGATGAACGGTCCTGCCGAGCGGGAATTGGGGGGCAAAGTGCTGTCGCGCTTGCCGCAAGCCATGCCGCCAGAGGCAGGGAGGAATTCGGCGTGAACTACGAGCGGAAAGTGGATTCGATGGACAGCCTCGCGGGTTCGACCCAGAGCTTTTATGAAGAGGCGGAAAGCCGCCGCAAGCGCACGCGTCTGATCATCGCGGTTGTGCTGATCGCGCTGGCGCTCGCCGCGGCCTGGTACGCCTTTACGTCGAACAAGGGCGGCGCGGCGGGTGCCGACGGCAAGGGCGGGGCGGCATCGGTGCCCAGCATCACCGTCGTGGTTCCGGGCCGCCAGTCGGTCCAGTCGACGATCTCGACCAACGGCACGATCGCCGCGCGGCGCGAAATGCCCGTCGGCGTCGCCGGAGAGGGCGGACAGGTGGTGCGCGTGCTGGTCGAACCCGGCCAATGGGTTGGCGCGGGGCAGCCGTTGGCGGTCATCGACCGGTCGGTCCAGACGCAGCAGGCGGCCAGTCTGGCTGCATCGATCCGCGTTGCCCAGGCCGACGCCGATCTGGCGCAGGCCGAACTCACCCGTGCCGAGGCGCTGGTGTCGCGCGGCTTCATTTCCAAGGCCGACATGGACCGCAAGCGCGCGACCCGCGATGCCGCCAACGCGCGCGTTCGCGTCGCGCAGGCGCAATATGCCGAGGCACAGGCGCGCAACGGCCGCCTGAACATCGTGGCGCCCGCCGCCGGGCTGGTGCTGACCCGCGGCGTCGAGCCGGGCCAGATCGTCGGGGCGGGCAGCGGCGTATTGTTCCGCATGGCGCGCGGTGGCGAAATGGAATTGCTGGCGCAGATGGCGGAGGCCGATCTGCAGCGCGTCCGCGTCGGAACGCGCGCGACGATCACGCCCGTCGGCACCAATCTGAACATCGAAGGCCAGGTGTGGCAGGTGTCGCCGGTCATCAACCCCGACACGCGTCAGGGCATGGTTCGCATCGCGGTGCCGTACAGCGGCGCGCTGCGTCCCGGCGGCTTCGCCGATGCGCGGCTCTTGTCGGGGACCGAAGAAGCGCCGATGCTGCCCGAAAGCGCGGTGCTGAGCGGGCCAGAGGGCAATTATGTGCTGGTCGTCGACAGCAAGGACACCGTCCAGCGCAAGCCGGTCAAGGTTGGCACAACCACCGACGCGGGCGTTTCGATCGCATCGGGCCTGAATGGCAACGAACGGGTCGTCGTGCTCGCCGGCGCCTTCCTGAATGTCGGCGACAAGGTCAAACCGGTCGTCCAGAAATCGGCGCAGTAATCGTTCCGGATCGCATCCGCGCAAAAGGCGTTTGAACCATGAGTTTTCGCAATATCTCCGCCTGGTGCATCCGCAATCCGGTGCCGCCGATCGTGATGTTCGTGCTGTTGCTGCTCGCCGGGGTCGTCAGCTTCAACCGGATGGACATCAACGACAATCCGGATATCGAATTTCCTGCGGTCCAGGTCATTGTGGCTCAGCCGGGCGCCGCGCCGTCGGAACTGGAAACCCAGGTGACGCAGCGGATCGAGGCGGCGGTGCGCGGCGTCAGCGGCGTCGACGAAATGTCGTCCTATGTCGGCGAAGGCAGCAGCCGCACGATGGTGCAGTTCGCCATTGGTACTCCGATCGACCGCGCCTATAACGACGTCAACCAAGCGGTTTCGCAGATTCGCAGCGACCTGCCCGACGGCATATTGGAGCCGCAGGTCATCCGCGTCGATATTGCCGGCGGCCCGATCACCTATTTCGCGGTCGAGGCGTCGGACATGACGCTGGAACAATTGTCCTGGTATGTCGACAATACGGTCGCCAAGGAATTGCTGTCGATTCCGGGGATGAGCCAGGTCCGCCGGTCGGGCGGCGTGAACCGCGAAATCCGCGTCATCCTCGATCCCGCGCGCATGCAAAGCTATGGCATCACCGCCAGCCAGGTGAACCAGCAGCTGCGCCAGACCAATGTCAACGCCGCGGGCGGGCGCACCGAAATCGCGGGTAGCGAACAGGCCGTCCGCGTGCTGGGCAACGCCGCGAACGCGCTTGAATTGGGCAATACGCGCCTGTCGATCGGCAACGGCCGCACCGTGCGCCTGTCGGACGTGGCAAAGGTGACCGACGGCTTTGCCGAACAGCGCAATCTGGCGAAGATCAAGGGCCGCCAGGTGCTGAGCTTTTCGATCGAAAAGGCGAAGGGCGCGTCGGACGTCACCGTTCATGACGAGACGATGAAGAAACTGGAACAGATCAAAAAGGCGAACCCCAAGGTCGACTTCAAGATCCTGTTCACCCGCACCGACTACACCAAGGAACAATATCGCAGCTCGATGGCCGCGATGATCGAGGGCGCGGTGCTCGCGGTCATCGTCGTGTTCCTGTTCCTGCGCGACTGGCGCGCGACGCTGATTTCGGCGCTGGCAATCCCGCTGTCTGCGATCCCGACCTTCTGGTTCATGGACCTGATGGGCTTTTCGCTGAACAGCCTGTCGCTGCTCGCGCTCAGCCTGGTCGCGGGGGTGCTGGTCGATGACGCGATCGTCGAGATCGAAAATATCGTCCGGCACATGCGAATGGGCAAAACCGCCTATCAGGCGTCGATCGACGCCGCCGACGAAATCGGGCTGGCGGTGGTCGCGACGACGATGTCGATCGTTGCGGTGTTCCTGCCCGTCGCACTGATGCCCGGCATTTCGGGACAGTTTTTCGTCCAGTTCGGGATGACCGTGGTGTTCGCCGTGCTCGCCAGCCTGGCGGTCGCGCGCATGATTACCCCGATGATCGCCGCCTATTTCCTGTCGGCGCAGGGCGAACAGGACCATGCGTCGGGTCCGTGGATCGACCGTTACGAACGGCTGTTGAAATGGACATTGGACAGCACCAAGCAACAGGCGGTGCGGGCGCGTTACGACGGCACGTCGACCCGCCTCGCTTTCCTGGCGGTGCCGCTGGTGCTGGCAGGGCTCGCGGTCGTGTTCATGACATTTTCCTATTTTCAGCCGGTCCCGGCAGGGCAGGACGGCCCCAACACCGCGCTCTACTTCCTGTTGCAGACGCCGATCATGGCGATCGGGACTTTTCTGGCGAGCAGCCTGCTTGCGATCATTTTGGGCGCCTTGCTTTATGCGATGGGGATGCGCCAGTGGGCCTATACCCATTGGGCAAAGTTCATGGTCCAGCGCACCTATGCGCGGCTACACGATCACCGCGTTTGGATTGTCGGCATCGGCCTGCTGGCCTTTATCTCCAGCATCGTCCTGTTTGCGGTCCTGCCGCAGCAGTTCCAGCCGACGACGAACAGCGATTACAGCCAGGTGCGCTATTCGCTGCCGCCGGGTTCGACGCTGGCGCAGAGCGAAACCATCGCGCGCCAGATCGGTGACGTGCTCGACAACAGCCCCGCTGTGCAGACCGCGTTTTATGACGTGAATGTCGGGGGCGGCAATGCGTTCATCACGCTGAAAAAAGACCGCGAACTGACCAGCGTCGAGTGGGAACGCAGCCTGCAACCCAAACTGGCGGCGATCCCGGACGCGCGGGTGAATTTCCAGAGCCAGTCGGGCGGCTTTTCGGGCCGCGACATCACGATGGTGATCGGCGGCGACGATCCGGTCGCATTGGACAAGCATGCGCGCACGATCGTCGCGCAGATGGGCGGGCTCAAGGAACTCCGCGCGCCGCGGGTCGAGGGCGACATTCCGCGCCCCGAAATCATCGTCAATCCGCGGATGGATCTGGCCGCCGAACTCGGCGTGACAACCGCCGCGCTCAGCCAGACGATCCGCATCGCGACACTGGGCGACATCGACCAGAATGCGGCGAAATTCTCGCTTTCCGACCGCCAGATCCCGATCCGGGTGCTGTTGTCCGAAGATTCGCGGCGCAGCCTGGCGACGATCGAAAATCTGCCGGTCCCGACATCGCGCGGTACCACCGTGCCGTTGAAATCCGTGGCCGAAATTTCGTTCGGCGCCGGTCCGACCGAATTGCGCCGGTACAACCAGACCCGCCGTATCGTCATCGGTGCCGATCTGGCACCGGGGCTGGTCACTGGCGATGCCCAGAAAAAGATCAACGAACTGCCGGCGGTTAAAACCATGCCGCAGGGTATCCGCAAGGTCGTTCAGGGTGACGCCAAATGGCAGGCCGAACTGATCACCAACTTCCTGATCGCGGTGGTGTCGGGTCTGCTGCTGGTGTTTGCGACTCTGGTTCTGCTGTATCGCCGCTTCCTGTCGCCGCTGGTCAACATGTCGTCGCTGCTGCTCGCGCCGCTCGGCGGGCTACTGGGGCTGGCGGTGACGGGCATGGAAATTTCAATGCCGGTCTATATCGGACTTTTGATGCTGCTCGGCATTGTTGCCAAGAACTCGATCCTGCTCGTCGATTTCGCGATCGAGGAAATGGACCAGGGCGTGAGCAAGATGGCCGCGCTGCTCGATGCCGGGCGCAAACGCGCACAGCCGATCGTCATGACAACGGTCGCGATGGTCGCGGGCATGGTGCCGACGGCAATCTCGCTGTCGGGCGACGGCGCATGGCGCGCGCCGATGGGGGTGGTCGTGATCGGCGGGCTGATCCTGTCGACGCTGCTCACCTTGCTGATCGTGCCGGCGGGCTTCAGCCTCGCCGACAGCATCGAAAAGCGTCTTGGCCGCTTCTTCTCGCGCAACCTGCTCACCTATCGGCACGGCGACGACACCCGCCCGATCGGCGATGGCACGCCGCAACCGGCGGAGTGACCGGCGGCGGCCGCTCGCGCCGCCCCGGTTGCAACCTTTGGCTTGCGTTGCCATTTTACGTGGATGAAGGACCAGCATTCCAATTCGCTGCATGATGGACACGCCCACCCCTTGCGGGTGGGCGTTGCCGTTCCGACCGGTGGGCTGAACATCCGCTTTGTCGCCACCGGGATGCTGGTGGTGATGGCGGTCGTCTTCGTCACCGCTAAATTTTATCAGGACGTCCACCCCGCGGTCGGGTTCGTGCGTGCTTTTGCCGAGGCGGCGATGGTCGGCGGGCTGGCCGACTGGTTTGCCGTAACCGCGCTGTTCCGCCATCCGATGGGTTTGCCGATCCCGCACACCGCGATCGTCCCGCGCAACAAGAACCGCATCGGCGACACGCTGGCGCGCTTCCTGCTCACCAATTTCCTGTTGCCGAGGCTGATCGCGCGCAAGATGCAGACGCTCGACGTCGCGGGTGCAGTCGGAGCGTTTCTGTCGCAACCGGCGGAGGGCGGCGGGCGGCTGAAGCTTGGCGCGTCGCGGATCATCGCCGACGCGCTGGGCGCGCTTGACCAGCAACGGCTGGGCGGGATGGTCAAATCGGCGATCGCTGATCGCCTGCGCGAACTCGACGTCGCGCCCTTGCTGGGGCAGGCGTTGCAGGCCGCGCTCGCCGAGGGGCGGCACCAGCCGCTGCTCGATGCGATGGTCAAATGGGGATCGAAGACGCTCGAACTCAACGATCATCTGATCCACCAGATGGTCCACGACAACAGCAACGCGATCGTGCGCTTCACCGGGCTCGACGAAAGCATCTCGAACCGCATTGTCGCGGGCCTCTCGAAACTGCTCAGCGAGATGGCGGTCGACGAAACGCATCCGCTGCGCATCCGCGTCGAGGAAGGGCTCGCCAAAATGGCGCTCGACCTGCAACACGACCCCGAAGTACAGGCGAAGGTCGCGCGCGTCCGCGACGAACTGCTCGAGAACAAGGCGGTGAAACGCTGGCTCGACGGCCTGTGGGAACAGGGCCGCGCCGCGCTGCTGAAAGCGGCGCGCGATCCCGAAACGATGCTGGCGGGGCGGATCGGCGAGCTGTTCACGCAATTCGGTACGATGCTGGGCGAAGACGTCGCGATCAAGCGCACCCTCAACCGCTACGCCCGCCGTGCAGTCGTCGGCATGGTCGACAGCTATGGCGAAACCGCGTTGAAGCTGGTGTCCGACACGATCCGCGGCTGGGATGCGAAGACAATCACCGACCGGCTGGAAAATGCCGTTGGCGACGACCTGCAATATATCCGCATCAACGGGACGCTGGTTGGCGGGCTGGTCGGGACTTTGATCCACACGGTGGATGTGCTGATCTGAGCTAACAGCCGTCATTGCGAGGAGCGAAGCGACGCGGCAATCCAGCGTAGCGTAAACCGCTCTGGATTGCTTCGCTTCGCTCGCAATGACGACTCATCGGGGCGTCAGCGACACGCCGCCAACCCCTCGCGATACGTCGGATAGCGCGGATTCCAGCTGAGCAACCGCTTCGCCTTGCCATTCGCGACCCGCCGGTTCTCGGCATAGAAGGCGCGTGCCGCAGGCGACAGGCCCGCTTCATCCAGCGTCTGCAATGGCGGCAGCGGCGCGCCCAGCATCGCGCAGCCCCATTCGACCAGCCGGTTCTGGTGGCACGGTTCGTCGTCGGCGAGGTTATACACCCCCGCCGGTCCCCGAAACGATGCGATCACGCCGCCCGCGATATCGTCGACATGGACGCGGCTGAACACCTGGTCGGGCAGGGCGATGCGGTGCGCGCGGCCTTCGCGGATGCGGTCGAGGATCGATCGGCCGGGGCCATAGATGCCGGGCAGGCGAAAGACCGACACGTCGCCGCGCAGTCGCTGCCACGCCGCATCGGCAGCATTGCGGTCGGGGCGGCGGCCCTTGACCGGCGCGCTTTCGTAGACCCACGCGCCGTCCGCATCGCCATAGACGCCGGTCGAGGACAGATAGCCAACCCACGTCGCCGGGGCGATCGCAATGGCCTCACGATAGCGCGCCAGCACTGGATCGGCACCCTTGGCAGGCGGCACCGACGACAGGATATGCGTCGCCGACCGCACCGCCGCCAGCACCGCGCCTTCATCGTCAAACGCGATGCTGTCGCCGCGCCCGTCCTGCGTCGTCCCGACCACATCCCATCCGCGCGCGCGCAGCCGCTCGGCCAAGTGGCCCGCGGCATAGCCCAGCCCGAAAATCAGCATCTGTCCCATCGCCCGCCTTATTGCGCGCCCCGCGCCCCGCGCCTAGACCCGAAACATGACCGACGCCTCCTCCACCCCCGCTATCCCCGTCACCATCCACCGCGGCGATTATCGTCCGCCCGACTGGCAGGTGCCCGACGTCGCGCTCGATTTCGCCTTGGCGGTCGAGGCGACTCGCGTCGCCGCGGCGCTGTCGGTGGTGCGCCAGACCGAAGCGGCCGTGCCCTTGGTGCTGCGCGGCGACGGGCTGTCGCCAGCGGCGGTGCGCGTCGATGGCGAGGGCTGGAACGACTGGCGCATGGACGGCGCCGACCTGATCGTCGATCTGGGTGAACGCACTGCGGCGACGGTCGAGATCGACACGCTGATCAATCCCGCATCGAACACCCAGCTGATGGGGCTTTATGCCTCGAACGGCATGCTGTGCACGCAGTGCGAGGCCGAGGGCTTCCGCCGCATCACCTTCCACCCCGACCGCCCCGATGTGCTGAGCCGGTACAAGGTACGGATGGAAGGCGACAGGGCGGCGTTCCCGATCCTGCTGTCGAACGGCAATTGCATCGCCAAGGGCGACGGCGCGGGCGGCAATCATTGGGCGCTGTGGGAAGATCCGTGGCCGAAGCCGAGCTATCTGTTCGCGCTCGTCGCAGGCGACCTTGTGGTCAATCGCGACAGCTTCACGACGATGTCGGGACGCCGGGTCGAACTCGGCATCTGGGTGCGCGACGGCGACCTCGATCGCACCGGCCATGCGATGCAGGCGCTGAAGGACAGCATGGCGTGGGACGAGCGCGTCTATGGCCGAGAATATGACCTCGACCTGTTCAACATCGTCGCGGTCAGCGATTTCAACATGGGGGCGATGGAGAACAAGGGGCTCAACATCTTCAACACCCGCTACATCCTCGCCGATCCCGACACCGCGACCGACGTCGATTATGATGGGGTCGAGGGGGTCGTGGCGCATGAATATTTCCACAACTGGTCGGGCAACCGGGTCACCTGCCGCGACTGGTTCCAGCTGTCACTGAAAGAGGGTTTCACCGTCTATCGCGACCAATGCTTTTCGGCCGACATGGGTTCACCCGCGGTCAAGCGGATCGAGGACGTCCGCCTGCTCCGCGCGGCGCAATTCCCGGAGGATGCCGGGCCGCTCGCGCACCCGATCCGCCCCGACAGCTTCCAGGAAATCTCGAACTTCTACACCGCGACCATTTATAACAAGGGCGCCGAGATCATCCGCATGATGGCGACGATGGTCGGGCCTGAACGGTTCCGCAAAGGCACTGACCTGTATTTCGATCGCCACGATGGCGAGGCGGCGACGTGCGAGGATTTTGTCCGCGCGATCGAGGAGGGCGCGGGCATCGATTTGACGCAATTTCGCCTGTGGTACAGCCAGGCGGGGACGCCGCGGGTCACTGCACGGATCGACACCGATACGGCGACGGGGGAACAGATGCTCCACCTTGCCCAGACCGTGCCGGCGACTCCCGGTCAGCCCGACAAGCAGCCGATGGTTATCCCGCTGCGGATCAAGGCGTTCGACCGCGACGGCGGGGCCGCGGCGGGCGAGCAATTGGTGCTGCTCGACCGCGCCGATATGGCGGTACCGCTGGGCGTTGGCGGCAGCCGCCCGATGCTGTCGCTCAACCGCGGCTTTTCGGCGCCGGTCATCGTCGATTTCGCGCGCGAAGATGGCGAACTCGCGTGGCTCGCCGCGCACGACGACGATCCCTTTGCACGCTACGAGGCGTTACAGCAGCTAATGCTTGATACGCTGGTCGCGGCGGTGTCGGGCGAGGCACGCGGCCAACAGGCGGTGATCGATGCGGTCGGCCAGACGCTGGCGGGCGCGGCGAGCGATCCGGCATTCGTCGCCGAGGCGGTGCTGCTGCCCAGCGAGGCCTTTATCGGCGATCAGATGGTGACCGTCGACCCCGACGCGATCCGCCGCGAACGACTGGCGTTGCAGGCCGCGATCGGCACCGCGCTGGAAAACCAGTGGCGTGCGATTCTGGCGGGCGCCGCACCGCCCGCGACCGACCTGTCGCGCAAGGCCAAGGGCGGCCGCCGCCTGCGCGGTGCAGCCTTGGCCTATTTGGCGGCGACGGCGATGGACGATGTGCCTGCGCTCGCGTTCCGCATTTTCTCCGACGCCGACGGAATGACCGAACGGCAGGCGGCGCTGGCGACGCTGGCGCATGGCGACAGCGACGAGCGTGTCGCGGCGCTCGACATCTTCTACCAACGCTATCGCGACAATCCGCTGGTGCTCGACAAATGGTTCCAGGTGCAGGCGTGGTCGCTGCGGACTGATACCGTCGATGCGGTCAAGGAGCTGGCGCAGCACCCCGACTTCACGCTCGCCAATCCCAACCGCGTCCGCTCGCTCTATGGCGCGCTGACCGGCAATCAGGCGGCGTTTCATCAGGCCGACGGCGCGGGCTATCGCCTGATCGCCGACCTGGTCATCGCGCTCGACCCGAAGAACCCGCAAACCGCCGCCCGGATGATCCCCCCGCTCGGCCGCTGGAAACGCTTCGACGAGGCGCGCGCGGCGATGATGCGTGGTGAACTGGAGCGAATATTGGCGCAGCCGGGTCTGTCGCGCGACGTGACCGAGCAGGCGAGCAAGAGTTTGCTGGGGTAGGCAAGAGCGGCTTTCAGCTGCCCAGCCACCCTGTCACCTCACCCGCCACCTTGTTCGCCGCGCGCGTCAGCGCTTCGCCGACCGGTTTCGCCTCGACCCTGCCGCCGATGCTTTCGCGCGCTTCAAAGCGGCGCTGGCTGACCGTCTTGCCGCCCGCCGATACCAACATCGCCTGATACACGACGACCGCTTCGCCAGTCCGCGCATCGACGCCGAATTCCATCAGCTGCCCGGCGAGCTGTTCGCCCGGTGCGGTCAGATATTGCCCCTCGTCGAGCACGACGCGCGACGTGCGGGCCGCGACGGTTTCGGACACCAGCCGCTGGAACAATCGCTGCGGCGCCTCGACCCATTGCGCGTCCTTCACATAGGTAACGCTGCTATTGTCCTGCTGCACCGGTATCCGCGTCGTGCGCAGTTTCTGCGGTGCGGTCGGGATCAGGATCGTCAGCGTCGAGGCGTCGGCGGCGGTGCGCGCGGTGCCCGCTGCCGGTGCGGCATCGGCGTCGAGTGTCAGCAGAAAGGGCGGCGTCTTGCCGCCCAGGCCGATGCAGGCTGCAAGCGAGACGGCGAGGGTGGCGGCGAGCAGCGGGGTGCGGAGATGGCGGATCATGATCGTCCTCATTTCTTGTAATCGGGCAGCTTGCTGCCGCCCAGCACGGCGCCGGCGCCCTGCTGGTCGAGCTTGTCGGTCAGGCTGGACAGCGAGGCGGAGGTGCGGCGCAGGTCGCGAATCAGCGCATTGGCTTCCGGGATCGTCGTCTCGCTGAAGGTCTTGAGGCCGGGCCGCGCGTCGGCGACCGCCTGTTCCAAAGTCTGCATCGACTTGTTCGCGGAGGCCAAAGTATCGCGCAGATTCTTCATCGCCGGATCGACGTTGCGGTCGATCGTCCCCTGCGTAGCGGCGGCCAGATTGCCGATCTGTTCGGCCGCGACGCCGGTCTGCTGGATCGCGATGCGGGTGTCGGCGAGCGCGCGCTCCAGCGCAGGGCCGTTCCGCGCCAGGATCGCCGTCGATGCCTCGACATTGTTCAATATGCCGCGGATACTCGCCTGGTTTTCATCGTCGGCCAGCTCGGCCAGTCGCTCGGTCAGGGTCGACAGGCGCTGCAACAATTGCGGTGCGGTGTTGAGCAACTCGCCCAGCCCGCCAACGCGCGTCGGGATCACCGGACGGCCCGCGGGCCCCAGATCGGTGATCGGCGGGGCGCCCTTGACCGCGCCGTCGAGCGATATCTGCGACACGCCGGTAAAACCGACCCCTTCGATCGCGGCCGTCGTCCCTTGCAGGATCGGGACGCCTTCGTTGATCTGAATCCGAACCCGGACAAATTGCGGGTCTTCGGGCCACAGCGATATCTCGCGCACCTGACCCGACGGGACGCCGGAAAACTGCACCGCCGCGCCCTTGTTCAGGCCGTCGACCGATTGTTTGAAAAAGATGTCATACTCGCGTTTTTCCCCGCCGGTGTCATTGGCGAGCCAGACGATGAAAAAGGCGAGCGCCGCGGTAAAGATCAGGACAAAAGCGCCGACGAGGACGTTGTTCGAGCGAGTTTCCATCAGTCGTTCCTATGGGCGCGGGGCGGTTTGGTTCCCGCCGGCAGCGGCGCGGCCGCGGGGTCCGTTGAAATAATCCTGTATCCAGGGATGTTCGGTGGCAAGCAGTTCCGGGATTGTGCCCACCGCAATCACCTTTTTTTCGGCAAGCACCGCCACCCGGTCGCAGGTGGCATAGAGCGAATCGAGGTCGTGGGTGATCAGAAAGACGGTCAGTCCCATGGTGTCGGCCAGCTCGCGGATCAGCTCGTCGAATTTGGCGGCGCCGATCGGGTCGAGTCCGGCGGTCGGCTCGTCGAGGAACAGCAGCGCCGGGTCGAGCGCCAGACTGCGGGCAAGCCCCGCGCGCTTGACCATCCCGCCCGACAGTTCGGCGGGATACTTCGGCCCCGCATCGGGGGGCAGGCCGACCATCGCAACCTTGTAGGCGGCGATTTCGTCGAGCAGTTTCTGGTCGGTTCGCGGATAATATTCGCGCAGCGGCACCTGGATGTTCTCGGCGACGCTCAGCGTCGAAAACAATGCCCCGCCCTGAAACATCACGCCCCAGCGGCGGCGGAGGTCGCGCGATTCTTCCTCGTCGGCGATCGTGTCGAGCGTCTTGCCGTAAACCTCGATCTCGCCCGCGACGGGCGTTTGCAGGCCGATAATCGACCGCATCAGCACCGACTTGCCGGTCCCCGAGCCGCCGACAACGCCAAGGATCTCGCCCGAACGGACGTCGAGATCGAGCCCGTCGTGGATCACCGCGTCGCCGAACTGGTTGACCAAGCCGCGGATGCGGATCGCATGGTCGAAACTTTCGGGCCGCACGGCGTCGGCGGCGGCCAGTTCCTCGGCAAGCTGTTCGTCGATTTCTTCGCTCATCAGTTCCATCCGATCGACGAGAAAAAGACCGCAAAAAACGCGTCGAGGACGATGACGAGAAAGATCGCGGCGACGACGGCGGACGTTGTTCGCTTGCCGACTTCCTCGGCATTCTGGCGCACCTGCATTCCCTCGTAACAACCGGTGACCCCGATCAAGATGCCGAACACCGGCGCCTTGATCAGCATCGCCCAGAAATCGGTCATCGGGATGATGTCGCGGAGCAGCTGAACATAGGTGACGGGCGGAATGTCGAGCCCGATCCAGCAGAACACCCCGCCGCCGATAATGGCGCAGATGCTGGCGTAAAAGCCCAGCAACGGCATCAGGATCGTCGCGGCGGCGACGCGCGGCAGCACGATCGCCTCCATCGGCGAGACGCCGATGGTCCGCATCGCATCGATTTCCTCGGTCAGCTTCATCGTGCCGATCTGCGCCGCAAAGGCGCTGCCCGAACGCCCCGCGACCATGATCGCGGTCATCAGCAGGCCCAGTTCGCGAATCGAGGCGCGGCCGACCAGATTGATCGTGAACACCTCGAGCCCGAACTGGCGGAGCTGGACCGCGCCCTGCTGCGCGACGACGATGCCGATCAGAAAGGTCATCAGCCCGATGATCGGCAGCGCATCGAGACCAACGGTCTGGAACCGGGTGACGATGGCGTGCCAGCGCAGCCGCCGTCGCGCGCGCAGCTGCGTCCCCAATGCCAGGATCATGGCACCGAAAAATCCGATAATGCCGACCAGTTCGCGCCATACCGAAATACTGGCCACGCCAACCTGTTCGAGCATGCGGATCAAGGGCGGGCGGCGGTCGCGATGGACGCGGTACTCGCTCTTGTCGCTGGCCAGCGCGTCGAGCAGCCGCTGCGCTTCGGGACTGGCGCCGGTGACTTTGGCCTCATGTTCCCGAACGGTTCGGGTGACGATCCACGCGCCGACGGTGTCGATTCGCTCGAGCGCCGACAGGTCCAGTGACGCGATCGGCCCCACCGCCTCCAGTCGTGCGGGAAGGTCGCCGAGCCGCGCCAGCGTCAGCCGGCCGGTGAAGCGGATGTCGGCGCCATCGGCTCCGTCGCTCTGTTCGAAATCCGCCTTGGCCACCATCGTGCGGAGGACATTGTATTATTTGCCACAGGACGGCAAGCGAATCCCGTCCCCCTTGGCCGCGGCGGCCGGCGTCTCTATGGTCCCCTCATGGAAAGCCAACCCAGCGTCCCGGTCCGCGATTATCGCCACCGCGTTGCCATGTACGACATGGACCGAACGATAACTCGATCAGGGACTTACAGCGGGTTTTTGATTCATGTTGCAAGGCGGCGACAACAATGGCGATTGCTGTTGTTGCCGCTCGTGGCGTTGGCCGGGCTTGCCTATGCGCTGCGTCTGATCGACCGGTCGCGGCTGAAAGCGATCAACCTGCGGCTGCTGGTCGGCAAACGCTTCGCGCGCGCCGAAATCGCGCCGCTCGCCGAAAGCTATGCCGACAAGGTCGTGGCGCGCGGGTTGCACCCCGCGGCGCTGGAACAGATCGCCGCCGACCGCGAAGCGGGTTACCGGCTGCTCCTCGCGACGGCATCCTTCCACCTATACGTCGATGCGATCGCGAAGCGGCTGGGGATGGACGACGTGCTGGCGACACAGCTCGACGAACCCGACGGCAGCGACCATATCCATGCGCGCCTGTCGGGCGACAATTGCTACGGCGATGCCAAGTTCGCGCGAATCGACGGTTGGATGGCCGCCAATGCGATCACCCGCGACAGCGCACATATCCGCGCCTATTCGGACCATGTGTCCGACCATCCGATGCTGCGCTTTGCCGATGAAGCGGTGGCGACGACGCCGTCGCGCGGGCTCAGGAAACTGGCGCCGCGGATGGGGTGGCAGGTCGTCGACTGGCGAGGCCGGAAGTAGCGATCAAAACCCCGTCATTGCGAGCGGAGCGAAGCAATCCAGAGCGGTTTACGCTACTCTGGATTGCCGCGTCGCTTCGCTCCTCGCAATGACGCGTTAGACCGCGTCCAGCGCCTGCGAAAAATCGGCGATCAGATCGTCGGCGTCCTCGATGCCGATCGAGATGCGCACCAGATTGTCGGTGATGCCCAGCGCCGCCTTGCGCGCGTCGGGGACCGACAGGTGCGTCATCGCGGCGGGGTGGCTGGCGAGCGTTTCGGTGCCGCCCAGGCTGACCGCCAGCTTCGCGATCTTGAGCGCATCGAGAAAGCGAAAGCTCTCTTCCTCGCCGCCCTTGATAAACAGCGAAAAGGTCGATCCCGCGCCGGTGCAATGGCGGTCGAAAATATCCTTTTGCGACCCGTCGGGCAGAAAGCCGAGATAGCCCAGGCCATCGACCTTCGGATGATCGCGAAGCCATGCGCACACCTTCTCCGCATTTTCGCCCGCACGGCTCATCCTGAGCTCGACGGTCTCCAGACTGCGCAGCAGCATCCAGGCGGTGTTGGGGTCGCAGATCGTGCCGATCGTGTTGCGCATCATGCGAATGGGGCCGAGCCAGTGCTTTGATCCCAGCACCCCGCCCGCGACCAGATCGCTGTGCCCGCCGGCATATTTGGTCAGGCTGTACAGGACGATGTCGGCGCCGTGCGCCAGCGGCTTCGACCACAGCGGACCCAGAAAGGTGTTGTCGATCGCGATCGGCGGCCGGGCATCGGCGGCAAAGGCCGCGTCGGTCGCGGCGCGCATCGCCTCGACATCGACCAGCGCGTTCGTGGGGTTGGCGGGGCTTTCCAGATACACCATCGCGACCTTGCCGCCCTGATCGGCGGCCATCTTTTTGGCGCGCACAAGGATTGCGTCCATCTCTTCGCGCGACGCCTCGGCCGGGAAATCGACGTAAGTGGCGCCGAAGCGCGACAGGATGCGCGCGATCAGCGTCTCGGTCGCAGCGTAAAGCGGCCCCGAATGGACGATGACGTCGTTCATGCTGACATGCGCGAGGAGCAGGGTGGCGATCGCCGACATGCCCGACGAAAAGACCAGCGCATCCTCGGCCTTTTCCCACACGCCAAGGCGCGCTTCCAGGATTTCCTGGTTCGGACCGTTGAAGCGCGAATAGACCAGGCCGTCGGCGCCGCCGGGGCGCTTGCCGGTGATCCCCTCGAAATGCCGCTTTCCCGCCGCCGCGCTTTCAAAAGCGAAGGTCGAGGTCAGGAAGATCGGCGGTTTCAGCGATCCTTCCGACAACATCGGGTCATAGCCATAGCCCATCATCAGTGTTGAGGGCGACAGTGCATGGCCGCCGATTTCGGTGACATCCTTTTTCGGCGCGCGGCGCTGCGAAGTGGTGCCGGTGAGGTCGCTGTTGTCGATCGGGGGCATATAGATTTCCTTGGGGCGCAATTAGTTTCGGTTGCAACTAGCGCCCTTTCGTGCGCGCGTCACCCCAGCATTGCAATCGCCCAGATCACCCCGATCAGCAGCGGCACGCCGATGATGTCGAGCGCCAGCCCGGCCTTCAGCATGCGCGGCAGCGCGATATGCCCCGTCGCCCACGCCAGCGCATTCGGCCCGGTGCCCGACGGCAGCATGAAGCCCCAGCTCGCCGCCATCGCGACCGGCAATGCAAGCAGCACCGGGTCGACCCCGGTCGCCGCGATGAGCGCCGCCAGCACCGGCATGATGCCGCTCGCGGTCGCGACATTGCTGGCGAATTCGGTGACGAGGATGGTCAGTGCGACAATGATCGCGGCAAGTGCGATCGTCGGGATGCTGCCGAGCGGCGCCAGCACCGCGCCCAGCCACGCCGCCAGTCCGCTGGCGGTGATCGCCGCCGCGAGCGCAAGGCCGCCGCCGAACATCATGATGACGCCCCACGGCGCGCGATCGGCCTCTTTCCAGACGAGCAACGGTCGCCCGGTGCCGTCGGGCAGCACGAACAATAACAGGCTGCCCGCAATGGCGATCGTGCCGTCGGTCAGCGCGCCCTTGGGCAGCAGCGGTTCGATCCATGGCTGCGCCATCCACGCCGCAACGACCAGCATCGCGACCGGCACGACGCGGCGTTCGGCGGTCGACCAGATCGCTTGCTGGCCCAGCGCCGCCGCGGCCTTGGTCCCGTCGAACGGATGATCGGCCAGCCGCTGCACGCGCGCCAGGATCATCATTGCGACGGGGACCGACAGGACGACCACCGGCACACCATAAACCGCCCAGTCGAAAAAGGAGATGCGGAGCCCCAGCGTCTTTTCGATCAGCCCGGCGGCGATGGCGTTGGTCGGGCTGCCGACCAGCGTCCCGAGCCCGCCCAGCGAAGCGGCGAAGGCGATCCCCATCATCACCGCGCCGGCAAAGCCCGTCGTATCACCCTCGGCAATTCCGGCGGCGCGAACGACGGCCAGCGCGATCGGCACCATGATCAGCGCGGTCGAGGTGTTCGAGATCAGCATGCTGAGCAGTGCGGTCGCGGCCATGAAGGCGAACAACAGCCCCTTCGCACTCGGTCGCGCGCGTTTGAGCAGTGCCAGCGCGAGGCGGCGGTGCAGCCCGACGCGCTCGATCGCGAGCGCCAGAAAAGCGCCGCCCAGGATCAGGAACAGGATCGGCGAATAATATTCGCTGGCGATGGCATTGGCGTCCATGATCCCGAAGGCGGGCACCAGCAGGAACGGCAGCAGCGCGGTGACGGTCAGCGGCAGCGCCTCGGTCATCCACCAGATCGCCATCAGGACGGTCAGCGCCGCGACATGCCAGGCGGTCGTTTCCATCCCCGCGGGTGCGGGGAGGGCGAGCATGACGATGAAGACCAGCAGGCCGCCGATCAGTCCCAACAGGCGCGTGCGTGTCATCCGTCCCCCAATCCCACATCTCTTTTTTGCGCGGATGCCGAAGCGTGCCGGTTATCGCCCATGATCCTCGTCATTGCGAGCGAAGCGAAGCAATCCAGAGCGGTTTACGCATGCTCTGGATTGCCACGTCGCTTCGCTCCTCGCAATGACGAGCAATTTTCGGTCATTCCGCGCTTATCGATTGGCTGAGTCCGATCACCGATAACTGGCGCCCATAGCTGTTCTCGTTTTTGTGGCACGCGCGGCGATAGCTGAAATAGTCATCCGCCTCGGCATAGGTGTCCTGCCCGCCGATGGCAATTCGGGTGACCCCCGCCGCGGCAAGCCGCGCGGCGACATAGGCGGCGATGTCGAACATCGCGTGACCGGGCTTGCCGGCGGCAAAGAAGCGCTCATTGGCGCGATCGGCATCGGTGAATCGCTGCACAAACCCGTCGTCGACTTCATAGGAGGCGCGGCCGATGCACGGGCCGATCGCGGCGGCGGTGTTGGCGCGCGTGGCGCCAAGGCTTTCCATTGCAGTCAGCGTCGCGTCGGTGACCCCGGCGAGCGCGCCCTTCCATCCGGCGTGCGCGGCGCCGATGACGCCCGCGTCACGGTCAGCGAATAGCACCGGGACGCAGTCGGCAGTGAGGATGCCGAGTAATATGCCGGGGGTGCGCGTCGCGAGCGCGTCGGCTTCGGGACGTGCAGTCAGGTCGGTCGTCTCATCGACGATGACGCAGCGATTGCCATGGACCTGATAGACGCCGGTGAGCGCTGCGCCGGGCAGCACGGCATCGGCCACCCGTCGCCGGTTTTCTGCAATCAGCGCCGGATCGTCGCCCGAGCCAAGACCACAGTTCAGTGACGCCAGCTCGCCGGTGGATACTCCGCCGCGGCGGCCGAAAAACCCGTGCGGAATGTCGGCGAGCGGCGGCGCGGTGACGAACGGCGTCGTCACAGGTCGAGCCTGTAAAATCGGTCTTCGTCGATATGGTTGCCGACCCGGAACGCGTTGCGGCCGACGTCATAGAAACCATAGCGGCGGTAAAAAGCCTGCGCGCGATGGTTTTCGGTAAAGACCGACAGATACAGGATCGACGCGCGCTGCCGCGCCCAGACGATGCCCCAATCCATCAGCGCCGCGGCAACGCCGGTGCCTTTGGCGGCTTCCGCGACGTACAGTTGGTGAAGTTCCACGGCGTCGTCGGTCGGCTGATCGGCGGGCAGGTCGAAATCGACCGGCCCCATCTTGATATAGCCAAGGATCGCACCGGCTGCGTCACGAACGAGCCCGATATCATGATCGGATGCGCCGATCTGCGCGCGGACACGTTCGGGCGGGTTCCAGGTCGCGAGAAAGGCGGCGAGGTCGGCGGGGTCGTAGATATGCCCGAAGGTGCGGGTGAAGGAGTCGGTCGCGAAGGTCGCGATCGCCTCCGCATCGTCGGGGGTCGCGAGATGAACGGTCGTCAATCATTGTCTCCTGTAAACCCGGCAGGGGTGGGCCAGCCCGGAGCGGTGATGGCCATGACTTTGAACAATTCCCCCATCGCGTCGGCGGCGACAAGCCGGTCGCGCTGACCCTTCAACTCCTCGGCGCGGTCGGGCGCCGTCGCCGCGAGCGATTGCAGCCGTGCGTCGATGCCCAGCCGCTGCAACCAGTCGCCCTGGGTCGCGATTGGGCTGACCGCTGCCCCGGCGCCCCGCGCCGCGTCGGCGAGCGCGGTGAAATCGACATGGGTGGTCAGGTCGACCTCACCCGGATCGGCGAAGGGATCGGCGAAGCGATGCGCCTTCACCGCTTGCAGCGTGTCGCCCGCCGCCGGGCCGCTATAGCCATAATCGATCACCAGCATCGCGCCGCCTTGCCGGGCGAGGCGAAAGGCGCAGCGCTGCATGATTGACGCCGACACGGGCGCGGTTTCGACGATGCTGCCCTCAGCGGCGTTGCGCAACGCGGCGGGGACAAGGTCGTCGGCAGGCGCCTCTCCCGGCACCGGGATCAGTCGCGCGCCCTGCCGCTCGACCATCCGCTCGCGCCAGCCACCACTGGTGCGGATATATTGATGGACGGGCAGGGCATCGAAAAACTCATTGGCGACGATGATCGCGGCGCCGTCTTCGGGCAGGTCGTCGATGTCGTCGTGATGGATGGCGGCGGGAACGCGGGCCAGTTGGGCCGCGCGAAGACTTGGGCTGGTCTCAACGAAGTGGATGTTGCGCGGCACGCATTTGAAACGCGCCATCGCGCGAAGGGCATCGGCGGCCAAGGTGCCGCGCCCCGGGCCTAGCTCGACATAGCGAAAGGCGGGGCTGCCCGCGCGTACCCACAGGTCGGCGATCCACACGCCGATCATCTCGCCGAACATCTGGCTGATTTCGGGGGCGGTGGTGAAATCGCCCGCGGCGCCGAGCGGGTCGCGCGTCGCATAATAATGGCTGTTCGCGGCGGCCATATAGTCGGCCACGGTCGTCGCCCGCGCCGCCGCGATGTCGCCGATCAGCTCAGCAGGCGTCGGCGGTCCGTCACGCAACGCTGTCGGGTCCGGCGACCGGCTCCACCCGCTGGCGGCGTCCTTTCGCGGTGGCGACGAGCCAGAGGCCAATCACGATCATCGGCACTGTCAGCCACTGACCCATCGAAAGGCCTGTGCTTTCGACGACCCACATCCGTTGGGTGTCGGGCTCGCGCACAAATTCGACCGCAAAACGACTGACGCCATAGATAATCGACGCCATGCCGACCAGAAAGCCGGGCTTGTAGCGGGCATCGGTGCGCCAGAACAGCCAACCCAGGATCGCCATCATCAGCAGGCCTTCCAACCCCGCTTCGTACAGCTGGCTGGGATGGCGCGCTTCCATCGACCCGCTGTCCGGAAAGATCACGCCCCACGCGACCTTTGTCGTTCGACCCCACAGTTCGCCATTCACAAAATTGGCGAGGCGGCCAAAAAACAATCCGAAGGGAATGACGCAGGCGATATAATCGCAAAAACGCAGGAAATTCAGCTTTTCCTTGCGCGTTACATACCAAATTGCGACCAGCACGCCGATCACGCCGCCGTGCAGCGACATGCCGCCGTCCCACAACCGGAAGATGCCGAGCGGTTCCTTGATGTACGCCTCGAGATTGTAAAACAGCACATAGCCGAGTCGGCCACCCAGGATGATCCCCAGCATGGCGTAAAAGATCATGTCATCCGCATGGCGCCGCGCCATCGGCGCGCCCGGCTGCGCGATCAGCTTGAGCAGATACCAGTAGCCGACAAAAATCCCGGCGAGATAAGCGAGCGCATACCAGCGGATCGGCAAGCCAAAGACGCTGAACGCAATTTCGCTATTCTCTCCCATCAGGTCATGGAAGTTCACATATTGCGTTGCTTCGGCTAGGGTTGCAAAAAGAAACATAAAGTCGCGCCGTCCTTCCCCAGGAGAGGCCTCCCCATAAGGGGTTAGGCCAGCGAGACCAAGAGGAGAGATACACGATGCCATCAGCGCTCGATTTGCGCCTGGAAGCCGCCTATAATCTGATCACCGGTCCGGGCGGACCGATCCAGGTCGGATCGGTTGAACGCTTTGGCCGTCAACTGCCCTTCATCACCAATGCGCCGACGAATCTCGCCGACTATGTCGGCTATTTCGCGATGCAGCACGGCGACGCGACCTTTCTAGTCGAAGGCGACGAACGGCTGTCGTTCAAACAGGTCTATATGGCGGCGCGGCAGGTCGCGGCGGGGCTGATCGAGGGTTATGGGGTGCAACGCGGCGACCGCGTCGGGCTGGCGATGCGTAACGCCAATGCGTGGTGCGTCTCGTACATCGGCATCTTGCTCGCGGGCGGCTGCGCGACGCTCCTCAACGGCTGGTGGCAGGGCGGCGAGCTGGCGGCGGCAATCGCCGACAGCGAAACCAAACTCGTGATTGCCGACGTGCAGCGCGCGGCGCGGCTCGAAGAGGTCGAACATGGCGCGAAGGTCATCACGCTCGACATCGCCCAGCCGATCGACCAGGCGATCGCGCCGATCACCGGCGCGGGCGGCACGGCGGCGACGGTGCTGCCAACGCTGACCGGGCAAGATCTCGCGACCATCCTGTTCACCTCGGGCTCGACCGGCCAGTCGAAGGGCGCCTATTCGCGCCATGAAGCGGTGGTGCAGGCGATCTTCAACTATGTGACGCAGACCGCGAGCATCGTGCATCTGCTGACTGAGGACGGGTTGATGTCCGACATCCAGCCTGCGACCCTGATCTGCACCCCGCTGTTCCACGTCACCGCCGAAATTCCGGTGTTCCTGCAAAGCTTCGCGCTCGGCCGAAAATTGGTACTCATGCCCAAATGGAATGCCGAGGAAGCGATGCGGCTGATCCAGGACGAACAATGCAATTATTTCGTCGGCGTGCCGCTGATGAGCTATGAAATCCTGATCCACCCCAACCGCAAGAATTACGACCTTTCGACGTGCAAAAGCTATGCGGGCGGCGGCGCGCCGCGTCCGCCCGAGCATGTCAAACGCCTCGCGACCGAAATGGGCGAGGGCAAGCCGCTGCTTGGCTATGGCCTCACCGAAACCAACGCGGTCGGCTGCGGCATCATCAACGAAAATTACCTCGCCAAACCGCTGTCGACCGGCCCCGCGTCGAAGCCGCTGGTCGACCTTGCGATCCTCGACGACGACGGGAACGAGCTCGCACAGGGCAAGGTCGGCGAGGTCTGCATCCGTTCGGTCTGCAATTTCGAAGGCTATTGGAACAACGAGGCAGCGACCAAGGCGGCGTTTTTCGACAATGGCTATTTCCGGTCGGGCGACCTCGGCTATCTCGACGAGGACGGCTATCTGTTCATCGTCGACCGCAAGAAGGACATCATCATCCGCGGCGGCGAAAATATCAGCTGCCAGGAGGTCGAGGCGGCGATCTACGAACATGGCGACACCAACGAATGCGCGGTATTCGGGCTGCCCGACGAGCGGCTGGGCGAAGTGGTCGGCGCGGTCATCTGGGTGAAGCCCGGCAGCAACGTGACCGCCGAGGATATGTGCTCGTTCCTCAGCGCGCGGCTCGCGCCCTACAAGGTGCCGTACAAGATCTGGATGGCCGACGACGCACTGCCCAAGCTCGGCAGCGAAAAGATCGACAAGGTCAGCTTGCGCAACAAATATCGCGAGGAATATGCGGCGGAGGTCGCCGCGTAACTTTTGGCGGGGAAGGAGCGAACTGTCTTAAGCCCCTCCCCTTCAGGGGAGGGGTTGGGGTGGGGTCCATCGGCCTTGCGCAAGGCCGATGGACCCCACCCGCTGCGACT
>NZ_JADKYM010000014.1 GCF_015475875.1 Sphingopyxis solisilvae | reverse complement strand
ATGCCGACTGGTTCCGCGACGCCTTGCAGGAAAAGGGCATCACACCCTGCATCCCGGGCCGGAAAATACGAAACAAGACCGTCAAATACGACAAGCGCCGCTACAAACGCCAGGGCCGTATCGAGATTATGTTCGGCCGCCTGAAGGACTGGAGACGGGTCGCAACACGCTACGATCGGTGCCCGAAGGCCGTCTTCTCCGCCGTAGCCCTCGCCGCAACCGCCATCTTCTGGCTCTGACCAATGAGTCCTGACCCTAGGCAATCACGTTCCGTACCAACCCTTCTCGTCCCCTCGGTGCCCGCCTATTGCCGAGGAAGAAGAGTGCGCGCGGTCCGCCCGATACCCTTTCAGCCACGCGATCCTGCTCAAGGCGAGCAGCCACGTGCCAGCGAACTAGCATCACAAGGTATCGGATCGATTAATTACCGCTTCGGACGCATCTCGCAGCGACGCCATTCTTCCAACATGCTATGTAACATCATCATTGCGTTGGGGAGGAAGCAATGCGAGTCCGGTTGCCGGGGACATTGCTGGCAGCGATACTGATTTGCGGGTGCAGCCAGCCGTCACCCGAGACAATGCCCCATCCGCCAAATCAGTATACGGAAGCAAGCAGCTCCGAACAAGCCGGCCAGGATGAGCCGTTTCACACCCTCACTGCCGCCGCGGACGATGCGCCGCACAAGACTGCCTCCCGGCCATCGAAGAACTGGCAATATGATTGAACCGCCTTAGCGATCGTTCGCTCGCCTGTTCTCAATGTGTGCCGATGGCAAGCATCGCCCCCGGCACCTTGGTGGAGCCAATCCTCCGGCCGCCATCGAGGCCGGATTTACCCTGTTTCCCATGCCGGGGTCCGGTTCCGGCGACGGCGCACGGTCACGTTGTGATAATCATGACCCGCGCGTGACCCGGCGTCTTGCATCGCGGCATGGCGCCGCTAGACCGGTGGCATGCACGGTGCCGCCAACCCATGATGAACGTCGACAGCTGGCGATCCTCCATCGCGAACGCCGACTTCGCCGATTGGATCACGGTCGCCGCCTATCTCGGCACAGCCTTGCTTGCCCGCCGCGCTTCTCTACACGCCGCCGCTCGGAACAGCGGCCCCGAACGCCGCTTCTGGCGGTCAACGTCGGTCCTGCTCGTCTTTCTCGCGGTCAACGAACTGCTCGACCTGCAGACGCTCCTCACAATTGCCGGGCGCGCGCATGCCAAAGCCTATGGCTGGTACGGCGCCCACCGCCCGGTCCAGTTCGCCTTCGTTGTCGGTCTCGCGGCTTTCGCGATGATCGCCGGTGCAACCCTGCTCTGGTGGCTGCGCCGCGCGCATCGCGCGGTTCGGCTCGCGTTCGTCGGGCTCGGGTTTGTGGGACTGTTCATCCTCATGCGCGCCGCGTCCTTCCACCATCTCGACGAGCTGCTCGGTCGCGGCAACCCAATCTTTCCCTGGGGCTCGATCCAGGAGATGGCCGGGATCATGATCATTGCCGCTGCCGCATGGGTTTATTCCAGGCAAGTCGGTGGCAACCGATAAGCCTTCGGATTATTTGTTGAGTGCTGCGTCATCTCGTCGCCGATCCTGCAAACATTCCGTCCATCGCACAGCGTGGCTCCCGCCGCGTTGCGGCAGGGCGGGAACGGCGACCGATGGTCGGTGCAAAATCAGCCTTCCGACCGCTTGGCGATGCTGTATTATAGAGCATGACCGTTTTCTTTCGTATCCGGCTAAGCGACATTTCAGTTATGCCCGACCCACCGACGCGGGGCAGCCGATGAGCATTCGCGGATGGATGCAAAGCACGGCAGCCGCCGGCGGCGACATGGCCGATTTCAGTCTGCGATTCGACGAGCCGGCGCCGGAGCCTGGCGACATCCAGGTACGGGTGCTCGCTTTCTCCGAACGCGGCCTCGTCTTTGAAAGCAGCGCGCCATTCACGATCGGCGCCTCGATCGCGCTTATGACGTCGGAGAGCCGTATCGACGGTCAAGCCGAGGTCGCGTGGGTTGGCGGCCGCCTGATCGCTTGCGACCTCGATGCCCCGCTGCCGCTCGCGACGCTCGACCTCATCCTTTCGCTGGGCGCCGAGACGATGGCGCGCGACCTGCCAGCGGCTCCGCCTGCTCCGGCAAGCCTCGGCGCACGCATGCAGCAGCTGCGCCGCTCCAAAGGCATGACCCAGGACAAGCTTGCCAAATTGCTGTCGGTCAGCGTTCCCGCGGTCAGCGCCTGGGAGGCGGATCGCAGCCGACCGCGGCCCGATCGCATGGACGCGATGGCAACAATCTTCGGGGTGTCCTTGTCCGACCTGCTCGGGCTGAAGGAGCGCACCGGCTTCCGGACCCAGGTCGACCAGGCCCGCAGGTCGATCGCCCTTGCCGCTGGGGTCGACGAGGACAAGGTCCGGATCCAGATCGAGATGTAACTGCGAAATTCGCCGTCGATGGCAACATGACGTGTGAACAGAGCGCGCCAGCTGCTCAATATCGCCCGGCGCCGAAAGCTGTTCCAAGCCGCCTGCCTTTTTGAAGACCTGCCCTCCCGAATCCAGACCATCATCAACGATAACGGCATCCCGTTCGCTGACCCGCCGCTCCGCCGCAGCACGTCTTCTCGCAGGAGATGCACTTCGACATGATCTGCGAGGCCAACGATATCGAGCCCGACCCACCAAGCCGCACCAGCCGGGGACCAACGGGCTGGTCGAGCGGATGCACCGCACGCTCTCTCCCTGGCCTATGTCATTCTTCACATATCGATGCGGTATTGCGCTCGGTCGGCGCGCGCTAACAGGTGATCCCGACGACCATCACGACGGACTATGGTGAACGCGCTAGACAGATCGCGAAATGCCCGTAGCGTTGGAGCATGTCACGACGAGGGTGGGTGATGAGGACAAAAGGCCAAGACGCGCAGCATGCGCTGGAGCATCTACCTCTGCTCGATGGTTGGCGTGCGCTGTGCATTCTGCTCGTGCTTGCTGGCCACCTGCTGCCCATCGGACCCTCGCAGTGGCAATTGAATGCTCCGGTCGCAGCAACGGGGATGGTGATATTCTTCACGCTCTCGGGATTTCTGATTACCCGCTTTCTGATCGAGGACGGCAATATCCGCCGCTTCCTGATCCGGCGGTTGGCCCGGATCGTGCCCCTAGCCTGGCTCGGCATGCTCCTCGCCTTTCTCGTGGCCGGCGGAGCCAGCGCCGGCGAGTTCGCCGGCAACTTCCTGTTCGTTGCCAATCTTCCACCGGACTCGCTGGTGCCGCCGGGCGCCCATTTCTGGAGCCTCTGCCTCGAGGTGCAATTTTACCTCTCGATTGCGCTGCTGGTCGCGATCGGCGGCAAGCGAGCGCTTCTGGTCGTGCCGCTGGCCTGCCTCGCAATCACGCTGGCACGCATCTACTGGCAGGAACCGATGTCGATCGTGACCTGGTTCCGGGCCGACGAGATTCTCGCGGGCGCGACGCTCGCCCTCATATATGAAGGCTGGCTCGGCCAGCGCGCGCGCCGCCTGCTGTCACGGCCCAATATCTTCCTGCTGCTGGCGCTGCTGTTTGCCAGTGCCGACCTGCGCACCGGCTATCTAGCCTATTTGCGGCCCTATCTCTGCGCCGTCATGATCGGCGCCTCGCTTTACAGCGCCCCCGCCTGGATGCACGCCCTCGCCGAGCGCCGCATCACTGTTTACATCGCACAGACATCCTACGCGCTTTATGTCTTCCACGCGATCTTCGCAGCCACCTGGCTCGGGGCCGGCGATACACTGGCGAAATATGCCAAACGGCCGCTGCTGTTCGCCGCGACCTTCGCCTGCGCCCATCTCTCGACATTCTATTACGAGCGGCGCTGGAACCAGTGGGGACGCCGGTTCGCGGAGCGCAGGGTTCGGTCAGCCGGCGAGGAACCCACCCCTGCCCCGCACCAATAGATGCCCGCCCCGATCACCGCGCGATCGCGCAGACGAGGATCGAAGCGGGAACGACCGTCAGATTTCGATGAAAATTCGTATCTTGTCGGGGCTTGCGCCGGTCGCGCGCGCAATCCGTTCGCGGCCCTGGAGGATCAGATCCTCATAGGGTTCGGCCGCCAGATCGACGAGGAGCTTCGAGACAGGAACGCCAAGAAGCGACGCCAGCGCGGCCAGACGATCGGCTTTGGGCCTTGCCCTGCCTTTTTCCCAACCCGAAATCGACGGCGCGCTCACCTCGAGCGCGGCAGCGAGATCGGCCTGACTGAGGCCGCGTGCGATACGCAAGCGCTTAAGATTGGCACCGAAGCGTTGCGCCTGTCGCCCGGCTGGCCCGGGCTCGACTGCTATCGCATCGGCGCCCGCAAGCGAAGGCACATCCTCGCGCGATGCCGGCAGCGCCACAGCGCGCAGCTCTGCCGCACTGACGGCGGCGTTCGAAATGGGCGCCTTGAACTGGCAACCGAACAGCGATCCGCTGGTCCAGACCAGCTTGGCGGTGACGATCCCCGCATGCGGGAGTTCGACATCGATCTTGTCGTCGACGGCGAGCGGGGCCTCGCATTCGATCAGCATCCCGCCCTGCGATATGTTGTGAATACGCACCGCCAGCGTCTCGCCGTCGGCTTGGGCGCCCGGAACCTCGAGCTGCAGCTTGCGCCGAAGCTTGCGAGGTGTGTCGCCCTCGGACGAAGGTGATTGGAGAAATGCCGAAATGATCATAACGCCATTGTCGCGGCACAGGGTTAACAAAGTGCTAGCGGCGCGCCGTCCGTTCCTCTGTGCGCGCCCGCCTGGCGGCAGCCGCGACAACCCGGACAGGCATTCGGTTTTTTCGCTCGATGGGCGCAGAGACCTTTCGCTTCGAGTCGCGCTGCGAGCTCTCTCCCGTGACGTCCCTGATGCGGATTTAACAAAAATTCGGCAAGCCGATGACCTGGTTCGGCGAAACGCCTGAAGATCAGAATGCCGATCGATTCTGCTGCATCTCTGCACTTGGCAATGATCCGCGCCGTTAGCTCTGAACAAGGGACCCAAAATACATTTTAATATCTGTACTTTAACCAGCAGAGCTAAAACACGTTCCGCGCATGATTGACGGGTCCGGTCGATTTACGCCTCTGCTCGCCACTGTTCCCGATCGGGACAGGCGCAATCGGTGTCGAAACAAATATCTTCACGCGATGTAATATATGCGCTAGCCCGCTGATATGGCACGGTTGGTCTCATTTATCGGTGAAAAGCGCCGCCTGGTGGCAATGGCGCTCGCCATGATGCTGCTCGCGGTGGCATCGGTGACCATCCCGGCCTTCAATGGCGACGGCGGCACGCTCTATGCCCAGACCACCGACGCGCTCGACCGATTTCTCGGTCGCTCGCCTGGCGAGCGCACCGAAACCGACCTGCTCAAGGGCAAGGTCGGCAAGGGGCCCTCGCTCACCGAACGCCTGCTCGGCCGGCCAGCCGACGGCGCCGAGCCCGAACAGCGCGCCCTCGGCAAGATTTTCGACACACCTCCCGAAGACTCGCTGAACGAACTGGGACAGGCACCCGGACCGATCGCGCTTGGCGATCCGGCGCCGTCCGACCTGTTGCCGCTCGGTTCCCTCGGAGCGCTGCCGGGGGGCGTTGGCACACCGGGAATACCCGGTGGCTTCGGGGCGGTACTGCCGCCGCCGACATCATCCACGCCCGGCGAACCGGTACCGCCCGGGACCGAAACGCCGACCGAGACACCCGTTCCGGCAGTGCCTGAACCCGGTACCTGGGCCATGATGCTGATCGGCTTTTGGCTATGCGCTGCGGCCATGCGCCGGCGCCGCAAAATTCCCGCTGAAAGCACGCTGCGCGCGGCATGATGCGCGGCGGCCTGATTGCCGCGCTCCTCGTCGTCACAGCGGCGGTAGCGGGTTATTTCCTTTCCCCGGACTTTGGCCCAGACCAACTTGCGGCAACCGCAAAGCCTGCCGGCACACAGGCATCGGGCGCCAAGGCGAGCGTGCGCGAAATCCTCTCGCCTGCCCAGCAGATCGAGGCGAAACGCAGCGGCCTGTTGCCCGCGGGCGTCCGCTCGCTGCTGCGTACCGGGGGCCAGATGCGGCATGGCGAGTTCCAGTGGAACGAGGAGGGCGCGCCCGCCGGACCGTTGACGATCTGGGTCGATGTGCGGACGCAGTTGATCTCGGTTTTCCGCGGCGGTCATGAAATCGGCACCGCGGTCATCGTGTATGGCGACGACAGCATGGAGACACCCCTCGGCCGCTTTCCGATTCTCTCCAAACACCGCGACTATCATTCGCGCAGCTATGACGCGCCGATGCCTTTCTCACTGTTTATCACCGACACCGGGGTGGCCCTGCACGGCAGCCCGATGTCGCGACGGCGCGCGACCCACGGCTGTATCGGCCTCCCCGATAAATTCGCAGAATTGCTCTTCGACGCTGCCAAGGTCGGCGACCTGGTCGAAGTGGTCCGCTCGGCCGAGGTGCAGCAGCGCGCGAGAGCCGCCGTCAGATCCTAATCCGATCTTAACCAATAACTGCCATCTGGCCTTAGTCCGTTCGGAAGTAGGCCACCCCTGCTTCTTGGGGGTGCACTATGGCGCAGTTCGTCAAAACGTCAGGAAAAATCGCCTTTCTCGGGATTGCCGCGACTTTGCTCACCGGCGCCCAGCCCCGCCTCGGCGGGCTCCACGATCGCCTCCTCGACAGCCACAACCGCGAGCGGGCGCTCGCCGGTGTGCCGGCGCTGCGCTGGAACGACGATCTCGCGCGGCGCGCGCAGGCCTGGGCCAACCATCTTGCCCGCACGGGACGGTTCGAACATTCGCCGAATGTCCCGGGACGCCCGCTCGAGGGCGAGAATATCTGGGGCGGAACGCCCGGCGCCTTTCGACCGGAGGCCATGGTCGACCTCTGGATCGCCGAAAAGCAATATTTTGTCCCTGGCGTCTTTCCGGGCAACAGCCGCACCGGCCGGCCGCAGGATGTCTCGCACTATACGCAATTGATCTGGGGCCGGTCGGCCGAGGTCGGCTGCGCCATCGCAGAGGGCGAGCGCGAGGAGATCCTCGTCTGCCGCTACAGCGAACCGGGCAATGTGCGGGGGCGCGATCCCTTCGCGCATAATTGGCAGCAGGCCTTTACCGCTCCGGCCGCGGGTCAGTCGACCTTGAGGCTGCCCCTCGCGCTGTCGACCGCCAGCTTCGCCGGCGTCTCGTCGGCCCTGATCGAAGGCGCGACGACGTTGCGCGGGAGTACCGCGCTCTCGTTGCCGGTCAACGAACCGGCAGCTTCGTCGGCTGCCAATCGCGGCCCGCGCGAGACCGGCGCGGAATATGGCGTCGACAGCGTCGGCTCGGTGTCGAGTGCGATCAGCGCCTCGATCTGCGGCTGGTCGTCGAAAAACTGTTCCTGGCTCACCGACTGATTGAAGGCGGAGCGCCGCCCCCAACCGCCCGACCAGCGGTAGAAGATGTGACGATCGATCTTCACGATCTTGGCCAGCGACGGCGCCCAATAGGGCACCACATAGTCGGCGTGATAATGGGTCGCCATGCCGACCCGCGGCTCGACATAGCCCGACAGGGCCGCGAGCGCGACGCGGCGCGCCGCGTCCCAGCCCGCGCGCGATGGCGGGCGCGCGAGACTGCCATCGCAGGTGAAGGTGAACTGGCAGCCGGTACGTCGCTCCGATCCCTGATAGACGACGCCGCAGACACTGTTGGGAAAAGCCGGATGGCGAGCCCGGTTGAGAACGACCTGCGCCACGCCACGCTTGCCGGTTTCCGATTCCTGCGCGGCCTCATAATAAATGGCTGCGGTGAGACAGTCCATCGCCGAGCGGCGGCCGATAAACTGCGCGGCGTTGAGCGGCACGACCAGCGGGGGCGCCCACTCGACCGGCGCGGATGAGAATGGCAGTTTTTCGTTCTCGGCGAGCGCGTCTTCTTCCGAGATCGGCTTGATGTCCTGGGGCAACAGCAGCGGCGGCGCGGCTTCGGTGACGCGTGCCCTCGCCTCGACCGGACGTTCGCGAGGGGCAGGCGGCTTGAACAGCACCGGGATCAAGGCGCCGGAAATCGAACCGCCAATCGCGGCCGTCACGAGCAGAATGCCAACCTGACGCCACGCCGCGCGGCGCCTTGCGGAATTTGGGGTCACATCCATCGCCTGCCGCCTACACCAGATCAGGGCGCGATGCGCGCCTCAATATGCATCGCGATGGTCCACGACGGGACAAGCGCCGCAGCAATCTGTGCCAGCCCGACACGCCGCCATGCGACGGAAGCATTGGCAGATGCGGTGGATTGCTATATCCCGCGGAGAAACAGCCAGTAATCGGGTAGAAAATGGCCACTGCCGCCAACGTTAAAGTCGCCGGGGGAGAGCCTAGCCGTCTTCCGGGCCAGATATCAGCCGGAACGATCGTGCTTCTGGCTGGCCTGCTGCTGTTCGCCGTTCCCACCATGATTTTCGTGGTGCAGCAATCGTGGAGCGGTGAAGAAGGCGCGCATGGCCCGATCGTCCTGTTGACCGGCTTGTGGCTGCTCCATCGGCGGTGGCGCGAAGTCTCCGACCTCGCCGCCCCCGCGCCGTCCCGGAATGTCTGGTCGCTGCTCGCCATGCTTGTCCCGTTGCAGATTTTTGCCCGGATCACCCAGATCGTCGAGATCGAGGGATATCTCATGTATGCGGCGGTGCTCGTGGTGCTGTACAGCATCGTCGGCCTCGAAGTGATGAAACGCCTCTGGTTTCCGCTCTTCTATCTCGCCTTCATCTTTCCGCCGCCCGACACGCTGGTTGCCTTCATCACGGTGCCGATGAAGATCTGGCTCTCCGAGGCGGCGATCTGGTTTCTGACTCTGCTCGGTTATCCGATTGGCGGCGAAGGGGTGCGGATCTATATCGGACAATATGAACTGCTGGTTGCTGCCGCCTGTTCGGGGATCAATTCGATCATTTCGCTGTCGGCCATCTCGCTCTTCTACATCTATATGCGTCACCAGGCGCGGTGGCGCTATGCGTTCCTGCTCGTGCTCCTCATCGTCCCGGTAGCGCTCATCGCCAATTTCTTTCGCGTGCTGATCCTGATCCTCCTGACCTATCATGCGGGCGAAGCGGCCGCCCAGGGCTTCCTCCACAATTTCGCCGGCATCGTGATGTTCGCCATCGCGCTCGCGACGATCTTCGCGCTCGACCTGGTGCTGAAACCGCTTTGGGATCGCTATGCCGAAACGCCGAAACCGGATGCAGCCAATGGATAAAGCCGCCCAATCTTTCGCCAATCTCTCGCGGCGCAACATGATGCTCGGCATGGCCCTGGCGGGCGCATCGGCCGTTGCCTTCGCCCGTCAACCCGCAGTCGCCAACCCGGTCGTGCCCGAGGATATTTTCGAAGGCTGGGTGCCGAAGCGCTTCGGCGCCTGGGAGGAAGTATCGCAAAGCGGCGTCGTGCTGCCGCCGCCCGACGCGCTCAGCGACAGGCTCTACGACAATCTCGTCACGCGGGTCTTTGTGGCGCCCGACCTTCCGCCGGTGATGCTCCTGCTTGCCTATAACAATGCCCAGGACGGCGTCCTGCAGGTCCATCGTCCAGAAGTCTGCTATCCGGTCGGGGGTTTCCAGCTGACGCCGACCCGCGACGTCACACTCGAGGCAAACGGCCATCAGATCCCGGCGAATTTCTTCACCGCGACGGCGCCGAACCGGGTCGAGCAGGTCGCCTATTTCACCCGTCTCGGCACCGCCTATCCCCGCAAATGGAGCGAGCAGCGGATCGCGGTGATGCGCGCCAATCTTGCCGGCGAAATACCCGACGGCATGATGATGCGGGTCTCGGCGCTGGGTATTGAGGCCGGCGAGGCGCAGAGATTGCTGGCGGGGTTCGCCCGGACATTTATCGAAAATACCAATCCCAAGATGCAGCGTTTGCTGCTCGGACCAGAGGCTAGAGGATAAGATCATGAAGCGAAGTGCTGCTATTGCCGTCGTCCTTGGAAGTCTGCTCGTCGCCAGCTGCGGCAAGGAAGCGACCGGTCAGGTCGCCGCCGTCGTCAACGGCGAGGAGATTACCTTGCAGGAAATCAATGCCGAGCTTGGCAGCACGCCGGTCCCGGACGGCGTCGACAAGAAGGTCGTCCAGCAGACGGCGCTGCAGCGCATTGTCGAACGCCGCCTTCTGGCGCAGGCGGCGCGCGAGGATGGCATCGACAAGACCCCCGATTATCTGCTGCGCGAGCGGCAGCTGCGCGACGCGCTGCTCGTCCAGCTCATGGGACAGCGCGCCGAGCGGGCGCTGAAAGTTCCCGACCAACAGGAAATCGACAAGTTCATTGCCGACAATCCGTTGATGTTCGCCGAGCGCAAAGTCCTGACGATCGACCGGATCCAGTTCGCGCTGCCGCAGAATGTCGACCAGCTCAAGGCGCTCGAGGACGATCATTCGATGGATGCCGTCGCCGCGCGGTTGCAGCAGATGGGTATCCAGTTCCGTCGCGACAAGCCGCTCGTCGACGCGGCGTCGCTGGGTCAGCAGCGGATGGCGCAGATCCGTGCGCTGCCGCCGGGCGAGCCCTTTGTCATTCCCGAAAATGGCGTCGTGACGGTCGGCGTGATCACGGCCGAACGCTCGGAGCCCGTCGCAACCGAGCAGGCCCGGCCGATCGCGGTCCAGGCGCTGCGCAAGCAAAAGCTGACCGAAACCGTGCAGCAGCGCCTGAAGCAGAGCCGCGAGACCGCAAAGATCGAGTATCAGGACGGATTCGCGCCGACTGCCGAGAAGGCAAAACCTGCTCCCGCCAAGAAATAGGCCCGCGCGCCGGGCGCGAGGGACCGACGTCTCCCGCGTCCGGCGACGCAAGCTCGCCTGTTTGCGAGAATCAGGCTATGATAGCGCCCGCAGCGCTTTCTCCAATCGAGGGGCCGCGCACGGAGCGGCGATGCACAATGGTCACGGCACACGGGAGGGTGCGCGATGGACATGGTGCAATGGATCGGAATCTGGGCATTTGGCCTGGCGAGTGTGGCCAGTCTTGCCGCGGGCACGCGGCCATGGCCGCTGCTCGGCCTGGCAAACGCCGGCTTCGCGATTGAGGCAGCCTTTGGCTGGCGGCACGATTTGCCCGCCGTGATCGCACGCAGCATCGGCGAATTTTCGGTCCCGTTCAATATGCTGCACCTGGCGATCATCCTGTTCCTTGCCGCTGCTGGTCTCCTTGTGGTCGCCAGAGCAAATCGCGCAGCGGAAACGGGCTCCAGCTCGGGTGCGGCAACCGCAACCTTGCTCAGCGCCCTGCTTTTTCTGGTCGACACCGCCTCGCTTGGCGGTATCGATGATCTTCTCTCCCGCGAGGCGCACGGCCTGCCGGTCCTTGGCTGGCTCTGGGCATTGCTGGGCGGAATCACCATCCTTGCCGCCCTGTTCGGGGTCAGGCGCAGCGGAGCCAAGACCCAATGAGATTGCTGTTCGCCCTTCCCGGGTTCCATCGTTACGACCGCGGCGCCGAAGTCGCGCTGCTCGCGGTCGCCGATGCGCTCGCGCGTACCGGTGACGACGTCGCGGTGATGGGGGCCGGGCCGGCGCGCGAAAATACCGCTTACACATATCGCAGCGTTGGCGCGGTGAGGCGCGAGCGTTTCGAGCGCTTCCCTTTTTTCCCGCCGCTGCGCAGCGAAACGGCGTGGGAGGATGCGAGCTTCGTCCCCGGGCTGCTCGCTGCCTACCGACCCGGCGATTATGACGCGGTCGTCACTTGCTCCTTCCCCTTCACCCACTGGGCGCTACGGCGCCCGTCGCGCCGCCGCCCCTTGCAGATATTCGTCACCCAGAATGGCGATTGGCCGGCCTATGCGACAAATTCGGAATATCGCAGCTTCCGCTGCGACGGGCTCGTCTGCACCAACCCCGACTATCTCGCGCGCAACCGCGGTCAGTGGCCCTGCACGCTCGTCCCCAATGGCGTCGATCTCCAGCGTTTCCGGCCGGGCGCCGACGAGCGCGCCCGGCTCGGGCTACCGGCCGACAAGCCGATCGTGCTGATGGTCAGCGCCTTTATCGAGACCAAGCGGGTGCTCGACGGCATCCGTGCCGTCAGCCAGCTCGGCGATGCCTATCTGGTGGTGGCGGGCGACGGGCCGCTGCGGAGCGAAGGCGAGGCGCTGGCAGCACGGCTGCTGCCGGACCGGTTCAAGCGGGTCAGCCTTGCAGCGGGCGACATGCCGGCGCTTTATCGCTCCGCCGATGCCTTTTTGCATCTGTCGCTGCTCGAATCTTTCGGCAATGTCTTCATCGAGGCGTGGGCGAGCGGCCTGCCGGTGGTCGGCCATGACAGCGAACGCCTGCGCTGGATATTCGGCGACAGCGGTGAATTTCTTTGCGACACCGAGAACCAGCCGGTGCTGGTCGAGACGCTGGCGGCGGCGCTGGCGCGGGGGCGTTTGCGCGAAGGCCAGCCGCAAGGCATCGAGCGATTTTCCTGGGCCAGGATCGCCGATCAATATCGGGAGTTCATCGGCGCGCTGGTCGCCGAGCGTAACTCAGTTGGCTAGCTGGCGAAAATAGGCGATCGTTTTCTCGAGCCCGGCGCGAAGCGGCACTGACGGCTCCCAGTCGAGTTCGGCACGGGCGAGCGAAATGTCGGGCTTGCGCTGGGTGGGGTCGTCCGAGGGCAGCGGCAGCTGGACAAGTTTCGAGCGCGATCCGGTCAGCTCGATGACCAGTTCGGCGAGTTCGCGAATGGTGAATTCGACCGGATTGCCGATGTTCACCGGTCCGGTGAATCCATCGCGCGTGCCCATGAGCCGCAGCAGACCTTCGACCAGATCGTCGACATAACAGAAGCTGCGGGTCTGCGAGCCGTCGCCGAAGATGGTGATATCCTCGCCGCGCAGCGCCTGCATGACAAAATTCGAGACCACGCGGCCATCGGCGGGATGCATGCGCGGCCCGTAGGTGTTGAAGATGCGCGCGACCTTCACCTTGATGCCATGCTGGCGGTGATAGTCGAAGAACAGGGTCTCGGCGCAGCGCTTGCCCTCGTCATAGCAGCTGCGCAGGCCGATCGGATTGACATTGCCCCAATAGCTCTCGGTCTGCGGATGCTGCGTCGGATCGCCATAGACTTCGCTGGTCGATGCCTGGAGGATCGGAATTTTCGTCCGCTTCGCAAGGCCCAGCATGTTGATCGACCCGATCACCGATACCTTGGTCGTCTGCACCGGGTCGTGCTGGTAATGGATCGGCGAGGCCGGACAGGCGAGATTGAAGATCGCATCGACCTCGACGAACAGCGGCCAGCAGATATCGTGGCGCAGGAACTCGAAGCGCGGATGCCCGAGCAGATGCGCGATGTTCGCTTTGGCGCCGGTGAACAGATTATCGACGCACAAGACCTGGTCGCCGGCAGCGATCAGCCGGTCGATCAGATGCGATCCGACAAAACCCGCGCCGCCGGTGACCAGCACCCGGCGGGCCGAGAAATATTGACGCGTCATAATTACCCGTTCCCCCAATGTCTTGGGCTTCAGGTAATGGGTGCGGGCGGCTTGCAAAGCGCTCAATTGCAAACGTGGCGATTTGAGACAGGCGGGCGGCATAATCTTGCCGTTCCGGCACGAGCCGCTACAGCCGGGTTGCCCATGATTGCACTGCTCGCCTGGCTCGTCGCGCTCCCCCTTGCCCTTTCGCTGCTCTATCTTGGCAGCGAGCTGCTGCTCGGGCTCGCCGCGCTTCGAACGCCGACGACCGCTGCTACGACCAAGGGGGCGCGCATCCTTTTGCTCGTCCCGGCGCACAATGAAGCGCGGGACATCGGCGCCACGGTCGCCGCACTGGGGGCCGCCGCGCCGGCGGCGGAGATAATGGTAATTGCCGACAATTGCATCGACGACACCGCGGCCACGGCGCGCGCCGCCGGCGCGCGCGTCGCCGAGCGCGCCGATCCGCAGCACCGCGGCAAGGGTTATGCCCTGGATTTCGGGCGTGACCAGCTTGCCCCAGATCCCCCCGATGCGGTGATCGTCGTCGATGCCGACTGCCGGCTGTTGGCAGGCAGCGCCGAGCGCCTTGCGGCACGCGCGATTGCCACCGGCAGGCCGGTGCAGGCAGCCAATTTGCTCACCGCGGCGGGCACCGTATCGCCGATCGTTGCGGTCTCGAATTTTGCGATGCTGGTCAAGAATCTCGTCCGCGCGCGCGGGCTCGTGCGCATCGGCGGCGGCGCGCTGTTGTTCGGCACCGGGATGGCGTTTGCCTGGCCGCTGTTCCGGACCTTGCCGCTCGCGACCGGCGATGCCGTCGAGGATCTCGGCCTTGGGCTGTGGCTCGCGCGCCAGGGGATTGCGGTCGAACTTGACGATGGCGCCCGCGTCACCAGCCCGGCAGCGGCGCTCGCAAGCAGCCGCGCGCAGCGCAGCCGCTGGGAACATGGCTTCCTGCGCACCGCGGCGCGGCAGGGACTGCCGATGCTGCTTGGCGGGATCGCCGCTGCCTCGCGCCACCGCGCGGCGCTCGGCGCGCATCTCCTCGTCCCGCCGCTCGCGCTGCTGATGTTGCTCGCGCTGGCCGGGCTTGCCTTCACCGCCGCGGCGGGGGCCGCGGCACAATATTGGTTGCCGTTCCAGATTCTGGCGGCGGTCTTCCTGCTCGACGTCGCCCTGCTGCTCGCCGCCTGGTGGCGCCACGGCCGGGACCAGCTGCCCCTCAAGGCGCTCCTCCTTGTCCCGCTTTACATGCTCTGGAAGATCCCGATCTACCTCGGCTTTTTCACGCGCCGCCAGACGGGCTGGAACCGGACCCGGCGCGCGGGCGAGGAAGATTGATCCGGCGCCAGCGCCGCCAGATGGCAAAGATGCGCGGGCCGTCGACGAGGTAGCGGCGCCAGAGGCGCCGCGGCTCGCTGCCGAGGCGATAGAGCCATTCGAGGCTGGCGCGCTGCATCCAGCGCGGCGCGCGCTGCTTCGCGCCGGTGAGAAATTCGAGCGAGGCGCCGATGCACAGGGCGACGCCACGCGCCCGCCCGCGCGCACCGATTTCGGCACAGACAATTTCGCTCTGCGGGGCGCCGATCGCGAGAAACACGACATCGGCGCCGCTTTGCTCGACAAATTCGGCAATGGCCGCGCGCGCCGCGGGATTGCGCCGCACGCCCATTGGCGGGGTGTGGAAGACCCAGGTGAAGCGCGGGTAAAGGCCGGCGAGCGCGCGGTGGAGCGCGGCGTCGCCGCCAACGACGGCAATTTGCGTGGCGGGAAGGCCATGCGCGAGCAGGTCGCGGGTCAGATCGCTCCCCGCGACCACGGGCAGGCTGCCGCCCGACCAGCGGGCAAGCCGGGCGATGATACGGCTGTCGCACAGGCACAGCGCCGCGCCGCGATAAGCCGCGGCGAGTTCGGGATCGCCGCTGCGTTCGAGCTGGACGATATGATCGACATTGGGGGTGACCACATAGGCAAAGCGATCGCCGCGGGCGAGATCGACGACCCGCGCGATGGCGGCGGCCGGCGCGAGCCGGTCGAAGGCGACATCGAGAAAGGTCCAGCGGGCCGGGTCGGGGCGGGTCACCGGACGATGATCCGGCCGAACAGTCCGTTGGGCAGCGCCTGCCCCGGCGGCAGGTCGATGGCGTATATCGTCGCCGCATCGCGCAGCCCCGCGGCGGCGGCGGCGGCGCAGGGGTCCTTCAGCCGGTCGCAAGTTGCGCGGTAGAGGCGCCAGCCGCCGAGCAGCGCCGGGGCATCATGGGTGAGCCGGCGCGCGACGGCGAGCGCCTCGCGGTCCTGGCCGCGCCGCAGGAGCCAGGTAACCGCCGCCCCTGCCATTTCGGCGTCCTGCCGGTTGGCATTGACGCCCTCGCGCCACGCCCGGCGCGCATTGTCGGCATCCTCGCGCCCTTCATATGCGGCCGCCAGCGCTTTCCACGCCTGAAGCTGCGCGGGACATTGTGCCGCAGCGACCTGCGCGGAACGCTGGGCCGCGACCGGGTCGCCGGCCTCGAGCCGCGCTTCGGCGCGAACGGTCAGCGCCAGACAATCGGTTTCGTCGCGCGCCAGGACGGCGTTGCTGCGCTGTTCCGCTGCGGTCCAGCGCCGCTCGCGCGACAGGATCAGGGCATCGAGCGCGGCGCGCTCGGCGGCGCCCGCGCCCTCGGCCAGCCGGCCTGCCGCCGCGAGGCGGCCGTGCCAGGCGAGATATTCGGCCACCGCGAGCCGCGTCCCCGTCGATCCGGTTCGCGCGATCGGCGCGAGTTCGGCGTCGCCCGGTCCGGCGCCGGAATATTCCCGCCATATGGCGAGAATATTTGCGACCCTGCCGCGTTCGGTCGCCGGGTCCGCAAGGAGCGCGACGAGTATCGCATGGCCGTCCCGGGGGCGGCCGTCCTTGAACGCAAAATTGGCTTCGTCGAGGCGAAGGTCGGGGTTGTCGGGGACGAGGGTGCGCAGCAGGGCGAACTGGCTGCGCATCCCCGCGGCATCGCGCATCGCCCGATAGACTTCGAGCCGCGTCATCACGACGCCCGCGGTGTTGGGTTTGGCCGCGCCATAGGGCGCGAGCACCTCGAGCGCGCGTTGCGGCGTGCCCTTGCGCACCGCGATCCGCGCCTTGAGGATCACACCGCCCTCGTCGGCAGGGTTGCGGGCGAGGATACGATCGGCGAAGCCGTCGGCCTCGTCGAAACGCTTGCGGATGACGGCATGGAGCCCGCGCATCAGCAAGGCGCCGGGCTCGTCGGGCGACAGGGCAAGGATTGCGTCGGTCGCCTCGAGCGACTGGCGGAAATGACCGGTCTGGAGGCCGAGCTGCGATACGGCCTGCAGCGCCTCCATGTTGGTCGAATCGAGCGACATCGCATCGCTGTAGGCATCGAAGGCGCCCGACAGCGACTGGGCCGCCATTTCGATCCGCCCGCGCAGGATGTGGAACTGCGGTTCGTCGTCGCGCACCTCGATGGCGTCGCGGATCGCGAGCCGCGCCTCGACGATCCGGTTCTGTTCGAGGAGCGCCTGCGCGCGCGCCGCGTCCGCGGCAGCCGCAGCGTCCGAGCGTCCGCAACCGCCGAGCAGGAGCGCGATCAGCAGTATCGGGAAAAGCCGTGCAGCGGTCCGCGACGGGGCGATCCCAGACTGGGGCAACAGCGCTGAAAACCGAGGGTTAACGAGGTAGCCAAAGAGCATGGGTCACCTTATAGTGCACGATAACTGACTGTCGACCGCTCACTCGAGGTGTTCCTGAATGATTAGACGCTCGCTTACCCTGGCGCTTGCCGCGGCCATTGCCGCAGCGCCGCTGGCGCAGGCACAGACGCCCGACACGGGCGCCGCCCAGCCCGCAACGACGCCGACCGTGACGGCGCCGACCGCCGCCAGCGCGCCCGCCCGCGCGGTGCCCCGGCCCGCCGCCGCTTCCACCTACCGCATCAATGCCGGCGACGAGCTCGAAATCTATGTGTGGGGCGAGGAGCGGCTGCAACGCAAGGTCAAGGTCCTGCCCGACGGCACCATCGCTTTCCCGCTGGTCGGGCAGATCCGCGTGCAAGGCTATCTGCCTTCGGAAATCGAAGCGCTGATCACGACGGGGCTCAGCGCCCAATATGTCGGCGCGGTGCCGCAAGTGACGGTATCGGTCCTCGTGCCGTCGGGCATGCAGTTTTCAGTGATGGGCCGGGTCAAGGCGCCCGGCACCTTCAGCCCGGGCCGTTATGTCAATGTGCTCGAGGCATTGAGCATGGCCGGAGGTCCGAGCGAGTTCGCCAACCTCGACAATGTGCTGGTGATCCGCAAGGCGGGAAGCCAGCTCAGCACGCTCAACGTGAAGCTGGCGTCGCTGTTCCGTCTTGCCGGCGATACGCGCGATGTTGCCGGGGGCAATATCGTTCAGATTGAAACAGGCGACACGGTCATCGTGCGTTGATGCCAAGGGGGGCCCGGCAAATGCGGAATTTCATCTCCGCCATGATGGTGGCGGCATGCGGACTGAGCGCTGTTCCGGCAGCCGCGCAGTCGGAACCGGAGTTCAGCGCCGATGTGTCGGTGACGGGCGGCGTATCGAGTAACCCCTTCCTGCTTGCCAATCCGAAAACCGCCGCATCGGTGACGCTCGGCATCTCGCCGACCCTGCTCGTCCCGGACGAGCGGGGCGAAACGCGATTGTCGGGCGATCTGAGGCTGAGCCAATATCTGCAGCGTTATGGCACCGATGTGTCGGCTGCACTCGATGCGGCGACGATCCGGAATCTTGACCCGCGCACCAAGCTCAGGCTCTCTGCCGCAGCGCGCACGTCGCGCTCGACGACGCGCGACGGGCTGATTTTCCTCGGTGCTCCGGGCGACGGCACGATTCCGCTCTTCCCCCCGGGGCTGCCGGTGATCGATACGACACTGGCGGGGACGCGGTCGCGGGTCACGACGATCGAGACCGGGGTTTCCATCTCGCATCTGCTCGACGAAAGAAGCGCGGTCGGCGCAGGGGTCGAGCTCGCGGGCACCTACATCGACGGCAATAGCGGTTTCGACTATCGCAGCGCTTCGGCCTATGTCGATTATCAGCGTCAGGTCGCGGTGCGCACCAGCGTCACCGTGGGCGCCCAGCTGGGCGCGGTCGATTATCTTGGCCGCCGGACCGGCGACAGCAAGATCGTCTCGCCGCGCATCGGCGTTCAGCATCAGCTCAGCGACCAGGTCAGCATCTCGGCCGATGCCGGCATTTCCTATGTGCGCACGAATATCGGGGGCGGCTACAGCAACCGGGTTACCTTTGCCGGCAGCGCCGGTCTCTGCGATCGCTCCCCCAACCGGTCCTTCTGCCTGTCGGCGGGCCGCAGTGCACAGCCGACCGCACTCGGCGGCGTCTCGACGGTGACCACGGCGTCGATCAACTATGACGCCCGTCTCAGCCGCGTCGATCGCCTGTCATTCGGTGCCCGCTACGGCCGCACCAACGAGGATGGCGTCGGCCTGCCGCTGGTCCGGGTGACCGACTTTGTCGGGGCGTCGGCAACTTACAGCCGCGATCTTGGCGACCGTGTCGCTTTGACCGTGACGCCGAGCTATTCGAAGATCTTCGACGATGTGCTGCCGCGCCGCGCCAATTATGCGCTGATGGGCGGCCTGACGTTCAAGCTGGGGAAACGCCGCTAGTGGATGAAATCATGTTTGACACGCCGGCGGACGAAGGCGGTACCGGCGGCAATTTCCTGCAGCAGTTACCGGTAATCCTGTCGCAGCGTCGCTGGTTCATCATCGTACCGGCGCTGCTCGGCATCGTCGCGGCCGCGGCCGCGGCGCTGCTGATCCCCGCGACCTATCGGGCAAACGCGATCATGCTCGTCGAATCGCCGCAGCTTCCCAAGGAGGTCATTGGCCTCGACAGCGGCAATATGGTCGATCGCCGGATTGCCGCGATCCGCCAGCAGATAACCGCGCGTCCCGACCTCATCCAGCTGATCGAACGGCACGGCCTCTACGCCAGCAAGCGGCAGAGCACGCCGCTTTCCGAGATCCTCGACCAGATGCGCGAGTCGATCACGCTGACCCCGACCGAAATGACGCTTCCGGGCAATGGCACCGAAAATCGCGCGATCGCCTTCGAACTCGCCTATGAATATTCGCAGCCGCAGCAGACGCAGGCGGTGGCGCAGGACCTGATGGACCGCGTGCTGCAGCTCGATGCGCGCGGCAATGCCGAGCAGGCGACCAACACGGTCCAATTTCTCTCGGACCAGTCGGCCGGGCTCGAAACGCAGATTGCGACGCTGCAGTCGCAGATTGCGCAGATCAACGCCCGCAATGGCAATGTGCTCGCCGGCGGCACGATGGTCATGGGCGGCGGCACGGGAAGCTACGATGTCCAGATCGCGGCGCTGCAGCGCGACAACCAACTCCTCCTGCAGCAGCGCAACATCGCCGCAACCAGCGACCAGCGCGACCCGGTCGTCACCGGCGCCGAGCAGCGGCTGGCGGCGGCGCGGGCGGTCTATGCCGAGACGCATCCCGACGTCGTGATCGCCAAACAGGCGCTTGCCGAAGCGAGAAAGCTGGCGAAGGACAATAGCGCGAAACTGCCGCTGGAGACGATCGAGGAGCAGATCCAGTTCAACAATGCCCAGATTGCGGCGCTGCGCGCGGCGAAAGCAGGAGAGACCGCGCAGGTCAATTCGCAGCTCGCGGCGCAGGCGCGTGCTCCGCTCGTCCAGCAGCAACTTGGCGAATTGCAGCAGCGCCTGACCGCGCTCAACACGCGATACGAGCAGGTGCAGAGCCAATTGATGGCGGCGCGCGCCGGGGTTCGCGCCGAGGATGAACAGATGGCCGAAAGGCTTTCGGTGATCGAGCCCCCGGTGATTCCCGATCAGCCGAGCTGGCCCAATCGCTGGCTGATCGCGGCGATCGGCATCGGCGGCGGCATCGGGCTCGGCTTCGCGCTGGCGCTTGCCGTCGAGTTCCTGCTGCGCCCGATCCGCGATCCCGCGGCGCTCAAGGCGATCCTCGGGGCGCCGCCGCTCGGCATCATTCCGGTTATTGAGGTAAGCGCGAAGCGCCCCCAGGGCTGGCGCCGCTTTCTGCCTTCCCGGTTCCGGCGCTGAATGGCGACTTTTCAAAGGTTCTTCCATGGCTGAAACCGATACACCGCCTGCCACCGATCCGGTTCTGCTCGCCAGCGACCGGCTGGAGATTTTCACGCCGCCGGTCACCGCTATCCGCAAGCACCGGATCATCGGCTTCGACGCGCGCGACGCGCGCGCGCGGCCGTTCAACCTGCTGCGGACCAGCTTCGCCAAGAAACTGAAGGAGGAGGGCCACCGCCTCGTCGGGGTCACCTCGGCAACGCCGGCGGCCGGCAAATCCTTCCTGTCGATGAACCTCGCCAGCTCGCTGGCGCGCGTGGTCGACGAACCGGTGTATCTTGTCGATCTCGATATCCGGCGCGCATCGCTCGGGGAGGAGATCGGGCTTGAGCCCGACCATGGTATCGAGAGCTATCTTGAGGGCAGCGTCGATGACCTTGCCGCCATCGGTCGCCGCATCGAGGGCACCAATCTTTGTATCTTTCCGGCGATACGCCGCGCGAACAACACCGCCGAACTACTTGCCGGAGAAAGATTTTCGCAGCTGATCGCGACGCTTCGCGACCAAAGCGATGCCGCGATCGTGCTGTTTGACCTCCCGCCGGCCTTTGCAAACGACGATGCAATGATCAGCCTCGCGCAGCTCGACGGCTTCGTCCTGGTCGTCGATTCGGGCAAGACGACGAAGCGTCATGTGCAGGACGTCATGTCGATGCTCTATCCGACCCCATGCGTCGGCTCGATCCTGAACCGCTATCGCGGCGGCCTTGGTGACAGTTACGGCTATGGCTATGGCGGGCCGGATTACAGTAAATATTATGATCGGGAACCGGAGTAGGCGTAGCGTTGCTCCGGTTCGAACCATGGCATGCGGGCGATTCGGCAAATCCTCGTCGGCACCGGGCCGGCACCGCCTGATCCCCTTCGCCGCGAGGGCAGTGACGCGATGACGTGGCATCACCCCCATATATTTTGCGCCGCCCCGGCGCCGGACCTCGGGTCGGCCGGAACGTCCGCCAATTGCAGCCCGACCGTGACATGCTAGAGAAGTTTCAATGGTCCAGGGCTTGAAATTCTCGATATGCGTGATCGCGCGCAACGAAGGCGCGGTCGTCGAACGGCTCGCATCGCAGCTCGCCAGCCAGACGCTGTTCACAACGCCGAACCGGTTTCAGATCGTCGTCGTCGCCAATGGCTGCACGGACGACACAGCTTCGGCCGCCGACACGGCTTTTCGCGCCGCCTTCAAACGGCATGCGACGACGGCGCTGTTGATCCACGAGACGCCGCTTGGCGGCAAAGCCCGCTCGTGGAACCTCGCGGTGCACGAGTTGCTCGATGCCGACGGCGATATCGCCATTTTTGTCGATGCGGATATCGAACTGGTCGACGACCGGGTGCTCGAGGAGATGGTGACGCAGCTGGCCGGTGCCTCCTCGCTGGTGGCGGTATCCGGTCAGCCGGTGAAAGATATTGCCAAAAAGCCCCGCAAGTCGCTGGTCGACCGTTTTTCGCTGATCGTCTCGGAACAGTCGGTCACGTCGCATGCGATCAACGGGTCGCTTTACGCCGCCCGCATGGCCGAATTGCGCAAGATCTGGCTCCCCGTCCCCACCCCCGGCGAGGATGGCTTGCTGTCGGCGATGATTCACACCGACGGCTTCTCGCGGCTGCCCAATCACGCCCTGGTTGCGCAGGTCCCCCGCCCCACGCATTATTTCGAAGCGCACTCGATCACCGGCTTCTTCCGCCACGAGACACGCATGACGGTCGGAACGATTATCAATGGCTGGATCTGCGAATATTTGTGGGGCGGAGTGCATAGCGAGCATGTCGGCCAATTTATCAGGGAGCGTAACGAGCGCGATCCGCAGTGGGTGGACCGCTTGATCGAAAGTCGCGTCGCGGACAAATTCTGGGTGCTGCCACCGCGCATGCTGACCTGGCGTCTCCACAATCTGCGCGGCGTCGGCTTCGGCGCGCTCCTCGTGCGCCTGCCCTTTTCGGTGGCGGCCAGCCTGCTCGGACTTTGGCCCGGCCTGCGCGCGAACCGCATCCTGAAACGCCGGCATGCCGCCGATTACTGGTAGGCGCGGCTTGCGACGGAGCGCATTGCCGGGACGGGCTGCCACAGGGCAGCGGGCGATCGGCAGATCGCCGAACCCGCTCGCCGTCGCTGGCGCCGCCCGAAAAGCCTGACGATCCGGACCGATCAAAGCCGCCAGGCCGCGCTCAGCGGCCGGGCGAACCGGCGAATAGCTGCGCCATTTGCGCTGCCGCACCATCGGCGCAAAACGCCGCTTCCACCCGCTGCCGGCCATGTCGTCCCATCGCGGCCCAGTCGCCGCGCGCCGCCATCATTCGCGCCAGTTGCGCGGCAAGCTCCTCCCAGTCCGAGGGTGCAAACATGAATCCCGAGAGTCCGTCTTCCACCAGCTCGGGAATGCCGGCGACGCGGCTCGCGACCACCGGCTTGCCGAGCGCCATTGCTTCCATCAAGACCACCGGGAGCCCTTCCATGAGGCTCGGCAGGACAAGAAAGTCGGCCGCGGCGATCCGGGCGAGCGTGTCGGTTTCGCCCATCGCTCCGCCAAAGCGGACGCGGCCGCCAAGACCCAGCGCCGCCGCCCGTGCCCGCAAAGGTTCGAGAAGCGGGCCGCCGCCAATGACTTCGACTTCAAACTCGGCGCCGGCTGCGGCGGTCGCCGCCAGCGCACCAAGCAGCCCGTCATAGCCTTTTTCGGGTGACAGGCGCCCGACACAGACGATCCGGGCGGCTGGGCCGGTGGCGGACGGCGGGGGCGCCGGCAGGGCCGCAAGATCGATCCCGCAGCGCACGACGCTCATTTTTGCCCAATGCCCGGCATCCACCAACCGCATCGCCTGGGCGCGCATGAAATAGCTCGCACAGGCGACGAACGACGCCCGCTCGATCTTCGCGGCCAGCAGCAGCCCTGCCGGATAATCGGTTTCGGAAATGCCGTGGAGCGTCAGACTCCAGGGCAGGCGCGCAAGCTCGGCGGCGAGCATCCCGACTGTTGCGCCGCTGTTGGCAAAATGGACGTGGAGCCGCCTTGCGCCTGATGCTTCGAGCATCGAGGCGAGGAGCACCGCTTCGACGAAATGAAACTGGGCCCACAACAAGGCTCTCCAGCCGGGGGGCCGGTGACGCTGGGCCAGCCACCAGACGGCGGCCGTCCGCCTTGGCCGGGTCAGCAACGCCCGCCCTAATGCGGCGAGATAGGCGAAGGACGAGCGGCCGAGCAGCGTTACGGCTTCGCTGGGCCCCGTTTCCCCGCGCCGGACGCTGAACGGAACAATCTCGAGACCCTGCGCGCGCAAGGCCGCAACTTCGCGGCGGACAAAGGTATGCGACGGAGCGTCATACTCGCTTACCAGATAGGCGATCGGGATCATTTGTAGAAAATCGCGCCCTGGCTGCGTCCGCGCAGGCTTGTGAGCAGAAAGCGAAGGATGCCGATCGTCTCGGCAAATTTGCCAGCAAGCAGATGGGCAGCCCAAATGATCCCGCCGCGTCGTGCCAGGCGCGCGAGTTGGATGATCCACAGCAAGGGTGCAGCGAGCAGCCCCAGCGGGCCGGTGATGAGCGCCGCAGCCAGTCCGATCGCGGTAACACCGAAGGTCCAGAACAGCGCGCTGATGAGCTGGCGCGCATAGAGAGGGTCCTCGCCCCCCGCCCGTGTCTTGTTCCAGACCTGGGCATAGCCAAAACCGCTGCGTATGGTGCGGCGCCACCATTGCCGGGGCCGATGCATGTCGGCGTCATGGATCGTCATCGGACAGTCGATCCGCCAGATCCGCCAGCCCAGACCGCGGAGCCGGTGGCAAAGCTCGGGTTCCTCTCCCGCGATCATTTTGGGATCATAGCCGCGCAGCTGCGCGAGCGCGGACACGCGGAACATGGCATCTCCGCCGCATGCATCGGCCTCGCCGATCGGTGTATTCCATTCGCGGTCGCACATCCGGTTATAAATGCTGCGCTCGGGATAGCGCTCGCGGCGACGGCCGCACACGACCGCCGCCGACGGCTCCTGTTCGAGAAACTGCATCGCTTCCGAAAGCCATCCCGGTTCAAACTCGCAGTCGCCGTCGACGAACTGGATATATTTCAGATGGGGCCATTGATCGAGAAGCGCATCGCGGCCGGCGTTGCGCGCCCGGGCCGCGGTAAAGGGGGTTGCAAGATCGAGTTCGACGACAATCGCCTTCATGCTTCGCGCGAACGCCGCGCTGCCGTCGCTCGAGGCACTGTCGACATAGGCCACGGGAATGTCGGCGGGGATCGAGCGTAGACACTGCTTCAGGCGCTCGCCCTCGTTGCGGCCGATTGCGACGATCCCCATTTTGAGGTTGCTATTCATAGGGCTGCCGCGCCTGTTCGAGCCATCCCCCGACCCCCGTGGTCCATCCTGCCAGCATCGTGGCTTCGCGAAAGAATATGATCAACAGGACGAACAATATGGTCAAAGCGGCATCCTGGCGAAGAAAGCTCAGCCCGACGCTGCGCTTCTGCCACGCCAGCATCGCATATCGGACCGCGTCGGCGAAGACAAATGCAAGCAAGGCGGCATTCATGCCGTAACGCGGCAGGACCCAGGTCAGGGCAACGACGATGACGGCGAGCTTGCCCGCATTGCTGAACGCGACGACCGAAGGTTTGCCGATCCCCATCATCATGGCGTCGGCGATGGCAGCGAGAATTCCGAACCAGCTACCGAAAAGCAGGATGGCAAGGATCAGGCCGGCGGCGTGGTAGCGCGGGTCATAGACGAAATAGACAAAGATATCGGCGATCGCGACCGCGAAAGCGAGGCTCACCGCCGCCAGCAGCAGGGTTGCCAGCCGTACCGGACGGATGGCGCGCTGGAGATCTTGGCCGCGTTGGGCGGTGGCCGAGACCTTGGGAAAAATCAGCAGATTGCCAATGCGCTGGAAAAACTGGACGACGGTGTCGGCAAATGTGCGCGCAATACCGTAAATCCCGAGCAGGGTCAGCGAGACCGCGCTGGCGAAATAGAGGCGGTCGAAATTCATCGCGAGGAAGTAGATGAGCGACGAGAAAAAGATCCATTTGCCGAAGTGAAGAATGGCGCGAACCGCCTCTCCTTCCCAGCGCAAATGGTGCGAACGCCAGTCGATCAGGAAGAAGCTCGCGACAGCGGGCACTGCGGTACCGATCAACAATCCCCAAATGAGGGCCCAGATCGTTGGCATATAATAAGCCAGCGCGATCTGGACGAGCGCGCCAAACACCGCCGAGGCCAAATCGAAAAGCGCGAGCTTGCGGATTTCGAGCTGCTTTTGCAGCAGGAAGCGCGATGGCGAGGTGAGGCCGGTGAGGATGAAGACCGGGGCCACCGCGGGAAGGAGGACAAGAAGTTCGGGATTGTCGTAGCCGCGCGCGATCGGAACAGTGAGCGCCATCGCGATGACATACAGGATCAAGCCGCGCACGATCTGGATGGTCCAGGCCGTGTTGTAGAAGGCCGGCTCGTTGCCGCGCCGGTTGTTGACGATGCTTTGTCCGACCCCGACGTCGGTCAGCAGTTCCCCTGCAGTGCGCAGCGTATTGATCAGGAGCATGGTGCCGAGCAGGGCCGGAGCCAGCAGCCAGGCGAGGATGATATTGGTGAAGAGGCGGAGGAACTGCTGCGCAACATAAGTGAGGGTGATCCAGCCAGCCGCACCGAAAAGCGCCTGGCGCGACCCGGCGAAGCCCCGCACTGCGGCGAACCAGCGGCCGGCGGCCGGTGCGGCAGGTTTGCGGGGTTCCGTCACCTGGCAGACTTGTCTTCGTCCACGATGCGGGCGTGGACCGGACAGCGGTTCGGGATTATCCGAAGGAGCGCTGCGGCACGGCGCCCGGCAGCGCCGGGGCCGACGGACAGGGGCACCCGGCCTCGCGGCAGAGGCCATGCCCGGAAATAAGCGGCGCGGGGCGCGGCGGGCTCACACCGGCTATGCTGCGACATGGCGCTTCACCGCGGGCGCCGCGACCGGTCGGCGCGCCGCCTTCGCTTGTCTTCGCGCAACCAGTTCGCGGCGATGCTGGCGGATGCTGCCGGCGATGATGCCCATCGAAATGGCGAGAACATATTGCGCATGTCCGGTAACCAGCACCCATTCGATCAAGCCGTGCAACGCCGTGACAAATATCGCAATGCTCGCGCCGAGCACGACGTCGCCCCGCGGATCGCGGCGGTGAAGGAAGGCGAAATGGAACCCGCGCGCCACCGGCCAGGCGAGAAACGCGAGCAGCGCGATGAAGCCGAGCCATCCCATCTCGGCGCCGGTCAGCAGGTATAGATGATGAACATTGGTCGATCGGCTCGCATAATTCCAGATCACGCCTGCCCGCGCCGAATAGCCCTGGGCATTGGCGGTGACGACATATTGATTGGCGCCGACCCCGAGCGGATGGTCGTCCCACATCATCTGTGCGGCGCGCTCGAACGCAAGCCGTTCGCCATCCGGGCCCTCGTACACCGAACGACTGACGAAGCGTTCCTGAATACTGGAGACGGTAATCGGGACCACGACCGCCATCGCGAGGACGGCAAGTCCGACGATCTTCCATTTGTGCGCGGTAGCCCGCCGCACCATCGATAACAGGAACAGCAAGGCGATCCCGAGCGCGACAAAGCCGATCGCCCCGCGCGACACGCCGAGGGCAACCGCGATCAGCGCAGCGAGCACGCCGAGCATGATGAGCTTGTTGCGCTCGCCGGCGAGGAGCAGCGCGAGCAGCGGCAGAGTGACAAAATGCAGCATCAGGCCGAGAAGATTCTGGTGCCCCATCGTGCCGCTGGCCTGGACCGCGCCGGAAAATTTCTGCTCGATGGTCATCACGCCCTGGAATATCGCGCCGAGCGCAAGACCGATACACAGCCAGCGTACCGCCCCCGGCTGGCCGGCGAAACTTGCGACGGCTGCGAAGACGAGGAGGACGCGAAGTAGCTGAAAGGCATAAAAGGCCGAGCTCATCGGCAAGGTCGAGACGGCCACCGAGACACAGGCTGCCAAAATATAGAACAGGAACACGCCGAGCAGTGGCAGCCCGGCAAAAGGCCGCCTGCTGGTGACAAGAATGGCGAAGGCGAGCGTGTCGAGCAGCGAGACGACCATGCCTTTGACATAACCGGGCCAGCCGTCCCAGTTGAGCAGCGCTGCATCGAGGTTGAAGGCGCCGATAACGAAGGGAAGCAGCCCGATGGCGAGATAAGCCCATTTGCGCTGGCGCGGATAGAGGCGCAGCCAAGCGATGAAGGCCGGAATCGACAACAGGACTAGCAAGATACCGACGATGCGCATCAGCGACGCCTAGAAGAATCGACGGGTGCTGCCAACCGGCAGCGAAGGGCCGCGCGGCATCATCCGCGCCGGCGCGGCAAGGCCTCGGCGGGAGCCGGTCACCGGCTTTGCCGCGGCATATCAATAGGCATTTTTATGGATGACGACGCGGATCGTCTTCAGCATGATCGCAATATCGCCCCACAAGGACCAGTTCGAGAGATATTCAAGGTCGCAGCGCACCCGGCGCGCGAGATCCTCGACCTGTTCGGTAGCCCCGCGGAAGCCGCGGATTTGCGCAAGTCCGGTGATGCCGGGTTTGAGGGCGTGCCGCAGCCAATATTGCTGCGAGGCGTGCCAGAACAATTCGTCTCCCGCCGTCGAGCCCAGGGCGTGGGGCCGCGGGCCGACCATGCTCATCTCGCCGCGCAGGACGTTGAGCAGCTGCGGCAATTCGTCAATGCTGGTCCGGCGGATGATCCGCCCGACGCGCGTGATCCGGTCGTCGGCGCGCGACGCCGAGCGGTGACCGTCGGCATCGCTGCGCTCGACGTGCATCGAGCGGAATTTGAAGATGCGAAATTGCCGGTTGCCCTGGCCGACGCGCAGCTGTCGGAACAGCACCGGCCCCGGCGATTCAAGGCGGATCGCGAGCGCGACCAGCAGCAGCAGCGGCAGCAGCAGGATCGATGCCAGGCTCGCCACAACCAGATCGAGCGCCCGCTTCTGGATACGGTTCATGAGATCGAGCGGGCCGCGCGAGAGAATGATCGTGTCGCGATCGTCATATTGTCCGATCGCCACCGCGCCATGGAGATGGTCGCGATCGAAGAGGATCTCGCCGCCGACATCATGGCCCCTGAGGAAGGTCGCCCACGCCGGACGATGCTCGAACCGGCACGCAACGATCACCCGGTCATAGGGGGAGATGAGCCGCGAGAGGTGGTCGATCTTGTCGGGACGATCGAGGTCGGGCCAGAGATCGTCTCCGGTCACATCGACAACATCGGCATGCGGTTCGGGCCGTGCGGGCAAGCCATCGAGGATGAGGATCGTCGAGACGACCGCGGCGCCGATCATTTTTTTGGCCAATGCGTCGATAAGGAATTTCGAGGCAATGACAAAGACGGCGGCCGCGCCGAACGTCACGGCAAGGCCGAGGCGCGAGATATCTTCCGATTTGAACAAAAAGCCCATGCCGATGACGACGATCGCGGTCGCCCCGAGCGCGCCGAGCGAGCGCTGGATCGCGGCGAGCCGGTTCGCGAGCGTCTCGCTGTCCTGCGCCTCGCGGGCGATTTCGAACATGATGAAGATCGGCAGCGCGATATAGATGATCGACTGGCCCCCTGCCGCCAGCCATTGTTCGTCGCGCCATTGCAAAGCCACAAGATATCCCGCGACGAGCGACAGGATGTCGAGCAGCAGCGACAGCAGGTAAAGAAAGGTCCGCTTGTCGCGCGCGGTGGCGAGAAAATAACCGGCGGGGGCCGCGGGCTCGCCAACGCTGCGTTGCGCAATCTTGTCCGGGGAAAGTTTCGCGTCCAATTTCGTCATGCCCTTGCCTGCTCAAATGCCGGCATAGCCGCTAAATGTGGAGAATGGGTTGCCAGCGCCTCGGCAGCGCCGGGTTGCAGGTCGGCGCGCACCCAGCCATTGCCGCCGAACCCCAGATAACAGCGGCCGAAGCGATGCCTGTCGGCGACAAGCCCGAGGCCGATGGCAACCGTGTCGATGCTGTTGTTTGGGAACCGGCTGATCAGGAGCGGCTTGGTCGTAAACCAGTCAAAACTGACATAAAGTCCCTGGACACCGCCCGACACACCATAAAAATAGACCGCCGGGCGCGTCGCTCCGGGGGCCGGCATGCCGAAGTCAAAGGCGCTCAGGCGATAGGCGGGCAGTCCGCGCACCCTCGCGCCGTCGCCCTCAAGCCACAATAGTTGATCGTAGCGGTTGCTCGCTTCACAATTGGCGTAGAGAAGTTCACCGCTATGTCCTGGAACATACGCGAGCCGTGCCTGCCAGAACTGGCTGCGTGTATGCTGCTGCGATCCCAGCGGAGCGATCGTTCCCTTGATGCGCTGCTCCCAGTCGCCCTCGCCGCCGTTGCGATTGAGCCACAGGCCGGCAATATCGCGGCCGATGGCATCGCTGTTGTCGGCCAGCTTGTAGATATTGTTCACCAGCGCGGCAAACACCCCCGGCCGCGTCTTGTCGGCGGCGATGCAGTCGCGGTGGACATAATAGGCGTTGAGCCAGTCGGTGACCGGCGAATAGCCGCCAAAGGCGACCGGATGCCAGTCCTCGCTCGTGCGACCGCCATTTTTGGTCCACCAGGCACCGCCGCGATTGCCTTCCGCGATGATGATATTGTCGCGCGTCGAGACGGCGCAATCGCCGCCGGGCGCCCAGCCGGGACGGCCCGCCGGCGGAGGAAAAGGGGTGAAAGAGCGGCCCCAGTCGTCCGACCAGCCGTTACCGCCATCCTGCTGGAACAGGCCGACGACAAATTCGGGATCGTCGAGCGCATGGTCGATGCTGCGCAGATGGACGACAGCGCTGGCGTTGACCGACCGTCCCGGCGGGGGGCTGTAAGCCCAGCCGTTGTTTGCGCTGTCGGTGACCTGCCACACCCCCTTGTCCATGACGCCGAGCAAAAGGGCGGCCTGCGCCGAGGTCGAGAGCCCGCAGGTCGCGACAAATTCCGAAATGCCCGCGTTGAAGTCCTGGATGACGACCGGACGGGCCGGAGCGGCCGGCAGGTCGCAATAGTTGATACCGACGCCTTCGGCGATCCAGAGGCGCCCTTCGCGCACCGGATCGAAGAGGATCTGCGCCGGAAAGAGCGCCTTGTCGCTGTTCGACAACCAGTCGCTCTCCCCTCGCCCGCGCTGCTGCTTGCCGAATTCGGTCGAGCTCGCGCCGCCGTCGCGGCTCTGCCACCATTGACCGCCATTCTCGTTGACCCATATGAGATGCAGCGGATCGAACGGACTGACCGCGACCTGATCGGCGTTGAGTGTGCCCGGTGCCCGGCGCCAGGTTCCGCCGCGCAGAATGTGCAGGGCATCGGGGATCTGGGCGGCGCTGGTCCGGAACTGGCAGACATAGACCGCCCCGTCGGCGGCGGCGACGAGACAGGATGCGGTGGCCGGACCGCCGGCAAACAGAAACTGCCCCCCGATACCCGCGGCCGAATGATAGAGACCGACCCCGAAGACATGGACCCACGCGCTGCCATCCTTGCCCCAGGCGACAAGGTAGCGGCCCGGCGTGTCGCTGAAGTCGCGGGCGGTGTCGGGAAGATCGAGGCGCTGGTAGGTCCGAAATCCGTCGCCGGAGGCATAACAACCATCGCCGTTGGTTCCGACGAGGAGCCGGCCGGGGTCGCGCGGATGGATGTCGATCGACCGGTTGAAGCGGCGTGACGGCCCGGTATCGGCGAGGAACGCCTTTGGCGGCAGGGCCGTCCGCCGGAAGCTCGCGCCGGCATCGTCCGACCGGTAGAGAAGCCCGTTCCACGCGGTGTAGATGGTGCGCGGATCCGAGGGGGCGATACGGGTGCAATAGCTGCCGTTGTTGGCGCCCCCCGCCGACTTCGCGCGCAGCACCTTGCCATGGTCGGGTCTCGGGTCATAATCGGCGGCGGGCAGATTGTCCCGGCGCAGCAGATGGCGCCAGTGCGTGTCCCCGGCTTCGCGGATATAGCCGTTGAAGACGTCGGTGTTGCAGACCATGCGCGAGCCGTCACTGGCGATATCGACCCCGGTGACAAAACCGCCGCCGGCGCCGATCGGCGCGGGCGCAAACGACCATTGGGGCGTTGCCGGGGCCGCCGTGCGGCTGCGCCCGCGACCTTTCCCGGGGCCCGCAACCTCCGTCATCCGCACGAACCGCGAAGGTCAGGACGGGCGCGGTACCGGCGAAGCGGCGACCGGCCGGCGCGCTCCGCCGCGACGCTGCATCCTCGTTCGCCGAGGCCGGATCCTTTTGCCATAGCCCGTTATCGCCTTGTCTCGCGCGGCGCTCGTCTTCGCGCGTCCCCCCGAAGGGCCCGCCTGAGCTTTACCGGATTGTTTCGCCGATGTTAAGTTGTCGATGGCCGCTTCGACAGGCCAGGCCGAGCGTGCCCGCCGGAGCTATTTGAGAAAGGGAACGGGAACCTTCAGCACCTTGAAAATATAGACAATGACAGCGACGAACAGGACGGCGGCCGGCGCGTGATAGCCTTCGTTGCCGATATAGTTCACGATCGCGCAGCCGACCGCGGGCGGCGCATATTGCCATAGCTCGTCACGCGGCTCTTCCTCGGCGGAGCGTTGCAGCAGCAGGGTCGCGAGCCCGGCGAATGCGAAGACGGTGATCCAGTCCCAGAAAGTTTCCACCTCTTGCCCTCCCATCGCAGGGCCGCCGTCAAGCCTGCCCATGTTTTCCGACGGGCCGACATTAGCAGGCCCGCAAGGCGCGGGATAGTGGCGATATATGCCCATCGGGTTAATGGCCCGCAGCGATGGCAGTCGCTCCGGTTGCAAGGCGCATTGCAAGATATGCTCCTTGCAACGGCGATCGCGGAGCAACCGGCGCTACCGGCCCGGCACGTGAATGCTTCATGTTAATTTTCAATTTTTGAGGCTAAGCCGCTGCTTATGAAACCGATCCGCAAAGCCGTTTTTCCCGTCGCCGGTCTCGGCACCCGCTTTTTGCCCGCGACCAAGGCGATCCCCAAGGAGATGCTCCCGATCGTCGACCGCCCGCTGATTCAGTACGCCGTCGACGAGGCCCGCGAGGCGGGGATCGAGCAGATGATCTTTGTCACCGGGCGCGGCAAGAGCGCGATCGAGGATCATTTCGACATCGCGTTCGAGCTGGAAAAGACGATGTCCGAGCGCGGCAAGGACCTGTCGGTGCTGGCGCCGACGCGGCTTGGCCCCGGCAATTGCGCCTATGTCCGCCAGCAGGAGCCGATGGGGCTGGGGCATGCGATCTGGTGTGCGCGCGATATCGTCGGCGACGAGCCCTTTGCGATCTTCCTGCCCGACGAGTTCATGCACGGATCGCCCGGCTGCATGAAGCAGATGGTCGACGCGTATCACAAGGTTGGCGGCAACCTGATCTCGGTGCTCGAAGTGCCGCGCGAGCAGGTGTCGAGCTATGGCGTGATCGCCCCCGGCGGGCGCGACGGGGCGCTGACCGAGGTCAAGGGGCTGGTCGAAAAGCCCGCGGTCGCCGACGCGCCGTCGAACCTGATCATTTCGGGCCGCTATATCCTGCAACCCGAGGTGATGCGGGTGCTGGAAGGACAGGAAAAGGGCGCGGGCGGCGAGATCCAGCTGACCGACGCGATGGCGACGATGATCGGCAACCAGCCGTTCCACGCGGTGACGTTCGACGGTGCGCGGTACGATTGCGGATCGAAGGCCGGGTATATCCAGGCCAATCTGGCGGTCGCGCTCGAACGTCCCGACATGGCCGACGAAGTGCGCGCCTTTGCGATCGATCTGCTGAAATAATCCCGCGGTCGGCGGCCAGAGGGTCGCACAGCGCGCCCTGCACCTGGCGAACCCGAGCTGCCCCCCCCCCTTTCCGGCAGCTATACTAGCACATTGCCGACCCGGGACATCGCGACGTTCCCGGGATAATGGTCATTGGCGAATAGGTCTCCGTCGCGGGCGCCCCGTGCGCAGCGACTCGGACGGTAGCGACTCGCGAGTCGCGCGTCCGAACCTGTCCGCACGGTCCCGATCGGCGAGCCGCAAAAAAAAATCCTTGGTTAAGGCCGAAGGTTGCCCCCGCCGTTGCAGCGGTCGCGAAGGACGTGGGCGCCGCCAAAACTCCTGCCGCCCTTCGGCATTTGTTATCTTTTTTGTTACAGGTCGCGCCAACCGACTGCGCGTCGTCCAGGCGCGGAATCCCGTGCGATTCGGGATGCTGAGCGACCAAGACGGCGACGCGGCCGGCTCCCGTTCGCTCCCAAATGCCGCCTCACCCGACATTTTGACGTCAGCCAACCGCGCCCGCTTTCGGCATCGAGCGTGTCGAAACTAGTGTTTCATTTCAAGACATCGGTGCAAAAAACCGCCGCCGAGGATTCGACTCTCGTTGTTACATGGTGTTAAGAAAGCCTTATCACACCAACGACGGAATTTGGGGTCGCATCCTAATCCAGGGTAAGGAGCGCTACGATGCGTAATTTGATTAAACTGACTGCAGCAGCCGCATTGATCGGGGCAAGCGTTCCGGCATCGGCAGCTGTCACCATCTGTCTGGGCGGCGGCTGCGTCGCCAATCCCGATTCGAACGTGCTGCTGAATACGGGCGACACCGGCACCTCGGTTACTGGCACGCTGAACAATGCGTCCGGCACGGTCACGCTGACTTCGACCGAATCGCTTTCGCTGCCTGCCAATGGTGCTGCCCGTGTCACCGCAACCGATGGCGTCCTCAACAATCCGCTGACCTTCACCTTCAACGATGGTCTGATCAGCGCGCTCGAATTCAACATCAACGCGCTCACCAACGGCGACGTGTTCTTCACCTTCTCGGGCGGCGACAGCGACGGCCTGGTGACGACGCTCTACGACCTTAGCCAGAACGGCCAGAACTTCTTCAACGCCTTCAACGGCACCTTCCAGAGCGTCACCATGTCGTTCGCCAATGGTGCGACGGTGCAGGATGTTCGCCAGTTCCGCATGACGTCGGCTGCCGCCGTTCCGGAACCCGCGACCTGGGCGCTGATGCTCATCGGTTTCGGTGCGATCGGTTTCGGCATGCGCCGCCGCCGCGCGGACAGCGTCCGGGTACGTTTCGCCTGAGCGAGCGCACCGCATAAAATCGGGTGAAAGGCACCCTGCGACAGTCCACATCGCAGCGGCTCTTCCTTTGCAACCCCCGTCTTCGGCAGCTGCGTCCACCCTACGGTGCAGCTGCCGAAGTTCTTTTCGCGCCCGGTCTACCTAGCCCGACCGTTCCGTACCGACATGAAGGCATGTCGCACCGCGAAGCGGATCACCGCTCGCAACGTCCCGGGACCGCAACCTTCCAAAGCCCGCCCCGCCCGAGCGCGAGCCGGTGCGCGTTGCCCAAAATGGCGCGCGCCGACCAAGCACTGACGCGCCGACGCCGTTAACGATTCTGCCAGTGTAGCTCTGATGCGTCGGATGCGCCTCGGATAGCCGGGCCCATCGCGCCCCAATCGACCTGCCTCGCCTGAAACGCGTTCTGGCTACCTCCTCACCATCTGGTCCGGGCCCGATATGGCAGCGCGCCGATCCCCCGACCTCAGCAGGCGGTGCCCCGGGAGGCGCGGCGATCCCGTTCGCCCTGCGGCCGACAAGGAAGCGGAACATAACCGGCTACCGAGCAGGTGCCGAGCAGACCCCTCGCCGCTCGCGCATGCGACTGCGGTAGGACCGAGTGCCATCACCATATTAGATAGAGAGAGCGCCGACATGCTGGCGGCAATCCGCCTAGAGCCATCAACTATCTTTGCTTGAGATAGCTTCCACCGACCGGGCGCGCGTGCCCGGTGCGCCAGACCAATTGTACGTCACGCGATCGACCAGCTTGGGATCCGGAACGAGCGAAAAGGCCGCTCCGGCAGGAACGGCCTTTCACCGGGTCAGAAACAATCGTCGTGCCGGCAGGATCGCCGGCGCTGCGATCGTGCGAAATCAGGCGATGGCGAGCTGGTGCTTCACGGGGTGGCTACGACGGCGGCGCATGATGCCGCCGATCAGCCCGAAACCAAGCAGCATCGTCGCCCAGGTCGCGGGTTCCGGAACCGCGGCAGCGGTCGCGAGTGCGATCGACGCGGTGCTGCTCGCCTGCCAGCTCGTTCCGCGGAAATCGAGGGTGAGCAAACCATTGCTCAGCGATACGTCCGAGGCATCGAAGCCGCTGATCGTCGAGTTGAGGAACGACGTGCTGGTGAACGCATTCGAGATATTGTTGAGCGCAATGATCGTCTGGCCGAGCGTGATGATCCCGCCCGACACGTTCGAAATGGTGAGCGACGTCGCGTCGAAATCGAGGCTGAACGCGCTCTGACCGGCCCCTACCCCGAATTCCTGTCCGGCGCCGACCGTTGCCGAGGGTGCCGAGCAGCTAAAGGTCGACAGGGAGTTTGTCTGCGTGCAGGTCACGGTATCGCCAATCAGGCTTGCCGCCTGCGCGGGGGTGGACATCGGCAGAGCAACCAGCGCGGCAGCAGCGAACATTGACAGAAACTGTTTCACAATCTTATCCCCTTGAAAGTCAAGAGATTCATATGGCTTTGTTCAAATTCCGCAACAGAAATTAACATATTAGACAATGCGCATGTCCAATTTTGAGACAGCGCTCACCCGCCACCAATCGTCGCTTTCAATCCGGTCCGACGACCCGGGACTTGCCATCGCCGTCGCGGCGCCCGCCTGCCCGTCAAAGCCAAAATCACGACCCCGCGCGATGTGGAGTCCCCCGCGATGATCCCAGGGGAGAGCAGGATGCCGCGCCGAAAAATGTGGACCAAGATCACGCAGCGCGCGCAACCCTCGCGACTTCGGTAACCCGGATTGGGCAAAAAAAATGGGCGGCCCGAAGGCCGCCCAATGCTCCTCGTCAGTAATTCGAGCTCAGGCGAACCGGACCCGGACACCCTTGTCCGACGAGCGGCGGCGGCGCATGCCGAAGCCGATCGCGCCGAAACCGAGCAGCATCAGCGCCCAGGTGGCCGGCTCGGGAACCGCGTTGATCGCGAAATTGTCGGTTTCGAATGCGTTGCTCGTCGAGCGCAGGCGCAGCGACGTCAGGCTGCTGACATGCTCGCCGCTGATGTCGAAGCGCACAACCGGGTTGAGATTGGGATCGGTCTGGCTGCCGTTTGCGGGATTGAAGATGTCCGAACCGCTGAACGTCGCGATGACGTCGCCGTTGCCATCGAGGAAGTCGATGAAATTATATTCATCGACCGAGCCCCACAGGAAGCTGATGTTGAAGATGTCACCGATCGACGACAGATCCATGATCCCCGGCGAACCATCGCTCGGACCAACCGTCCAGTAATTGCCGGTGCTGCCAAACGGCTGGGCCCGCACGCCATCGACCGAGCCGGTGGTCACAAGGCCGCCGCTTACCGGCGCCGCCGATTCGAAATCGAAGGTCGGCGCGGGTCCCGAATAGGGAGCCGTTCCCGGCGTTACCGAACCGAGGGTCACCGCCGCGTTGGCCGCGGCAGGAAGCGCCAGGGCCGCGGCCGAGGCAAATATCAAACTCTTCATCAAAGTGCGCATCGTCTTCATCTCCGAAAAAAAATCGAGGGGTGACAGGCCGTGCGACTCGCCCTGTTTGCGTTATTAGTAACTAATTTTTAACCACTCTCGCGCCCATTGCGAGTCAAAAATGGCTCGCCCTGTCTCATTCTCGGACTCGGCGCAGCGCGGCAACCTGCTCGAAAGCCGTGCGAGTTCGACGGCGCCCGCAGAAGAGGTCGGCAGGTCCGCGCGCGTGCGCCCCGCGGTGTGGACTGCAATCAATGTTAAAAAAAAAAAGGCGGCCAAAGACGGGCCGCCTCAGTCGAATGAACGGAGTTCTCCGTTCGGGTCGCAGGCCCTGCATAAGCGACGAGGTCCAAAGGCAAAGCGCAAAATTGCCGCTGTCCTGTTTCGGCACTCGCCGTTTGCTCTACCCTAACCACCGGGCCTTCTCTGTCGGCAGGCATTGCGGCATCGCAAAATCGATCAAGCGGCGAAGGCGAGCTATTCCTCGCGTCAACGATCGCTCCGCAGCGAAGGAATCGCCGAGCCCTCAAGCCTTAAGACAGGTGTCGAAGGCCAGGCTTTCGTTCGGGGCGAGACTATCACCCGGCCATGCACATCGATCCGGCACTGGATCCCGCCCCATTCCAACATTGCCGTACCCTCAATGCCGTAAGCGGCGCACCGGAAGCGCTCGGCTCAAGAAGAGCGCCGCGCTTTCAGCCGCGTCAATCTCGCCGCTACCCAGATGGAGGGAATACCGCGCAACGCGACGTATAAGCAACTGAGATTCAATACTTTTATCATATCCGCTGAACCTCATAGCGTGTCCTTATCGGCACTCAGCACAAAGACGTTCGAAGCGGCTGAACTTAAAAATGCACAAGATTAGCTTTGCCGAGAGGACGATCGGCGGCAAAAAGCGTCCCAATTTACGTCACAAATGGCCAAAATGCTGGCTTTCTTTGATTGAACCCGACTTAACTATGGCCTAATCTACCCTCCGGGTCGCAGCGTGATTCTTGTTCAAGGAGGGCCGCATGCGAAGTGGGAGCGACTGTCGGCGCCTGACGCCGACCGCAAAGCGAATGATTTTCGACACGCGGGGGGCGACCGCCGCCATCTTCGCGATTTCGCTGCCGATACTGGTCGGCATGGGCGCGCTTGCTGTCGATGTCGGTTTGTGGAACGTGCAAAAGCGCCATGCCCAAGGCGCCGCCGATCAGGCCGCGTTTTCGGCGGCGGTTGCCGCCAAGGCAGGAAACAGCGCTGCCAATGTGCAAATCAATGCACGGGCAATTACCGCTGGAATGGGGTTCGTTCACGCGGCCAACGGCGTGACGGTCGCCGTCACCAATCCGCCGAGCGCCGGCCAGTTCGCTGGCCAAACCGGATATTGGGAAGTGACTATAACCGAACCCCAGTCCACATGGCTGGCTGGGCTTCTGTTTAGCGGCGATGCGACGGTGCGCGCCCGCGCCGTGGCTGGCGGCGCTGCCGGCGGCAATGCCTGTATCATCGGACTTGCCACCACCGGCACTTCAATTAGCATGAGCAACGGCAACGAAGTCACCAATCCCGGCTGCGCGGTTTACTCGAATGCAAATATGTCGATGTCCAATAACAGCAAGATTTTCGGATCGGCGTATGTTTCCGGAACGATCAGCATGAGCAACGGCGCGACGATTGGGACGCAGCAAACGGGCGTTACACCGGTGGCGGATCCTTATGCCGATGTAACTGTCCCATCCTCTTGCCCCGGAACGGCCAAGATGTCCGCGAATAACAATCAAACAATAAATTACACTGCAGGAAATTATTGTGACGGCATTCAAGTCGGTAACGGGGTTACCATCAACCTAGCCCCCGGTACTTACTATATTGGAAAAACTATCACCAATGGTAACAATTTGACGATCAACGCAACAGGCGGCGTCACTCTTGTCCTCATGAACGGTGCCGCGTTTAACGATGCCAACGGAATTACGCTGAACATCACGGCTCCCAGCACCGGCACTTATGCCGGAGTTGCCCTTATGAGTCTCGCCACGTCGCCGACGAGCCAGACGTTTATGAACAATATGACGTTTAATGTTCAAGGCGCAATGTATTTCCGAAATCAGAATATTGAATTCAAAAATAACATGACGTTCAATGCGGCGCTTTGTACCCAATTGGTCGCGCAACGGATAATCATGAAGAATAATGCCAACATGAATAATACTTGCCCCGGCACCGGCATCCGTAATCCAGGCAATTCGTCCGTCGCGTTGATGGAGTAAGACGATGCGCGTTTCCCGATTTTTCTTGTCGAGCCATCTGATCCGCGGTGAATCCGGCGCGAGTGCGGTCGAGTTTGCCCTGGTGTTGCCGGTATTGGTTGCATTGCTAACCGGGATAATCGATCTGGGCGCGTTGGCCTGGAAGAAAATGGAGGTCCAAGGAGCGGCGCGCGCCGGCGCCAATTATGCGCTGGTCAACGCCACAAAGGGTTTCGATGCGAATCTGGTTGCCGCAGCCGCAACCAGCGCGACAAATTTGCCGGTGACATTTCCGGAGCAGCCAAAGAAGGAATTCGGCTGCCCGAACGAAACGACCGGGATCACGGCTGTTGCGAACAATACTACCCTCTGCTCGAACGGCACGGTCCCGGGCAGTTACGTGACAGTGCGTACCAGCACCATCTATACGCCGATCTGGTTCAACACAGTGTCGTTGTCGGCAACTGCCAAGGTGCGCATATCATGAGCGGGGCCCGCGGCGAAGAGCGTCCCGGTGCGGCCGATCGGCTTCGCCGTCTCCGCGTCGCACGGAGCGGGGCGATGGCCGCCGAATTCGCGATGGTGATCCCCTTGCTGCTGACCTTCAGTCTGGGCATCATCGAATTCGGGCGGGCCATGTGGATGCGCAATACGATGCAGTCAGTGGTCGAAGCAGCCGCCCGCTGCTACGCGCTCGACCGCACAGAATTGATCGTCCGTCCGTGCAGCACCGTCGAGAACGTCAGAAGCTTTGCGGCGACGTCTGCCAACAACGCGGGGGTCAAATCGTTGACGTCCGCCAACTTCGCAGTGTCCTCACCCACCTGTGGCAGACAGGTGACGGCAACCTATGGATTCCAATCCTTGGTACCCGTTATTCCGCTGAATGTGACGCTGACCGCCAAAGCGTGTCGACCCGCTACGCCGGTCACCTGACTTCTCCATGAAACGTCGACGACGGTTCAGGAATATGTCCACAACAGCGAAGAAATTCCCCCGGCGGCGATTGCAACGCCATATGCGATCCGGCGATCGCGCAGCCTCCCCTGTTTATTCGGCGCTCCGCCGATCGAGGTTCGAAGCATCAGGAGCGCCAGCGAAAGCACGACCACGCCGACGCCAGCTAGTGAAGTGAAGAGGAGCAGCGTCAGCCCCTCGGAAAAATCGAACCAGAGAGCCACCGCCGCATAAAGCTTGACATCGCCGCCGCCGAACCAGCCGAAATGAAACATCAGCATGCCGACGGTGAGCGCAGCGACAAAGTGCAGCAGGTGCGACCAGAGCGGTCCGCTGAACGGAAAGCCCGCGACCCAGGCAAGCGCGGCGAGCAACAGCAGGCAGAGCGGATAGAAATTCGGGATCAGGAAGCGGCGCGCGTCGGACACCGCGGCCGCGAGCAAGATGGCGGCGAAAGCGAGTTCAATGGCGGGCAAAGCTCGGGCCTTTCCTGTCGCTGCTGCTCATCTCACCATATTGGCGCCAGAGCTCGGCATCGTGACGCGGCCGGACCAGTAGCGCCTGGCCGAGCATCGCCTCGGCGAGCCGGGTGCGGCCTGCCTGCCGGGCGCCGAGCCCGGCAAACTGAAGACGACGGCTCCAGAACATGTCGTCGTCCCCGGCGGCGCGCGCCGGACGTTCGCCGAGCATGCCGCGCGCAAAATCGAGATTGAGACGAAGATCGGGACGCCCTGGATCGCGCCGTACCAGCGCGGCAAGCAATTGCGCCGCGGCAGCGCCTTCGCCCGCTTCAACGAGAGCGACCGCCAGTTCGCCCTGTGCATCGATGCTCGTCGGCTCGAGCGCCGCCGCGCGGCGCAGCGCCACAACCGCTTCCGCCGGGCGCCCGCGCGCGAGCTGCAGCCGTGCCAACCCGCGCCAATAAACGGGCTCGCTGCTGCACAGGACATCCTCAGCTGGACCGAGGCGCTCGGCATCGCCGAGTGCGGCGGTGGCGAGCAGCGCCAACATGTTTGCCGACAGGGCGCGGCAGCGCAGCTGATGGTCTGCCGCGATGGCGGCAAGGCGCGGCAGCGCTTCGCCGGCGCGGCCGACGGCAATCAGCCATTCGGCGCGCAGCAGCGCGAGTTCGGGGTGGTGTTGCCCGGCAATCTGGGTCTCGAGACGGTCGAGCAGTTCGCTTGCCTCGACCAGGCGCGCGCCGGCCATCGCGCTATCGACGGCCGCCAGACTTTCGATCGGCAGCGCCGGCGTGGCTTCCACCGGGGCTGCGGCGGCTCTCGCCTCCTGTGCGGACAGCGTCGGCGCAGCCAGTGCCGACAGGCAAGCGGCAGCGCATAGCGACCCGACCAAAACTGCTCCCCGACGTCCCATCGCCTCAGATCGCTGCGGGCTTCGCCGACAAGGTCAGCTCGGCCATGTGATAGGCGCGGTTGAGCTGGTCGAGATAGGCAGCAACAAGTCCGAGATAGTCGCGGTTGCTCATCGTCTCGGGCTTGAGCCCGGCGGGCATTGCGACGGCGAGACTGCAGGAGGTTCCGGCGGGCTGGCTCGCAACGAAGACTTCGCCGATGCTGAGGCGGAAGATTGCGACCCCCTCCCCCGTCGGCGCGGTAGCGGACGAGGCCGGATCGGCAAGGCAGATGACCGACGCGTCATCACCGCCGACCGCAGATTGCGCCGCCACCGGCGCCGAAAAGCCCGCCTTGACGAGGAGCGGCCGGAAGGCGCCGCCGAGCGGGCTCAGGGCGCGCAGTTCCGCCCCGACCGGCTGGCGCGCGTCGGACGCGGCAAAAGATATGCTGAGCAGCGGCGCACCGTCATCATCCCCGGTCGCAGCAGCGACGGTCGCCGCATTGCGCGGCATGGGGATATCGGCGAGCAATGCCTCGCGTTTCGCCGGCTGGCCCGACGCCTGATAAAAGGCCGCGAGATTGCGCCGCGTTCGCGGATCGTCGCTGCGCAGCGCGAGTGCCTTTTCGAAATAGGTTTCGGCGAGGTCGGCGCGGCCGATCGCATCATAAGCGATCGCAAGACCGTTAAGACTGTCGAGTTCGAGCGCGGGATCCTTGCCCGCGGCGCGGAACAACTCGATCGCCAGCCCATATTGTTTCGAGCCGAGATAGCTGCGCGCGCGCGCCAGCGATTCCGTCGGCGACAGGCCCGCGAGCACCGGCACGCTGCGAACGGTGGGAAGCGCGGTGCGCAGTTGCGGCCCGAAGGAACAACCCGCCAGCGCGATCGCGCCGAGTGCAACCCAGGACATGGTGCGGCGCTGCATGCTCACCCCCCTCCCATGGCAGGCGCAACCTGCCGGATGACCCGGATCGCGGCCGGGAGCATCAAGACACCGATCATCACCGGGAGCATGCAGGCGACGAGCGGGATCGAGATCAACACCGGCAGCCGGTGCGCTTTCTCCTCGGCCCGCATGCGGCGCTTTTCGCGCATCTCGGTCGCATAGACGCGCAGGGTCGTTGCGATGCTCGAGCCGAGCTTGTCGGACTGGATGAGCAAGGTCGCAAAGGCGCGGATCTCGTCGACCCCCGAGCGATCGGCCATGGCGCGCAGCGCATCCTCGCGGCTGGCGCCGGCACGCAGCTCGAGCGTGGTTTGCAGCAAGGTTTCGGCGATCAGCGGGTGCGAGGTGGTCATCTCGCGCGCGACGCGGTCGAGCGCGGCCTCGAGGCCCATGCCGGCCTCGACGCAGACGAGCATCAGGTCGAGACAGTCGGGAAAGCCGTTGATGATTTCCTGGCGGCGGCGGTCGGCCTTCGCGGTGACGAAGAGATTGGGAAGAAAGAGCCCCAACGCAGCAAAGCCGGCGCCCTGCAGATAGAGGCTAAGCAGCGATACCGGTTTGTCAGAGAGCAGCTGCGGCAACAGGATCGCAAGCGGCAGCACGACGATCATGATAATCCGCACCAGCGTGAAAATCTTCGGCGCGGCGGGCGAGCGGTAGCCTGCGGCAATCATCTTGCGCTGCAAGGCCTTGGGATCGGAATCGCCGAGCGAGAGACCGCCGCGTTCGATGCGCTCGGTGAGACGCGACCAGGCGCTGGCGCGCGAATTGGCCATGGAAAGCCGCGCCGCCGCGCTCTCCGCTGCCATCGCCTCGCGCGACTGGCTATCGAGCCGTTCGAGAATGAGGCGGCGACTGGCAACCGCCCGCAGCGCGAAAAAGGCGAGCCCTGAAACCACCGCGAAGAGCAGCAGCAGGACGGTCCAGCGCATCCAGGGCGACAAGGCGATCAGTTCGACCATGTCAGACCTTCAGATCGACCATGCGCCGGATCCAGAAAAAACCGACGGCATAAAGCAGCAACAGACCGGCAAAGCCCATCGTGAAAATCGGATCGCCGGCGACCTCGAGATAGAATTCCGGACGAAGGGCGAACAGGCCGGCGAACGACAGGATCGGCAAGGCGGTGAGGACGACAGCGGTCATCCGGCCTTCCGAGCTCAGCGCGCGCACCTTCATGAACATGCTGGCGCGCTCGCGAATGACGCGGCCAAGATTCTCGAGAATCTCGGCGAGATTGCCGCCGGTTTCCATCTGCACCGAAACCGAAACGACAAACATGTCGATATCGGGGAGCCCCCAGCGGTCGGCCAGGCGTTGCAGCGCATCGCGCAGGCTGAACCCGAAGGCTATCTCGTCGCTAACGATGCCAAACTCGGTCCCGACGGGATCTTCCATTTCCTCGACGAGGAGGTTCATCGCGGCGGGAATGGGGTGGCCGGCGCGAAGGCCGCGCACAAAGACGTCAAGCGCGACGGGAAACTGCGCTTCCATCCGGCGGCGGCGGGCATCGGCCTTGCGTCCGATCACCATCCAGGGCAGCAGCACCCCGATGACAATACCGAAAGCGAGCGCGAGTTGCACGACGCCAAGGGTGAGCGCCGTGCCGCTGGTCGATATGAGGAATATCACGCCCATGGTGACGACGAGGGTCGCAATTGCCATAAACCCCATGACGTCGAAGACCGAGCGGCGAATGTCGGCGGCGACAAGATTGCGGTGAAAAGCGCGCACCGCGCTCGACACCCATGCCGGGGCGCCGGGAATGTCGCTTGGCAAATCCTTGCGGAGCCGGTTGGTCACGATCTCGCGATCGACCCCGGCCTCGATCAGACGCAGGCGCTCGTTGACCGCACGGCTCTTGCTCCTGCGATCGGCGATTGCGCCGCCGACGAGCTGGACCACGAGCACGACGAACGCAAACAAGGCGACCATGGTCAGCAGCCGCAGGATGCTGTCGTTCATGTCAGTTCACCGGGCGGTCGGGCCGGAACAGATCGGGCGAGAGCTCGATGCCGTGCGCAGACAGGGTTTCGAGGAATTTCGGACGGATGCCGGTGGCCTCGAAGTGACCGATCACGCGGTTGTCGGCATCGCGCCCGCTCATGCGGAAGATAAAGATATCCTGCATGGTGACGATATCGCCTTCCATGCCGGTAATTTCCGAGACGCTGAGCAGGCGGCGGCGGCCGTCGGACAGGCGCCCGATCTGCACCACGACATTGATCGCCGATGCGATCTGGGCGCGGGCGGCGCGCGGCGACATCTCGATGCCGCTCATGCTGATCATCTGCTCGACGCGGGCGAGTGCGTCGCGCGCGGTATTGGCGTGGACGGTGGTCATCGAACCGTCGTGGCCGGTGTTCATCGCCTGCAGCATGTCGAAGGCCTCGCCGGCGCGTACCTCGCCGATGATGATGCGGTCGGGCCGCATGCGCAGCGCATTTTTGACCAGGTCGCGCTGGGTGACCTCGCCCTTGCCCTCGATGTTGGGTGGGCGGGTCTCGAGGCGTGCGACATGCGCCTGCTGCAGTTGCAACTCGGCCGAATCCTCGATGGTCACGATGCGCTCGCGCTCGTCGATGAATGACGAGACGGCGTTGAGCAGCGTCGTCTTGCCCGAGCCGGTACCGCCCGAAATCAGGATGTTACGGCGCGCAGCGACGACGCCCTTCAACACCTCGGCGACGGCGGCGGGAACGCTGCCGAACTCGACGAGCTTGGCCATATTGATCGGGATGTGGGCAAATTTGCGGATCGAAAGCAAGGACCCGTCGAGCGCCAGCGGCGGAGCGATCGCATTCACACGCGAGCCATCGGGCAAGCGCGCGTCGACGAAGGGCGAGGATTCATCGATCCGGCGGCCGACACCGCTCGCGATCTTCTGGATGATCCGGAACAGGTGGCGCTCGTCCTTGAAGCGGGTGTCAACCTGCTCGAGCACTCCCATGCGCTCGACAAAAACCGTGTCATGGCCGTTGACCAAGATGTCGGTGATCGTCTGGTCCTGAAGCAGCGGCTCGAGCGGCCCGAGGCCGAGCAATTCGTCGAGAACGTCGCTCACCAGCATGCGGCGCTCGGCGGCGGTCAGCGCCATCTGGTGCCGGCCCAGGATCCCCGCGATCACATCGCCGGCCTCGGCCTCGATCTGGGCGCGCGACATCTTTTCGAGCTGGGCGAGATTGATCTCGTCGAGCAATTCGCGGTGGACCTGCACCTTGAGCGACAGCAGCGCGGCGCTGCGGGCATCGTTGCCGCGCTCGCCGCGGTCGTCGGTCAGTTCGCCAGGCGCTGCCGCGCTCCCCTCGGCGGCTTCGGCCTTCGCATTTTTCTGTTTCTGGAGCTGCCACATTGCCATCAGACCTTGCCCAGCGCGGCGACCACGAGGTCGGAAAGGGCCGACAGGTCGGCCGCGACCTTGTTCTTGCGCGCCACCGAGCCGACTAATACGCCCTGGTCCTGCGCCGACTGGACAACGGCATAATCGCTGTGGATCGACGCAAAGACGGGATAATGCAGCGCGTCGGCGGCATCGTTGACGCCGATGGTGCGGAACATGCGCTTTTCGATGCGATTGGCGACGACGCGGATACGGTCGGCATCGATGCCGGTTTCCTCGAACAAGGTCAGCCGCCGCCGCGCCTGGCGGAGGCTGCCGATCGAGAGGTCAACGACGAGCAGGATAAGGTCCGCCTTGTCGATCGCCGACAAGGTCCAGTTGGCCCAATTGCCCGGCAGGTCGAGGATGACATGATCATATTGCTGGCGCGCAAGTTCGATTACGCGCATCAGCCGTTCGGAATCGATCGCCTCGAGCGGCGCGATCTTGTCAGGCGCCGCGATCACTGCCACGCCATCGGGCCCTGGCGCGGCGACGCTGCGCAGCAGCTCGCCATCGACGCGGTCGCCGGCGGCGAGCAGATGCTCCATGGTGAGGCTGGCGGAGCGGCCAAGATAGGAAGCGGCGTTGCCGAATTGCAGGTCGAGATCGATCAGGCAGCAGCCGTGCGGGCTGTTCGCGCCGAGAAAATAAGCCAGATGGGTTGCAACCGTCGTCGCGCCGATACCGCCGACGCTCTGCGCCACCGCCACGACGGGCGCGAGGTCGGTGGATGCTTCGGCCGACTTGGCCGAGAGAGCCAACAGATTGTTCACCGCATCGTCGAATTCCGCGCGCTGGACGGGAAGCGCGATCACATCGTCGACGCCCTGGCGGATCAAGGCGCGGGTCGTCGCAAAATCGGCATCGCGCATCGCGACGATGAGCGGCAGGTCGGGCCAGCGGGTGCGCAGGCCGGTCAGCCGCTGCATCGATTGCGGATCGTCGGCGCGCAGCTCGACGACGAGCAGTTCGGCATCGCCGACCAGCTCGCTGGTGATCGGGGCACCGGCCTCGATGTGAAGCAGTTCGAAGGCGAGCGAGGAATATTCGTCGCGCGAAAGTGCAGAGCGCGCAAATTCTTCCTCCGAAATCAACAATTTGATCTTGCAGCTCAAGCGGAGAAATCCTGAGGTGGCGCCAGTGCCGATGTCCATATTTTTGCCCACGATGCCGCCCGTCCCTTATTGCGGCGAACCGGCTTTGGTGTCGGTCGTGCGGATCGTATCGGGCTGTTTGACCTTGTCGGTGCGATAACGATCGACCGCGGCACCGGCCTTGGCGGCTTCGGTGGTCGGGACAGCATTGTCATATTGCGGATCGGGATTGACGACCTGCGCCGCCATCGTCTGGCGTACGGCGTTGCCGAAGGTCGCGTCGGTCGGCGTACAGCCCGCCAGCAGCACGGCGGCAACGATGGCCAGAACGATATGATCAGTATTCATAGCCGGGTCCTTCCTTGGCGGGAGCCGCCGCTTTCGGCGCCGGGTTCATCTGCTGCTGCACGCCGGGGACGGCGGGAACCGCATTGTCGGTGCGGCCGAGCAGGAACATGTCGAGCTCGGTGGGCTCGCCCACGCGCTCGGTTGGCAAGGCAACCTGGTTCGGCTTGATCGGCTGGACCAGGCGCGGCGTCACGACGATCAGCAATTCGGTTTCACCGCGCTGGAAGCCGGTCGATCGGAACAGCGAGCCGATGATCGGGATCGATCCCAGCAAGGGTACCTGCTTGATGGTGTTCCTGAAATCCTGGCGCAGCAGGCCGGCAATGGCGAAGGATTCGCCGTCGCGCAGCTCGAGCGTCGTCGACGCCCGGCGGGTCTGCAGACCGGGAATGGTGATATTGTTGAGCACGATCGAATTGTTCGGATCGATCGAGCTGACCTCGGGCTCGACGATCATGTTGATCACGCCATCGGCGAGGATGGTCGGAGTAAAGCCGAGGCTGACGCCGAAGGGTTTGAACTCGATGGTGATGCTGCCCGCATTGCCGCCGCCACCGCCACCACCGCTCCCCTGCACGACCGGGATCGGAAATTCGCCGCCAGCAAGGAAACTGGCCTTTTCGCCCGAGAGCGCAACCAATGTGGGCTCGGCCAAGGTCTTGGCCATGCCCTTTTCCTCGAGGCTGTCGAGGACCCCCAGTATGTCGAGGCCCGCAATGTTAAAGCTGCGACGAAAAATGCCGAAGCTTTCGGTGATCGATGCGAGCTTCAGCACACCGTCGCCGGTGTCGGGATCGGGGGTGAGCGATGCACCTGCGCCGATAGCACCGTCAAAGCGCCCCGAACCGTTGCGGAAAAAGCCGCTGACGCCGATTTCCTTGCCGGTCCGGCGGCTGATCTCGGAGAAGCGAACCTCGAGCATCACCTGCTGGCTCGAGCCGATGCCCATCATGTTGACGACCTTGTCGCCGGCATAGGTTCCGGCGATCTGGACGGCATTCTGGGCGGCGGCGGCACTGCTGACAACGCCCGACAAGACCACCGCATCATTGGCGATCCGCGCGCTGATCCGCTCGCCGGGCATCAATTCGCCGAGCTGGCGGCGCAGCGACAGCACGTCGGGCCCGACCGCGACATCCATGATGGTGATGACGCGGCCGCCCTTGTCGTAAACGGTCAGGCTGGTCGCGCCGAGTTTCTTGCCGAGGACATAGATCGAGCGATCGGAGATCGGCATGATATCGGCGATTTCGTCGGAGCCAATCATCGCGCGGCCGAACGGGCGATCGAGCGTCACCGTCTGGCTCTTGTTGAGCGGAACGTCGAGTTGGCCGGCGTGCACACCGCCACCCTGCACATATTGCGCTTGCGCGGCGGGAATGGCGATCGCGAGCAGCAGCGGCGCGGCGATCAAGCCGGCGAATGCGCGCATGGCACGCGGAGAAAGATTACGAGCCATGACGTTTGACCTCATAGGTTGTCGGCGCAGTGCCACGGACAATTTCAACGGTGAGACCGGCGGGCCGCGGCGGCGCGGCAGGCGCAGCGGGGCGCGGTGCGGCATAGCGCGGTGCGCCCATCGGCGCCTCGCTGTAAAAGCCCGGTGGCAGGCCGGCGAGGCCGGGCGACGATGATTGCGAACGGCGCGACGGCGCCGAGCGCCAGCCGCTGCCCAGATCCTGTTGGGTGACGGTCATGTTGGCGCCGTCCTCGATGCTGGTGACGTTACGCAGCGCCAGCGACACGGTGCCGACCTCCTGGGCCAGCGCGATCTTCTGCGCGCCGACAGCATCGACTTCGAGCGTCGCGGTCTTGGCCACTTTGGGATCGGTCGCTTTGTTGTCGGCGACCTGGTCGATCGCGATGACACGGATTTTCTCGAGCACGATATCGGTCATCTGGTCTTCGTTGCCAGCGCTATCGCCCGCCATTTTGCGGGTCACCAGAACGTCGACAATGTCACCAGGCGACACCATGCCGCCGACGCCCGAAACTGCGTCAATACCAACAGCCACGGCGCGCATTCCATCGGGCAGCAGTGCCGAGATGCTGGCGCGCCCATCGGCGCCACTGATATTGGAAGCTAAAATGGGTTCACCAACTACCATTGGCCGAAGTGCAACGCGCGGGCCCTTCGGATTGTTGACGACGCCGATCGCGGTCTGGAAGGCGCCCTGCGGCAAAGATCCAGCTGGCCATTTGGTCAACTTGGTGTTCTGCGGTGTTAAAACAGTACCGAACTCAAGGGGTTGAGATGCAACAAGAACTTGAACCAGCTGCGCTTCCCGAGATTGCTGATCCCGTTGCCGTTCAACGCCGCTAAAAAAGCTATTTGCCAAAAAAACGACAATCAACCCGAGCAGTACTGCTATAGCAACAACTACTGATTTTCGTCCTGATAACATCGAATCCCCCCACCGCTATTATGGAAAGAAACCGAGTCGACCTCGTCGACCCGGTTTCGTGGCGGTTAGCTCTTCGGGGTGTATTCTTGGCCCTTGATCACTTCACCCGCACGATCCATCGCACCACCAATTTCGTCTCCGAGAGCGATGGCCGAAGCCGCAATTGCCGAGCCGATGATCGCGAGGATCAGCACATATTCAGCAGCCGACGCGCCGCTTTCGTCACGAACGAAATTCTTCAGAAAATTCTTCATGGTCTTACTCCTAATGACCCGCCAACCGAGAGAGGCGGTGTGCCTGTCGTGTCTCCCCCATGGAGACGACCAGACAGTTCTGTGGAAGGAGCAATGGAACCGACGCGACCCGGTATTTTATTCCGGCAAACGCCGGTTCAACCTGTCAATGCGGCCCCCCACAAAGAACGCCACGATTCAACGCTTTTTCGAGTCCGCCGTCAACACAAAATTAACATATATAAACAAGGATTTAACGGATAATTTTCGTTAACCATTCGAGCAATCACTACCATTCAGGTAGTTTACACGACCGATTCGAACATGATTCGCGTGTTGCGCGTAACAGATTGTTCCGTCGCCAGATTTGCTTGACAGATTCGGTTAATCGCGCGCGCGGACGATCACCCAGCCGAGCAAGCGAGCATGATTGGGGCCGGGTTAACACGCGCCGAAGGCACATCCGCACCACATCCCCTGCGGAACCCTTTGCCAGCCCAAAGATTTGTTAACCATCCTGCCTTTACAAACGGGGCATAACTGCGAGACAGGTGAGCGATGGTCGAGAATGGTTTTCAGGCATTGCGGCAGCGGCTCTATGCCCAGAGCGTTCGGCTTGTCGCGCCACTCGAGGACAAGGCGCGCCTTTTGCTGCTCGGCTGGACCGTGCCGGTCGCGCTGCTCTGTCTGTTCCGCATCGTCTTTCCGGTGACGCCCGCGAACCATCCGGCGGACGCGCTCGTGCTCGTCGTCCCGCACATGCTGATCCTCGCCAGTCCCTTCTTTGCCTATTGGACGGCAAACGCGTTGTTCCCGCGCGGCACCGATTTTGCGCAGCCGGATATTCGCCTGGCCCGGCTGGGCAGCTGGCGGCCGCTCAATGCCCTGTCCGCCCGCGACCATCCGGCATTCGGGCCGGTCGGCATCATGGCCTCGCTACTCATCGGCATGTTGCTGAACGTGCCGATCCGCACCGCCGAGTTCATGACCGCGGTGCCGGCGATGACCGGATCGGCCCCGATGTGGGGCCAGATGATCTATTTCGCGATGGCGACCGACCTCATTGCCATGAACTTTCTCTACACGCTCTGCTTCTTCATGGCGCTGCGCCGCAACCCGTTCTTTCCGCGGATGCTGCTGCTCACATGGGGGCTCGACCTGGCATCGCAGGTGCTGATCGCCAATTATGTCGGCAGCGCGCCTTATCTGCCCGCAGGGGTCGCGGCCTCGATCGCGCCGCTGCTTGAAAGCAACCTCAAGAAGGCAGCGATCAGCATGATTATCTGGCTGCCCTATCTGCTGCTGTCCGAACGGGTCAATGTGACCTACCGCTGGCGCCAGCCGGCTTAAACAATCCTCAGGATCAAGCGTGGTGCGAGGTCGCCAGCTTGTTTGCCCCGCACAGGCTGCACGGCTGTTTGGCGCGGCGATAGCCCCTGGTGCCGACAAGTTCGCGGGTCACGGCATTCGCCTGCGAGCGAACCGACAGGTCGAGCCGGTCGGTGATGCAATCATCGCAGACGGCCAGGCCATCGAGGCGCTGGATCAGCGCCTCGATCTGACCGGCGATCGTCATGTTGCGGGTCATCGCGTCACGCTGCCTCCGTGCCCGCCGCGAAACGCTCGATCTGCTCGCGGCGGATGACGATACCGAGCGCGCTATTCCGTGCGGGCATGGAATGGACGCATTTCCCGTAACTTTGCGGTGATCGGCCCGGCATAGTTTTACGCTCCTCCCCGCACTTATTGCAGAGAAGGAAACTGTGAAGCCAGATGATTTTGAATGGAAACTGGAATATCCGCCATTTGCGCGCCAGACGTTCAGGGACTTGCATCGACCCCGAATGTCGCCTGGCTGCGCAAAGACGGCCACGGCACGGCTACGGCAAGAAATTCGGTCGGGGTCGTAATTGCCTCATTCAATGGCTGACCGGGAGCGGTTTCGGTCGCGGCGATATCAGCGCCAGCCCATCGATCGCCTTTTCTGGAATGGGGACCGGGGCTGCGGTCTGCGCCGCGACGGCGATCAGAGGTCGGCAGTCTGCCGAAGCCCATCGAGCCATTCGCGCGACACCGTCGCGACCGTGTCGCGCAGGGTGGTGACCGCCGCCCGGATCGCCTGCAAATCGTCGCTGCCGATGGCGTAAGCAGCCGAGTAGCGCGCCTCGACATAAGCGCGCTTCGCCAGCTCGAAGCGCCGGCGATCGAGCTTCGTCGCGCGCGGCCAGGCCTCGACGAGCCGCGGTTCGCGGTCCTCGGCCAGCGAACGCAGGAACTTCAGATTGTGCGAGCGCGGTACGTACAGACAGCGAACGAGAAGGTAGCAGATATATGCACGCTCGGCGGCCTGATGCAGTGTGAAAGCCGCATTCTTGGCCCACTCGGGGTCGGTCTCACTTTCGGCACAGGAAACTGCGGCTAGCTTGAGCCACCGATCAACCGCCGGAAGCTGCTTCGCAAGATATTCGCTTGCCATTTCATAGGCATCAGCCGCTGTCAGCGGCATCGGGGCAGCCAACGTGCTACCCGGCAGATCGTACAGCACGACACCATCGCGCGCGATGTCGACCCAAAAATATTCGCCGCGCTTCAGGCCGCTATTCACCTCATCGAGCGTGTGGACGATGATGTTTACGGGTCGGGCGATTGCGGCCTCGCGCAGGATCTTGTCCTCGGCGTCATACCAATAATCGGCGATCTCGGTAAGATCCTCATGGCTGACGATAATCAGCAGGTCATAATCCGACTGATAGCCATTCTCGGGCTCATCGACCCAATCGCCGCGCGCATAGCTGCCGAACAGGATGATCTTGCGGACCTTGCCGTGCTTCTTCCATTGCTGCGTCGCGCGCGAGATCGCGACGGTAAATCATCCATCAATATCCGCGTCGCCAGCGCCAGTTCTTCCTGCTGCGCCGGCGGAAGATGATCGACATCGTTCTTCATGCCCGGAGTCTCGCCATCTTCTCGCCACGTGGCAAGGCCTCATTGCCGCAAGGCCGTGTCGATTGATCCAGATCGGACACTAAACTATGCCGAGCCCATCACGGACGAGCGACCGGCCCTAATGACCGCAGTGCTGCTTCCGCATCGGCCGCTCCCCGGCTCTCCTACGGCCGCCCGGCGAGCGCCCGCCGGAACCGGCGCAGGGCGTTGGCGCCGCTGCGGGTCAGCGGCGAGCGGTCGAACCATTTGAGATTGGCGATGTCGCTGCGCGATGCGCGCTGCACACCGAGCGGCGGCACGGCAAATTTGGTCACGACATGCGGGTTGGCGCGGCGGTACCAGACATAGGCGGCATCGATCGGGGGATGCGTACCTTCATAACTCAGATGTTCGAGATAATAGCTCACGCGCTCGGCGCCTTGCCGCGAGAAACCCATCATATGCGATTCCTGGATGTCGCTGACATGAAGGTCGTCGGGCGTGGCGGCAGTATAGCCGCCGTAAAATATATCCCATCCCGGCGCGAGGTAACGATTGGCGGCGCCTGCGGCAAAGCTGCAATCATCCTCGAGGATCAGGATCGATTCACCGGCCGCGACCGCCTCGCGCAAAAGCGTCTGGTGGCTCGCAAAGCAACCGTGCGCGCCAACACAGGTAAAATCCATCGCCTCGTCCGGCCGAATGGCCTCGAAATAGGCGACGCGCGGGTCGCCCGCCAAGCCAACCGCGGCGAGCTCGCGGTCCATCTCGCGGCGGCGATCGGACCGGTAGGCAAGGTTGATGACCCTGATCCGGTCGAAATGATCAAAGACTTTCATCAGTCTGCTCCGCACGATCGGCGAGTGAGGCACCGGGCGGCGATCGCCCCGATGCCGAAATGTAGGGACCGTTCACGCGCAGCGCTAGCAAAGCGCCGTCGCAAGAACAATCTTGCTATGACCCGCGAAAGGCGCGCGTCCCCATGTTCCGGCTCCCGATCTGACACAAGGGCGCATCGCAGCCCCTGTCGCGCGCGGCGCCCTTGCCCTGCCCTTTCACGGCGCCCCGCGGCAATTCATCCGGGCCGAAGGCAAGGCGGACGTGCTGCCGCTCCATTGGTCGGCACCCTCGCGCGCGGTCACCGGGCGCGGTTGCCGGGCGCGGGCAGCGCAGGCAGACACACAGGGAGGCATTGCAGAAAATATGTTGAGCGCCGGCGCAGCCGCACTTCGCTCGTCCGCCGCGCAAAATGCGCTCGAAGAAGCTGAAATGCGCCCGCGCGGACAGCGCAACGCGCCGCCGCCGTGGCGGGTAACGACCGAGGCGACCTCGCGGACAGCCTGCCTGGCGGTGTTAGCTGCCGGCGCCGAAAAGGGACGGCCGCATTACGGCAAGTTTGCGGTCGATATCGGCCAGGCTGGCTTCGAGGCGCGCCCATTCGGGGCGGCGTACGGCGGCGTCGCCATATTGCATGCGCAGCCGCGACTGGGCATCGACCCCGAGATCGCGCTCACGCACGAGATCGTCCCACGCCTCCTGGGCCAGTTCGCGCGGATGCTTGGGTGCCAGTGCCGCCATTTTGGCCTGGAGCTCCAGGGCGTCGCGGCGCACCGCCAGGTCGATCGCCTCACCCACCGTTTCGGGCGGTTTGCCGCGCGAATCCTGAAGCGGCTGACCGCAGAAACCGGCCGATTTGACATGATGTCTCACAACAAAGCTGGCAAAGGCGCGCGCGTCCTGCTCGCCGAGTTGGGTGCGGATTGCCTGGACGGTCTGCATATCGCGCAGATCGAGGTCCGCCAGCGCGATGTCCCGCGGGGCGGGCGCGCAGCCGCCCAGTAAAATAACGAACAACAGGGCAGCCCGCGCCATGGTCGATCCTTCCGCCGAACCTGATTAGCCGATCATCGTTAACAAATTCTGGTGACAACGCACCCGCGTCGGGGACGGCAGCCAGCGGCGCGCAACGGGGCACGGTGACTCCGGTGACTCCGGCGGCCCCCGCGCCCCGTTGGTGGCCGCGTCCCGGCGGGCGGTTGATCGCTTGCCATCTCAAACGCGCGCGTCGCGACGCTGCACCTGACCGGTGCAACGCGAAATTATCCTCCGGCGAAGCGCCGCCTTTACTTCAAATTAGCCTTTGGATGCCATCAACGGCGCCCGATCCAAGAACTGGAAACATGATGCGCCCAAGCCGGTCCACGTCGACACCGCCTGCTGCCAGCGCAGCGTATCAGCCGTGCGGGGCGCGCGCCGCAAAGCGCGCGACCGCGCTGCCCGGCCGCCGATCCAACGCGCGTCGATCGCAGCCTGTCTTTGCCACGAGGGAATTTATGCGCCGCATTGCCTTGATCCTTCCGCTCGCGCTCGCAACCGCCTCCTGCGGCGGCGGTGGTTCCGACAGCTCCAGCAGCGCTGCCCACACGGTGACGCTGCCACCGGCGCCGACCCCGACTCCTACGCCTACGCCGACCCCGACACCGGCCCCGACGCCGCCGCCCGCCGGCTCGACGGGCCAGGACAGCAGCGCAACGGTGCAAGGCGCTGCGGCGATCGCCAGCAACTTCGACCCGATGAGCGAACTTGTGGCAACGTCGATTCCGCCGTCGGCAGCCCCCGATGTGGTTGGCGCGTTCCGGTTCATCTGCATGCCCGGCCAGCTCCGCAAAGACGACCCCATCGTCTATCCCGGACAACCGGGCAGGAGCCACCTCCACCAGTTCTTCGGCAATGACAAAGCCGATGCCTATTCGACCTACACCTCGCTGCGGACCAGCGGAAATTCCACCTGCATGTCGCCGGTGAACCGGTCGGCCTATTGGATACCGGCCCTTCTCAACGGCAAGGGCCAGGTGGTTCGGCCCGACTATGTGACGATCTATTACAAGCGCCGGCCGAAGTCGGACCCCATCGTGTCGGACCCCAATCACCCCCGGTATCAGGGCAAGGCGACCGCTTTGCCCAATGGTCTGAGGTTCATCTTCGGGCGCGATCTGCTCGACCTCGCCGCCGCGTCGACCGGGCACATGGATTTCGCCTGCGACGGGCCGGTGCCGTTCACGCAGAAGGAATGGAAAAACTTCGAGGAGGCCCAGCTCGGCTGTCCGGTAGGCAACCGGATCGCGGTGCGGGCGAACGCCCCCGATTGCTGGGACGGAAAGAACCTCGACAGCGCCGATCACCGCAGTCATGTGGCCTACAGCTCCTTCGGAAACTGGGGCTATCAGAAATGTCCGGCAACCCATCCCTTCGTCATTCCGACCTTCACCATGGGCGTCTGGTACACGCAGGCGGCAGGCGAAACCTATTCCTTCGTGTCGGACGAGCTGGACACATCGCCGACGCACCGCCGCGGCGACACCTTCCATGCCGACTTTTTCATGGCGTGGGATCCGATCGTTCACGACCTTTGGGAAAAGAACTGCCTCGACAAGATGCTCAACTGTTCAACCGGTGACCTCGGCAACGGGCAGCAGATCAAGCAGAGCTGGAACTTGAGCTGGACCGCCAACCCGCGCCTCGTGAGCCTGTCGGGCAGCTGAGCCGCCGGTCTGTAATCGGGTCGCGGCGCGGCGCAGCATAAGGCTGCCCGCCGCCGCCCCGGTCACCGGGCACTCTCCTTGCGGTCGCGCTGCGTGCGCTGCATGCGGCATGCGCATGCCGCTCCTATCGACTCGCAGCGCAATCATGCGTTACATGGCAGCAGTTCGATCTGGTCCTGCTCCGCGCCGATCCAGGCCGCCGCGGGCCGGCATCGGGCGGAATCCGGCGGGTCAACGAATTTGTCCAAAGAAGCTGTCCATTGATCATATTGGCAATGCTATTGGCTGCGGCGTTTTCACCGCTGTCCGGCGCTGACGGATGCGGCGTGCCAGCAAACCTGTGGTCGGCGGCCGACATCGGCCGCGGCGGCACGTCCGGGGGCATTGGCGAAGGCACCGGTGGGTCGAAGATCCTGTGCGGTCCAGGCGTGCGGCAGGCATGTGCGGAGCGCGGCAGACATGCGGCCGCCGGTAGCGACGCTGCGCCGCCACCGGCCAAAGGCGCGACGATAACCGGCGCCTCGCCGCCTCTCCTGCCGGTCGGCGCCGCATCTGCCACCGATGCGACAGCAAAAGCGACCGTCGATGCGGCACCGCAGATACCGTCGGGGCTCAGCGTTGCGCCGTTGCTCGGTCCGAAAGACATTCCTCCGAGCAGCGCTCCCGATGTCGTCGGGGCGTTCCGTTTCCTGTGCAGCGCCGGGCAGCTCAGTTACGACGATCCGATCGTCTATCCCCGGCAGCCGGGCAAGGCCCACCTCCACCAATTCTTCGGCAATCTTGGCGCCGATGCGCATTCGACTTACGAAAGCTTGCGAACCACCGGCGAAAGCAGCTGCCAGAACGCGCTGAACCGCTCGGCTTACTGGATGCCGGCCATGCTCGACGGCAAGGGGAATGTGGTCCGCCCCGATTTCGTTTCGATCTATTACAAGCGGCGCCCTGCCAGCGATCCGGTCTGCAAGAAGGAGGGCAAGGCGTGCGTCGGCATCCCGCGCGGGCTTCGCTTCATATTCGGCTGGGACCAGACGCGCCCGGCGGTCGCGCAGCCGGAAAACGCCGTTCACACCGGTTTCAAATGCGTCGAGGGCTGGGAGGCGGTCACCCCGACGGCAAAAGACATGACCGAGCCGATGAAGATCTGCAAGCCGGGGCAGCATATCTACGCCTCGCTCTCGTCCCCGCAATGCTGGAACGGCATTGACCTCGACACCGCCGATCACCGCAGCCACCTCGCCGAACCGCGGGACCGAGGCATTAACGGGCAGCCAAAATGCCCCGCCTCCCATCCCTTGATCATCCCGCAGTTCACGATGACGGTCGCCTACCGCATCGAGGAAGGCGACGAGCCGACGCGCTGGGAATTGTCGAGCGACCAGATGCTGCCCGCCGCGCTCCGCCGCCCGGGTGCCAGTTTTCACAGCGACTATTTCGAAGCCTGGGAGGACGATATCCGTCTTCGCTGGGAAGCCGCCTGCATCGATAAAATGCTCAACTGTTCAGATGGCGACCTTGGCGACGGACAGATCATGGCGCGCGGCCCCCATTTTCCCAAACCAAAGGTTTCACCCCGGCTCGTCCCCATACCGCCCGTCACCGATGCGGGCGATGGTCATGGCCCGCATGGGCCGGCCCGCGAATAGCGACGCAGCGGGCGTCGCAGAGCGCGGCGAACAGGGTCAAGCCAACGCTGGCGCGTCCTCCCCGGCCACCGTGGCTGCGCCCGGTGCCCGGATCGCCGGCTACTGCTCTCTCGCGGCAAGCCAAATGCTCTCTTCTGGCAAGCCAGCCGCACGACCGACGAGCGCATTGAATGATCGCCCCGCACGCGTTATCGATCGGCGGTGCGGGCCATTGCTCGTCCGCCGCTGCGACCCTTGCCGCAAGCGTCGCCGGGACCGCGCCGCGCGCCGCTGCATGCGCTGCGCAGCACCGAACCGGTGACGCAGCAACCGAGCGGACGATGGCAGGGGCCGGCGCCACACGGGGGGGGACCGTCAAAGCGATGACCGATATGAAAGCGCGCCATTGCGGCATCACCGCCCTGATCGTAACCGCGGCGATCATGACGGCGATGCCGGCGGGGGCCGTCCCGGTGGGCAGCCTCAAGGGCCAGCAGCTTGAACATATCTACGGCGATTATGCGCCGGGCGGCGACTGCCGGACCGAGCCGCGGCTGACGATCGGCGAGAGCGGTTTCGCCTTCCGGGCCCTCGGGCGCACCGTCAAGCCGGCCACCGTCGAGTTCGCACCGAGCTATATGGGGCCCGCGTATCGGGGTATCGCGATGGTCGTCTTCCCCTTTCCGCGCGGCAACCCGGACTTTGGCCCCGTGCGGCTCACCATCAACGACGGCGAGAAACGCGGCGTCATCGGCATCGAGGCCGATCTTCCGCCCGGCCAGCGCGCCGATCCGTTTCATGCCGCCTTCACCCGTGCCGCACGTCTCGAGCGCTGCGGCCCCGCGGCGACGACAGCGCCCTCGCCGCCGCAGACGCTGCCTGCGCCGGCCACGCCCGCCCCAGCCCGGGCAACACCGGCGGAATGGAGCAATCTCGCGGCGCTCGAAGGCCGTTATCCCGGCGACTATGACGGCAGCAATATCGACCTGTTCGAGCGCGGCGCAATCGCCGCGGCGCTGCGCGCCCAGCTCGGCTCCAAGTTCGAGGTACTCAAAACCAATCTCGCGGTGGTGTCGCCGCTCGAGCGGCAGGGCCGCGTCTATCACCTGTCGGGCAATGCGACGCATCAGGGCGGGGTCGAGCAGGCCTATATCCTCATCGACCCGGCGCGCCGCGCCGTGCAGGTCGGATTGTGGGAAAAGGGCAAGCTGCGGGTCTTTGCACCGGCGAGCGGAGACCGCATCGCGCTGCCCGCCAGCATCGCCGCCCTTGCCGAGCGCAGCCCGCCCGAGACCGCGACCGCGCTTCCCGGCACGCCCTGGGAGCTCATGCCGGTCGCGGGCCGCGCGCCGGTGGCGCATGTCGCCGCCGCCGGCTCGCCGACGATCGAATCGTTCAGCCTGTTCTGCGACAACGGACGCCCCGTCGTGGCCATGCTGCTGAACAAGCCGCTGGGCGGCGCGCGGCTGACGCTGAGCTGGAATTTTGCCGGCGAGCTTGTGAATATCCCGGTGCAGCGCGCCAATGCCGACGGTACCTTCTGGCAAGGCAGCCTCGCCGGTACGCCGCTGCTTGCACGGCTCGTCCAGCGCCGCGACAATGCCATGCTGCGCATCGACGGGCGCGGCGAAGGCGAAGCGTCGCTCGTCGGCGCCGCCGCGATGCTCCGCCCGGTCATGTGGCCTTGCGCCCGGCTGTGACGCGCCGGGCCGGCGGAAAGGGTGCGCCACCATCCGCACCGCGGACGACGCGGCATCGCCCGAGCAGACGGGGCTGGCCGACCCGGGGTGCTGTGGTTCGCGAAGGCGGAAGAAGCCGCAGAATAACGGCGCCGGGCACCAGCCCGTTCCCGCGCTGCTCTCTGGCGGTTCGACAAGCCGGCAGCGCGCCGGTCCATCAAGAAAGGCTCCGCCGACCAGCGGCAGAGCCTTTCCGGCGTCCGGCGGCCTGGGTAGGTAAACCGGAACGCGGACCCGCCTGCGCGTCCGGGGTAGTATGGCCGGGCAGGAGCTCGATCCGTAGCACATCAAGCGCAATTTTCAACACAGGTTTAACATTGCACGGCGGCCCCGATTTGCCGGCATGCTCCCGCGGCAGATAGAAGGAAAGGCCCTGTTGACGGGCAACAGAGCCTTTCCAGCCTTGCGGCGACATGGGTCGACCACCGCAAAGGCAAGGACCCTCCCGCAGCTGCGGAGCGGTTTCACTTTGCGAGAGAGGGCCTGCTTAACAGCGAGAAGTTAAAAAATTGAACTTCGCCATCTCAGCCGGCAGCGCTGTCGGCGTCGAACCCCGCTCCCAGGCATGAAGCGGGCGGTTCCGACGGCTGCATGCGCTTCGCGAGATAAACCAGCCCGGCGCGATCATATAAGCCGATGTCGCCGTCGCTGACATTGAGCCGGTAGGTCGCACCGAAGCCTTCTCCCACGACGGTGAATTCGCCGCTGGACGATGCCGCCAGCGGGCGATCGGATCGCGACCCGTCGCCGGCCAATATCCGCGCGACCGGATCGGTGCCGCCGACGATCTCGATGATCTGCCAGGTCTGCCTCAGGGTAGAGGGTTTGGCGCACCAGCGGCCGAGCGAACTGGCCTGCTCGAAGTTGGCTGTGGCACGATCGGCCTCGGCGGCCTCGCCGCAGCCGGAAAGCAGGAGCGAAGCCGTTGCCAAGGCAGCGTTTACGCGCATCCAACGCCCCCCGCCGAATGACAGGTCCCGAGCTGTTCTTCGCGGCTCCATAGTGGGGGCCGATGCAAACGCAAATTGGCGTTCCTGTTCTTGCCGCCTGAAGCCGGGTCGCGGCGCTGCCTTTGCAGCCCCGGCGCCCCGGATTGCGGTCGCCCCTCGCTGCTCCATGTTCTTCGCCCCCTGCTCCGCGCACCCTGCCCCCTGCACCCTGCCCCTGCTCGATTCGCCTGCTGCCCGCTCCCCGCCCCATGGTTCCCCGTGTCGAAGCGCCCCCACAACGGATCGACGCCGCAATAGCCCGACTGGTCGATGAATTGCGGCGCGGCATTGGCCGCCCGGCGCGCGGCATCCTATCAGCGGAGTCGCTGGCGGTGCTCGGGAGGGAGCGGCAGCAAATCGCGCCCTCCTGTGGACCCCCGCATCGCCAGCATCCCCGTCTCCGAAAGCGACCCCCTGCCGGGGGCGTACGCGCGCCAAGGCGAGCCCCGCAGCGCATATATCAGTCGGCCGTCGGCGCGGCCTGCGCGATCAGGCGCATCTCCTCGACGGCCTGGCGCGATTCGGCGATGATCTTATCGACCCCCTCGACGGTGATCGCGAGCCCACCCTGTTCGTTCGTCTCGATGTAACCTTTCGCCAGCAGGTACCAGCGATAGAATTCGAACTGCTCGTCGCTGCAGCCGAGCATCTCCTGGACATAGAAGCCGGCAACGCCGGCACTCTGCGCATTCTTGCGGCGGCTGTCGTAAAGGAAGCGCAGGATTTTCGCATGCGCCGCCGCGTCGCTCACCGCCGACTGGTCGGGTGATGCAGCGCGGCTGTCGCGAAAGCGCTGCGAATGGCGGTAGCGGCCATGCTCGGCGTAAAGCGCGTCATATTCGGCGCGCCGGTCGACGTCGCGCAACTGCCGATAGGCTTCGATCACCTCGTTGAACTTTTCGCTGTCCGCGGTTTCCTTGCGATCGGGATGATATAATTTGGCAAGAAAGCGGTAAGCGGCCTCGAGTGTCTTGTCGTCACAGCCCGGGTCGACATGCAGAATGTCGTACAGATCGACGAAGGATTGTCCCTCAGTCATCGGCGCAATTGCCCATCATGCCCATATCCCCCTGCGCGCCAGCGGTGTCGGATCCCGCACTGCCCTGCAACCCCGCTCGTTTCACGGCTTCGCCCTGCTCCTGTCACGGGCAGCGCCCGCTTGTCAAAAATTTTGCGTCCGCTGGCGCCGCGCCTGTTGACGATGGCCCCTCTTGCCATCCGGTCCGCGCGCGCCGCGGTCATGCGACACCTGCACGCCCATTGGCGCGCATCGCAACCGGCAAATGGTTCGAGCGCCGGCGTCCCGTCGCCCTGGCGACAATCGAGTCCGGATCGGAGCATTTCCGTCCAAGCGCGACGCTCGCGGCACCGCAGCGCCCGCCTGGTGAAAAATCTCTGTCTTGCGGTGAATTTTCAACGCTCTCGCTGCCCGCCGAGGGTCGCGACGCGCCGCGCGCGTCGCCCGCGAGATGCGACAACAAGCCGCTGGCGTACCATGCCTGTCCGAAGCGGATTCACCTGGGCGCGACACGGGATCGCGACGAGGGTAGAAGGATCGTCTCAATCTGGCGCCTCGCGCCCTCGCTGTGCAGATAAAGTATCTGTGCAGTTATTACTGTTTATATCGAATAATATATACAGTATTTGTCATTTTGACACACATATATTGTTAACGGATAGACGTTATCATCGCATCTGTCGAAATCGTATCTCGATTCTATTGAATAATCGATGCGATATCCGGAGTGTTTGATATGCGACCCACCAACAATTTCGCGCTGGCAACCGCCGCCCTTGTCGCCACACTTACCACGACCCCGGCCCGCGCCGATATCAGCGGTAGCGTCGATGCCACGATCACGCTCGAGGCAGGCTGTATCATCAACGGCCAGAATCTGGGCGACGGCGCGGGCAATGCCGATTTCGGCACGATCGATTTTGGCACCCACAACAGCCTCTTCACCACTGCCGACGGGGAGATATTGAGCGGCGGCGGGGCGATGCAGATCCAGTGCAGCCCGGGCATTGCGCCGACGCTGCGCTTCCAGGGCGGCGAGAATGACGGCGAGGGCAGCGGCGCCGGCGCCCGCGCGATGGCACACAGCGCCGCGCCGGGCCAGTTCGTCACCTATAATCTCTATTCGGATGCGGGCCGCACCACGGTCATTCCGATCGGCGGCAGCGTCGCGCTCGCGCCGACCGGCGCGGTCCAGAGCGTGAATATCTATGGCCGCGCCTTTGGCGAGGCCGGGCTCACGCCAGGCAGCTACGGCGACACGATCACCGTCCTGCTCGAGCTTTAGACGCAAATTCCCTCCCGGCGCATGATCATGGTCCTACCCATGCAAACCCACAGTGCAAAAATGCGCCGGTTCCTGGCCGCCCTCCTCGTTTTGGTCGCGAGCGGGGGCGGCCTTTCCTTGCCGGCGCGCGCCGAGACCAGTGCGCAGTTCGACGTCAGCGCCAGCATCGAGCCCGGCTGCCGGGTCGATGGGCTCGGCGGCGCGGGCGATGCCGGATTGATCGGAACGCTCGACTTCGGCACCGATTCCAGCCTCTCGACCGCCACCCACAGCGCCACGACCACTGCGGCGCAGGCGATCCGGCTGCGCTGCACCCCGGGGCTTGGTCTTTCGATGACGGTCGATGGCGGCAGCCACGCGGCAAGCGGCCAGCGCCATCTCCAGCGCGGCGGCGACGCCTCCGCGCGCATCGCCTACCAGCTGTGCCGCGATGCCGCGTGCAGCCAGCCGATCGCGATCGGCGGGGTGACCGGGGTGGCGGTCGACGCAGCCAATGCAGAGGATGTAAGGCTACCGCTCCATGCCTTGCTCACCCTGCCGGGCGGGCTCGCGCCGGGGGTCTACGACGACCGGCTCACCGTGACGCTGACATGGTAGGCCGTACCGTCTCGCGGCACCCCCTGCTGCGGGCGTCGATGGCGCTGCTCGCCCTCGCGCTCCTGCTCCTCGGCCCCCTCGCCGCTCCGGCGGCGGCGCGGCGGCCGGGCGCGGTCCTGATCTGGCCGGTCCATCCCGTCATCGAGGCCGATCGCAGGGCCGGCGCGCTGTGGCTCGAAAATCCCGGCAAGACAACGGTCACGCTGCAGGTCCGGGTCTTTGCCTGGGCGCAGCGCGAGGGCAAGAACCTCTACGCCGAACAGGGCGATGTCGTCGCCACGCCGCCGGTTGTGACCATTGCGCCCGGCGCAAAGCAGCTCGTCCGCGTGACCCGGCTCGGCGCGCCGCCGCCGCGCTTCGAAGCCGCCTACCGGATCATAGTCGACGAGATCCCCGCCCCCGCCGCGGCGGCCGCACCGCCGGGCGCCGCGATCGCCTTTCGCATGCGCTATTCGCTGCCGCTCTTCGTCCGCGGCGCAGGCAGCGCTGCCGCGGCGGGCGGCGACCGCGCCGCGCCGCGTCTCGCCTGGCGCCGCGGCGTCGAGGGCGACGAGGCCTTTGCCGAGATCCACAATGCGGGCGAGCGCCATGCCCGCCTCACCGATGTCGCCATTGAAAGCGGCGCCCGCCGCCTCCCGCTCGCCGAGGGACTGCTGGGCTATGTGCTCGCCGGCGAGACGATGCGCTGGCCGCTGCCGCGCGGCGCCGATCCCGCAGGCAATCTCGCCGCTTCAGTCAACGCGCTCCCGGCCGCCCCGGTCCCACTGTCCCCGGTTCGCCCGCGAAGCAAGGAGCCGCTGCCAAATGCCCCGGTGCCGGCGCGGCCGAGCGCGGATGATCGGCAGCCCGATGGCCGGGCACCCGATGGCCTGTCACCCGGAAACCGCGCCGGGGAATGAACCGGTGCGACAGGCAAGCGCCTCGCCCCTGCCGCTCCGCGCCGCCACGGCGGCGGCCGCACTTGCCGCCGCGCTGCTGTCGCCGCCCGCGGACGCCGCCGCGGCGGCAGCATCGCCAGGTTTCGGCGAGCTTCCCCCGCCCCCGTCCCTTCCGGTCGCCCCCCGCGGCGGCCCTGGCGACCGCGACACCGGTTCCGAAACCGCTGCCGGGGCCGAAAGCGATGCAAATATCGCGGCCGAGGCGCAGCACCTTTTTCTCGAACTGATCGTCAATGCGCGCCGCACTGGTGTCATCGCCGGGGTCCGCCTCGCCGCCGGGCGCACCGAACTCGATCGCGCCGACCTGCAGAAGGCCGGCCTTCTTCTCGATGGCCGCACCGAGACAATCGCGATCGAGGATCTCGCCGACGTCAGCGCTGCCTATGACGCGCCGCGCCAGCAGCTGAGGATCGAGGCGGCACCGCGCTATTTCCCCGGCCAGCGCCTCGGCAGGAAAGAGCGGCGCCGCTTCGAGCCGGCCCGCTATGACATGGGCGCGCTGCTCAACTACGACAGCTATGTCAGCGGCGGTGCAGGGCAGAAGACGACGGCTACGCTGTTCCACGAGGTCCGGCTGTTCAGCGGCGCGGGCGCCTTCTCGACGACCGCCATGCTGCGCAGCGGCGGCGGCACGCGCTACACCCGTTATGACAGCAGCTGGCGCCGCAGCGACGAGACGACCGCCGTGACGATCGAAGCGGGCGATCTCATCACCCGGTCGCTGCCCTGGGCGTCGGCGGTGCGGCTCGGAGGGCTGCAGGTCAGCCGCGATTTTGCGGTCCGTCCCGACATCATCACCTATCCGCTTCCCGAATTTGCGGGGAATGCCGCGCTGCCCTCTACCGTCGATCTCGTCGTCGGCGGCCAGCGCATCGGCGGCGGCACGGTTGCTCCCGGTCCCTTCCTGATCGACAGTCTCGTCCCGATCAGTGGCGCAGGCGAAGCAAAGCTTCTCGTCACCGATCTGCATGGCCGCACCATCGAGACGTCGGCGCCCTTTTATGTGTCGAGCGCGCTGCTCCGTCCCGGGCTCACCGATTTCGCCGTTGCCGCGGGCGCCTTTCGCGAATCTTATGGCCGCCGCAGCTTTGCCTATGGCGGCGTCGCGGCAACCGCCTCGCTCCGCCACGGGGTGAGCAGCGCGGTCACGCTCGAAGTCCGCGCCGAGATCGCGGACGACATGCAGCTGGCCGGCGGCGGCGCCATCGCCAGGCTCGGCAATGGCGGCGTGGTCAGCGGCTCGTACAGCCGCTCCTTTCGCCGTAGCGGCGATGGCTCAAAAACCGGCGACGGCGCGCAGTGGACGCTCGGCTACGAATATCAGGCGCGGCTCTTCTCGCTCGCGCTGCGCCGGAGCCGGCAGAGCGCCGCTTACCGCGACCTCGGCCTCATCGACTTGCCCGCCCGCGGCGGCGCGCGGACGGTGAGCGCGGCAACCCTCAGCGTCTCGATGGGCACGGCCGGTACGCTGGGCTTTGGTTATTTTGCGGTCGAGGAGGAGGGACAAGCCGCGGTCCGGCTGGCGAACGCTTCCTTTGCGCTGCCGCTCGTCGGCGGCAGCCGGCTGCACGCCAGCGCGTCGCGCGACTTCGAGGAGAAGCGCTGGTCGGGCGCGCTCTCCTTCTCGCTGCCGCTCGGCGCGCGCCGCGGCATGCTGGCCGCCGGCTGGATCGACGACGGCCGCGGTGGCCAGAGCTGGCGGGGCGATTACAGCCGCGCCGTGCCCAGCGCCGGCGGCCTTGGCTGGAGCGCCAGCGCGATCGGCGACGGCGACGCGCTCGCGCTGCGCGGCGATATCGCGTGGCGGGGCGATCCGGTGCTCCTGCGCGCCGGCGCCTATGGCGCCGACAGCGCGGTCTATTGGGCGGGCGCAAGCGGGTCGCTCATCTTCATGGACAACAGCCTTTTTGCTGCCAACCGGGTCGCCGATGCGTTTGTCATCGTGTCGACCGACGGCACCCCCGAAATACCGGTGCGCTATGAAAACCAGCTTGCCGGGCGCACCAACCGGGTCGGCAAGCTGCTCATTCCCTGGGCGGCGGCCTATTATCCGGCGCTTTATGCAATCGACCCGCTCGACCTCCCCGCCGACGTTGCGGTGCCGAAGGTCAGCGAGCGCGTGGCCGTCGCGCGCGGCGGCGGGCATGTGGTGCGATTTCCCGTCACCCGCCTGCACCCGGCCAAGGCCGTTCTTCGCGATGCCTCGGGCGAGTTTGTCGCAGCCGGAAGCGCCGTCACCGCAGGCAGCGGCAACGCGGTCGTGGCGTGGGACGGCCTCGTCTACCTCGACGATCTTCCTCCCGGCGCCGCGCCGGAATGGGAGCTTGCCGACGGCAGGCGCTGCGCCCCCGTCGGCGACGCGCACCCGCCGGGCGTCGCCGCAGCGGGCGCCGTCCGCGATCTTGGAGAATATCGATGCCGGTGACCCCTGCCTGCCGCGCGGCCACGCGGAAAACTGCCGGGCACGGCCGCCGCGCCGCTCGGATAGCCGTCCGGCCAAACCGCTACCCTCCAGCCGCGATCCGCCTCGCTGCGGCGACGCGTCGCTGGCTGCCCGGCATCGCCGCGCTAGGGCTCTCGCTCACCGCTGCCCCGGCCGCGGCTTGCACGCTCGCTGGCGCGTCGACCAATCTTGGCAGTCACAGCAGCTATGCCGTCGCCGCGGCGCCGCTCACCGGCAGCGGTTCGGCGGGCCTTGCCTGCAACGTGACGCTGGCGCTGCTCTCGGCGCATTATGTCGCGATGCAGGTCGACAGTTCGAGTTTCCAGCTGACCGGCCCCGGCGGCAGCAGCCTGCCGTTCGAGGCGTCGCTGTCGCCGGGCGGCCCGGCGCTGGTTGCCGGCAATTTCGTCAATCTCTCCTCGATCAGCGTCCTCAGCCTGTTTTCGGGCACCAGCAACAGCATCCCGGTCTACATCCGCACCGCACCGACCGCTGCGCTGCGGGCAGGAAGTTATACGGGGAGCCTTGCCATTCGCTGGTATTATTCGGTTTGTTCGCTTGGCGTCGCCTTGTGCCTCGCGCATTCGAGCAGCCCTGGATTCGTCAGGCCGCTCGTCGGGCCGGTCACCAACTGGGGCTCGGGCGCGCCGGTCCAGGTCAATATTCTCCTCGAGGTCGAGAATGACTGCCTGATCCAGGCACCGGCGATCAACTTCGGAGCAGCGCCGCTTGCCGGCAGCTTCGATCCGGTGACCCAGACGATCCAGATCCGCTGCTCGGCGGGGGCTGCCTATACTGTGGGCCTCGACAATGGATCGCACCCGAGCGGCGCGACGCGGCGCATGCAGGGCGGCGGCCATTATCTTGCCTATGAAATATTCAAATCAGCCACCTCGCCCGATCGCTGGGGCGCTGTGGGCGCGGCGCGGCGTTCGAGCCTTGCAGCCGATCTCAACCCCGGCATCCACGATTCCGTGACGCTCCAGGGCTTTACCTACCGCGCCCTGATCGACCCCGGCCAGGCGACCCCGCCGGCGGGAGCCTATAGCGACACGCTGCGTGTCGATATCGAGTTCTAAAATATCCAGACGAATGAATGCCGTAGCGGAAATCCGATCCATTTCGGATCAATTACCTTCCGTTCCGGCCTAAATCGGGCAATAATCGCGTCGTCATCTTCCTGTCGAAGGGGACAAATATGGGGCGGGCAAACGACGCATATCCTCCCTCCCGCAGGTCCGGGACCGAGGTCGACGAGCAGCAGATCGGGGCGCTCATCATCGCGCTGGAACAACTGCTGCGCGAGCGCCCGAAGTCCGGAGGGATCGAGGCGGAAGCCGCGGCGGGGCGCGCAGCCGCCGGACCCGGCGGCGATGCCGCCGAACTGATGGCCCGCGCGGCGCCCTTCCTTTCCTCTCCCCCGCACCTCGCGCCGCCAATTCCCCCGCACGAGCCTTCACCGGCGCCGACAGGATTTCCGCAAGGGCGCGCCGCGCAAGCGCGCGAGATGATCCGGCTGCGCCGCATGCGCACCGAACATCTGCCGGCATCGCTGTTCGGCGAACCGGCCTGGGACATGCTGCTCGACCTCTATGCCGCGGCCTATGAAGGCAAGAAGGTCTGCGTCTCGAGCCTGTGCCTTGCGGCTGCGGTGCCGTCCACCACCGCCCTGCGCGCGATCGAGAGCCTCACCGGCGAAGGCTATATCAGCCGCTGCCGCGACCCCGCCGACGGGCGCCGGATCTTCCTCATGCTGACCGACGCAGCGCGCAGCGGTCTCGACGCCTATTTCGATGCGGTCAGCGGCAGCCGCCACTGACGAGATTCTTCCCGTCCGGCACCATTGGTCGCCGCGCGAAGCGGACCTGCGCCACCACGGTCTGACGATGCTGTCAGTCTGGCAATGATCTGGTCGCATTTCACTCCCTCCCGGGCGGGACATCGGCTAACAATCGGCGAGCCGGCGGGGTGGTGCCGGGGCCAGAAAGACTTGCGATCGCCAATATGCTCACATGCCGCTCAAGCCGCCCGGACTGCCCAAACCCCGCCTGGTTTCTCCCGATTTCCTCCAACGTCGCGGCTCTGTGCCGCGGGCGCGGCGCCTGCTGCTGCGGCAGCGGCGATCCGCCCCGGTGCCGACCGTCGGCCGCGTATCGGCTTCCTGCGATGACCGAGTGACCCGGCTGAACCGATGCTGCCACCCCGAAAACCGACGAGCGACTTCCTCTTCCTGACCGAACGGCAAAAGGCCGTGCTCGACCAGCTGCTCCACGCGCGCACAAGCAAGGAGATTGCCTCCACACTCGGCATTTCGGAAACATCGGTCAACCGCCGCATCGAGGTCGTGCGCGCCCGGCTCGGCGGGGTGACCCGGCACGAGGTCATTCGACGCTACCGCCTCTGGGTGGACCGGGCCGACGCCGCCGGACCGCGCGGCCGGAATGAAACGACCGCCGCGGCGCCATGTGTAGAAAGCGGACGGCAAATTCTACAACTGGCCGAAACGCCCCCAACCGCGCCAATTCCGCAGCGGGACAGCGAGGCCTGCTATGCTGCGTTCGAGGACCCGGTCGTCATGTCGATCGAGGCGCCCTGGAAGCCGCGAGACGAACCGCGCATCGTCCCCGGGGTGCTCGACGGCAACAATGCCACCCTCACCCGCGGTGCGGTCATCGCGATCCTTCTGGCCGCGATCATCGCCTCCCTGGTGCTCATACTTGCAGCGGCCAGGGCGCTCGCGGATGCGATCGGCTAGCCGGCCCCGGCACTAGGCAAGCAACGGCGCGCGCGCGGGCTGCGCGACGGGGGGGAATTGGACATGACAGCCACCAACACAGCGGTACCCGCCTATATGGCGCGCATCCGCCACCAGATCCGTTCGGCCGAGGCCAAGGCGGACGAAAGCCTGCTCGCCAAACTCGAGGTATTGAGCTCGATCCTGCGCGCTCGCCAGGTCGAGGATATCCCGGCCCCGCATATCGGCCAGGATGCCATCGTGCGCCTCGGTCGGGCGATCCAGTCGGACATCAGCTCGGCAAATGATGTGTTCCGCTCGCACAATGCGCTCAATGAGGCGCGGGTCCAGATTACCGGCGGCCCCGGCCATGAAGTGACGCTGACCTTTGCCGAGGACAGCGAGCCGGTGCAGGCCGCAGCCTGATCCTTGACGCCGCGACGGGCGGAGCGCACAGCTTCGCCGTGGACATTCTCATGTACGTTAATTTCACGTTGGTCGGTCTCCTCGGCGCCGCTGCGCTGCGCTGGGGCGCCGGCCCGGAGAAAGTCTGCGCCGCGGCGCTTGTTCTCGTGACCCTTGTCGATCCGATCTATCATATCCTCGTTCGCTACCCGGTCTTCGAGACCGTCGACACCGGTCATCTTGTCATGGACGCCAGCGTGGCGGCGGCATTTATCGCCGTCGCGCTCGGTGCAAACAGGGTGTATCCCCTATGGCTCGCGGCCTTCCAACTGGTCTCCCTCCTCTCGCATTTCGCGCGCGATCTGACCGAGGTGCTGCCGATGCTCGCCTACGGGCTGATGAGCTACGGCCCCTATTACATCATCCTGCTGATCCTTGCCGGGGGGATCGCCACCCATGCCCGACGGGCGAAGACCCTCGGGCCGTACAGATCGTGGCGGAACTCCTCGCCCCGCTCGCAGGCGCCCGCGCCGCGGTCGCGGCCGACCGGCTGATCGGCCATTTCGGCGGCCTCGGGCGTGCGCTCGCGGCGCCCGGCGAACAGCTCGCCGCCGCGCTCGGCAAGGATGCCGATCTCGTCCCCGCGCTGGTGGCGGCGCGGCGCCTCGTCGAGGCCGGACTGCGTGAAGATATAAGGCGGACCGCGGTCTCGCCCCGCGATCCGCAATATCGCGACTTTCTGCGCCTCGTCATCGGATCATCGCCCAATGAATCCGTCCACGTCACCTTCGTTACCGGCGAATGGGGCTATCTCGCCGACGAGCGGATCGCCACCGGCTCGCCCGGCGCTGCCCATGTCAGTTTGCGCCTGCTGCTGAGCCGCGCCTTCGACGTCGGCGCCCACGGCATTCTGCTCGCCCATAACCACCCCTCGGGCTCGGCCGAACCGAGTTCCGCCGACATACGATATACACGGCGGATCGCACGGCTGACGCGCGCGGTCGACATCGTCCTTCTGGACCACCTCATCGTCGGCGCCGGCGCGATCGTCAGCATGCGCGAACGAGGCCTGCTGTGAGCGGCACGCCCGATCATATCGCGGCCGCTGCCACCCACTTTGCAGGCAAGGCCGAGGTCGCCGGGGCCGGATATCTGCGATGCAAGGCGGCGGCCTGCGCTCGCGGGCACGGCAACGACGACGGCGCACTGCTGGCGGCAGCGGCGGAGGCCGAATATGCCCGCCGCCGCCGCCGTGACGCGCGGTTCGGCGGCGCACTCTTTGCCGACCCCGCCTGGGACATGCTCCTCGACCTGTTCGTCCATCACCACCGCGGCAAGCAGGTCAGCAGTCACAGTCTCTGTATTGCCGCGGCCGTACCGCAAACGACCGCGCTGCGTTGGATCGGCAAACTCCGTTCGGCAGGACTGGTAACCCGCGTGCGTTCGCGCGAGGACCAGCGCGTGGTCCATGTCCTGCTCACCGAACAGGGCCTCGAGCGCATGACCGCCCATCTCCGCAGCGAAACTGAAAGGGAGGCCCCGAGCTTTTCACGAACGACCGAAACGGAATAGTCGCCGCCGCGAGGCGGCCGGGCGAGCATCTGCCGATATATTCGCGCGCGAAGTGAAGCGCAGACCCTATTCGCCCACGACCCGCAGAAAGCGCGGCGCTCCGACGATGGCCGCGGCGGGCGCGCCGAACAGGAAGCCTTGCGCTTGCGGGCAGCCTTCCTCAAGCACCATCCGGCGCTGCTCTTCGGTCTCGACCCCCTCGGCGACCACGGGCAGGTCGAGACTGCGCCCGAGTCCGACGATCGCGCGGATGATCGAGCGCGCCGATTCATCGTCGGTCACATGGCTCACAAAGCTGCGGTCGATCTTGATCTTGTCGAAGGGAAAGGCCTGGAGGTTCGAGAGCGATGAATATCCGGTCCCGAAATCGTCCATCACGATACGCACGCCAAGTGCCTTGAGCCGGTACATCGTGGCCAGCGCCTCGGCGCGGTCGCGCAGCATCACGCTTTCGGTGATTTCGATCTCGAGGCGCCCCGCCGCAAGCCCGCTGCGCCGCAGTGCTTCCTCGACCACTGCGGCGAGATTGGGGAGCTGGAACTGTACCGCCGAGACATTGACCGCGACGCTGACATGCTCGGGCCATTGCATCGCGGCGCGGCATGCCTGGTGCAGCACCCATTCGCCAATGGGAATGATCGCGCCGACATCCTCGGCGATCGGTACAAAGACTTCGGGCGGGACCGAGCCGCGCCGCGGATGCGCCCAGCGCAGCAGCGCCTCATATCCCACGATCGTCCCGCCCTCGGTCGCGACGAGCGGCTGGAACAACAGGCTGAGCTGGCCGCGGGTGATGGCATGCCGCAGGTCATGCTCGAGCTCGCGCCGCTCGCGAACCTGGCGGTCCATCTCGAGATCGAAGAAGCAGGCGGTGCCGCGGCCGCGCTCCTTGGCGCGGTAAAGCGCGACATCGGCATTGTGGCGCAGCCGCTCGCCGCAATCGGCATCGGTCGGGAACAGGGCAACGCCGATACTGACCCCGACCGCCATCGGATCGCGGGTGATGTCCATCTCGGCCGCAAAATCGGCAAACAGGCGGCGCACAAGCGCCTGTGCGTCGGCGTCGCTCGCGATGTTACGCTGGAGGATGAGAAATTCGTCGCCGCCGATCCGCGCGACAAGATCCTTCTCGTCAACGGCCGCGCGCAGCAGCGCAGCGACGCGGCACAGGATCGCATCGCCCGCGGCATGACCGAAGATATCGTTGACCGCCTTGAAGCGATCAAGATCGAGCGCGAGCAGCGCAAAACTCTCCCCGCTCCGGACCAGATTGTCGAGGACAGCGGTAAAGCGCATCCGGTTGGGAAGGCCGGTCAGCGCGTCATGGGCGGCAAGATGTTCGACCTGCAGTTCGGCGCGCTTGCGCGCCGTGAGGTCGCGCACGGCGAGAACCTGGCAGGCCTTGCCGCGATATTCGACCGCATGCGCCGCAATCTCGACAATCTGGCCGTCATCTCCGCTGCCGGTGAGCGTCGCTTCGGCGGGCTCGCCGCGCAGCGACGGAATTGCGAGCCCGTCGGCGGTCGTGAACCAGCGCCCGGGGTCCGACCCGACGAGCGTCGCCGCCTCGACCCCGAGCAGACGCGCGAGCTGGCCGTTCGCCTCGATAATCCGGCCGCCGCTCAAGATGGCGATCCCCTCGAGCGTCGCATCGGCGAAGCCCCGAAGGTCGGTCACCATCCGGTCGAGGAAGGCGCCGACGAGGACGCACACGATAAGACCGACCGTGGCAACCGTGATGGCAACGACCAGCCAGCCGTCGCTGGCATCGGCGGTCCCAATCCCGCGCGACGGATCGGGCGCCAATATGGTTGCCGACATGGCCGTGTAGTGGAGGATGACGACCCCCAGCAGTGCAAATAGAGCGGGTAAGGCGATGCGCACCGGGTCGCGAAGCCTCCCGAAAAGAATGAAGGCGGTCACGAAACAGGCCGCCAGGAGCAGGAAGGCCACGATCACCGCCGGCATATCGACGCGGATGACTGCCGGCGCCACGATCGCCTGCATCCCGGTAAAATGCATCGCCGATACGCCGAGCGCGGCGAGGACACCCGCGGCATGGCAGCGCAGGATCGAGAAATGACGGCCCGCAGCGAGGAAGGCGGCCCAGAAGGCAATGATCGCGATCGCCACCGAAAGCGCGGTCAGCGCCGGATCGAAGTGCATCGGCATCGATCCCTCATAGGCCAGCATCGAGATAAAATGCGTGGCCCAGACACCGACCCCGGCGGCCACGGCAGCGATGGCGAGCCATTGCCGCCGCCGCGCCTCGACGCAGTCGATCGACCGTTTGAGCAGCAGAAACAACGCCGCGCTCCCCAGCAGCCATACCAGCGCCGCCAGCAGCACAAGCCGCAGATCATGCTGGCCAACGATACATTCGATCACTCTGAACATGACGGCACCCCCTGACGGTGACGTCGGCCAGGAGCGGTAAACGGCGGATTAGCACAGCGCAGAGATGAGTCCGGAACGGAGGCAATTCGAGGATGGCGCGCGGGCGTGGCGAGAGCTACTCGCGCGAGCCAATGCCTTTGGCGCAAATGCACCGCGATTGGTCAGCGGGACGTCTACTCCAAACCGCTTCAGGCGGATGGCGTACGGCGAGCGACCAGCTCGCTGGTGCGCGCGGCCAGCGTCAGAGCGGCAATAGGTCCGATCTGAACCCATGGGCGGCTTGCATGCGGTCCGTCACCCGCGCGCCGCCGCGACACCATGGCGCCGCGCGGAAGGCAGCGACGATCCGAGCCGTTTGGAGGTGATAGCCTGCTTCCTTGTGCCTGCGCGCGCCGGCAGTGTCGGACAGGGAATGACCACACAGCGACAGCAGCGCCGCCGGGTCGCGGCGACGCTGCTGCTCGGCGTCATCGACGCCGAGCGCTGAAATTCAGTTGCGCGTCAGGGTATGGTACGACGACCCCGGCCAAACACGATGCCGACGACAAACAGGACGGCGGCTACGATCAACAGGATCTTGGCAAATTCAGCCGACAGGCCGGCGATACCGCCAAAACCGAGCAACGCGGCGACGAGCGCGACGACGGCAAAAATAATAGCATAGCGGAACATGATTTTCTCCCTTGAGCGCCGTCATCCCGACGCTTGTTAACCGCCCGCTCCTTGGCCCGCAGTCCCTGGCAATTCCGTGCCAGGACGTTCGATCAACGTGCGTTCGACCGCGAGAGTTCCCGTCATGCCCGGTCAGCGCCCTTTTTCCTTGCCGGACTGCACATGCTACCTTTTTGCCAAGCAGGGTCCATCCTGTCCCGGCGGCTCAGTCGCTGCCGCCCCCGCCGCGGTTCCAAGCGCGACGCAGCGGGCGCATCCGGTCGGCAATGGTTCGGGCCACGCGCCGCACCTCTTTCGACTGCTTCCGACCGAATATGCCGTGCCTGTCGGCAGTGCCCGACGATCGCGCCAAACGCCGCAACCGTTGCCAGGCCGCGGCCTGCGGGCGTGATTCTTCGCTGCCGGACATTTGCACCTTGACGGTGTTCGGCGCTTCTGCGGCGGGAGCGATCGCCGCCTTCGATATGCCGGCTGCCACGGTCCTACGTCGCGCCCGCTGACCCGCCAGTCTCAAGGGATCGCCTTGCAAGCGCGTTGAAGATGGCCAAAAGGGGCAAGTACTAGAATGGCACAGAATGGCTGTGTGGAAGCGGAACACTTCTAAACTTTGAACTTGTTGATTACGAGCCAGTTTATGATTCGGCATCCAAATAGCCTGCGGCAAGAGCCATGATGGACACCGGGTGTGACGCCTTGGTGGAGCGATCATGCACTTTACGCCGGTGACCCTCGAGGCACCGGCCATTCCAGCGGCGCTTGTGCGCCCGTCCCTGCGCCGCTGAACCAGCGATGGAACAGGACAGCAACCGGCCACATTTGTCGAACAGGGCAATACAGAGCCTGTCCTTGCTGCTCGCCCTCCTGGTCGTCAGTTGGCCGGCCCTGTACAATGGCGCAGCATTCTTCTTCCCCGACACCCCCGCCTATCTGCGAGGAGCGGGCTCCGCGATATATGAATTGACCGGGTGGGAGACCGACTGGTCCGACCGGCACAATTTGCTTCGCGATACCGCGGCGGGCACCGAACAGACCGGTCACCAGCGGCTCGGGGACGATGCAGCCCGGGCGCAGCAACTGGCCCACCCGGTGCTCCTTGGTCGTTCGGTCTATTATGGTCTGCTGATCTTTCCTTTCGTGGTGCTGTTCGGGAGCATGGGCGGTGTGATGATCCAGGCAGGCTTGACTGTTCTTGTCCTCTGGATCACGCTGCGGGCTCTTGGTCTTGGCGATGGAAGGCGGCTCGCGATCCCGGTGCTGGCGACCGCGACCGGCCTCGCGGCACTCACCTCCCTACCCTTTTATGTTTCGCTCCTGATGCCGGATATATTCACCGGTTTCGCCGTTGCCATGGGACTCTCCGCGTTGATTGGGTGGCGGCGGCTCAATATTTTCGAGAAGTCGGCTCTGCTTTCAATCGCGTGCTTTGCAGCCATGTCGCACAGCTCGAATGTTCTGATCCTGGGCGGAATGCTCGGGCTTGGCCTGCTGATATTGCTCGGCGGCGGCGCAGTCCAACGCGCAGCTATCGTCATCCTCGCGATCGCTGCGACAAGCGGTATCGTCAGCGAGCGCATTTTTGTCGCATCGGTCGAGGCGCGGCTGGGAGAGCCGCCGATCCGGCCTCCATTTTTGACCGCGCGCCTCGTGAACGAAGGACCTGCGCTGAAATTGCTTCGTGAAAAATGTCCACAAATCGCTTTGGAAGCGTGCCGGTTTCAGGACCGGATGCCGCGGGACAGTGACACTTTCTTGTGGAGCCGCGAGCCCACCGACGGCGTGTTTTCGGTCGAATCGCATGCCGTGCAGCGCCGACTGGCCGATCAGGACAGTCGCCTGGCTCTGGAAACGCTGCGTGCCTATCCTTTCGAGGTCATATATCACAGCGCTCTCGCCAGTGGACGGCAGTTGCTGATGGCAAAAGCTGATATCTTCAATCTCCCCCCATCCGAGACCGGTGACCTTCCACCCCGTTATACGCGCGAGCGTGCGCTGAGCCGTTCCGCTGCCGGCGAGATGCCGATGAAGTTCGTCAACATCGGTATCGTGTTGACCAGCTTCCTGGCCGCTGCGGTCCTGCTCTTGCTTGCAGCGCGCGGCCGAAGCCGCGAGCATCGCGTTGCGGCGTTCTTGTTGTTTGGTACAATCTTCGCAAACGCGCTGATTGCAGGCGCGCTATCCAAACCGCATAACCGCTATAACACGCGCTTGCTGTGGGTTCTCCCCCTTGCTGCAGGCGCAATCCTGCTCGGATCGAGACGTGATGCTCGCGAGGTACCGAAATGACTGAGTTCAAGTCGCACGTGGCTGTCCTCTTGCCATGTTATAACGAGGAAATGTCGGTCGCCCGGACAATCAGGTCCTTTCGTGCCGCGTTACCCGATGCGGTCATCTATGTCGGTGACAACAACAGCACCGACCGGACGGTCGAGATTGCCCTTGCCGAGGGTGCGACTGTCCTGACCGAGCGAATGCAGGGCAAGGGCAGTGTGGTTCGCCGGATGTTCGCCGACATCGAGGCGGACTATTATGTCATGGCCGATGGCGACGCCACCTATGACGCAGCGGCCGCGCCGATACTGTTGGAAAAGGCGATCCGCGAGCACCTCGATATGGTCGTCGGCTGCCGGGAAGAGCAAGATATGGGTGCCTATCGCCATGGTCACCGGCTTGGGAACCAGTTGCTGACCTACACGCTCAGCGCGTTCTTCGGCCGCAGTTTCAGTGATATTCTATCGGGATACCGGGTGTTCTCGAGACGATTTGTGAAATCATTCCCCGCCTTTTCAGACGGCTTCGAGATCGAGACGGAAATCAGCGTTCATGCCCTCAGGATGCGAATGCCGACCGGCGAGGTCGCAACAAGCTATTTCGCGCGTCCGGAGGGATCGGTCTCCAAGCTGGCGACCTATCGCGACGGGGTCAGGATCCTGTCCACCATATTCGATTTGGTGCGGCAGGAGCGGCCGCTGTTCTTTTTCGCGAGTATCGCGCTGACACTGGCGATCGTCTCCATCGCCTTGGCGATTCCGTTAGCCGACACCTATCTGCGGACCGGTCAAGTGCCCCGGTTTCCGACCGCCATCCTGAGTTCGGCGCTGATGATCGTCGCCTTTCTGTTCGCACTCGCCGGACTGATTCTGGATACCGTGGTTCGCGGCCGACGAGAGACCTTGCGGATGGCATATCTGGGCGTCGCGATTGCCGTACCAAAAATTCGGGCGCCCGCCACTTTTGTGCAAACGAGCTCGTTCCCGAAAACCAAAACAAGAAAATGAGGGGAAGCGCCCTTCGCCACGCACGCCAAGGCGGCGGTGCCCCTTTCAGTCCGATCGGGACATTGCAGGGACAGCGTGCCTGAAATGGTCCGCAGCGGCCGCCAGGCGCAAGGGGGCCTCGTCCGCTCATTCGTAAAATTCGCCATGACAGGAGCGGCCGGATTTGCGGCGGACGCCACGACACTCTGGATCCTGCTGGCGACCACGGAGCTGGGCCCCTATTTTTCAAGGGCCATCAGCTTCCCAGCGGCGCTCTGCATTACCTGGTATCTTAACCGCATCTGGACCTTTGAACGAAGAGATCAGGCGCATCTGCCGCAATCGGTTCGCTATGTGCTCGTCCAGCTCGTCGGCGCCCTGGTGAACATGGCGGTCTACATGCTGTGCATCGCATTTGGCCCGCCCGTCCTCGAGCACCATCCGGTCGCGGCGCTGGCGATTGCATCAGCGGTTGCGATGACCGTGAACTTCCTGGGCTCGCGGCATTGGGCCTTCGCCGGCGAGCGATGATGGACTGCAAAACGCCTACCTCTACATGATGCAATTTCAGGCTTTCCATGACGCGCGCGGCCTGTCCGCCGAGCATCCCGGCGTAGTCGAGGGCAATGTGCCCGGGGCCCGATCGTTGCGACAAACGACTGCAGATCCCGATCGGTGATAGCAACCCCACCGAGACCAGACGAGGCCACGCCCCAAGCCAGCCTTCCGTCGCTGTAGCGCGGGTCGGGCGGAAGGCGGGGGTTGCTGCGCCGTCTCGATATTGGAGGCCGGCATTTTGTGAAAACGGCGAGTGAGGCCGGGGTCGGCAAAACCCAGACAAAGGTGACGATCGAAGATATTGTCGCGAAGGCGCCTCGGGCTGCTGTGAGCGATGTGAGAGGATGGCGTCTCACGGAACTACGTCACCGTGTCCTTTGCCGATCGAATAAAACAGATTGCGTGAACATCCCGATGACCGACGGCAACAGTGCAGCTACTTTACGCAATGGTCCCGGGGACGCGCGAGGTCATGTCCGGATCGGATGGGTGCCCTTGGCCAGGCCATAGCGCGCGCACCAGCAGGCGCGACAATCTGCCGCAGCGTTGCGTGTGCAGCCAGTCCATAGCCGCCGCAAAACCCAAGCATTTCCTCGAAGCTTGCAATGGCCGCAATATCCGCGTGCGGATCGCCAGCAACCCAGAGCGATGCATGCGATAGCAGGCCGACCCGCTCGCCCACACTTCCTTCGAGAAATTGCTGGCGCAAGGCTGGACCGATGCCACCCGCCACCTGTACCCCGATGTACCCATGTATACCTATTGGGATTACTGGCGTAATTCCTTCGAACGCAATGCCGGCGTTCGGATCGATCATCTGCTGCTCAACCCTTTTACGGCAAAACGGCTTGTTGCAGGCGGCATCGATATTGAGCCAAGAGCCCGGGAGAAAAGCGGCGATCATACTCCGCGTGGATTGAACTGGTGAACAGCAGTTGACGGTGCTTTACCGTGCGCGACTCCAACGCGAGCCGGCCCCGGCCACGATCAGCGCCGGCGCCGAACAGCAGGCCGACATTCAGCACGATGCCGTATGCGGCATCTATTGCGCGATGATCGATGTAGCGATGGGAGGAAGGCCAACAAACGGCCGACCGGATCATGGTGGCGGGGCGCCCGAAATTCCCGCTTTTGAGCGGGACGCCAACCGTTAAATCCGGTCGCGAGCCGACAATCCGTCTTTGCAACGAAATCCTGTCAAGCAGTAGCCCGTGCCTTGCATGATCTTGCCGAAAATGTGCAGCATCTGCCCGTCCGGAACAGTCGATTATCGTGCCGCTATTGGTGATATTTGCATCGCGAAACCGCCCCTGCGCCACCGCTGCGGTGCCTCGAAGCGGACCGACCCGCCAAGTGCAGCACTCAGGCGAATGAGGCGCTCCGCGATTTCCTCGACCGATTGCCCAACCGCCAGCCTGGGGCTGCCCCGGACACGCTTTCCGCCATGCTCCATGCCGCGAAAATCAAGCTGTACCGGAAGCAGCTGCGCCGCGGTGACGCGGCCGTCAACAACGTCGAGCTCGGCAATCGCGGATTGCCATGCCTCCGGACCATAAGCGTCGTCGGGCTTTTCCGATTGGAAGATGAAAGAGGCAAGGCCGTGAAAGAGCGGCGCCCCGCGATAATATTCGATACCCTGAAGTTCGGGAACGCCATGCGCGACAAAGGTCGCGGCGCCCGCATCGACCGCGCGCCGCGCCAAGTCGCGCTGCCACGTCGGCGTATCCGACTTGCGCGGTTCCCAATAGTGGCTGTGCAGATAGGCGATGACGACGGCACCGCTGTCGGCGGCGATCCGGATCGTCGCCAGATAGCGTTCGACATCGATTTGCGCGAGCGCCCCCTCGGATGCGCGCCGCAGTTCATTGACACCCGGACGGGTCTCGGTGGCCGCTCCGCCTTCACGGATTGCTCCTGCGGCCGCCGATACCAGCGCGACCCGCTCGCGCACGTTCAGCACGCCCGGTGCACTCGCGGCGGCAAGATCGCGGCCCGTGCCCGCATAGGCGAGCTTGCGCGCCTCGAGGGCATCAATCGTCGACAGGATACCGCCGCTGTCCAGATCCCAGGCATGATTGTTCGACGTCGCAACGATATTGACCCCGATCGCCTGCAGGCAGTCGATGACGGCAGGATCGCCGACGTGCAGTACCTCGCTGTCCGCGGGTCGCGTCGATTTCCCGGCCAGCGGCCCCGCGATCACCGTCTCCAAATCGGTGAAAACGACATCGCGCCCCTTGAGCAGCCTCCGAAACTCGCCAAGGCCGTCCCAGCCGAGTGCGCGCAGATCGGTCTTGATCAGCGCCTGGCCGAGCAGGCTGATCCGCAACGGCCGTCGCCCTGCTCCCGTCAGAACCGGCAGAAAGGCAACAGAAATTCCGGCGGCGAGCAGGCGTCGACGGGTCGGTTCGAGCCGGCAGACTGGTGACATGATCCCTCTCCCTCTTGCCCCTTCCATACCAAGCGCGATTGAAGAGGGGCAACGTCATGCACTTTTGTTATGAACATATCCGGGACTGTCATAATATTTTTGCGGGACGCGCTTCGCCCTAAGGCTGTGAACGAATCGCAATTTGGGGGACAATATGACCATCGCATTCGCTCGTTTCGCCCGGCGTCCTCGCGCCGCCAAATTTGCCGCTGCCGCCGGCATCAGCCTGGCTGCGCTCGCCTGGCCCTCGCAAGCGTTTGCCCAGAATGCGGAAGAAGACATGGCCTCGGATGCGGGCGCGGGCGGTGACATCATCGTCACCGGATCGCGTATCGGTCGCAAGGATGCCGATTCGGTCGGCCCGATCCTGACCGTCACCTCCGACGACATCGCTAAATCGGGCACCTCGTCGATCGGCGACCTGCTTCAAAAACTGCCTTCGGCCGGGGTAAGCCTCAATTCGAACGGCACACAAGGAACATCTTACGGTGCCAGTTCGATAAACCTGCGGTATCTCGGCGGGGCGGAGGGCAGCGGCAACCGCGTCCTTGTTCTCGTCGACGGGCATCGCTGGGTCGACGGTGTCGGCCAGCGCGGCTTCCGCGACTTCGTCGATCTCAACACCATTCCGCAGGGCATGATCGACGGGATCGAGATCCTGAAGGACGGCGCGTCCGCCATTTATGGCGCCGATGCCATCGCGGGCGTCGTCAATATCAAGACCGTCCAGCCGTTCGACGGGCTGCGCGGCTCGGTTCGCGCGGGCATCACCAGCCATGGCGACGGGTCCGAGCTGGGCGGCAAGCTGACGGTCGGCAAGACATGGGACCGCGCCGCGATCATCCTGTCGGGCAGCTATTTCAAATCAAGTCCGATCCGCACCGACGCCCGCGATCGTACGCGGCTGACGCTGGTCCCGCAGACCGCGGTGGGCACCAATCCCAACGGCCTGTTCATCCTGCCCGGGCTTGCGAACAACGCCTATTTCGGGACCCCGGCGGGCTTCGCAAGCTCTGCCAACCCGATCGTACTGAACAATGGCGCGACGATCGGCGCGGGCAACACCGCGGATAATGCGTTTCACGTCGGCGCGCTGCCCGGTGATGCGTACAACACGCAGGCGCAGGGCATCTACTCGACCGGACCCTCGGAGCGGTACGGCGTTTATGGCCGTTTCGACTATGAACTGACCGACGACGTCACGATCAGGCTGGATGGCGCCTACAACCGGCGCAAGTCGAACCAGCTTTTCTCGCCCGTATTGCTCGACGTCGGCGGCACGGCGGGAACCGTCCGCGGCTTCGCGATTCCGAACAATCAGGCGTTCAACCCATTCGGCACGGCCAACGGCGTACCCGCGGCGAATGCGCTGACTTTTGGCGCGAACAGCGCGTGGCGTATCCGCAAGGTGATGACCGATGTCGGCAACCGCAACAATATCCAGGATGTCGAAACGATCCGCTTCTCGGTCGGAGTCGATGGCAGCTTCATGATCGGCGGGGGCGAATGGCGCTGGGACGTCTTCGGCTCCTATTCGAAGAACAGCATCGACACGGTGGCCGAGAACGGCATCAACTATGACAATCTGTTCCTCGGACTAGGGTCGCCAGCGACTTGCGCCGCAACGGCGGGCTGCGTTCCGGTCAACCTGTTCGCCCCGATGACCGCGGAGCAGGCCGCCTATATCCGCTTCACGACGCGCGAGTATAACCGCACCGAGCTCTACAACGCCGCGTTCAACGTGACGGGGAGTCTGTTCGACCTGCCCGCGGGTCCCGTCGCTCTCGCGCTCGGCTATGAATATCGGCAGAACCGCGGTTTCGACGCGCCCGATCCGGTCGTTAACGCACCCCCGATCTATCTGAACCCGGCGCTCTACGCGAAAACGACGGGCCAGACGCGTACGCCCACGGTCGGCAGCTATGACCTTCACGAGGCCTATGCCGAACTCAATGTGCCGATATTCCGCGACCAGCCCTTTGCCAAAAGCCTCGAGCTCAGCCTGGCGGGCCGCTATTCGGACTATTCGACGGTAGGAAGCAAGGTGACGCTGAAGGCGGGGCTGGGCTATCGTCCGATCGACGACATTCTCTTGCGCGGCACCTATTCACAAGGGTTCCGGGCCCCGTCGATCAACGAACTCTATCAGGGCGCGCGTCAGACCAGCTTCCAGGGCGTGGACCCGTGCAATGGCGGTGCCTCGGCCAATCCGGGACGGCCCGGCTGTGCCGGTGTGCCGACCGGTTACAACCAGGCCAATTTCAATCTCAACGGTCTGATCCCGGGCGTGATCAGCGGCAACACAGGCCTGAAGCCGGAAACCGCCGACACGATCAGCGTCGGGGTCGCCGTTTCGCCAACCGGCGTTCGCGGGCTGTCGCTGACCGTCGATTATTACAAGATCAAGATCAAGAATGCGATCGCCTCGCAGACTCCGACCCAGATCATGCAGCTTTGCGCGGTGCGCGGCGGTGTCTTCTGCGAACTCGTCAGCCGCGACGCCGGGACGGGAGCGATTCTCGAGCTGCTGCAAGGCGCACAGAATCTGAACGCGATCACCACCGACGGGGTCGACGCAACGCTGCGCTACGATTTCAACAGCAGCATCGGCCGAATTTCGGCGGTGATCGATGCATCCTACCTCCACTCGTTCAAGACCACCGCACCCAACCCCGCGGGCGGCGAGCCGATCGTGGACGAGCGCGCGGGTCGCGGCGACGCGCCGCGTTCGACCTATCCGCGGTGGAAAGGCCAAGCCTCGCTCGGCTGGACCGGCGATACGGTCGATGTCATGCTGCGCGGTCGATACATCGGCCCGACGACCGACGTCGTGAATGCCGTGAAGGATGCGCGGACAAAGTCGATCATCTACACCGACCTCGAACTGGGCTTCAATATCGCCGACGATAGCGCGCGGTTCAGCCTCGGCGTGAACAACCTGTTCGACAAGGCGCCGCCGGCGTCCTACGCCAACGCGCCGATCAATTACGACATCTACACTTACGACGCACGCGGCCGCTTCCTCTACGCCAGTTTTTCGGTGAAGATGTAATCGGACCGGCCGCGCCGGCAACGGCGCGGCCACAGCGATGCGGGGCGGCTCGACAATGCCAGGCAAGACGAAAAAATGGCTCGACCGGGTCGAGCGGCTGGGCAATGCCCTGCCCGACCCGGTGTTTATATTCCTCGGCCTGATTGCGCTGCTGGTCGCGGTATCGGTGCTGGCCGCGCTTGCGGGCTGGAGCGCGGTCCATCCGGTCAACGCTGAAACCTTGACCGCCAAGAGCCTGTTGTCGGCCGAGAATGTCGGCAAGCTGCTGACCGCCATGCCCGACACAATGGCAAATTTTCCGCCGCTGGGATTGATCCTGGTGGTGATGCTCGGCGCCGCGGTTGCCGAACGCTCGGGCTTGTTCACCGCGCTGATGACGCGCGCCATGCACGGGGTATCGAACCGGTTCCTGTCCCCCGCAATATTCCTGATCGGCCTGTTGTCGCATCAGGCGGCCGACGCGGCCTATGTCGTGCTGATCCCGCTTTCGGCGATCATCTTCGCCGCCGCGGGGCGTCATCCGATGGCGGGAATCGCAATTGCCTATGCCGGCATCTCGGGCGCATTCGCGGCCAATCTCTTGCCCGGACAATTCGACGTGCTGATGCTCGGCATTACCAAATCGGCGACAGCGCTGCTCGTCCCCGACCATATGCTCAACCCGCTCGGCAACTGGTATTTCACGGCTGTGCTCGGGATCGTCCTGATACCGGTCGCCTGGTTTGTGAACGATCGCATCGTCGAACCAAGGCTGGGAGCCTGGACCGGGACGCCGCCCGAGGGCGAGATCGAGGACGCGGCCGACGACGGCCGCCAGCGCAAGGGACTGCGTCGCGCTGGGTTCGCCGCGGCGGTGATCGTGCTGATATTCGCCGCCTTCACCTTGTGGCCCGGCTATACGCCGCTGGTCGACGCTGAAGCGACAGGACCTGCGCGGTTCGGCCCCTTCTACGCCTCGCTCGTCGCGGGGTTCATGCTGCTGTTTCTCGTCTGCGGCTGGGTTTATGGCGCCGCGGCCGGAACGGTGTCGTCGCACCGCGATATCGTCAGGATGATGACCGAGGGTCTTACGACGATGACGCCCTTTCTGGTTATTTCCTTCTTTGCCGCGCATTTCATCGCGATGTTTGCCTGGTCGAACCTGGGGCCGGTCATGGCGATCAACGGGGCCGACTGGCTGCGCGCGCAGCAGTTTGCCACCCCGGTCATGCTGATCCTGCTCCTGCTGATGTCGTCGGTCTTCGACCTCGTTATCGGCTCGGCGTCGGCGAAATGGAGCGCGATGGCACCGATCGTCGTGCCAATGCTGATGCTCCTCGGCGTGTCGCCCGAATTGACGACCGCGGCCTATCGCATGGGCGATTCCATCTTCAACATCGTGACCCCCGTCGCATCGAACTTCGTCCTCGTCCTTGTGCTTGCCCAGCGCTGGCGGCAGGATTTCGGCGTCGGCTCGCTGATTGCGCTGATGCTGCCCTTTTCGGCCGCGATCGGCCTGACCGGGCTTTGCCTCATCGGCCTGTGGGCCGGGTTCGAATTGCCGGTCGGGCCGAGCGCGCCTGCGACCTACATCATGCCGACGCTATGACCGCCGTCCTTCTCCCCAACATCATGGTGCAGATGCGCGACGGCGTGCGTCTTGCCACCGACATCTATCTTCCCGCGGACGCGGCGGCGCAGCCGGTCCTGCTCGAGCGCACGCCTTATGACAAGCGCGGCACCAACCACGCCGATTTTTCGGTTGCCGACGAGGTTCCCCGCTCCAAGCCCGAGATCGCGCGCATCTTTGCTGCGCAAGGCTATGCGTTCGTCCTGCAGGACTGTCGTGGCCGCTATGCGTCCGGAGGTGTATTTCGCAAATATCTCGCCGAGGCCGAGGATGGCGCCGACACGATTGCGTGGATCATGGCCCAACCGTGGTGCAACGGCCGGATCGGGACGCTCGGCCTGTCCTATGGCGCCCATGTGCAGGCAGCGCTCGCCACCCTCGATCCGCCCGGGCTTGCGGCCATGTTCCTCGACTCCGGCGGCTTCTCGAGCGCCTATCACAGCGGCATCCGTCAAGGCGGTGCCTATGAGCTCAAGCAGCTCACCTGGGCGCAGAAGCATGCCTTGCTTGCGCCTGCGACGCTGGCCGACCCCGCGCGGCAGGCCGCGCTGGAGGCGGCGGACATTCGCGAATGGATCGGGGTCGAAAAATGGCGGCCCGGACATTCGCCGATCAGCGCCGCGCCCGAATATGAGGACTTCATTCTCGAGCAATGGCGCGAAGACCGCTTCGGCGATTTCTGGAAGCAGCGCGGGCTCTACGCACGCGGCTGGTACGATGATTTCGCCGATGTGCCGATGGTACACATGTCGAGCTGGTACGACCCCTATGCACTGACCGCGATCGAGAATTTCGTCGGCCTGTCAAAGCGCAAACGCGGGCCGGTAAAGCTGATCCTCGGACCCTGGACGCACGGCAAGCGCTCGCTGACCTATTCCGGGGATGCCGACTTTGGACCGCAATCGACGCTCGACCATCTGTTCGGCGACTATATCGCGCTGCGCAAGCGCTGGTTCGACCACCATCTGAAAGATGAAGGCGCGGACCCGCTGCCCGAGCCGGTCTATCTCTTCACCATGGGCGGCGGCAGCGGGAGACGCTTGCCCAGCGGACGGCTCGATCATGGCGGGCGCTGGCGCAGTGCCCCGGCGTGGCCGCTGCCCGCGATGCGCATGACGCCCTTCCATCTTCACCCGTGCGGCGGTTTACGCGAAGACGCGCCTGCCGCTGCCGGGACGTGCCGTTTTGTGCACGATCCCCATGATCCGGTACCGACGATCGGCGGCGCGATCACGTCCGGCGCGCCGGTCATGGCGGCGGGCGGCTTCGACCAGCGCGAAGGACCCGGTTTCTTCGGTTCGCGCAAACCCAGGCGCGCACTTGCCGACCGGGACGATGTGCTGATCTTCGAAACCGGTCCGCTGCCGGCCGATGTCGAACTGACGGGTCAGGCGGTTGCCGAACTTTTCGTCAGTTCGACCGCGGTCGATACCGACATCATGATCAAAATCGTTGATGTTTACCCGCCGAGCGCCGACTACCCGGATGGTTATGCCCTCAATATTGCCCATGGCCTTTTGAGAATGCGGTTCCGCGATTCCTTCGAGACGCCCGAAATCATGGAACCGGGCTATATATATCGCGTGCAGATTGCCTCCTTCCCGATGAGCAACCGCTTCGCGGCGGGTCATCATATCCGTGTCGAGATCGCCGGCAGCAATTTCCCCCACTTCGACATCAACCCCAATACCGACTGGCGGGTCGAAGGCCTCGAACCGGTCGTCGCCACCAACACGATCCATCTGGGCGCCGATCACAGCTCGCGCATCCTGCTGCCGGTCGTTCCGGCCGGCGCCCGCTGACGATGCGCAAGCCGCTCGCACCGGCCGGCCTCGAGCCCGACAAGGATGTCAGTTTTCGCGCGTTGCGGGTTTTTGCGGAGATCATGCGGACGGGTTCGGCGACGGCGGCCGGCAAACAACTGTCGCTCTCGCAGCCGGCGGTCAGCCGACTCATCGCACAGCTTGAAGCGCAAGTGGGGTTCGACCTGTTCTACCGCGACCGAGGCAAGCTGGTCCCCACCGCCGACGGCACCAAGCTGATCCAGGAAGTCGAGTTGACCCTTGCCAGCCTCGACCGGTTCAACAGCCTCGTGCGCGATATCGCAGGCTATTCGGCGGGCACGGTACGGATCGTCGCACCGCCGAGCTTTGCCGAGGGCATACTTCCCGACATCGTGTCGCGCTTCCGCGAGTGCTTCCCGGGAGTCGAATTCAACATCGATACGCGCAGCGTCGAGACGGCCCGAACGATGATCGCGATGCGCTATGTCGATTGCGGTTTCGTCAAACTGCCGACCGACGAGAGCGATCTGGCGATCGAACAGATCGTCTCCAGCGGTTCCGTTTGCGTGATGCGTGACGATCACCCGCTTGCAGAATGCGAAAGGGTGACGCCCGCCGATATCGGTCAGCATCCGCTGATCCTGCTAGGTGCAGGCCGTCACTGGCGCACCCAGGTGGATGCCGCCTTCGGTGCCTATGGCATGCGGCCCGTGGTCGCGATCGAAACGCATACCCATGGTTCGGCCTGCGCGCTTGCCGCGCGCGGAAACGGGATGGCGATACTGAACGAACTGCTCGTGAAGCCCTATATGCACCCGCCGCTCGTGAGCCGCCCGTTCGATCCGCCGATCACGCATGAATATGCGTTCGCCGTATCAAATGTTTCGCGTCCGTCGCGTCTGACGCTGGAATTCAGGAACGCGGTAACGGCCTATTTTGGTAAATAACTGTCGGCGATGTTCCCGCATTCACGGTGGAGGCGCGCAATCCCGGTCCCGGTGATGCCGCTCGATATCAACGACATCGTGCTTGAAGTGACGGGCCGCGGCCTTCGTCTCAATGGCCGGGCCGCGACCGAGAAGAAGTACCGATGGACGCTCGCCTCAATGGCGGAAACCGGAATTTTGCCGCTCGACCGGTTCACAGCCGCCACGCACAGCGGAGAGCGAGCCCCTGACTCGGTCTGACTATATATCTCCGGAATGGGAAACCCTCTTGCATCGCGGGCGGCAACCACAGAAGTCCTGACCCTAAATCTTCCCCCGCACCCCAACGAAAAACCGCCGCCCCAGATAATCATATTGCGTCCCGAACGCCGGTGCCTGCCCGATCACCGGCGGGGTTGCCGTGACCACCGTCGAAACCTGCGGCGGCGGTGTGTCGAACAGGTTCGCGACCCCCAAAGTAATCCGGAACCGGTCGGCAACATCGCGGCTGAGCGACAGCGAGTGATAGAAGGTCGCAGGCACACTGACGTCTGGGCAGAAGCGCCCGCCGGGACGGTAACTCGACGTGCGGCACGGATCGCCACCCTGCGCGCGCAGCAGATCCGCCGCGTTCGACGCCGCGCCCGTCACGTCGAGTCCGTAAAACAAGGTCCACCCACCCTTCGCCCAGCCAAGGCTGAAATCGCCGACCCATTTCGGATTGCCGATCTTGCCATTGTCGTCGATCTCGGTGCCGGGGAACAGCGCCACTTTGTCCTTCACCTGCCAGGTCATCTGGGCGCGAAACGCCAGCGCGCCAAGGCGGCCCATATCCTGATCGATGGCCAGCGACAGGTCGACGCCGCGATTGCGCTGGCGGCTGATGTTGACATGGCGGTCGGTGACCGCCGCGATGCTTTGCGCGTCGGGTCCGGCGGTCGTCGATCGCGTGAACAACCCGCACAGCGGCTCGTCGGCGACCGCGGAATCATAACATCCGCGGACGATATTCCTCGCGCCGAGCAAGCTGATCTCGTCCCGGACGTCGATGTCGAAATAATCGACCGCGAGCCGCGCCTTGAGTCCGCCCCACAGGGTGCCCGACAGGTCGGGGGTCAGGATTACCGACACCGTGCGCGCGGTCGATGCTTCGGGCCTGAGCGTCCCGATACCGCCGCCCGACACGATCGTTACCGGGCTGACCCCGCCCGCATAATTGGGGCCGATGCCGTCAGCGGCGCAATTGTCGAAAATGCGCTGGCTGATCGCGCCTGCCGCGAGCCGCGCTGCGGTCTGGATACACGGATCGACGTCCAGCTGGCCCAGAAAGCCGGTCTGGTTTTGCAGGAACAGCTCGAACAGCGCGGGCGCGCGGAACGATGTGCCCCATGTGCCGCGAAAGCGCAGCCAGTCGGTCACCGCCCAGTCGGCGCCGACCTTCCACGTCGTGTCGCTGAAACTGTCCTGCACCCCGTCGCGGCGGGTGGCTTCGACATGCGTGTAGCGCGCCGCGCCCGAGAGCGTCAGCCGCGCGATCATCGGCACGCCTTCGAGCAGCGGCACTTCGACCTCGCCGAACAGCTCCCTGGAGACGGTGCGCCCGGCAGTGATTCCGGACGTGGTAAAATTGGCGACATTGCCCGCCAGCGTTGCCGCGCCCGGGGTGTCATTGATTTCGTCACGGCGGATATGGGCGCCGAACGCGGCGCCAACCGGCCCGGCGGGGAGCATGACCAGCTTGCCGGTCAGCAGCGCCTCGGCCGATGTTTGCTTGAACAAGGTCCGCCCCGTCTCGCGTCCCGTGAGGAAGGCGCGCTCGGCGGCGGTTAAATCGCCGCGCAGCACGCGCGGGTCGGTGAAATCAATGTCGATGCACGGCACCCCACGGATCGCGGTCGTCGTGCCGACGCACGAGCGCGTGCGGAAAGTCTGCGACGCGATCGCATCCTGATAGATGACGTCCTGCGTATAGCTGGCGTCCGACCGACTGTGCTGGCCATGAACATCCCACTTCCACCCGCCGAGTTCGCCGCGCAGCCCCAGTACGCCGCGGTAGTAATCGACGTCGGCTTGGCTTTGCGCCTTCACCAGTACACGCGGGCGCAGGATGATGTTCCCGCCGAATTCGGCATTGAACGGATCGCCCATGTCGAACGGGTCGCAATTGTTAGCTGCCGGGTTGCAGAGGAAAAAGGGCAGCATTGATGCGCCGGTGAACTGGTCGACCGACATCGACTGAAAGCCGTTGTGGAGCGACTTGCGGTTACTGAACAGAAATTCTCCGTACAGCGTCGTGCCGTCGGTGACCTGATAGGCGGCATCGACAAAGGCGCTGATCCGGCGAACGTCCGAGAACACGTCGGAGTCCTGCTCGACCGGGTTGAAGCGGTTGAGCGCGCCGTTCGACGGGCCGTCAAAATCGACCCCGAAGAAGTCGGCGGGACCGAAAACCCCGATCGGGTTATAGGCATTGATCGGGATGCCGACCGCCGCAAACTCGGCGCCATATTGGCCGGCAAAGATCGTTTGGCCGCTTGGCGCAATCAATCCGGGGCCAAAGGTCGGAAAACCGTTCTGATCGGCCCCCGAAAAATCGCCGAACACAATCGCATTACCCAAGGCATTGGCACATGCCGGTCTGCCGGTGCGGAAATCGACGATGTCGGCGCGACTGCCATCGGCCTCGCGCCTCAGATATTCTTCGGAGCAGAACAGGAAACCGCGGTCGCGGCGGGTCAGGTTCAGCTGGCGAAAATAATCGACCGTCGCAAACACATGCCCGCGGTCGAATGTCTTGCCGAAACTGGCATCGATGCCATAGCTTTCGCCGCCGCCATGCTCGGTGACCGATGAAAAACCGCCGACTTCGGCGCCATTCAGGTCATTACGGGTCAATATATTGACCACCCCCGCGACGGCGTCCGAACCGTAGATCGATGAAGCGCCGGTTTTGAGAATTTCGACCTGCCGCACCACCGACAGCGGCAGCACATTGAGGTCGAACGGCGCGACTGAGCCTCGGATCCCTGCCGGTCCAGCGCGGCGGCCGTTAATCAGCACCAGCGTCCGCTCGGCGCCCAGCCCGCGTAGCGACACGCTCTGGACGTCGTTGCCGCCATTGGCGATGACGCGGTTCGACAGCGCCGAAGTGATCTGGATCGATCCCTGCGCTGCGGGCGTCGATTGCAGTATCTCAGCCAGTTGCACCTGTCCCTGCAATTTCGCGCTGTCAGGATCGATGATCTGGATCGGGTCGGCGCTGGTAAATTCGCTCTTTGCGATCCGCGATCCGGTGACGACAATGTCGTCTTCACCGGTCTGTGCTGCGGCAGGGGTGGCCGTCAATGCCATGACCGAGGCAGTGGCGGCCAGCAACACCTGGGGTCGGGTGCCTGATTTCATGATATTTTTCCGAACGTAAGAGTTGATCTCGCCCCCCGGCGCGGAGAAAATAAGGCAAACCGCGTTTCGATATGGTTACCGGGGCTTAGAAAACTACCGCTGCGACCCTCACGCCGCCCCGCCGCCGCTCGTCGGCGCCCGCCCGCGCCGCTAGGGTCAGGACCCATTGATTTGCGGTAGCGATTATGATTCAGGCGGCCGGGAAGGAGCCTGAATTTGAGCGATTTATTCTGGCTGACGGACGAGCAGATGGCGCGGCTTCAGCCCTATTTTCCGAAGAGCCACGGCCG
>NZ_JADKYM010000013.1 GCF_015475875.1 Sphingopyxis solisilvae | reverse complement strand
ACGCGGGCGGCTGGTTTGGGGCGGGCCGCGCGCTCAACCCCGATTCGGCGCGCGCGCCCGCCGACATATCGGGCGCGGTGCTCGCGCGGCCGGGCCGGATCGGCTCGATACCGAGCTTCCGATCGTGAACTTCCATGCGCTCCGCCGCGGTCGGCGGCACTTGTCCGGTCTCGCGGTCGATCACCACCAGCCGCCCGCCGCGCTCGACGACGGAAAAGCGACTGGGAGGCGGACGGTCAACCAATGCCGAATTGTTCCTTCAGCGCGAGCATGGCGAGCGCGGCCCTTGCCGCTTCGCCGCCCTTATCCTTGCGCGTCTTGTCGGCGCGCGCAAGCGCCTGTTCTTCATTCTCGACGGTCAATATGCCGTTGCCGACCGCGAGGCCGTCGAGGGTCAGCGCCATGATGCCGCGCGCGCTTTCGTTCGATACGACTTCGAAATGATAGGTTTCGCCGCGGATGACGACGCCGAGTGCGACATAGGCGTCGAAGCGGCCGGTATCGGCGGCGAGCGAAATCGCTGCGGGAATCTCGAGCGCGCCGGGCACCGTCACCGTCTCATGGCTGTGCCCTTCGGCTTCGAGCGCGCTGCGCACGCCATCGAGCAGCATGTCGTTGAGGTGCGAATAGAAACGGGCTTCGACGATCAGGACGTGCGCCATGTCATGCTTCTCCGGGGATCGAGCGTTCGCCGACAACCGACAGGCCATAGCCCTCCAGCCCGACGAGGTTATTGTGCGACGGTGTCAGCAATTCCATTGCATGGACGCCGAGGTCGGCGAGGATCTGCGCGCCGATGCCATAGGTGCGAAGGTCCATGCCCCCCGACGGCGGCGGCGTTTCCTCGGCCGCCGCCGATCCGGGCAGCGGGCGCATCAGCATGACGATGAGCCCCGAACCGGCCTCGCCGATCGCTTCCATCGAGCGTTGCAGGCGGCGCTTTTTCGGTCCCGGGCGCCCCATGATATCGTCAAAGATCGACACCGGGTGCATGCGGACCAGCGTCACCCCGTCGGGATCGACCGCGCCCTTTTGCAGCACCAGATTGACGCTGCCGTCGATCTTGTTGCGATAGGATTTCAGCCGCCAGTCGCCGCCATAATCCGATTCGAACGGGTCGTCGGACACGCATTCGACCAGCCGGTCGTTGCGGTGGCGGTAGGCGATCAAGTCGGCGATCGTCCCGATCTTGAGCCCGTGGCGCCGCGCAAAGGGAATGAGGTCGTCGAGCCGCGCCATCGACCCGTCGTCGTTCATGATCTCGCAGATCACCCCCGACGGGTTGAGCCCGGCGAGCCGCGCGATATCGACCGACGCCTCGGTGTGCCCGGCGCGCACCAGCACGCCACCGTCGCGCGCGATCAGCGGAAAGACATGGCCGGGGGTGACGATGTCGTCGCGGCCCTTGCTGGCGTCGATCGCGACCGACACGGTGCGCGCGCGGTCGGCGGCCGAAATGCCGGTGGTCACGCCTTCGCGCGCCTCGATCGAGGTGGTGAAGGCGGTTTCGTGGCGGGTGCCGTTCGCGCGGCTCATCAGCTCGAGGCCCAGCTGGTCGACGCGCGCCTTGGTCAGCGTCAGGCAGATCAGCCCGCGGCCGTGCGTCGCCATGAAATTGACCGCGTCGGGGGTCGCCATCTGCGCCGGGATGACCAGATCGCCCTCATTTTCGCGGTCCTCGTCGTCGACCAGAATGAACATGCGGCCGTTGCGCGCCTCGGCGATAATCTCTTCGGGCGTCGCCATCGGGGACAGGTCGCTGCCGTGCGCGAGCCAGTTTTCCAGCTTGCGCAATGTTTCGGCGGTGGGGTTCCAGCCGGGCGATTCCAGGTCGCGCAGGCTGTTGGCGTGCAGCCCCGCCGCGCGGGCAAGGCCCGACCGCGACATGCTGCCGTCGTCGACAATGGCGCGGATGCGCTCGATGAGTTGTGTGGACATGCGCAGGATGTTTCACATCGTAATGTGATTGTCAATCATGATATCACATTGACTGGTCACTCAGGCCCGAAACTTGGCCCCAACTCGCGCATCGGCGCGTCGCTCTTGGCGTCGAGCAGCGCGACGATCTGTCCGGTGCGGTCGTCGCGCTTGGCATAATCGCGTGCCGACATGCCGGCGACATGGTCGGCGCGGTCGGGGTTGGCGCCGCGCCGCATCAGCAGGCGGACCATCGCGACATTCTTGGTCTGCACTGCCAGAATCAGCGGGGTTTCGCCGCGGCGGTTCGCCTGGTCGACCGGTGCCTTGGCATTGAGCAATTCTTCGGCGCCGTCGGTAAAGTTCAGCAGCGCGGCGTGCATCAGCGGCGTCGTTCCCTGCCGGTCAGCCAACGCCGGGTCGGCCCCCTTGGCGAGCAGAAAACGCAGCCAGGTCGTGTCGCGCCGCTTCGTAACGATGGCGAGCGCGGTTTCGCCGCGGTCGGGGTGGCGGCTGTTGATCAGGGTCGAATCGTCCTGCAACGCCTCGGTCGCCTTCGTCCCGTCGCGCGACTCGACCGCCTGCAGAAAGGCATAGCCGCCGCGAAATTGCGCCTGCGCCGGACCGGGAAGCGCCGTGGCGGTCGCGATACAGGCGAGCAGAAAGGCGAAGCGGAACGGGGGGCGACGGACCATGGTGCAATCACTCGTGTCGGATTCCGTCGCGGCGCGGCGACGAGAATGGTTGATTTTCGCGGGTTAGCCGACCAAGGCTGGCCGCATGATGAACATCGCGAATATCGGACAACAGCTGGTCCGTGCAAGCCTGATCCTGTCGCTCGGCGCGATGGTGGCGGGGTGCAGCGCGCCGGCGGACGCCCCGCCCGCGACCCCGCCGCTCGAAGGCGCACGGATCGGCGGCCCCTTCACGCTCACCGACCAGAATGGCCGTACCGTCAGCGATACCGATTTTGCCGGAAAATATCGCCTGATCTATTTCGGCTACAGCTTTTGCCCCGACATCTGCCCGGTCGACCTGCAAAAACTGATGCGCGGCCTGGCGCAGTTCGAAAAGGCCGACCCGGTGCGCGGTGCCAGGATCGCGCCGCTGTTCATCACCGTCGATCCGGCGCGTGACACGGCGGAGGCGTTGAAGCCGTTCGTGGCGCGCTATCATCCGCGGCTGCTCGGGCTGACCGGCACACCCGACCAGATCGCCGCGGTCGCCAAGGCCTATGTCGTCACCTATCACAAGGTCGAGGGCTCGGCGCCCGACCGTTATCTGATGGCGCACAGCCAGCTCGCCTTTCTGATGGACCCGGCGGGCAAGCCGTTGGCGCTGTTGCCGCTCGACGACCCGTCGACCGACGCCGACGATGGTGCGCCCGACAAGGTCGCGGCCGAGCTGGCGAAGTGGGTGAAATGATCGTGACGAAGGCGCAGCCCTTCTGGGAGGCGCCGCTCGCCAGCCTCGACGCCGGCCAATGGGAGGCGCTGTGCGACGGCTGCGGCAAATGCTGTCTCCACAAGCTGGAGGACGAGGACACAGGCCGCGTCTATCCGACCAATGTCGCGTGCCGCCTGCTCGATCTGTCGACCGCCCGTTGCAACGATTACAAGCATCGCCGCCGCCATGTTCCCGATTGCCTGACGCTGACGCGATCGAAGGTCGACGATCTGGAATGGCTGCCGCAGACTTGCGCCTACCGGCTGCGCGCCGAAGGCGAACCGCTGCCCGAATGGCATTATCTGGTCTGCGGTGACCGTGACGCCGTTCACCGCGCGGGCGAATCGATCGTCGGCTGGACGGTCGGCGAAGGCGTCGCCGGACCATTGGAAAATCATCTTGTCGAACGCGTGGTTTAACCCGCACGGCGACGAACCGCACATCCGGATCGGCGACGAGCCGTGGCCGGTGCGGATCGTCCATCATGCCCAGTCGCGGCGCTACCGGCTGGTCGTCGATGCCGCGCGCGGCCAGTTGCGGCTGACCGTCCCGCGCCGCGCCAATGTGCGCGCGGCGCTCAAATGGGCGGGCGAGCAGCAGGCGTGGCTCGCCGAACAGGTGGGCAAAGCCGCGTTGCCGGTTGTGGTCGGCCCCGGCGCCACGATCCCCTTTATGGGCACCCACCGGCGTATCGACTGGGTTGCCGGGGCGCCGCGGACGGTGACGCTCGATCCGGAGGCGCTGCGGGTCGGCGGACCCGCCGAAACGCTGGGCCGCCGCATCGAACGCTGGCTGAAAGCGCAGGCGCTCGACCTGCTCGAACGCGAAAGCCGCGACATCGCAGCGCGCGCGGGGCTGATCGTCGGGCGCGTCGGGGTTGGCGATCCGCGCAGTCGCTGGGGCAGCTGCACCCATGACGGCGATCTGCGCTACAGCTGGCGGCTGATCATGGCGCCCGATCATGCACGCCGCGCAACGGTTGCGCACGAGGTCGCACACCTGCGGCACATGGACCATGGACCGGATTTTCACGCGCTGGTCGACCGCCTGCACGATGGCGATGTCGCCGCCGCGCGCGGCTGGCTCCGCCGCGAAGGACGCGGCCTCCACCGCTATCGCTTTACTGTCGCGGGTTCGGGGGCTTTACACCACGCGGAAGGCGGTGGTCGAGGCGACTAGCCCGGCCCGTAAGCAAGATTGGGGGCGCCCCGCAATGGCCGTGCGCCGCCATAGCTTTGGCCGCCAAATGGCATCGACCTTGTCGTATCGCCACGAACGGCGGCGACGGAACGCAAAATATATGAAGAAAACTGGAGCGGGCGAAGGGATTCGAACCCTCGACCCCAACCTTGGCAACAAATGGTGCGGCCTACGACGTTCTAACCCACGCTATCCACTTCTACTATTGTCATTATATTTCTTGATTTTAGCCTACGCGCGGCTATCCTCTCTTTTTCCGGAATGCGATTTCGGCTGGAGACTATTTGGAGACATAGGCGATTTGATAAAATTGTCTCCTGTGTGCGGAGAGAGGGAACATGCCAACGGCGAAACTGACCAAGCGAACGGTCGAAACGCTGGAGCCTCCAGCGGAGAAGCAGATCATCCTATGGGATAGCGAGATCAGGGGCTTTGGAGTGCGAGTGATGCCTTCTGGGCTCAAAACCTTCGTCGTCCAGTATCGCAATAGCGAAGGAACCAAACGCCGGATCAATCTCGGGCGCTTCGGTATCATGACAATCGAGCAGGCGCGCGATCTCGCGAAGGTCCGATTGGGTGCGGTCGCCGCCGGTGAGGATCCTGCCTTGGCTCGTCCGATCGGGTCGACAGTCAATGAAGTGTGCGACTGGTATTTGAAAGAGGCGAAGGCAGGTCGTCTTCTCGGGCGCAGAAGGAAGCCGATCGCTTCATCAACCCTAGCCCTGGATCGCAGCCGGATAGAACGACATGTCAAACCGCTCATAGGCAATCGATCCGTCGAGAAACTGTCGATCGCCGATCTCGAGCACTTCCAGGCCGACATAAAGGAGGGAAAGACTGCCAAGGATCGCGACGGCCGTGGCGGCATCACAAGCGGTGGCGCTGGCGTCGCTGGCCGAACCGTTGGGATGCTCCACACGATCTTCGAACAGGCCGCTCGATGGAAGGTGATCGATGCCAACCCCGCGCGCGGCGTGCGGAAGATATCGATGGACGTGAAACGCGATCGGCGCCTGTCGGTCGATGAGCTCAAACGCTTCGGCAAAGCGCTGAACCAGCATGACGCGGAGAGTTCGGTGGCTGTCGCAGCAATCCGGCTGATCCTGCTCACAGGGTTTCGGCGGATGGAAGCCCTTGGCCTGCAATGGGCATGGGTCGATGACATAACGGGATGTGTCCGGTTCCCCGATACCAAGACCGGACCGCAAGTACGACCGATCGGCGCCGCCGCACTGGCCCATATCCAGTCTCAACCAAAGCGCGACAACTGCGACTATGTCTTCCCGAGCGAATTTTCCGATGGCCATCTTGTCGGCCTGCCCCGGATACTGCAGCGCGTTTGTATCGCGGCGGACATCGAAGGGGTCACGCTTCATACGCTTCGGCACACCTTTGCAAGCATCGCGGGTGAACTCGGTTTCTCCGAGCTGACAATCTGCGTGCTCTTAGGGCACGCCCCTCGCGGCATCACGCAGCGATATGTTCATATCGACAACGCAACCAAGCTTGCCGCCAATGAAGTGTCGAGGGCTATTGCGGAAGATTACCTCGGGCCGCGTTGATCAGGCCGCATTTGGCCGGTAGCTGACTGAACGGTTCCGAGCCAGCAAAGGGCGAAAGGCAACATTAGAAGATCGCGAATGGTCGCTTGCGCCAGACACAATGATCGTTGCGGACTGAGGATTCGAGAATTGGGGATGGGCGGATATGCTGGCTGGCATGGAAAATGAAACCAGACCGAGCGCCTCGCCCCTATATTCCGGGTTTCAAGTGGCGCGATCGGGCGCGCTCGACATATTGACCCTCGACAGGCCGGACCGGCTGAACGCCATCGATCCGCCGATGGCCCGCGATCTGACCCGATATTTTCGCGAAAAGCGCCTCGACGATGAAATCCGGGTGATCGTTATGCGCGGCGCCGGCCGTGCTTTTTGCGCGGGCGTCGACCTGAAGGCTTCGGACGAAGCCCCGCCCGATCACCGGTTCGGCAACGCTGGTGTTCGCGCCGAACTCGCCATTCAGAGCGCAAACCGCGAGTTCATCCTGGAGATGCGCCGCTGCCCGCAGCCGATCATTGCCCAGCTTCACGGCGCCGTATGCGGCGCCGGATTTGCGCTGGCGCTCGCGGCCGATATCCGGATCGCCACCCGTAATACGCGGATGAATTGCGCTTTCGTGAACGTCGGACTGGGCGGCTGCGACATCGGCGTCAGCTATTTGTTGCCGCGCCTGGTCGGTGCTTCGGTCGCATCGCTGCTCATCCTGACGGGGAAGTTCATCGACGCGGAACGCGCTGATACGCTGGGGCTGGTGTCGCGGCTGGTCGAAGACGCCGATACGCTCGACGAGGCCGGACGGGCCATGGCCGACAGCCTGCTGAAGGTCGCCCCGATCGCGCTGCGGCTGTCGAAGGAGGCGCTTCGTCACGCGATCGACGCGACCTCGATCGAGGCAGTCGTCGCGATGGAAGACCGCAACCAGGTCCTGTGCGCAAGGACGGAGGATTTTCACGAGGCAATGGCCGCTTTTTTTGAGCGCCGCCCCGCTATATGGCGCGACGCGTGACGGCCCCGCGTCCTGCGACCGCCCCCCGGCTGGCGCTTGCGATCCTGCTTGCGGTCTATTGCTTCAACTTCATCGACCGCACCATCGTCTCGATCCTTCAGGAACCGCTCAAGCACGATCTGGGGCTGAGCGACACGCAGCTGGGCCTGATTTCCGGCACCGCCTTTGCGCTGTTCTATTCGACCCTCGGCGTACCGATCGCGCGCATCGCCGAGCGCGTCGACCGGCCGCGGATCATCGCTATCGCGCTGGCGACCTGGTCGCTGATGACGATGTTGTGCGGCTTTGCGAGTAATTTCCTGCAGCTCTTCCTGTGCCGGGTCGCGGTCGGCATCGGCGAAGCGGGCGGGACGCCGCCCGCGCACGCGCTGTTGTCCGAGATTTTCCCCCCCGAACGCCGCGCCACCGCCATCTCTATCTATTCGCTTGGCGTCCCGCTGGGCATATTGTTCGGCGCGGTTGCGGGCGGCGCGATCGGCGAAGCGCTGGGCTGGCGCATCGCGTTCATGCTGGTCGGCGCCCCCGGCCTGATCCTGGCGGTCATTGTGTTGGTTGTCATCAAGGATCCGCGGTCGGTTAAGGCCGCTACCGGCCGCGCCGCGGCAACGCCGCCGCCCTCGCTCGGTCAGGCTATCGCCTATCTCGCATCGCGCCGCAGCTTTGTCCATCTGACCGCCGGGATTACCGTCGCCTCGACAGCCGGATATGGCATTCTGGCCTTTACCGCGCCTTTCCTGATGCGGCAGTTCGACATGGGACTCGCCGCCGCCGGGTCGGCGACCGGGCTCGTCTCGGGGCTTGCGGCGGGCGCCGGGACGCTTCTGGGCGGCGTGCTGGTCGACCGGGCCATGCGGCGCGACCGGCGATTTGGAGCGTGGATCCCGGCAGTCGGCCTGATGCTGGCAGCGCCGCTGTCGATCACGGCCTATATGCAGGGCGAATGGCTCGCCGTTGTCCTGCTGCTGACTGTGTCGGGCGTCGCGCAATTTCTTTATCTCGGCCCGACCTATGCGCTGGTCCAGTCGCTCGCCGGGACGCGCATGCGCGCGACCGCCAGCGCACTCGTCCTGCTCACCGTCAACCTGGTCGGGCTGGGTATCGGACCGCCGTTGACGGGCTGGCTCAGCGACCATTTCGCCTCCATCCAGGCGGACGGCACAGCCGATGCGGCCGCGGCGGGTTTACGCATGGCGCTGAGCCTGATCGCTACCCTCTATCTATGGGGCGCGTGCCACTATCTGCTCGCCGCCCGCCATTTGGCTGCGGACCTCGACCGGGCGAATTAGCCGTTGCCCGTTGCGCAACGCGCGTTGGGATGTTCGCGATACCGGCGCCAGACGCATTGCGGTTACGGATTGTCCAGAAAGGAAATCCGGATGGTGCAGCAGGCGGAAAGGGCAGCAGATTCAACGCCGCGCGAAATCGACGCACGGCTGACCGAACTGCTCGAAACCTGCGTCGAGGGGCTGCGCGGACCGCTGACGATCAGGGCCCTGACCGGCGGACGTTCCAACCCCACATTCCTGCTGTACGCGCAGGGTCGGTGTTTCGTGCTTCGCAGCCGTCCTACCGCGGCAAGCTCACCTTCCGCGCACCGGATCGACCGCGAGGTGCGGGTCTTGCAAGCGCTCGAAGGATCGGGGGTCCCGGTGCCCCGCGTCCTGCTGCACGTCGCCGACACCTCTTATTTTGGCGCGCCCTTCTATCTGATGACGCTGGTTGATGGCGAAGCGATCGAAGACCCCGCGCTGCCGGACCTTGCCGCTTCGCTGCGCACGCGGGCCTACCACCGGGCAATCGACATATTGGCGAGCCTACACAAGCTGCCGCCCGATGCGATCGGACTGGCCGGCTTCGGCGGGCAAGGCGACTATAATGCGCGGCAGTTCACCCGCTGGTCGGGCCAGATGGCGAGCGACGGCTGCGTGCCCCCCGCGCTGCTTGAGCTGGGCAGCGTGCTTTCGCGAACATTGCCGCGCCAGACGCGGACCAGCGTCGTGCACGGCGACTATCGGTTCGGGAACCTGTTGCAGTCGGATGGCAAGATTTCGGCGGTCCTCGACTGGGAACTGTCGACGCTCGGCGATCCGTTCGCCGACCTTGCCTATTTCCTCTTGCCGTTCGATCTGCCGCGCGGCGGCCAGATCCTGCCGGGCCTTGCCGACACAAGTTTTGCGCGCGGCGGCATTCCCGAACCCGCCACCCTCGCCGCACGTTACTGCAAAGCCATCGGACTGCCGCTGCCGCCCGGCTGGGCCGCCTATTGCGCTTTCGCGCTCTATCGCACCGCAGCCATCGCTCACGGGGTTTTCCACCGTCAGACCGCTGGCTCGCTCACCGCCGATCAGGTCCGACAGCTCGACGAACTGGCCGAAACCGGACTGGCCCGTCTGGGCCGCACACCTCCCACAGGAAAGGATGATATCGCGTGAACTTCGAATATTCCGACCGCTGCAAGGCGCTGCTCGAAAGCCTGCAGTCCTTCATGGAAAAGCATGTCTATCCCAACGAGCGCACGATCTATGATCAGGTTTTCGCGCAACCCGATGATTTTCGCCAATGGCAGCCGCTGGAAATATTGGAGGAGTTGAAGGTCAAGGCGCGCGCCGCCGGGCTGTGGAACCTGTTTCTACCGGACAGCGAACTGGGGGCGAATCTTGGCAATCTCGATTATGCACCGCTGGCCGAGATCATGGGCCGGTCCTATTGGGCGCCCGAAATCTTCAATTGCGACGCGCCCAATACGGGCAATATGGAAGTGCTCGTCCGTTATGGGACGCCCGCGCAGCAGGATCGCTGGCTGCGCCCGCTGCTCGACGGCACGATCCGGTCGGCCTTTGCGATGACCGAGCCGGCGGTTGCCTCGTCCGACGCAACGAACATCGGGACGCGGATCCGCCGCGATGGCGACGACTATGTGATCAGCGGCCGCAAATGGTGGACGTCGGGCGCAGGCGATCCGCGCTGCGAGATCATGATCGTGATGGGCCAGAACGACCCCGACAATCCGAACCGGCACGCGCGCCAGTCGATGATCCTGGTGCCCACCAACACCCCCGGCGTCCATATTCGCCGCTACCTGCCGATTTTCGGGATCAGCGACGCGCCGCACGGGCATATGGAAACGATCTTCGACGATGTGCGCGTGCCGGCCGAAAACATGTTGCTCGGCGAAGGCCGCGGGTTCGAGATTGCCCAGGGCCGCCTGGGGCCGGGGCGCATCCATCACTGCATGCGCCTGATCGGCGTGGCCGACCGCGCGCTGGAGCGCCTGTGCCGCCGCCTGTCGGAGCGCACGACGTTCGGCGAGGTTATCGCCGACCAGTCGCTGTGGCGCTTCCGTATTGCCGAGGCGCGCTGCCGGATCGAACAGGCGCGCCTGATGACGCTGAAAGCGGCGTGGATGATGGACGTCGCCGGCAACAAGGCGGCGCGCGCCGAAATCGCGATGATCAAGATCATCGTTCCGCGCATGGCAGCGGAAATCGTCGATTTGGCGATCCAGGCATTCGGCGGCGGCGGCTTTGCCGATACCGTGCTGACCATGGCCTATGTCTATGCGCGCACGACGCAGGTCGCCGATGGCCCGGACGAGGTGCATTCGAACCAGCTCGCGCGCCTCGAACTGGCGCGCCATGCCGCCGCCGACCCCGCCGCAACCGCCGGCGAAGGCGATGTCATGGTCGCGCAGGGCCGCGATTATGAGCGGATCGAGAAATGGGTGCTCGGCTGCTGAGGCACTGGCTTCACACGGCGATCCTGCTGGTGTAGATGGAAGGGAGGGAGGCTTGAGCAGAACCATCCGACGTCAGGCCCCTCCCCTAGAGGCGATCGAAGCCTTCATCCTTGCGACGCGTTCGGCCAGCTTTCGCGACGCGGCGGACCGGCTTGCGCTCAGTCCATCCGCCTTTTCGCGGCGTATCCAGGCGCTGGAAGCCTTTGTGGGCGTAGCCCTGTTCGTCCGCAGCAAGGGCACGGTCACGCTGTCGCGGACCGGCGAGCGCTATCTGCGGACGATCGAGCCGGCGATCGATTCGATCCGCCGTGCCACGGTCGATTTGCAGGCGGAGCGCGGCGGCATGGCGCTGCGCGTCGTGGTGCCGCAATCCTTCGCCCTCGGCTGGCTGATCCCCAATCTGACCGATTTCCGGCAAAAACATCCCGATGTGAATCTCGAACTCAGGATCGGGCGCGACATCGACGATCTGCGCCGCGGCCACGCCGACGTCGCCATTTACGTCGGCCCCGGCGATATCGGATCGATGCCCGCGATCCGGCTCGTCCCGATCAACGGCATATTGGCGTCGGCGCCGGCACTCTCGTCGGGCGATCCGTTGCCGACCGGCCTTTCAGATCTCGCCCGGATCGAACGGCTGGCGATCTATCGCCCCGAGGGCCTATGGGAACGCTGGCTGCGCAATATGAAATATGACGGCCCGCCGCTCGCGCCGCCGACCTATTATGAAGCGCAGTTCCTGATGTTCGAGGCAGCTGCGGCGGGCCTAGGTGTCGCGATCGTCGCGCCGATCCTTGCGCATCGCCTGATCGAACAGGGGCGCCTCGTCCAGATCGGCGATTTCCAGGCGCCGCTTGGCATCGATTATTATCTCGTCTTTGCGGACGAGGCGGTCCAGCGTCGGCCCGACGCCATCAAGTTCCGCAACTGGATGAACGAGGGGCTGGCGCGATTTGCCTGAACGGCGTTACCAGCCGGAGTGGTTCAACCGCAGGCCGGACCGCGGCCAGCGCATCGCGGCGATGCGGCCGGTTCCCGACAGGGTGATATAGGCGGTTCGCATATCGTCGCCGCCGAAACATATGTTGGTCGTGAAGAGGTCGGGCGTCGAGACGAAATCGACCAGTTCGCCCCCGGGAGAAATGACCGAAATACCCGGCTCGCCGATCGTCCCTACGCAGATATTGCCGCATTCCTCGACCGCGAGGCTGTCGAAATAGCGAAAGCCCGCGGGGCGGTAGAGGAAGCGGCCGCCGTGCCCGAACAGATTGGGATGCGGTGCAATCTCGCCCGGCCCCGCGATGTCGAACGCCCACAGCTGGCACGTGTAAGTTTCCGCCACATAGAGCGTGCGGCCGTCGGGTGACAGGCCGATGCCATTTGGGTTTTCCAGCGGAAAGATCGCCTCGCGAATGAAGCTGCCGTCGGCCTTGGCGTAAAACACCCCGACCCGGTCGCGCTGGCGGTGAAAAGATTTGCCGTGGTCGGTGAACCAGAACCCGCCCTCATCGTCGAACACCAGATCGTTCGGCCCGCGCAGCGCCACACCATCGGCTTCGGTGTAAAGCGTCGTCACGTCGCCGGTCGCCGGATCGACCCTCTGGATCGACCCGCCCGAATAGGCAGCGGCCGAGCCCACGGGAATGTTGATCCCAAAAGCGTCGACGTCGTCAAATTCGAACCCGCCATTGTTGCAGACGTAAATCGCGCCATCGGGACCGACCGCCGCGCCATTGGGCCCGCCCGGAAGCGACGCGACGACGCTGCGGCTTCCATCGGCGGCGAGGCGCGTCAGGCATTGTCCGCGAATTTCGACCGCAAGAAGGCTGCCGTCGGCGAGCGCCACGGGCCCCTCCGGGAAAGCCAGATCGATAGCGAAATCCTGAAAGCCCGTCATGTCATGCCTCTCTCTTGGTCGATGCGTCGCGCAGTTCCTTGCGCGACAATTTGCCGGCAGCGGTTCGCGGCAGCGCGTCATGGAGTTCCAGCCGGGCGGGCAGTTCATGCCGTCCCAGCTTGTCCGAAAGAAAGGCGCGTAACTGCGCGAGGTCCAGCGCCTGCCCCGCCCGTAGCTTGACCGCGGCGACTGCGACCTCGCCGCGATAACCGTCGGCCGCTCCATAGACGAGCGCCTCGGCAACCGCCGGATGCTCGTAAATCGCTTCCTCCACCATCCGCGGATAGACATTATGTCCCGACGAGATGATCAGGTCCTTCTTGCGATCGACGAGATGGATCTGGCCGCGCGCATCGACGAAGCCCATGTCGCCGGTCAAAAGCCGCCCCGCAGCAAAAGCCTCCGCGCTCTCTTCGGGCCGGTTCCAATAACCTTGGACCACGTTCGGGCCGCTGATCGCGATCTCGCCCGTCTCGCCCGCCGCGACGGGCAAACGCTCGCCATCGAACGACAATATCTCGACCGAAGCGCCCGGCAGCGGATAGCCGATCGCGGCGGCTTCATTGATTTCGTCCGACCTGCTGAGCGTGCCAGCGCCGCAGGTCTCGGTCATCCCCCAGCCGACAACGAGCGGGCGGCCGATCGACTGCGCCAGACGCACTGCCACCTCACCGGGAAGCGGCGCGCCGCCTGACACGCAATAAACGAGAGAAGACAGATCATATGCGGCAATGCTCGGTGTTTCGAGCAGCGCGATGAACATGGTCGGCACCCCGAAGAAAAAGGTCGCGCCGCCGCTATCGATATCGGCCAGCGTCTGTTCGGGATCGAACCGGTCGCGCAGCAGGACCGTTTCGCCATGGGCAACCGCGCGGAGCAGGACGCCTGCCAGCGCATAGATGTGGAACAGCGGCAGCACGCCGACATGGCGTTCATGACCCGGCCGCCAGCCCGAGGTTGCCGCGATTGCGGCGTCGAACATCGCGACCGCACTGACCAGATTGCCGTGCGTGATCAACGCACCCTTCGGCGTGCCCGTCGTCCCGCCGGTATATTGGATAAGCGCAAGGTCATCGGCGGTGACGTGGACGGCCGGGCAGGACGAGGTGGTCGCGATCATCGCATCAAGCGACGCCATACCCGCAGTCGTTGCGGCGACGGGGTCCGCACCCTGCCAATAGCCATCGCTGCCAATCAGCACGAGGTCGACCACGCCTTCGTCAAGCAGCGCCGCGGCGTTGCTGCGAAAAGGCCCGGCGTCGAGCGTCGCAACGATCCGCGCGCCGGTATCGGCGAGCTTGAAGCGCAGCTCGCGCGCCGCGTCGAGCGGGGTCAGGTTCACGACCACCGCGCCCAACCGCATCGCCGCGAAGAACAGCACGGGGTAATGCGGTGTATTCGGCAAATAGAGCGCGATCCTGTCGCCTTTTGCCACGCCATGCTTGGCAAACATCGCGGCGACATTCGTCACCGCGGCCGCGATGTCGTCGAAGGACAGTGAGCAGCCATTGAATTCGATCATCGTTCGCTCGGCAAAGCGGTGCGCCGCCTCATCGAAGAGCTTGCCGACATCCTGCGCCTTCACGCCGGGAGCCAATAACTGGGTCATCGCTGTTCCTCTTGCCGATCCCGCGCCAACGGGAGCCGGACGGCCATAGCGCCGATATCGCGTCGTCTTTGTTGCGGAGGCTGCAACTGGCTTTGCGCGGTGCGCATGGCCATCGCATTGTGCATGGCGCAATCCCAATCGCAGACCGATCAATAGCCGCGCCGGCCGTTCTCCCGCATCCTGCCAATCGGACGAACCGCCACGAATTCGTCGCAGTGGGGAGAGCGGATATGAAAAGCAGGTTTCTAAGCGGTATTGGTATCGGCGCCGTGCTGGCGACCATTCCGGCTCAGGCAGCAGCGCAGGGCGCGGCGACCGCCGCACCGCCGGCTGCCTCGGGCGACCGTCTCGAAGAGATTGTCGTCACGGCGCAAAAACGCGACCAGAATCTTCAGGACGTCGGCGTCTCCATCGCCGCCTTCACCGGCGACCAGCTCAAGGATCTGGGCGTGACCTCGGCCGAGCGCATTTCGGAATCGGTGCCCGGCGTCCAAGTCTACAGCTACCTCGGCCGTCAGCCTACCTTTGTCATCCGCGGGGTCGGCGTTCAGGATTTCGCTCCCAATGTCGCGCCCGCGGCGGCGGTCTATCTCGACGAAGTCTATCTCGGATCGAACATCCTGACCGGCTTCCAGATTTTCGATACCGACCGGGTCGAGATATTGAAGGGCCCGCAAGGAACCTTGTTCGGGCGCAATACGACCGGCGGCGCGGTCAGCTATTCGACGCGCCGGCCAACCGATACGCTCGAAGGATATGCGGAGGCCTCCTATGGCAACTACCGCAGCCTCACGCTGGACGCAGCGGTCAGCGGGCCACTGTCGCCGACGCTGAAGGCCCGGCTGGCGGGCCGCTATGCCAGCCAGGCGCGCGGATATTACACCAACGACTGGACGCCCGCCGACAGCGCGCTGCCGCGCAGTCCGCTCTTCTTCGATCCGAAGCGCCGCGCTGGTGAACAGGAAAGCTGGGCCGCGCGCGGGCTGCTCGAATATGACGGCAATGGTGCGGTCAAGCTGCTGCTCAACTTCCACGGCGGCGAGACGACGGGCGACGTCCTGCCACTGACCTCGATCGGCTTTACATCGATTGCCGGGGCCGCGCAGCCGTGCGCAGCCACCCCGCTCACCGGCGTTCGCGATCCGCGCTTCTGCGGCGACGCCTTCGGCTACACCGATCTTGACGGCGACCCCTATCGCGTCCGGGTCGATTTCGTCGGACGAAACCGCGAGCATAATGTCGGCGCCTCGCTGCGCGGCGAATTCGATCTCGGCAGCGTAACACTGACCTCGATCACCTCTTATGACGACGCACGCAAGCGCGCCTTCACCGACACCGACGGCGCGCCGCATCACGAACTGAACCAGCTGCGCGATACCCGGCTCGAACAATATTCACAGGAACTGCGGCTCGCGTCGGATGGCGGGGGCCGCTTTTACTGGATCGCGGGGCTGTACGGCGCGCGCGAAAAGGTCGATCTGCGCTTCTTCGGCACACTCTCGCCGCTGCTTGCCCTCACCAACTTCACCGATCCGGCGCTCGCGGGGCGCGTTGCCGACCAGCTTGAGCTCAATTTTTCGCAGGATACGTGGAGCGCAGCCGCTTACGGCCATGCCGAGTGGAAGGCGAGCGAGCGACTGACGCTGGTCGCCGGGCTGCGCTATTCGCATGAGGACAAGGATTTCGCGAGCCGGTCGGAGTGGATCTACAACGACGGGTTCGCTCCATCGCGCGCGCCGGTCAATTTCGGTTCGACGCCGGCCGACGCCGCAGTCGTCGACGACAACGCAGCCTACAAGAGCTTCTCCGGCAAGATCGGGCTCAACTACAAGCCGTCGGACGCGGTGCTGCTCTATGGCAGCATCAGTCGCGGGTTCAAAAGCGGCGGTTTCGATGGCGATTTCGCTTTCACGCGCCAGCAGCTCGAACCCTTTGAAGAAGAGGTGCTGACCGCCTATGAAATCGGGGTCAAATCGACCCTGATCGATCGGCGCCTGTTCCTGAACGGATCAGTCTATCACTATGATTTCGACAAGCCGCAAGTGCGGGTCGCCCAGGTCGATACCGTCACCGGCCTGCCGTTCAACCAGCTACGCAACCTCGCCAGGGCGCGGGTCACCGGTATGGAGATCGACGCGACCCTGCGTCCCGCACGCGGTTTCGATCTGCGCGCGGGACTGGCATGGATCGACACCCGGATCGACGATCCTGCCCAGCCGGTGTTCGACGGCAACGAGCTTCCGCTCGCCGCCAAATTTTCGGCGAACCTGCTGGCCCGCTATCAGTTCGCCATCGGCAACGGCTGGGACATGGCGCTGCAGATCGATGGCAAATATAATGGCGCCTTCTTCCTGAATGCCGAGAATACATCCTACCTGAAGGAACGGCCTTATACGCTGGTCAACGCGCGCGTCAGTCTGCTGTCGGACAGCGGCTGGGATCTGGCGCTGTGGGGACGCAATCTCACTAAGGAAAGCTTCGCGGTCCAAAGTTTCGCGCTCTTCGGCGCCTATTCGGTCGCCTATAATGCGCCGCGCACCTATGGCGCGACGGTCCGGATCGACTGGTGAGCGCGCGCGCCGACCCACCGGCCGGGTTCGAGCGGCATTTTCGCCGCAGCCCGGTGACCGATGCATGGGAACCGCTCTATTCGAAACGCGACGGCGATCGCTTTGTCATCGGGCTGCGCGTCGCGGCGGCGCACTGCAATGCGCGCGCGATGTTGCACGGTGGCGTGCTGTCGGCGCTGTGCGACAATGCGATGGGCATTGCCTGTGTGCTGGCAGCCAGCGACGGCACGAGCCTTGTCACCGTGCATTTGTCGGTCGATTTCCTCGGCGCGGCGCGCGAGGGTCAATGGATCGAGATTGGCGCCACCGCGACCCAAAGCGGCCGGACGCTTTCCTTTGCATCCGCGGAGGTCACCGCCGACAGCCGGATCATTGGCCGCGCGACCGCGGTCTTTCGCGTCGGCGATGGCGGACGGCCGGCGCCGGCCTGATCGGCAGGCGTCGAGGCTTTCCAATTCGATAAGGATCGAAGCCGGCATCCGCTGCGGACGCCGGCTCCTGTTTTGACTGCTACCGCAATTTTGTCCGCACCGTCAGGCCATAGGTGCGCGGTTCGCCCTGTGCGCCGACCAGCGTCGCCCCCTGAAAGGTCGCGGGGATCGAGGCACCGATGGTGCGCCGGTCCGTCAGGTTGCGCGCCCACAGTTCCAGCGTCCAGCGCTCGTCGGGTGTCCCGACACCAAGCCGGGCATTGAACAGCGCATAGCCCTTTTGTCCCGATGTCGGGCGCAGCAGCCGTTCGGTCAGCACGTCGGACTGATAGCGTCCGTCGAGTTGCACAAAAGCACGCAGGCTGCCGCCCGCGACCAGATCGTCCCATCCCACCGAGCCGGTGACGACCCATTTCGGCGCGTTGGCGAGTTGCCGCCCGGCAATCGCGGCGACATTGGAGGGCGGGCCCGGCGGGATGGCGCCGTAGCGCGAGCTGGCATAGGTGACGCCCGCTGCCAGTTGCCAGCCGGGCGCCGGGCGGGCGCCCAGTTCCAGCTCAAAGCCCTTCGCCGTGACGCGCGGGATATTGGTGGTGATCAGCGCCGCGCCGGTGTTGTAGCTGAGCTGATAGTCTGTGAAGCGGGTGTAGAAGACCGCCCCGTTGACGGTCACCCCGCCGCCCGGCGATCGGAATTTGAGCCCGGCTTCGTGGTTGGTCGCGAGTTCGGGATCGAAGGCCAGATCGACGGCATCGGGCGATTTCATCGCGATCGGCCGGAACCCGGCGCGATCGAGGACAAAGCCGCCCGCCTTATAGCCGCGGCTGTACGTCGCATAGCCGTGGAGCGCGTCGCTGAAATCATAGCTGATCGTCGCGATCCCCGACCATTCCTTCTCCACCTTGCGCGCGGTGTACGACCCGTCATAGCGCGCGTCGAAGAGCTGCAGGCATTGGATTCCCGAAATCGGCGTCGCGCCGGGAACGGCTCGTCCCGCCGCGATCAGCGCCTGACAGCCCGGATTGAGCGTATCGACAATATCGACATCGACCCGCTTCGCCTCGCGCGTGAAACGAAGACCGCCGATCAGGTCGAGCCGGTCGGTGACATGCCAGACATTGTGTGTGAAGACCGAGAGGCTGCGCGACGTCTGGCGGAAATCGTCGCGCCCGACCCCCGAGCCTTCGGGATAACTCGCCCCGACCGGTAGCCCGGTATAAAAGGATATCGGGTTGGCCCGTCCAGTCGCCGGCCCGAACAATCGGTCGAGGAACGGCTCAAGGTCGCGCCCGGCTCGATAGCCATAGCGACCGAATGCCTTTTCATGACTGTAAAAGCCTCCGACCATCCAGTCGACCGGTCCCGCGCTGCCGTCGAGCCGAAGTTCCTGGGTAAAGGTATCGAACGCCTGCGCGGCGGCCTTGAACGGAATATAGACCAGGTCCGCCTCGGCATAATCGACCTCGCGCGCCTGGTCGTTCCGCCAGTGCCGGTATCCGGTGATCGATGTCAGCTTGGCGCCGTCCGCATCCCAGTTCAATTCGCCCGACAGCCCCCACTGATCGGTCTCCTCGACCGACGCGCGATTCTGCGTCGTCGTGATCGTCAGATCCTGGCGGCCGATGTGGCTGCCGAACCCCATCGCCTGAAAAATGCCGGCATAAACGGGATCGTTGACGATCGGCGAATAGGTGTCGGGGCCGGTTTCGCGGCGATGGCCATAGTCGGCGATCAGCCGGATATCGACGTCATCGGCCGGGGTGAGCAAAAGCTGGCCGCGCAGGGTGACGCGGTTGCGATTGCGATAGCGCCGGCCGCTGTCGAAATCGCGCAGGAAACCGTCACGCCGCTGATACGCCGCGTCGAGGCGAAAGGCCGCGGCGCCCTGCACCAATGTCCCGCCACCCCCCGCGTTCAGCCGGACCAGGTCATAATTTCCGTATGACGCGGCCGCGTCGAAGCTGGGCTCGAACTTTGGCGCGAAGGTGATGACGTTGATGAGGCCCGCCGACGTGTTCTTGCCGAACAGTGTTCCCTGCGGCCCGCGCAGCACCTCGATCCGCTCGATCCCGGGAATGTCGGTGAGGCTGAGGTTCGAGCGGCTGCGATAGACCCCGTCGACAAAGGTCGCGACCGACGATTCAAGCCCGGGATTGATCGCCTCGCTGCCTACGCCGCGCAGGCGGATGACGACGCCGGCCGAATCCGACGTCGTGCTCGTCAGATTGAGGCTGGGCGCCAGCGTCATCAGCTCGCGCGTATCATTGATCCCCGATTTCTGGAGTTGCTCGGACGAGAAGGCCGAGACGGCGATCGGCACGTCCTGCAGATTCTGCGAACGCTTGGTGGCGGTGACGATGATGTCACCGCCATTGTCCGCCGCCTGACCAGGCGATGCATCGCTCTGCGCCCAGGCGAATGGTGCCCATGCCAATGCGGCGAGCGACAGCCCGCAACCGAGTTTCCTCTTCATAATTTCTCTCCCGTTTTTGCTTCTGATTATAAAAATGCGACAATCGCCGAGGTTGGATCGCCATGGCCGGACCGGACGCGCGACCAGGCATCGCGCACGGCATCGGCGCCGCACACGGCATCGATCGTCAGCCAGCCTCGCGACGCGTCGATGAAATCGCGCGTGGCATCGGCGAGCGCGATATCGAAGCCCGCCGGACCGAGTTCGGCCACCGCGGCGATGATGGCGTCGGGCGCGAAGAAAAATTCTTCGCCGGGTGTATCTGCGTTCGGTTCGCCCGCATCCTGCCCATGGGTCATGCCGACCCGGCAGAGATGGACGGGCCGCGACCGGCCACGCAGGCGGTCGAGCACCATCTGGTTCCCCGAAAAATCGACGATCGCCGCGTCGGCTACGGTCGGCAGCGCGTCATAGGTCGCCACCTCATCAAAAATACCGAGACCGTTAACCGCGGCGCGATGGCGCTCGGATGTGAGGCCGACGGTCCGGACGCCGGGGCGATTGCGCCGCAGCAGCCAGCCAAGGCCGAGCGCGGTTTTGCTCGATGCGCTGGTCACGACCATGGTGTCGCTGCCCCATGCGGTAGTCTGCCTAACCAGCCGGTCGAGCAGGAAAGAGGTGATGAAAAGCGGGCGGATGACCGATTGCCGATCCTCGGTCCCGGGCGCATGGATCGGGTCCGCCGCGACGCGGAAATAGCTGTTGTAGGCGGGTGGAAGCGACCGTCGATGGGGCGAATTATCGACGATCAGCCGCGCATTGATCCGCCCCGGCTCGATCACCGCCTGCGAGGCCATCGGCCATAGGCCATAAAGCCGTTCGCCCTGGGCAACGCCCGCATGATGGGTCTCGACGACCGTTGCAAAGCCCCACACCGGGACCATGCCCCATGGTTCGGGCATAGGAAAAAGCGACCAATAGCCAAGACGATCGCCGAGCAGCGCATAGGTCAGATTATTCGCGCTAAGGCTGAAACAATCGATGGCAAGCCGGACCTGTCCGGTCGCAAGCGGCATTTCCGGCCTATCGCGGATGACCGTCAACGTGCCGGGATGATCCCCTACACGATCGATAACAAGGCTGACGGCTCCGGCGCTCTGCAATGTCTGTCCCCTGCCCGTTGCGTGTCGACGCGGCGGGCGCACGACACGGGTTGCAGGACAGGGTCGGCGCAGAAGGGGTGCCGATCAAACGGCCAGAATCGAATGGTAATTGCACCGGAAGCAACGGCGCAAGCGCCGCAGTCCGAAGTCAGGCGAAACCCGGCCGCCCCGCTTCGATCGAGCGCCGCTCGAGCGAGAAGCTCGGCGCCGCAGGTTCGACCAGCGAAGCTACGGCAAGCAGGTCGACGTCAATCCGTTGGGGCACGATATCGAGCAGGGCATAACCGGCATGACGATTGTCGTGATAGCGGACATGCGGGTTGCGCGACTGTGCCCCGTCGAACAAGGCGGCGGGGCCATTGCGCGAGGCCAGACAGCTCGTCACCACCTCGCTCGCGACGATTTTCGATCGCGGATCGCCGAAGTCGGCAAGGACATTGTTGAGCCAGAAGGAATGAACGTCACCGCCGAGCACCACCGCATTGCGAACCGTCGGCCGCGCGAGACTGGTCAGCACGCGGTTGCGGGCCGCCTCATAACCGTCCCACATATCGGACCAGCGGGCGTCGGGGCCTTGCGGCAGGATGAGGCGCGAGAACAAGGTCTGCTGCGCAACGAGGCTCCAGATACTTCGTTCGCGCGCGAGCCCCGCGTCGAGCCATGCCTCCTGCCGCGCGCCCAACATTGTCGCCCGGGAGTCGGCTACCGCATCGCAAGCCCGCACCACCTGCCCGCCGCGCTTCTCGCCGGGACAGGGCAGGCTGCTGCGATACTGGCGTGTGTCGAGCATATGCACCGTTGCAAGACGGCCCCAGCGGAAGCGGCGATAGAGTTGCAGGGCGCCGTCGGCGGGCAGCCACGCCGAAGGGCGTAGCGGCATATGCTCGAAATAGGCCTGCCAGGCCGCGGCGCGGCGGCGAAGAAAGGCGGCTGGATCGGCTGTGATGCCGCCATCTACGCCGGCATAGTCATTCTCGACCTCATGATCGTCGAACGCGACGATGAACGGCATTGCCGCATGGGCCGCAGCAAGGTCGGGATCGGTGCGGTAGAGCGCGTGGCGCGCGCGATAATCGCCCAGCGTAAGCGGGTCGGGCGTGCCGAACGCGCGGACGTTCGGGCCGCTGCCAAAGGACTTTTCATATATATAGTCGCCGACCTGCAGGACGGCGTCGACGTCCTGCTCGACCATGTCGCGATAGGCGCTGAACCAGCCCTGTTCCCAATGCTGGCACGACGTCAGCGCAAGGCGCAACCGCGCAGGATCCGCAGCAATAGTCGCCGTCCGCCCGACGCGGCTGACTGCATCGCCCAGATGGAAGCGATAGAAAAACGGGCGCCCCGGCGGCAGCCCTCGCACTTCCAGATGCGCCGCGCCGCCGCGCCCCACCGGCGCATCGACATGGCCCGAACGGATGATCGCGCGGAAATTTTCGTCGCTGGCGATTTCATAGCCGAGCCGGACATTCCCGGTCAGCCCGACCACTTTGGTCCATAACACAAAACCGTCGCTGGCGGGCTCACCCGACGCCACGCCGAGCGCAAATGGATCGTGCGCGAGGCGCGGACTCGCCGCCGACGTGACCTGACCTGCCGCCAGAAAGCGGTTCGCGGCCAGCGCCATCGCCCCATGCAGCAGGTCGCGCCGCCCGATCATCAGAAGCGCGCCGTCAGGCGGGCATACCAGGTGCGGCCATTAAGGCCGATCGGCGTTTCCTCACCCGTCGGAAAGCTGCCCCCCGTTGCAGCGATCACCGACGCCTGATCGTTGATCGTGTCGGGGCGGGCATCAAGCAAATTTTGCACCCCGAACCCGAGGCGCACGCCATCCAGAATCTTGTACCCGGCCGACACGTCGATCGTTTCTTTCCCGCCAAAGGTCTGCACCGCCGCGAGCGGCTGCGACGTGTAGGTTCCGAAGGCCGCAACATTGACCCCCAAGTCGAAATTGCCATGCGTCAGGCTGCCCTGAAAGGTGAATTTCGAATTCGGCTGCGCGTCGGTCACGAAGAGGATCGATTTCTGGTTGAGGAGCGGCAGCGCCGGCAGGACCGGATTCGGCCGGAGCGCGTCGAGCTTGCTGTCGAACCAGCCATATCCGGCAGCCAGCGACAGCCGCGTATCAGGTCCCAAGTCACCCTGCCAGCGCGCAGTGACTTCAACCCCGCGTGTCGTCGTGTCGATCGCGTTGGTAAAGAAGCGCACCTGCTGAAAATTGCGGATCCCCGCCGCGGTCAATATGTTGACGACGGCGGCGCCGCCCAATTGCTCGCTAAGCGCAATCCGATCCTTGATCCGGATATGGAAATAGTCGGCGGTGAAGGAAAAGCCCTCGATCGGCCCGACAACCAGCCCCGCCGTGAAGTTCCGCGACCGTTCAGGCTTGAGGTCGCGGGCGCCGAGCGCGCGCGCGACGGGATCGCCGACCGGCAGGGTTCCGACCGTCACCAGCCGCCCTGCACTGAGCGCACCCTGGACTGCGCTGAAATATTGCTGCTGCAGCGACGGCGCCTTGAACCCCGTCCCCACCGTCGCGCGAACCGCGGCGCCTTCCATCAGTTCGAGCCGCGACGTGGCGCGCCAGGTGGTCTTGCCGCCGAAGTCGCCATAATGATCGTAGCGGACCGCTCCGCCGATCAGCAAAGGCTTCACGGGACGCAGTTCGGCGTCGAGGAAAGCCGCCCAGGCATTGCGGCTTTCGCGGGTTGGATTGCGCGGGTTGAAGCCCGCAAAACCGTCGGCTCCCGTACCAAAATAGGCGTTCGGCTCGCCGCTGCGGATCGTGTAGGTCTCGCGGCGATACTGCCCCCCTCCGGCAATGTTGCCGCCGGCCAAAACGCCATCGAGCGGCAGCGTCAGAGTGAAGTCCGTCACATACTGGCGATAGGTCACCCCACCCGAATCGAACGTGGTCGGGCTGGCGGATCCCAGCGAGACATTGGCGGTGTCGAAAACGCGGAAATCGGCCTTGTTGGATCCGAACCCCTGACTAAGATCGGCCTTCAAATCCCCAAATTCACCGCGCAGACCGGCCGTCGCGCCAATATCCCAGATCCGTGGCTCGATGATGGGGAGGAAGCCGTTCGGGTGGATGGGCGAAAAGCCGGGCACGCGGAAGCCTGCGCCATTATTGGACGTCTTGCGGGTCAGCGTACCGAAACCATAAAGCTCGAGCGCCTCGCCAAGCGGCAGCGCGGTATCGATCGCCAGGCTGGCAACCGACGCCTCGGGATCGCCGATGCGATAGGTGATCCGGTTAAAGCGCTGATCGACGAAGGCCCGGTTGGTTGGTTGCTGGTGCCGCGCCGATACGCTGACCGTCAGGTGGCCGCCGTCGCCAAGACCAAAGCCCGCGCTGGCGCTGGCAAGAGCGGTCTCGCCGTCGCCCTCTTCGGTGATACTCCCGAACAGCTCGCCGCTCGCTCCCCCTGAATTGGACTTCAGGATGATGTTGACGACGCCGGCGATCGCGTCGGATCCATATTGCGCGGCGGCACCGTCGCGCAATATTTCGATCCGCTCGATCGCACTTTCGGGAATGGTGTCGAGATCGACCGCGGCCGATCCCCGCCCGATGCTGTTGTTGACGTTCAACACCGCATTGGCGTGGCGTCGCTTGCCGTTGACGAGCACCAGCGTCTGGTCGGGTGACAGGCCGCGGAGCGTAACGGGCTTGGTATTGGCCGCGGTCGCGGTGGTCGCGGCCCGCGCGAAGTTCACCGACGGCTGAAGGAAGTTCAGCGCGCGGCCCAAGTCGGGGAAGCCGGTGTCGGCGATCGCCTCCCCGCTCACAACATCAACGGGCGCCGAAGACTCAAGCGCCGCGCGCCCCGATGCACGGGTTCCCGTCACGATGATATCGTCGCTGGACGTTTCGCCCTCTTGCGGCTGCGCGTGCGCTGTGCCGGTTGCCAGAATCGCGAACCCCACCAGTGGAACTACAAATTTCATTGTCTTCGCCCTCCAAATCTCGGCTCGATTTAGGAGAAAGCGGTCCGCCACCGTTATTGCCTAGGGGGATATCAGCGTTGCGAGATACGCAACGCTCTCGCATCCAAAGCGTCATCAAAGGGAATTATCGTGATTTGTTTCATGCAATTCTCTCGGCCAACGGTACCGAACATTTATGCGCATGATTTGCGGGATGGCCCGGAAATCGGGATCAGCCACCCGTCTCGCAATGACGGTACTTGGCAATGGCGAAATGCGCAGAGCCGAAGGTCCAGTACGCCCTCCCGTGGTCGACGGCGCGCTTGTCCCGCGCACCGCGACGACATTCGACTACCCGCCTCTATCAGCCCGATGCTTCGCGCTCTCCGGAGACGAGCGAGCGCAGGCCATCTAACTGTAGAGACGAAGGTGTCCAGCAATGCCGTGTTCACCAAAGGCTCGCCTGATTCGAACCTTCGACCCGAACCTTCTGTTAATACTAGCAACTGGAGACAATTTTGCCCATTTCTGGAGACAATCGGTACAAAACGCTCGGCTTCATAGTACAGTAGCGTAGATTTGGCCTCTGCATCGCAGAGACGCGCTGGAGCGGGCGAAGGGATTCGAACCCTCGACCCCAACCTTGCCAACTTGCCGATCTACCTTTTCGATACCTTCCGATACTACGCTATCCCCCTATTTTTACGCAATTTATTGAAAACCTATTCGACCTAATGTATCCTGCGGCCGTCCCCTTTTTCCGCGAATTTGGAGACACATTGGAGACACGGACGATTTTCGAGGCTGTGTCTCCAACAGGAGGTGCGCATGCCGATAGTGAAGTTGACCAAGCGGGCCATAGACGCCCTCGTTCCGCCAAAAGCGAAACAAGTCATTCTGTGGGATACCGAGGTGAAGGGCTTCGGTCTTCGGATCATGGCGTCGGGTATCAAGACCTTTGTCGTCCAGTATCGAAATGCCGAGGGCATCAAGCGTCGTATGAACCTCGGACGATTTGGCGTGCTGACTGTCGACCGGGCTCGCGATCTCGCGAAACTGAAACTGGCTGAGGTCATTGTTGGAGAAGATCCTGCCGACAAGGTCCGCCAGGTTCGCAAGGGTATGACGGTTTCCGAGATGTGCAGCTGGTATCTCGAAGAGGCTCGGGCCGGGAACATTCTCGGCCGGAAGAACGTCCCCATCAAAACATCGTCGCTCGATCTGGATGAGAGCCGTATCCGCACGCATATCGGCCCACTGATCGGCAACCGGATCGTCAAGCATCTGACAATTGCGATCGTCGAGCAGATGCAGACCGACGTAAAGAACGGCAAGACTGCAAAGCCCAGGACGGGAGGGCGTGGCGGAAAGGCAACCGGTGGCCCCGGCGTGGCGGGTCGCTGCGTCGGCACGCTCCAGGCGATCCTCGGCCATGCCAAGCATAAGGGCCTGCTCGAAACCCATCCGACGCTTGGGGCCAAGAAACTCGCTGGAAAGAAAAGAACCCGGCGCCTGAGCGCCGCCGAGATCGAGATGCTCGGAAAGGCAATCGCCTATGCCGAGGCTGGCGGGGAAAATCCGATCGCCCTTGGCGTGTTGCGCACATTGCTCCTGACCGGCTATCGCCGTCAGGAAGGCCAAGCGATGCACCGCAGCTGGCTGCACTCCGATCGCGGCTATGTCATGTTTCCCGATACCAAGGGCGGCGCGCAAATTCGTGCGATTGGGCCCGCCGCAATCCGTGTGCTCGAAGCGCAGGCGGAGATTGCCGGCAACCCGCACTTGTTTCCATCGGCGGTCGGCGACGGCCCATTTACCGCGGTCAGCGAGTGCCTGAAGCGGGTGTGCGGCCTGGCAGGGATCAAAGGCGTCACGCCGCATACGCTTCGTCACACCTTCGGAAGCGTTGCCGGCGACCTCGGATTTTCAGAACTCACGATCCGCGCCATGCTGGGCCATGCCTCGCAGAATGTGACGCAGGACTATGTCCATATCGATGAAGCGCTAAAGCTGGCGGTGGAGCGAACATCCGACGAGATCGAACGACTGCTGGTGCACGGCGCTGAAAAACAGCGGGCAATGCAACTCGCAGCCTAGGTAAACTATGTCAGATCTGGTTTGAAAACGGGGAGAGCGAAGGCTCGGATATCTTTGGAGAGTTTCAGCCGCTCAAAGCCGACGTTGCCACCAACCGACATCGTGCCAAGCATCGAATTTTCGTCCGACCTCACGATATATGCCTACGGGTTCGAAACCCATCGCTTCGTGCAACGCAACGCTCGCCTTGTTCGGCAGCGCGATGCCGGCAAAAGCAGCGTGATAGCCTCGGCTTGCTGCGGCAGGCAGCAGACGAGAATATAGACCGCGCGCTACGCCACTTCTTTGTGCGCCGGGCGCGACATAGACTGTTACGTCGACCGAGGTCCGGTAGGCCGCGCGTGTCCGATGCTCGGAAGCGTAGGCGTAGCCGACAACCTGCCCGTCCACTTCGGCTACCAGATAGGGATAGTGGGGCAGAAGGGCGGCGATTCGCCTTTCAACCTCCAGAATGTCCGGCGGCACCTCCTCGAAGGAGATGGTGGTGGCGGCTACATAGGGTGCGTAAATTGCCTGAACTTCCGGTGCGTCCGCGATGACAATTTGACGCACTTTCATGTTTGCAGCCACCTCGGAATAGAATTTTGCCAGATTGGCCCGCCACGTTCCGGCATGCAAGGTACTACGTCCGTTTCGGCATTCGCGGCCCGAGAGCACAGCACGCGCCCCTCTTATTCATCGTGTATTTCCGATAGGTCTTGACGCCGGCAAATCAATCGAATAATCCCGATGCATGAACACCGACACTGCCCTTGCCGCACTTGCTGCGCTGGCCCATCCTACTCGGCTCGAGGCGTTCCGCCTGCTGGTTCAGCATGAACCCGAGGGGCTTTCGACAGGCCAACTCGTCGAGGCTTCGGGCCTGACGCAGAGCACATTTTCCACCCACCTCGCCGTCATGGCGAAGGCAGGCCTGGTCAAATCCGAAAAGCGCGGACGCCAGATTATCCAGCGCACCGAAATAGACACGCTGAAAGGTCTGATGCTCTTTCTCGCCAAGGACTGCTGCCAAGGCCGCCCAGAGCTTTGCGAGCCTTTGCTCGCCGAACTGGCCTGCTGTTGAGCGCTCGCGCCTTCCGACAATAGATCGCCGTCAATTGCCCGAACGAATTTCAACGCGGGCGCCTATTCGCGCACGCTGGACCTCAAGGAGGAGTCGCCGATGACCGACAAGACCTATAATGTGCTGTTTCTTTGCACGGGCAACAGCGCGCGCTCGATCCTCGCCGAAGCGTTGATGAACCGGGCGGGCGAAGGACGGTTTCGCGCGTATAGCGCAGGCAGCTTCCCGAAGGGCGACGTGCATCCACAGGCACTCGCTTTGCTCAAGGAACTCGGCTTTGAAACGCAGGGCCTGCGCTCGAAGAGCTGGGATGAATTCTCAGGCCCGGATTCCCCCGGCATCGATTTCATTTTCACCGTCTGCGACAATGCCGCTGGCGAGACATGCCCGATCTGGCCTGGCAGGCCGATGAGCGCGCATTGGGGGATCGAGGACCCGGCCGCGGTTGAAGGTTCGGGTCAACGGGAAGCGTTCGAACGCGCGCTCCACTATCTGTCGAACCGCATCTCGCTGTTTCTCGCGCTTCCGCACGACAACATCGACGAAATGGCCATGGACCGGAAGCTCAAGGAAATCGGCCGCGCCGAGGGCGCGAGCCACCAGGCGGAGTCCACCGAATGACGACCGACATCATCATCTACCACAACCCCGAATGCGGCACGTCGCGCAACACGCTCGCCATGATCCGCAACGCTGGCATCGAACCGCATGTGGTCGAATACCTAAAGACGCCCCCGTCGCGCGCGCTGCTTGAACAACTGATCGCACGGGCGGGCATTGCTCCGCGCGACCTCCTCCGCGAAAAGGGCACGCCCTATGCCGATCTCGGTCTCGGCGATCCGGGCCTAGACGACGACGCCCTCATCGACGCGATGATGGCGCATCCGATCCTGATCAACCGGCCGCTCGTCGTCTCGCCGCTCGGCGTGAAGCTCTGTCGTCCCTCGGAAGCGGTGCTCGATCTCCTTCCAGCGGCGCAGCGCGGCGCCTTTGCCAAGGAAGACGGCGAGCAGGTCGTCGACGACGCCGGCAATCGCGTCGGCGCCTGAGGAGAGATACGATGACGCAACCGAAGCGCGAACGTCTCTCGTTTCTCGACCGCTATCTGACCCTGTGGATCTTCCTCGCGATGGCGCTGGGGGTGCTGCTCGGCTTGACCTTCGCCGGGCTCCCCGCCGCGATCGACAGCCTCTCCTGGGGTTCGACCAACATCCCGATCGCGATCGGCCTGATCCTCATGATGTATCCGCCGCTCGCGCGCGTCCGCTATGAAGAGCTGCCGCGGGTGTTCGAGGACAAGCGCGTTCTCGCGATCTCGCTGATCCAGAACTGGATCATCGGACCCGTGCTGATGTTCGCGCTCGCGGTGATCTTCCTGTCCGACAAGCCCGAATATATGACGGGCCTGATCCTCATCGGCCTCGCCCGCTGCATCGCGATGGTGATCGTCTGGAACCAGCTTGCGAAGGGCGACAATCAATATGTCGCGGCGCTCGTCGCCTTCAACTCGATCTTCCAGATCCTCTTCTTCAGCGTCTATGCCTGGTTTTTCCTGACCGTGCTGCCGCCGCTCTTCGGGCTCGAAAGCAGCGTGATCGACGTCAGCTTCTGGACCGTCGCCGAGGCGATTCTGATCTATCTCGGCATCCCGTTCCTCGCCGGCTTCCTGACCCGCAAGATACTGGCCGGCGCGAAGGGGAATGACTGGTACGAGACGCGCTTCCTTCCGAAGATCGCGCCGATCACGCTCGTTGCGCTGCTCTTCACGATCGTCGCAATGTTCAGCCTCAAGGGAAGCGAGATCGTCACCATTCCTGGCGACGTCGTGCGGATCGCGATCCCGCTGACCATCTATTTCGTCGTCCAATTTGTCATCAGCTTCTGGATGGGGAAGCTCATCGAAGCCGATTATCCGCGCACGACCGCGGTCGCTTTCACGGCCGCGGGCAATAATTTCGAACTCGCGATCGCTGTTGCCATCGCCGCCTTCGGCCTTGCGTCCCCGGTCGCCTTCGCCGCGGTCATCGGTCCGCTCGTCGAGGTGCCGGTACTTATCCTGCTGGTCAACGTCGCCTTCTGGTTCGGACGCCGCTGGTTTCCGGCCTCTGTCCCCGCGAAAGACTGACCTACATGACCGCCCCAACCTTCTCCCGCTTGCGCAAGCTCGCCGAACCCGGCCATCTTCCGGCGCTGAGCCCCGAATATATCCGGTCGCGTCCCGGCCTCGGGCTGGGTCCGCTCGACCCGGCGCCGCGTATCCTCCTGCTCTATGGATCATTGCGCGAGCGCTCTTATTCGCGGCTCGTCGTCGAGGAGACCGCGCGCCTGCTCCAGCTGTTCGGCTGCGAAACGCGCATCTTCGATCCGTCCGACCTTCCGCTTCCCGACCTGATCGCCGACGACGATCATCCGGCGGTCGAAGAACTGCGCCAGCATTCGCTCTGGTCGGAAGGCCAGGTCTGGTGCAGCCCCGAGCGGCACGGACAGATCACCGGGATCATGAAGGCGCAAGTGGACCATCTGCCGCTCGCCTATAAAGGTCTGCGCCCGACGCAGGGGCGCACGCTGGCGGTGATGCAAGTCTCGGCAGGATCGCAGTCGTTCAATAGCGTCAACACGCTGCGCATTCTCGGCCGCTGGATGCGAATGATCACCATCCCCAACCAGTCGAGCGTCGCCAAGGCCTATGCCGAGTTCGACGAGGCGGGCCGCATGCTGCCGTCGAGCTATTACGACCGCATCGTCGATGTTGCCGAGGAGCTGGTGCGATTCACCGTGCTGACGCGCGGCCATGCCGACCAGCTCGTGGATCGCTATTCGGAGCGGAAGGACCGCAACGAGCCTGTCATCACGCCGGCCGAAATGGCGGGTTTACCGGGGACATGATATTTTTTCCTTCGCCCGTTCAGCCGCTTGGAATTTCCCCGCACCAACCTGTATAGACGGGTTATGGATTTCAGCCCTCGCACAGCCGGAAGCGGTTCAAACAATTCAAAGAGACCAGCTGGTTCCCGGCCAGGCAAAGCCGAGGACAAGGACAACCGCGCTGCGCCACGCTATGCGGCTATCAAGCAAAGCATTTGCGACGCCGTTCGGGACGGCCACTTAAAGCCCGGCGACCGTGTTCCTTCGGAAGCTGAACTGGTGCAGCAGTTCGACGTATCGCGCATGACCGCGAACCGAGCCCTCCGCGAGCTGCAGGCCGCGGGCATATTGGTTCGCCGCGCAGGCAGCGGGTCGTTCATCGCGGAGCCGAAGCCCATCGGCCAGATGATCGAAATCCGTAATATTGCGGAAGAAATACGCGAGCGCGGCCATGTTTATCGTGCCCGTGTCGTGCAGAATGACGAGATCCGGGCCAATGCCGAAATGGCGGCGCTTTTGGAAGTGCCGGTCGGGACAAAATTGTTCCACTCGATCATCGTGCATCACGAAGCGGAATTCCCGATCCAGCTCGAAGAGCGTTTTGTGCTCGCTTCGGCCGCCCCCGACTATGGAAAGATGGACTTCACGCAGACGACGCCGAACGAATATCTGACGCGCACCGCGCCGCTCGAGCGGGTTGAACATCGCGTTCGCGCGGAGATGCCCGACGCGCAAACGCACAGCATGCTCGGGCTATCGGACTCCGAACCGGTACTGCGGATGACGCGCCGGACATGGAGCCATTCCCGCCTCGTCTCGCACGCCTGGCTGACACATCCCGGCTCACGCTTCGAACTCTCGGCCGCCTTCTCGATCGACGACTGACGACCGTTGCGTCAGGCCGTGCTGCGGGTCACCGCAGGCTTGCGGCGCCGACGCAGCCAGCGGAAATCGGCACGGCTGAAGCTTTTGAAGAGCAGATAGAAGCCGGTCCCTGACAGCCACAGCGCGCCGAAGGCGACGAAGATGATCAGCGGGTGATTGAAGCTCTTCCGGTTCAGATAATCCATGTTGTGGAGCATCCAGAAGAAGTCCCACGTCCGCCATGTATCGCCGCGCATGACAAGAAAACGCGCGGTGTCGAGCGAGACATAGGCGCTGCTGTTCTCGGCGTCGGCAAAGTCGACGCGCCACATCGCCCCGTCATGATCGCGCGCTTCAAGGTTTGGCCTGGCGAGTATGCTGACCTTCTGGATCGGCGCCTCGTTCATCATCGACGCGACCTCGCGCGCCATGTCCTCATCAACGCGCATGTCCTTACCGGTGGTGGCATCGACGAGGCGGGTGCCCTTGGTCGTACGAAGTTCATAGACCGGCCGGGCGCCGAGATCGCGCAAGAGAACTCCCGTGACAGGTTCGCCGCGCGGCAAGGCAGCGACGTCGAAATACTCGCCAGCAGGCAGGGGATGCGCATGCGACATGCCGCCGCCGTGGCCACCAACCTTGTCCTTGTCGAGAAGCGCCATGACCGAGCCGCTCAAGGCCCAGAGCAGGAACTGGAGCCCGAGAATAAGGCCGACCCATTTGTGGACGCGACGGAAAAAGAGCGGCGTCAGCCGGATGCGTTTCATGCCGTCTTCTTCTTTCGGCGCTTGAAGGACCAGATCAGCAGCCACGCGCCCGTCAGCGCCATGGCAAAGGCGCTCCAGGTCGCGACGCGGAGCAGCGGGTTGTTGACGTCGGTCCGTTCGTCATAATCCATGATGTGGAGCATCCACGCGAAGTCGAAGACGCGCCACAGGGCGTGGCGGCGCGAGATGAGTTCGCCCGTCTGCGGCGACAGATAGAGCGTCGGACGGTTCCAGCCTTCGAACTCGACTTGCCAATAGGGCGGCTTGCGCGACTGCATTTCCTGCGGCGCCTTCGCAAGCAGCTGCACCGAAACGATCTTGCCCTCGCCCGTATAGATGCGCCGCGCCTGCTCGCGGACCTGGGACTCGGTCAGGGCAGGCAGCGGCGCACCTGAGCGGGCATCGAACAGTTTCGCGCCTTCCGGCGTCTCGGCTCGCCATACCGGGGACCCGAAAAATCGCTGCAAGCGGATTTCCGAAACGCCGGGTGCGGCCGCAACGATTCGCGAGGGCGGAGCAAGGCCGGCAAGGTCGATAACTTCGGTCGCCGGCGCGCGCACCAGATGGTCGCCATGTATGGTGTCGATGTGCACCACCACCATGTAGAAGCCAGTCAGCGTCCAGAGCAGAGCCTGGGCACCGACCAACAAGGCCAACCATTTATGCGTTCGCCGTACAAGCAACGGCCAGCGGATAGCCATGACGATAGCCTCAGAATGCCGTCCGGAAGCCGACATAGAAGCGGCGCCCAAGCAGGTCATAGGTCATCGTGTCGGTGTTCGCATCGGTGAAGCTCTGAATATAGGGCGCCTTGCGATCGAACAGATTATCGACGCCGACCTGGAACCGCGTTTTCTCGTCGATCTCAAAGGCGACCTGAAGATTGTGATAGAAGACGTTCGGCGTGCTGTAGCCGATTTCTCCGGGAGCCGCATTGAAGTCGGTCGCCTTGCCGATCCATTGGGTCGACCAGGTCGCGCTGACGCCATCCTTTTCGGCGGTCAGCACACCATAACCGCGCCACTTCGGATAACCGCCGTTGCCGCCGCCGATGAAGCCGTCAAAATCGATCGGCGCGCCGCCGGGAAAGGGCAGGACGACATATTTGTTGAGGTAGGTCAGGTTGACGTCGAGCGAGACATTCACGCTGCCGATGTCATTATTATAGACGAGGCCAAGATCGAGGCCGTTCATCTCCTCGCGACCGGTGTTGATCGGCTGCGCCGAAAGGAAGGTGACCTCTCCAGTCAGCGGACTGCGCGTGAAATCGTCGCAGAAGGGATGCGACAGGTTGGCGCTGGCGTAGCAGATGGCAAGCTTGGTCGAACCCGGGATGGCGCGGATCGCATCCTTGATCTTGATGTCGAACCAGTCGGCGGTCAGCGAAAGGCCGGGAACCAGACCCTTGGGCGATATAACCGTCCCAACCGTCCAGGTCGTCGAGCTTTCGGGCTGAAGATCCTCGTTGCCGCCAACGGTTGTCAGGATCGTCGTGCCAAGCTGAACATAGTTTGCCGGGACGCCCGATGCCTGGCAATTGGCAATCAGCCCGGCGTTGCCGCTTGTCGAATAGCGCGAGCAGGGATCGGTCGTCGTAAGATTGCCTTCGGACACGCCGCCGAACAGTTCGGGGACATTCGGGATGCGAAAGCCGGTGCCGTAGGTGCCGCGGAGGCGGACGCTGTCGTTGATGACCCAGTCGAGGCTTGCCTTATAGTTCCAGTCGCTGCCGAAGAGGTCGTAGTTTGAATAGCGGACCGCGCCGCCCGCTGTCAGCGCTTGGAAGAATGGCGTATCGGCAAGGATCGGCACCGACAGCTCGAGATAGGCTTCCTTTGCGATGCTCGTCCCCGAGATCGGGCTTTGCTGGTTGGTGTTGGCAATGCCCAGCACCGTCAGCGGATCGGGATCGCGCCAGCCCTTTTCCTTGCGATAGACGACACCGGCCGCGAAAGAGACGGGCCCGGCGGGCAGCTTGAACAGATCGCCGTTGAGGTCGGCGGTGACCGTTGCGAGCTCGTTGCCGCCGCGATCGCGCGACGTGAAGAGGATATAGTCAAGCACCTGCGGAGTCAGGTCGCCAAACCCGAGATAGTCGCCGCACGGAATAGCCGCGCCAGGCGCCGGGCTACAAACGCCGGTATTGATCGTGTTCCGGACGCGTTCGAGATTGGCAATATTGGTCGAGCCATCCACGGCCGTGTTGCGACCGAAGGCGCCCGCGACTTCCCAGCCCCAGTCATTCGACAGCTTGCCGCGCAGGCCGAAGGTGCCCTGCCAGGTGTCGGTTTCCTGAAAGAATTGCCGCGGCCCCGGCTCGGCGAGACGACGCTGGATGAGGACGATGTTCTGCCCGGTCGGATTGGTCGGGTTGCTCGCCGCGATCGACAGATTGCGCAGCGTGCCCGGCGTCGCAATCTGGTTCGACTTGCGGAAGGTATAAAGGAATTCGCCGAACGCCTCGATATTGTCGGTCAGGTCATAGTCAGCGAAGAAGGCCGTGCTGACACGTTCGACCGGGCTAACCGCGTTGAGGAATGGGTTCGAGTTGAAATTATGCTTCGCCGCGCTGTAGGGCTCGAAAAAGTTGCCGTTGCCGCCGAGGACCTGGTTGAAATTGATCTGCTGGCCGTTCGGCAGCACCGCGCGGCCGCCGATCGTCGAGGCGCTGTTGACGCAGCCAAGTGTGCCAGGGGTGGTTTCCGCAAGCGAGCAAGGTGCGCGGGTCGCCATGTTGACTGCGCTAGTCTTCTGGTAGGTCACCGCAGCCATGAAGCCGCCGCGGTCGTTGCGGATGCCCCAGATCAGGTCCGCGGTGAAATCCGATCCGTCGCCCTTTTCGGTGATGCCCTGGCGAACGCTGAGGCCGAGACCTTCATAGTCGGTCCGCGTCACGAGGTTGACAACGCCCGCCATCGCGTCGGCGCCATAGATCGCGGAGGCGCCGTCCTTGAGCACATCGGTACGCTCGAGCGCGACGACCGGGATCATGTTGAGGTCGGGTGACGAGTTCGCCCCGGTTCCGCCCGCGACGAGGCGACGACCGTTGAGCAACACGAGCGTCCGCTTGATCCCGAGACCGCGCAGGTTGACCTGCGCGGTGCCATAGCCGTTGTTCGCCCAATAGGCCGAGGTCTGGTTGCCCGCAAAGCCGGCGTTGGCGGGCAGGCGCTGCAGCACCGTCTCGATATTCACCAGACCGGTGTTCTCGATCTGCTCGGCCGAAACGACCGTGGCGGGGCCGACACCGGCCAGATCCTGACGCCGGATACGCGAGCCGGTTACGACGATATCGCTCCCCGCATCGCTGGCCTCCGCGGCGGGCCTGGGGGCCTCTCCTTCCTGCGCGAAGACCGGCGTTGCGATAGTTGCGACCACCGCCGCGCTCGCGAGCAATGATTTTTTGATCGACATGCGAAACCCCCTGTTGGTTACGTTATGAACCGTAGAGAGCATCAAATGTATATACAGGTCAATAGAAATTATTGCCTAACTTCAATAGGTTAGATTCATTTCGCTTGGTCGCATCGGATATGCTTTATACGCACGCCAAAGACCTACCCCTCATGCCCAAGACATTTTTTTTCCTGTGGAGCGAGCCCGCACCTGCGGCGCGTAGTCATATCTCAAATTCTGGTAATTAAATTACAGCGACTCTCGCTTGCTGGCCGTCTCGCGCCGCGGCTGTTGCGAACGATTCCTGACGGACGCGCGAATCGCCGGAGACCGGACTACTCATGCTGATGGCCATTTCGAATGGTTCACGCTGGCCCGAGGCGCTGCGCGCAAGCCCCCGCGCCCCCGGCAGCGGCGCGGGAGAGGAGATACCACCGGTCGGAGCAGCGGCCGCGTCAGCCGTGGCGCGACGTTAGGCGCGAAATTCAGAAATCTTGCCGTCGCCGCCGAATGCCATCACGTCGAATGCGTCCGCACTGCCATCGGGCATTTCCATGCCCGGAGAGCCGCGCGGCATACCGGGCACGGCAATTCCGCGAATGTCGCGTGGATTGTCCTGGAGGAGTCTCGCGATATGCCGCATCGGCACATGACCCTCGATTGCGTAGCCACCGATGACGGCCGTGTGGCACGACGCCAGCTGGTCAGGCACGCCAAGTCGCGCCTTGACCGCAGCCATGTCCGCGCGGTTCTCGACGGTCACCTGATAGCCGGCTTTGCGTGCGATATCCGCCCACGCTTCGCAGCATCCGCATTCGGGATCGCGATAGACGAGCATCTGCCTGCTTTTCGTCGCATTGGCGACCGGCGTGCGCGCGTTGCCATTCTTCTCTTCCGCTGCCGTTGGCCGCGAGGAAGAATTGCAGCCCGCAAGCATCATCCCCGACCCGGCCGCAACCAAGCCAAAAAGATGGCGCCGGGTGATCGGACTTTTCATGTCATTTCCTCGCGAGAATCGACTTCATCTGTTCGATTTCGGCCGCCTGCCCCGCGATGATGTCGCTGCAGAGCCGGCGTATTTCAGCATCCTTGAGCGAAGCCTGTTCGCACATGAGAATGGCGCCCGAATGATGCGGGATCATCGACCGCAAGAAAGCGGTGTCGCCGATCGTCGTCTGCGTCCGGATAAGAGCGAAGCTCCCCAAGAAGGCGACGACTGATCCGAGCAACAAGACGGTGTTCAGACGTTTCGACGGAAACATGCCCGGCATTGCGACGATCATCAGCACGACCATCGGCGCGACCATCATCAGCGTCATGTAGAGCATGTTGAGATTGTTGTAGAAGCTCGAGAGGCGGTCGATCATGACGAACATCACCATATACATGATGATGCCGCTGACGATCGTCTGCAGCGCCAGGCTGCGATAGGCTGGTTTCATGGCATTTCTCCTCGACGTCCTGCCACCCCGCAAAACTTCTAGAACCAGGCCCTCACCCCCATCACGAAGCTGACACCATTGGCATCCTCGCCCGCCGCCCGCGCAAAGCGCGCGGTGTCGCCGAATTTGCGCGCCCATTCGACGCCGAGATAGGGGGCGAACTCTTTCACGATCTCGTAGCGCAGGCGGAGCCCGAGTTCCATATTCGATAGGCCCGACCCAACGCCGCTCTCGGGCACGTCCCGCGCCGCGAGATTGAATTCGGCCATCGGCTGGAGGATCAGCTTCTGGGTGAGGCGCTGGTCGTAATAACCTTCGAGCCGGGCGAGCAAGTCGCCCTTGTTCGAAAGGAAGAGTGCGCCCTCGACTTCGAACCAATAGGGCGCGAGTCCCTCGAAGCCAATGGTCGCATAGGTTCGGTCGGGGCCCGGTCCGAAGTCCTGCCGGATCCCGGCCTGCGCGTTGAAATAGGGCCCGATCGCCCGGCTGTAGAGCGCCTGCACTTCGCTGCTCTCGATACCCTCGCCGAACACGCCTTCGCCCTCGCTTTTGACGGTGAGCCGGTTGATGTCGCCGCCGTACCAGGCCTCGCCGTCCCAGCGGAAACCATCGCGGCCTTTGCGCGCCTGATATTCGGCGAGATTGAAGCTGATGAAGGCGATGGTCTGCGCCCCATTTTCCTTCATCATCTCGTGACGCGAATGCTCCATCTCGCCCTTGGGATAAATGCGATCGGCATACCAGTCTGCAGGCGGCGCAGGCGCGACCCCGTCGCCTGGCGGCAGGTCGGTGCCGCTGGCGCTGCTCGCCGCCGCCATGCCTTCCATTCCCGCCATCGGGGCCGCAACCTTCGGCGTGCAATGGCCCATTTTGGCATGTTCCGGAGGACAGTCGGGATCCGATGGCGACGCTGTGCCATGATCCATCGCCCCCATATCCGAGGCGTCCTTGCCCGAAGCCTCCGCCTCGGGCGTACAATGGCCCATCGCGGCATGTTCGGGCGCGCAGGTCGAGGCCGCGGGCTCGCTATCCATGCCCTGCATATCGCCATGGTCCATCTGCTCCATTGACCCGTCTGCGGCCGTATCGGTTGCAGGCGGCACCGTCGGCGCCGGCGCCGGCGTTGGCGAAGGAGCGGGAGTCGGGGCGGGCGCCGCGCCGTGCATCGAATGATCCATCGATTGGGCCGCTGCCGGGACAGCAAAGGCCAGCGGCGCGATGCCAGCAAGGAGGAGCGCGATCCGGGTCATTCGCCGTCTCCCTTCGGGCGGACACTGACGACGCGCATCATCCCGGCGTGCATATGGTAGAGGAGGTGGCAGTGGAACGCCCAGTCGCCGAGCGCGTCGGCGGTGAAATCGAAGCTCGCGGTGCCGCCGGGCTGGACCAGTACCGTATGCTTACGCGGCGACCGATCGCCCTTCCCCGTGACCAGCTCGAAAAAATGGCCGTGCAGATGGATCGGGTGGCTCATCATCGAATCGTTGATCAGGTTGATCCGAACCCGCTCGCCCTCGATGAACGGGATGGGCTCATGGTAGTCGGACATCTTCACGCCATCGAACGACCACATGAAGCGTTCCATGTTACCTGTGAGGTGGATGTCCAGCGAGCGCGAGGCGGCGCGCACATCGGGGTTACGCTCGAGCGCGACGAGATCGTGATAGGTCAGCACCTTGTGTCCGACATCCTCAAGCCCCTGCCCCGGTTCGCCCATGCGATCGACCGGCATCGGCGAGATCGTCTGGACACTGGGATCGCGCTTGACCTGGGGCGCGACACTGAAGTCGCGCATGCTGTGCTGCATGCCGCCACCCGAGCCATGATCCATGCCCGCCATTGCGCCACTGTCGCCCGCCGGCGTGCAATGACCCATCTTGGCATGTTCGGGCGCACAGGAAGGGTCGCCCGCGGGCATGGGCATCGCGCCCATATCGCTGCCGCCCGAATGATCCATCCCCGCCATCGAGCCGCCCGACATGTCCATGTTGCCCATGCCCATGTCCTTCATCGTCGCGAGCGGTCGTTCGCGCAGCGGTGGAACCTCGGCGATCATGCCGACCCGCGGCGCGAGCGTCGCGCGGCCCATCCCCGACCGGTCGTTGGCTTCGGCGACGAGCGTGTACGCGCGGTCTTCGACGGGGGTCACGATCACATCGTAGGTTTCCGCGACGGCGATCTGGAACTCGTCGATCTCGGTGGGCACGACATTGAGCCCGTCGGCCTGCACCACAGTCATCCTGAGGCCCGGAATACGGACATTGAAGATCGTCATCGCAGAGGCGTTGATGATCCGGAGGCGCACGCGCTCGCCCGGGTTGAACAGCGCGGTCCAGTTGTCGCGCGGGCCGTGCCCATTGACGAGGAAGGTGTAGGTAGAGCCGTTGACGTCGGCGACGTCGGTCGGGTCCATCCGCATCTTGCCCCAGTCGATGCGTTCCGCAAGCGACTGATCCTTGCCGGCCAGGAGGCCGGACAACGTCTGGCGCTGCATGTTGAAATGGCCGGGATTGACCTTGAGCTTGCGGAAGATCGCTTCGGGCGAGATCTGGCTATGGTCGGACAGGACCACGACATGCTCGCGATCATAACCGATCGGATCGGTGCCGGCGGGGTCGATGACAATCGGCCCATAATGACCGAGTTGTTCCTGAAGCCCCGAATGGCTGTGATACCAATAGGTGCCCGACTGAACGACGGGAAATTCATAGGTGAAGGTCGAGCGCGGCTTGATGCCGGGAAAGCTGACGCCGGGTACGCCGTCCATCTGGAACGGCAGGATCAGGCCATGCCAGTGGATGGAGCTATCCTCGTCGAGGTCGTTGACGACGGTGAGCTTCGCCGTCTGTCCTTCCTTGAGACGCACCAGCGGCGCCGGGACCGTGCCGTTGATGCCGATGGCGCGGCTCAGCTTGCCGTCGATTCGCATCGTCTGCCGTGCGATACGCAATGTGATGTCGTTGCCCGAAACGGTTGGAACGGGCGCGGTGATCCCGGTCGATCCCGACTGGGCCCAAGCGGGGAACCATGCAGCCATCGCGGCCGCCGCTCCGCCGCCCAATGCCCCGTTTACAAATCGACGCCTGTCTATCTGCATTATTCATCCCGACCGTTACTGATTGTTCCTAAAGCCATACGCATCCGCGGCGGTCACCCCTCACCCAAAATGCCTGAATAGACCGAGCGCCGTTCGAGACGGCAAGGCACGAGGTCACTCCGGAACCTGGTTACTCGATTCGGCCAGCAGGCCTCTCAACCGCATCCGGGCGCGATAGAGACGGGTTTCGACGGTTTTCTCGCTCACATTGAGCATGGCTGCCGCTTCGGCCTGGCTCACATCATCCATGCCGCGCAAGAGCAGGACCTCCCGCAAATTTTGCGGCAACTGCGCGATCGCGCCGCGAACGCGGGCGAGCTCCAGCCGGTCGCTCGCCTCCATGTCGGGCGAGGGCATGTCGCTGGCGACATGATGCGCGCTCTCGAGGGGCAGGGCGCGCGAAAAGAAGGCGCGCACCTTGCGCCGGCGCGCCCAATCGCGGCACTTGTTGATCGCAATGCGGGCAATCCAGATACGGAAGGGACGGTCGCCATCATAGCGGCTCAGCGCGGAAAAGCCGGCGAGGAAGGTTTCCTGTGTCAGATCGAGGGCCTCGTCGGGATCGCCGATATGCTTGACGATCAGTCGATAGACCGGCGCCTTGTACCGGCTCAGCAATTCACGATAGGCATCGTCGCGCCCGGCGCGGGCATAGGCTGCCAGATCCTGGTCGCTAGCTTGCGAAAGGCCAGGGTTCACCGCGCATCGGCGGTCAGCGCCTTGACCACGCTTTCGTCGAACATTTTCGCCTGGTCGCGATCGAGGACCGCTCGCATGGCGAAAAGATGGACGAGCGTTTCCTTCTGCAGCGTCCCCATGACGTCATGCGTATGATCGATAGCCTCGGTCACCCGGGGGCCATAGCCCTGCTCGGCCTTGATCGCCTCCGCGAGCCGAACATTTGAAGCCCGCATCTCGAGTTCCAGCGCGCGGCGGCGGCGGGTGAAGTCAGCCTCGATCCGGTCGATTTTCGCATCCTGCGCCGGGGTCAGATCGAGCTGGTCGTGGAGGAGCGAATGAAGCTCGGTTTCATTTGCCTGGGGGGCATCGCTCACCAGCCGGCCGACGAATACGCCGGCAATGGCTGCGGCGAAGGCGATGAGGCCCACGAGAAGCAGTCGGCGCGAAGACATTGCTATTGCGACTCCAGCAGGGTCGAGGGCGCGAGCGCGCTTGCAGGCCCGAACGGGCTTAGCGGACTTGCCGCGACGGCGGGTTCTGAAATCGCGCTTCCGGCAACGATCCCGCCCCCGAGCGATACAAAGGCAGCAAGCGCCATGAGACGGCGCGTCGCCATCGCTTCTCGCCGGCGAACCGTCAGAGCGCCCATGACGCGATCGTCAAGCGCGTCCAGCCCGGCAGGCAGGCCGATCCGGTTCAAAATGTGCAGCTCTTCGTCCATCGACCCAACTCGCCAAAACTTGCTACATTGTTCATACGCGCGAACGACGACTACCCCTCACCTCAACGATATTCATCTGGATCGCATGAGGGTTAGGCCAGCCCATTGCGTATTAGCAGGACAGACACGCAAATGGAGGTCTTTATGTTCAAGTCCATTCTCCCCTCAACCGCAGCAGCTTTCGCGCTGCTTCTCGCACCGGTCGCGGCCGGCGCGCACACCAAGCTCGTCGGCTCGACGCCCGCTGCCAATTCGACCGTTTCGAAGGTGATCAAGATCGACCTGAAATTCAACGAAAAGGTCATTGCCTCGACGGTCAAGACCGAACTCGTCATGACGGGAATGCCGGGCATGGCCAATCACGCTCCGATGAAGATTCCTTACTCGTCGATGATGGGCAAGGACGGCAAGTCGATGATGCTCATGGTCAAACGCCCGCTAACCCCGGGGACCTATAAGGTGAAATGGTCGGCGGCGGGTGCCGACACGCACCGCATGGGCAGCGAGTTCAGCTTTACCGTGAAGTAGGACGGTGGGCGACATCGTCCTGATCGGCATCAGGTTCGCGCTCTATGCGGACCTGATGCTCATCGCCGGCCTCGCTGTGTTCCCGCTATACGCGCTGACCCGAAGCGAACGCCATGCGCCGCAGCCGATGGCCGCGATCTGGCGCACCCAGCGATGGCTCAGTGTCGCAGGACTGTTGCTTTCCGGCTTGGGAATGGAAGCGCTTGCGGCCTCGATGCAGGGTGTGAGCCTTTTTTCGCTGGAGTCGCAGCCCTTTTGGGATCTCGTCCGCGAGACCGACGCCGGGTGGGCCTGGATGGTGCGGACCGCCGCCCTGCTGGTCGCGCTGGCCGCAGCCCTGTGGATGACGCGATGGCCGTCCACTGCCACCGCCATAGTCGCGGCCGCGGGTTCGGTCGCCGTCGCGACATTGGTCTGGTCCGGCCACGCAGGCGCGACCGAGGGCGCTGCGGGCACCGTCCACCGGATCAGCGACATATTGCATATGATCGCAGCCGCGGTCTGGATCGGCGCGATCGGCGCTTTCCTCTGGTTGACCGCGCCCAAACGTATCCGCGAAAGCCCAGACGGACCGCAAATGGCCGCGCGAAGCCTCGATCAGTTTTCGCGCGTGGGCACGATCTGCGTTCTGATCATCACCGCGACCGGCCTACTCAATGGCCAGATGATCGTCGGCATGGACAATCTCGGCCAGTCCCTCGCTTCGCCCTATGGGCAATTGCTCTTCGCCAAGCTGTGGCTTTTCGCAGCGATGCTGGCACTGGCGGCTGCCAACCGCTGGCGCCTGACGCCTAAGCTTCGCGCGGCGATTGCCAGCGGCGAATCCGATCCCGACCGGATGCTTGCAGCGATGCGCAAGAGCCTGGCGCTGGAAGCGGCGGCGGCACTTCTGATCCTCGCGCTCGTCGCGTGGTTCGGCACGCTCGAGCCCTTTGTTTCCGCCGACGGAGGCTGACCTCTCGTTCCCATGGCTCGCAACGGGAAGGGAGCTGCTATAGTTCGCCAATAATTGCAGGCTGCCGGTCTTTGGCCAACGCCCGCAAAGAAATCCACCGGGCGGTGACGTGAACCTGGCCGTCGAGATGAAATGAGGGGCCGCCGCGTCGCGTGCGTATCGACAAGAGCGGCTTCCTTTGCAGCCAGACCATGCGGAAGCGGCGGGAGAATTCAGGCAGCTTAGATCGAGGATGCCCGTTGGCCTTCCTCGACAGGGCAACGGGAGGCAATATGGTGCACGATCATCGTGAGGCAGAAATGGCCGAAGTCGCGACCGATCCGGTCTGCGGCATGTCGATCGACCCCGCGACCACGCCGCATATCGAGGCCCATGGCGGCGAACGTCATTATTTCTGCAGCGCGGGCTGCCTCGCCAAATTCAAAGCCGATCCCGATCGCTATGCGGCAAAAGGCGCGCCGGTCGCAGCCGACACAGCCGAGGGTGCCATTTGGACCTGCCCGATGCATCCGGAGATTCAGCGTCCCGGCCCCGGTAGCTGCCCGATCTGCGGCATGGCGCTGGAGCCGGTCATGCCGGCCGCCGCCGATGGCCCCAGCGAAGAATATCGCGATATGCGCCGCCGCTTCTGGGTCGGGCTGGTTTTCGCGCTTCCTGTCCTGGCGCTCGAGATGGGCGGCCATGTCACGGGTCTCCACCAATTTGTCGGCCGCCAGACAAGCAACTGGATCCAGATGTTGCTCGCGACCCCCGTCGTGCTGTGGGCGGGCTGGCCCTTTTTCGAGCGGGCATGGCTCTCGATCCGCAACAAGAGCTTCAACATGTTCACGCTCATTGCGATGGGGACGGGCGTCGCGTGGGGCTACAGCATGATTGCAGCGATAACGCCTGACGCCTTCCCCGTCGCCTTTCGCGCCGCCGACGGCTCGGTCGCGGTCTATTTCGAGGCTGCGGCGGTCATTACGGTGCTGGTCTTGCTCGGGCAACTGCTCGAACTGAGAGCACGCGAGACGACAAGCGGCGCGATCCGCGTGCTTCTGGACCTGACGCCGAAGCGCGCACGGCGCGTCGGCAGCGACGGAAGCGACGAGGAGATCGCGCTCGACGCCGTCGAGGTCGGCGACGTGCTGCGAATTCGCCCCGGCGAAAAGGTCCCGGTTGACGGAATCGTCCTCGAAGGGCGCGGAACGGTCGATGAGTCGATGGTCACCGGAGAATCGATGCCGGTCACCAAGGCGGTCGGCGCCGCGCTGATCGGCGGGACGATCAATCAGACCGGCGGCCTGCTCATGCGCAGCGAGAAGATCGGGCGCGACACGATGCTTGCCCGCATCGTGCAGATGGTCGCAGATGCGCAGCGCAGCCGCGCGCCGATCCAGCGCCTCGCCGATACCGTTTCAGGCTGGTTCGTGCCCGGCGTGATCCTTGCCGCCGTCGTGGCTTTCCTCGCCTGGTCGCTTCTCGGCCCAGCGCCGGCCATGGCCTATGGCCTGATCGCCGCCGTCTCGGTGCTGATCATCGCCTGCCCGTGCGCGCTGGGCCTCGCAACACCGATGTCGATCATGGTCGGCGTGGGACGCGGCGCCGAGGCCGGCGTGCTGATCAAGAATGCCGAGGCGCTCGAACGGATGGAGAAAGTCGACACGCTCGTCGTCGACAAGACCGGAACCCTCACCGAAGGCAAGCCGTCGGTGGTTGCCATCGAAGTAGCCGAAGGCTTTGATGAACAGGATCTGCTCCGGATCGCGGCCAGTCTCGAGCGCAGCAGCGAGCATCCGCTCGCGGCGGCAATCGTCAAGGCGGCCGAAGATCGCGGGCTCGAACTCGTCGAACCATCGGGGGTCGACCAGCCTGTCGGCAAGGGCATCGTCGGGGAGGTCGACGGCAAGGCAATCCTCCTCGGCAATGCGAGCTTTCTCGAAGAGTATGATGCCGATCCAGGCGCGCTCGCGGAGGCAGCGGACCGGCATCGCGCCGAGGGCGCGACAGCGATCTATGTTGCTGTCAACGGTAAGGCGGCAGGCGTCATCGCCATCGCTGATCCCGTCAAGGAAACGACAGGCCAAGCGCTCGCAGCCCTGCGCGAGGCCGGAATCAAGGTCATCATGCTGACCGGCGACAATCGCGTCACCGCCCAGGCGATCGCGCGGCGTCTCGGCATCGACGACGTCGAGGCCGATGTCCTTCCCGACCAGAAGAGCGCGGTCGTCCAGCGCCTGCGCGAGCAGGGCCGGATCGTCGCGATGGCGGGCGACGGGGTCAATGACGCCCCGGCGCTGGCTGCAGCCGACGTCGGCATCGCGATGGGCTCGGGAACCGATGTCGCGATCGAAAGCGCGGGAGTCACGCTGCTGCGCGGCGACCTCATGGGCATTGTCCGGGCGCGCCACCTCAGCCATGCGACGATGGCCAATATCCGTCAGAATCTCTTCTTCGCCTTTGCCTATAATGTCGCGGGCATTCCGGTAGCGGCGGGCGTGCTCTACCCGGTTTTCGGGCTGCTGTTGTCGCCGATCATCGCCGCCGCAGCGATGGCGCTGTCGTCGGTCAGCGTCATCGCCAATTCGCTGCGGCTGCGGTTCGTAAAAATCTGATCGAAGCATCGCTGCGGACGGATGCCGCAAGCTCATAGCAAGGGAGAATGAGGATGGAAGTTATCAGACAGGCGGCGATCGGACTCGCGCTGGTCATCGCGGTTCCCGCCCACGCGGCCTCGACCCCGGATTATCAAGCGGCGGCCACGACGCTGGCGCAATATAAGCAGGCGGTCGAAAACCGCGACCTATCGGGCGTCGAAACACTGTTTGCGCCCGACGCCCAGATCTTCGAGTCGGGCGGCATCGAAGGGAATTTCGCGCACTATCGCGATCATCATCTCGCTCCCGAATTGAAGGCTTTCAAATCCTTCGCCTTTCGCGACTATAAAGTTTCGGTGCGCGGCGAAGGCGAGGTCGCGATCGCCACCGAAACCTATAACTACACGATCGCCCTTACGAACGGCGAGACGATCGAACGCGCCGGCGTCGCGACGAGCGTCCTCAAATGGACGGGCCGCAAATGGCAGATCATCAGCCTGCACAGTTCCTCGCGCAAACCGAAGGCGTAGCGGGCGGGCACACGCGATGTGGGGCGAAACCACTCCTACGCGGTCAGACCCGCTCGAAAGCAGAAATGATCGGGCAGTGCGTCGTATCGTCCGCCGCGCACTGGCGCGACAGGCCAAGCAGCGCCCGGCGCGCGGTGTCGAGTTCGGCGATCGTCTTTTCGATCGCGGCGATACGCGCATCGGCAAGTTCGCGCGCCCGGACCCGATCGGTCGAGGCATCGAGCTCGAGCAATTCTCCTATCTCCGCAAGAGTGAAGCCTGCGGCCTGCGCGGATTTGATGAAACGCAGGCGCCGAAAGACGGCCTCGTCATAGCGGCGAACGCTTCCCCGCATGCCGCCGGTTTCGCCTTGGCCGGGTACCGGAAGCAGGCCTCGCCGCTGATAGAATCGGATGGTTTCGACATTGACGCCCACGCTTTTTGCAAGCTGTCCGATGGTCATATCACGCAAGGGCTTGACTCCGTACTATGGTACGCAACCTATATGGGAGGGAGCATAAGGGAATCAAGGAAGGTACGGCAATGAACACCCAGCTCCAGGACACGCAACGAACGACCCATTCTCCGGCCGGCGCCAAGGCGACCGGCCGGCCGCACGCCACCATCTACCGAATGGTGATGGAGCATCATACCTGTCCCTACGGCCTGAAAGCGCTGCATATGCTGCGCAGCCGCGGCTATGAAGTCGAGGATATCTGGCTAACGACGCGCGAGGAAACCGATGCTTTCAAGGCGAAGCATGGCATCGCGACGACGCCGCAGACCTTCATCTCAGGCGAGCGCATCGGCGGGCACGACGACCTGCGGCGCCATCTCGGGCTCAAGGTTCGCGATCCGAAGGCGCTCACCTATACGCCGATCATCGCGCTCTTCTCGATCACCGCGCTGATGGCGCTCGCGGCTAGCCAGGCGGTGTCGGGCACCCCCTTCACTATTCGCGCCGCCGAATGGTTTATCGGCTTCAGCATGGCATTGCTCGCGTTCCTAAAGCTGCGGGATGTCGATAGCTTTTCGAGCATGTTCCTGAACTACGACCTGCTCGCCAAGCGCTGGGTGCCCTATGCCACCATCTATCCCTTCGCTGAGGCCCTCGCCGGCATCTTGATGATTTCAGGCGCGCTGAGCTGGATTTCGATACCGGTCGCGCTGTTCATCGGGAGCATCGGCGCCGTCTCGGTCTTTAAGGCGGTCTATATCGACAAGCGCGAACTCAAATGCGCCTGCGTGGGCGGCGACAGCAATGTTCCGCTGGGCTTCATATCCTTGACCGAGAATCTCATGATGATCGCCATGGCGCTGTGGATGCTGCTCGCGCCCGCTGCCATGACGATGGGTCATTCTTAATCCGTCCGGTGTAACCGCGATGGGACCGTCGACGAACATCTCGACGGGACCTTCGCGCGCCAGTTTCGAATTGACGCCAAGTTTGACAAGGATCATGCTTTCACCGTGAAACGCTGGCTCACCTTCCTGCTCCTTGTCGGAGCCGTACTCGGCCTCCTGGCGCAGGAAGCCGCGTTCGCATCGGCGCCGGCTATCCCGGCAGCCGAAGCGGCGACTGTTGCGGCGATGAGCGACGAATGCGCCGAGATGATGGGGATCGACAAATCCCAGGATAGCGCACCGTGCAAGGGCATGACGCTCGACTGTATTGCCAAGATGGGCTGTGCGCTACCGCTTGCGGTCGCGGCGCCCGGCGCCTCGCTGGATGCGGCCGTGCATCGGTCGGCTTCAGCAGAGGCGCGGCCGGCCGTCCGCTTGACGGGCCGCACCGTCGGCCCCGAGCCCGAACCGCCTCTATTCCACGGCTGAAACGCGCGACGCGCGCCGGTCTCCCCGGCGCGTGTCTCCCTGCTTTTCAACCAAGGAATTTCACCATGAAGACGATTTTTGCCGTTGCCGCGCTCGCGGCAGCAACCCTTGCCGCTCCTGTGTCCGCGCAAGATGCGACAGGCGGTCATTATGAGTGGCATATCCGCCAGGTGCCGGGACCGAACAAGTCCAATATCAACCCGCGCGTTCGCGTGTGGGTCAAGGACGCGCCTACTCAAATGGCGGCATGCGACTGCGACATGATGAAGGCCGATCCGGCCGACTGCATGAAGAGCATGTCCGGCGCCCACATGGCCAATCCCGGAGCGTAAATCTCTCCGCCCCCCGGCGCGGTGCGCCGGGGGGCGGCCTTGCCATGGCCAAAAAGGGGGTCAGCATGCGCTTATTTCTTGCAGCAGCTCTGCTATCACTGCCCGCCGCGCTGCACGCCGAACCGATGTCGCTCGACGAAGCGCTTCGGTTGGCGGAAGCACGAGCGCCGGAATTGCAAGCCCGTGCGGCGGGGCTCGATGCCGCGCGGTCGTCCGCCATCGCCGCCGACCGCTTGCCCGACCCCAAGCTCGATCTTGCGGTCAAGGATTTCCCGGTCACCGGCCCTGATGCGGGCCGGTTCAACCGCGACGATTTCACGATGCAGGTCATCGGCATCAGCCAGGAGTTCACCAATCCCGCCAAGCGCCGCGCCCGCGCCTTGCGCGCGAACGCTGATATCGGCGTCGCCGAGGCCGAGCAGGCGATCGCGGCGCAGGATGTTCGCCTCGCCACCGCGCTCGCGTGGATCGATCTTCACTATGCGAAAAAGCGGCTCAAGAAACTCGATCTGCTCGATGCCGAACTCGACGATCTGCAAGCGACGGTGACCGCGCGGCTCGCCAGCGGTGCGGCGCGCCCGGCGCAGGCGCTCGAACCCGAGCAACTGCGCGCCCAGCTTGCCGACCGGCGCAGCGCGCTCATCGCCGATATCGCGCGGTACCGGGCGCAGCTCACCCGGTTCACCGGCGACACCGCAGTCGATACGACGGGCGACCTGCCCCCGCTCGCCGTCGATGGCGACGCGCTGCGCGCCGGCCTCGCCGCCTTGCCGCTGCTGCGCGGCTATGACGCACGGACATTGGCCGCCGATGCCGACACCGGGTTGGCGCGCGCCGACAAGCGACCCGACTGGACGGTCAACGCCGCCTATGGCCGACGCGAACCCAATTTTGGCGATCTCGTCACGGTCGGGGTGACGATCGATCTGCCGCTGTTCGCGAAAAAACGGCAAGACCCCAAAATCGCGGCGCGCGCGAGCGAGGCGACGCGGGCGCGGCTCGATCGCGAAGCGGCCGAGCGCGAGGCGGAGGCGTCGCTGTCCGCCGACCTTGCGATGCACCAAATGCACGACGAACAGCTGGCGAATGCGCGAACCAGACTGGTGCCGCTCGCCAAGAAGCGCGCCCAGCTCGACCTCGAAAGCTTCGGGGCGGGGCGTCTCGATCTCGGCACCGCGCTGTTATCGACCCTCGCGCTTGCCGAAGCCGAGGTCGATGCGCTGGCGCGCGAAGCCGAGGTGGCGCGCGACGCGGTGCGGATCAATTACACTTATGGGGAGACGCGGCGATGACCGATGTACCGACGGCGGCGCGGTGGCGTGCCGCAATCATGGCCGCCGTACTGGTCGCAGGCGGCGGAGGCTATTGGCTCGGCCAGCGCGGCGGCGGCGACACGGCGTCCGGGGTGCCCAGCGGCGATGGCGGCAAAGTCCTCTATTATTACGATCCGATGTTCCCGAACCAGAAGTTCGACCAGCCCGGCAAGTCGCCCTTCATGGACATGGAACTCGTCCCCAAATATGCCGAGGGGAGCGGCGGAAGCAACGCTGCGCCGGGCGTATCGGTCGATCCCTCGGCACGGCAAAGCCTCGGCATCCGTGTGGTTGCTGCCGAAATGGGCAGCCTCGCCGCGACGCTCGACGTGACCGGGACGGTCGATTTCAACCAGCGCGACGTGGCGATCGTCCAGGCAAGGTCGGGCGGTTTCGTCGAGCGCGTCTACCGGCTCGCGCCGGGCGACGTGGTCCGCGCGGGCGCACCAATCGCCGACGTACAGTCGCCCGACTGGGGCGGCGCGCAGACCGAATATCTGAGCGTCAAACGGCTCGGCAGGCCCGACCTCACGGCCGCCGCCCGGCAGCGCCTGCGCCTGATGGGCATGGCCGAAGCGGTGATCGCGCAGGTCGATCGCAGCGGCCGCACGAGCGGCACCGTGACGGTGCGCGCGCCGATCGGCGGCGTCATCCAGACGCTCAGCGCACGCGCCGGCGTGACGCTGGCCGAAGGCCAGACGCTTGCCGAAATCTCGGGGCTCGGAACGGTGTGGCTCAATGCCGCGCTTCCCGAAGCCCAGGCCGGAACGGTGCAGGTCGGCCAGCGGGCGAACGCCAAGCTCACCGCCTTTCCCGGCGAAAGCTTCGGCGGCCGTGTCGTCGCCATCCTGCCGACCGCGGCGGCGGACAGCCGAACGCTGACCGTGCGCATCGAACTTGCCAACCGCGGCGGGCGTCTGCGCCCCGGCATGTTCGCGACCGTCGCATTGGGGGGCGACGCCAGGCCCGCGCTGCTCGTGCCGAGCGAAGCGGTCATCCGCACCGGAACGCGCACGATCGTGATGCTCGAGATGGGCGACGGCCGCTATCATCCCGCCGAAGTCGAGGCCGGGCGCGAGGGCGGCGGCACGACCGAAATCTTGCGCGGCCTCACGGCGGGCGAGAAGGTCGTCGCGTCGGGCCAGTTCCTCCTCGATTCCGAAGCGAGCCTGACCGGCATCGCGGTGCGTCCGCTGGAGGATGCGAAATGATCGAACGGATCATTCGCGCATCGGTGGCAGCGCGCGGGCTGGTTGTCGCGGCGGCGCTGATCCTGACGCTGATCGGGATCGCCGCCGTGCGGACGACGCCGGTCGACGCCCTCCCCGACCTTTCCGACGTGCAGGTCATCATCCGCACCACCTATCCCGGACAGGCGCCGCGCATTGTCGAGGACCAGGTCACCTATCCGATCACGACGACGATGCTCTCGGTTCCCGGCGCGCGCGTCGTGCGCGGCTACAGTTTCGTCGGCGACAGCTTCGTCTATGTGCTGTTCGAGGATGGCACCGACCTCTATTGGGCGCGCAGCCGGGTGCTCGAATATCTGAGCCAGGTGCAGAGCCGCCTTCCCGAAGGGGCGAAGGCGTCGCTTGGCCCCGACGCAACCGGCGTCGGCTGGATCTATGAATATGCGCTCGTCGACAAGAGCGGGCGCCACGATCTTGCCGAGCTGCGCAGCCTGCAGGACTGGTTCCTGCGCTTCGAGCTCAAGGCCGTGCCGGGCGTCGCCGAGGTTGCGAGCATCGGCGGCATGGTGCGCCAGTATCAGATCGTCGTCGACCCGCAGAAGCTGGCCGCTTTCGGGGTCACCGCGCAGGATGTCACCGAGGCGCTGAAACGCGCCAATCAGGAAAGCGGCGGCGGGACGGTCGAAATGGCCGAAGCCGAATATATCGTGCGGGCCGGTGGCTATCTCAAAAACCTCGACGATTTTCGTGCGGTGCCGCTCCGCACCGCAGCGGGCGGCATCCCCGTGACGATCGGCGATCTCGCGACCGTCCAGATCGGTCCCGACATGCGGCGCGGTATCGCCGAGCTCAACGGCGTCGGCGAAGTCGCGGGCGGGGTGATCGTGATGCGCCAGGGCCAGAACGCCCGCGAGGTGATCGAGGGGGTGCGCGGCAAGCTCGCCGAACTCAAGGCTGGGCTGCCGCCGGGGGTCGAAATCGTCACCACCTATGACCGGTCGGGTCTGATCGACCGCGCGGTCGACAATCTCACCTCGAAGCTCGTCGAGGAGTTCATCATCGTCGCGGTCGTCTGTGCGCTGTTCCTGTGGCACGCGCGCTCGTCGCTCGTCGCGATCCTCACCCTGCCGCTCGGCATATTGATCGCCTTCATCGTCATGCGGTTCCAGGGGTTGAACGCCAATATATTATCGCTCGGCGGCATCGCGATCGCGGTCGGCGCGATGGTCGATGCCGCGGTCGTGATGATCGAAAATGCCCACAAGCATATCGAACATTGGGAAAGCGATCATCCCGGCAAGCCGTTAGAGGGCAGGGATCGCTGGCGGGTCATCACCGACGCCGCCGCAGAAGTCGGCCCGGCGCTGTTCCTGAGCCTCCTCATCATCACCTTCTCGTTTCTCCCGATTTTCTCGCTCGAGGGACAGGAAGGGAAGCTGTTCGGACCGCTCGCCTTTACCAAGACCTATGCCATGGCGGCGGCGGCAATCCTGTCGATCACCCTCGTCCCGGTGCTCATGGGCTGGCTCATCCGCGGGCGGATCCCGAGCGAACAGGCCAATCCGGTCAATCGCTGGCTGACGCACGCCTATCGCCCCGCGCTCGACCAAGTACTGCGCCGTCCCAAAAGGGCTCTGGTTATCGCGGGGCTGATCTTCGCGACCAGCCTGTGGCCGCTGACCCAGCTTGGCGGCGAGTTCATGCCGCAGCTCGACGAGGGCGACCTCCTCTATATGCCGTCGGCGCTGCCGGGCATCTCGACCGCCAAGGCGTCGAGCCTGCTCCAGCAGACCGACCGGCTCATCAAAACGGTGCCCGAGGTCGACAGCGTTTTCGGCAAGGCCGGCCGCGCCGACACCGCGACAGATCCTGCGCCGCTCGAAATGTTCGAGACGACGATCCGCTTCAAGCCGCGCGATCAATGGCGCGCCGGGATGACGCCAGAGAAGCTGGTCGCCGAACTCGATGCGCGCGTGAAGGTCCCCGGCCTCGCCAATTTCTGGATCCCGCCAATCCGCAACCGCATCGACATGCTGGCGACCGGGATCAAGAGCCCGGTCGGCATCAAGGTCGCAGGATCGGATGTCGCCGAGATCGACCGCACCGCGAAGCGGATCGAGGCGGTCGTCCGGAAGGTTCCGGGCGTCGCCTCGGCGCTCGCCGAGCGGCTGACCGGCGGGCGCTATATCGACGTCGACATCGATCGCGCGGCTGCGGCGCGCTTTGGGCTTAATGTCGCCGACGTGCAGGCGCTGGTCGGCGGCGTCATCGGCGGCGAGACCATCGGGCAAACGGTCGAGGGGCTGGCGCGATACCCGATCAACGTGCGCTATCCGCGCGAACTTCGTGATAGCCTCGGCAAGCTGGAAAACTTGCCGATCCTCACGCCGTCGCGCCAGCAGATCACGCTGAGCACCGTGGCACGGGTGCGGATCAGCGATGGCCCGCCGATGCTGCGCAGCGAGAATGCGCGGCCGGTGACCTGGATCTATGTCGATGGCCGCGACCGCGACTTGCAGACGCTGGTCGGCGATATCCAGCAGGCGGTCGCGCGCGACGTCAAATTGCCGCCGGGGATCAGCGTCTCCTACACGGGCCAGTTCGAATTCCTCGTTCGCGCGACCGAGCGGATGAAGATCGTCATACCCGTCACGCTCGCGATCATCCTCGCCCTGCTCTACCTGACCTTCCGCCGCTGGGACGAAGCGCTGCTCATCATGGCGACGCTGCCCTTCGCGCTCACCGGCGGGCTGTGGCTGCTCTATCTGCTCGGCTATAACCAGTCGGTTGCAAGCGCGGTCGGCTTCATCGCGCTCGCGGGCGTTGCGGCGGAGTTCGGGGTGGTGATGCTCATCTATCTTAAACAGGCGCTCGCCGCGCGTGGCGACGGCCCGATCGAGGAGGCCATCCGCGACGGAGCCTTGCTCCGGGTCCGCCCCAAGGCGATGACCGTCGCGGTCATCCTTGCGGGGCTGTTCCCCATCCTCGTCGGAACCGGGACCGGTTCCGAGGTGATGAGCCGGATCGCCGCACCGATGATCGGAGGGATGATCACCGCGCCGCTGCTCTCGATGTTCATCGTCCCCGCCGCCTATCTGATGATGCGCCGGCGATGGCCCGATCAACAACCGTTGAAAACCCCGACGACGTGACATGAAAACAAGGAGACCGAATATGAAATCGATGCGCATTCTGGCCGGCAGCATGGTGCTGCTGATCGCCGTTTCGGCCTGCAGCCCCGAAGCCGACAAACAGCCCACCACCGCTCCCCAGGAAGCGACAGCGGCCACCTCGGCTTCCGAAGTGCAGCATGGCAAAGGCGAAGGAACGATCACCGCGATCGATGCCGCCAAGGGCACGGTCACGCTCGATCATGGCGAAATCGCTGCCCTGAAATGGCCGCCGATGGCCATGGGGTTCAAGGCCCCGTCGGATTTGCTCAAAGGTCTGAAGATCGGCGACCGCGTCGCGTTCGAACTCGACTGGAACGGTGCCGAGGGCAGCATCACGCGGATCGAGGCGAAGTCCGCACCCTGACGGGTTGACCGCCAGCCCATCCGGCACGGATCAGCCCTGCGCCGAACCGCGCATCGGCCCCAGCGTCTGGATGATCTTGCAGTCGCCGACCTTTCCCAAACGGCAGCCGCCAATGATGCGTGCGAGTTCATCGCGCATCTGGGAGAGGTCGGCAATCTTGCACTCGATCGTCGCGAGATGGCTGCTCGCGACCGCATCGACGGCGCCGCATGGCTGGTCGCGGTCGTCGGCAAGCGCCAAAAGTTCGCGGACCTCCTCCAGCGCAAATCCGAGGTCCCGCGCGCGCCGGATGAAAGACAGGCGCTCGAGTTCGTCACTTCCGTATGAACGGTAATTGCCAGCGGTCCGCGCAGGCGGCGCCAGCAGTCCTGCCAATTCATAATAGCGGATGGTTTCGACCTTGGTGTCGGTCGCGCGTGCCAATTCTCCGATTTTCATCGCTTGACCCTATAGTTGCTAGAGGGTGCATATAGACCCCCGACTCGCGACGGGAAAGGATTGACGACATGAGCGATTGTGGCTGCGAGGCCGATGAAGAGCGCGCAGGTGTCGATCCCGCCTATCGCCGCGCGCTCTGGATCGTCGTCATTCTCAACCTTGGCTTTGGCGTGATTGAACTGGCCGGCGGCTTCCTCGCAAGGTCGCAGGCGCTCAAGGCAGACTCGCTCGATTTCATCGGCGATGGTTCGATCACCCTTATTGGACTGATCGCGCTTGGCTGGACAGCCGTCGCGCGTAGCCGCACGGCGCTTGTTCAGGGTTGCTTTCTCGCCGTCTTGGGACTCGGGGTAATCGGATCGGCGATCTGGCGCTCCTTCCATGCGATCGCGCCCGAGGCCGATCTCATGGGCGGCATCGGTGTCGTGGCGCTGCTCGTCAACATCTCGGCGGCGCTGGTGCTCAGCCGCTTCCGCAACGAAGGCGACGCGACGGCGCGCGCGATCTGGCTGTTCTCGCGCAACGATGCCCTTGCCAATGTGGCGGTTATCGTCGCGGCTGGTCTGGTTGCGGTGACCGGCAAGGCCTGGCCCGACCTTCTCGTCGCCGGCGTCATCGCGCTGCTCTTCCTCCATTCGGCCTATGATATTATCCGCGACGCGCTTGGAGAGATTTCTTCGCACAAGGCAGGAGTTGCCGAAGAGTGACGTGCGGGAAGCCCGTCGTTGCTCGTGCCCACTGACAGCATGCTCACGATGTTCTCCGCCGCGCGAAGCTAAGCCGCGCGCGGCGCCGTTGCCCGATTGAACCAGAAGCCCGCGGCAAGGATGATCGCGGCCGCAAGCTGCGCCAGCACCGTCTGAAGCGTCGGGTATACCCCGAGGATCGGAACTCGGGGAAATCCGGCCAGCGGCGTAACGCCGAGCAGACCGGCTTCCTGCAACCCGCCGACACCCTTACCGGCCAAGACAATGGCCAGGACTGCGATCAGCGCCGCGCTCCAGGAGAAGAACTGCGTGATCGGGAGCCGGGCGCTGTAGCGCAGCATGGCCCAGGCGATTAGGCCCAGCAGGACCGCAGCCGTCGCAGCTCCCGCCAGCATGGCGCCGCCATTTCCCTGCGCCCATAGGGCTGCGTAAAAGAGGATCGTCTCGAACACCTCGCGATAGACCACGAGGAAGGTCAGGCCGAACAGAAACCACGCCGACCGGCGCGACAGCGCGGCGGAGATTTTCTCCTTGATATAACGCTGCCAAGCTTCGGCATTGCTCTTGCCATGCATCCAGATACCGACCGAGATCAGGATGATCGCGGCGAAGAGTGAACCAAAGCCTTCAGTGAGCTCGCGCGATGCCCCGCTGACCCCGATAAAGTAGGTTGCCACGAACCAGGTCAACGCCCCTGCGGCAAGAGCCGAAACCCAGCCGCCATGGACATAGCCCATCACGTCGGTCCGCCCGGTTTTACGAAGAAAGGCCATCATGGCGATGACGATCAGCAATGCCTCAAGGCCTTCGCGCAGGAGAACGCCGAACGCGCCGAGAAAGCTGGACGACGCACTCGCCCGCTCGGGCGCGAGGGCCGCCTCGGCTTCGACGAACAGCCGCGCCACTTCGGCATTTGCCGCCTCGACTTCCGCAATCGGGCGACCCTTTCCGATGGCCGAACGCAAATTTCCCATTGCCAGCTCGATCTTCGCCATGAGGTCGGGATCGCGCGCCGCAAGAACCGGTTCAACTGGTTCAAATCCATCGAGATAGGCGGATAACGCCAGATCGGACGCTGCACCGCGGTCGCCGGCGGCATAGGCTTTCAGGCTCGCTTCGAGGCGCTGGCGGGACAGCGCCAGCGAGCCGACCGGTTTCGCAACGACGGCTTCGGGCTGGCGACGCAAGAAGGCCGTCAGCGGCCCGGCCTTGCCATCCCCAAACTCGCGCGCAAGCTGCGCGGGAGTCTTGGCCACGAGGGTCGCAAGATCGGGTATGGCGGCCCGAACGGGCGCGTCCCTGTCCCATATCTGCCGACCGGAGGATTGCGAAGATTCGGGAAAGGCGAGGCTGCCGACATAAAAGGACAGCGCCCAGCGATCTCCGTCGGGAAGGGCTTCGAAACTCGCCATCGATGTGCCCTCAAGGCCTTGCGAAATCACCTGATAGAGCGCGAACAGGCTGCGCTCGCGCGCACGCGCCGCGTTCGTGAAAGCGATCGGTGGCGGATCGAGTCGCGCGGCGCCCGGGCCGTTTCCAGCGCCGGTTGCGCCATGACACATGGAACAATTTTCCGCGTAAAGCTTCGCGCCGCGCGCCAGATCGGGAGTCGACCGCGGCGCCAGCGGAACAGGGTAGCTTCCAAGCAACGCCTCGGCGAGCCCCCGCGATTGTTCTTCGATCGTCGCCGGTGCAGATTTCGCAGCTATCGATTGCCGCAAGGTGGCGGCGCGAGCCACCAAGTTCGGCTTCGCGGTCTTCTGCGGCAGGCGTTTCAATCGCGCTTCGATCTGCGCTGCAAACTCGGTCATCTCGGCATATTCGGCCGGACTGATAACGCTGCCGCCGGACACCGCACCGGGATAATCAACGGCAACATAATCGAGCAGCCGCCAAATGGTCTGAACCTCGGGTTCGCTCGCGCGGGCCGGCTGGAGGGCGATCAGGGCCAAGAGCAGAACAGCCAGAGCGCCGCGCCCCAGCGCCCGCATCGGCGCGAATGAATTTCGGTTCAGGGTCATCGTCACGCCAGCCACCTTTATTGAGAATGATTTGCACTGACTGATTGGGGCCTGGCAATCAATATGGAATCGGCGTCTTTGGCTAACCCGCGATCAACGGGATCAGACTCCCGAGGAGCACAACGCCAACGGGCGCGAGCCTCTCGCGCTGCGCCGAAGCAAGTTCCGCTCGGTCCATGCGAGCACCTTACCTGACCGGACGCCGCCTCTTCAGAAATATAGGAACGCCAAGCCGCTTCATCGCCCGGGGTGACGGCCAGGTGGACCTGCTGCTATCAGAATAGCATGACCGGCCTCGCACATTGGAAAGGGAGACTTCGCATTGGCGATTTTCTCGCCTGCTGGTCGGGTTCGGTCGGCGATACCATTCCCCATCGGCACTTCGCCGCGCAGGCGGTCTTTTCCGACGATCCGGTCGAAGTGATCGATAGCCAGGGGCGGCGCTACAAAGGTCGGTGCCTGCTCATCGAGCCCGAAGCCGTTCACTGCCTTCTTCCGGCGAGCGAGGCGGAGCTCTGGTATGTCGAGCCGACGATCCAATTCGGTCCGCCGGACGATCTGAAAGCGCGCCTGAACGGCGTGAAGCAGGTCCATGTCACGAGCGACCGCGGCACCGGCTTCTGGAAGGCTTGGCTCGCACTTGAACCGCGCCGACCGCTCGATGCGCGCATCGTGCGAGCCGCGATGAGGATCGATCGGCTCATCGAGGCAGGCCCCGTCCGGCTTGCCGACGCCGGCCGGGAGAGCGACCTGTCCCTCGGACGCTTCCGCCATCTCTTCACCGCCGAAATCGGAATGCCATTCCAACGCTATGTGCTGTGGCGCCGCTTGCTGATTGCGTTCGACGCGATCGGCGGACAGCATAGCGCAACGGAGGCGGCCCACATGGCAGGGTTCAGCGACAGTGCCCATTTCGCGCGCACGATCAAGGCGATGTTCGGCATTTGCGCGAGCGATCTCATGATCGAGGGATAGCCCCTCCGTTCAAGCGCGGATGCGATGGCCGCCGTTAAAGAAGGGTCATGACCGACACCGACAGAGATTTCGTACCCGCGCTTGGCAAGAGCGGTTCGCTCGACCGCTATGACGCCGCAATCGCACTCATGACCCGAGAGAAAAGGTGGCGAAGCGACTTGCTGAAGCTTGTCGCACCGCAACCGGGCGATCGGATTGTCGATATCGGTTGCGGCACGGGGACCCTGGCGATCGCGTTGAAGGAAGGCGAGCCGGAAAGCGAGATTTTGGCAGTGGACCCCGACCCGGCCGTGCTGGAGATCGCTCAAACCAAAGCCCGCACTGCTGGCGCCGATATCCATTGGTTCGAGGCAATGGGCGATGAGCTGGATGGGATCGCCGCGCTTCAGGGATGCGACAAGATCGTCTCAAGCCTCGTGTTTCATCAATGTCCGATGGAGATCAAGCAAGCCATAGCCGCGCAGATGCATCGCCTGCTTAGGCCGGGCGGCCAATTGTTCATCGCCGATTACGGCGAGCAGCGCTCGCCCCTGATGCGCATGCTGTTCCGCCAGATCCAGTGGCTCGACGGGGTCGAATATACCGAACCCAATGCCCGCGGCTGCATGCCGGACACTCTCGCATCCGCCGGTTTCGACGCCGTGGAAGAGGCAAAGATCATCGCGACGCCGACCGGTTCGATTTCAATCTATCGGGCGGAGCGGTAACGGCCTTTCGTCCACCGCGCGATCGGGCCTAGCCGCGCCAGTGGCGCCCGCGATGATGATGGTGCATGCGGCGCTTCTGGTAGCGTCGTTCATAGCGATCGCGCCGCTCGTAGCGATGATCATTGCCGCGATAATCGCGATCATTCGAGCGATAGCCTCGGTCATAGCCATGATTGGGTACGTCGTGGCGCGCCGAGTGATAATCGCGGTCGCGCCCCGGCGGGGCATCATCGCCGCGGCTCCAGCCGCCGCGATCGTCATGATGCTGGGCAAGGGCCGTGCCGGGAACGGCGAAGGCAAGCATCGCCGCCGCGATGGTCAGAAATCTGCGCATGTCAGCCTCTCCTTTTCGGTTTCCAGCAATCCGCCCTCGTCTTTGAATGCCTTCTGAATATGCGGTCTTCGCCCACGACCGGGCGGCGACCCGGGTTATATTCGCGGCAAGGTGGCCGACATCTTGTGCATCAATCGCGGTACGGACGGCCCGCCCCGGGCTTCGCCGGGACGCAAATCGTCACTTGCCCTTCGCAGCGACCGCCGCGCGAACTTCAGCTTCGAGCTGTTCCGGCGAGGAATTGGGCAGTTTTTGGCCATTGATGAAGAAGGTGGGCGTTCCGCGCACGCCGACAGCGCGCGCATCCGCGATGTCCTGCTCCATCCATGCCATCGCCTCGGCGGAGGGCATGGCACGCGCCTTCGCGACATCAAGCCCCGCCTTTTCGGCGGCCGCCCATGCCGCGTCCATCTTGCCGTCATGCCAGTCGGGCTGGGCATCGAGGACCGCGGCCATCACGGGTTCGAGCTTGCCCTGGACACGTGCGGCCTCGAGCATAACGATCGCTTCGGCCGATCCCGGGTGGAGGGGAAGATAGCGCATCACCAGCCGCACATCCTTCGGATAAGCGGCGAGGATTTCCTTCACCTTGGGAAAGAAGGCGCGGCAGGCTTCGCAGGAGGGATCGAAGAATTCGACGATGGTCACCGGCGCATTTTTCGGCCCGATGACAGCCGAATGGGGCCGGATAAGCGCATCGACGGGACCGGCAACCGCTTTTGGTGCGGGCTCGCCTGCGACCGATCCGCTGTAGAGCATGGCGCCGCCGGTGAATGCGAGCGCCGATACGACCAGGGTGGCTACCACGCCGAAACGTCTGTTCATGATTTCAGTCTCCTTTGGAAAATGAGCAAAAGCCCGAAAATGGCCGAGAAGGCAGCGAGTGACAGCAGCGGAAGCGGCACGCCAGCGACGCTCATCGATTCGCTCGAGCAAGACGGCCCGCCGTCGCACGGAACGATCGGTGCGGGGATGAAGCCCACGTAAAGGAGCAGGTGATAGAGGGCGACAAGCCAGCCCCCCGCCGCCAGTGCGAGCCCGTAGGGCACGACATGGCGGTCTGACCGGAAGGCGGCGATGGCAAGCATGATCGCCAGCGGAAACATGAAGGCGCGCTGAAACCAGCAAAGGACGCACGGGGGCTGCCCCATCACCTCGCCGATGAAGATGGCTCCGAGGCTCGCGGCGAGCGCAGCCAGCCAGGCGGCAAACAGCGCTGGCCAGGCGGCGCGATCTCCGGCCTGCGTTTCGCGGACAATCCGGTTCACGGTCGCCGTTCGCCTTTCTTTCGCATGACCTTCGCTGGTGGCTTGGCTCGCGGCCGAGCGAGATATTGGGTCAGGAAGCGGTCGGTTTCGCTGAGAAGCACTTCAAAATTTCGGCGCGTCTTAGGGAGGCTGAGCCGCGCGATCAGGCCCTTGCAGCTTATGATGTGGATCAACCGCGCGCCTTCCGGCGCGGGCTCTATCCGGAAATGTTCCTCGATCGAGAGCAGCAGGCGGCTGAGCTTCACGTCGAACGCGAGGTGCGCACCCGGCTCGCATTCGGACAGGGTTGCGGTGACGCGCCAGAAGCGCGGATTGGCCGGATTCATCCGGAAGGAATATTCGACCTCCGCCCCGCGTTGGGCGAGACCTTTGGGCCGGACATAGGGATTCCAGCGCTCATAGTGGTCGAAATCCACCAAAACGTCCCAAAGCTGCGCCGGCGACCGCGGCAGCAGCGTCTCCCTTGCAATCTCAAACACACTCAACTCCCATATTGGCTACGCCACCTCGGCCCGGTTATTCGCGATAAGCCAGAAGCCGCAGCGCGTTGGCGACGACAACGAGGGTCGAGCCTTCATGCGCCGCAACCGCCGGACCGATCCCGAGGCCGAAGATCGTCGCCGGAACCAGCACGACGACGACGCCGAGGCTGACCACCATATTCTGGCGGATGATCGAGCGGGTGCGCCGGCTGAGGCCGATCGCGAAAGGCAGATGCGACAGGTCATCTGCCATCAGCGCGATGTCGGCGGTCTCGAGCGCGACGTCGGAGCCTGCCGCGCCCATTGCGATGCCAACGGTGGCGCTCGCCATGGCGGGGGCGTCGTTGACGCCGTCGCCCACCATCGCGACGGGCATCTCGGCGCGAAGCTTTTTGATGGCATCGACCTTTTGCTCAGGCATCAGGTCACCCCATGCCTCGTTGAGACCGACCTCGGCGGCGATCGATTCGGCGACCTTTTGATGGTCGCCGGAGATCATGATCATGCGACGAATACCGAGCTTGCTGAGACGTGCGATCGTCTCGCGCGCCGCGGCGCGCGGTGTATCCATGAGGCCGATCGCACCGAGATCGCGCGTTCCCTTGCGCACGACCATCGTCGTTCGACCCTTCTCACGGAGCCCGGTGATGGCGGTCGCCATTTCGGCCGATAGCGGTGCGATGCCGTCGGTGCCGAACATTTCGGCCTTGCCGATGCTGACGATTTCGCCGTCGACCTTGGCTTCGACCCCGCGGCCCGTCAGGCTCTTCAGATCGGTGGCGACCGGAAGCGCGGCGTCGGGGAAAATCTCCCGGCCATCGCGTGCGATGGCGGCCGCGAGCGGATGATCGCTCAGGCTCTCGACCGCAACTGCAATGGCAAGCAGCTCTTCCTTGGTGACCCCAGGCGCCGGGATCGTGTCGGTGATGCGCGGACGTCCTTCGGTCAGCGTTCCCGTCTTGTCGAAAGCCAGCGCGGTCAGCGAACCGAGATTTTCGAGCGGCCCGCCGCCTTTGACGAGCACGCCGCCGCGCGCGGCGCGCGCGACACCGGAGAGCACGGCGCTGGGCGTGGCGATCGCCAGCGCGCAGGGGCTCGCCGCGACGAGGACGGCCATGGCGCGGTAGAAGCTGTCGCGGAAGGGCTCGTCGACGACGAACCCTGCGAAGAGAAGGAGGAAAACGAGGCCGAGGACACTCGGCACGAATATCCGCTCGAACTTGTCCGTAAAGCGCTGGGTCGGCGACTTCTGGGTCTCGGCCTCATTGACCATCTTGACGACCTTCGCGAGCGTCGTGTCGCTCGAAATCCGGGTCACCGCAATCTCGATGGCGCCTTCGCCGTTGATCGTGCCCGCGAACACCCGGTGTTTCGCCTCGAGCGCGTCGGCGCGCGCCGCCGCCTCTTTCGGGTCGGCCACCGGCTCCTTGTCGACCGGCACGCTTTCGCCGGTCACCGGGGCCTGGTTGACGCTTGATCGGCCGAGGGTCACGAAGCCGTCGGCGGGAAGCCGCTCGTTCGGTTTCACGATGACGATATCGCCGACGAGCAATTGCTCGACGGGAATCTCGGCCGTTTCGCCGTCGCGGCGAACGACCGCGGTTTGCGGTGCGAGTTCGGCAAGCGCCTCAATCGCGCGCTTGGCGCGGCCCATCGCATAATGTTCAAGCGCATGCCCGAAACTGAAGAGGAAGAGCAGCAGCGCGCCCTCGGCCCAGGCGCCGAGCGCGGCGGCGCCAGCGGCCGCGACGAGCATCAGTGTATCGATCTCGAAACGCTTGAGCTTCAGATTTTCGATCGCCTCGCGGAGCGTGAACCAGCCGCCAAGGCCATAGGCACCGATATAGAAAGCGAGCGGCACCCAGCTTGGCAAGCCTGTCAGCTTCTCAATCGCGAAACCGATCCCGAGAACCGCGCCGCACAAGAGCGCGACATAAAGTTCGGTGTTTGCGCCGAAGATCCCGCCGTGGGCGTGACCATGATCGCCGCCGGCCCCTTCGCCATGATCATGATCCTTATGGTCGCCCTTTTCTTCCTGCGCGTGCTTCGTTGGCATCGCCTTCGTCTCCCCCGCCGATTTTTGATAGACGCCCATATCGGCGAGTGCCGAGCGGATCTGGTCGAGTGAAATATCGGTCCGGCTGAACTCCGCGCGGATCACGCCCGCCGCGGTCGCCTCGGCTTCCACGACGCCGGGAAGCTGGCGCAGTCGGTCGCTGACCGTGCGGGCGCGGCGCGTGTGCCCGAGCCCCTCGACATCGGTCCAGAGGAGATGCTGATATTGCTCGGTAAGTTTCGCACCGGCACGCCGCGCGAGCTGGCGTACCCGCTCGAGCGGGAGGATGTCGGGCCGGTAATGAATACAGAGCTGCGGCACCATGCTGTCGTCGGCGCGCACGACATGGACCTTGTCGACACCTTCGCGGCCTTCAAGTTCGCTGGTCAGGCGCGCGACGCAGCGATCGGCTTCGTCGCCGACCTCGGGCAGAAGAAGCGGTATATCGAGCCGCAGCTGGTCACTCATCATGCGATCCTTTTCTTTTGCCAAATTCGAGGGGGTCCGGGCGACACCCCGTCCTGCCGAATGGACGAGGTGCGGGAGCCTTGGCACGCGACCCACTCCCGCACCTCCTTGGCCGCCAGTGACCCTCGACCGGGGGGGCGGGGGCAAGGAGCCAAGGGCTCCCGGCGGCCAAGATCTTATCATCCTTCATGCGCGCCGTCCGCTTGGCCGAGCGTATCGGGATTGGACCGTCGAGCGACGGAAATGCTGTTCGAGCGCGCTGTTCGAGCGCGTCAGGAAGACACGGCAGAAGCGCCGCAGGAAAGGGTAGCCGAGCCAGGAGAAGAGGCCGCGGCAGGCGAGGCGATGCGTCACCTCGACGCCTTGTCCCAATTTCTCGAGGCGGTAACTCTCCTCGATCACGAGCACGCCCGGCATCCCCGTCAGCCAGGAGAAGCTGGTCAGCCAGTCGAGCCCGGTAACCCGTCCCTCGGCCGCCAACTCCGGCCCGCGTGCGCCGCGCGGCGAATAGATATAGTTCAGCCGCTCCTCGTCGCCGGGGCGATCGGTAAAGCGCAGCGTCGGGTGCCAGTCGCCGTAGCGCTCAACATCGACGAGCAAGCGCCAGACGCGCCCGATCGGCACCTGCAGACGGAGCGAGGTTCCTACCGCGAACATCGGCTCGGCCCTCGCTTCGGCAAGCTAGTCCGCGACGCAGGCGGGGGACCTGCGCCGCGGTGAAAACCGGCAAGGTGCCGGTCAGCTCTGGACGTCGTGACGTTCTGCGGCGCACGCATCGGTGCCAAATCGGAAAGAAACGGGGACAGCGGATGCATCGTGCCGCATCTCCGTCGCTGCGCTTTCGCCGATGCCGCCGAGTCTTCCATCTAGGTCGACCCGTCTTTTGCGGTTTTTTCCTCACTGCGCGCGTCGCGCAGGATTTCTATTCCGCCCTTGATCGCGATCCCCGCTGTCGCGAGGCCGACGAGCAGATCGGGCCAGTTGCTGCCGAGCCACAGGACGAGCGCTCCGGCGACAAGAATGCCGCCGTTGGACGCAAAATCGTTGAAACTGAACGTCGTCGCTGCGCGCAGGTTGACGTCGGGCTTCTCCAGCCGCTGCAGCAGCCGCAGGCAGATATAGTTCACGACCGCGGCGATGGCGGACATGATCATCATCGTCGCGCCAATCGGTTCGCTTCCCTGGAGATAGCGGCGGGCGACGTCGACGAGTATGGCGACGGCGAACAGCAGGAGCATCGCGCCCGACGCCTTGGCCGCGCGCGTCTTCCACTGGTCGCCGCGACTGAGCGCGGCGAGGCTGATCGCGTAAACGGCGACATCGGCGCTATTATCGACCCCGTTCGCCACCAGCGCGCTGGAGTCCGCGAAGAAGCCGCTGACAAAAAAGCCGCCGGCGATCGCGGCATTGAGCAGGAGAACGACCCATAGCGTCCGGCGTTCGTCCGGGTTTTCAGAACCGCCCGTGACGCCGGCGCGATCGGGAGCCCCGGCCATGTCAGTTCACCTTGGGCGGGCTTTGCGGCGCCGCCTTGTCGCGCCGCGCCAGCCAGCTTCGCATGACGGTAATTTCCTTTTCCTGCGCTGCGATGACCGATTTGGCGATCTCGCGCACTTCGGGATCCTTGCCATGTTCGAGCGCGACCTTGGCCATCGCCACGGCGCCCTCATGATGCGGGATCATCGAGCGCATGAAGTCGGTATCGGCGTCGCCGGTGAGAACCACCGCCATATCCTTGTGCATCTTATCGGCGGCCGCCTCGAACGCCTTGGCCGCCGGCGTCGATGTGGCCGCGGCCGCATGCTGCATATCGCCATGTCCGGCGCTGTCCGCGTCGGCGCTCGGCTTTCCGGATGAACAGGCCGCAAGCAAGAGTCCAAGCAGCAATATGGAGGTCTTCATCACCCTGCCTGCCGGGAAAGCCGATGGCGGCAGAGAGCCGCCATCGGTTTCGTCCTGCGTGGCATGAGGAGCTTGATGCTCGCTCATGCCGGCTTGCCGCCCGTGTCGTCACCGGGCAGGAACACCCGTTCGCCAAGGGCGGTCACGTCCGTATAGTCGCCGGCGACATGCTTGTTGTGCCGGCCGCGAAGCAGCAGATGGCTGATCGCGGGCAGGACGAACAAGGTCAGCAAGGTCGAGGTGATCAACCCGCCGATGACGACGATCGCCAGCGGCTTCTGCACCTCGGCGCCGGTTCCGGTGGCGAGCGCCATCGGCACGAAGCCGATCGCGGGCACGATACCCGTCATCAACACCGCACGGACGCGTTCCATGACGCCCTCGCCGATCGCGACGTCCACCGGTTTTCCTTCGTCGATGCGCTGGTTGATGCTCGACATCACGACCAGCCCGTTGAGCACCGTCACGCCCGAAAGCACAATGAAGCCCACCGCCGCAGACACCGAGAATGGCAGCCCGGTCAGCAGCAACGAGAAGACGCCGCCGGCCAGCGCGAGAGGGATTGCGGAATAAACCGCGATGGCTTGCCGCACACCGCCCAAGGCCATGAACAGGATGCCGAAGATCGCCGCGAAGATGATCGGGATGACAATCGACAACCGCGCCGATGCGGCTTGCAGATTCTCGAACTGCCCACCCCATTCGATGAAGCTGCCCGTCGGAAGCTTGACCTGCGCGTTCACTTTCTCCTGTGCTTCGGCGACGAAGGACCCAAGATCGTTGCCGCGGACATTGGCTTGCACCACCACCCGCCGCTTGCCGTTTTCACGGCTGACCTGGTTCAACCCTTCGGAGAAACCGAATTTGGCCAGTTCGCTGAGCGGCACCGATGCCCGCGCACCGCCCTCGCCGGGAAGGAGCACAGGGAGCGCCCCCACCGCGTCGAGATCGTCGCGCGTGGCACGATCGAGACGGACGACGATATCGTATCGCCGGTCGCCTTCGAATACGATGCCGGCTTCGCGGCCACCAAGCGCCGCGGCGACGGTATCGCTGACATCCTGCAACGTCAGCCCGTAACGGGCGATGGCATCGCGGTCGAACTGGACATCAAGCACGGGGAAGCCTGCGGTCTGTTCAACCTTGACGTCGGCCGCGCCCGGAACGGTGTTCAGGATCGCCGCGACCTGCTGCGCCGCGCGGCCCATTTCGTCGAGATCGTCGCCATATAGCTTGATCGCGATATCGCCGCGCACACCGGCGATCAGCTCGTTGAAGCGGAGCTGGATCGGCTGGCTGATTTCGAATGCGTTGCCGACGAGCGGCTCGAGCTTCTTTTCGACGCGTTCGATAACATCATCCTTGGTGCGGACTCCGTCAGGCCAGGTATCGCGGGGCTTGAGGATGATGAAGGTGTCCGACGCGTTCGGCGGCATCGGATCGCTGGCGACCTCCGCCGTGCCGGTCTTCGAATAGATGAAGGCCACCTCCGGAAGCGTGGACACGGCCTTTTCGACCTGTAGCTGCATTTCCTGCGACTTGTTCAGCGACGTCGAGGGAATGCGAAGCGCCTGCATCGCGAGATTGCCCTCGCCGAGCACCGGGATGAACTCGCTTCCGAGCATCCCGAACACCAGGATGGCCGCAGCAAAGGTGCCGCCGCCGGCACCGATCCAGGGCCAGGGACGCGCGATGACGCGCTTGAGCACGGGTTCGTAACGCGTCTTCACCCATGCGATCGCACGCACCTCCTTCTCGGCGACCTTGCCGCGAATGAGCAGCGCCACCATCGCGGGCACGAAGGTGAGCGACGCCACGAACGCACCTGCCAGCGCGAGCAGCACCGTGATTGCCATCGGCGAGAAGGTCTTGCCCTCGACCCCGGTGAACGTCAGCAAGGGGACGAAGACGAGGAAGATGATCGCCTGCCCGTAGATCGTCGGCTTCACCATTTCGCGCGATGCTTCATACACCTCGTGCAAGCGCTCGCTCAGCGAGAGCAGGCGTCCTTCCAGATGCTGTCGTTCCGCCAATCGCCTGAGGCAGTTTTCGATGATGATGATCGAGCCGTCGACGATCAGCCCGAAATCGAGCGCGCCAAGGCTCATCAAATTGCCCGACGTGCCGGTGATGTTCATCCCCGTTCCCATGACCAGGAACGAGATCGGAATCACGAGGGTCGCGATGACCGCGGCGCGGAAGTTACCGAGCAGCCAGAAGAGCACAGCCGCAACGAGCAGCGCACCTTCGGCGAGGTTCTTTTCGACCGTGCCGATCGTGGCATCGACAAGCTGCGACCTGTCGAGGACCGGCTTGACGACGATACCCGCCGGCATCGACTTGGCGACATCCTTGAGGCGCTCGGCCGCTGCCGAGGCTACGATGCGGCTGTTGCCGTTCGCCAACATCAACACAGTGCCGACGACAAGTTCTTTCCCGTTCTCGGAGGCAGAACCGGTACGCAATTCGCCGCCAATCTGGACGGTCGCGACATCGCGCACCATGACGGGAACGCCGCCGCGGCTCGCCACGGTGGCCCGGGAGATTTCATCGAGGGTCCGGATGCGTCCGTCGGCACGGACGAGGAAGGCCTCGCCGCCGCGTTCGACAAAGTTCGCCCCGACCGAGATATTGGCGCGTTCCAGCGCTTCGGCCAGCTCCGAGAAGCTGATGCCATAGCTCGCCAATCTGGTCGCATCAGGCTGGACGACGAACTGCTTTTCATAACCACCGATCGAGTCGATGCCGGCGACACCCGATACCGAGCGCAGTTGCGGGCGGATCACCCAATCCTGGACAGTCCGCAAATAGCCAAGCTTAGCCACCTCGTCGGTCAATATCTCGCCGGAGGGCGTAATGTAGGAGCCGTCGGGTTGAGGGCCTGGCTTGCCAGCGGTCTTCGGTTTTTTCGCCGAGCGGTCGAAATCGACGGTATACATCAGCACTTCGCCGAGGCCGGTCGAGACCGGCCCCATTTGCGGCTCGGCGCCGTCGGGCAAGGTGCCCTTGGCCTGATTGAGCCGTTCGGCTACTTGCTGGCGGGCAAAATAGAGGTCGGTATGATCCTCGAAGATCACTGTGACCTGGCTGAACCCGTTGCGCGAAATCGAGCGCGAACTTTGCAGGCCCGGAATGCCGGCCATCGCGGTTTCGACGGGAAAGGTGACCAGCCGTTCGATGTCGAGCGGGCCGAGATTGGGCTCGACCGTATTGATCTGGACTTGTTTGTTGGTGATGTCGGGCACGGCGTCGATCGGCAGCTTGAGGAGCTCGGTCAGGCCATAGGCCGAAATGATGAGGGTGAGGAGAACAACCCCCCAGCGAAAGCGTATCGACGCGTCGAGAAGTTTTTCGATCATCTCAATGCTCCGCCTCGCCCTTGCCGATTTCGGCTTTGAGCAGGAAGGCGCCCTTGGTCGCGATGACCGCGCCCGGATTCACCCCATCGACGATTTCAATGCGTCCGCCACCGCGTTTGCCGGTGACGACCGTCGTCGCCTGGAAGCCCTTGGCGGTCTTGACGAACACGACCTCGCGGCCCTCGACGGTCTGCACGGCTTCCTCGGGCAGCGCGATCAGGCTGGAACCGGCGGCACCGCGCGGCTTGATCCGCGCGCGCAGCCCCTGGCCCGGCGTCAGTCCGCCGATACCGTCGGGAACGAGGACAATGGTCGCGGTCTTGCTTTCGGCGTCGAGGCTCGGGGTTGCCGAGCGAACCACCGCATTCACGGTCTCGCCTCCCAGCAGTTCGATGACTGCGGTATCGCCCGGCTTGATCCGGCGCGCATCGGCGGCGAGCACCGAGGCGTTGATCTGGATGCGGCGGGGATCGGAGACCCGGAACAATTCGGTTCCGGCGAGCACATAGCTCCCGAGCTTCGCATCGGCTTTGGTAACCCGCCCCGAAATCAGGCTCGTCACCGCAAGGGTGCGGCCGTCCCCCGAAACCTTGGCGGCCGCGGCGGCCGATTGCGACCGCCGCGCTTCGGACTCGGCCTCCGCGAGCGCCGCCGCGGCGGCCTCGAGATCCTGCTTCGCCGTGATGCGCGCATCGAACAATTTCTTTTCGCGTGCATAGGTCGAGCGCGCGAGCGCCAGGCGTGCCGTCGCCGAACTGCGCTCGGAGGCGATGGCGGCCGCATCGCGGCTTTCCATCACCGCGACCGCCTCGCCAGCGCGCACCTCGTCGCCGAGGCGGCGATTGATGCGGGTTATCGCCCCGTCGGCACGCGCCGTCAGTACGGCCTCGCCCTCGGGGGTCGATGCGACGATGCCCTGCGCGAGAATTTCAGAACCGAGGCCGCCAGCCTGGATCGTCTCGGTGACGATGCCCGCGCCCTTGGCGCGCGCCTCGTCCATCAGGATCTGGCCTTCGACATGGCCTTCCTCTTCTTCCTCGGCAGGTGCCGCAGCGGGTGCCGCGACCGGTGTGGTCATCGACCGGCCGATCAGGATGCCGCCGCCGCCGAGCACGAGCGCCCCGACCGCCACGGCGGCCATCAGGCGATTCTTGTTTTCGAAGATTTGCATGAGTTCAGTCCCCTATTGCGCGTTCGCGCGGCCCAGCGCAGCCAAGGCGCGGGCGCGGTCGAGTTCGGCTTCAATGAGTTTGAGATTGGCGCTGGTCAGCGCCTCTTGGGCATCGATGAGCTCGATGAGCGTGAACTTGCCCTGCTGGTATCCGATCTCGGCGACCCGGGCGGCTTCGCTCGCCTGGAACAGGCCGGCGCCCGACAAGGCCGTCACACGCTCCGTGGCGGCCGAAAGCATCAGTTCGGCATCGCGCCGCGAGAAGCGGGTGTCGAGGCGGGTCTGCGCAAGCTGGGCTTCGGCGGCTTCGCCGCTCGCGCGCGCTGCATAGATGTTGCCGCGATTGCGGTTGAACACCGGCAGCGGGATCGAGACGCCGACGATGAACGCCGTATCCTTGCTTTCGCGGAAGTTTCGGACGCCGCCCGACGCGGTGATGTCGGGAACGCCCTCGGCCTGGGCGAGCCGGACCCGCGCTGAAGCCGCATCGCGCTCGGCTGCCGCGAGGCGTTCGTCGAGGCTCTGCGCGTCAGCCGGCAAGGCTGGCGGCGTCGGAATATCCTGAGCGATGGCGGACAGCTCGGGATCTTCGCTGCCGATGCGCAAGGCCAGTTCCTGCCGCGCCGACAAAAGCTCCGCCTTGGCGCGCAGGCTTTCCGCCTTTGCTTCGGCCAGCAGCGCGTCGGCCCGCAATTTGGTCAGCGGCGGATCGCGCCCGACGTCGACGAGGGTCTCGGCGATGCGTGCCAGTTCGACTGCCCTCGCATAGACGCTGTCGGCCAGCTTGGCGCGATCCTCCGCCGCGCGCAGCTCGGCGTGCGATACGATGATGTCATAGGCAAGGTCGGCCTCGGCCTTGCGGAGCGCGACCTGCGCAAAATCCCGCTCGGCCGCTGCGACCTCCTTGCGGGCGCGCCGCTTGCCGCCGAGTTCGAACGGCTGCGACACCGCGACCGTGGTCTCGGTTTGGCCAAAGGTGCGATAAGGCCCGGTGCCGCTGAAATTCTCAACTTCGGCGGATATGGTTGGGTTCGGCCGCACGCCGGCCTGCATGGCGCGGCCGTCGGCCGCCTTCAGCTCGGCTTTGGCCTTGGCAATTCGAGGGGAGACATCCTGACCGCGCGCAAGCGCGTCGGACAACGAGACAGGTTCGGCGAACGCCGGTTGACCTGCCATGGTCAGCAACCCTGCAAACAGCAGGGTGCCCAATGATTTCGACATAAATACTCCTGATCAATGCGTCACGGCGCAGGCAAAGGCCTGCGCGAAGCAGAGATCAGGCGGCGGGAGGTTCGGTGGGGGGAGCGGTCGCGCGCGAAGCGAGTGCCGAAGCGGTGCCAGCGAGATGTACGTCACGCGTCGACAACCAGCCGTCGGCCGCGTCCGATGCGTCGACGGCCAAGCCTGTGGGGCAATGATGGTGATGCACCAGTTCCGTGCCGCTGCCCGTCGGGCTGTTGTCGTCGGGGGCCGCGTCGTCAGCGACCTCCGCAAACACATGCTGATGCGCGTCGACGCCAATCGGCGCAGCGTCATAGGCCATGACCGGTGTGTCCGGGCAAGCCAAAAGCGCCACTATGAGCAAAAGGAACTGGATCGCGCGATTTCGCATCAACCGCCGGTTAGCAGCCGGACGAGACGCAGGCAAGCCGAGGATCATGGCGCATCCTGGCGCACATAAGTCCGCAAATCGTCCGGCACTGGCATTGGCGCGAAGGCGCTGACGCGGGCGCGACCGGTGTTGCCGGTCGGGAGGCGGCCGGTCAGCGCGCCGAGTGGAACGAGAGCGATGCGCAGCAGCTTACCCGACATTTCCCGCATATCGCGGCGCGAAAAAGCGAATGCGAGCATCGTAATATGCGATCCCATGTGCAGCCATAACCTGGGCTGAGCGACGATATGGGCGCGCTCGAGGTGCCGCCATGCCGCAGCGAAGTCGCCGATTGCCCGCGCTGTTCGATATTCCCTCAGTTCGAGAAAATAAGCGGTGCGCACGGGGTCTTCGGCTTTGCTTGATGCCTTTGCGATCTTAGCGGGGTGGGGGTCGTTTGCCATGCGCGTTCCTCTCGAATAACCTCGAGTCGGAACGCGACCTACACCCTGTAGTTACTACAGGGTCAAGCACCTAATCGAGGACAGCGCTGATCTTGAGGTCATTCGCAACAGCTTGGAACGGATTATTGCGCTGACCCAATGGCGCCCGCCGCCGATATTGGGCGGCGCAGATTGGTTCGAAAGGCGTATGCCGGTCACGAGACGCTGAGCGAGTTCCCCATCATGGGACTCCGTGTTCGGCCGGTTCTCACCTCAGTCTGAGGGATCTGAATTGGCGTCACCGGCCCTGCGCCACGTCCCGACCACCCGCAGCCTCCACTCAGAGATTGATTTCGATCCTGTCGAGGCGGGTAGCTGCAGCTTGTCAACGGAAGGGATCGCAACTACACGCGTGGATGTGCCAACTTCGCCCGCCCGTGCAATTGACCGCCTGATCGCGATGCTCTGCGTGGCGCTGATGATGTTCTATGCGGCGACAATGCCCGCCAAGGCAGCCGGCCAGATCCAGCATGCGCCGGCCCTCATGGTGGTGCACGATCATCAAGGGGCAGATAGTTTCGCGATCGACGCTGTGCACGACGACCATGCGGCGCCTCATGACGATTCGCACGATACCGGTGATCAGCCCGACGACGATCTGGATGGCAGTCACCATCATCATGGCGATAGCGGGCCGAACCTGCTCATTCCCAATATCGCAACTGCAACCTCCCTTGCGCCTTCGGGCTCGCTGCTTGGCGGGCGGATCGAGCGGCCGATTGCCGGCCTGCGAGCTCTCGGACCCGAGCGCCCTCCCAGAACCATCTCGCTGACCGTCTGAGTTCCCGCGCCGCCTGAGGCGTGGGATGTTTCCACGCCTTTCAGCGAGGCCGTTATCTCATGTTATTCCATAATCGCGCGCGCTTTGGCGCGCATGCCGCCCGTAGAGTCTTGCTCTGCGGGAGCGCCCTGCTGGCCGCCTTCGCGCTGCCGGTCCAGGCGCAGAACCTAAGTCTCGATGAAGCGCTGTCGCGGGTTGCCGCCAGCGATCCTGCGGTCGCCGCCAACGCCGCAAGGCTCGAAGCGGCCGATGCCGCCATATTGCAGGCCGACGTCCGACCGCGGGATGTGGTCGGGATCGACTTCGAGGACTTCGCGGGCACCGGTCCCTATTCGCCGTTGAGCCAGTCCCAGACAACCGGCTGGTACGAGCGGACGTGGGAACGTGGCGGCAAGCGCGAAGCGCGGATCGGCGCCGCGCGCGCCGATGTCGCGATCGTCGGGCAGCAGAACCGCGTTCGCCTGCTCGATCGCCTCGCGCGCGTTCAAGCGGCGTGGGTCGAAGCGCTCGCCGCAGAAGCGGCGATCCCCGTCGCCGAAGCAAGGCTTACGGACCTGAAGCGCGTCGAACTCGACGTCGTCCGCCGGGTGACCGGCGCGCTCGATCCCTGGTTCGCTGCCGAACGTGCCCGCACCAATGTTGCGCAAGCCGAGATCGCGCTCGAACAGGCACGCGAGACAGCGCGAAACGCGCGAGCAAGCCTCGCCGCCTGGTGGGGCGGCTCCGGCGACTATCAGATCGACGCCGCTGTGTTCCAGGCGCTCGATCCGTCGGTGCCCGCTGCGGGCGACTCCGCCGATGTTGCGGTCCTCGCGGCCGAGATCACGGCGGCGGAGGCAAAGGTGAAGCTCGCCGAGACCGGCAATGTCGCCGATCCGAGCGCCCGTGTCGGCCTTCGCCATTTCGGGCAAGGCAATGATCTGGCGGTGATGGTCGGCGGCTCGATTCCGCTCGGCAGCAAGGCCGCCAATCGCGGCAATGTCGAACGCGCGCGCGCCGAACAGCGCGCACTCGAAGCCGAGGTTGCGGTCACGCGCGTCGAAATCGGCCGCGAGATCGACCGGCTGGTCGCCGACCGCCGGCTGATCGCCTCCGAAATCAAGCGTATCGACGAGGAGGTGCTTCCCAGCGCCAGTCGCGCCGTGCGCCTGATCAGCGACGGGCTGGCGCGCGGGGGCACCGCCTTCACCTTCCTCGAGTTCAGCCAGGCCCAGATCGCCGCGCATGACGCACGCTCGCGCCGCGTCGAACTCTTGCGACGCTTCCACCTGATGGGCGTGCGCCTCGACCGCCTGACCGGCCGCCACGCGGCCCTCATCCCGACCATGGAGAATGCTCGATGAGCAGAAAACATCTTATGTGGGCATTCCCACTTCTCACCGCCGCGCTTCTCGTTTCGTGCAGCGACGGTCCTCCGACGAAAGAAGGCGGCGAAGCCGCTGCCAAGGCCGGCGAATATGAGCGCGGCCCGCATCGCGGGCGGATGCTGCGCGACGGCGATTTCGCGCTTGAGGTCACCATCTTCGAGGATGGCGTCGACCCCGAGTTCCGCGTCTATGCCTTCCGGAACGACAAGCCGGTCAAGCCATCGGAGGTCAAGCTGACGATGGAGCTTGGCCGCCTCGGCGGCAAGATCGACCGATTCAGCTTCACGCCGCAGGAGGATTTCCTGCGCGGCAGCGGGGTGGTCACCGAACCGCACAGCTTCGATGTTCGCGTCGCAGCATCGGAAGGCGGGCGCAATCGCAAATGGTCCTATGCCTCCTATGAAGGGCGCACCACGATTACGGCCGAGGCCGCCAAAGCCGGCGGGGTCAAGGTCGAGGCGGCGGGCGGCGCGACCGTCAGCGACTTGATCGACATGGGCGGGCGGATCGAGATCACTCCCGAAGGCAAGGCCGACGTCCGCGCCCGCCTTCCCGGCCTGATCATGTCGCTGAATGGCAAGCTCGGCCAGCAGGTGCGGCGCGGCCAGGTGCTCGCACGGGTGGAATCGAGCCACTCGCTCCAGACCTACAGCGTCACCGCACCGATCAGCGGCACGATCGTCGAGAAGAATGTCAATGTCGGCGACACAACCGGCGACCGCGCGCTGTTCGTCATCGCCGATCCGACCAAGCTCCACGCCGAGTTCTTTGTCTATCCGCGCGACGCCGAACGCGTGCGCGTGGGTCAGCCGGTGAACCTGCGCAGCCTGTCGGGCGAAGCGCGCTTCGCGGGGGTCGTCGAGGCGATCCTGCCGACCGCCGACATCAGCAGCCAGACGTTGATGGCGCATGTCCATTTGCCACCCGCCGCCTCGCGCACATTCCGTCCCGGCATGGGCGTTGAGGGCAGCTTTGCGGTCGCGCAGGCCGACGTGCCGCTCGCGGTGCGAACCAAGGCGATCCAGCGCTTCCGCGACTTCGAGGTCGTCTTCGCCAAGGTCGGCAACACCTATGAGGTGCGGATGCTAGAGATCGGGCGGCGCACGCCCGAATGGACCGAAGTGCTCGGCGGGCTCGCGCCCGGCGAAGTCTACGTCGTCGACGGCGCCTTCCTGATCCGCGCCGACATCGAGAAATCGGGAGCCAGCCATGACCACTGACACCAGCCCCCCGCCGGGCAAGGTTCATTTGCTCGAACGGATGATCGCGGGCGCGATCCGCTTTCGCTGGGCGGTCCTCACCACTGTTCTCCTGCTCTGCGCGATCGGCGTCTGGAGCTTCCAGCGCCTGCCGATCGACGCCACCCCCGACATCACCAACGTCCAGGTCCAGATCAACAGCGAGGCGCCGGGCTTCTCGCCGCTCGAAGCCGAGCAGCGCGTGACCTTTCCCGTCGAGACCGCGATCGCCGGCCTGCCAGGGCTGCAATATACGCGCTCGGTCTCGCGCTATGGCCTGAGCCAGGTCACCGCGGTGTTCGAGGACGGCACGAGTATCTATTTCGCACGCCAGCTGATCAACGAACGGCTGCAATCGGCGCGCGAACAGCTCCCGCCCGGGGTCGCCCCAGAAATGGGACCAATCGCGACCGGCCTCGGCGAAATCTTCATGTACACGCTCGAAGCCGATCCCGGTGCGAAGAAGCCCGATGGCAGCGCTTATACGCCCGAAGATCTGCGCACGCTGCAGGACTGGGTGATCCGCCCGCAGCTTCGCAACACGCCGGGGGTGACCGAGGTCAACAGCATCGGCGGCTATGAACGCCAATATCATGTCACCCCGGTCCCGGCGCGGCTGTCGGCCTATGGGCTGACGCTCGACGATGTGGTTCGCGCGCTGAAAGCCAACAACGACAATAGCGGCGCGGGTTATGTCGAACGCTATGGCGAGCAATATCTGGTCCGCACCCCGGGCCAGGCGTCGGGGATCGACGATCTGAAGGCGATCATTGTCAGCAACCGGAATGGCATCCCGATCCGTATTGCCGACGTCGCCGACATCGACCTTGGCGAGGAGCTGCGCACCGGCGCCGCGACCGAGAATGGCAAGGAGGTGGTGCTCGGCACCGTCTTCATGCTCGCGGGCGAAAACAGCCGCATCGTCGCGCGCGCCGCGGCCGAACGGCTCGAAGTCGCGGCGCGGGCGCTGCCCGCCGGGGTCAAGGCGGTGCCGATCTACGACCGCACCGATCTGGTCGAACGCGCGGTGTGGACGGTGGAGAAGAATTTGCTCGAAGGCGCCTTGCTCGTCATCGTCATCCTCTTCCTGCTGCTCGGCAATGTCCGCGCGGCGTTGATCACCGCGGCGGTCATCCCGATCACGATGCTGATGACGATCACCGGCATGGTGCGTGGCGGCATCTCGGGAAATCTCATGAGCCTCGGCGCGCTCGATTTCGGACTGATCGTCGATGGCGCGGTGATCATTGTGGAGAATTGCCTCCGCCGCTTCGGCGAAGCGCAACACAAAGTCGGGCGGCTGCTCGATCGCGGCGAGCGGTTCGCGCTCGCCGCCTCGGCGACGTCGGAGGTCATCCGTCCGTCGCTGTTCGGCATGCTGATCATCGCGCTCGTCTATGTACCGATCTTCGCGCTCACCGGGGTCGAGGGCAAGATGTTCCATCCGATGGCGATCACCGTCGTGATGGCGCTGACCGCGGCGCTGATCCTGTCGCTGACCTTCGTGCCGGCAGCCATCGCGCTGTTCGTCACCGGCAAGGTCGAGGAGAAGGAAAGCCGGCTGATGCTCTGGGCGCGCAAGGCTTATGCGCCCGCGCTCGACAGCGCCTTGAAGCTGCGCACCGCGTTCGTCGCGGGCGCGGTGGTGCTTGTCGCAATCGCGGGGTTCGCCGCGACGCGCATGGGGTCGGAGTTCGTCCCCAATCTCGACGAAGGCGATATCGCGATGCACGCGCTGCGCATTCCGGGCACCAGTCTCAGCCAGGCGATTTCGATGCAGACGACGCTCGAAGCGCGGATCAAGCAGTTCCCCGAGGTCGACCGGGTGGTAGCGAAGATCGGCACCGCCGAAATCGCGACCGATCCGATGCCGCCCTCGGTCGCCGACACCTTCATCATCATGAAGGACCGCAAGGACTGGCCCGATCCGAGAAAACCGAAGACCGAGCTCGTCCGCGAGATGCAGGCAGCCGTGGCCCTCATCCCGGGGAACAATTACGAGTTCACCCAGCCGATCCAGATGCGCTTCAACGAGCTTCTCTCGGGGGTTCGCGCCGATGTCGCGATCAAAGTCTTCGGCGACGATCTCGACACGCTGCGCGAGGTCGGCGACGCGATCGAGACTGTGGCTTCGGGAATCGAGGGCGCGCAGGATGTCGGCGTCGAGCAAGTCACCGGCCTGCCGGTGCTGCAAATCACCCCCGACCGGGCGGCGCTCGCGCGCTTCGGGCTCAACGTCGGCGACGTCCAGAATGTCGTCGCGGTGTCGATCGGTGGCGTCGAGGCCGGGCAGATCTTCGAGGGCGACCGGCGCTTCCCGATCATCGTGCGCCTGCCCGAAGCGACGCGCGAGCGGGTCGACGAGCTCGGCCGGCTGCGCATCCCCTTGCCGGGTCCAGACAGCGAGATGCGCGGGTTCGTGCCGCTCGCCGACGTGGCGAAGGTCGAGGTGGTGATCGGTCCGAACCAGATCAGCCGCGAGGATGGCAAGCGCCGCGTCGTGGTGACCGCCAATGTCCGCGGCCGCGATCTCGGCTCCTTCATTGAGGAGCTGAGAACCAAGGTCGATGCCGAGGTCGAGGTGCCAGCGGGCTATTGGATCAGCTATGGCGGGACATTCGAGCAGTTGATCTCGGCGGCGAAGCGGCTCCAGCTTGTGGTGCCCGCGGCGCTGCTGCTGATCTTCGGCCTGCTCTATGCGCTGTTCCGCTCGGCGAAGGATGCCGGAATCGTCTTCTCGGGGGTGCCGCTGGCACTTACCGGGGGCGTCGCGGCGCTGCTGGTGCGCGGCATGCCGTTGTCGATCTCGGCGGGCGTCGGGTTTATCGCGCTCTCCGGGGTCGCGGTGCTCAACGGCGTCGTCATGCTGAGCTTCATCCGGCAGCTTCGCGAAGGGGGGAGCGGACTCGATGTGGCGATCCGCGAGGGTGCGCTGACGCGTCTCCGCCCGGTGCTGATGACCGCGCTGGTGGCGAGCCTCGGCTTCGTGCCGATGGCGTTCAACGTCGGCGCGGGGGCGGAGGTCCAGCGTCCGCTCGCGACGGTGGTGATCGGCGGGATCGTCTCCTCGACGATCCTCACCTTGCTCATCCTGCCGGCGCTCTACCGCATGGTACATGGCCGGCGCGCCAAGGACCAGAACTCCCAGCCCCCAGCGGCCGAACCTTTACCGGCTTGACCGCTCGCCCCGCGTGCCAACCGGCGCGCGGGGCACCCATTTTCCGACATTTCAGGAGTATTATGATGTCTATCCGATCCATCGCTCCGCCGGGCGGCATCCTGCGCTGCGCGCTGCTCGCGGCGAGCCTTCTTCTTCTCTGCTTCGCGATCGGCGCAGAAGCTTGGGCGCACAATGTCGCCGAGGGCGACAAGGGCTATATCCAGGAAAGCAGCGGCATCCTGTTCTGGCCGTTCGTCTATCTGGGCGCGAAGCATATGGTCACTGGCTACGACCATCTGCTCTTCCTCTTCGGCGTCATCTTCTTCCTCTACCGGATGAAGGACATAGGGCTGTATGTGACATTGTTCGCGGTCGGCCATTCGACGACGATGCTGTTCGGCGTGCTCACCGGCATCAGCGCCAACGCCTATGTCATCGACGCGATCATCGGCCTGTCGGTCGTCTACAAGGCGCTCGACAATCTCGGCGCCTATCAGCGCTGGTTCGGCGTCCAGCCCAACACCAAGGCCGCGACCTTGATCTTCGGCTTCTTCCACGGCTTCGGCCTCGCGACGAAAATCCTCGAGTTCGAGATCGCGAACGAAGGCCTGATCCCCAACCTGCTCGCCTTCAACATCGGGGTCGAGATCGGGCAATTGCTCGCGCTCGGCACGATCCTCATCCTGATGGGATTTTGGCGCCGCACCCCGAGCTTCATGCGCCATGCCTTCGCCGTCAACACCATCCTCATGACCGCGGGCTTCGTGCTCGTCGGCTACCAGCTCGCCGGCCTCGCGGCCGCTTAATCGAAGGAAACCACATCATGTTCAATTCACAGCGCCCCCGCCCCGAAGACCTGCCGACCAGCAGCCAGCTGATCCGCGCGACCGCGCTCGCCGCCGTTGCCGCGGGCGCCATCCTCGTCGCCGTCGTGCTGCCCAGCGAATATGCGATCGATCCGACCGGGATCGGCGGCGCGCTTGGCCTCACCGAAATGGGCGAGGTCAAGCTGCAGCTCGCCAAGGAGGCCGCGGCCGACGCGGCCACCGGAAGTGCTTCGGCCGCTCCGGCTGCCCAGGTGGCATCTCCGACAGCAACCGCCGCCAAGGCGGACGCGCCGCAACGCTCGGAAACGATGAAGCTTACCCTGGCGCCAGGACAGGGTGCCGAGATCAAGGCGACGATGGCGAAGGGCGCACGCCTCAACTTCAACTGGTCGGTCGAGGGCGGGCGCGTCAATTTCGACACGCACGCCGACGCACCGGGCATCGCGTACCACGGCTATGGCAAGGGCAAGGATACGACCGGCGAGAGCGGCGAACTTGTCGCCGCCTTCGACGGCAAGCACGGCTGGTTCTGGCGCAATCGCTCGAGCGCACCGGTGACGATTACGCTGCGCACCGACGGCGCCTATAGCGACATCCGCCGCGTTGTCTGACAAGGCAGCAATGATTTGATGGACTCCGGCCCGGTCGCCGACCGGGTCGGAGACGATGCCCCTCTAATCGCCGACAGCGGAGTTCCACCTATGCTCGCCGTTCTTGCCAACCGGACCTACCGCCACCTGTTCCTCGCGCAGATCATCGCGCTCGTCGGCACGGGCCTCGCCACGGTTGCGCTTGGGCTCCTCGCCTTTGAGATCGCCGGCGCCGATGCAGGCGCGGTGCTCGGGACCGCGATGGCGATCAAGATGGTCGCTTATATCGGCGTTGCGCCGGTCGTCGGAGCCTATGCTTCGCGCCTGCCGCGAAAACCCTTCCTCATCGCAATGGATGTGGTGCGCGGCCTCGTCGCGCTGTTCCTGCCCTTCGTCGACCAGGTGTGGCAAATCTATCTCCTGATCTTCATCCTCCAGTCGGCGTCGGCCGGGTTCACGCCAACCTTCCAGGCGACGATCCCCGACGTGCTGCCCGACGAGAAGGATTATACGCGCGCCCTGTCGCTCTCGCGTCTGGCCTATGACATGGAAAGCCTCGTCAGCCCTATCCTCGCCGCCGCGCTGCTTGGCGTCATCAGTTTCCACTGGCTCTTCTCGGGCACCGCGATCGGCTTCGCCTGTTCGGCGCTGCTCGTGCTGTCGGTCACGCTGCCGCGCACCGCGGCCAAGGCGCCGGACGGCGGCATCTATGACAAGACGACGCAAGGCACCCGCCAATATCTGAGGACCCCGCGGCTTCGCGGCCTGCTGGCGGTTACGCTTGCCGCGGCGGCCGCCAGTGCGATGGTCATCGTCAACACGCCGGTGCTCGTGCGCGGCCTTCTCGGGCTGGGACAGAGCGAGGTGGCGATCACGCTTGCAGCCTTCGGCGGCGGCTCGATGCTCGCGGCGCTGCTGTTGCCGCGCCTGCTCGATCGGGTCGCCGACCGCGCCGTGATGATTGCGGCAGCCGTGGCCATGACCGTCGTCCTCGCCGTGCTGGCAGCATCATGGTCGATGCACGAGGCGCCGGGCTATTGGAGCTTCCTGCTGCTGGGCTGGTTTGCGCTCGGCGTCAGCTATTCCGCCAGCATCACGCCGGGCGGGCGTCTGCTCCGCCGCTCGTCGGATGCCGGGGGGCGCCCGGCCCTGTTTGCGGCCCAATTCGCCCTCAGCCATGTCTGCTGGCTTGTCGCTTATCCGCTGGCCGGTCAGGTTGGCGCCCGCGCCGGCATGGGCACGGCTCTCGCCGCAAGCGCGGTGCTGGCGCTCATGGGAACGCTCATCGCCCTGCGTGTCTGGCCGCGCAAGGACCCGGATATCGTCACGCATCGTCATGACGATTTGCCGCCCGACCATCCGCATCTTCGCGAGGGCCATGCCAAGGGCGAAGCTGATCACCCCTTCGTCATCGACGCGTTCCACCCCCATTGGCCCGATAGATAGACGCTTGCAGACAAGCGGCTCAAGGCCGCGATCGGAATTGGACCGCTTTCTGACCATCTGCATTTGGTCAGTCATCCCGAAAGGAGGCATTCGAACGCAGGTCGGGCTCAAGGTATCGCGGCCAGCCAGAGGGCACCCAGATCAAAATCGATCGAGTCTGCCGCAAATGGATCAAAGCCCGATCCGGGATATAGGCAGAATTCGCCAAAATAAGGCCGCCCGTCGACCTCGTAGAAATCGACGCGCAGGAAGGCGGTGCCTCGAGCCAGCACTTCGGCCGCATCAAGCATCGCGTCGAGAGATGCAGGCGCAACGGGGTGGTCTTCGCACCGCACCAAAGGACGCCATCCCCGATCATGTAAAATCCAGCGGTGTCTGCCTGCGCGATCGAGATGCACCTGTACGTGGGTCGCTTCGCCTCCGAAAACATAAATCTTATAGTCGATCGGAAGCGGCAGGCGCCCGCCGAGCAGGGGCTCGGCGATCAAACCGCGCGGGACATCGCGATAGGCCCATTCATCGAGCCATATTCCGTAAGGCGCTCGTTGCCATCGCCCAGCCAGTCGTTGGAGCCGACGCCAGTCGCGCGCGCTTGGCGGGTCGCAAAGCACCGCATATTGATTGCAACCGTGGCGCGCCTTGAGGATGGCGGGCACGGCGAACGGAATCTCGGCGGGCAACTGCGTTCCCTGCCACAACGTCGGAATGATCCACTCCGGCCCGAGTGCCGTTCCGGCAAGACGCTTGGCCGCGATCTTGTCCATCAATTGCGTCTGCATGGCTGAGCGATCGTACAGCTTGCGCAATTGGACCAGCTCGGTGAAGCGTGTGGGGGTATCGAGATCGAGCAAACGCTGATGGCGCCAGGCATAGCTCACCGCGACGCGCCAACGCGCCAGAGCTGAACCGACGCCCCCTATTATGGAGGTCGCATCCGGTCCGATCGGTAAGGCGGTCAGTTCATTCGACGGCATAATGGATCGGCTTAAAACTTCCGCCATTCGATGCGTAGGCGGAACAGGCGGTGAGCCCGACGATGCAATCGATCTTTGCCTTCAGCCGGATGAAGTCGCCTGCCCTGCTGCGCGGCGCCAGCACCGAAAGCCCACCGGTGGCCGCATCGACCGGCACGTTCATGAAGAGATTGAAGGCGACGGGGATGGCGTCCGGTCCGATCCCGAACGGTGCGAGCGCTTCAGCGAGATTGCCGAAGCAACCCCGATGCACCGGTTTGTCGGGATAGAAATGGCGGAACGTAGCTTCGCTGCACGGGGTCAGCAGGAAGTCGTGGGTGCCGACGCTATCGGCTTCGATCTCGAACAGGATCCGCGAACGGTTCGACCAAAGGCGATGGCCCTGCGTCAGCCGGATCGTCTCTTCATAATCGAACGTGCGGCCGTTCGACAGCGCTTCGCGCGGATCGTCCTGCGCAAAGGCGACCATGTCGGATACCTGTTCCCCTTGCGGGTCCCAGACGGTCAAACTCTCGCCGACGCTTATGGTGAAAGCGACGCCGCTGCGCGGAGCGATCTCGAGCCGTGCGGACATCAGCGGCGCGGGTCGTGAAAGGGACAGTTCCAGTCCGCATCGACCCGCCGGCCGCTATATTGCTTCGCCTCGCTGGCTTCGCCATGGCGCGCCAGCATCGGGTTGACGTCGCCGGCAAGCGCTACGTCGCGCTCAATTATGATCTCGCGCATTCGCTCATAGCGTCCTTCGGCGCGAAGCCGCGCGAACTGATCGTGGAGATTGAAAACCAGCGCCGGGCTGGAGAAGCGGCGCGCGGGGCGCGAGGCGTGCGGGTGCAGGCCGATCACGAAAAAAGCCTCGCCGCCAAAGCTCAGCGAAAAATGCGGATCATCGGGATCGGCGCTGACCGCCGCGTCATAGGGTTGCCCGAGCCAGGCATCCTTATCGGCGAACGACTGGATCCGTTCCCACATCGCGACCTCAAAGACCCGTTCGGACAAGTCGAGCGGCCCCTCGAACAGAATGATCAGGCTTCGCAGTCCGTCTGGCTCGGCTCGATAGTCCCGGGCCCACGCAAGCAAGGCACTATGGATTTCGAGATCGTTCCACGCACTGGTGAGGTCGCGCGCTTCGACAATGCGGAGATTGCCTTGCGCAGCCGCCGATTTGGCGCCGACACAGGGGAAGCTCGCCTCGTGGATGCAGGACAGGAATTCAGCTACGCTCGCGTTGGACATCGGCTCTCCCTCGCTTGTCGAAGGGCTGACGGGTGCGATCTCTGTAGTCGAGGCAGCGCAAACCTTACCGGAGGCGCAGCGGCGGGCTCGGGAATTGCGGGCAGATCTGGAAGGGCGGGGTGTCCATGCGGACGTTTTGAAATTCTGCCGGGCCGAACTGCTCGCCGACGATTATTTTCACGCCGTGCAGGAAGCGGTTAAAAGTGTCGCCGACAAGATGCGTTCACGCACTGGGCTGACCGACGATGGTGCGTCACTGGTTGATCGGGCACTTGGAGGTGAACCGCCCCTGCTCGCAATAAATGCGCGGACGACCGGTAGCCAGCGTAGTGAACAGAGCGGATTTGCAAATCTCGTGCGCGGAGCCTTTGGCATGTTCCGTAATCCTACTCGCATCGGAGAAGAGCTGACCAAATTGCTCGCTATCCCAGGAGCAGAGGATCGAGCACGCCGACTTATGAATGCTGATCGCAGTCAGCCGGATGGCGGGCTTTTTGAACTGCTCGTTGCGCTCGCATATTATCGCGATGGCTGGGAAACTGCATTCGCGCCCGAGCGTCCCGGGGTCGCAAAAACCCATGATCTCAATGTGCGCAAAGGAAGAAGCAGGTGGGCGGTCGAGTGTAAGCGTATGGACCGCTCGAGCTATGAAGCGCGCGAGCGTGTCCGAGGCGAAGAACTCGCGCGACCCGTACATCGCCTCGCGCTTGCCGCCGGACGCTCGATTTACATGCAGATCGCCTTCGATGCCGAACTCGACGCTATCCCGGACGATTATCTCGCGTTGCATGCGTCCGCCTATTTGGGCGCCGCCGGCGCAAATTATTGGAGCGATGAGCATGGAATTGGCACGATCCGAGAAATCGACTGGACGCTAGCCCGCGAGGTCCTCGCGGAAGACGATGTATATTATGGTTCAAGCCGGATGGTCGAACTGCTCATCGGCCGTTACGATCATGATTTTGCGCATTCGATGTCCGGCAAGTGGCTGCCGAGCCGCACGCGCCCCTTCTGGGCAAGTGCAGTCTACCAGGCGAGCGTTGTCGGGTGGCGCAATCAATCAGCTACGGCGATTCGCAAGAAAGCGAAGCATTTCCGTGCGACAGTCGCGAAAGCGACAGCACAATTGCCAACCGATCAGCCGGGAGTTGTCCATGTTGGCGTGGAAACGTGGGCCGGCAGCCTCGCCGATGGCGTTCGACATCTTCTCAACAAGCTGGAGATGATGGATTTTGACCCGGGTATGTCGCGCTTGCGATGGGTTTACGGCGAATATTTCGCGCCCGAGGTATCAACTCGCTCTGATGAAAGTTGGGCCATTGAGGAGACGTCCGCATCCTATCGCGTGGGCAGCCATCGCACGCGTGAACCTCTGCCGTATCACATGCTGCTCACGCCTGAAGCGAAGACCAACCACGGCGTCCATTGGGATCCGGCAAACCAATACCCGCTTAAACGTCCGCGGACATAGGTTCTTCTATCCAGCGTCTCGTGCCGTTTCCTCAAGCTGCGTAATGCGCTCGGCACAAATGGTCCCGACAAGTTCCGCCAATACCGACACCCTTGCGCCCAGCCAGGAAAGCTCATCTTCGGAAATGCGATAGTGCTTCGAGTAGCGGGCCTTGATGTAAGCCTCCTTCAGCTTCTCGAACCGAGATCGGTCAGCTTTCACTTCACGGGGCCAAACTTCGATTAACCGTCGATCAATCTTCTCAGCCTGAGTTCGCAAGAAGGCTAAGTTATGGATGTGGGGCGAATAAAATGTGCAGACCAGCAAGGCACAATGATAATATCGCTCCGTCGCTTGGTGCATGAGGAAGGCTGCGAGCTTAGTTTTCCCGCGCTTGATTGCATCGTTTGCGCTGTCGAAGAAGTCCGTCGCAGTGGAAAACCATTCGTCGTAATATTCGCGCGCCATCTCAAGCGCCGCATGTGGCGTCTTCGGCTGCGGCTCGGGCAATTCATCATCGACGGCCTGATAAATCGCGATCCCATCGCGGGCGACGTCCATGAAGAAATAGCGTCCCTGCGACAGCCCGGCATTCACCTCATCGACACTGTGGACGATGAAATTCACCGGCGTGCGCAGTGTCTTCGTGACGGACAGTTCGCGGATCAGCCGATCGTCGAGCTTCGACCAATATTCGACGCGATCGGTCAGCCTGTCATCGTTGACGACAATCAACAGGTCATAATCCGACTGATAGCCCTTCGCGGTATGCGGCTCGTCAACCCATCCGCCGCGCGCATAGCTGCCGTAGAGGATGATCTTCGAAATCCGCCCCTTGCGCTTCCAGTCCTGGGTCGCGAGCGCCAGCGCATCCTCGAATTCTTCGAAGACGATCTGGACGATCCGTTCGAGTTCGCGCTGTTTGTGCGGGGGGAGATGATCGAGACTGCTGCGCATTGCGGACACCCTAACAAGGTGGCGACACCCTTGCACGCCGAGATTGAACCAGCCGCGAGGATGCCGCCGACCGCGGTCAATCTGCCGGATTCCACAGCAGCGCATAGACGTCGGGATTGTCCTGCCCGGCCGCCCGGCCAAGATTGGCATAGATGCGCCGCGGCCCGAACTCAGGCGCTTCGAGGGTCAGCGAGACATAGAGTTTGCCCGACGCCTCGCTGCGACGGAGCCACCCCGCGCCGCATTCGACGCCGCCCGACCAGACGCGATAATCGGGCTGCACCTCGCCGTTCTTGCTCGGGTTGGGGCGGATTTCGATGGGGACGCGGATCGAGATCGTCGCGAGCTGACCCACAAAGCCCTTTTCGTTCGTTCCGCTGACAAGACCGATTGCGGCCATGATATTGCTCCTGCGAAGCCCGGGGCCATCCCCGGGGCACCGGCGGCCAGGGAATGGCGTCAGGCCCGCGCACGCACCCGAAGGGCCGGAGCGACAGCGGAGGACGGCGCCGCACCGGCTTTTTGCGCGCGAAGCGCCCGCGAGGAGGCCGCCTGCGGCCGGGGAAAAAGGCGACGCGGCGCCGTTGCGCGCGCGGGCGCGCCATCCACCTCGCCGGATCTGCACCGGCTGGCTCCGTGCGAGCCGGAATGGAGATGAACAGCAAGGATTTGCTCACCGGATCACGCTATGGGTCGGGCATGAGACCGACGATCACCGCCGCCTTCCTTCTCTTGGCCCTCCCTGCCTCGGCGCAGCAGGTCAGCGGCCCGGCCCGCGCTGCCGACGGAGATTCGCTCGACCTCAGCGGAATATCGGTGCGGCTCTTCGGCGTCGATGCGCCCGAGTTGGCGCAGAGCTGCGAACGCGGCGGCGCCTCCTGGGCTTGCGGGAAACAGGCGGCGTCGAAGCTCGCGAGCCTCGTCCCTGGAACGTCGGTCATGTGCGAGCAGAAGGATATCGACGATTATGGCCGGATCGTCGCCACATGCCGCGCGGGTTCGATCGATCTCGGCGGTGCGATGGTCGACGCGGGCCTTGCCGTCGCCCTGCCCCATTTCAGCGACCGCTATGTCGCTGCCGAGGCACGCGCCCGCGCCGCCGGTCTCGGCGTGTGGACCGGCAAGTTCCAGATGCCAGCGGACTATCGCGCCGCGCATCCGAGGCCGGGGCAGCGGACACCGGGCCTTTCGCGCGATGCGGCGCGAGCGCGTGCGCCGGACCGCGCGCCATCTCCCGCTCCTTCGGGCGTCTATTTCCGCAATTGTAAGGAGGCCTGGGCAGCGGGCGCTGCCCCGCTGCGGCGAGGCCAGCCCGGTTACCGGTCCGAAATGGACGGCGATGGCGACGGCATTGCGTGCGAGCCCTATCGCGGCCGCTAGCACGTCACCTCCTTTTCAGGGCAACCACAAGGGGCGCTGCTGCCAATTCGCCGGGAACCCCATCGATCCAAAGTCCCCTTCGGGTTGGGTCGCGAGATGCGCTGCGATGTCGGCGATCCAGGTCGAGCCCGGCGCCACGGTGCGGACGACATGTCCGATCATGCAAATCGCATTATAGATCTTGGCCGGAGCCTGTGTCGCATTCTGATCGATCGTAGCCTGTAGCGATTTCGGTTTCTGCGCGAGTTTCGGCGGCGCGAGGAAGCCGCGGTTCCAGAGCCGGCCGTGGTGCGCGCAGATGTTCCGGATATCGGTCACATGGCGGACAAGCGGCACGAGAACCGTTTCGGGGAGGCCGAGCGGCACCGCGATGCGGTTGCGGAGCGCCCGGTCGGCGAGGCTCGAATACCAGCGTGAAAGATGGCCGAACGACATCATTTCGGCGACCATCCAGACCGGCGGCAACGCCGGCACATCGTAGTTTTGACGGTAATGTTTGATGTAGGTCTCGTTCGAGCGCCCGACTTCGCCGGCAAGTTTCGAGAGGCGGAGATGATAGTCCTTGCGATCGCTGTAGAGACTGGCGTCGAGATAGCTGTGGCCATCACCGAGTTCCGCGAGATGATAGGCCCAGCTTCCCCGTAGCGCGACCTCGACATGTTCGGTTCCGCGCATCAGCAGGCGCCGGAGCAGGCGATCGAAATCATAAAGGGCGGTGACGCGTTCGAAAGTCGTGCCGGGGAAAAAGCGCGGCCCCTGATGGCCTTTGGGATGTTCGAAATAGAGCCAATAAGCGCTGAGACGATAATAGCTCACATGGCGAAGCCAGGCCTCGGCGGCAGGCTCGTCGGCAATTTCCATTCCGTTCGCACGAAGATGGGCGATTTGCTGCGCGTAGGTGAGGGTGGGCTTGTTATAGGATCGTGACATGAAGCCTGTTCATGCGTCAGCGGAGCCCAAAATAAAAGACCCGCCCAGTGTGCATGTCCTTGCGAACAGAGGCCGGGCGGGTGCGATTGATGCCCACATAGGGTACGGGTGCGAACAAATCAATAACAAGCGTTGCAGCGCAACACGAAATAGGACCGGCCGAGCAGGCCGGCAAAGACAAGGATCGTCGTGGCAAATCGAGGTCGAGGCGTCAAATCGAGGTCCTCAGCCAAAAAGACTCATTCTGGACCCAATTGCGTGGCGCGGGCTTGCCCTGACGTTACGTCCGGCTATGCTGGCCGGGCACCGGGCCAGAAGGCGCGCGGTGCCGGAACGTAAGAATTCTGCTCGGGCCTTTATGATATTCCCATCCGTTGCCGGGTGGCCGACGCGTATGTCCAAGCCTTCGGGCTAAAGGCGGCGGCGCATATTTTTCCGAGTATGTTCTTACCTCCCGGCATCCCGTTTTCCGGTCCGACCGGTAGGCGACGGACATGGATTTCGAGGACGAACAGAAGCGCGCGCAGGCCTTGAGCGGCAGCGACCCGATGCCGCCGTCCGACTGGACGGGCTTTGGCCAGACCGCCAGCATGGAAGCGATCTACACTGCGCATCAGCCTGCGCTGACGCGCTTTCTGCGCCGCCGCGCGCCGAAGCAAGATCTCGGCGATCTCGTCCAGGAATGCTTCCGCCGCCTTGCCATGGCGAAGGGCGGGAAGCTGGCCCTGATCGAAAAGCCCGGAGCCTATCTCGTCAGCACCGCACGCAACCTGCTCACCGATCGCGCGCGCGCCGATACTGCGCGCCTGACATCGCAGCACCATAGCTTCGAGGATGAGGATATCGCCGGCCCCGACCCCCATGCAGCGCTCGAAGCGCGCGACACGATGCGGCGCGTCGGCGAGGCGATTGAGAAATTAAAGCCCCAAACTGGTTCTATATTCGTGATGCATCGGTTCGATGGCCTAAGCTATGAGGAAATCGCGACAGCGAAAGGAATCAGCGTGAAGGGCGTCGAATGGCATATCGCACAGGCGATGATCGCAATCCGCAAGGCGCGGGCCGACATTAAGTGAGCGACCGCGACACGGAGGCCGCGCATTGGTTTGCGCGGATGCGCACGCCCGGCGCCGAGGCGGACCGGGCAGAGTTCGATGCCTGGCATGCCGATCCCGAAAATGCCGAGGCTTATGCGAACGCCAAAGAGGATTGGCTCATCACTGGCGGCGTGGCGGAAGAACATCTCGCCGCGCACCGCCAAGTGCCGTCAAAGGCGACACCCCCGTCCCGCGCGCACTGGGCGCTCGCCGCCGCGCTGGTCCTCGCAATATCGCTCGCCTTTGCCTGGGTGCTGCTCGGCAATGGCGGCGCCGAGCCGATCGTCGCTGACAATGCGACCGGCGAGCTCGTGCTCGAGGACGGCACCCGCGTCGCGCTGACGGACGGCGCCCGCGTCGAGGCGGAGTTCACGTCGGGCGAACGGCGCGTTCACCTTGTCGGCGGCCGTGCCCGGTTCACCGTCGCCCATGACAGCGCGCGGCCGTTCCGTGTTGAAGCCGCGGGAAGTGAAACCACCGCCCTCGGGACGATCTTCGAGATCGATCTGACGGGGCGGCGGCCAGTCGTCCATCTTGTCGAGGGCTCGGTCGAGGTGCGCGCCACTGCGAAGCCCGAAGCCCCGCTCCGCCTCCGTCCCGGCCAGCGCGCGGCGATCGAGAAGGACGCGCCCATGCTCATCGAGACCAAGCCGGCCGGCGAGGCCGTCATCATGACCAATCCCGTCGGTAAAGCCGGCGGGCCGCAACTTCTCGTCGCCGACGGCCTGCCGCTCGGTGCCGTGATCGAGCGCGCCAATCGCGTGAGCGGCAAGAAGATCGGGCTCGCCGACACGGCCATCGCCGGGCGGCTGGTCAGCGGACGCTTCGATGTTTCGGAGGCGCGATCACTCGCACGCCAGCTCGCGGCCGCGCTCGACCTCGATGTGAAAGAGCAAGCGGGCAGCTATGTCCTGATGCCGAAAATAGCCCACTAGGAGTTTTCCGACCCGATCCGTCTTGCCCCCTCAGACGGCCATGCAGGCCGCTGGGAGGATGGGATGAACAAGAATTTGCTGGCCGCTTTTCTGGCCACGGGATGCGCGGTCGGTGCGCTTTGTCCGGTCGCCGCGCATGCGCAGACCGAGCAGCGCGACTATGACATCGCGGCGCAGCCGCTCGGGGACGCGCTGCGAGAATATTCGGACGTGTCGGGGCGACAGATCATTTTCGCGACCGACCTGGTCAAGGGGCGGCGTTCGACATCGGTGCGCGGACGAATGTCGTCGGATCGTGCCTTATCGCGACTACTGACAGGATCTGGTCTTCAGCCGGAACTCGTCGATGGCGCGCTCGTGCTTCGGGTGGGAAACGCCCCTGTACCAGCGAGCGACGGCTCGACTGAAGCGTCCGAAGACAGCGCCATCATTGTCACGGGTACACGGATCCGGGGAGCCGGCCCGACCGGATCGCCGGTCCTCACGCTCGACCGCAGCGAGATCGAGAAGAGCGGCACGGGATCGGTCCAACAGTTGCTGCAGGCGCTGCCGCAATCGTTCGGCGGCGGTCCGAATGAAACGACGCTCGGCGCCACGACACGCAACGGCTCGGGAACCGACGGCACCTTCGCGTCGAGCATCAACCTTCGTGGCCTCGGACCATCGTCAACGCTGGTCTTGATCGACGGCGCCCGCCCGGCGCTCGGCGGCCTCGGCGGCGTGTTCGCCGATTTATCGCTGATCCCCTTGAGTGCGATCGAACGGATCGAAGTCCTTACCGACGGTGCCTCCGCCATCTACGGGGCGGATGCCGTCGCGGGTGTCGTGAACATCCGACTTCGCAACAGCTTCAAAGGGGCTGAGACAAGCGTCCGGATCGGCACCGCGGACGGGGACATGGGCGAACGGCAATTCGGGCAGATCTTCGGGACGCGCTGGGACGGCGGTCATGTGACCCTCGCCTACCAGTTCAGCGAACGCGACGCACTTGCCGCGGCGGACCGGCGCTTCGCTACCGAAGATCTTCGGCCGTTCGGCGGGCCCGACTATCGCTCGCTCTTCGCGGCTCCCGGGACGATCACGGCCGCCAACGGCCAGACGTTCGCCATTCCACCGGGGCAGGACGGCACCGCGCTGACGCCTGCGGACCTGATCGCAGGCACGCGCAATCCGGGCGACCGGCGCGCGGCGAGCGATCTGTTGCCGCGCCAGCGCGTTCACAGCCTCTATCTCGCCGGCGAGCTTGATCTGACCAGCAGCCTCACCCTCCGCACCAGCATCCTCGCGGCGCAGCGCGACTATCGCAAGGTCGCGCTCAACCAATATCTGAGCGCCGCGCGGGTGCCGGTCACCAACCCCTATTACGTCGACCCGATCGGAACCAACCAGCCGGTCACCGTCAATTACAATTTCGCCAACGATCTCGGAGCGCCGATCGACGCCGGGCGCGTGCGCGGTATCAGCGCTGCGGCCGGGCTTGAGCAGGCGCTCGGGCGCTGGCGGGTGCAACTCGGCGGCGCCTATGGCCGGCAGAAAAGTCGGTCGGACAGCATCAACATTCCGAACCGGACGCGACTGACTGCTGCGCTGACCGAGACCAACCCGGCGACCGCGTTCAACATCTTCGGCGATGGCACCGCGAACAATCCCGCCACGATCGCGGCGATCCGAGGCAGCATTGGCTCGCGCGACGATTTTGAAAGCTGGTCGGCGGCGCTTCGCGCCGACGGACCGCTGCTGCGGCTGCCGGGCGGCGATGTCAGGCTGGCGCTCGGCGCCGAATATCGTCGCGAACGCTATTTCAATCTGACAATCAACGATCTGAGCCGTGCGGCGCCGAGCATGACGCCGCTGACCGGCTTGCCAGGACCCCGCCATGTCCGCTCGGCCTATGCGGAACTGTTCGTGCCGCTGTTCGGCCAAGACAATGCAGTCCCCGGATTCCACCGGCTCGACCTTTCGATTGCCGGCCGCGTCGAAGACTATAGCGATGTCGGCCGCACGACCAATCCGAAGGTCGGTGTCCGCTGGGAGCCGCTTCGGGGATTCGCGCTGCGCGGTAGCTATGGCACCTCGTTCCGCGCCCCGGCTTTCGACGAGCTGATCGGCCCGACGGTCTCGAACTATACGACGTTCCAGCTGCCCGATCCCATGTCGCCGACCGGGACCGCCAATGTCATCGGTTTGTTCGGCTATGGTCCCGGCATCAAGCCCGAGCGCGCGACGACTTGGACCGCGGGTGTCGATATCGCGCCGGCCGCGCTGCCCGGCTTCAAGGCCGCCGTCACTTATTATGACGTCGACTATCGCGATCGCATCGGATCGGTGACCGAGGATTATCTGCGCTTCCTGACGCGGCGCGATCTCTTCGGCGGAATTGTGAACGACAATCCCTCGCCCGAGCTCCTCGCTTATTATTTCGCCTTCCCGACCTTCACCAACCCGCTCGGGCTCGCTCCCGGCGACGTCGATGCGATCGTCGACGGCCAGGTGCGGAACCTGTCGTCGGTGCGGCAGTCCGGGATCGACTTCGACATCGGCTATGCGCCGGGGCTCGCGGGCGGCACGATCGACGTCGGGCTGGCGGGAAGCCATATCTTCCGGATCGACCGGCGGCTCACCCCTGGAACGCCCGCCATTGATGTCGTGGGCACCTTCGCCAACCCTTCCAAATGGCGCCTTCGCGGACGAGCCGGCTGGTCGAAGAATGGCTTCGCGGCGACCGCCTTCGTCAATTATATCGGCGGCTACCTCAACCAGATTCCGACCGTCGCCGCGCGCGTTCCGTCCTGGACGACCGTCGACCTCAGCCTGTCGCAGCGCTTCGGCAGCGACGAGAACGAGCGCGGCCTGCAGCTCGCGATCAGCGCGCTCAACATCTTCGACCGCGACCCGCCATATGTTGAGTCCCGCACCAACAATTCGGCGCTCGCCTATGATCCCGAAAAGGCGAGCCCGGTCGGACGTTCGATCGCGGTGCAGGCGACGATCCGATGGTGAAGAAGCTTGTCTGGGCGGCGTCGCTCCTTGCGGCCGCGTCGCCGGCGCTTGCCCAGACCAGTCCCCGCGAGCTAGTCGAGATGACCGATTTCTCGGGGCTCGCGGCCTCTCCCGACGGGCGCTGGCTGCTTTACCGCCGCGAGCGCCCGTCGACTGTGAGCGGGCGCATCGAGACCGGCTGGTATATCGTGGCGGGCGATGGGACTTCTCCGCCGCGCTTTCTTGGCGATGGCGGTCCAGCGAGCTGGAACGGCACCGGCCTCGTCGAACCGGGCGCGGCCCAATGGGCGCCCGATAGCGAGCGCTTCTATGTCCGGGCGATGATCAGAGGCGCGGCGGGATTGTGGGAAGGCCGCCCCGATGGCGCCTTCGCACCCTATCTGATCGGCGACGCGGATATCGAACGCTTCGCGGTCAGCGCCGCCGGCTCCCTCATCTATGAAACCGGCCCGTCGCGCGCGGCGATCGAACGCGCCGAGGAGGCCGAACGCGACGATGGCATTCTCGTCGACGGGCGCGTTGACCTCGCCCAGACGCTGTTCCGCGGCGCGATAATCGCAGGCCGACCGGCGAGCCAACGGCTCAACGGCGACTGGTTCGACCGCGAAGCTTTGCTCGCCAAGATGCCGCGCCGGGTCCAAGCACGCCTTATCGCAACCGGCGAGGATCGCCTCGCCACCGCCGAAGAGGCTGCGCTGCTGACAGCAGCGCGCCGACCGAACTGACGGCAATCGCATGCGG
>NZ_JADKYM010000012.1 GCF_015475875.1 Sphingopyxis solisilvae | reverse complement strand
AAACCCCCCCCCGCTGGGGGGGAGGGGGACCGCCGCCGCAGGCGGTGGTGGAGGGGGCTATCGGCCTGACGCGCCGCCAAAGGACGCCACCCCCCTCCGTCAGCGCTTCGCGCTGCCACCTCCCCGCAAGCGGGGAGGATCGTCTTGTTCCCTCCCCAAAACCGCCGCTCCCGCATCCACCCGCCCGCGACGCATTGACCCCGCGTTAACCAATGTCGGTCATAGCGTTGCGATCAGTTCGACGTGGGTGGCGCAATGAAATTCGAGTCCATCAATCCGGCAGCCCCGATGCTTGACCAGTCGGTGGCCAGCGACTGCGGCGAGCTCGCCGTCGGGTGCAGCGAAGCTGCGGGGCGCATCAAGCGCGCAACCGACCATATGGACCGGCAGGTCGAGGAGCTTGGGCGGCTGGAAGAATATGTCGTCAGTCTCGAATCCGACCAGCGCCAGATCGCCGATTCGACCGATGAAGCCAAAATTCTCTCGGCGCGCGCCTGCGAACAGCTCGACGCCGGTGCCGAACGCGTGAACGCCGCGGTTACCGAATTTCGCTCGGTTATCGACCTCGTCGCGCGGCTCGGCACCCATGTCACCAACTTCGCGGCGGTGATGGAACAGGTTCAGCAGGTCAGCCAGTCGATCGAAGCGATTGCCAAGACCACCAACATGCTTGCGCTCAATGCCGCGATCGAGGCCGAGCGCGCCGGCGACGCCGGGCGCACCTTTGCGGTCGTCGCCGCCGAGGTGAAAAAACTGGCGCAAAACACCCGCGGCGCCACCGACGAAATCCGTCGCAGCATTGGCAGCCTGGCCGCCGAAGCGGGCGGGCTGGTCGCCGAAATCCAGTCGGGCGTCGAGCAATCGAGCCGCGCCGAAGCACAGTTCGAAACGATCACCGACGCGCTGCACGACGCCACGCATCTCGTCGCGCTGCTCGACGACCAGAGCGATCGCATCGCGCAAAGCTCGGCGATGGTCCACGCCAATGGCGCCAAGGTGCGCGAGGCGGTCGACCGGGTCGTCGGATCGGTACGCGACAATCGCGCGACGCTGGAGGATACGCGCAGCTCGATCCTGTCGATGGAGCATGTGTCGAACCGGATGTTCAATGCCGTCATCTCGGCCGGGGTCAGCCCGCAGGATTCGGAGGTCGTCGAACTCGCCGCGCGCGTCCGCGACAAATTTGTCGCGATTGCCGAACGTGCGCTGGCCAATGGCGAGCTGACGATGGAGCAATTGTTCGACACCAATTATGTCCGCGTCCCGGGGTCGAACCCCGAACGCTTCCGCACCACGCTGTGCGACTGGGCCGACGCCAATTGGCGGCCGCTGTTCGACAAGGTCGTCGCCGAGCATCCCGAAGTGAAGATGTCGTCGGCGGGCGATATGAACGGCTTTTTGCCGACCCACATCACCGATTGCTCGCGTGCGCCGACCGGCGATGTCGCGCACGACACCGCCTATTGCCGCAACGGTCGCATCCTGCTCGACGATACCGACAAGGCGGCGAAGCGCAGCACCGCGCCCTTCTTCATGGCGGTCTATCGCCAGGAAGGCGACGGCACCAATTTCGTCACCGTCCGCAACGTCTATACGCCGGTGGTGATCAACGGTCGCCGCTGGGGCGATGTCGAGGTCGCCTACCAGCTCTGACGGACGCTGCCACTCAGCTCAGTTTTTGGGGACTTGGCGCCGCCGGTGGCTGTCCGCCATGCTGCGCGATGCGGTCCGGCCACCTGGCCCAGGCGGGCGCCTGATCGGTCCAGATGACGGTATCCGGCGCCAGCCCGTGCGGTTCGTCGATCGCACCCAGCCGCACCACCCGAAACTCGGGTCGCGCCGACGAATGGGCGAACAGCTGGGTACCGCATTCGCCGCAGAACCCCCAGCTCAGCTTGTTACCGCTGGCCGCGATGCGATCCTTCCAGGCCACCGCGCCCGAACAGGTGATCGCGTCGGTGGCAAAGATCGCGTTGACGGTCGCATGTCCGGCCGCGAGCTGCTGGCAATCGCGGCACCAGCACTGGCGGACCGCGACGGGTTCGGCGACGACCGTGATCCGGACGGCACCACAGGCACAGCCGCCGCTGTAGGACACGGCGGTCAGCTGCCCTGACGCCGCGCCATGAACGCCAGCTTCTCGAACAGCATCACATCCTGTTCGTTTTTCAGCAGCGCGCCGTGCAGCGGCGGGATCGCCTTGCCGACGTCGCGGTTCTGGAGCACTTCCAGCGGCATATCCTCGTTGAGGAGCAGCTTCAGCCAGTCGATCAACTCGCTCGTCGACGGCTTTTTCTTGAGCCCCGGAACCTCGCGCACTTCATAGAAGATGTCCATTGCCCGGCTGACAAGCGTCTTCTGGATGCCGGGGAAGTGGACCTCGACGATCGCCGCCATCGTGTCGCGGTCGGGGAATTTGATATAGTGGAAGAAACAGCGGCGCAGGAAGGCGTCGGGCAGTTCCTTTTCATTGTTCGAGGTGATGACGACGATCGGTCGTTCGCGCGCGGTGATCGTCTCGTCGGTCTCGTACACATGGAACGCCATGCGATCGAGTTCCTGGAGCAGGTCGTTCGGAAACTCGATGTCGGCCTTGTCGATCTCGTCGATCAGCAGGACGGGGAGCTTTGGCGAGGTGAACGCCTCCCACAATTTGCCCTTGCGGATGTAATTGCGGATGTCGTGGACGCGTTCCTCGCCCAGCTGGCCATCACGCAGCCGCGCCACCGCATCATATTCGTACAGCCCTTGCTGCGCCTTGGTCGTCGACTTGATGTTCCAGGTGATCAGCGGCGCGTCGAACGCTTTCGCGATTTCCTCGGCCAGCACGGTCTTGCCGGTGCCGGGCTCACCCTTCACCAGCAGCGGGCGGCGCAGCAGCGTCGCGGCGTTGACCGCGACCTTCAGGTCGTCGGTGGCGATATAGGCGCTGGTGCCATCAAAGCGCATCGGCTCATCTTTCCCTTAACGTGAACGTCAAGCAGGCATAGCGAGCGGAGGGGGAGGGTGCAAGCTTGTCTCCCCTCCCGCAAGCGGGAGGGGCAGCGAGACTTGCAAACTTGTTTGCTAGTCGCAGCGGGGTGGGCAGGGATAGGTCGGAAGCTCGCTCCGCTCGCACCCACCCAGCATCAGGTCGGATGTGCCCCCGGCACATCCTTGACCGGCCGGGGGCCGATCAACCTGATGCTCCCCCCCCGCCTGCGGGAGGGGAATTTATGAACTCGCCCGGCTCGCCGCGCGCGCCGCCATCAGATCCCACAGCCCGTTGTGCTGCGCGATCAGCTGCTGGGCGCCGAACATCATCGCGCGTTCGACCGCCGGCGTGTCCGCCACAGTCCCGGCCAGCCGCGCGGTATCGCGCAGGTCGGGCAAGGCGCAGGTGGGCGGGGTCATGTCGAGCCGCTGGGCGCTGATGTCGAGCAGGACGCGGATCGTCCGCCAGTCGAGCGTCAGCGCGATCGCGGCACCAACTGCGCAGCCGTGGCGGTCCGATTCGGACAGCATGTCGATCGCCTTGCGCTGCGCGGCGACCGCGGCCTCGCATTGCGCCTGGCCCTGCGTGCTCGGCACCGGGCCGACGGCGGAGGCGATCTTGGACAGAAAGGCGCGTTCCTGCGTGAACGCCGTCGCGGCTTCGTCCATCCATTGCCGCGATGCCGGGTCGACCGCTTTGCGCGCGGCATTGTCGATCACCCCGGGATAGCGGCCGTGGAGCAGGCACAGGAAATGGACGGCGTCGGCCAGGTTGCGCATCGCGTCCGGCCCGCTCGACAATGCGCCGGCGCGGACGTGCGGATGCGCGCCGGTGCCCTCGCTGGCGACCAGCGCATCGAGCATTTCGGCGGCGCCGCGCGGGTGCAGCTGGGGCTGGGTCGACTGGGTCAACGCTTGTTCCTCGCCTGGGGCCGGGCCGCAGGCGACCGGACCGGTGATTTCAACGGCCCGTCATAGAACAACGTCGTAAACGTCGCGTTTATGGGCGAGGCCGGAATTGTACCGGTGCCGTTTCACTTCGGCACAAGCTTAAAGTGTTTGGTCGCGGCATTTGATGGTGCCTTGCCCCTGCAGGAATCGCGGGATGTGCTAGGAGACAGATCCTACGCGGGGCGCCTGTACGACTGAGGCGGTCCGTCGAGCGATGCAACTTAACCAGGGAAGCCTGAGGGTTCCGGCCCCGCGCCACGGCATTAAACAGAAGACCGTCGCCAAATGAAAGCGGCGAACGGCGGTCAACGACCTTGCCGGCTGGCCCGAAGGACGCGCATTCTACGGTGCTGGGCATCTAGGAAGAGACGATCATCGTCGCTTTCCGTGCGCAAACGCTGAAGCCTCTCGATCACTGCCCTTAAGCCGACAAACCAACAATTCCCATTGCCTGCCCCAACCAGGGGGAGGGGATTTTGGACTCACAACATTGGAATCGCGACAAGCTTTACTCTTCTACCCGCTCCACCACCATCGCTGCCCCAACCCCCATCGCGCCGGTCAGCACGACCAGCCCGTGCCGTCCGCCGCACGCATCGAGCGCATCAAGCAGGGTCGAGGTCAGGATCGCGCCGCTGGCGCCCATCGGATGGCCTTTCGCCAGATGCCCGCCGCTGACATTGATCCGCGCCGGGTCGATATCGCGGTCGCGCAGGAATTTGGCGATAGTGACGGCAAAGGCCTCCATGAACTCGATCCGGTCCATGTCGCCGAGCGTTAGCCCGGCGCGCGCCAGCGCCTTGTCCATTGCCGCAAAACCCGCTGTGAGCGACGCGACCGGATCGCCGCCGCTTTCGGCAAAGGCGACCACGCGCGCGCGGGGAGGGGGACCGAGCCAGGCGCTGCCAATCAGCGCCAGCCCGGCGCCGTCGCAGATCGGCGGGGCGTGCGCGATGCCGTGGAGCGGCTCGAACGTCGCACCTTCCAGCGCTCCCGCATATTGCGCCTGCAAGTCGCCGAACGCGGCGGGCGCCGCGGCGAGCGACTCCGCGCTGGTTTGCGGTCGGATACATTCTTCGCCATCGAGAGCGCCGGTGGCAATCCGCGAGCGTTGCAGCGCGGCATCCCGATCGGTTTGCGCCGCGCGTTGCTGCGACGTCAGCGCCGCCGCGTCGAGTTCGGCGCGCGTGATGCCTTCGCTGGCCGCGAGCCGGTCAGCAGCGAGCACCGGGGGCACGAAACGCGCACGCTGTGGCAATTCCTCATTGCCATAAAAGGTAGCGCGATCGCTGAGGAAGGGCACCGCGCTCATCGATTCGACGCCGCCGGCCAAGATATGCGACGCCTGACCGCTCGCGATACGGGCGACCGCCTGACCGATCGCCGACAGCCCCGACGCGCAATAATTGTTGATCGTCTGCACCGCTATCGTGTCGGGCAGGTCGCTATGCAGCTTCGCCAGCATCGCCAGATGCCCGCCCTGCGCGCCGGTCTGCGTCACGCAGCCGAGGATCAAGGCGTCGGGGTGCGCGGCTGCAACACCGCAGCGCGCCGCCAGCGCTGCCGCCTGCTGGCGGACCAGTTCCTGCGGACTGAGCGCGGCAAGCCCTCCATCGGGCCGCGCCTTGCCGCGCGGGGTGCGCACGGCATCGTACAGATAAACGTCGGTCAAATCAGGTGCCGACGACGAAGCTGACCGCCGTCGTCGCGCTGCCGCCGACATTGAAGGTCGCAAAATTCTTCGCGCCCTCGACCTGATAGTCGCCCGCGTTTCCGGTGACTTGCCGCCAGCTGTCGAGCAGCATCCGCACCCCGGTGGCACCAACCGGATGCCCCAGACCGATCAGCCCGCCCGACGGATTGACCGGCAGCTTGCCGCCGAGCGCAATCGTGCCATCCTCGACCGCGCGCCAGCTCTCGCCGGGCGGGGTGATCCCGAAATGGTCGATCGCCATATATTCGGTGATCGAGAAACAGTCGTGAACCTCGACCCCGTCGCACGCATAGATGTCGGGCATGTCAGCGCGGCGCAGCGCGTCCATCATCGCCTTGCGGACGCTGGGGAAAACATAATCGCCGCCGCGGCTGTCCGCGACCTTGGTCGAATAGAGCAGGGGCGCGGTGGCATGGCCCCAGCCCTTGATGCGCGGGATGCTCTCGACTGGGATGCCGCGCCGTTTGGCATAGGCTTCAGCCACTTCGCGCGGCGCGAGAAAGATTGCCGCGGCACCGTCGGTGACCTGTCCGCAATCGGACTTGCGCAGACTGCCTTCGATCAGCGGATTGACCTCATCATTCTCGCCGAGGTGATCGTCGGTGATTGCCCACCCGCGCGTCTGCGAGTTGGGGTTCTTCTTGGCGTTGGCGAAATTGTTGGCCGAAATGCCGCGCAGATGCGCGCGGTCGAGCCCGAAGCGTTCCGCATATTCTTCGGCAACGCGCGCGAACATATATGGCCAGAGGTAACGTGCCTCCTGCGCCTCGCGTCCCGCCCAGGCGGCGGCGCCGAGATATTCGGCGGCGCGCTGGCCGGGGACGTTGCGCATCAACTCGATGCCCAGCACCAGCGCGAGGCCGTAACGCTCGGCCTCGATCTCGGCGGCGGCGGCGAGGATCGCGATGCTGCCCGACGCGCAGGCGGCCTCGTGCCGCGACGCGGGGATACCCGCGAGGTCGGGGTGGACATGGCCGAAGAAGCCGCCGAGCTGGCCTTGTCCCGCGAACAATTCGCCGACGAAATTGCCGACATGCGCGGTCTCGACCTCTTTGGGTTCGATGCCCGTTGCGGCAAAAGCGGCTTCGGTGACGTCGCGGAACAGTTCAAACAGCCCGCCGCCCTCGCGCTCCATGTTGCGCGCAAAATCGCTCTGCGCGCCGCCGAGGATGAAGACGTCCTTCGCCATGTCAGGCTTCCTTTTCGAGAGTGGCAAGCGCCATGTCGCGCACTTCGCTGCGCATCACCTTGTTGGTGACGTTGCGCGGTAACGCGTCGAAGCGGAACAGGCGTTCGGGCAGCTTGAACACCGCGAGATCCTTTTCGCGCAGATAGTCGGTCACGTCGGACAGGCTGACATCGTCGGCGCCGCGCGGGACATAGGCGAGCCCGATGCGCTCGCCCATCGTCGGATCGGGCAGCGAGAAGACGCAAGCTTCTGCCAACAACGGATGCCCGCCGAGCAGCTGGTCGATCTCCTCGGGCGAGATGTTCACGCCGCCGCGGATGATCAGATCCTTACAGCGCCCGACAAAGCGGTAGAAGTCCCCGCCCTCGGCGATCTCGAACAGATCGCCGGTGCGGAACCAGCCGTCGTCGGTGAAGGCTTCCGCAGTGCGGTCGGGGGCGTTATGATAACCTTCGAACAGCGATGGGCCGCGGATTTGCAACTCACCCGACACGCCGTCCACCTCGATCGGCTCACCGCCGCCCGGCGAGACAAGGCGGCTTTCGATGTTCGCGGCGCGGCCCTCGCCATAGGGCGGCGGATATTGGCCGCGGCGCGGGAACAGGCTGGCGCGCTTGTCGGGATCGGGCATATCGCCCTCGCCGGTGATGAAACTCATCCCCTCGTTCGACCCGAAGACGTTGACGATGATGATGCCGAGCTTTTCCTGAAAGCCGCGTACCATCGCAGGCGCGAGCGGTGCCGAGCCCGAAGCGATGACGCGCAGGCTGGAGAGGTCGACCGACGCCAGCAGCGCCTCATTCTGAAGCAGCATGTTGAGCACCGCGGGTGGCGCGATCGTCAGGCTGGGCCGCTCGATCGCGATCTGTTTGAGGTAAATCCCGGGGTCGAAGGGATGGTGCAGCACCATCGTCCCCGCGCTGGTCAGCCAGCACATGGTGATGCCGCCGATGCTCGCCATATTGATGAGCGGGAAGGGGTTGAGCAGCACGTCGCCGGGGCCGACTTTCATTGCCTCGTAACCCGCGGCGGCAACCGCGATCCAGTGATTGTGGCTGCGCGGCACGCCCTTGGGCACGCCCGTGGTGCCCGAGGTCCAGCAGATGGTGAAAATATCGTCGGCATCGATCGTGTTTGCCGCGACGTGGGCGGCGAGCGCGGCTTCGTCGCCGGCAGCGGTCGAAAGGTCGAGCGCATCGGCAGGGGCGTTGGGGCCGAAGGTCATCAGCGCGACGCCGTCTAGCAACGGCGCCGCGACGCCGATATGGTCGCAGCCTTTCACCTGCGTCGCACAGACGAAGGCCTTCGGCTCGACGACCCCGATCATGCCTTTCAGCTCGTGGCTGCGATATTGCACCGCCGCCGGGCTGACGATCGCGCCGATCTTGGCCGCGGCGAAATAGAGCGCGACAAATTCGCTGATGTTCGGCAGCTGGACGAGCAGCACGTCGTCCTTGCCGATCCCCGCGGTGACAAGCGCGCCCGCGAGCCGGTCGATCTCCGCCGCCAGCTCGGTGTAAGTCAGTCGCCGCGGCTCGCCGAAAGCGAAGTCGCTACGGTTCGGGGCATCGACCAGCGCGAGCCGTTCCGGATGCGCCGCCGCATTGGCCGCGAACAGGTCGGCAAAGGTCTGGTCGCCCCACCAGCCGCTTTCCCGATAGCGCCGCCGCTTGTCCTCTCCCGCGACGATCACGTCAGGCGGCCAAGACGCTGTTTGGACCCATGCCGATGTCGTCGCCACTTGCCCATACGCTGTGGGTTCCCGAGCAGATGCGTTCGGGCAGGATGATCCGGCACACCGGCCCCGCCGCGATATTCTTCGCGTCGATCAGCACGCATTCGGAGCGGTCGGTTTCGAGGTCGGCAATGAAGGAGACGAGATAGCCGTCGTCCTCGTCCTTCGCATCAATGCGCGGCGCGAACGGCGCTTCGCTGCCGAAGCGGCCGGGGCCGAACTCATATTCCTCGCTCGTGCGCGCATTGAGGTCGTGCTTGACCAGCCCGCGGAACAGGAACCAGCCCGGCTCGGGGATCGCGCTATAGGCATAGCGGTACGGCTTGCCCGCATAGCGATGGTTGAACATGCCGAACTCGAGGTCGCGCTCGTCGAGCCGCTCTTCCTTCGTCTCGCCAGTCTTGAGGTTAAAGCGCCAGCGGTGGAGGCGCGGCTTGAGCAGCCCCTGGTCGAGATAGGCCATCATCCGTTCCAGCCCCTCGGGCGCGTTCGGATAGGATTTCGGCATCGGCTCTTCCTGATAATAGCCGTCGAGGATGATCTCGTCGCCTTCCTCCCATGCGTTCAGCCAGTGAAGCGTGTAGGTCGGCTCGGCCTCGAACCAGCGGATGTCTTCGGGCTGGCCGTGCCGCGGGATGATCGCAAAGCGCGTCTTTTGGTCGGGGTGGAACTGCACGACATGCAGCCGCTTTTCGAGCAGCTCTTCGTTCCAATAGAGCGGCATGTCGTTGAGGATCGTGTAGTTTTCGGTGAATGCCATGTCGTGCGGCAACCGCGGACCGGGCAGCGGCACCGGAATATAATGCTTCAGCCTGTTGTCCGGCCCCACGACGCCATAGTGCATATAGGGCGCGTGCTTCGAATAGTTGAAGAACATCAGCTCGCCGGTCGCAAGATCGACCTTGCAGTGCGCCGAAATGCCGTCGAGCGGCACCCAGCTTTCGGTGCCGAACTGTTCGAGCGTGAAGGGGTCGAGCCGGTATGCTTCGCCGCACTGGTAGAAGGTCGAGATGATCTTGCCCGCGTGGATCGCGACATCGGTCGAGCTGCTGTCCTTAAGCCACTCCTGCGCGCCCCAGCCGTGGCGCGTGGACTTGTGCGGCGGTTCCATCAGCCCCGCCCACAGCGAGCGGCCCGCTTCCTTCTCGGCCTGAAAGCCTTTGGTGCGCACGAAGCGGCTGCGATAGCTGGCACGACCGTCCTTGAACGAAATCGCATGGATGAAGCCGTCGCCGTCGAAGGGGTGGTAGCGCCCGATCGGCTCGTGAATCTGGTTCTCGCCGGTGCGTACATAGACGCCGTCGATGTCGGTCGGGATGTTGCCGATCACCTCGGCATCGCCATTGGCAAAGATCGCGTTCCATTCGTTGTACGTCGGCCGCCACGCGCCCCGCATATAGGGGTGATCGTTCGGCTGGATCGTGGATTCGATCGTCTCGACAAGCTGGGCGGTCATGCGAGGGCTCCTTCGGCGGGGGTAAAGCGCGGCCTTGCGGCGGCGGCATCATATTCGGAAACGAGGCGATCGATGATGGCCGCGATGGGTTCTATGCCGCGCACCGCGCCGACGCCTTGTCCGGCGGACCAGACATTTTTCCATGCTTTCGCGTCGTCCTGCGCGTCGGAGAAGTTCGGCCGCTTGTCCTCGGGCATGTTCGCGGGGTCGTATCCGGCGGCGATCAGGCTGGGTTTCAGCCAGTTGGCCGTCACGCCGGTAATCCCTTTAGATGGTACGATATCTTCGGCGCCTGCGCCGACAATCATGTCCTTATACCCCGGCACAGCCATGCTTTCGGCGCATGCGATCAATGAGGTGCCGAGATAAGCGAGGTCGGCGCCAAGTATTTCCGCAGCGCGTACCGCATGGCCGGTCGAAATCGCGCCGCCGAGCACCAGCGGCCCGTCCCAGAATTGCCGCACCTCCTCGACGAACGCGAAGCCTGCGGTCGCGCCGGTGTGGCCGCCGGCACCCGCCGCAACGAGCACGAGGCCGTCGACTCCCGCCGCCGCCGCCTTACGCGCGAAACCGACCGAATTGACGTCGGCAAACACCAGCCCGCCATAGCTGTGGATTTCCTCGACCACCCGCGCCGGGCTGCCAAGCGCGGTGATCACCAGCGGCACCTTGTGCCGCACGACGCAGGCCAAGTCTTCGGGCAAGCGGCTGTTCGATGGATGGACGACGAGGTTGACCGCCCAGGCGGCCGCATCAGGATCGTTCGACAGTGCCGCATCGATCCGACTCACCCAATCCTCCAGATCGGCCGACGTCCGCGCATTGGGGGCGGGAAAGCTGCCGATCATTCCCGCGCGCGATGCCGCAATCACCATCTCCGGTCCCGAAACAAGGAACATCGGCGCCGCGATCGCGGGCAAGCGCAGATTGCGCGTCAGCGCGGGGGGAAGGCCGTTTCGCGGCACCGAATATCCTCTCAAATTATCTCACTTGCATAACGATACTTAAAGCCGTTATGACTCGCAAGGCAAGAAAAACATCGCGGGCGGTGGTCGCCAAGACGATGATGCGAGGGAGGACGCTGATGAAAAGAAATTATGTCGCGCTGCTGGCTGCGACCGCGCTGGCCAGCCCGGGTATCGCTTTCGCACAGGACGCTGCGCCCGCCGCGCAGCAAGGCGGCCTTGAGGAAATCATCGTCACCGCGCAGAAACGCGCCGAAGGCCTGTCCGACGTCCCCATCTCGATCTCGGCGATCAGTGGCAAGCAGGTCGAAAACTACGGCCAGACCAACCTCGAACAGATTTCGTCGTCGGTCCCGAATTTGAAGATCACCCAGACCGCGATCGCCAACCGCATCGCGATCCGCGGCATCGCGTCGGGCGACAACAAGGGGTTTGAGCAGTCGGTCGCGATGTTCGTCGACGGCGTCTATTACGGCCGCGACCAGCTGTCGCGCCTGCCGCTGGTCGACATGGAGCGCGTCGAGGTGCTGCGCGGGCCGCAGCCAACCTTGTTCGGCAAAAATGCGATTGCGGGGGCGGTCAACATCACGACGCGCAGCCCGACCGACGAGTTCGAAGGCTCCATCAGCGGCCTGTACGAATTCAACCACAAGGAATTCCAGCTCACGGGCGTCCTGTCGGGGCCGCTGAGCGAGGGGATCGAGGCGCGCGTTGTCGGTTATCATCGTTCGATGGACGGCTATTTTTACAACCAGAAGCTCGACCGCGACGAACCGAACGTCGATGAATATTATTTCCGCGGCAAGCTGGAGTTCGACAAGGGCGGTCCGCTCGCCGCCGAACTGAAACTGGAATATGCCGATTTCCGGATGAAGGGACAGCCGCGCGACGTGTTTGGCGCGGTCGGCAATTACAATGCGGTGTTCCAGGGGCCGTTTTTCGTCAGCACCAACCCCGACTTTGTCCGCGAGGACAACGGGTATGAAAGCAAGAACAAGGTGTTCGGTGCGACGCTCAACGCCGATCTGGACATCGGCGAACATACGCTGACCTCGGTCACATCGCTGCTTGATTACAAGACGCGCGAAATCGTCGATGTCGATTTTTCGGGGATCAGCTTTCTCGACGGTACCAATTTGCAGGAGGATTACCGCCAGTTCTCGCAAGAACTGAGGCTGGCATCCCCCGGCGGCGAGGCGTTCAATTATATCGCGGGCATATATTACCAGAACGCCAAGCTGGATGTCGATGACCAGGTGCTTTTCAACCCGACCTTTCTGGGGCTCGGGGCGCCGTTCAATGCGCTTGGCGATACCCGCAACGACCGCGTCTATAGCCAGAAATCCGACCTGATTTCGGTTTTTGCGCAAGGCGAGCTGTCGCTCACTGACCAGTTGCGCCTGACCGCCGGTGCGCGCTTCAATCACGAGAAAAAGAGCGGCAGCCGCGATCTGCGCGTCGTGCAGGGGCCGCTCAGCGTCGCACCTCCTGCCGTTGTCGCGGCGGTTTTCCGTGCCCTCAATATCGAGGCGCACAGCATTTCGGGCAAGCTGAGCGAAGACAGCTTCAACCCGATGGTTAACGTCCAGTTCGACGCGACCGACGATCTCATGCTCTACGCGTCTTTCGCACGCGGAACCAAGGCGGGGGGCTTCGACATCCGTTCGAACTCGCTGCCCGGATCGACGACGGTGGCGCGGCCGGGCGCGTTCATGTTCGAAGACGAGAGCGCCGACAACTACGAAGCCGGGCTGAAGTTCAAGAGCCGTAATGTCGCGTTCAACCTGTCGCTATATCGAACCACGTACAAGGATTTGCAGGTCAACATCTTTGACGGCACGCTGAACTTCAACGTCCGCAACGCGGCAGGGGCACGAACGCAGGGTGTCGAAGCCGATTTCCGTGCCGCTGTCGCCGATGGCCTGACCATCAGTGGCGCGATCGCCTATCTCGACTTCAAATTCACCAACTTCACTTCGGGCCAATGCTATTATCTGCAAACACCGGGACCAGGGGGCTTTTGCGACTACACCGGATTGCGCAACGCGCTGTCGCCGAAATGGTCGGGCAATCTTAATCTCGACTATACGACCCCGATCAGCGGCGACATGAAGGTGGCCTTCAACATCAATGCAGACTTCTCCTCGTCCTATATTGCAGCGGCGAATCTTGATCCGCGGACGCATCAGGACGGTTATGTGAAGCTGGGCGCAAGACTGGCGCTGGCACAGGTTGACAATCGTTGGGAGGTCGCGCTGATCGGGCGCAACCTGACCAACCAGCGTATCCTGCAAACTGCCAGCGCCATGCCGCTGGCGACGACGATCACCGCCGGAGCCGGCAATGCCTATAACGGTATCGTCGACCGCCCGCGGACGATTGCGGTGCAATTGACCGGGCGCTTTTAAACCGGGGGGAGGGCGGTGTACCGCCCTCCTGCCAGCCTTGTCGGGGTCGCGGCCGTGGTTTAGGGGCGGCACGGACTGCAGGATGGCTTGAGTTTGAAACACGACCGCACCATCAGAGCCTGTTCGATCTGGCGCGCGCTCGACGTCGTCGGCGACGTGCCGGTGCTGCTGTTGATGGAACAGGCGCTGCTGGGCATTCACAGCTTCGACGAATTTGTCGCGCGCACCGGCCTCGCGCGCTCGGTGGTCAACGGGCGCCTCAAGAAACTGGTCGAGGAAGATTGCCTCGCGAAAGTACCCCGCAAGGGTGGCCGCGGCTTTCACTATATGCTCACCCAAAAGGGGCGGGACCAGTTTCCCAACGGCCTGATGATGCTGCGTTGGCAGCATAAGTGGGAGGCCGATGGCCGCGATTTCCAGGTGCGCCTGCACCACGCCACCTGCGGCCATGCGACCGAACCGGTTCCCACCTGTGGTCATTGCCACGCGGAGGTCGACCCGCGGGACGTCGACTGGCGCGAGGGGCCGGGACTGGCGCAGGTCGTGCCGCATTATGAACGCCGCCGTTTCAACGGCGAGATCGGCGCGCGGCGGCCCGGCGGGCGACCGCTGGTCGACACGATGATCGAATTGTTCGGTGATCGCTGGGCGACGCTGGTCGTGCGTGCGATGTTTACGCGGATCAATCGTTTCGACGAGATCCAGCGCGATACGCTGATGGCGACGAACATATTGACGGGGCGCCTGGAGCGCCTGATCCGACAGGGAATCATCCGGGCGGTTCCCTATTCCGACCGCGGTGACCGCTTCGAATATCGGCTGACCGCCAAGGGGCGCGACCTTTATCCGGTGCTGCTCGCCTTGCTGCAATGGGGCGACCGCTGGTTTTCCGACGAACGCGGGCCGCCCGTCCTGCTGACGCATCGGCCTTGCGGGCATGACCTGACGATGGTCGTCGCGTGCAGCCATTGCGGTGACGAACTTCGGCTCGAAGACAGCCGTTTCATCATCGACAACGCCGGTACGCCGCCCGCGAAATAATCCTGCGCCGCCCACTGGCGCGCGCGGGGCCGACTGGTTACATGGGCCGCCACCAAACGAATCGCGCGCGCCGCCCTGCAATGTGGGACAGGCGCCGCCCGCACCAGAAAGTGGCCCCGATGGAAATCACGACCGGTCTGACCTTTGACGACGTGCTGCTGGTGCCGGGCCCGTCGGACATCCTGCCGTCGGACGCCAATCTGGCAACCCAGCTGACCAGCGAGATCAGCCTGAATATCCCGATCCTGTCGTCCGCGATGGACACGGTGACCGAAGCCGACATGGCGATCCTGATGGCGCAGATCGGCGGGATCGGTGTGCTCCACCGCAACCTGACGGTCGAGGAGCAGGCGGCGGCGGTGCGGCAGGTCAAGCGCTTTGAAAGCGGGATGATCGTCAATCCGATCACGATCACCCCCGATGCGCCGCTGTCCTATGCCACCGCGCTGATGGACCAGCACCGGATTTCGGGCATTCCGGTCGTCGAAACCGGGGGCAAGCTGGTCGGCATATTGACCAATCGCGACGTTCGCTTTGCCGATAATCCCGGCCAGCCCGTGCGTGAATTGATGACCGCCGAAAATCTCGCGACCGTGCGCCCCGGGGTCGGGCAGGATGAGGCGCGCAAATTGCTGCACCAGCGCCGCATCGAAAAATTGCTCGTTGTCGACGACGATTACCGCTGCATCGGCCTGATCACCGTCAAGGACATGGAAAAGGCGGTCAATTTTCCCGACGCAACCAAGGACGCCGGTGGCCGCCTGCGCGTCGCCGCGGCAACGAACACCGGTGACAGCGGCATCGAACGCGCCGAGGCGCTGCTCGACGCCGAGTGCGACCTGATCGTCGTTGACACCGCGCACGGCCACAGCAAGGGCGTTGGCGAGACGGTCGCGCGGATCAAGAAGTTGTCCAACCGCGTGCAGGTACTCGCGGGCAATGTCGCGACCGGCGATGCGACGAAGGCACTGATCGACGCGGGCGCCGACGGGGTGAAGGTGGGAATCGGTCCGGGGTCGATCTGTACCACGCGCATCGTCGCGGGGGTCGGCGTCCCGCAGCTGACGGCGATCCTCGACAGCGTCGCAGCCGCGTCGAAGCTGGGCGTCCCGGTGATTGCCGACGGCGGCCTGCGCACGTCGGGCGACATCGCCAAGGCGCTGGCCGCGGGCGCATCGAGCGTCATGGTCGGATCGATGCTGGCGGGCACCGCCGAGGCGCCGGGCGAAACCTTCCTCTATCAGGGCCGCACTTACAAAAGCTATCGCGGCATGGGCAGCGTCGGTGCAATGGCGCGTGGCAGCGCCGACCGTTATTTCCAACAGGATATCAAGGACCAGATGAAGCTGGTCCCCGAGGGCATCGAGGGTCAGGTGCCGTTCAAGGGTCCGGCGAAGGACGTCATCCACCAGATGGTCGGCGGCGTGAAAGCCGCGATGGGCTATACCGGCAGCCGCACACTCAAAGATTTCCGCGAGCGCGCGAAGTTCGTCCGCATCACCAATGCGGGCCTGCGCGAAAGCCATGTTCACGACGTCGCGATTACGCGCGAGGCGCCCAACTATCCGGCGGGTTGAGCCCGGCCGATGACTCCCGCCGCGCGCATCCAGGCCGCGATCGAGATTCTCGACGCCATTGCGGCGGCCGCGCGCGACGGCGGCGCGCCCGCCGATGCAATCCTTGCCGAAGCCATGCGCGCGCGTCGCTACGCGGGATCAAAGGACCGCCGGGCGATCCGCGCACATGTTTATGATGCGATCCGCGTCGTTCGGTCGGCGCCGCGGTCGGGTCGCGAGGCGATGCTCGCTCTTGCTGACCTGCAACCCGAAATCGCGGTGCTGTTCGATGGCTCCCCCTACGGCCCTGCGCCGATCGCGGCGGACGAGATCCGCGCCGAAACCGGGCTGGCGGCAGAGGCGCTGGTCGGCCTGTTCGATCCGCTTGTGGGCGAGGGCGAACATGGTGCGATGCTGGCGCGCGCGCCGCTCGATCTGCGCGCCAATCGGATCAAGGCGGCGAGGGATGGTCTCGCCAAGCTCTTTCCCGATGGTGAAGCGATGTCCGGCGCGCCCGATGGCTGGCGCCTGCCTCCGGAAACAGCGGCGATCCAGCACCCCGCCTATGCCGAAGGCTGCTTTGAAGTACAGGATGCCGCGAGCCAATATGCATCCGCCGCTTTGGACGCCGCGCCTGGGCAGGCGATCGTCGATCTCTGCGCGGGCGGGGGCGGCAAGACGCTCGCCATCGCTTCGCTGACCGGCAACGACGCCGATATCCTTGCCTGCGACACCAATCGTGCGCGGTTGCAGCAATTGGCGCCGCGCGCCGAACGTGCCGGGGCGACGCGTATCGAATCCTTGCTGCTCAATCCGGGACAGGAGCGCGCGATGCTTGCCGATCACTTGGGCAAGGCCGACCGCGTCATCGTCGATGCCCCTTGTTCGGGCAGCGGCACCTGGCGGCGCAGCCCTGAATTGCGCTGGCGTCTGACCCCCGCAAGGCTCGACCGCCATCTCGCCGATCAGGCGAAGCTGCTCGCCATCGCTGCCGATCTGGTGGCGCCGGGCGGCAAACTCCTCTATGCGGTATGCTCGATCATCGCACGCGAGGGGCGGGCACAGGTGGATGATTTTCTGAAACAGCACGGCGGGTGGACGGCGGACACCGGCTATCTGCCGGCCGGTATCGGCCGCGCCGCGGGCAGCGGTTTTCTGCTTACCCCTGCGCATGACCGCTGCGACGGATTTTTTCTCGCGCGGCTGACATCGCCATGTTAGCATCCCCGTCAATGAAACGATGGGAGAATGCGATGCGCATCAGTTTTCTGGCCATTGGTGCCGGTCTCGTTCTGGCCAGTCTGCCGACCGCATCGGATGCCCAGCGCGCAGACAACGACATTTTTCCCCGCTCGATCGCGCTGCAACAAGAGGGGCAGGCCGCGCAGGAAGCGGGTGATCTGAACCTCGCGATCGATTTTTATGAATCGGCACTGGCGGCCGACCCGCGCAATCGCTCGGCGATCATCGCGCTGGCGCAGGTCGCGCGGGCGCAGGGGCTTCCCGGAAAGGCCATCGGCCTTTATCGCGACGCGCTGGTGCTCGAACCCAACGACATCGTCGCGCTGACCGGGCAAGGCGAGGCACTGGCCGAAAAGGGTGCGCTCGAGATGGCGCGCGAGAAGCTGGCCGAAGCGCAGCGGGTATGCGGCGACAAATGCCCGCAGGTGGCGGCGCTTGAAAAGGCGATCAACAGCAATGCAGAGAAAAAAGTCGTCGCCGCCGAAGCGATCGTACCCAAAGCGGTGGTGACGACCAGCCAGAATTGACGATCCGGCCCTGCGAGAGCGGGGACGAAAGTCAGCGCAGCGCTTGCGCCAGTCGTATCCAGTCGGCCACGCTCACTGTCTCGGCCCGCCGCATCGGATCGATACCCAGCCTTTCCAGTGCGTCAACCGCCCCCGCGACAGTTTTCAGACTCTGGCGCAGCATCTTGCGGCGCTGTCCGAACCCCTTTTCGGTCAGGCGTGACAGGGTACGCGGATCGACGCCTTCGGGCTGCCGGGCCGGCGTCACATGCACGATCGCCGACATGACCTTGGGCGGCGGTGTGAAGGCCGAACGATGGACCTTCATCGCGATCCTGGCCTGTGATCGCCATTGCGCAAGAACCGCGAGGCGCCCGTAAGCGGAGGTGTCCACCGGCGCGACGATGCGTTCGGCAACTTCCTGCTGGAACATCAGCGTCAGCGACAACCAGCGGGGGGGCCATGCCGCGGGCTCGAGCCAGCGGGTAAACAGCGCGGTGCCGACATTATAGGGGAGGTTGGCGACAATATGATAGGGCGCGCCGCCGGTCAGCGTATCGACATCGACCGCCATCGCGTCGTCGGCGATCACCGTGAGCTGGTCCGGAAACGCGTCGCTGAGTTCGCCGAGCAGCGGCAGACAGCGGTCGTCGCGTTCGACCGCGATGACCTTTGCCCCGGCGCGGAGGAGCGCGCGGGTCAGGCCGCCGGGGCCGGGGCCGACCTCGAATACCGTTGCGCCGTGCAAGTCGCCCGGGATCGCGGCAATGCGGTCCAGCAATTGCTCGTCGAACAGGAAATTCTGTCCCAGCGCCTTGCTCGCCGTCAGTCCGTGCGCTCGCACCGTCTCGCGCAGTGGTGGCAACGGTTCTTTGGGTTCCATTCTCACTTGGACGGCGCGCAGCCGCGTTCGCGTGCGGTCGCCATTCGCGCTGCCATGGCGATCGCCGCGATCGTCGGTCCGGGGTCGGCTTTACCTTGCCCGGCGATGTCGAACGCGGTGCCATGATCGGGCGAGGTGCGGATGATTGGCAGCCCCAGCGTCAGGTTGACGCCGTCGTGGAAATGCAGCGCCTTGAACGGCGCCAGTGCCTGGTCATGATAACCGCACAGGATTGCATCATAGTGATCGCGGATGCCGGGCGCAAAGAGCGCGTCGGCAGCCAGCGGCCCGTCGACGACAATATCCTCCTCGGCGAGCTGGGCGATCGCGGGCATCATGATCCGCTCCTCCTCGTCGCCGAGCTGGCCGCTTTCTCCGGCATGGGGATTGAGACCGGCCAGCGCTATGCGCGGTGCGGCGATACCGAAATCGCGTTTCAGTCCGCGGGCAACGATGCGCGCCTTGGCGACGATCAGTTCGCTGGTAAGCCGCTCGGGAACCTCGGAAAGCGGGATATGAACGGTCAGCGGCACAACGCGCAACGTTGGCCCGGCCAGCATCATGACAGCATTGGTAGCCGTTACGCCGCAGCGCTCGGCGATAAATTCGGTTTGTCCCGGATGGGTATAGCCGATGCCGTGAAGCGCCGATTTCGATACGGAGCCGGTGACCAGCGCCGAGCTTGCCTGATTGCGCGTCAGCCCGATACCCGTTTCGAGCGCGTGGAGCGCGCAGGTCGCGCCAGCGGCGCTCGGCGCGCCGGGGGTCAGCGATCCGCTGTCCTCCAGGTGCCACACCGGCAGCGCATCGTCGAATATGCGCACGACCTCGCTCATGTCACCAACGCGCGCGGTCGGTCCCTCCCATACGGCGGCTATCGCCGCAATATCGCCGATGGCAACGAATGGCGGCAAATCATATGCGCTCCGCGCGGCCCAGGCCCGTGCGGTGACTTCGGGTCCGACCCCGGCCGGGTCACCCATGGTGACCGCGATCGGCTGTCGAATTTTGACGTCCGACATCAGCTATATTCGATCACGGCATCCCGGCGCAGGTCGCGCAGATAGCGCTGAGCGCGCTTGTTGACCTTTTCCTCCAGCAGACGTTGCTCGATCTGTTCGAGGTCGGGGGCGGTCGCCGTTTGCGGCATGTCGCGGCCGCACAGCACCAGGACGCTGATCCCTTCGGTGACCGCACCAAAGGGTTGGGTGGTCTGCCCGATCTGGAGGGTCATCAGGGTGTTTTGCAGCGGCGCCGGCAGGACACGCATCTCGATATTGTCGCGCGCGACAACATTGGCACCCAGGCGCGCAGCAACGGCATCGGCAGCGCCGCAACCCGCAATGCTGCGTGTCGCCTCGGCGAACTGGCCTGCCAGCTCTGCGGCGCGCGCCTCGGTGGTGCCCACCGGGAAATCGAGCGAAATCTGTTTCAGGCTGAGCACGGCGTCGCGCGGGTCAGCCGTCAGCACCTGGCGCCGGTCGATCATCAGCATGATCGACACGCCGCCGGGCACTTCGATCGGACCGACAAGCTGACCGGGCTGCATCTGCGTCGCGGCTTCGGCCATCGACGCCGGCAATTGTCCGGCCTTCACCCAGCCAAGATCGCCGCCGACCACCGCCGTCGAGGCTTCCGAAAACTGGCGCGCATAGGCGGCGAAACTGCCACCGGCTTGCAACGCCTGAATGATCTTGCGCGCGTTTTCGGTGACCGCCGCCACATTTTCAGGTGGCGCGGAGAGATAGATTTCACCGAGGTGGAATTCATCCTGACCCTTGGCTTCGTTCAGCCGTTGCACCACCGATTCGACCTCGTCGGTCGATACGTTGGTAGTCGACTGGATCTTTCGTGACAGCAAGCGGTCCCACGCAAATTCGCCGCGAATCTGTTGCTTTACCGCGGCCGCTGATGATCCCTTGCTGGCGAGATAAGTCGAAAACTGTTCCGGGGTCTGGCGAAAACGCGTCGCCAGCCGGGCGAACTGGTCATTGACGACATTTTCGTCGATCGTGATGTCCGCCGCCTTGGCTTCCTGAATCTGAAGCTTTTCGTCGATCAGATTGCTGAACACCTGCTGGCGGAGCCGCTGCAGTTCTTCGGGTGGAAGTTCAAGATCATTGTTGGCAATGCGGATCAGCGCCATACGCTGTTCGATATCGGTCGCGGTGATGATTTCGCCATTCACGGTCGCCGACGGACGATAGACGTTGGGATTGGCATCGCCGAACAGTTGGACGTTGCCCGGAATGTTCAGGCTGGCCGTCGGCACTTGATCGTCGGCGACAGTCTGCGCCAGCACCGGCGTTACGCCAATGGCGGCGACGGCCATCAGGCCGATCATGGTCGAAAATTTGGTCATCTTTACCCTATTCGAGAAGGTCCGCACGCTCCGTATCAGCGGAAACGCCCGCTGGTCCAGCGCAATCCGCCGTCCGCACCGGTTTCAAGCCTGCCCATGCCACCGCGACGCTGAACCCAAGCTGAGCGATTTACTCAGAATCCCAGATTGCGGAAAGCGATCCGGAACGAAAAGCTGTTGCCGCGGCGCGCATCGCCGGTGTCGGCATAGTCACGGCGCCACGTCAGCGCGATGGACAGGCAGTCGTCATCATAGGCAATGCCCAACCGGTGTCGAATCGGTTCGAAACCGTCGGCGGTGCTCAGGGGGTCATCGGCCTGCTTGGTCAGGTCGACGATGGCCGACCCGAACATCGACCAGTGCTGCGCGACCTTGACGCGTCCGCCGACGCGCACTTCCTCGCGGTCTTGCAAATCCTCGCCCAGCAGCAGGATGTCGCGGTTGAGCCGTGAATAACCGATGACGGCATAGGTCGATCGGCTGCCGATCGTTGCATCGAACTCGTTGCGGCGAATGGCGAGATTGTCCTTGTCGAGCCGGAACCGGTGCGTGAACCGCAGGAAATCGCGATACGCAATCGTCGTCCGCCCGACGATGTCCGACGTACGGTCGGTCAAGCCCGTGCCATCGGGGAACAGGCTGGGCTTGTCGGAGAGCCGATAGCTTTGCCCCACGATGCTGTTGATATTGAACCCGGGTCGGCTGTAGTTCCACTCGACGCCATAGGTGATGCGGGCACCGTCCTCGAACCGGTCGTAGCCGTTGAACCGGTTGATCGCGAACAGGTTGCTGTCTTCAAGGTCGAAGGCGCGCGAATCCTCGTTCGGAATGTCCAGATTTTTTAGCGGCGGCGTGGCGACGATCTGGACCCGGGGTGTCAGCGTCTGTGTCCCTCCCGCCAGTTCGCCGATGAATGGCCAGCGCATGTCCGCGGCCACCGCCGCGATCCCGCGCGCCTGCCACCCCGACTTACCGCGATAGCCGGGGATGGCGGTCAGCAGATTTTCGTCGCTGTGATAGACGTCTCCGCGCACCAGCGCGGTCAGCGTCACTTCCTGGCCCATGCGGGTCAGTCCGCGCAGGTCCCAGCGGGCGCCGGCAAAGGCGCGCTGGGTATCCTGCCCCGCGGTACGCCCGATCGCCAGCGTGTTGAGCTGCAACTCGAACTGGCCGCCGAGCCACGGGTCGGCGAATCGCTGGCGGTAGTCGATGACCGGAAGCGCGATCGGTTGCTGCCCCTGTTCGTCGTTGCGGCGCAGCGTCTGGGTCGCCCATCCTGCGATCGACAGATAGGAATTGCCGCCGATCCGTTCGAGATTGAAGGTCGACCGCAGCCGGTCGTCCCGGCTGATGTCGTAGCGGCGCATGAAAGTGCGATCGGTCGCGATCCGGCCCGAGAAGGTAAAGCTCCATCGCGGGTCGAACTGGAATTTCCCGGCGCTTTCCAGATAGCCGCGAAAGCGCTTCCGGCTGTCGGGGTCTTCGCCGATCAGCGGCACCAGCGTCCCATAGGTCGCATAACCGTTGATCCGGAACGATCCGATGTCGGTCAGCGCGCGGAATTCGCCCTCCAGCATCGGTGCAGCGTCGGTGTAAACATGCGGCGTGATGGTGATGTCGCGGTCCGGCGCAAGCCGCAGGTAATAAGGAATGGCAATCTCGAACCCGTTCGTTCGGTCGAGGCGGATCTCGGGGACCAGAATGCCGCTGCCAGCTTCGCTGTTGGCCGGGTGGCTCAGTCCCGGCAGAGGGATCAGTGGGAGGCCGAAAATCTCGACGCGGGCACCCTTGTAGCGCACCTTGTTCTTGCCGCGGTCATAGGTGACGCGGACGGCGCGGATCTGCCAGCTGGGGTTTTTCGGACATCCTTCCGCATCTTCGACCGGACAAGGCGTATAGGCGGCGTTTTCCAGCTCGATATTGCCATTTTCGAACCGCGTACCCTTGATCGCGGCAAGCCGCGCACCATTGTCGAGCACGACGAGCAGATTGTCGACAATGCCGTCGCGCAAGCTGTCGGTCAGTTCGATGCGGTCGCCATAGGCGGTATCGCCTTCGGGATTGCGGATTGCCACATTGCCCTCGGCAAAAACCTGGCCCGTGCTGCGGTTCCAGGTCACCTTGTCGGCGCGCATCGAGATCGCGTCGCGGTTCATCGCGACATTGCCTTCGGCCACGACGATTTCGTTTTCGCTGTCGTAATTCAGATTGTCGGCGGCGAAACCGACCTCATCATCGCGGGCCGGCACCGGGGCATCGCCGATAGTGGGGACGACATCGGGGGTTTGCAAAACCGGCGCGCTCTGCGCCTCGGGCACCGTCGGTGGATCTTCTGCCTGCTGGGCGGCCGCAGGGCTGGAGAGCAACGCAAAGCCGCTTGCCGTCGCCAGCCACAATGCTTGCGATCGGGATGCCTGTCGGAACAAAGCCCAGCTCATCTCTTACTTTGTCCCACTTCTCTGTCGTGTCTGCCCGGGTTGAACCGGCTGCTTTGTTTTTGCAACTCGCACGCGAAACCCCTATCGGTCCCGCTCGTTGCAATCAATCATCGCATAAGAGAGTTACCGAATGGACATTCAGTTTGTCGCGCAAATCGATGCGTCTGCCGACGTCGTGGCCTTTCCCGTCCGCAAGGGCGAAGCGGGCGCGCTCGGCGCGCTGCTCGGGGCCGCCGCAGCGCAGGCGCGTTTCGACGGTTCGGCAGGCACCGTTGCCGAAACGGCGGCGATCGACGGCGAACAGGCAAAGCGCCTGTTGCTCGTCGGTATCGGCGAGGGCAGCGAACATGATCTCGAGCGCGGCGGCGCGGCGCTGACCGCCAAATTGCAGACGAGCGGCGTCGCCACGGTCCATGTCGATTTTGCGAGCGCAGGCCAGAACGACGCCGACGATGTCCTCGCTTTTGCCATGGGTGCGCGGCTGCGCAACTGGCGCCTCGATACCTATCGAACCCGTCTGGCCGAAAAGGCAAAGCCGACACTCGCCAGCATCGTCATTGCCTCGCCGCACGGCGACCTTGCGGGGCGCTGGGCCGCGAACGAGGCGATTGCCGAAGGTGTCGCCTTCACCCAAACGCTCGTCGCCGAGCCGCCGAACATCCTCTACCCCGAAAGCTTCGTCGAACGCTGCCAGCATCTTGCCGACATGGGCGTCGAACTCGAAGTGCTCGACGAGCGCCAGATGAAGGCGCTCGGCATGGGCGCGCTGCTCGGCGTGGCGCAGGGTTCGACCCGGCCGCCGCGGCTGCTCGCGATGCGCTGGAACGGTGGCAATGCGGGCGAGGCGCCGGTGGTGTTCGTCGGCAAAGGCGTGACCTTCGACACCGGCGGGATCAGCCTGAAGCCCGGTCCCGGCATGGACATGATGAAATGGGACATGGGCGGCGCGGGCGCCGTTGCCGGCGCGATGAAGGCGATTGCGGGGCGCAAGGCGAAGGCAAACGTCGTCGGCGTCGTCGGGCTCGTCGAAAATATGCCAGACGGCAATGCGATGCGTCCGGGCGATATCGTTTCGACCATGTCGGGCCAGACGGTCGAGGTGCTCAACACCGATGCCGAGGGGCGGCTGGTGCTGTGCGACGCGATCACCTGGGTGCAAAAGGTCTACGAACCCAAGGTTGTCGTCGACCTCGCGACGCTCACCGGCGCGATGGTCATCTCGCTTGGTCATGAATATGCCGGCATGTTCGCCAACGACGACGATCTGGCGGCGAAATTGCTGGCGGCGGGTGAGGCGTCGAACAACAAGCTGTGGCGCTTCCCGCTGTCGCCGGCTTATGACAAGCTGATCGACAGCCCGATCGCCGACATGAAGAATATCGGTCCGCGCGAAGGCGGATCCATCACTGCGGCGCAGTTTCTGAAGCGTTTTGTCGACGATGGTGTCGCCTGGGCGCACCTTGACATCGCGGGCATGGCTTGGGCGGACAAGGACGGTCCGGTCTGGGCGAAGGGGGCGACCGGTTACGGCGTCCGTCTGCTCGACCGCTACATCGCCGAAAATCACGAGGGTTAAGGGTAGGGGAGCATGGCGCGCGTCGACTTTTACCGGCTGACCCGCGACCCCGTCGAACGGGTGCTCCCCGCCATTGCGACGCGCATCCTGGACGCGGGCGACCGCCTGCTGATCGTCGCCGCCCCGGCGATGCAGCGGCAGGCGATTGACGAGGCGCTGTGGACGCTGACCCCCGCGAGCTTCCTGCCGCATGGCGCCGCGGGTTCGCCGGACGAAGCGATCGAGCCGATCCTGATTTCGGGAACGCTGGACCCCGCAACCCCCAACCGCGCCCGGCTTGTCGCCCTCGCCGATGGCGAATGGCGTGACGAAGCTCTGGGGTTCGATCGCACCTTTCTGCTCTTCGACAACAGCCGCATCGACGACGCGCGTGCAACCTGGCGCAAGCTGAGCGCCGCCGCAGAGGTCGAAACCCATTTCTGGAAACAGGACGACCGCGGCCGGTGGTCGAAGGGACCGTGATGTGATTGCCGTCACCGCACGAAGCTTTCCGCGGTGGCAAGGACGGGGATGACCAGCAACAGGAGCCAATCATGAACAAAACTTCCTTCATCGCCTTGGCGGCCAGTGCGCTGCTTCTTTCCGCCTGCGGCTCCAAATCGGAATCCGAAGTCGCCAGCGGCACCTACACCGACCCCGAAACCGGCAAGACCGCCGACTACAGGATCACCAGCAGCGATGATGGCGAGAGCGGCAAGGTCAGCATCAAGACCGAAGACGGCGAGATGGTGTTCGGCGGCGGCGCCGGCAACGCCAAACTCCCCGCGGGCTTTACCCCCTATCCGGGATCGAAAATGACCGGTGGTTTCTCGGCCAGCGGCGCGCAGGGGACCGGCGGCATGGCCAGTTTCGAAGTCGATGCCAAGGCCGCCGACGTCATTGCGCATTTCCGCAAACAGGCCGAAGCGGCCGGCATGAAGGTCACCAGCGAGATCAAGAGCGGCGATACGATGATCATCGGCGCCGAAAACTCCGGCGATGGCAAGGGCGGGGTCCAGATTACCGCCACGCAATCGGGATCGCAGGTGAACGGCACGATCACCCACGGCGGCGGCTGACCCGCGGCGACACCGGGTCACGCTCCGACCTTGCGGCGGCGCCAAAGCGCGGCTAGAGGCGCGCGCATCACAAACCATAATAACGCAGGAGCTTCCCCCATGGCGGTCACTCGCACCTTTTCGATCATCAAGCCCGACGCCACGCGTCGCAACCTGACCGGCGCCGTCACCAAGATGCTGGAAGACGCCGGCCTGCGCGTCGTCGCGTCGAAGCGCATCCACATGACCAAGGAACAGGCCGAGGGCTTTTACGCGGTCCACAAGGAACGCCCCTTTTTCGGCGAACTCGTCGAATTCATGACCTCCGGCCCCGTCGTCGTCCAGGTTCTGGAAGGCGAGAACGCGATGCAGCGCAACCGCGACATCATGGGTGCCACCAACCCCAAGGACGCAGCACCCGGGACGATCCGCAAGGAACTGGCCGAAAGCATCGAGGCAAACACGGTGCATGGCAGCGACAGCGACGAGAATGCGGCGATCGAGATCGCGTATTTCTTCAAGCCCGAAGAAATCGTCGGCTAAATCACAATATGGGTCGCTCCGGCTTGAGGGTAAAATTGCCGGAGCCGGTAGCGCGTATTTATCGCGCTACCGCCGACCTCGAGGCAATGTATCCGGGACGGAAGTTTACACCGGACGGTCATATGGTCGGTTCGATTGGCGAAGTGATTGCCGCCGAGGCACTTAGCCTTCAACTATATCCCGCAAGCCAGCCTATTCACGATGCTTACGACGATGACGGTGACGTCCAGATAAAGCTGACGGCCGGAAATCGTGTTTCGATGTACGCCTGTTGCCACAGGCTGGTCGTCTTGCGCATTGTTTCGCCGGAAGAAGCAGAAATAGTATATGATGGCCCCGGGCAACCCGCTTGGGACGCCGCCGGTAAGATGCAGAAAAACGGCCAGCGGCCAATTTCCCTGTATCAGCTTCGAAATATTGCGGCGGAAGTTTAGCTAAAACTCTTCCGCTACCGCCATCAGTCCCGCCAGCTTCTTCGGCGCCACCGCGAGCCAGCTCTTGCGCAGCCATTCGCCGATCGCATCCCAGTCGGTATCGCCGAGGTCGAGGCGGATGCCGACCCAGCCGTCGCCGAAATAAGCGGGGCGGTAATAGCGGTCTGCGTCCATCTCGATCAGCGCCGCCTGTTCGTCGGCGCCGCTGATCTTGACCAGCAGCGCGACCTTGCCGTCACCGTGATGATCCTCGGTGAAATAGGCGAATTTCTTGCCCTTCACGATGCCGAAGCAGGGCATGCCGTGCGACGTGACCTCGTCGGCCTCGGGCAGCGCAATCGCGAGTTCGCGGACGCGGCCGATCAGATACTCAGGCGAACGCTCGCGGGTGACAAAAGCGGCAAGCGTCGGCGGATACAGCTGATGCTCGGCAATCCGCACCCGCGCCGCCAGCGTTTCGACCGTATCGCCGGGCAGGATCGCAACCGGTGTCTGTGCCAGCACCGGGCCGTCGTCGACGCCGGGGGTAACGATATGAATGCTGCACCCGCCAAACTTGTCGCCCGCGTCGATCGCCCGCTGGTGGGTTTCGAGCCCCTTGTAGCGCGGCAGCAGGCTGGGATGAATGTTGAGCATCTTGCCCGCCCAGCGCGCGACGAAATCGTCGCTCAGAATCCGCATATAACCCGCGAGGGCGACGAAATCGGCCTTGGCCTTGCGTAGCTCGGCATCGACCAGCGCGTCGAACGCGTCGCGGTTCATGCCTTTGTGCGAGAGGCTCCAGGTCGGGATGTCCTCGGCCTCGGCGATGGCGAGGCCCGGCGCGTCGGGATTGTTGCTGGCGACCAGCACAACCTCATAGGGACAATTCGACGCTTTTGCGGCGTACAGCAGCGCCGCCATATTGGTTCCGGCGCCGGAGATCAGGACGGCGACCTTGGCTTTCACTTCAATCCTCCCGGTCGCGAAGCGATGGGGAGGGGGACCGCTCGCGAAGCGAGTGGTGGAGGGGCGAAAGCGCCGCGCTATCGGCCCCTCCGTCAGCCCCTGCGGGACTGCCACCTCCCCATTGCTGCGCAACAGGGAGGAATTTACGCATGATGCGTCGCGCTCCACGCGCCCATTGCGCTCCAGGTTTCGGCGCTGCCGGTCACGGTGCAGCCCTTCGCGCCCTCGGCGATATGCCCGATCCGGTGTACCGTCTCGCCCGCGGCTTCGAGCGCCGCCGTCACATCGACAACATCGCCCTCGGCAACGGCAACTGCCATGCCGATCCCGCAATTGAACGTCCGCGCCATTTCTTCGGGCTCGATATTCCCCTGCGCCTGCAAGAACGCCATCAACCGCGGCTGTTCCCAGGCATCGGCATCGACATGGGCGTGCAGCGTCTTCGGCAGCACGCGCGGGATGTTTTCGAGCAATCCGCCGCCGGTGATATGCGCGAGCGCGTGAATCTTGCCCGTTTTCACTAGCGGCAACAGGCTTTTCACGTAGATGCGCGTCGGCGCCATCAGCGCGTCGATCAGCAGGATATTCTGGTCGAACAGCGCCGGGCGATCGAGCTTCCAGCCCTTGTCGGCCGCAAGCCGCCTTACCAGCGAGAAGCCGTTCGAATGCACCCCGGATGAGGCGAGGCCAAGGATGACATCGCCTGCGGCAACCTTGTCAGCGGTCAGCACCTGATCGCGCTCGACCGCGCCGACGCAGAAACCCGCAAGGTCATAATCGCCGTCGGAATACATCCCCGGCATCTCGGCGGTCTCGCCGCCGATCAGCGCGCATCCCGCCTGTTTGCAGCCCTCGGCGATGCTTGCGACGACTTCGGTCGCGACGGCGTTGTCGAGCTTCCCCGTCGCGTAATAATCGAGGAAGAACAGCGGCTCCGCGCCCTGCACGATCAGATCGTTGACGCACATTGCGACCAGATCGATCCCAACCCCGTCATGGCGGCCCGATTCGATCGCCAGCTTCAGCTTGGTGCCAACCCCGTCGTTCGCCGCGACGAGCAGCGGGTCGTTGAACCCCGCAGCCTTCAGGTCGAAAAAGCCGCCAAAGCCGCCCAGGTCGGCATCGGCGCCGGGGCGCCGTGTGGCTCGCGCCAGCGGCGCAATGGCACGGACCAGCGCGTTGCCGGTTTCGATCGAAACTCCGGCCCCGGCATAAGTGTAGGAGGCGGGCGGGTTGTGCTTGGAATCCATGGCCCGCGCGACTAACGCTTCCCGCCGAGAAATGCCATGATTTCCTTGTCCCGAGCGTCGCTTTTGGGCAGAGCATGAAGAAGATATGACCGCTGTTGCTTTCGCCCGCTTCGCTCCCCGCGCTCCGTCTCGCTTCTTTCTGCCGCGCGACTGGCGCTGGGCGGCACTGTTCGGCCTGTTTGTCGCGATCCTGATGGCCGGGATCGTCGATGGCCAGATCACGCGCGGCAATCGCGGCATCACCCCGATCAACAGCAGCGGCGATTTCCTGGCCAGCGGTATCCTTGTCGATGTCAGCGGCGACAATGCCGACGACGCGCGGACGAAGGGGTGGCGCGAGGCACAGCGCAAGGGCTGGGCCCAGCTTTACCGCAAATTGAACGGCAGCGATGGTCCGGCGCTGGGTGATTCGGTGCTCGACGGCATCGTCACTGCAATCGTCGTCGAAGAGGAACAGATCGGCCCCCGCCGCTATGTTGCGCGGCTCGGTGTCCAGTTCGACCGCGTCCGTGCCGGGCAAATCCTGGGCGTGAGCGGGCGGACGCTGCGTTCGCCGCCTTTGCTGGTGATTCCGGTCTATTCGGTCGATGGTATTCCGCAGGTGTTCGAGCAACGCAGCGCCTGGCAACGCGCCTGGGCCGAATATAATACGGGTCAAAGCGCGATCGATTATGTACGGACTGCGGGAACTGGCGCCGACACATTGCTGCTCAATGCGGGCCAGACCGGCCGCCGCGGACGGGTGTGGTGGCGTGTGATTCTCGATCAATATGGCGCCGCCGACGTGCTCGTGCCGATCGCCCGGGTGGAATACAGCTATCCCGGCGGCCCGATCACGGGGCATTTTACCGCGCGTTTCGGTCCTGACAGCAAGCTGCTTTCCAGTTTCACTATGACGGGCCCCAGTCCGGCGGCACTGCCCGACATGATGGAAAAGGCGGTCGCGCGGATGGACCGCATCTATATCGACGCTCTCGCCGCCGGGGCGCTGCGAACCGACACTTATCTGGTTCTGGAAAAGCCCGTGGAACGCAAGGATATTCCCGCCGAAGCGGCCGCGGCCGACACCACGGCATTGCCGGCGGAAACCGATAGCAGCGTACCGGCTACCGCTGCGGCTGGCGTGCAGTCGTACAACGTCCAATATAGCTCGCCCGACGTCGAATCGGTGACCGCTACCGAACGCACCGTCGGAGCGATCGCGGGTGTCCAGTCGGCATCGACGACCAGTCTGGCGCTCGGCGGAACGTCGGTCATGCGGGTGACCTTCCGCGGTGACATGGCGGCGCTCAAGGCCGCTCTCGCGGCGCGCGGCTATTCGGTTCAGGAAGGCGGCAACACGCTGCGGATCAGTCGCTGATGCGGCGCGCCGGTAATCGCCAGATCGCGCTGCCGCTCGACTGGAGCGCCGGGGGCGAGAACGACGGACCGCTCATCGTCGGGACGAGCAATGCCGACGCGGTACGGTATCTGCGTCATGTATCGACCTGGCCGGTGCGCACGGCGGTGCTGACCGGGCCGCGCGGCTCGGGCCGCAGCCTGATGGGTCGCCTCTTCGCACGCGAGACGGGTGGCCGGGTGATCGACGGTCATGACAGCGTTCCCGAAGAAGAGATTTTCCATGCCTGGAATGCGGCGCAGGTTTCGGGCGTACCCTTGCTGATCGTCGCCGACGCACCGCCGGCCGATTGGCATGTGGTCCTTCCGGATCTGGCATCGCGGCTGCGCGCGGTGCCGGTGCTGTCGATCGGCGATCCCGACGATTGCCTCGCCCGCGACCTGATCGAAACCTTGTTCGCGCAGCGCGGGGTGGCGTTGGCGCCCGGCGTCGCATCCTACATCGTGCCGCGGATGGAACGCAGCTACGTGATGATTCACCGTATCGTGGCGGCGCTGGACGCGGCCTCGCTTGAAAAAGGTGGCGGCATTAGCATTCGTCTTACCCGTGAAACATTATTGTCACAGGGGCTGATCGATCCCGATCTCCTCGAACGACAGGAAGAACAAGCATGTCGATAGCGGACGGCCCCCTTCGCGCCGACAACGACGCCGATACGGCGGTTCCCGGCTTTGGTCCCGAACGCTTCTTCAACCGTGAACTGTCGTGGCTGGCCTTTAATCGGCGGGTGATGGAGGAGGCACGCAATCCGGCGCATCCGCTGCTCGAGCGGCTGCGCTTCCTGTCGATCTCAGGTAGCAACCTCGACGAATTTTTCATGGTCCGCGTCGCGGGGCTGAAGGGTCAGCAGCTGCAGGGCATCGACGATCCGTCGGCCGACGGGCGTTCGCCGGGGCAGCAGCTCGCCGAGATCGAGGCCGAGGTCAATCGCCTCGTCGACCAGCAGCAAAGCGAATGGCAGCGGCTCCATAAACTGCTCGCCGAACAGGGGATCATTGTCCACGGCACCGGGTCGGACAAGGAACCGCTGCGCGCCGCCTTGCGCCAATATTTCATCGACCAGATATTCCCGATCCTGACGCCACAGGTGCTTGATCCCGCGCACCCCTTTCCCTTCATTCCCAATCGCGGCCTCGGCATCATTTTTGACCTGCAACGCAAGGCGACGGGCGAAACGGTGCGCGAACTGGTGCTGATTCCCGCGGCGCTGCCGCGTTTCGTGCCGGTCCCGGGCCAGCAACAGGCATTTGTGCCGGTCGAATATCTGATCGAACTGTTCGGCGACCTGCTGTTTCCCGGTTTCACCATCCGTTCACTGGGCGTGTTCCGGATCATCCGCGACAGCGACATCGAGCTGGAGGAAGAGGCCGAGGATCTGGTCCGCCTGTTCCGCACCGCGATCCGCCGCCGCCGCCGTGGCCGCGTCATTCTGCTCGAACTCGAGGCCGATATGCCCGGCGAAATTGCCGAAGTCTTGAATGCCGACATTCAGGGGCATGAAGCGATCGTCGCCAAGATTGGGGGCTTCGTGGGGTTGGCCGCGTTGTCCGCGCTGGTCGATGTCGACCGGCCCGACCTGAAATTCCCTGCCTATTCGGCGCGCTTCCCCGAACGCATCCGCGAACATGGTGGCGATTGCTTCGCGGCGATCCGCAGCAAGGACATCGTCGTCCACCATCCTTACGAAAGTTTTGACGTCGTGCTGGCATTTTTGCGGCAGGCGGCCGCCGACCCCGACGTCGTTGCGATCAAGCAGACGCTCTATCGCGCCGGCAACCAGTCACCGGTTATCCGCGCGTTGATCGAGGCGGCCGAGGCGGGCAAGTCGGTGACCGCGGTGGTCGAGCTCAAGGCGCGTTTCGACGAGGAGCAGAATCTGCTCTGGGCGAACCAGCTCGAACGCGCCGGGGTCCAGGTCGTGTACGGCTTTATCGAGTGGAAAACCCACGCCAAGATTTCGATGGTCGTCCGTCGCGAAGGGCAGGGATATCGCACCTATTGCCACTTCGGGACCGGTAACTACCATCCGGTCACGGCACGCATCTACACCGACCTCAGCTTCTTCACCGCCGATCCGCGCGCCGGGCGCGATGCGGCGCAGCTGTTCAACTATATCACCGGCTATGTCGAACCCGAACGGCTCGACATGATCACCATGTCGCCGCTCAACATGCGCGCGCATCTGTGCGAGCTGATCGACGCCGAAATCGCGGCGGCAAAGGCGGGGCAGCCGTCGGGCGTGTGGGCCAAGATGAACAGCCTCGTCGATCCCGACATCATCGACAAATTGTACGAGGCGAGCGTCGCGGGCGTACCGGTCGAGCTGATCGTGCGCGGCATTTGCTGCCTGCGTCCGGGGGTACCCGGCCTGTCCGAAACGATCCGGGTCAAATCGGTCGTGGGGCGCTTCCTCGAACACAGTCGCGTCTGGGCCTTCGCCAATGGCGCGCCCTTGCCGCATCAGCGCGCCAAGCTCTATATCAGCAGCGCCGACTGGATGCCGCGTAACTTCGACCGCCGCGTCGAATATATGATCCCGATCGAGAATCCGACCGTCCACGACCAGATATTGGATCAGGTGCTGGTCGCCAATCTGATCGACAATGAACAAAGCTGGGTGCTCCAACCCGATGGCGTTTACGCCCGCACAACTCCGGCCGACAAGCCGTTCAACCTGCATCATTATTTCATGACCAATCCGTCTTTGTCCGGTCGTGGCACGGCGCTGCACAAACGGCAGGACGTGCCGACTCTTGCCTTCGACATGCGCGGGGGCTGACGCATTGGGCCTGCTTCGTCCGGCCAAGTCGGCGGTCCACCGCTCGGCGGTGATCGACATCGGGTCGAACTCGGTGCGATTGGTGGTGTATGAAGGACCGGCGCGTGCCCCGGCGGTGATTTTCAATGAAAAGGTCGCCGCCGGCCTGGGGCGCGGCCTCGCCATCGATGGCCGTATCGCCGACGAGGATGCGAAGCGCGGACTGACCGCGCTGCGCCGCTATGCGCTGCTTGCCAAACATATGGAGGTCAAGGACCTGCAATGCGTCGCTACCGCGGCGGTGCGCGACGCCGAAAACGGTCCCGAATTTATCGCCGCTGCGGCTGAGGCGGGGCTCAAGATTCGCCTGCTGTCGGGCGAAGAAGAGGCGGAAGCCGCGGGTTATGGTGTGCTCTCGGCGATCCCCGATGCACATGGTATCGCGGTCGACCTCGGCGGCGGCAGCCTCGAGCTTGCCGAAGTGGCCAATGGACGGGTGGGGCGCTGCGCGTCGTTTCCGCTTGGGGTGCTGCGACTGCCCGCACTGCGCAAGGAAGGGCAACAGACGTTCGAACGCGCGGTTCGCAAGATGTTGCGCAGCGCCGGATGGCCCGACGGGATGGTGGGGCTGCCGCTCTATCTGGTCGGCGGATCGTGGCGCGCGCTGTCGCGCCTCGATCTGGAACTGACCCAGGATCCGTTGGCGGTGCTCGACCAGCATAGCCTGCCGCGCGCGGCATTGCGCCGTCTCGTTCGCGCCACCAACCGGCTGACCTTCGAAGAATTGCGCGCGATCCCCGGGATGGCATCGAACCGCGCCGCCGCACTGCCCGACGCGGCCGCGTTGCTTGCGGCGCTGGTCAACATTCTGGATGTGCCGGAAATGACCGTTTCGTCGTCGGGGCTGCGCGAAGGGCTGCTCTATCAGGCGCTGGACGGATCGACGCGCGCACAGGATCCGCTGATCGTCGCCGCCGAGTTCGAAGGGCGGCGGCTTGCGCGCTTTGCGCCGCATGGCCGCGCGATCACCGAATGGATCGCGCCACTATTTGCCGACGAGGCGCCCGCCGACAGCCGCGTCCGCCTTGCCGCGAGCCTGCTCAGCGATGTTGCATGGTCGGCAAACCCCGATTTCCGCGCCGAACGCGGAATGGAGATCGGGCTGCACGGCAACTGGCGCGGCATCGATATTCCCGGCCGCATTCTGCTGGCGCGCGCGCTGCACGCAGGATTTGGTGGCGCCGACAGCGATTTTCCCGACATGGTATCGCTGGTGAGCGCCGACCGGCTGGCGCGGGCGCGGCAATGGGGGCTGGCGATCCGGCTGGCGCAGCGGCTGACCGGCGGGGTCGAGGCGCCGCTGAAAGCCAGCCGCGTCGCGCTGGTCGACGGTCGGTTGCGGCTCAGCCTCGACGCCGGCTGGCATCATCTGGCAGGCGAATCGGTCGAGCGGCGTTTGCGGGCGCTGGCGCAGGCGCTCGACGCAAAGCCTGAACTGGTGCTGCTCTAACCCCCGCTCGCTGCGTCGATTTCGCTCATCACCAGCTTGCCGTGCTTGACGGCAAAGCCCATCCGGCCTTCGACCAAATTGAGCGCGGCGTAGCCGAACACGTCGTAGCGCCAGCCCTGCAACATCGCGATGCCCTCGCGCCCACCCGCTGCCAGCGCCTCAAGCTCATCGCTCCGCGCGATCAGGCGCGACGCGACGTTAAGCTCGCGAGCGCGTATTTTCAGGAGCAGTTTCAGCAGGTCGGCGACCAGCGTGCCTTCCTTGCCCAGCCCCGGGCCGCGCGGCGCGCGGTCGGGCATGTCGTCCTTGTCCAGCGGCTTGGCATTGGCAATTGCATCCATCAACCGCCCGCCGATGTCGTTACTGCGCCAGGTCGCCGATAACCCGCGGACCCGGCCCAGACCGTCCTGGTCCTTGGGCGGATGCGCCGCGATGTCGGCTAGCGTCTCATCCTTGACGATGCGTCCGCGCGGCAGGTTCTTCGATCGCGCCTCGCGCTCGCGCCACGCTGCCAGCGCCTTCAAGCGGCCCAGCACATCAGGCTTGCGCGACGGGATTTTGATCCGATGCCAAGCATCTTCTGGATCAAGATTGTAGTTTGACGGATCGGCCAGCTTTTCCATTTCCTCGTCCAGCCAGTGACCGCGCCCGGTCTTGACAAGCTTGTCGAGCATCATCGGGAAAATCTTGGCGAGGTGAGTGACGTCGCCGACGGCATAATCGATCTGGCGCTTGTCGAGCGGGCGGCGGCTCCAGTCGGTAAAGCGCGCGCCCTTGTCGAGCTGGAGCCCCAGCCAGGCCTCGACCAGATTCGAATATCCGACCTGTTCTGCCTGCCCGAGCGCCATCTGCCCGATCTGGGTGTCGAAGATGGGGTGCGGCGTCTTGCCTGTCAGGTTGAAGATGATTTCGACATCCTGCCCGCCGGCGTGAAAGACTTTCAGCATGTCCTCGTTATCGACCAGCAGGTCGAGCAACGGCTTGAGGTCGATCCCCGGCGCCATCGGATCGATCGCCGCGGCATGTTCGCGATCGGCAACCTGGATCAGGCAAAGTTCGGGCCAAAAGGTGTTTTCGCGCATGAATTCGGTATCGACGGCGATGAAATCGCTGCCCCGAATGAGATCGCAGAATTCGACGAGCGCGGTGTTCGTTTCGATCAACGGATGGACTTGCATAGCGCGCCTATACAGCTAGTTGAAAAGAACGGGCAGGAAAAATTGCCCATACTCTTCGGGTCGCAAAGCCGGAACACCGGCCGGGGAAAATCGAAGGGGTAACGGGGCATGATGTGGGTCGGTTGGGCGCTTGCCGCGCTCCTTTTTCTGGTGCTTTTCGGACAATATCTGGCCGGACAAGCCGATATTTTCGTGTCGATCGCCAATCCGCGACCGCTCGACGAAGAATCGATGGTGGTGGTGCTGAAGGGCTGGGGATTTGCCGCCCATGCTGCCCAGCCATTCGTGACCCCCGAATCGGATCACGGTCTGTGCGACGTTCGCGTCTTTGCGACCCGGCGCCAGACGCTGGTGTCGCTTGCCAGTTTCGGTTTTCTGCGTCCGGTCACCGTCGCTTGGCGCGCCCACGCCGGTGTCTTTCCGCTGGGAGACGCGTGATGCCGATCGTACGCCTGGGAAGCGAGGGATGTTGGACCAACTATCACGGGACCGGTACCTGCGAAGCGGCGACCCGCTTTGCCCTGCGCAGCGGTGATGCCGAGCGCGGCCGCGACGAGATCGCGATTGCCGCCGGATCAGTGCAGGACTGGCTGGGCGACGCGGCGGCGGCACAGCGCCGCGTTCGCCCGCTCGGCGCGGGCTGGTCACCGTCGAACATCAACGTCGCGTCGCAATGCTGGCTGCTTCATACGCGGCGGTTCAACCGCTGTTTCGGCATCGATGCGGCCGATGTTCGTCCGGGCGTCGACGCCAGCGGACTGATGCTGGTCGAGGCCGGCGCGCTCGTTGACGAAGTATCCGACAAGCTGGAACAGCAGGGGCGTTCGCTGTGGACGAGCGGCGCGGGTAACGGCCAGACTTTTGCCGGCGCCGCAGCAACCGGCACCCATGGCTCGATGATCGCCAGCGGCGGCATTCAGGATCATGTCCGTGCGTTGCAGATCGTGACGCCTGCGGGTGTCCACTGGGTCGAACCTGCTGCGGGGGTGATGAACGACGCCTTCATCGCGGGGACCGGCTCGACCTTGCTGCGCGACGACGATGTGTTTGCTGCGGCGCAGCTTCCGGTCGGCGCCCTGGGTATCGTCACTGCGCTGGTCGTCGACAGCGTGCCGAAATTCCTCGTTCGCCCGATCCAGAATTTGCGCAAGGTGAACCGCGCGGCGTTGGGCTGGCTCGCGACGGGTGACTTTCGCCGCTTTTCCGCCGCCTATGCGCTCGACCGCGATCCCGACTTTGTCCAGATGATCGTCAATCCCTACAAGCCGTTCAAACGACCGGCAATGCTGCGCTTCCTGTACCGCGAACCGTGGCGTGACGACTATCCGCGCGCGACGCCGGGGCAATTGGGCGCGGGTTATGACGCGCTCAGTCTGCTCGGCCGACTGCTCGACGATTATCCGTGGGCGCGCGGGGCGTTGCTCCAGTTCGCCATGAAGCTCGGCTATGCGAGCGGGCCCGATGTCGATGCGCCTGCCGTCTATGGCAGTTGGGGCGAAGGTCTCGACACGCACCGCCCGCTCGCCGACCTGTTCAACGCGTCGGTGACGATCGACCGCGCCGACCTGGCGCGCGTGTTCGAACTGATCTGCGGCGTCTATGCGCGCCACGGTGGATCGACCGTTGTGACGCTGCGTTTCATGAGCCGCGCGCAGGGCTTGCTCGCCCCCGCCCGGTTTCCGCACAATGCAGTGATCGACTTCGACGGCCCGCGCAGCGAGCGAACTGCCGCAGCCTATGCGCGTGTCGTTGAACGGCTCGACGCTGAAGGGATCGCCTTCACCCGCCATTGGGCGAAAAGCTGCAACCTCGACGGCGCGCGCGTGGCGACCGACTATGGCGAGGATTTTCGCCGCTGGCGCGCTGCCCGCGACCGCCTCCTTCCCGACCCGGCGCATCGCGCCTTGTTCGGCAGTGAAGTGCTCGACGGGTTGGGGCTGACGTGCTGAGATAGCCCACAACGCTTGACAAATGGCGTGCCGACCTGCCTTAGGCGCGGCCATGTCGGCGCGCTTTATGCGCGCGCTCCCGAACATTGAAAGACGATCACATGCACGCCTATCGTACCCACAATTGCGGCCAGCTTCGCGCTGACCATGTTGGCCAGACCGTTCGTGTTTCGGGATGGGTGCATCGCAAGCGCGACCATGGCGGGTTGCTCTTTGTCGATCTGCGCGATCACTATGGTCTGACCCAGATCGTTGCGGACAGCAGCGATGCGGCGTTTGCGATCCTCGACGGCCTGCGCGCCGAAAGCGTGGTGACGATCACCGGTGATGTCGTCGCGCGGTCGGCTGAAACGGTCAATGCCAACCTGCCCACCGGCGAAATCGAAGTGCGCGCGCGCGACGTCACGGTCCAGTCGGCGGCGGTCGAGCTGCCGATGCCGGTCGCGGGCGAGCAGGAATATCCCGAGGATATTCGCCTGAAATACCGCTTCCTCGACCTCCGTCGCGAGCGGCTGCATGCGAACATCATGCTGCGTTCGAACGTCATCGCGTCGCTGCGCCGCCGCATGGTCAAACAGGGCTTCACCGAATATCAGACCCCGATCCTGACCGCCTCGTCGCCCGAAGGCGCGCGCGACTATCTGGTGCCGAGCCGGGTCCACCCCGGCAAATTCTACGCGCTGCCGCAGGCGCCGCAGATGTTCAAACAGCTGCTGATGGTTGCTGGCTTTGACCGCTATTTCCAGATCGCGCCCTGCTTCCGCGACGAAGACGCGCGCGCTGACCGTTCGCCGGGCGAATTCTATCAGCTCGATTTCGAGATGAGCTTCGTCACCCAGGACGACGTCTTCAACGCGATCGAACCCGTGCTCGCGGGCGTGTTCGAAGAATTTGCGAACGGCAAGTCGGTGACCCCGGCGGGCAGCTTCCCGCGCATCCCGTATCGCGAGTCGATGCTGAAGTACGGCAATGACAAGCCGGACCTCCGCAACCCGCTCATCATCAGCGACGTGTCGGCGCACTTTACCGGTTCGGGTTTCGGCCGTTTCGCCGACATCGTCGCTGCGGGCGATGTCGTCCGCGCAATCCCGGCGCCGAACACGGCAGAAAAGAGCCGCAAATTCTTCGACGACATGAACAGCTGGGCACAGGGCGAGGGCTTTGCAGGCCTCGGCTACGCGACGCGCAAGGGCGGCGAATGGGGCGGTCCGATTGCCAAGAACCACGGCACGGAAAAGATGGATGCGCTCGCTGCCGAACTCGGCCTCGGCCCCGATGACGGGCTGTTCTTTGCCGCGGGCAAGGAAGCGACTGCCGCGAAACTCGCCGGTTTCGCCCGCACCCGCGTCGCCGAACAGCTCGAACTCATCGATCCGAACAAGTTCGAAATGTGCTGGATCGTCGATTTCCCGATGTTCGAAGCCGACGAGGAAACGGGCAAGATCGACTTCAGCCACAACCCCTTCTCGATGCCGCAGGGCGAACTCGAAGCGCTGGAGACCAAGGATCCGCTCGACATTCTTGCATGGCAATATGACATCGTCTGCAACGGCGTCGAACTGTCCTCGGGCGCGATCCGCAACCATCGCCCCGACATCATGTACAAGGCGTTCGAGATTGCGGGCTATAGCCAAGCCGACGTCGATGCGAATTTCAGCGGCATGATCAATGCCTTCAAATTCGGTGCCCCGCCGCACGGCGGTTCGGCGCCGGGCGTCGACCGCATCGTGATGCTGCTCGCCGATGAGCCGAACATCCGCGAAGTCGTCGTCTTCCCGATGAACCAGAAGGCCGAAGACCTGATGATGGGAGCCCCCGCGCCGGTCAGTGACAAGCAGCTCAAGGAACTCGGCATCCGCATCGTGGACGGACCCAAGGGCTGAGCGTGAGCGAAGCGCCGCGCGAGCATCGGCTGGACACGCCGGCTGGCGAGATTTGCTGGTTCGAATGGGGCCAGCCGTCGGATCGGCCCTCGCTGCTGCTGCTGCATGCAACCGGCTTTCACGCGCGGTTGTGGGATCAGGTCGTCGCGGCGTTGCCGCGCGGCACCCACGTCATCGCTCCCGATCAGTTGGGCCACGGTCGCAGCGCCAAGCCCTCGTCGCTGGCGGACTGGGCCGTCACCGCCGACGCGCTGCTGCCGCTGGTCGATCGTTTCGCTGGATCACCCCTGACCGGCTGCGGCCACAGCATGGGCGGCTATGTGCTGACCCGGCTGGCGGCCGCGCGGCCCGATGCCTTTGCGCATATCTTCCTGATCGATCCCGTCATCATGCCGCCCGAACTCTACGTCGGCGCCGCCGAGGCCCCGTTGCCTGACCCCGCCGAGCATCCGGTCGCGCGGCGACGCGCGCGCTGGGAGGGTTGGGAGGCAATGAACGCCCATTTTGCATCGCGTCCGCCCTATGCACACTGGCAGCCCGCGGTGCTCGCCGACTATTGTCGCTTCGGCCTGCTCCCCGCGGCGGATGGCAACGGCTGGGATCTCGCTTGTCCGCCTGCCCTCGAAGCGTCCGTCTATCAAAACGCGCTTCGCACCAACCCGCACGACTGGCTCGAACGCCTGACCGCGCCGGCCAGCGTCATCCGGGCGCGTACCGGCGAGCGCGCGGGCAATCTCGACTTTTCGGTCAGTCCGACATGGCCGGGACTGGGCCGCGCAATCGGCGCCGTTCGCGACGAACAATGCGCCGATCAGAGCCATTTCATCCCGATGGAAGCACCGGGGCGCCTCGCGGCGCTGGTCGCCGCCGCGCTGTGATTCGGGCGGCCCACGGCTTTGACAGGCATCCGGCGCTGCGATAGCTCTCCGCCAATCGGCAGGAGGGGGGTCTATGTTCGATAAAAGGTTGATGTGGGCGGCGCTGCTCGGCGCTTTGGCGGCACCGGCCCATGCCGAAACGCTGCCCGTCCCGGCGGCCGACCCCGCCGCCGCCGACGCGCACGATCTGTTCCGGATTTCGGTCGAGCGTTTCGAGGGTGCCGACGGCGCTGCCTTTGCCCAGGCGCTGGAGGCCGAACTTTCGGCGGCTCGCTTTGCGGGTCAACCCTATTTTCGCGTGGTCGCGCCGGAGTCGGGCGCCCCCGTTGATGCCTTGCTCACTGGAACGGTCCGCACGTCGGTCTACGAAGTACCGGTAACCGAAAAACGCAAGCGCTGCACAGAATATGACCCCGCCGACAAAAAGAAATGCCTGAAGGAAATCGACGTCGATATCCGGTGTCGCCGCCGCACCGCGACCATGACGACCAGCGTCCGGCTCGTCGCCATCGGCGACGGATCGATCCGTTACACCCGTCCGCTCAGCACCCGCGATCAGCAGACGCTGTGTCCGGATCGCAGCGCGCCAGGGTCGGTAGATGATTATTTTGCGGCGACGCAGGAACGCCAGATCCGGGATATCCGCGCCGATCTGGCGCCGCGTGATTACACCATCGATGTGCGCGTCGAAGAGAGCGTCAAGGGACTCGCAAAGCCTGCGCAAGCCGCGTTCAAGGCCGCGGTCAGGCTCACCAAGACCGACCCCTTCGGCGCCTGCAGCGCCTGGGAAGCGATGACCCGCGACGTCGAGCCGACCGCGGCGCTTGCCTTCAACATGGGGCTTTGTAACGAGATGGAAGGCGATCTCGACGCGGCGGTCGACTGGCATGGCGATGCGCGGCGCCAGGGACTGCGCGCGGCAACGGTCGACGAGGCGCTGGCGCGGATCGAGCGGCGCCGCCGTGCGCTTGGCCAATGGCTTATGCACAAGTCGGTCATGGACGCCCGTTAAGGCGTCGCACTGCCGCTGTCCCGAAATTCGACAGCGCCGCATCGCCCTTGGTACGATCGACCCGAATCGGCTAGGGTCGCCGCATGACCATCACGCTGTCCGACTATGAAACCGGCGCCAAATATGACGGCGACCATAACGCTGCTCTTGCCGCGGTGCAGGAGCGGCTCGAACGCATCCAGGCAGCGCATATCGCGCACGGCCAGCGCAGCGTCATCATGCTCGAAGGCTGGGATGCAGCGGGCAAGGGCGGCATCATCCAGCGGATGACCGCACGGCTCGACCCCCGTTATTTCGAGGTCTGGCCGATCGGTGCGCCGACCGACGAGGAAAAGGCGCGCCATTTCCTGTGGCGTTTCTGGAAACGCCTGCCGGGCAATCGCGAAATCTCGATCTTCGACCGCAGCTGGTATGGCCGCGTCCTCGTCGAGCGCGTCGAAGGCTTCGCGACCGAAGCCGAATGGCGCAAGGGCTATGACGAGATCAACGAGTTCGAGGCGCAGTTGACCGGCAGCCGCACCAATCTCGTCAAATTGTTCGTCCACGTCACGCAGGAGGAACAGGACAAGCGCTTTGCCGACCGGCTCGACGATCCGTGGAAGCGGTGGAAGACCGGCAGCGAGGATTACCGCAACCGTGCGAAGCGCAAGGAGTATCTGGCGGCGCTCGACGAGATGTTCGCGCAGACCGATACGCGCTGGGCGCCGTGGAAGGTGATCGACGGCAACAACAAAAAGGCGGCGCGCATCGCGGCGCTGACGCATATCGCCGATGCGCTGGAAGCGATGGTGCCGATGACGCCCCCCGATCTCGATCCGGCAGTCGCCAAACTGGCGGGCAAGGCGTTCGGCTACAAGCCCAAGGGCTAGGTTTTTCGGCCCGCTCGGGTAGCAATCACCGCCCCTTGCCGCTACATGGGGTTGATGAGCCGCGCCAAACGATCCGACGACTGGGGTTTCCCGCGCTGGCGCCCCTATGGTGCGTCGCGCGAGGCGCAGAAGGTGCGGCTCTGCGACCGCCATGGCTGCACCGAACCGGGCAACTGCCCGGCGCCAAAATCGCCGAACAGCCCCGAACGCTGGTATTTTTGCGAAACGCACGCTGCCGAATATAACCGCGGCTGGGATTATTTCGCCGGACTTACCGCCGAGGATGCGGCCGAACGCGCCGCCGAAGAAGCGCGCGGCGCCCGCAGCTACGCGCGCGCGCAGCATTATGCGTGGGGCGGATCGGGCGACGGCAGCCGCAGCGCCGACGAAATGCGCGCGCTGGAACTGCTCGGGCTGGAACCCGATGCCGATTTCGAGGCGACAAAGAAAGCGTGGCGCAGCTACGCCAAGGAATGCCACCCCGACGTAAAACCCGGCGACGCCGACGCCGCCAAACGCTTCGCCGCGGGTCAGGCGGCGTTCGAGGTGCTGAAACAGGCGGAAGACCGGAGAAGCTGGAAACCGGCTTGAGGGGAATGGCAGGTAACGACCGGTTACGGACATGGGTCGGTCGAACAGCGATTAGTTTCCGGTCTGATAAAGGGCGGTCGCCAGCACTTGGACCCTGTCTAGCCGCTGCCCTTCTCCGGTCGCACGGCTGATCGTGATGGACAAAGCAGAGTCTTCTTGGCTGCGGAAAACAGTCGTCTCCATGTCGCCATTTGTAAAAGACTTATCGGACTGCCAACGTCGGTTGAATTCAGGCGATGAAAGAACGCGCTCGACGCTCGGCTGGAGATCTGCGTTCCCTCCGCCCGTGATGTGGCACATCGGAAGCTGCTCAGACACGACAAGCACGTAGCCAGCGGTCGGAGTGGAATTGATACGCCAGTAGCGGTTCGCCCGTCGCAGTTGCTTCGACGGAAGATTTACCTCCTCCACCCTTTCAACGAGACCCATCTGCTCGCCGAGGCCCACCGCTTTGATAAATGGGCCAGTGCCCTCCGCCCAACTCCCCGGATCTAGCAACCATAGCTCGCAACCACGCAGGGCACCGTCGAAGCCCTTGTCGAGGTTCGGTTCCGCAGAAACGGGAGAGGGGAACAAGACCGAGGCCAGAAAGGCAGGAAGTAAGTATCGCATCGGGCTGAGGCTACATGCTCAGTTGGCAGCTTGCCACCCCAAACCGGCCTTAGCGTCTACCGATACACACACCCGTCCAGTCCGTCGCGCCGGACCTGTCCGATCCGCGCGGTGATCATATTGCCATAGCGGCGGGTGAAGCCCGACGGGCTCACCGCCTCGCGCTTCTTGGGGAGCGGCAGGATCGCGGCGATGCGCGCGGCTTCCGCCGGCGTCAGCTTGTTCGCGCCATGCTTGAAATAACGCTGGGCACCCGCCTCGACGCCATAGGTGCCGATGCCGGTCTCCGCGACGTTCAGATACACTTCCATGATCCGCCGCTTGCCCCAGATCGTCTCGATCAGGAAAGTGAACCACACCTCGGGCACCTTGCGGACGTAGCGTGTCCAGCCGCTGCCTTGCCAAAGAAAGACATTCTTGGCGGTCTGCTGGCTGATCGTCGATCCGCCGCGCATCCGTCTGCCCTGCGCATTGCGCTCGATCGCCTGTTCGATTGCCTCGCGGTCGAACCCGTTGTGGGTACAGAATTTGCCGTCCTCGGCCGCGATCACGGCGCGAACCATGTTGCGGTCGATGTTCGCCAGTCCCGTCCAGTCCTTGGTGATGCCGTTACGGTCGGCGAGCATGGTGAATGTCACCGGCGGCGGCACGACGGCGTAAACGAGCACCCAGACCACCGACAAAACGGCGAACCACAACAGCCATTTGAACGGCCGCAGATACCAGGGAAGCTTGCGCCGTTTCGCGCGGCTTTTCGACGGCATATAATTTCCATCCGCTTGCCCCGACGGACGGCCAGCGGCATTTCATTGAGTCAGAAGGGTCAGAACAAAGGCAACTCTACCGCTGCCTTGCTCCCGTTGTCGAGCCGTGCCGTGCCGGTCAGGCGAAGTTGAGCATCGGGTTTCAGGTCGACCGTCATCAGCTGACGGTTTTGTTCGGGCAGATCAATGTAAAGTTGCAGGACGGTGCCTTGGCGGCTCACCGTGCCATCGGATTCGAAGCCGTCACCTACCAAGCGCAAAGCACCACTGTCGACATCGACCCGCCTGACGACGAAGTTGAACGACAATAGCCGCCGCGACAGTGCATCGGTCGCGTCACGGCTCACCGGCGCCAGCACCAGTCGGTCCCGTTCGCGTTCCGACAGCCGGATCAGCGTCGCGGTTTGTTGAAGCGCTGCGTTGCCGCTGGCCATCATCGCCTCGATCATCCCGCGCCGAAGCGCTTTGTCTTCGGTGGCCAAATAAAGCTCGCGGGCATCGGCGACGCGTTCGTTGTCGGTGCCCGACGCGATCGCATCCTGGAAACGCATCAACGTCTTGCGGTCGGATGGGAGCGGCAGAATTTTTGTCTGCACCGGTGCAAGCACCGGAGCGAACGTGACCAGCGCGCCGCGCTCGCTCGCTTCGCCGTTCAGCGTGGCGCCAAAGGTTTGCGTGGCCCAGATCACCGCCATCAGTGCCGTCGCAAACCCGCTGTGGAACATGGCGACGCGGGCCTTGGGAAAACGTCGTAGGGTGAACAGCACACCGGTCAGCACGGCTGCCGCGAGCAACAGCCACAGCGAATAATTTCCGATGGGTTTCGCTATATCGCCGGCAAGCCCGAGAAGCAGCGCCAGCCCTTCCCACATACCGAAGCTGTAACCCCGTTTCTCGGTTACGACTTTTGTTTCCGCTGTTCCCGGACCCGGTTGCACCGTTTTGGTATTGCTCATGCCTGCCCCCATCGCATGTCGGACATGCAATGTGGCGCCAAGGCGTCAATTCGTCAATCGGTTCAGGCGCTGACCAGTCGCCGGTCGCTCGCGAGCTTGAGCATCGCCTTTTGCAGTTTTTCGAACGCGCGGACCTCGATCTGGCGGACGCGTTCGCGGCTGACGTCGTAAATCTGGCTCAGATCCTCGAGCGTCTTGGGATCGTCGGTCAGGCGGCGTTCGGTCAGGATGTGACGCTCGCGCTCGTTCAGCGTGGCGAGCGCTTCGGTCAAAAGCTCGTGACGCACATCGCGTTCTTGCGCCTCGGCGACGCGCTCGTCCTGTAACGGACCTTCGTCGCCGAGCAGATCCTGCCACTGGCTGTCGCCGTCCTCGCCCATGGGGACGTTCAGCGAGGTGTCGCCGCCCATCGCCATGCGGCGGTTCATGCTGACGACCTCGTCCTCGGTGACGCCAAGGTCGGTCGCGATCTTCGCGACATGTTCGGGGCTGAGGTCGCCATCCTCGAACGCTTCCAGATTATTCTTCATCCGGCGCAGGTTGAAGAACAGCTTTTTCTGCGCCGCGGTGGTGCCCATCTTCACAAGGCTCCACGAGCGCAGGATGAATTCCTGAATCGACGCGCGGATCCACCACATTGCATAGGTGGCGAGGCGGAAGCCGCGTTCGGGGTCGAATTTCTTCACCCCCTGCATCAATCCGATATTGCCTTCGCTGATCAGCTCGCTGACCGGCAGGCCATAGCCGCGATAGCCCATCGCGATCTTGGCGACGAGCCGCAGGTGCGAGGTGACGAGCTGCGCCGCCGCCTCATTGTCACCATGCTCCTGAAAACGCTTGGCGAGCATATATTCCTGCTCGGGCGTGAGCAGCGGGAATTTGCGGATTTCCGACAGATAACGGTTCAGGCTGGCTTCGCCGCCAAGCGCAGGCACCGTCGCCGGAACATTGCTATTGTTAGCCATAGGAGAGCGTCTTCCCTTTGAAATCTGAAGTCGGAATATGCCGCGGTTGGTTCGTGCGGTCGAGATAGATTTTCATTCGAAACTTAAACGCGCAATTGGTCGATCAGTTCCCGCATATCGGGCGGTATTTCGCTGTCGAGCGCGACTTTGTTACCGGTCACCGGATGAATAAAGCCCAAATGGGCGGCGTGCAATGCCTGCCGCGCGAAACCCAGCGTTTTCAGAACATCCGACAGCGGCTTGCGGGCGCGGCCATAGACCGGGTCGCCGACCAGTGGATGCCCGATATGCGCCATATGGACGCGCACCTGATGCGTGCGGCCGGTTTCCAGCCGACATTCGACCAAAGTTGCGCCTTGGAGGGGTTCGATCGTGCGATAATGGGTGATCGCGTGTTTGCCGCGGCCTTCGGCGACGATGGCCATCTTCTTGCGATTGCTGCTCGACCGGCCGAGCGCGGCATCGACGGTGCCAGCGGCAGGCATCGGGCGCCCGGTCGCGACCGCCAGATAGCGGCGATCGATGCTGTGCGCGGCGAACTGTTTGGCCAGCCCCTCATGCGCCTTGTCATGCTTCGCGGCGACGATCAGCCCGCTGGTATCCTTGTCGATGCGGTGGACGATGCCCGGCCGCGCGACGCCGCCGATCCCCGACAGCTGCCCCGCGCAATGATGCAGCAGCGCGTTGACCATCGTGCCGTCAAGATTGCCCGCCGCGGGATGGACGACCATGCCCGCAGGCTTGTCGACCACGATCAGATGTTCGTCCTCATAGGCGATGACGAGCGCCAGATCCTGCGCGACATTATGCGCCGGGGCGGCGGCCGGAACGCGCACTTCGAGCGTCGCGGGCGGCGTCGTCTTGGCGGCGGGATCCCACAGGACGGCGCCGTCGGCACGGGCAACGCGTCCGCCTTTGATCAGGCTCTTGACCCGCTCGCGCGACAGGCTGGGCAGCGCCTCGGCCAGCGCGCGGTCGAGGCGCAGTCCGGCCGCGCTGCTGTCGAGCGCCACGGTCAAAATATCGTCATCCCCCTGCATTGACGATGATGTGGAAACCCACCGCAAATTTTCAAGGGGACCGACGGTCTTGCCGGGACGACGGGCCGGGGATCGCCCTTGCCCTGGACGGGCTCGCTGTCCTAGGAGGCATCCGCGCCGGTCACGTCCGGCTTGCGGGGAGTTAACCAATCCATGTCCGACGACCGCGTCGATTTCGCCTCCATGCTGGCCTCGCGCCTGTGTCACGACCTGCTGAGCCCGGTGGGGGCGTTCGCCAACGGGCTGGAACTGCTCGCCGATGAAAAAGACCCCGAAATGCGCGCGCGCTGCGTCGAATTGCTCGAACAGAGCGCGCGGACGTCGGCGAACAAGCTGAAATTCTTTCGCCTCGCCTTCGGGTCGGCGGGCGGATTTGGCGAGATGGTGCCGGCCGACGAAGCGAAATCGGCGATCCAGGGGATCATCGGCGACCGCGCGATCGAATTGAACTGGATGATCGGCGCCGAACCGCTGCCCAAACCGGCGGTCAAGATCATCCTGAACCTCGCGCTGCTGCTGGTCGATGCGCTGGTGCGCGGCGGGCGGCTCGACATCGGCTGCGAGAATCAGAGCGCCGATCAGGGCGGCGGGATCGAAATCGCGCTGCATGTCGAGGCCGAGCGCATCTTCCTTGACGCCGATGTCGAGACAATCCTGCGCGATGGCGAAGGTGCGACCGCGATGACCTCGCGCACCGCGCCCGCGGTGCTGGTGCAGGCGGTCGCGGCGCAGAATGGCGGGACCGTGATGCTGGCGCGCGAGACGCCGACATCGCTGCTGGTCGGGGCGGTGCTGCGCGGGCGCTGATCCACCCCACGGGGTGGTTGCCTGTTTTACGAAACAAACCGTCCGTTAACCATTGTCCGCCATGGTGCAGCCTCGATTTTCTGGGGCGCACCGGTACCGCGATGGACGATCTGCTGAACGACTTTCTGGCCGAAACGGCAGAGATCCTGGCCGAAGCGGGCGGGGCGCTGGTTGCGTGGGAGGCGGATCCCGCCGACCGGGCGCAGCTCGACGCGATTTTCCGCCTGGTTCATACCATAAAAGGCAGCTCGGGATTCCTGGCGCTGCCGCGCGTTACCGCGCTGGCCCATGCCGCCGAAGACGCACTCGATCAGGTGCGGCGCGGGCAGCGCGCTGCCGATGCGGCGCTGGTCACCGGGGTGCTGGGTATCGTCGACCGGCTCAATATGCTCTGCACGGCGCTGGGTCAGGACGGCACCGAGCCGGCGGGCGACGACCGGGCGGTCATCGCCGCACTTGCCGATCGGGAGACAGGTCAAGCGGCGGAACGCCCGCCCGAGGCGGCCGGGGTCCAGCTTCGCCGCGAAGATGATTTACAGGGCGACCTGCAAAGCTGGCGGTCGATCCGGGTGCCGTTGCCGCTGCTCGACAGCGTGATGACCGCGGTCACCGACATTGTGCTGGTCCGCAACGAGTTCGCGCGGATGCTGCGCGAGTCGGGGGCGAGCCCGGCGGTCATCGCCTCGTTCGACCGGCTGTCGGACTCGATCGCGGGGATGCGCCAGTCGGTGAGCCAGATGCGGATGCAGCGAATCGACAAATTGTTCGCGCCTTTGCCGCGCATCGTGCGCGACCTGGCGCAGGATATGGGCAAAAAAATCGCGTTCCAGACCAGCGGCGGCGAGGTCGAGCTGGACCGCGAGATGATGGAGAATATCCGCGATCCGTTGATCCACATCGTGCGCAACGCGATCGACCATGGCATCGAGACGCTGGAAGACCGCGTCGCGGCGGGCAAGGATATCACCGCGACGATTTCGGTCGCCGCGCGGCAATCGGGCAACCAGATCGAGATCGAGGTGCGCGACGACGGCCGCGGCCTGTCGCCCGAAGCGATCACGGCGAAAGCGGTCGCATCGCGCGCGATCACCGCCGCCGAAGCGCGGACGATGTCGCCGAAGGAAAAGCTCGAGCTGATTTTCCGGCCCGGCTTTTCGACCGCCGCCAAGATTACCGCGGTGTCGGGCCGCGGCGTCGGCATGGACATCGTCAAAGCCAATATCGAAAAGATCGGCGGCATCGTCGAACTGCGCAACGACGAGGGCAGGGGACTGACGATCCTGCTGCGCGTACCGATGACGCTGACGATCATTTCGGGGCTGATGGTGCGCGCTGCCGGGCAGTATTTTGCCATCCCGCGCGGCGCGGTGCGCGAGATTCTGCTCGAAAATGGCGACACGGTGCGGATCGACCGCGTCGGCGGCGGTGAACTGGCGACGGTGCGCGGCGAACAATATCCGCTGCTGCGGCTGGAAGATGTCATCGGCCGCGAACATGACGCGGCGGACGATGCCGACGACCGCGCGCTGGTTATCATCCGGCCGGGGCAGGGGCAAAGCTATGCGCTGAGCGTCGCGGCGATCCACGATCATGAGGAACTAGTCATCAAGCCCGCGGCGCCGATGATCATGGCAACGGGGCTCTATGCCGGGACGACCTTGCCCGACAATGGTCGGCCGGTGTTGTTGCTCGACGTGCAGGGCTTGCTGGCGGTCGCGCGCATCGACGCCGCCGAAGCCGGACGCCGGCGCGATGGCGCGGCCGAAGCCGAAGCACAGGCATCGGCCGCGCGCGGTGCGGCGCAGCTGCTCCTTTTCCGCGAGGCGGCCGGCCGCATGCGCGGTATCCGCCTGTCGGTGATCGAGCGGGTCGAGGAAGTCCCGGCGGCGGCGCTGTTCGAAAGCGCGGGCCGCATCCAGGTCCGCATCGGCGACGACATCTATCCGGTCCATGCGGCCAAACTGCCCGCGGCGCCCGACGGGCAATCGACCCAAAAGCTCATGCGACTCCACGATGGCCAGGCGATGCTCTGTTATCCGATCGCGGAGGTGGTCGATATCGTCCGCCTGCCTGACGCGGTGCAGCCGGCGGCGGCGCCCGGGCTGATTGCCGGGGTCGTGCTGGTCGGCGGCGAGCCGGTCGAACTGATCGATCCGTTCTGGCTGATGGAACAATATGCGCGGCGCGATACGGCGCCGGTCGCGGGTCATGCGCCGCTTTGCCGCCTGGCCGCCGACGACGACGGCTGGGGCGAAAATTTCCTCGCGCCGCTGCTGCGCAGCGCCGGTTACCGGGTCGCCGCGACCGCTGCCGAAGACGACGAAACGCCCGACGTGCTGCTGTGTCTGGCCGACGACGGCGGCGATATCGCCCCGGTCGTCGATGCGGTGCCGGTCATTCGCCTGCGCACCGCCGTGGCCGCGACGGGGCCGGACGACGACACCGTCTATCGCTACGACCGGCAGGCGTTGCTCGACGCGCTGGCGCAGCGCGTGGGAGGACGCGGGGTATGATGGACAAGCTGTATCTGGTCGCGCGGATCGCCGACACGCGCGTTGCGTTGCGCAGCCGCGCGATTCATTCGGTGGTCACCGTGGGGACGCCGGTTGAAGTGCCCGGCGCCCCGCCGCATGTCGCGGGGCTGTTCGCGCTGCGCAGCCGCGTCTTCACCCTGATCGACCCGCATGTCGTCATCGGCCTGCCGCCGGTGCCCGTCGCGGAAGGCCAGCGGGTGATCGTCGTCGATGTAGCCGATCACGGCTATGCGCTGCTCGCCGATGCGATCGAGGATGTGTGTTTCATCGACGCCCCCGAAACGCGGGTGGCGGGCAAGCTGCTTCCAGGCTGGGCGCGGGTCGCCGATGCGATGATCGAACATGAAGGCGCGTCGCTGCTGGTCGTCGATCCGTCGCATTTCATCACCTTGCCGGTCCTAAATGCAGAGTGATTCCTGCCGTCTATTAACGTGCTGAATACCCCTTCAGCTTAACATGCGCCTATTACCGGGGCTGGAGTAAATTAGATGTCGAAATCCTGTCTGGTCGTTGACGACAGCAAAGTCATTCGCAAGGTCGCGCGCCACATCCTTGAAAGCATGTCGTTTGCGGTCGAGGAAGCCGCCGACGGGCAGGAGGCGCTGACCTTTTGCCGCGCCAACCGGCCCGACGTCATCCTGCTCGACTGGAACATGCCGGTGATGAGCGGGATGGAGTTTCTGGGCGCGTTCAACGATCTCGATTACGGGCATGAAGAACGCCCGCGGGTCGTGTTCTGCACGACCGAGAACAGCATCGACCATATTCGCGCCGCGATCGAGGCGGGGGCCGACGAATATGTCATGAAGCCGTTCGACCGCGAAACGCTGGAAGGAAAATTGCAACTCGTCGGCGTTGCCTGAGCCGCTGGCGATGGCGCGGCCACAACCCCTCGATCCCGACCCCGAACCAACGGCGCGCACCGTCCGGGTGATGCTGGTCGACGACAGTCTGGTCGTCCGCAGCATATTGGAGCGCATCGTCGACCAGCAGCCCGGCCTGCAAGTCTGCGCCTCGGTCGCTTCCGCGCACGACGCGCTCGCCTTTCTGGCACGCGAACCCGTCGATGTGGTGGTGCTCGACATCGAAATGCCGGGGATGAACGGCATCGACGCGCTGCCGCACATTTTGGAACGCGCCGCGCGCGCGCGGGTGCTGATCCTGTCATCGAACTGCGTCGAGGGCGGCCCGGCCGCGATCGAGGCGCTGGCGCTGGGCGCGAGCGACACGCTCGCCAAACCGGGTCGCGGCAGCTTTTCGGGGCGCTTTGCCGAAGTGCTGACCGAGCGGATATTGTCGCTTGGCCAGCAGCAGGATTATCCGGCGCCGGTTCCCGTTGCCGAACGCCGCGCGGCGCCGCCGGTCGCGCTGGCGGTCGAAGGCGACCAGCCGCTCGAATGTATCGCGGTCGCCGCATCGACCGGCGGCATTCCGGCCTTTGCCAATTTTCTGGCGCATCTCGACCCGCGGATCACCGCGCCGATCCTGCTGACCCAGCATCTGCCCGACGCCTTTATGGAATTTTACGCCAAACAGATCGCGACGATGACCGACCGGCGGGCGCTCGTCGCGGCGGACGGCATGGTGATCGAGCCCGGCCATATCTATCTGGCGCCAGGCGACGCGCATATTGTGGTGGTCGCGCACGGCCGCCGCAAGACCATCGCGCTTGACCACCGCCCGGTCGACAATGGCTGCTGCCCCTCGGCCGACCCGATGTTCGGTTCGGTGGCGGAGGTTTATGGCAACAGCGGGGTCGGCGTCGTGCTGAGCGGCATGGGCCGCGACGGCGCCGCGGGCGCGGCGCGGCTGAAACAGGCGGGCGGCACGGTGTTCGCGCAGGCGCCCGAAAGCTGCGTGATCTGGGGCATGCCCGGCGCCGTCGCCAAGGCAGGCATTGCCGCCGCGACGCTCAACCCCGATGCAATCGCGCTGATGCTGGGCAGCTTCCTGCCCGGGCGACGGCCCGCATGATGGGCAGCAGCGCCAGCGAGTCGGCCTATCGCGTGCTGATGGGGGTGCTCGAATCGCGGACCGGCCAGACGCTGTCGCCGAATCGCATCTGGCGCATCGAAATGTCGCTGAAACCGGTGATGCAGCGCCATGGTATCGACGACCTCGACGCGCTGGTCGCGGCGCTGGTCACGTCGAACAGCCGCCAGCTGCTCGACGACACGGTCGATGCGATGTTGAACAACGAAACCTATTTCTACCGTGAACACAGCGTGTTCGACGACATTGCAAGCACCGCACTTGAACATTTGCGACAGGTCAATTTGCGCCAGCGGCGGCTGACGATCTGGCATTGCGGGGTGTCGACGGGGCAGGAGGCCTATTCGCTGGCGATGCTGATCGCCGAACAGGGCGAGGCGTGGGCGGGGTGGCAGATCGACATCGTCGGGACCGACGTCAGTTATCACGCGATCAGCCGCGCCCGCATCGGTCTGTACAGCCAGTTCGAGATCCAGCGCGGGCTGCCGGTGCAGCGTATGGTGCGCTGGTTTGACCAGACCGAAGCCGGCTGGCTCGCCAAGGCCGACCTCAGGCGGCGGATCGATTTTTCGGTGCAGAATATGCTCATCGACCGGCCGCCGCTCGCCAGCGCGGCCGACCTGATCTTTTGCCGCAACCTGCTGCTCTATTTTTCCGGACCGATGCGGCAAAAGGCGTTCGCCCGGCTGCGCGCGATGGCGGCGCCGCAAAGCTTTCTGGTGCTGGGCGCCGGGGAAACCGTGCTCGGCCAGACCGACCAGTTCGTCGCCAGTCCGAGGCTGCGCGGGCTCTACGAACCCGCCGACCAGCAGGTGCGCCGCGCCGCCGCCGCCTGACCTTGCAATTTGCGCCGCGCTGGCGCAGGTGGATCGGCATCCCGTCCCGGGACTAACAATGGGCCGCGAACCGCATGAGCGACTTTATCGAACGCTGGTCACCCAATTTCGACGAGCGCGCGCTGCCCATCTCGATGATCGTGCTGCACTACACCGGGATGCCGAGCGGCGCGGCGGCGATCGACTGGCTCGCCAACCCCGAATCAAAGGTTTCGGCGCATTATGTCGTCAGCGAGGACGGCCAGATCACCCGGATGGTGCCCGAGGACAAGCGCGCCTGGCACGCGGGCCGGTCGCACTGGCGCGGGGTCAGCGACATCAATTCGGCGAGCGTCGGGATCGAGATCGTCAACCCGGGCCACGAATTCGGCTATGTCCCCTTTCCCGACCCGCAGGTCGCGTCGGTGGTGCGGCTCGTCCATATGATCAAGGATCGCTATGCGATCACCCGCGGCAATGTCGTGGGGCATTCGGACATTGCGCCGACACGCAAGCAGGATCCGGGCGAACTGTTCCCATGGGAGGAACTGGCGCGCCGCCGCCTCGCGCTGCCGCGGCCGCGCAAGAAACTGACCGATCCCTTGTGGACCGACGCCGGCTTTCTGCTGGCGCTCGAACGCTTTGGCTATGATGTGACCGACGGTTTTGCGGCGACGGTCGCGTTCCAGCGCCGCTTTCGCCCCGAGCTGATCGACGGCACGATCGACGGCGAATGCCGCGCGATATTGCTCGCGCTGCTGCTGCCGCAGCCCGAGGGCAATTGAGCGACCGGCGAGGGTCGGTCGCCGCGCCGGCTATCGCATCAGGACGAGATATACAGCGGCGAGCAGCGCGACGAGAATCGCGCGCAGGATCAGCCCGTTGCGCAGCGAATGACCGGCCAGATAGGGTTGGAGGTCGGCGGGGATCGGCATCGGCCGCGTCGCCGAAACGTCGGCGCCGCCGGTGTTGCCGATCGGAACCCAGCCTGCCAGATGAAAGGGTCCGGCGCCGAACAGGCGGACGAGCTGGCCGCGCGCTTCCTTGCGGTCGGCCTGTTTGCGCGCGAGCCGCCACATGTGGAAATGTGTCTGGACGTGCGTCCAATAGCGGCGCTGGCCCAGAATATGCGCGCGTTCCAGATGATGTTTGGCGCGCGCCATGTCACCCGCCGCCTCGGCGGCGCGCGATGCCGCCATTTCGTTCGCAAAGGCTGTTTTCAGGGCGGGTTTCATCAAGGGCGTCTCCAGAATGTCGGGGCGACGCTATCATGGGAATCGGGATTGGGACGAGCGCCGAAAAGAACCGGTATATTGTTGGTGAGGGGCGGATGGGGCCGGATGTGGCCAGCGAAATCCTCCCCACTTGCGGGTAGGGGGACCGCCGCCGCGCAGGCGGTGGTGGAGGGGGCTATCGGCCTGACGCGCCGCTGAAGGACGCCACCCCCCTCCGTCAGCGCTTCGCGCTGCCACCTCCCCGCAAGCGGGGAGGATCGTCTTGTTTCCGCTCCAAACCAACTTCCAACACCCCCTCGTCTTCCGCATCGCTTCGCGCTATACTCGTGCGGCCAGAGGGTCGGGCGATCGCCGCTTTCGCAAGGAAGGGGAGGAAAGTCCGGGCTCCACGGAAACCACGGTGCCGGATAACGTCCGGCGGCCCCCCGAAAGGGGGTCAGGGAAAGTGCCACAGAGAGCAGACCGCCAACGGCTTCGGCCCGGCGAAAGGTGAAAGGGTGCGGTAAGAGCGCACCGCGCGGCTGGTAACAGGCGCGGCACGGCAAACCCCACCGGGAGCAAGGTCGAATAGGGATGGCGCGGGAAACCAGGGCTGGTTCCGGCCCCGCCGTCCGGGTTGACTGCTTGAGCATATGGGTAACCATGTGCCTAGAGGAATGATCGCCCATCCCCGGCAACGGGGTGGACAGAACCCGGCTTACAGACCCTCTGGCATTCTCTCCCCGAAACATGGCGCGGGAACCGCGTCGCGCGGGGCCGCGTTTGAAGCGGACCAGTTGGAAGGGAAACACAGCATGAAAATCGTCGACGACCATGTCGAAGTGGACGAAACCGAAGCGAGCGGCGGGGTCAAAGGACATAACGTCCGCTATGTGCTTGCCTTTTCGCTGATCGCGGTGGTGATCGTGATGTCGGCGATCTGGATCATCCCGGCGCTGCTCCAGCCCTGATCGCGCTCATTTCGCTTGGGTTAGGCGGACGAGTTCCTCTTCGGCGCCGGGGGTGTCCTCCATATAGATGGTCCGCACCGGTTGCCGGAATTTGCGCGTATGGAGCTTGTCATAGCCGTGGTTGCCCGTGGTCGCGACCTTGAGCTGCGTGGTGATCGTATCACCCGTCGCGACATTCCAGCTCATTTCATTGCCGTCATGGGCATAGGTCCGGCTGTACACTGTTGCATCGAGGCCGATCAGCCGCATCCGGGGACGCTCCGCCGTGCGGACCGCGCGATATCGATAGGTCGCGGACAAGGCCGTGGTGCCGCCGGTCAGGTCGCGCATCGTCAGCACGCCCTTGTCGATCGTTAGCCCCGCGGCGCCGAGCGGATCGGGTCCGAGCTTGAGTTCGCCCGCAGGCTCGTGCCCGATATCGACTTCGCTGCGATAGCTGAGCATGACGCGAAGCGTTCGCGCGTCGGGACTCGCGACGACATAAACGGTGTCGGTATCGCCATCGCCGTTGAGGTCGCCGTCGGCGCGCGTCTCGATCTCTTCGCCGAGTTCGAGCCAGTCGTTCAACATCGCATCGGTGATGGGCGGCATTACCGGCCGGTCGGCCGCATGCACCATCCCGCCCAGCGAAATCGCGGCGATGAACCCCAGACTGCGCATAAAATCATCTCCCCCGGTCATCGGCAGATTATCAGCTGCTAGCAAATCGTCCAGCCGCCGCCAGTGATCGGGCGCACAGGCCAATTTCCGCTTTCCTACATTTTCTTGCTGACCTACCGTCTGTTTCGGGGCCGTCGGAAGTCGCCGATATGTGATTTCCGAGTGAAGTTGCGCAGACTTCCGCCATTATTTGCATGGAGCTGAAAATGCGTCGAGGGGGCTGGCAGTTGAGAAAATCATGGCGGATCGGCGCGCTTGGCGCTGCCTTTCTGGGGCTAGTGCAGCTGACGCCGCTCGCCGCTGCGCAACCGGCGGCAAGTTGCGGCACCGCCCCGCTTGAGGGCGAGCGCGTGGCGCTGCTGATCGGGAACAGCGCCTATAATGACTGGGAATGGCCGTCGCTGAAGAATGCGGTCAACGACATCGACTATGTCTGCGTCGCCTTTGCCAAGGCCGGAATTTCGCCGCGGATCGTCCGCAACGCCGACATGCCGACGCTCGACGCGGCGCTGACGCGCTTTGCCGCGGAGGCGGCGGGGGCGAAATCGGTGATCATCTATTACGCCGGGCATGGCTTTGAATATGGCGGGCGCAACTGGCTGGTGCCGATGGAGGCGCCGCCGGCGACGCGGCGAGCCGATGTCGAGAAACGCTATTTATCGATCGAGGCCGCGGTGAAGCGGGTGGTGCCGGCGGGTGCCTTTACGCTGCTGTTCGTCGATGCCTGCCGCACCGCCGAGCCGGTGGTACGGATCGAGGATGTCAATGTCGCTGCGGGCGACGCGGCATCGGCGCCGCTGGGGCTGCTCGACATCGGGCAGGGGGCGGTGTTCTATTCGACCGCAAAGGGGCGGCCCGCGCTCGACTTCGCGCCGGTGGGGTCGCCAGTCAGCCCGTTTGCCGCCGCCGTGGTCAAGGAGCTGGCGATCCCCGGCCTCGAGATATCGGACTATTTCAAGGTCGTATCGCGCGAGGTTTACAAGCGGACGCACGGCATGGAATTGGGGCCGCAGCAACCCTTCCACTATGGCAGCTGGTTCGACGATTATTATCTGGTGGCGCCGCCCGACATTCCGGCCGCGGTCCCTGCGCTAGCCTCCGCGGCGGAACCCGCGACGACGCCCGCGCCGACGCGTGGCGCCGCGCGCCCGGCCGCCGACCCGCTCGCCGACATCTCGCTCGACCGGCTGGCGATCGAGGACGAGCCGGTGCTGATCGCCGATGTGCTGTCGCGCCATCCGGCGGCGACGCTGGTGGGGCTCGCCGACGGCGGTCATCCGCTCGCGCAGCAGTTGGTCGGCTATATGTTTTCGTTCGGGGTCGGGTTGAAAAAGGACATGGACCGCGCCCGCGCCTATCTGGAGGCTTCGGCGGCGCAGGGTTTTCCGGCGGGGCAGCAGGAACTGGCCTATCATCTGCTCGACAACGATCCGTCACCCGCCGATGTCCGGCGCGCCTATGACCTCTATGTCGCGGCGTCCGACGCGGGCTTTTCCAAGGCCAAGACACATCTCGCCTATCGGCTTGCGGCCGGAACCTTCGGCGCGCCGGACTTTGCCCGGTCGCAGGCGCTGTATCGCGAAGCTGCGGCGAAAGGGCATCCGGCGGCCATCTTTGCCTTGACCTATTTTGCCGATACGCGCGCCGCGAACCTGGCGCGGCTGCGCGCCATCGCCGAAGCGGGCAACCCCGAAGGCAATCACTGGCTGTGCGAGGCGCATTTCGCCGACAAGACGCTGGCCCGCGCCATCGACGATTGCGGCACCGCGGCGCGTGCCGGATTTGCCGGTTCGCGCGCGATCCTGGCCGATGCCTATGCCAAGGGCATCGGGGTTGCCGTCGATGCGAACGAGGCGGCGCATTGGGCGAAACTGGCGCGCGACCTGCCGGAGCTGCGCAAGGATCAGCGCGAGTGGATTGCGGGGATCGGGGAGTGACAACAAACCCTCTCTCCTTGCGGCGGTGCGGGGTATGCGGTCCAACGGACCGCGCGAGCCTTTGGCTCGCAGCCCCCTCATCCAAGTTCGCCTAGGCGCTTCGCGCCAAGGCTCCCTATCCTTCTCCCGCAAGGGGAGAAGGTTCTTCGGTGGGATAGCTGACCGCTATCACCTCCCACTCCTTTGGCCCCGACGGCAGCTGAACCACGCGCAAATCGCCGACTGCGGCGCCGCGCAGCGCGCGGGCGAGCGGGCTGTTCCAGCCGATCCGGCCGTCGCCCGCTTCGGCTTCGTCGTCGCCGACCAGCGTGACGCTGCGGCGATTGTCATCGTCGTCGGCGAGTTCGACGGTCGCCCCGAACCAGATGCGATCCTTGTCGGGCTGCGCGGCGGGATCGACGACGCGCGCCGCCTTCATCCGCCGCGCAAGGAATCCCAGCCGCTGGTCGATTTCGCGCAGCCGCTTGCGGCCATAGATATAGTCGCCATTCTCGCTGCGGTCGCCATTGCCCGCCGCCCAGCTGATCACCTCGACGAGCTTTGGCCGTTCGTTGCCCAGCAGCGCGTCATATTCGGCGCGCAGCGCGGCGAAGCCCGCCGGACTGATGATGTTCGACCTCTCCCCCGCCACGCGGCCTTATCCCGGCGTGCGCTTGCCGAGATAGAAGCTGAGCGGCGCCTGCGGCAACGTCCGGCCTTCGCGCAGCGTGTCGTACACGACCGCGTTTTCGAGCACGCGCTGCACGTAATTCTTGGTCTCGAAAATCGGGATGGCTTCGATCCAGTCGAGGATGTCGATCGACCCGGTGCGCGGGTCGCCGTTGGTGCGCAGCCATCGGTTCACATTGCCCGGACCGGCGTTATAGGCCGCGACCGCGAGCGGATAGCTGCCGCCATAATAGCGCAGCATCTGCTGGAAATAGGTCGACCCCAGCGTCATGTTGTAATTGGTGTCGGTGGTCAGCAGGTCGCGGTTGTACGACAGGCCGAGTTTTCCGGCGACCTCGTTCGCGGTGGCGGGCATCAGCTGCATCATGCCGCGCGCGCCGGCGTGGCTGACGGCCTCGCGGTCGAACTGGCTTTCCTGCCGCGTGATCGCGTGGATGAAGGTCCAATTGTCCTCATGCCCCGCGGGGACGCGCACCGTCGGGAACCCGGCGACTTCGACCGCGTCGAGGCTGTTCGCCTGCGCGCTGCGGCCGATCATGACGCCCAGGTCGGGGCGGCCGATCTGCGACGCCAGCTGGCCGGCGAGCACATGGTCGGCGGGCGAAGTGGCCTTTTGCGACAGTGCGCGCAGGAACAAGGTCTGTTCGCGCCACGCGCCGATTTCGCCCAGCGCGCGCGCGGCGCGGACCAGCCGGTCGTCGTTGAAGGCGCGCTTTTCGTCGTTGCTGACCTGGATCGTCGGATTGGGGGTTGGCTTGGGCTGCGGACGGCCGAGCCGTTCCAGCGACAATTGCCCGTAAAACTGGTCATAATGCTGCGCCGCGTCGGCAAAATGGGCGTTGGCGCTGCCGGCGTCGCCGGCGGCCAGTGCCGCCCGCCCGGCCCAATAGAAGCCCTTGGTGCGCGTCTGTGCCGATCGCGCCGCTTCGCCATAGGCGCGATACAGTCGCGCCGCTTCGGCGGGGCGGCGCAGATCCTTGTGCGCGATCTGTGCCGCCAGCCACGCCAGCGAGGTATAATCGTCGCGGACGTTCAGCGGGGTTTCGCGGATCACCGTACCGGGCGGAAAGGCGTCGTCGAGCTGCCGCGCGATATGATAGGCGGTGGTCTTGTCGCCGCCGCTATCGGCTTGCCGCGCGTTGGTCAGCAACGTCGCGAGCCATTCCTTGGCATCGGTTGGCGCGGCGGCAAGCGAACGCGGCGCGGCGAGCAGTGCGCGCGCTTCGCCGACGCGTCCGGCCTTGCGCAGCCAGGTGGCCTTGTCGGTAATATAGCCGGGGTCGGTGCGGACGATCGACGGATTGGCGCCCTCGACCGCGGCAGCCTGCATCGCGGCGTCGACCGCCGAACTGCGCATGGCAAGGCGCGCCGCAAAAATGCTCCGCCGTTCGGGGGAGGTAAAGGCGAGCTGGCGGCCGGCAGCGGCGGTGGCGTTCGACCACAGCAGCCGGTCCATCCGCGCGTCATGGTCGGCGAGCGAAATCGCGCCCGGGAACAGGCTGAGTACGCGGCTCGTTTCCGCCTCGTCCAGCGTTCCGCCGGTCCAGGCGCGGCGCACCGCGGCATGGGCTTCGTCGCGTCTGCCCGCTGCGTTGAGCGCGAGCGCGTGGCGCAAATGGCCGCTCGCGGTCTGCGGCGGATAGGCCTGAAAATAGGCGAGGGTGCGCGGCGGATCATAGCTGTCGAGCGCGATCGCCTTTTCGGCGCGGACGCGCATCTTGTCGGCGTCGGGCCAGCCCGGATTGGCGACGAGGAAACGCGACAATTGATCGAAGGAGGCGCCGCTGTTCGCGGTCAGCCGCCGCCATTCCATCACCGCGTCGCCGACCGGACTGGTCGATGGGGGCGGACCAGACGCCGATGCCAACCCCATCTGGGCGCGGTACCAGGCCATTTGTTCGGGAGTCAGCTCGCGGGCCTGCGCTGCAGCGGGGAAAAGCAGCGCTGCCGCGAGCGCCAGACGGGAAATTCGGGTCAGCGTCATCATGCCGGACATATTAGTGGCAAACTCCTTGCGGGGCGCTGAATAGACGTTCATTACGCGGCGCGCCGCCAGGACTCTACCGACGGCGAGCGGTTATTGTAAAGGATCGGGCATGTTTTCGGGATCGATTCCCGCCTTGGTGACACCGTTTCGCGACGGGGCTTTCGACGCCGACGGCTTTGCGCGGCTGGTCGACTGGCAGGTGCGCGAAGGGTCGAGCGCGCTGGTGCCGTGCGGCACGACGGGGGAAAGCCCGACCCTGGGTTTCGACGAACATTATCAGGTGATCGACACCTGTCTGGAGGCGGCTGCGGGCCGCGTGCCGGTGATCGCCGGATGCGGATCGAACGACACCGCGACCGCGGTGCGTCACATGCGCCACGCGCAGGCGGCCGGCGCGGCGGCGGCGCTGATCGTCGCGCCCTATTACAACCGGCCCAGCCAGGCGGGCATGATCGCCCATTTCAAGGCGCTGGCCGACGCCAGCGACCTGCCCATCGTCGTCTATAATGTCCCCGGCCGCACCGTCGCCGACATCAGCGCCGAAACGCTGTGCGAGCTGGCCAAAATACCTTCGGTGGTCGCGATCAAGGACGCCAGCGGCGATCTGGCGCGCGTCACGACGCACCGCGCCGGAGCGGGTAGGGATTTCTGCCAGCTGAGCGGCAACGACGATTTGTGGCTCGCGCACGCCGTCATGGGCGGCACCGGCTGCATTTCGGTCACCGCCAATGTCGCCCCGCGACAGTGCGCGGATTTTGCCGCGGCCTGCGCGGCGGGCGACTGGACGCGCGCGCTGGCGCTGCACGACCGCCTGTTCGATCTGCACAAGGCGATGTTCGCCGACACGTCGCCGGGGCCGGTGAAATATGCGCTGTCGCGCGTGCATGACTGGTTTTCGCCCGAAGTGCGCCTACCTATCATTCCGGCGGACGCAGATGCGCGTGCCGCCGTCGACGCCGCATTGTCCGCGGCAGGAGTGATTTAGGTTTCGTCATGGCCCGTCCGCAGTCCGCCGCCGAGTTCGACAAGAAAAAGGTCGTCGCCGAAAACCGGCGCGCGCGGTTCGACTTTGCCATCGAACAGGTGTTCGAGGCGGGGATCGCGCTGCAGGGCACCGAGGTCAAATCGCTGCGGTTCGGTGAAGGCACGATTGCGGAAAGCTATGCCGAGGTGAAGGGCAACGAGGTGTGGCTGATCAACAGCAACATCCCCGAATTCAGCCACGGCAACCGCCACAATCACGAACCCAAGCGCCCGCGCAAGCTGCTGCTGAACGGGCGCGAGATCAACAAGGTCCACGCCGGGGTCGCGCGACAGGGGATGACGCTGGTACCGCTGAGCGTCTATTTCAACAGCCGCGGCCGGGCCAAGGTCGAACTGGCGCTGGCCAAGGGCAAGAAGGCGCACGACAAGCGCGAGTCGATCAAGGAACGCGACTGGAAGCGCGACAAGCAGCGCCTGATGAAAGAGCGCGGATGAGCGGCTCGCGCGACAAGGCGACGGTGATGAACTGGATCCGCCGCAACTCGCCGACGCGCGAGGAGCTGCTGGAAAGCCGCTTCATCAAACCGTTCGCGCACCGGGTGGCACATAGCCATTTGTGGCGTTTTACCCGCACCTCGGTCCGCCGCGGCACCGCGCTGGGGCTGTTCATCGGCATTTTCTTTCTGATCCCCGGGGTGCAGATTCTGGGCGTGGCGTTGCTGGCGCTGCCGTTCCGCGCCAATATCCCGATTGGCGCGGCGATGACTTTCTTGTCCAATCCCGTGACCACGCCGCTCATCATCGCTGCGTCGGTATGGCTTGGCAGCACCTTGTTCGGCTTGCACACCAATATCTCCAATCTTTATATTCTGTACGACGAGGGCGCTTCGATCGTCGAATGGTGGCACTGGTTTACCGCCAATGCCGGAACCGCGCTGCTCGGCGGCCTTGCCGGCCTGTTCGTGATTTCGGTGGTGAGCGCGCTGGTCGGTTATGTCCTCGCCTCGGTCATCTGGGACAACTGGATTCGCCTGCGCTGGCGGCGCAAATTGCGGCGTGTTCGCGACCAACGACATGAGGCATCGACCAGCGACACGGCGGCTGGTTGAACCCGATTTTTGCAGGCGTATAGCTGGCCGATCACCGGTCCTCTTCGCACGACCCGCGGGCGGAACGGCGCAATCTGGACGAACTGGGGACTATCATGAACCGCACACTCACTTCTTCGCGCCTGATGGCGACCGCTGCGCTGGGCGCACTGATGCTGGTGGCGATACCGGCAACCGCGCGGGAAAAGGCCGCGACCGCCCCCGCCGCGCATGCGGCCGAAAAGCCCGAACTCGGCACCTTCGGTTTCGATACCGCGGGCATGGACAAGAGCGTCGCGCCGGGCGACGATTTCTATGCCTATGCCAACGGCACCTGGGCCAAGAACACGCCGATCCCCGCCGACAAGTCGAATTACGGCATGTTCACGGTGCTGGGCGACCTGTCGCAGCAGCGGACACGCGAGATACTGGAAGCGGCGAAGGCCGATCCGAACAGCATGATCGGGCGCAACTATGCCGCCTATCTGGACAGTGCAGCGGTCGAGGCCAAGGGACTGGCACCGATCGAGCCGTGGCTGAACAAGATTCGCGCCACCGACAAGGTGGGCCTCGCCGCGCTGCTGGCAGAGGCTGACCGCAACGGCGTCCAGCATTTCTTTGGCGGCTATGTCGGGCAGGACGACAAAAATCCCGAAACCTATATCTACACGATGTTCCAGGGCGGCATCGGGATGCCCGACCGCGATTTCTATCTGAAGGACAGCGAGCGCAACACCAAGTTGCAGGCGGCGTATCTGAAGCATCTGGAAAATGTGCTGACGCTGGCCGGCGAGGCCAACGCCGCGGCGCGGGCCAAGGCAATCTTTGATTTCGAAAAACAGATTGCGACGGTCCACTGGGACAAGAACGACAGCAGCGATGCGGTCAAAGTCTATAACAAGATGACAATTGCCGAGCTGGCCGCCGCGGCGCCCGGTTTTGACTGGGCCACGTTTATCCGCGGCATCGGCGTGAACGAGGATGTGCTGCTCGTGTCGCAGCCGAGCGCGTTCACCGGTCAGGCCAAACTGCTCGCCGATGCGCCGATCGCGGTGCTGCGCGACATGCTGATGATCCGCAGCCTCGACGGTTTTTCGGGCGTGCTGCCCGACCGGTTCGCGCAGGAAGCCTTTTCCTTCTATGGCACCGCGCTGTCGGGAACGCCGCAGATGCAGGAGCGCTGGAAACGCGCCGTCGACTTCACCACCGGCAACCTCGGCGAAGCGGTCGGCCAGGATTATGTCGCGAAATATTTCCCGCCCGAAACCAAGGCGGAAATGGACAAGCTGGTCAAGAATGTGCTCGCCGCGATGGGCCGCCGGATCGACGGGCTGGCGTGGATGCAGCCGCAGACCAAGGTGAAGGCCAAGCAGAAGCTCGCGAATTTCACCACCAAGATCGGTTATCCCGACCGCTGGAAGGACTATAGCAAGCTCGAGATCAAAGCCGACGACCTGTTCGGCAACGCGCTGCGTTCGAACCAGTTCGCGCACGACGACAATGTCAGCCGCCTAGGCGGGCCGATCCGCCGCTGGGAATGGGGGATGACCCCGATGACGGTCAATGCCTATGCCAATTTCAGCATGAACGAGATCGTCTTTCCGGCCGCGATCCTGCAACCGCCCTTCTTTGATCCGCACGCCGACCCGGCGATCAACTATGGCGGCATCGGCGCGGTGATCGGTCATGAAGTGAGCCATCATTTCGACGACCAGGGCGCGAAATATGACGAGACCGGCAAGCTCGCCGACTGGTGGACTCCCGAAGACGTCGCGGCGTTCGAGGCCGCAGGCGAAGCGCTGATCGCCCAATATAACGCCTATGAGGTGTTGCCGGGCGAACATCTCGACGGCAAGTTCACGCTGGGCGAAAATATCGGCGATCTGGCCGGCCTGACCGTCGCCTATGACGCGTACAAGGCGTCGCTGGGCGGCAAGGAAGCCCCGGTGATCGACGGGCTGACCGGCGACCAGCGCTTCTTCCTCGGCTGGGCACAGGTGTGGCGGCGGAACTATCGCGAGCAGAATCTATCGCAGCGCATCACGACCGATCCGCATTCGCCCTCGATCCAGCGGACTTGGGTCTCGCGCAACCTTGACCCTTGGTATAAAGCCTATCACATCAAGGAAGGCCAGAAGCTGTATCTGGCGCCCAAGGATCGCGTCCGCATCTGGTGACGCCGTAAACTAAAGGACTGTCTTTGACCGCGACGAGCCTGCCCTCGACTGATGGTGATGGCATCAGGAGGGCGGGCGACCCCGGCCCGCTTGCGGTGCCGGCCGGGCTGTCGCGCGTTGACATGGGACTGCTTGGCGGACTTGCGCTGCTGTCGGTCGGGCTGCTGTTCTGGGCGACGCGCGACATGGTGATCGCGGCAGGCTTCCTTGCCGGACTGGCCGTCGCGGTCGGCGGGGTGCTGCTGGCGCGGCGCCTGTTCTCGGCCAGCGTCGCGGGCGAGGCGGCGCTGCCCGACTGGACGATGCTGCGCCAGGCGGTGAATCATGACGATGTCGCGATCGCGGTCACCGACCGCGCGGGACGGATGGTCTGTGCGAACGACCTGTTTGCGACGTGGATGGGCGGCTTTGTCACGCCGCCCGGCCTGCCGCTGGAAGGCCGCGGCGCCGAAACGCTGAAAAACGCCGGCCGCGCGGCGTGGCGTGACGGCGAAGGGCGCGCCGACGGCTTGGTGGTCGGGCCCCTGCACCTGAACGCGCAGGTAACGCGCACCGGCCAGGCCGAAGATTATCTGGTCTGGCGATTCGCGGCGGTCGAACGGCTCGACCTGGTATCCGAAATCCTGCGGCATCTGGGCGGTCCCGCCGGACGAACGCTGGGGCAGGCGGGCGTGATGGTGGCGCTGGTCAGTGCCGAGGGGCGGCTGCGCGCCGCCAATCAGGCGTTTTTGCTCCGCGCGCTCGGCGAAGACGATGCGCGCCACTATAATGGGCGCGATGTCGCGCCGATGCTGCGCATCGACGATGGCGGCGCGCTCTATTTCGCCCGCGAGGGCGAGCGCGCGACTCCGCTGCGCATGTTGCAGATCCCGCTCGCCCCCGCCGACAGCAACACGCCGGTGCTGCTGGCGATGCTCGACGAGGAAATCGGCCCCGCCGATCGCGGCACCGCGCAGGCCTATGTCGAAACGCTGCTGTCGTTGCTGCCGTTCGGGCTAGCGCTGGTCGATCGCGACGGGCGCTTTCTTTACATGAACCGCGCGTTCGTGCGCGCCGCGAGCCTCGGCGACGGCAAGATGCCGCGCTATCCGGGCGACATCGTCGTCGGCGAGGACAAGGGGCCGCTGGCGGACATGATCCGCCGCCACAGCAGCGGGCAACAGGTCGGCGGCGACCTGTCGATCCGGCTGGCGGGGCAAAGCGGCGAACCGGTGTCGATGCGCGTCGTCGGGGTGCGCGGGCTGGGCGAGGCGGCGGTGCTGCTCAGCCTCAAGGATTCGAGCGAGGAATCGCGGCTCAAGCGCCAGGTCGCGCAGGCGTCGAAGATGCAGGCGGTCGGCCAGCTGGCGGGCGGCGTCGCGCATGATTTCAACAATATCCTGACCGCCATTCTGGGCGCGTGCGACCTGATGCTGATGCGCCACACGCCGGGCGACAGCGATTATGACGACATCCAGCAGATCCGCAGCAACGCCAATCGCGCCGCCAGCCTGACGCGGCAATTGCTCGCCTTTTCGCGGCAGCAGACGCTGCGTCCACAGATCCTGCAATTGCCCGACGTGATTTCGGAGGTCTCGCATCTGCTCAAGCGGCTGATCGGCGAAACCGTCACGCTGTCGGTGCATCACGGCCGCGGCCTCGGCGCGGTGCGCGCCGACCCCGGCCAGCTCGAGCAGGTCATCATGAACCTGGCGGTCAATGCGCGCGACGCGATGCCGGGCGGCGGGACGCTGACGATCGAAACCTATCCGGTGTCGGCCGCCGACGTGCGCCAGATGGGCAATGAGTTCATGCCGGCCGCCGATTATTGCGCGCTGAAGGTCAGCGACACCGGCACCGGCATCGCCCCCGACGTCCTGCCCAAGATTTTCGAGCCCTTCTTTACGACCAAGGACGTCGGCAAGGGGACGGGGTTGGGCCTGTCGACGGTTTACGGCATCATCAAGCAATCGGCGGGCTTCATCTTTGCCGACAGCCAGCCGGGGCAGGGGACCAGCTTTACCATCTATCTGCCGGTGCATCGCAGCGGCAGCGACACACCCGTCGTCGCGGCGCCGCCGCCGAAGCCGAAGAAAAGCCAGTGGGGCAGCGGCACGATCCTGCTGGTCGAGGACGAGGACATGGTGCGCGCGGTCGCCGAGCGCGCGCTGACCCGCGCCGGCTATACCGTCGTTACCGCGTCGCAGGGCGAGGAAGGACTCGAACGCTTTGCCCAGATGGACAAGGTCGACCTGATCATCAGCGACGTCGTGATGCCGACGATGGACGGCCCCGCGATGGTGCGCGCGTTGCGCGCGAAGCGGCCGGACCTGCCGGTCCTCTTCATGTCGGGTTATGCCGAGGAGCAATTGCGCCAGTCGATCAATATCGACGACGTCGCCTTTCTGCCCAAACCCTTTTCTGTCGCGCAGCTGGCCGAGGCGACGTCGGCGGCGCTCGACGATGCCGTACACAGGGCGAAAAATGGCTGACCCGCCGCGAATCCTGCTCGTCGAGGACGATGTGCTGATCGGCATGATGCTTGCCGACATGTTCGACGCGCTCGGCCTGCCCGAGCCCGCGCAGGCGGCGAGCCTGAACGAGGCGCTGGCGATCATCGCCGCCGAACCGCTGGGCGGCGCGCTTGTCGACATCAATCTGGGCGAGGACAAAGGCTGGCCGGTCGCCGACGCCCTGGCGGAACGCGGCGTTCCTTTTGCCTTTACCTCGGGTGGCGGTGACATCTTGCCGCCCGCCCACGCGCACCGCCGGCTGGTGGGCAAACCGTTCCGGATCAGCGATATCGAGGCGGCGCTGGCCGAGTTTGGGGCCTAGGGTCGGGACCCCCGCGACGACCGTGCAAATAAAGTTTGTTCCCCTCTTGTTCCAGTAGAACAAATGTCGTACATAGTTCCGGCGTTGCGGTGGTTCAGCCTTCGCTTTAGAGCAGGAAAGGACGGCACATGGCCGGTCAATTGTCACTCGTCGAATCGGGGAAATCAGTGAACAACACGGACAGGCAAAAGGCGCTGGACGCCGCGCTCGCGCAGATCGACCGCGCCTTTGGTAAAGGCTCGGTGATGAAACTGGGCTCGAAAGAGGCGATGCAGGTCGAGGCGATCTCGACCGGTTCGCTTGGCCTCGACATCGCGCTCGGCGTCGGCGGCCTGCCGCGCGGTCGCGTCATCGAAATCTATGGTCCCGAAAGCTCGGGCAAGACCACGCTGGCGCTGCACACGCTCGCCGAGGCGCAAAAGACCGGCGGCACCGTCGCCTTCGTCGATGCCGAACATGCGCTCGACCCCGTCTATGCGCGCAAGCTGGGGGTCAATATCGACGAGCTGATCGTGTCGCAGCCCGACACCGGCGAACAGGCGCTCGAAATCGTCGATACGCTGGTGCGCTCGAACGCGATCGACGTGCTGGTGGTCGATTCGGTCGCGGCGCTCGTCCCGCGCGCCGAAATCGAGGGCGAGATGGGCGACAGCCATGTCGGCCTGCAAGCGCGTTTGATGTCGCAGTCGCTGCGCAAGCTCACCGGCTCGATCAGCCGCTCGCGCTGCATGGTGATCTTCATCAACCAGCTGCGGATGAAAATCGGCGTGATGTACGGCAACCCCGAAACCACGACGGGCGGCAACGCGCTGAAATTCTATGCCTCGGTCCGCCTCGACATCCGCCGCACCGGCCAGATCAAGAATGGCGACGAAATCGTCGGCAATACGACGCGAGTGAAGGTGGTAAAGAACAAGGTCGCGCCGCCGTTCAAGCAAGTCGAATTCGACATCATGTACGGGCAGGGCATTTCCAAGATCGGCGAGATTCTCGACATCGGCGTCAAGGCCGGACTGGTCGAAAAATCGGGCGCCTGGTTCAGCTATGATTCGATCCGCATCGGGCAGGGCCGCGAAAATGCGAAGAATTTCCTGACCGAGAATCCCGAACTGCGCGAACGGCTCGAAGCCGCAATCCGCGGCCGCACCGACGCGGTGGCCGAGGAAATGATGGCCGGCCCCGACGACGAGGGCGACGATATCAACTGATCCCGATCCGGTCGGTTCGCATGGGCGGACCGACCGGGAAACGGCGGCGGGTCTCCAGCCCCTTGCACCTGCACTCCCCTCTCCCCGCAGGTGGACCCGCCGGCCGTTGACCTTTTGGGCGGCCGCGACTTTTCGGTGTTGCCAGAGATGTCGGCTTTCGGGTGGAAAGCGGACGTTTCGGAGCAACTTCGTTCTGACTGGCTTGAACTACCAAATCCTCTTGGCGACCATGCCGCCAAAGATTGATACGGACAGGCCCAGCGCACCGAGCACAAGCCAAAGCATGTTGAAATTCGAATAGGAATCTTGGCGAGCCTCTTGCGGGTTTGATCGCAAGTAATAGACCTTTTCATGATCGCCCACTTCGAACAGACCGATTCCATAAATGGAATTCACGCGATAAACGACGCCATCAACCTCATATTGAAGGACACCCATTTCAGTCTGGTGATCGAGAGCTTGATTCGGATTTACGTAGGTCGCCATGGTCGCAATTCCATCTCGCCGGAATCGCTGATCATCCTGAAAGCCGGAAACTGCCGCAAACAAAGCACCAGCTCCCCAAATTGCGAAGAAAGTACGAGCGAGCAAGAAGGTGCGGTTTTTTCGTCGGCCCGGATCTTCTTTGAGCTCGCGATCGCCTGGCACCGTAACGCGAGGGCTGATCGCTCGCTCGAACCCTCTCTCGTCATTCAGCACGACCTCCACCGGCGCGGGGCCGCCGCGAGTGAATTCGATTCGTAGCGCCTTCTGGAATAGCGACGACACTGGTTTTACAGAGGCAATGGTGTGAACCGGCACTTTGATATCTAGCCCGTAAATCTCAGGCAGAAACATGAGGTTGAATGGAAACTGAGGCGTTATGGTCAACTTTCCTTCTCGCACCGTCACGAGAAGACATCGGTTAGCACCGCCAATCTTGGACAACGGGCTCTTGAGCGATCGTCCAGAGCATCCCTTCTCACCAAAATCGGCGTCGTCGGGCAATCGTGGGAAAATGGGTTCGTCCTTCGAGCGGCGATACCATATGGAAGCTGCCACAAAACCGAAAATCCACAGAAAGGGGATGAAGAAAATCCATTTTGGCATAGTCACATCATACCTATCCTCGTCGCGACGCTCCCTTCGTTAGCTTAGCGTCTGTTGTGGCTACTTCCCCAGATTGCACGAGGTCCGCAACTGGTCGTTAACGAATGCCGTTACATTTCCGTTCGTGTCGAGCGAAGTCGAGACACCCATCGACCATGCTCGAAGTCGAGTGAAATCTCGACTTCGCCCGGTGCGAACGGGGGGTAGCAAGGGTGCTGTCGAGCGGGCCTCCTTCTCGTCGTCGCCGTTCCCCTGTCTCAACATCGCGATCCCTTTCGCCGCGCCTTGCGCGCGGCTTGCCAACAGCTACAAGCAAGCCATGCCCGCAATCCGCCTGTTCGGCCTGCCGACCGACATCAACAGCAGCTTCGAGCGCGGCGCTGCCGCCGGTCCCGCGGCGATCCGGGCGGCGCTGTTCAGCGACCGCGGCAATATGGCGAGCGAACTCGGCCCCGAGATCGGCGCCGACATCGCGTTCACCGATGATGGCGATCTGCCGCTGACCGAAAACACCGCGCAGGATGATGCCGCGATCCGGCGGCATATCGTGATGCTGCAAGAGGATGGCGAGGTGCCGCTGGCGCTCGGGGGCGATCATGCGGTGACCTTTCCGCTCGTCGAGGCGGCGGCGACCTGCTTCGGGCCGTTGAACATCCTTCATTTTGACGCGCACCCCGATCTTTACGACGATTTTGCCGGCAACCCGCGCAGCCATGCCTCGCCCTTTGCCCGCATCTGCGAGGCCGGTCACGCGGCACGGCTGGTGCAGGTCGGCATCCGCACCCTTAACGGCCATTGCCGCGAGCAGGCGGCGCGCTTTGGGGTCGAGGTCATTTCGATGGCCGATTTCAGCCCCGATCGCGTCCCCGTCCTTGACGGCCCGCTCTATATCTCGATCGACCTCGACGGGATCGATCCGTCGGCGGCGCCCGGCGTTGCGCATCCCGAACCCGGCGGGCTGACGGTGCGCGAAGTGCTGGCGGTGTTGCACAAACAGACCGCGCCGATCGTCGGCGCCGACATCGTGGAGCATCATCCCGGCCGCGACATTGGCGATGTCACCGCGATCCTCGGCGCCAAGCTGGTTCGCGAGCTCGCGGCGCTGATCGATCGCAACGGCACATACAAGGCCTGACCCTTTGAGGAGAGTGAAATGACCCTGATCGTCCACCATCTGAACAACAGCCGCTCGCAGCGCATATTGTGGCTGCTCGAGGAAATCGGTGCGCCGTACGAGATCAAATATTACGACCGCGACACGACCACCAACCTCGCGCCGCCCGAGCTGATCGCGGTGCACCCGCTCGGCAAATCGCCGGTGATCGAGGACGATGGCCGCGTCATCATCGAGTCGGGGGCGATCACCGAATATCTGTGCGACCGCCACGGCGGCGGGCACCTAGTCCCCGAGCGCGGCACCGACGACCATGTCAGCCATCTCGAATGGCTGCATTTTGCCGAAGGATCGGCGATGACCCCGATCCTGTTGCGCATCTATACCGCGCGGCTCGGCGAAGCCGCGGCGCCGCTCGAACCGCGGATCAATCAACAGCTCGACGCGCATTTTGCCTATATGGAAAGCCGCGTCGGCGACAGCGGGCACTTCATCGGCGACAGCCTGTCGGCGGCGGACATCATGCTGAGCTTTCCGGCCGAAATCGCGATCATGCAGGGCATGGCGCCGCGCTATCCCAAGCTCGCGGCGTTCGTGAACGCCTGTCACGCACGCCCCGCCTGGCAGCGCGCGCGCGAAAAGGGCGGCGCTTATTATGGCTATTGACCGGCGCCGCTGGCTGCCGCTCGCCGCGCTGGGGTTGCTGAGCGGCGCGGCGGCGGCGCAGGTGCCGCTGCTCGGTCCCGAGGTGGAGCGCGTCGCGGCCGGCCCCGACGGCGCGGCGTTCAACGTCGCGGCGGCGGATGAAAGTGCCGCGATGAACCGCTTCGCCGCTTACACGATGGCACTGGCGAAACGCGATTATGCCAGCGCCTATGCGATGCTGCGCCTGTCGTTCCAGGCGGCGAACCCGCGGCTCGAATGGGAAATGAACCTGCGCAAACGCGCGGTGCTGTGGGCCGACGGCACGCTCCGCGTGTTGCGCGTCAGCTGGTACGCCGATCCCGCGGGCCAGCCGCCGGGGCTTTACGCCGCGTTCGACTTCCGCGGCGACCGTCCCGACCGGACGATGGACTGCGGCTATGTCGTCGTCCACCGCACTGCGCCTGGCGCCGAATGGACCGTCGTGCGCACCGACACGTCGGAGGTGCCGCCCGAACTGATCGAGGAGGGCGTTCCCAAGGCCGACGTGATGCGCCAGTTGCCCTGTTATCTCGGCAAGGGAATCGCGACGGCCTTTTGACAAGCCACGAAATCTTTCTTGAACGCCGGGTGCTTGCTGCGCACCGTCGTTGCGGGTCGCATCGTGCCGAATCGCGGCAGGGACCGGTTTGCCGGTGCCGCGTCGGGGGTGTTGGGGGATAAAATGGGAATGATGATCATCGCGGCGATGCTGGCGGCAGCGCAGGCCGCGCCGGAGATCAAGATCGTCGAAGTCCCCGGTCGCGGGTATCAGGCGCAGGTCAAATCCTTCGACGCGACCGAGTATGACGCGATCGTCGCGCGCATTTCGACGCTGGCGAAACGGCGCTGCGGCGCGCTTAGCGTCCGTTTCGGGCGGTTCCGCTTCGACAACCGCGTCGACACCGCGCGCAGCATCACGGTCATCGAAAATTACACCCAAAGCATTTCTTGTTACGATCCCGCGACCGATCCCTATCAGCCGGTTCCAGCCGACTGGAAGGCCAGTGCCGCTGATACGCAGGGGGCGAACAGCTTCATCAACCGCTTCCTGGCGCATATGGATGGCGGCAACAGCGCCGCGGCGGCCGAAATGATGGACCCGGCGACCGAGGCGACCAAGGAGGATATGGAACGCCTGATCCGTGACATGAAAATGCATTGGACGGGGAAGGGCAAGCTGCTGCCCCGCCTCGAAACCTGGTTGAACAATCCGAAAAATGCCGCATATCCGGGCGCCTACGCTTTCTTCACGGTGGTCATGGATCACCCGGGCGTCGCCGGGACCTGCGGCGGGATCACCGTCCACCGGGTGCGCGCCGGCGAATTTCGTATCGCGCAATATGACCTGCGGTCGATATCGCAGGCGCTGGTCGACCGCGGCAATCTGTCCAATGACGACCTCAATGCGATCTGTGGCCGGTGATCGAGTGTCCGGCGCGCGCGTTCCGCTTGAGAAACGCGCCGCGCCGCACTAGATCGCGCGCATGACATCGACCAACGACATTCGCCGCTCGTTCCTCGACTATTTCGGGGGCACCGGGCATCATATCGAGCCGTCGGCGCCGCTGGTGCCGTACAACGACCCGACCTTGATGTTCGTCAACGCGGGCATGGTGCCGTTCAAGAATGTCTTCACGGGGCTTGAGAAGCGCCCCTACAGCACCGCGGCCTCGTCGCAGAAATGCGTGCGCGCGGGCGGCAAGCACAACGACCTCGACAATGTCGGCTATACCGCGCGGCACCATACATTCTTTGAAATGCTGGGCAATTTTTCGTTCGGTGACTATTTCAAGGAACAGGCGATCCATCATGCCTGGACGCTGATTACCAAGACCTGGGGGCTGGCGCCGGAGAAGCTGACCGCGACCGTCTATCACACCGACGACGAGGCGTTCGATCTGTGGAAAAAGATCGCGGGCCTGCCCGAAGAACGCATCATCCGCATTCCGACGAGCGACAATTTCTGGTCGATGGGCGACACCGGGCCGTGCGGGCCGTGCAGCGAAATCTTCTATGACCATGGCGACCATATCTGGGGCGGCCCGCCGGGATCGCCCGAGGAGGACGGCGACCGCTTCGTCGAAATCTGGAACCTGGTGTTCATGCAATATGAGCAGCTGCCGGGCGGCGAGCGCGTCGATCTGCCGCGGCCGAGCATCGACACCGGCATGGGGCTGGAGCGCGTCGCCGCGGTGTTGCAGGGCGTCCACGACAATTATGACACCGACACGTTCAAGGCGCTGATCGCGGCGTCGGTCGAGCTGACGCATGTGCCCGCCGACGAAGCGCATAAGGCCAGCCACCGCGTCATCGCCGATCACCTCCGCGCATCGAGCTTCCTCGTCGCCGACGGCGTGCTGCCCTCGAACGAAGGCCGCGGCTATGTGCTGCGCCGGATCATGCGCCGCGCGATGCGCCACGCGCATCTGCTCGGCGCGAAAGACCCGCTGATGCACCGGCTGCTGCCGTCGCTGACGGCCGAGATGGGCGCCGCTTACCCCGAGTTGATCCGCGCGCAACCGCTGATCGCCGAGACGCTGGAGCGCGAGGAGGTCAAGTTCCGCCAGACGCTCGACAAGGGGCTGAAGCTGCTCGACGAGGCGACCGTCGGCATGGGCAAGGGCGACACGCTGGCGGGCGACGTCGCGTTCAAACTCTACGACACTTACGGCTTCCCCTATGACCTGACCGAAGACGCGCTGCGCGCGCAGGATATCGCGGTCGATCGCGCGGGTTTCGACGCCGCCATGGCGCAGCAGAAGGCGGCGGCGCGCGCGGCGTGGAAGGGCAGCGGCGAAAAGGCGTCGGACGACATCTGGTTCGACCTGGCCGAAGCCAATGGCAGCACCGAATTCACCGGCTATACCTCGACCGCGGGCGAGGCGACGGTCATCGGGCTGGTCAAGGACGGCCAGCCGGTCGAGGAAGCCAAGGCGGGCGACGCGGTCGTCGTGCTGACCAACCAGACGCCTTTCTACGGCGAAAGCGGCGGCCAGATGGGCGACGCGGGGACGATCGCGACGCTGGAGGGCGCGAAGGCGGTGGTGAGCGACACCGGCAAGCCGCTCGGCCGTTTGCACACGCATCAGGCCAAGCTCGAAGCCGGGACGCTGAAGGTCGGCGACACGGTGCAACTGACCGTCGACGCCGAGCGCCGCGACCGCATTCGCGCCAATCACAGCGCGACGCACCTGCTGCACGCGGCGCTGCGGGGCCGGCTCGGGGGGCATGTGACGCAGAAGGGCAGTCTGGTCGCCGCCGAGCGCTTCCGGTTCGACTTTTCGCACCCCAAGGCGCTGACGGCAGAGGAAATCGCCGACATCGAAGCGGACGTGAATGCACAGATCCGCGGCAACGAGCCGGTGACGACGCGGCTGATGACCCCCGACGATGCCGTCGCAGCGGGCGCGCTCGCGCTGTTCGGCGAGAAATATGGCGACGAGGTGCGCGTGCTCAGCATGGGCAAGGCAACCGACAATCATTATTCGGTCGAGCTGTGCGGCGGGACGCACGTCCGCGCGCTGGGCGACATCGCCTTGTTCAAGATCGTCGGCGAAAGCGCGGTTTCGTCGGGGGTGCGCCGCATCGAGGCGCTGACCGGCGAAGCGGCGCGGCAATGGCTGAACAGCCGCGACGAGGCGCTGAAGGCCGCGGCGGCGGCGCTCAAGTCGTCGCCCGACGAGGTGCCGGCGCGTGTCGCGCAGCTCACCGAGCAGCTCAAGAAGGCCGAGCGCGACCTCGCCGATGCGAAGAAGGCGCTGGCGATGGGCGGCGGCGTTGGCGCTGCGAGCGGCCCGGCGGTTGAACAGGTCGGCGATGTCGCGTTCCTCGCGCAAGTCGTCGACGGGCTCGACCCCAAGGAATTGCGCGGCACGGTCGACGGGCTCAAGAAGCAGGTCGGCAGCGGCGTCGCGATGCTCGTCGCGGTCAACGATGGCCGCGCCTCGGTCGCGGTCGGCGTGACCGACGACCGGACGGGCAATCATAGCGCGGTCGACCTCGTCAAGGCCGCGGTTGCGGCGCTGGGCGGGCAGGGCGGCGGCGGGCGGCCCGACATGGCGCAGGGCGGCGGCCCGAACGGCGGCGCCGCGAACGATGCGGTGGCGGCGGTGAAGGCCGCGCTCGCTTGAAGCCGACGAAAAAGACGCGGCGCACCGATCATGCCGAACGCCTGATCGCCGCACCGCTGGTTGATGTGTTCGCCGCCTTCACCAGCGAGGCGAAGCTCGCGAGGTGGCTGCCGCCCGCGGGAGCAACGGGCACATTCGAGCAGGTCGATCTGCGTGCGGGCGGCGGCTTTCTGATGCGGCTGACCTTCGACGATGCCGACGCCGAGACCAAGAGTGACGACGACAGCGATGTCGTCGAGGTCTATATCCCGACCCTCGACGACGGACGCCTGATCATATGGGAGGTCGAATTTGCCTCTGACGACCCGCGCTTTTCCGGCACGATGGCGATGCACTGGTATCTGTCGCGGCAGGGCGGCGGCACGCTGGTGACGGTTGACGCGCACCATGTGCCGCCGGGGATTGCGGCGAAGGATCATATCGAGGGGTTGAACAGCTCGCTGGCGAATTTGGCGGCGGTGGTGGAAGGCTAGCTCCGTCTTTCGAGGCGTGTGTCCCCGCGAAGGCGGGGACCCATCTTCTGCCGGTTCAAAATCGCGCCGATCGGTGATGGGCCCCTGCCTTCGCAGGGGCACAAGTTGCGCGCTAACTTTCCACCCCCTTCGCCTTCCCCCACGCCCGCGCCGCCGTATATCCCAGATACCCCGTCGCAAACAGCGCGTAGAGCGGCTCGGGAATGCCCGCCAGGTAGGCGTTCATGCCCCGCGCGATACCCTCCGCCATCTCGGGCCGCACCGCGGCGATCAGGCCCATCGGGATGGCCCAGAGCAGCAGCGCGTACATGACGTAGAGGAAGCTGGGCCGTGCGCGGCTGGTCCACGGGTCGGCGCTGTTCGCTTCGGCGACGATCGCGGTCATCCGCGTGCGGATCGCCTCCATTTCCTGTGTCCCTTCGAGCTTGAGCAGTTCCAGCTTGGCGCGGTCGCGCGCTTCGGGGTCGGGGATGATCTTGTCGATCAGCTTGGCGATGGGGCCAATCAGCCCTTCGATGATGCTCATATCCATGTCCTTCCGCCGGAAGTTGCCAAAGTTTACGGTCTTTCGAGGCTCGAAAAATCTATCCGTGTTGACCGATACGGTTCGCCAGCCAGCCATAGAGGAATGCCTCCTGGCTCGGGCGGCGCTCGGCGAGCGCGATATAGCGTTCGCCCTGCAACGCCTCCATCGCGCGCAGCAGCACCGTTTCCCCCGCCTTGCCGCGGGCGCGCAGAAATCCGTCGAGCGCCGCCAGGGTGCGCGGCCCGATCGCCCGGTCGACCGCAATGTCGGGATAGTCGCGCGCCGCGCGGTTCAGTGCATTGAGCGCGCGCTGTAAAAAGCCGACCGCGGTGCCGGTGCCCATGTTCACGCCGGTGTCGAACAGCTCGGCGGCGATCTGCGGGGCGCGCTGCGCGATGCGGTCAAAGCCGGGGCGCAGCCAATAGATACGGCGATAGATGGCGGCGGCCACGCTGCGCGACAGGCTGCGCATCGGTCCGGTATAGCCCTGCGCGCGCGCCACAGCCTCGGTAATTCCCCAACAGGTCGGCCCGCCGCGGTCGGCGGGGTGGTTTACATATCGTCCTTCGCGGTCGATGACGGCATCGATCAGCGCATCGGCATCCAGGCGAGGGGTCGGGGTGTTGGACATGATTCGCTCCATTGGTTCGTACAGTTCTGTTAATGAACCATATTGGAAAAATGTAGGAAAGGGGTTTTTATGCGGGCCTTGCAAATCAGCGACTTGCAGCCCGATTATCGCGGCGCGGCACTCGTCGATCTGCCGGTTCCCGAACCGGCGGCAGGCGAAGTGCGCGTCCGCGTCCGCGCCGCGGCGGTGAATTTTCCCGACCTGCTGATGACCCGCGGCGAATATCAGCTGAAACCCGATCTGCCTTTCGTCGCCGGGCTCGAATTCGCGGGCGAGGTCGATGCGCTCGGCCCCGGCGTCGACGACTGGCAGGTCGGCGACGCGGTCGTCGGCGGCAACCGCTTCGGCGCGATGGCCGAATTTTGTACCGTCCCCGCCGCGGCATTGCGGCGCAAGCCCGAACGCCTGGACTGGGACGAGGCCGCCGCCTATCCGGTCGCCTATCTTACCGCCTATGTCGCGCTGGTCCGCTGCGCGCAGGTCGCGCCCGGCGAAACCTTGCTCGTCCACGGCGCGGCGGGCGGGGTGGGGCTGGCGACGGTCGATCTGGCGATGGCGCTCGGCGTCCGGGTGATCGCCGCGGCGGGCAGCGCCGCAAAGCGCGACGCCGTCGCCCGCCTCTATCGCCCCGACGCCGTCATCGACGGCGGGCCGGGCTTTCGCGATCGGGTGAAGGAATTGACCGATGGTCGCGGCGCCGATGTGATCTTCGACCCGGTCGGCGGCGATGTGTTCGACGAATCGACCCGCTGCATCGCCTTTGGCGGCCGCCTGCTCGTCGTCGGCTTTGCCTCGGGCCGCATCCCGCAGCTGTCGGTCAACATGCCGCTGATCAAGGGTTTTTCGGTCGTCGGCGTCCGCGCCGGCGAATATGGCCGCCGCTTCCCCGATCGCGGCGCCGAAAATCTGGCGGCGATCGACTCGCTGGCGGCGGCGGGCCGGATCAACCCGCAGGTCCATGCCGCGCTCGACCTTGCCGACTGGCGCAAGGGTTTCACCCTGCTCGAACGGCGCGCGGTGGTGGGGAAGGTGGTGCTGCGCCCCTGACCGCCGATATGATCCCGCACGTCATTGCCATGTCGCGCCGCGCTGTGCCAGAAGCGCCGCCGGTCATCTTGCCGGGAGTTGTCATGCGTTTCCTGTCGTTTGCACTTGCCCTGTCGGCGTTGGGGCTCGCGCCCGCCGCCCCGGCCGCCGAGCCGGTGGTCGATATCCACGTCCATCTGTGGAAGGGCGAGGAATCGCTCGCCGCCTATCGCGAAGCGGCAAAGGCCTCCGGCCAGCTGGTGTCGGGCATCGGTGCGATGTGGTTCGGCGGTCCCAATCAGGCGCGCGCCGGCGACCCCGACCGCATCCGCGCGGGCAACGACGGCATCATCGCGCTGGCGGCGGCGCACAAGGACGTCATCCCGATCGCCACCGTCCACCCCTATGACGGGGACGCCGCGCTGGCCGAGGTCGAACGCGTCGCGGCACGCGGCGTCCGGCTGCTCAAGATCCACCCGCATACCCAGCAATTCGACGCCGCCGACCCGCGCGTGCTCGCGCTCGTCCGCCGCGCCGGCGAGGTCGGGCTGATCGTGCTGATGGACAATGCCAGCATCGTCCCCGGCGATAATGAAAAGCTGTTCAACCTGGCGCTCGCGGCGCCGAAGACGCGGTTCATCTTTGCCCATATGGGGGCGTTGCAGTTCCGCTTCTGGAACACGCTCGCGCTGGCGCGCACCGCCGAAAGCCTGTTTGGCGACAATGTCTATTTCGACATCAGCGCCAGCGTCGTCATCGCCGCCGATTCGCCGATCGAGGAAGAATTCATCTGGACGATGCGCAACGTCGGCACCGACAAGCTGCTGCTCGGTTCGGACTATCCGCAATTCTCGCTCGCCAAAACGCTCGACGCGTTCGCAAAGCTCGACCTCACCGATGCCGAACGCGCACAGATCCGCGACGGTAATGCCAAGAAATTGCTGGGGCTGGACTGATCGCGTCGCCGGTCAGTCGCCGATAAAGCCGTTCAACCGTTCGCAGGCGGCGATCCAGTCGGCCTTGAACTCCTGCACGACCTGCCCGGCACCCATCGCCTCGTTCATCAGCCCGACGCCCTGACCGACCCAATAGGTCGCGAGCGCCTTGGCGCCTTCGTGACCGCCCTCGGACAATTTATCGACCTTGCGCAGCGCGGGTTCGCTGACCAGCGATTGCAGCGGCATCGGCAGTGGTTTCGGCGCACCCTCGGCCTCCCACGCGTCGGTCCATGGCGAGCGCAGCTGGCGCGACGGTTTGCCGGTACGGCTTTTCGACCGCACCGTGTCGCGCGAACTGGCGAGCAGCATCTTTTCCTTCACCACCGGATTGGTTTCGGCTTCGGCGGTGGTCAGCCACACCGATCCGGTCCAGGCGCCGTGCGCGCCCATCGCCATTGCCGCCGCCATCTGCCGCCCGGTGACGATGCCGCCCGCGGCCAGGATCGGGGTGGTCGCGCCGATCGCCTCGACCGCTGCCGCCACTTCGGGGACGAGCACCATCGTCGCCACCTCGCCGCAGTGGCCGCCCGCTTCGCCGCCCGCGACCACCAGGATATCGACCCCGGCGCGGACCTGCGCCAGCGCATGGTCGCGGGTGCCGACCAGCGCCGCGACCGGCACCTTGTGTCGCTTGCCCAGTTCGAGCATCAGCGGCGGCGGTACGCCCAGCGCATTGGCGATCAGCCCGATCGGGTGGCGGAAGGCGACCTCGAGCAGCGCCGCAGCGCCCGCGTCGGTCATGTTGTCGCCCAGTCCGCCGCCAACGGCGGGGAGCGCGAGGTTACCGTCATCGACCCCGTGTTTTTCCAGCAGCCCCGCGACGAACGCCTTGTGCTCCGCGGGGATCGGCGGCAGTTCGCGGCGATCCTCGCCCTTGCCGGCAAAGCTGTTCGGCACGATCAGGTCGACGCCATAGGGCTTGCCGCCGATATGCGCGTCGATCCACGCAAGTTCCTCCTCCAGCCGTTCGGGCGGGAGCGAGGCGGCGCCGAACACCCCCATGCCGCCTGCCTTCGACACAGCCACGACGACATCGCGGCAGTGCGAGAAGGCGAGGAGGGGGAATTCGATGTCGAGCATCGCGCAGATGGGTGATTGCATGGTGTCTCTCCTGTCTGTTCTGGTTTTTCGTCATTGCGAGCGAAGCGAAGCAATCCAGAGCGGGTTCGTGCCGTCCCTGGATTGCCGCGTCGCCTTCGGCGCCTCGCAATGACGGACGCCCATAGGCCTCATGTCAGCGTTAGTTGACGTAAACGTCAAGTTGATTTGCTGCCGCTGCCCATTATCGCGGACGCCATGACCGATTTTTCCCTGCCCGATTTCGACCTCGACGCCTTCGTTCGCGCCACTCTGGCCGAAGATCTGGGGGAGCGCGGCGACATCACGTCGCTCGCCACGATCCCCGCCGACGCCCGCTTCGGCGGGGTTATGGACAGCCGTGATGCGATCACCGTCGCCGGGCTGCCAATCGCCGAAGCATTCTTCCGCGCCCTCGACCCCGCGATGGACATCGAGATTCTGGTCGGCGAGGGCGAACAGGTTGCGGCGGGCAGTGACCTGATGCGCCTGTCGGGCAATGCGCGCGCAATGCTGACCGCCGAGCGCTCGGCGCTGAACACCGTTCAGCATCTGTCGGGCATCGCGACGATGACGCGCCAATATGTCGATGCGCTGGCCGGAACCGACGCTACGCTGCTCGACACACGCAAGACGATCCCTGGCCTGCGCGTGCTGGAGAAATATGCGACGCGGACGGGCGGCGCGCAGAATCACCGCATGGGGCTGTGGGACGCGGCGATGATCAAGGACAATCATGTCGCGGTTGCCGGATCGGTCGAAGAAGCGGTGCGCCGCGCCGTCGCCGCCGGAATCACCAGCATCATCGTCGAGGTCGACCGTGTCGAACAGGTCGAACCGGCCCTGAACGCTGGCGCGACGCACCTGCTGCTCGACAATATGACGCTCGACCAGTTGCGTGAATCGGTGCGATTGGTGAGGGGGCGCGTGCCGACCGAGGCGTCGGGCGGGGTACGACTCGACACGATTGGCGAAATCGGCGCGACCGGAGTGACCTATGTGTCGGTCGGGCGCCTGACCCAATCGGCCCCCGCGGCGGACATCGGGCTTGATTTTGCGCTGGTCTAGTTTTCCGGGATTTGCGGCGACGTTGACGCTGCTCCTCACCCCCGCCGCCGCGCACGCCCAGGCGCTCGCGTGCAAACTCCCCGACCGCATCCCCGTGCCGCGGCTCGACCAGCCAAAGCGCGGCGAGCCGGTGCGCAATCCGCCGGTCACCGGCTATCTGCTCAGCCTCAGCTGGTCGCCGCAGCATTGCGCCGGGGTGCGCAATCCAAAGGATGCGCGCGACGGCTTTCAATGTTCGGGCAACAACGGCCGCTTCGGCTGGGTGCTCCACGGGCTGTGGCCCGAAACCGACAGCCGCGACTATCCGCAATGGTGCCGACCGGCGAAGATTGTGCCGCAGCCGGTGCTGCGCGAGCATCTGTGCATGACGCCGTCGGTGCAGCTGCTCCAGCACGAATGGGCCAAGCATGGCACCTGCATGAGCCCGCATCCCGCCGCCTATTTCTTCTCCGCCGCGATCCTGTTCCGCGCCGTGCGTTTTCCCGACATGGCGGCGCTGGCGGCGCGGCCGCAGACCGCGGGTAGCGTCCGCCGGGCCTTTGCCGCGGTCAATCCGGGGGTGAGCGCCCCGATGATCGCGGTGACCACCGACCGGCAGGGGTGGCTCAAAGAGGTGCGGCTGTGCCTTGGCCCCCGGATGCGGCCGCAACGGTGCAAGCCGTTTCAGGTCGGCGCGCGCGACACCGCGAGCGTTCGTATCCGACCCCTCCCAAAAGCATAGCGACGACTGTCGGGGCTGTACCGCTTTGACACGCGGGGCGCGTTAACGATCTTTTAACCTTACCGATTCGTTAACGCCGTCCTAGCGTGGCGGCATGGAATCGGATCATATCGATATTCGCGGTCGCATCCGGGCGCATACGGCGCGGCAACTGACCATCGCGCGGCTCGGCGCGCCCGACGACTGGCAGGCCGAACTCCGCCACGCGCTCGCCGCGCACCGCGAACCTGCGACAATCTTCGCCGGCAGCGACCTGCGGCTGTTCCTGCAAAGCTTTGCAGTGTTCTTCACCGCGACGATGATGTTCCTGATTTAGGGCGAGCTGACGAGTAGTTACGGCCTCAAACGATCCTTCCCGTTCCGAGGAGGACCGGCAACGTCCGCTCTTCACCGTATATCGGACGTACCCGCTTAGCTTGGCGGAAAAGCTATCACATACATTGCGTTGACTTGGATCAAGCTGGCAATGACCGACTGATCGGCCGGAACCAAACGCCCACGGAACTGCGCTCGCGCCGGGACGTTGCTTGACGACATCCCGACAGGAGCGAACCCGATGAACCGACTGCGCCGCCTTGAAACCTTTGCCCGCGCGGGCTGGTGCGCACGGGGCTTTGTTTATTGCTTGCTGGCCGTTTTTGCGCTGACCAGCGCCAATGCGTCCGACGCCAGCCCGCAAGGCGTGTTCCGGGCGGTAAAGGAGATGTCGGGTGGCCCCTATCTTCTCGTTCTGCTGGCGATCGGGCTTGTGCTTTACGGTGCCTATCGCCTGTATGGCGCTGCGCTCGATAGCGAGGGCAAGGGCGACGATGCCAAGGGTATTGCGATCCGCATCGGCTATGCCGCCAGCGGCATCGCGCATTTCATTCTAGCATGGGCGGCGGTGCGGCTCGCATCGGGCGACACGGCGGGCGGGAATGGCGAGCAGGAGCAGGCGGCGGCGGGCATGCTGCTGGACATGCCGATGGGCGGCACCTTGCTCGGCGCGATCGGACTATGTTTCCTCGCCGCCGCCGCGCATCAGGCGACGAAAGCGTGGACGACCGAATTTATGGATGGCGTCGCCGCCGATGCCCCCGCTTGGGTCGTGCCGGTCGGCCGCGCCGGGCTGTCGGCGCGCGCGGTCGTGTTCGCCGTGATCGGTGTCTCGCTGGTCCGCGCGGGCTGGTTCGGATCGGCGGGCGAGGTCAAGGGGCTGGGCGATGCGCTGTCGGCGCTCACCGAACATGCCGGACTCTACCTGCTCGTCGCCGCCGGACTGTTCCTGTTCGGCATCCACAGCTTTGTAGAGGCGAAATGGCGCCGCATCAGAGACGAGGATGTTATCGCGCGGCTCAAGGCCGCTGCCCGCTAAGCCATCTTGATCCCAGCGACGCCATTCTCGACCACCGCGGTCGCGCGTTTCGACAGCGTGTTCACTGGCGTCGTCACCTTGTCGACGACCATGAAATGCGTCTGCCATTCTTCGCGGCCCACTTCGCACACCAGATAGCCGCGCTGGTCATTGGCAAATTTCAGTTCGGGGTTGCGCGCCAGCCACTCGTCGGTGCCACTCCGCTTGTCGCTGCCGTCGCCGCCGCTGCTGATCGAGGTGGCGACAAATTCGGCGCCGACCACCTTGTCGCGCTGGACCAGGTCGCCGCAGAAATTCTGATGCTCGTCGCCGGTCAGCACGATGCAGTTTTTCAACCCGGCAAAGCGCGACAATATGCGCTGGCGCGGTTCTTCATAGCCTGCCCAGCTGTCGATATTGACGATCTTCTGCGGCTCGTCGGCCCGCCGCCGCCGGTCGAGCGACATCATCGTCACCTGCTGCGCCAGCGTATTCCACGTCGCCCCGCCGCGCGACAGGTTGCGCGCGAGCCACTCCTCCTGCGCCTTGCCCAGCACCTGCCGATCTTTGGCGAACACATCGGGACAGGCAGGCTTGAAGCCGTCGCCGCATGGCTGGTCGTCGCGATATTGCCGCGTGTCGAGCAACTGCATCGCCATCAGGTCGCCATAGCGAAACTCGCGGTGGGCATTCACTACGCCGCCGCGCGGCAGCAGCGCCTTGCGCACCGGCATATGTTCGTACCACGCCTGCAACGCCGCCTGCTTTTTCAGCAGGAAGACCTCGGGCGGCGCGGCATCGGGATCATTCTCGTCGAGGTTCAGTTTCCAGTTGTCATATTGCGACACCCAATTGTTGTTGATCTCGTGATCGTCGAAACTGGACAGAAAGGCGTGGGTGGCGCGTACCGCCTGCTGGTCGATGTCAGTCAGCGTCTGGGCATAGGCATTGCGGAAATCATTGACGTCGAACAACGCGCGATGCGCATATTGGCGCACCGGGCGGATCGGCAGCCCGTCGTCGAACAGATAATCCTGCCGATATTCATAGATGAAATCGCCATAATGATAGACGAAGGCCAGGTCTTCGCGCGCCATGTGGCGATAGGCGCCGTAGAAGCCGGACTCGAAATGCTGGCACCCGGCAACCCCGAATTTCAGCGCCTCGACCCTGGCACCGGGCGCGGGCAGGGTGCGCGCGCGGCCGCGCAGGCTGCGTTCGCCGCCTGCGGTAAAACGGTAATAATAGGGTCGGTCGGGCGCCAGTCCCGCGACCTCGACATGGACGCTGTGCGCCAGATGCGGGCGCGCCAGTTCGGTGCCCTTGGCGACGATCTGGCGAAAGCCGCTGTCGCTTGCGACCTCCCATTCGACCGGCACATTGACCTGCGGCATGCCGCCGTGCCGTTCCATCGGCTGCGGCGCCAGCCGCGTCCAGATGACAAAGCCGTCGCTCGCCGGATCGCCTGCGGCGACCCCAAGGCTGAACGGAAAATCGCCGAACATACCCTGCGCGCGGACGATGGCGGGGGCGGCGAGGCCGGCGAGGGTCGCCCCGGCAAGGAAGTGGCGGCGGTTGTACATGGCTGGGCTCCGTTGGGGCGCGAATCGCTGCCCCTCGATAGCCCAGCCATAGGTTACATCAATGACCGATGCTCAATCGGGCAAAGAGTGTCGCACCGATCGGGTTCCTGCCATAGGCGGCATCGAGCGCGCGTGGCTTGTCGAACGCGGCGATGCTGCCACCGACTGCCAGATTGAGCGGGCCACTGATCGGCAGCCGATAGGCATAGCCCGCCTGGAATTTCGACACGCGGAACGGCACGTCGTGCAGCGGGTCGTCATGATCGGGGAACAGTTCGTCATTCTTCACATTTTCGATTCGCCCGAACAGCGTGTGATGATCGTCAATGTTCCAGTTCACCTCGGCCAGCCAGGCGGTCAGCGTCGCGCCGGGGTCGCGGTTCTTGGCACTGAACGCGCCCGTCGCCGACAGGCCGCGCCCGTTGTTCCAGTGGACGCTGGCGGTGGTGCGATGCTCGTTCTCGCCGGGATGGAACGCCTCGGGCTCTTTCAGGAAACCGTGGCTGACCTGCATTGCCAGCGATGGAGAAGGGTTCCAGGTCCCGCGCAACGACCAGCTGTCGAAGCGCGGGGTTTCGATCCCCCACCGCTCTTCATTGGGCTCACGCCCGGTGAAGATCGATCCCTCGACCTGGATGGCGCGCGTTGCATAGCCCAGCGTCGCGACGCCATAGGTGATGTGCGTCGAATCGAACCAGTGATGGGTGATCGGCGCCTCGGGATTATAGCGCGCGCTGCTGCGGTGCATGAAAGCGCTCGGCCCGATCGCGGGCTCGCCGACCGGACCGCCATAGACGAACAGGCGGGCGTTATCGCCGACATTGACGTCGATCCGCGCCGCCAGTTCCATGAACAGGTCGTGCGGATGCTGGCGATCGACCAAGGGTTCGCCGCCTGCCGTTTCGCCGGTCGCGAACAGATTGGGATAGCCACGGTTCGACATCAGCGGCTCGAGGCTCAGCATCGATTTCAGCTGGATACGGCCCCAGTCGGTCTGCTTTTCGCCCGACAGCATCAGCATCGACTGGACATAGGCCTTGTCATCGCCGCGCGGTCCCGACTGGTCGGTATAGACGCCCCAGGCAAAGCCGTGCGCCATGACCATCCAGTCATCGCCGGCATCGATGTGCAGGCCGGTGTGGCCGCCTTCGTTGGCGGGCGGGCGCGCGGTGCCCGATCCTTCGGCGGGGGAGGCTGCGGGCCCGTGGTCCATCGCCTCATGGTCCATGGTGCCATGGTCGACCGGTTCGGCTGGTTCGGGTTTGGAGGCGGGCATCACATGCCCCGCGTGGGGATCGTGCCCGCTATGATCTTGCGCTGCAGCGGACAGCGGGAGGAGAGCGAGCGCGGCAGCGCCCGCCAACAAAGGCGTTTTCAACATATTATCGTCCTGACAGGATCGGAAAATCGAGGTTCGGTTTTACGATCGGTCAGAGCCGGGGAGGGGGAATGCTGGGCGGTACGTCGGCGCCCGCGAGCGCCGCCATTGGCTGCACCGGCGGTACCAGCGGCGGCAGCGCGACCGGCGCGGTTACGGTCGCGGCCGGCGCGTTGGCGACGCACCCGATGCACATATGGCCGGCAGTCTTGCCGCCGTCCCGTTCGTCTTGATGATGCGGCGGCAACGCGGGCGCCGCACCATGACAATCGGCGGCCACCGTTTCAGCCTGCACCGGCACGGCCACCGACGGCAGCGACAGGCCGATCAGGAACAAAAACAGAAGCAGATGTCGCAGCATCCCCAAGTCTTTAGCATGCGCCCATGCTGTGCAGAAAGAGCATTCGGCTTCTACCTTCGACGTTGCTGCGCTGAAAAACATTCTCTGTGCGCCTGATACTGCCGAATTGTGGAAAAGCCGCCGCGGCACAATCCGCGCATCCGATTCTCTACTCCAAGACACTCAACATGACGTCGACCTTCCGGAATAGGGGATCTTTGACACCATCGCCTTTGTGATTCGTCACCGCGATCTCGTACGAGCCACCGGCAATCGACCGGATGCGACTGGCGGGAATGCCACGGACGACGAGTGCATTCCGGACTGCCTCAATCCGCTGTACGCTGATCGCAAGGCTTTCGGCATCTCCGGTACTCGAGTCGTTGTACCCGGTGAGAAGCAGTTCAAACGGCCATGACCTTTTGCGCAGTTGACCAGCCAAGGCATCCAATGTTTGTAGACCGCTGGTCGAGATCGTGTGGGAACCAAGTTCAAAATAGATGCTGGCCTGCGTTTCCGGCTCGGAAAGGAACAGTTCAGGCTGGGCGGCGCTTGCAGTGGTGCTCGGGGCAGCGATCGCGAGCGTCGCAAGCGCGATTACCAAGTAATTGAAGCCGAAATGAACATGCATCCAAGGCTCTCCCGAATTATATCGTTTAATCGAAGCGTATTAATGGATTTTCCTAAGGTCAATCAATAAACTTGGGCGCTGTATGTGCCTGTCTCATATCACGTTATCATAGCTTTTGCGGCGCCACTCGCCGACATGGCATGCACTCTTCCGTGCTTCTAGGCGCGCCTGGGGTGGCATGAACAAGCCGAGATCAACTATGCAGAAAATGCATCACGTCGCCATCATGCACAACATAGGCCTTGCCCTCGGCGCGCAGTTTGCCCGCTTCGCGCGCCTTGGCTTCGCCGCCCAGCGCGACATAATCGTCATAGGCGATCGTTTCGGCGCGGATGAACCCTTTCTGGAAATCGCTGTGAATCTCGCCCGCGGCTTCGGGCGCGGTCGCGCCCTGATGCACGGTCCACGCGCGCGCTTCCTGCGGGCCGACGGTGAAGAAGGTGATCAGGTGGAGCAGTTCATATCCGGCGCGGATGACGCGCGCCAGGCCGGTTTCGGTCAGCCCCATTTCGGCCAGGAATTCCATCCGGTCGGCCATCTCCATCGTGACGAGTTCGCTTTCGATCGCCGCTGACACGACTACCGCCTGCGCGCTTTCGGCGGCCGCCTTGGCGAACACTTTTTCGGAGAAGGCATTGCCGTTCGCGGCGCTGCCTTCATCGACGTTGCAGACATAGAGGACGGGTTTCGACGTCAGCAGCTGCGCGGTGCGCAGTACCCGGGCTTCCTCGTCATCCCTGGGATCGGTCAGCCGCGCGGGCTTGCCCTCGCGCAGCAGGTCGAGCGCCTGGCCCAGCACCGATGCCGCGATCTTGGCTTCCTTGTCGCCCTGCGCCGCCTTTTTGGCAAAGGCGGGGACGCGCTTTTCCAGGCTTTCGAGGTCGGCGAGCAGCAATTCGGTTTCGACCGTCTCGGCATCGGCGACCGGATCGACCTTGTTTTCGACATGCTGGATGTCGTCATCCTCGAAACAGCGCAGGACGTGGACGATCGCGTCGACTTCGCGAATGTTGCCAAGGAACTGGTTGCCCAGACCTTCGCCCTTCGACGCGCCGCGGACCAGCCCCGCGATGTCGACGAAGGCGAGCTGCGTCGCGATAATCTTTTTGCTGTTCGCGATCTCCGCCAGCTTTTCCAGCCGGTCATCGGGCACCGCGACATTGCCGATATTCGGCTCGATCGTGCAGAACGGATAATTCGCCGCCTGCGCCGCCGCGGTTTCGGTCAGCGCGTTGAACAGGGTGGACTTGCCGACGTTGGGCAGTCCGACGATCCCGCATTTGAAACCCATAAGAACTCCGTGTGACCGGCAGGACGCCGGCGTTGCAGCGCCCCTAGCGCCAAGTCGCCCCCGACGCCAGCATTGCTAAGCGGGGGCGCTGCATCGGTGTCCGTCAGTCGTGGACTGCCTTGACGAGCGGCCCCAGCGGACCGCCGCCCAGCCATGCCAGCTGCACCTCCGCCGACACGCGGTTGATCGCCTCTTGCGGTTTGTTGCCGGGATGCACCGCGCGGCGGAGCGGCCGCTTGCCCGCGGGCATCGCCATGATCTCGGCGATCGCGCGCGGCACGTCGAGCGGATCGGCGCTGCGCCCGCTGCCATCCTCGGTCCCCATGCCGCGCGTGAACGGCTCGTAGGCGGCGAGCAGTGCGGGATTGCTGCGCTCTTTCAGAGCGCCGGTATAGGCATTGCGGTTGACCCAGACGTTGGTCGGATAGCCGCCCGGCTGGATCACCGTCACCTCGATACCGTGCGGTACCAGTTCATAAGCGAGCTGTTCGGACATCGCCTCGACTGCAAATTTCGTCGCCGAATAATGGCCGCCGCCGGGGACGATGACGCGCCCGAGCTGCGACGAAATATTGAAGATCTGCCCGCTTTTCGCGGCGCGCATCTGCGGCAGCAACGCCAGCTGCATCCGCTGGATGCCCAGGACATTGGTGTCGAAGATAAGCTGCGTCGCTGCCATATCCTGCACCTCGACGGGCCCGGTGATGCCGATCCCGGCGTTGTTGACCAGCGTGTCGATGCGTCCGCCCGCGATCTCCAGCGCTTTAGCGGTACCCGCGGCGACCGAGGCATCACTGGTCACGTCGATCTCGACGATATGCAGGTCGAGTTTGTCCTTCGCCGCCTCGGCGGCGAGTGTGTCGGCCTCGGGTCGCGGGATATTGCGCATCGTCGCAATGACCTTGGCGCCCAGCCCGGCATAATAAAGCGCACCAACCCGGCCAAAGCCGCTCGACGCGCCGGTGATGAGGATGGTGCGGCCTTTGAGTGATGGCGCTGCGGCCGGGGTCGCGGCGTGCAGCAGGGCAGGGGCGGTGGCGGTCAGCGCGGCGGCTCCGGCAATGAGCTCGCGGCGGCTGGGGCTATGGCGGTTGGTCATGGTTGGCTCCTCTCGGAACCATAATGCCCTAGTTGGCGTCGGACGCCAAATCAGCGGCTTTTGGGTGGAGAGCGGACGGTAGCGTAGAACTACGCCCTCCCCTTCAGGGGAGGGCAGCGAGACTTACGAACTTGTTCGTTAGTCGCAGCGGGTGGGGTCCATCGGCCTTGCGCAAGGCCGATGGACCCCACCCCAACCCCTCCCCTGAAGGGGAGGGGCTAGATGCCCGCAACCGGTCGTTTCCAGCTTCTGCCTATCCCTGCAAACGCAGCGCGAGATCGCTCTGGAAGCGCACATCGTCTCCGTCGGCCAGCCACCTTGCTTCGGCGGCAATCGCGCCGAGCAGATCGACCAGCGGCTCCAACTCGCTCTTGTGATAATTGCCCAGCACATGGCCGGTGACGCGGTCCTTGTGACCCGGGTGGCCGATGCCGATGCGGACGCGGCGGAAATCTTCGCCGATATGCTGGATCATGCTGCGGATGCCGTTGTGGCCCGCGGCGCCGCCGCCGCGTTTCACCTTGACCTGCATCGGCACCAGATCGAGCTCGTCGTAAAAAACGGTGACGTCCTGCGCCGTCAATTTGTAGAAATCGAGCGCCGCGCGCGCGCTGCGGCCGCTTTCGTTCATGAAGGTGCCGGGTTTGAGCAGCAGGATGCGCTGCGATCCGATGCGTCCGTCTTGGATCCAGCCTTGGAATTTCTTCGCGGGCGCCGGGAAATCATGGACGTTGGCGATGACATCGGCGGCCATGAAGCCGACATTATGGCGGTGCATCGCATATTGCGGACCGGGATTGCCGAGGCCGACCCAGAGCTGCATCGAAAAATCCCCTCCACTTTAGGGGAGGGGCAGCGAGACTTGGCAGCTGGCTGCCTAGTCGCAGCGGGGTGGGCCATCGGCCTCGCGCTGCCCCGCAAAACCCCACCCCAACCCCTCCCCTGAAGGGGAGGGGTTAAGATGGTTAGTGTTTAGGCTTCGCCGCCTTCGGCAGCATCTTCGCCGCTGTCGACGGTCGTATCGCCTTCGCTCGACTTCATCGCCGAGGGGGCGACGATCGTCGCGATGGTGAAGTCGCGGTCGGTGATCGCGCTTTCGACGCCCTTGGGCAGCGTCACATTGCTGATGTGGATCGAATCGCCGACGTCATAACCGGTGACATCGATCTGGATGTCGTCGGGCATCTTGTCCGCGTCGCAAACCAGTTCGAGCTCGTGGCGAACGACGTTCAGCACGCCGCCGCGCTTCAGGCCCGGCGAGGCTTCTTCGTTGATGAACACCACGGGCACCGCGACCTGAACCTTCGAATCCTTCGAAATGCGCAGGAAGTCGGCGTGGATCGGACGATCTTTGACCGGGTGGAACGCGACGTCCTTGGGCAGCGTGCGGATCTGCTTGCCGCCGACGTCGATCATGACGACCGAGTTCATGAAGTGACCCGTCATCAGCTGCTTCATCAGCAGCTTTTCTTCGACGTGGATCATCAGGGGTTCTTCTTTACCGCCATAGACAACGGCGGGGACGCGGCCTTCGCGACGCAGTTCACGCGAGGCTCCCTTGCCTCCCCGTTCACGCGTCTCGGCCGACAGCACCAGCTGGTCGCTCATCATTTTTCTCCGAAACAGATTACACAGTCCGCCACGCCTCCAGGGATGACCATGGACGGAAGCGGCGGCGCTTAGCGGGGAAGCGCGCGAAATGCAAGTGCGGGCAGGGAAGTCGCGTCCGCGATGGCGGCTAACGCCCCATTTCGGCCATTCGGCCCCGATCTGGGCGGAAGGACCGTTGACGACCAATTGCGGACGTTTCTTCTCCCCTCCCGCAAGCGGGAGGGGTCGGGGGTGGGCGACGACGGTGAGAAGGCCCACCCCGCTGCGACTATCGAACAAGTTCGTAAGTCTCGCTGCCCCTCCCGCTTGCGGGAGGGGAAATCAGTTAGCGACGGGAAAGCCCGTTCACCACCCCTAAGCCGCCACCGGCCCTATTGCACCCGCCGCACCTCGAACCCTTTCGCCGCCAGCAGAGCGGGGACGCCGTCGTCGCCGACCATATGCCCCGCGCCCACCGCCATCAGCACCGTTCCGGGCCGGTCCATCCGCCGCGCCGCCCATGCGCTCCAGCGGCGGTTGCGATCGGTGATCAGCGCCGCGCGCGCGGCGGGCACGGTATCGACATCTTCGTTGACCATCTGTTCCAGCGCAGCGATGTCGCCGCGACGCCATGCCGCGGTCATGGTGGCGACCTCCGTCGGCGCCTTGGCGGCCCCGGTTGCCGCGCGGACCAGCAGCGCGCGCTGGGTCGCGGCGTCGAGCGTTTCGAACAGCATCAGTTGCCCGTGGGCGGTTTCCAATCCGGTGACGGGCTTGCCCGCGGCCTTGAACTTGCGGGTCAGCCCGGTCTCGACGCCGTCGGCGGTCGACAATTCGGCCTTTCGCGCGGCATGTTGTCCGATCAGGATGACCAGCGCCCAATCATCGAGCTTGTCGCCGTTCAGCCGCGCGCCAGCATTCTCCAGTTCGCGGTACCCGGCCAGCGCGCGGCCCGACAGTCGGTCGGTGATCGCCAGCGGCGTGCTGCGCTGTGCCAGCCGCTGAAATTCGCCTCCGGCCTTTTCGACCTCGGCGGGCGACAATTCCATCACCAGTTCGTCGGCGGCGGCGATGGCGTGCGCAACCGGTCCCGTCGCCCATTCGGTGCGCGGCGGCAGCGCGTGCATCGTCCCCAATATATAGATGCGTGTATCGGCATCCTGCACCAGCCACATCGCGGGCCGCGCCTGCGGCGGCGGCTCGGCGGGTTTGCAGGCGACCAGCCACAACGGCAACAGGGCCGCCGCAAGGCGGCGACCCCATCGACCGGCGGGATACGGCGGCGTCGTCAATAGTCGATGCGCGCCGCGGTCAGCCCGCGTTCGGCCAGATAATCCTGCAGGCTCTTTTCGCCCGCGAGATGCCCGGCGCCGACCGCGACAAAGACCGTGCCGGGCTGTTCCATGCGCGCCTGGATCTGCTCGGCCCAGCGCGCGTTGCGGTCGTAGAGCAGGGTTTGCGCCAGTTCGGGCGTCGCCGCCATGCTCTCGTTCATCGCGGCGGCCAGTCCGTCGGGATCGCCCTTGGCCCACAGCACGACCATCTTGTCGAGCACCGGCCCCAGCTTGTCCAAATCCTTGACCACCGAATTCAGAAAGGCGACCTGCTGGGTTTCGGGCAGGCTGTCGAAAAAGCCGAGCTGCTGTTCCAGCGTTTCCAGCCCGGCAACCGGCTTGCCGCTGTCCTTGGCAAATTTTGTCAGCTGCTTTTCGACACCCTGTTCGGGATCATAGCCGTGCTTGCTCAGCGGCAGCGCCGACAGCGTCATGGCGGGAAGCCAGGGCTTGAACATGTCAAAGGTGTTGGCCGGCAGGCCGACACTGGTCATCGCCGCCTGATAGGCCTTGAGCTCTTCGGCGGTCAGGCGCGAGGGCAGCGTCTTGCCCGATTTGTCCATCGCCAGCGGCATCATCGTGTTGGCGACCGCGGCCTGGTCTTCGGGCAGCACCAGTTCGAGCATCATTTCGTCCGACTTGTCGAAGGCGTCCTTGACCGCCGCGTCAAACCAGCTGAGGCCGGGTTTCAGCACATGGACGGTTCCGAACAGATAGACGGTGGTGTCCTCGTCCTTGACCACCCACAGCGCCGGATTGGCCTCGGTCAGCGCGGTTGCCGTCGCGGCGGTGACGGGCTCGGCAGCGACGGCGATATTGCCGCCGGGCAGCACCGCGCACTGGGCAAAGGGGATGGCCGCACAGGTCGTGGCGAGGATTTTGAACCATTTTTTCACGGGAGAATATCCTTTCATTATTGGCCTTTATGGCCGGTACTTACAGGGAAGGGGAGAGCAAATCCGATCAGCGGAACTTGAACCAGAAATAGACGATCATGTTGGCGACCAGCGACAGCCCGAACAGCGGCATCGCCTCTACCGGCGGCGCCAGATCGGCGCGCCACAACACCCACCAGACGGGGCACGGAAAGACAAAGGCATAAAAGCCGGCGAGCGCGCCAAGATGATAGGCGTGGCGTTCATGATCGTCGACGGTGCGATGGTAGAGGACCAGCGCGATCGCCAGCCCGATGACCGACATCGCCGACAAGGCGATTGCGACGGTAGGCGTCATCGCCGCATTGCTGAACAGGCCGTCGGACCCCTGCGGTCCCGACTGCATGACCATGGCGGCGACGAAGCCGAGTGCGCCGGACAGCGTCAGGCTGATCCAGTACAGCCGCTTGCGCGGCGACCAGCTGCGGAACCAGTCGGCGTGCCGCCGGACATAGAGCGCCAGCGCGATGCCGCCGATGGCGATCGCCACCAGCGGGCCGACCCACGGCGCGAGCGCGGCATCTCCATGTTCGACCGCCGCCTGGTTGTAGCCTGCGAAGCCGCCGGCCAGTGCGGCGGTACCCAGCCCGATCAGGACCGGCGCCCACATCGACGGCCTGCGCTGCGACTTGGGATCAATGTTCATCATGGCGTCCTTCGTGACCATCGTCGAAGATTTCCTCGATCCGCATGCCGAACAGCCGCGCCAGCTTGAACGCGAGCGGCAGCGACGGGTCGTATTTGCCCGTCTCGATCGCGTTCACGGCCTGCCGCGACACGTCGAGCCGGTCGGCCAGTTCGGCCTGGCTCCAGTTCCGCATCGCGCGCAGCACTTTCAGCTGGTTGTTCATCGGTGTTCCGTCATGCGTACCTGACCGAATGTCAGGTGTTATTGACTAAATGACATGATTCGCTGACCATGTCAACAACGCCTTACATTTTGCAATGCGACGGTGACATCGGGGGCGAATATGGACGTGCCGATCCCTTGACCCTGCGGCCCTGCTGGGCCAAGGGCGGCGAACATTGTTGCACCTGCGAAAGACGGGAAAAAGGTGGCCGACGCGGCGGATAAGAAAGCCCTGAGCTTTCAGGACATGATCCTGACGCTCCACAATTATTGGAGCGCGCGCGGCTGCGCGATCCTGCAACCCTATGACATGCGCGTCGGGGCGGGGACCTTTCACCCCGCGACCACCTTGCGTTCGCTCGGACCTGAGCCGTGGAACGTCGCCTATGTCCAGCCGAGCCGCCGCCCCACCGACGGCCGCTATGGCGAGAACCCGAACCGCCTCCAGCATTATTACCAGTATCAGGTGATCCTGAAACCGTCGCCCGCCGACCTGCAGGAGCAATATCTGGGCAGCCTCGCCGCGATCGGCATCGACCCGCTGCTCCACGACATCCGTTTCGTCGAGGATGACTGGGAAAGCCCGACGCTCGGCGCGTGGGGGCTGGGCTGGGAAGTCTGGTGCGACGGCATGGAGGTCACCCAGTTCACATACTTCCAGCAAATGGGCGGCTTCGACTGCAAGCCCGTCGCAGGCGAGCTGACCTACGGGCTCGAACGCCTCGCCATGTATATCCAGAATGTCGACAATGTGTACGACCTGCGCTTTTCGGACGCGGTCGGCGATGTTGCGGCGGTCAGCTACGGCGACGTGTTCCTTGAAAATGAACGCCAATTCTCGAAGTGGAATTTCGAGGTTGCCGACACCGACAGCCTGTTCGCGGGGTTCAAGGCGGCCGAGGCCGAGTGCCAGCGCGCGATCGAGGCCGGGGTGCCGCTCGCGGCCTATGACCAGGCGATCGAGGCCAGCCACCTGTTCAACCTGCTCCAGGCGCGCGGCGTTATCAGCGTCCAGGAACGCGCCAACTACATGGCGCGCGTCCGCGACCTTGCAAAAGGCAGCTGCAAGGCGTGGATCGACAGTCAGTCGGCGGCGTGGACTGCAAAATATCCGGGCTGGACGCTGTGACCGATTTTCTTCTCGAACTGCGCAGCGAGGAAATCCCGGCGCGGATGCAGGCCGGCGCGCGCGCCGAACTCGAAAAATTGTTCCGCGCCCAGATGGCGACCGCGGGCATCGATGTCGGCGACCTCAGCATCTGGTCAACCCCGCGCCGCCTCGCGCTGATCGCCAAGAATTTGCCCGACGCGACCGCCGCGCTCAGCGAAGAACTCAAAGGGCCGCGCAGCAGCGCGCCGCCGCAGGCGCTCGAAGGCTTCCTGCGCAAGACTGGCCTGACGCAGGATCAGCTCGAAGACCGCGACGGCGTGTATTTCGCGGTGATCGACAAACCCGGCCGCGCGACCGCCGAGGTGCTGGCCGAGGCGATCCCCGCGATCGTCCGCGCCTTCGCCTGGCCCAAATCGATGCGCTGGGGCAAGGACAGCGCGAGCAGCGAAAGCCTGCGTTGGGTCCGCCCGCTCTCCGGCATCGTCGCGATCTTTGGCGAGGAATTGATTCCGTGCGAGGTCGGCAGGGTTGCGTCGGGCTATGCGACGCGCGGCCACCGCTTCCACTGCCCCGGCGAAATCACGATCGGCTCGGCATCGGACTATGCCGAAAAGCTGCGCGCTTGCCACGTCATCGTCGACCATGAGGAGCGGCAGGCGATCATCCGCGATGGCGCTGCCAAGGCCGCGGCCGATGCAGGCCTGACGCTGGTCGCGGACGAGGGGCTGGTGATCGAGAATGCCGGGCTGACCGAATGGCCGGTGCCGCTGCTCGGGCGCTTCGACGAAGCGTTTCTGGAGGTGCCGCCCGAGGTCATCCAGTTGACGGCGCGGGTGAACCAGAAGTATTTCGTCGTGAACGACAGCGCGGGTAAGCTGGCGAACGGCTTTGTCTGCACCGCGAATATCGCGGCGCAGGATGGCGGGGCAGAGATTGTTGCGGGGAACCGGAAGGTGCTGGCGGCGCGATTGTCCGATGCGCGCTTCTTCTGGGAGCAGGATCGCAAAACTAAGCTGGAGGACCACGCGAAGAAGCTGGACCGGATCACGTTCCACGAGAAGTTGGGGACGGTTGCCGACAAGGTTGAGCGGATTGCGAAGCTGGCGCGGTGGTTGGTCGAGGAAGGCATCGTCACAGACCGCTCCCCGGCGAACGCCGGGGCCCAGAGCGGCACAGAGCAAACGACAGCGTCAGGCAGCCCTGGGCTCCGGCTTTCGCCGGAGAACAAGCAAGAGCTCGCCGACCAGGCCGAACTCGCCGCGCGCCTGTGCAAAGCCGACCTCGTCACCGAAATGGTTGGCGAATTCCCCGAACTGCAAGGCCTGATGGGCGGCTACTACGCCCGCGCCGAAGGCCTGCCCGATCCCGTCGCCGACGCGATCCGCGACCATTACAAGCCGGTCGGGCAGGGCGATGACGTGCCGACCGCGCCGGTGACGGTGGCTGTGAGCTTGGCGGATAAGTTGGATACGCTGGCTGGATTTTATTTTGAGCAGGAGAAGCCCACCGGCTCGCGCGATCCCTTTGCTCTTCGCCGCGCGTCGCTTGGGGCGATCCAGCTCATCCTGAATGCCGGATTGCGTTTCTCTTTGGCGGATGCGCTGGAGCGGGCGATCAAAGCGGTTGGTTTCCGTCAGTTCGTTTCGCAAATGCAGGCTATCAAGCAAGAACTTACTGAGGTTCTTGGACGAGCTGTAAGTGACGAAGAAGCGAAGCGCATCGTTCGTGATGAATTGCCAGTGTCGTATGACTGGGAGCGCTTTCCGCTTCTGGAACAAAATTTTCAGAAGATTATCATCTCCAAGCAGGACTTGCTCGAATTCTTTGCCGACCGCCTCAAGGTCCAGCAGCGCGAAGCCGGTGTCCGCCACGACCTGATCGATGCGGTGTTCGCGCTCGGCGGCGAGGATGATCTGGTTCGGCTGCTGGCGCGGGTGAAGGCGTTGCAGGCGTTTATGGCGACTGACGACGGCGCGAATTTGCTGGCGGGGTACAAGCGCGCGGCGAATATCCTGAAGCAGGCGGGTCAAGGTTCTCCGGCGAACGCCGGATCGCGGCGCTGCGCGATGCGGCAATGGCGATGGCCTGTCATGTGATATTCGAAG
>NZ_JADKYM010000011.1 GCF_015475875.1 Sphingopyxis solisilvae | reverse complement strand
CGATGATCAGCATGATGACACGGGCGACGAAGCGCCTCATGGGAGATCGCAGAGTTGAACCGCGCTCCCCTCTGCGTTCTCTGCGCCTCTGCGCGAATCCTGTTCTGACATTGCCCTTCGGGCAAAAGACCGCAATCAGCCGCAACCCCTCAGAACTGATACGCCAGCCCGCCGCCGAACAGCCACTGGCCGGGCTTGCCGGCCTGCGCCACGATCGGCGAGTCGGCGAAGCGGCCGGTCAGGCGGCTGTACTGCGCGCCGCCGATCAGGACGAAGCCTTTGCGCAGGTCGCCCGAGAGCGAATAGGCACCCGCCACGCCGAACGAATATTTGCCGGCGCCCGCTTTGGCCCCCGCGCCGCTGTATACCGGCAGGCCACTCGCGGCGCTGCCCAGCGGGTCGATGTCGTAATAATAGCGGCCGAACCCCTTGCCATAGAAGTTCATCGACGCCGACACGCCGACGAAGGCGCGTTTCGACAGCGGGGTGCCGTAATCGATCGTCGGCGATGCCGCCCAGCTGCCGTGACGGCCCGACACATCCTTGAGCGCGACGACGCGGAAACCGAGCTGGTCGTGCGCGCTGGTGATGACGCCGGTTTGCGTGACCCCCGCGAACAGCCCGGCCTCGACCGCCAGCTTGCGCTTGCCGAGCGCGGCGACCTGCGCGTCCTTGACGCTGCCCGAGCGGTCGGCGCGCAGGCTGATGATCGGGCCGAATTTGAAATCGGTCTTTTGCCCACGCCGCTGGCGGATCAGGTCGACCTGCAAATTGGTGCCGCGGGTCGAAAAGGAATAGCCGTCGTAGCGCCCGCGCACATAAAAGGCGGGGAGCAAACGCCGCTCGTCGGATCCGCTATAGTCGGGCACGCTCAGCGCGCCGGCGGCGACCGAAAAATAGTTGCGTGACCATTTGCGGTCGTCGTCGCGATCGTCGTCGCGCGCCGCCGGAAGCAATATCTCGTCATCGATGTCGCCCGTCGTCTGAAGATAGCGCGCGGCGGGCGCGGCGACCGGCGTCGCAACCGGGTCCAGCGATTCGACCAGCGCGGGCGGGGGAGCAGCATCCTCGGCCGCAACCGGCGATGCGCCGATTCCGGCTATCGCGAACAGGGCAACAAGCCCCGCCTTGCACATCGTCCGGTTCATGCGGGAGAGCGGCGTCATATCGGGCATCTATCCTCTATTCTTGCCCCTCGTGACCGAGGGTCTATGCGATCACCCAGCGATTGCAAATAGTTCGTCTTGCCGAACCGCCGTTTTGAACGCATCGTGCCGGTCATGCGCCGCTGCATCCTCAAACCCTCCCAATCGCGCCGCCCGGCCTTTGGTTCCCGAGCGCAGCGCGAATTCCGTGGCGCCGCGATGCTGACGGGCGCATGAACCGCATCGGTCGCCTGACCGGCTATACGCTGATGATCGTTGCGGTGATGCTGGCGGTCCTGATGCGGCAAGGCCGGATCGACAGCATCGGGCCGTTCCCGGTCGCCGCGGTTGCCTTGCTGGTCGGGATGATCGGGGTGATGCTGGTGTTCACCGACCTGATGGTGCGCGGGCTGTACGCGCAGGTCGATGCGGCGAAACGCGACGAGGGCGGCGAATAACCCCTCCCCTCCCCGCTGCGACTAGCGAACAAGTTCGCAAGTCTCGCCGCCCCTCCCGCAAGCGGGAGGGGATAGGGTTGGCTTTTCGTTCGACAGTATCGGTGGTTACCAGTATGACGGCCCGATGACTGATCGACCGCATACGCCGCTGCTCGACACGGTGGATGTCCCTGCCGACCTCCGCAAGCTGAAGCCTGAAGACCTCCGCCAGTTCGCCGACGAGCTGCGCGCCGAGATGATTTCTGCCGTTGGGACCACCGGCGGCCATCTGGGGTCGGGGCTGGGGGTCGTCGAGCTGACCACCGCGCTCCACTATGTGTTCGATACCCCGCGCGACAAGATCGTGTGGGACGTCGGCCACCAATGCTATCCGCACAAGATCATCACCGGACGTCGCGACCGCATTCGTACCTTGCGCCAGGGCGGCGGGCTGTCGGGGTTCACGAAGCGCAGCGAGAGCGAATATGATCCGTTCGGCGCGGCGCACAGCTCGACGTCGATCAGCGCCGCTCTGGGCTTTGCGATCGCCAACAAGCTGAAGGACCAGCCGGGCCGTGCGATCGCGGTGATCGGGGACGGGTCGATGTCGGCGGGCATGGCCTATGAGGCGATGAACAATGCCAAGCAGGCGGGCAACCGGCTGATCGTCATATTGAACGACAATGACATGTCGATCGCGCCGCCGGTCGGCGGGCTGTCGGCCTATCTGGCCAAGCTGGTGTCGTCGCGGCCGTTTATCGAGCTGCGCGAAATCGCGCGGCGCTTTGCGCGCAAATTGCCCGAGCCGCTGCACAAGGCGGCGAAAAAGACCGACGAATATGCGCGCGGCATGGCGATGGGCGGGACATTGTTCGAGGAACTCGGCTTTTATTATGTCGGGCCGATCGACGGGCATAATCTGGACCATCTGATCCCGATCCTGGAAAATGTCCGCGACAGCGACCATGGCCCGGTGCTGATCCATGCGGTGACGGTGAAGGGCAAGGGCTATGCCCCCGCCGAGGCGGCGGCCGACAAATATCATGGCGTCCAGAAATTCGATGTCATCACCGGCGAGCAGGCAAAGGCGCCGCCGGGACCGCCCGCGTACCAGAATGTCTTCGGCGAAACGCTGGCGAAGCTGGCCGACAGCGATCCGCGTATCGTCGCGATCACCGCGGCGATGCCGTCGGGGACGGGCGTCGACAAGTTCGCCAAGGCGCATCCGACGCGCAGCTTCGACGTCGGCATCGCCGAACAGCATGCGGTGACGTTTGCCGCGGGGCTCGCGGCGCAGGGGATGCGACCGTTCTGCGCGATCTATTCGACCTTCCTTCAGCGCGCTTACGATCAGGTCGTCCATGATGTGGCGATCCAGAATCTGCCGGTGCGCTTTGCGATCGACCGCGCCGGGCTGGTCGGCGCCGACGGATCGACGCATGCCGGATCGTTCGACGTCACCTATCTGGCGACGCTGCCCAACATGGTGGTGATGGCGGCGGCGGACGAGGCCGAGCTGGTCCATATGACCTACACCGCCGCCGAATATGACGATGGCCCGATCGCCTTCCGTTATCCGCGCGGCAACGGCACCGGCGTCGCGCTGCCCGAAGTGCCGGTGAAGCTGGAGATCGGCAAGGGGCGCGTTGTGCGCAGCGGCAAGACGGTGGCGATCTTCTCGCTCGGGACGCGGCTGGGCGAAGCGCTGAAGGCCGCCGACACGCTGGAGGCGCGCGGGCTGTCGACGAGCGTCATCGATTTGCGTTTCGCCAAGCCGCTCGACGAGGAGCTGATCCGCAAGACCCTCGCGAGCCACGAAGTGTGCGTGACGGTCGAGGAAGGCAGCGTCGGCGGGCTGGGCGCGCATGTGTTGACCTTGGCGAGCGACGAGGGGCTGATCGACGCCGGGCTGAAACTGCGCACGCTCCGCCTGCCCGACATGTTCCAGGATCAGGACAAGCCCGAACTGCAATATGACGCCGCGGGGCTCAACGCGCCGCAGATCGTCGATTGCGTGCTGAAGGCGCTGCGCCACAACAGCGCGGGTGTCGAGGAAGCGGGGGTTCGGGCCTAGCGGTACACTTCGCGCCGGTGGCCAATGGCGATCACGACGATCACCAGCCTTTGATCCTCGATGCGCACGATGACGCGATAATCGCCGATGCGATAGCGCCAATAACCTTTTCGCTCGCCGACCATGGCTTTGCCGCGTTGGCGCGGGTTTTCCAAGGCGGCGATCTGCTGCAAGCCGGCGAGAATTTGCTCGCCGACATTGCGCGGCAGCTTGCGAAGCTGCCGGCGTGCGGCTGCGTCGAAATCAAGCGTCCAGGCCAAGCTCGCGCCGCATCTGTTCTAGCGATACCGTTTTTCCCGCGTCAGGATTGTTCAGCGCTTCTTCGAGTAGCGCGATGTCTTCGAGATCGTCGATATATTCCTCGATCGCTTTGCGGGCGAGTGCGGTTTTTGTCCGGCCAGACCGCTTCGCGGCGCTTGCGAGCCGATCTTCCAATTGCTTGTCGAGGCGGATGGCGAGCATCGGCAGTCTCCTTTGCTATACAAGTATAACATTTTGGATTGGCCGACAAGAATATCGATCGGGAATGAACCATAGTGGACATTTCGATCAGCGCGATGGATGATTGTCGGGACATGGGGGCGGGCCAATGGATTTCCTGAAACTCATCCAGTCGCTCGACGAACTGCTCTATGAGATCATGTCGTGGCTGGTCTTTTATCCGGTCACGCTGTGGCGCGCGCTGACGCAGCCGCTCAAGATGATGGATTATGCCGACAGCGAACTCGGCGATCCGGCGGCGCGGCAATATAGCGACACTTTGTCGCCGCCCTTGTTCCTGCTGCTGACCATCGCGCTGACCCACGCCGCCGAACTGTCGCTGCTTGGACAGGACCAGATCGTTTTCGACAAGACCGGGCTAAGCGCCTTTATCAGCGACGACAGCAGCCTGATATTGGTGCGGGTCGCGTTTTTCAGCATCTTTCCGCTGATCATGGCGGCGCGGATGGTGCGCGCGCGGCATGTGAAGCTCGACCGCGGGCCGCTCAAACCACCCTTTTACAGCCAATGCTACGTCACTGCGCCCTTTGCGATGATGGTCAGCGTGTCCTCGATCCTGATGCGGACGAAGCACATCGAGTGGGAGGTGGCCGGTTTGGCGCTGCTTGTCTTTGCGTTGCTGTGGTTCGGCACGCTCCAGATCTTGTGGTTCGCCCACCATTTGCGCTGCGGTTACTGGCGCGCCGCCGGCCATGCGTCGCGCGCGATGGTCGAGGCGCTCGTACTATTTGTCGTCGTGTCGCAGATTTTTCGTTAGCCGACCGGGACGATCGTTGCCTGCGCGATCGCGCAGCGGCGCGGCGCTTCGCCGTCCCCTTCGGCCCAGACATCGGCGCGGACGATCGCCTGGCGCTTGCCGGCCTTGATCACCGTGCCGCGCGACCGCAGGTGACTGCCCTTGGCGGGCGCGAGGAAGTTGATCGTATAACTGCCGGTGACGACGTCGCCGATCACGCTGCTCGCCGCCCAGGCACAGGCGTTGTCGGCCATCAGCCCGACGATCGCGCCATGGGCAAAGCCGTGATGTTGGGTCATGTCGGGGCGTAGCGCGAGCAGCAGTTCGGCCTCACCCTCGAAACAGCGCAGCGGTTCGACGCCGAGGAAGGCGGTAAAGCCCGAGGCGTCGACCGCGACGCTTTTCATATAAGCGACGGCTTCGTCGTTGCTGGCAAAACGGTGTCCGCGCATGGGGGAGAGCCTTGTTTAGTCTGGATTGCAGACCTTATCGTCGCTTGCGCACGGCGGCGTCAAGTCTTAAATCCAGACTAATGAAGGACTATGTGCCATCGCGCTCGCCCTGCGCCGTCGGCCGCGCCTCGCGGCTGCTCGGCGACCGCTGGGTGCTGCTGATCCTGCGCGAAGCCTTCCTCGGCTTCGACCGTTTCGAGGATTTCATCGAGCGGCTGGACATTTCGCGCGCCGCGCTGACCTCGCGGCTGGGCTGGATGGTCGAGGCGGGGGTGATGGAGCGGGTGCCGCCGGAAGGGAAGCGCGCGGCATACCGGCTGACCGCGGCGGGCGAAGCGCTGCGCCCGACCTATGACGCGATCAAGGCGTGGGGCGACGCATGGCTGCCGCGCGCGTCAAAAGAAAACGGCCCGGGCGATGCCGGGCCGGGGATTTATTGATTAGCTGAGATGGACTCAGGCGCCCGGGATCGCCGCCTGCGCGTCGCGGCCGTCGCCTTCGGGGGCGGCCAGGATGTCGCGGACGACCAGGCCCTTGTCGACGACCTGCGTGTCGGGGCTGCCGACCTGGCTGCGGATGCCGGGGTCGGCGCGCGCGCCGTCGGCGCTGCCGATCACCGCGGCTTCGCTCGCGCTGCGCGCCGAGGGGCCGCCGAACAGCGCGCGCAGCGTCTGTTCCGCGGTGGTTTCGCCGCCGGGACGTGCGGTGCCGGGGGCGGGCGGGGTCAGCGCGAAATCGGGCGGCACGACGAGCGGCGCCTGACGCGACACGGCAAATTCATCGGGCCGGTCGCGGCTGAACAGATTGTTCGACCCGCAGGCCGACAGGGTGGTGGCCAGGATCGAGGCGGTCAGGATGACTTTGGTCCGGTTCACTGCAAATAACTCCTATGCGCCCCGTTTACTTCACGGACGATCGGGCGTCCGCATCGGAGGCCTTTTCGCCCAAGAGCAGCGCGCGCGCAACCAGCAAAAGCACGCCGAGCGTGATGCACGCATCGGCGACGTTGAAGATCATGAAGGGGCGAAATTCGCCGATATGCAGGTCGGCATAATCGACGACATAGCCATAGCGCACGCGATCGACGATATTGCCGAGCGCCCCGCCCAGGATCATCGCGAGCGCGATCACATCGCCCTTTGCCTGCTCGCGCGTCATCCAGAAGCCGACCGCGGCGGCCACGATGCCGGTCACCGCGACGAGCGTCCAGCGCGTCGTGTCGGTGCAGCTGGCGAACATCGACAGCGATATGCCGCAATTTTCGGCCCAGCGCAGGTCGAAGAAAGAGGCGATTTCGATCACCCGCTTCGCTTCCAGCGACAGCGGGGTAATGATGACCCATTTGGTCACCTGATCGAGCAGGAAGGCGAAGGCGGCGATCAACAGGCCAAAACGCAGGTGCGGCGAACGAGAGCTTGTCATGCCGGGTTCAATACTGTTTCGCAGCGATTGCACAAGTTGCCGTCCTCGGTAACTTCGGGGAGGTGGCGCCAGCAGCGGCCGCATTTGTGGTCGGTGGTGGGCTCTATCTCAAAACGAGCAGGGAAATTCCCATGAGTGCGGGCGATTGTTTCGAGAGATAGCGCGTCGGAATTACCCAACAATATCTTGCAACGTGACACGATGCCGATCTCTGCAAAATCTAAACTATCCAGCAATTCCTTGGCTGCCGGTTCATACACAATCGCAACGGCATTGGCTTCGAGGCTCGAACGGATCGTTTTGTCGCGTCGTTTAGGCTCAATAGCCTCCGTCAATTGAACACGCAGCGCGCGCAGCTTTCTCCAACGCTCCATCAACTCGACATTCCCGTGAACGCGGGAACCCAGGGTGGGGTCAGCCGACGCACGCTCTGGATCCCCGCTTTCGCGGGGAAGCAGGAGATGGTCGAGGTTGGGCCATTCGAGCAGATGTACGCTGCCTTCGTCGGGATAGCGCGTCCCCCACACTTCCTCAGCCGTGAACACCAGCACCGGCGCGGCGTAGCGCACCAGCGCGTGGAACAAAGTGTCGAGCACAGTGCGATACGCGCGGCGCTTCGCGGTCCCTAGCGGGGCGGCGGGGCCGATGTCGCAGTAGAGGCTGTCCTTGCGGATGTCGAAATAGAAGGCCGACAGGTCTTCGTTGCAGAAATCCGACAGCAGGCGGGTGTAGCTGTTGAAGTCGAAGTCATCGACTGCGCGGGCCAGCTTGGCGTCGAGATCGGCGAGCAGGCTGAGCATATAGCGTTCGAGTTCGGGCATCGCCGCGATGTCGGTGATGCGCTCCTCCTCGCTGAACCCTTCGAGCGCGCCGAGCAGATAGCGGAACGTATTGCGCAGCTTGCGATACTGGTCGGCGACGCCGGTCAGGATTTCCTTGCCGATCCGGTGGTCCTCGGTGAAATCGACCGACAGCGCCCACAGGCGCAGGATGTCGGCGCCATAGTCGCGCATCAGGTCGATCGGGCTGATCGTGTTGCCCAGCGACTTCGACATCTTCAGACCCTTGGCGTCCATCGTGAAGCCGTGGGTCAGCACCGCCTTGTACGGCGCCTGTCCGCGCGTGCCGCAGGACTCCAGCAAGGACGACTGGAACCAGCCGCGGTGCTGGTCGCTGCCCTCCAGATACAGGTCGGCGCTGTGGGTGCCGCCGTCGTGGCGGACGAGCGCGGGCCAGCGGCCGCTTTCCAGCACGAAGGCGTGGGTGCAGCCCGAATCGAACCAGACGTCGAGGATGTCGGTGATGCGTTCGTAATCGGCGGCGTTGTACTGGTCGCCGAGATATTCCTGCGCGCGCGCGTCGCTCCATGCGTCGACGCCGCCCGCCTTTACCGCCGCGACGATGCGGTCGTTGACTTGCGGGTCGTTGAGGTACTGGCCGGTCTTGCGGTCGACGAACAGCGTGATCGGCACGCCCCACGCGCGCTGGCGCGACAGCACCCAGTCGGGGCGGTCCTTGACCATGCTGCCGATGCGGTTGCGGCCCTTTTCGGGGACGAAGCGCGTGCGGTCGATCGCGTGCATCGCGGCTTGCCGCAGCGTCGGCGCGGCGCAGAGAGGCTCCTCGGCGGGGTTGATCGCGCCGCCTTCGCTTTCCCAGCGCTGCTCGCGCGGCGCCTTGGGCTCGATATGCGTCATCACCCGGTCCATCGGCACGAACCATTGCGGGGTGCAGCGATAGATTACCTTCGCCTTCGAGCGCCAGCTGTGGGGGTAGCTATGCTTGTAATCGGCCGAGGCCGCGAGCAGGCCGCCGGCTTCGCGCAGGTCGGTGCAGATCGGGCCGTCGGGGGCGTTGAATTTGGGGTTGATGACCGATCCCTGACCGCCGAGCCAGCCCCAGTCTTCGCGATATTTGCCGTCGCCCTCGACCGCGAATACGGGGTCGATGCCGTTCGCCTTGCAGAGGTCGAAGTCGTCCTCGCCATGGTCGGGCGACATATGGACGAGGCCGGTGCCGCTGTCGGTGGTGACGAAATCGCCCGCGAGAAAGGGACGCGGGCGCGCGAAGAAGCCGCCGAGCGCGTGCATCGGGTGGCGGGCGATGGTGCCGGCGAGGTCGGAGCCTTTGATTGTGCGCCACTCTTCAAAGTTATCGACTTGCGCGCGGAGCGAGAAGGCTTCGAGCAGCGGAGCAGCGATCAGAACCTTACCTGCTTTCGATGGCGCCCAAGGATGCTGGTCATCATCTAGGAACACGCCGCCATGGAAAACCCCAAGGACATAATCAATCTCCGGCCCATAGGCCAAAGCCTGATTGACCGGGATCGTCCACGGGGTTGTCGTCCAGATCACCGCATGCGCGCCCACCAGCTCGGCGATCGGGCTCTCGACGATCTCGAACGCGACGTCGATCTGGGTCGAGACGATATCCTCATATTCGATCTCGGCCTCGGCGAGCGCGGTCTTTTCGACCGGGGACCACATCACCGGCTTGGCGCCGCGATAGAGCATGTCGTTCGCGGCGAATTTGAGCAGTTCGCGCACGATCGTGGCCTCGGCCTCATAATCCATCGTCAGATACGGATGGTCCCAGTCGCCGCCGATGCCAAGGCGCTTCAATTGCTCGCGCTGGGTGTCGACCCAATGCTGCGCATAGGCGCGGCATTCGGCGCGGAATTCCTCGACCGGCACCTCGTCCTTGTTCAGCTTTTTCTTGCGATACTGCTCCTCGACCTTCCACTCGATCGGCAGGCCGTGGCAGTCCCAGCCGGGGACGTAGGGCGCGTCCTTGCCCTTCAGCGTCTGGGTGCGGACGACCATGTCCTTCAGGATATGGTTGAGCGCATGGCCGATGTGCATGTCGCCATTGGCGTAGGGCGGGCCGTCGTGGAGGATGAACTGCTCGCGCCCGGCGCGCGCGGCGCGGATCTGGCCTTCGAGATTGCCCCCGAGCCATTTCGCCAGAATCAGCGGCTCCTTCTGCGGCAGGCCGGCCTTCATCGGAAAGTCGGTCTTGGGCAGGAAGACGGTGTCGCGGTAATCGCGCTGTTCGGTTGCGGGCGTGTCGGTCATGGTGCGCGGCGCTTAGCGCAGAATCGCGTGGGCGCAAACCTCTGTCCCTCTCCCTTCAAGGGAGAGGGTTGCGCAGACTTGCGAACTTGTTCGCTAGTCGAAGCTGGGTGAGGGGGTGTGACCTGTCGATAGCGCGCCACCCCTCACCCGCTGCGACTAAGCCAGCAAGCTGGCAAATCTCGCTGCCCTCTCCCTAAATGGGAGAGGGATTAGATATCTGCCAGCAGCGCCTTCGCTTTGTCGCAGTCCGCCGCGATCTGCGCCATCAGCGCGTCCATGCCGTCATATTTGGCCTCGGGCCGGATGAAGGCGTGGAAGGCGACGTCGATTTCCTGTCCGTAGAGATCCTCCGCAAAGTCGAAGAAATGCGGTTCGAGCAATTCCTTGGGCGGATCGAAGCTGGGGCGGATGCCGAGGTTGGCGGCGCCTTTGAGTTCGCGCCCGTCCGGCAGTTTCCCGGTGACGGCATAGATGCCGTAACGCGGGCGGAGGTAGGTGCCCATGTCGAGGTTCGCGGTCGGAAAGCCGAGCAGGCGGCCGTTTTTGTCGCCGTGCTGGACCACCCCGCGCACGGTGAAGGGGCGGGTGAGCAGGCGCGCGGCGGTGGCGCAGTCGCCCGCGTGCAGCGCCTCGCGGATGCGGCTCGACGAGATCACCGCGTCATCCTCGACCGGGGCGACCATTTCGGTGAAGAAGCCGAGGCGGCGGGCATGGTCGGCGAGGGTGACGACGTCGCCGCCGCGGCCCTTGCCGAACACAAAGTCGCTGCCGGTGACGACCCCGGCGGCGCCATAGCGGTCGAGCAGCAGGCCGGTGATGAAATCCTCGGCGGTTGTCCCCGCAAGCGCCGCGTCAAAGGGCAGGACAAGCATCGCGTCGGCGCCCGCCGCGGCGAACAGCTCTTGGCGCTGGTCGAGCGTGGTGAGGCGGAAGGGCGGCACGTCGGGCTTGAAAAAGCGCACCGGATGCGGGTCGAAGGTCGCGACGATCGCGGGGCGGCCTTCGTCATGCGCATGGCGCACCGCGCGGCCGACAACCGCCTGATGCCCGGCGTGGAAACCGTCGAAATTGCCGAGCGCGATCACCCCGCCGCGCAGGGGCTCTTCGATGTGCGTGTGGCCGTCGAGGCGAATCATGGTGCGGGCGGCGTTAGCGGGACCAGCCCCGCCCTGAGCACGCGGACCGCATTGCCGCCCATCGCGGCGCGGATTTCTTCGTCGCTGAACCCGGCGTCGATCAGCGCCTGCGTCACCTGAACCAGCTTCGACGTGTCGAAGCGCACGGTGGTGGCGCCGTCATAATCGCTGCCGAGCGCAACGTGCCGGATGCCGACGAGGTCGCGGACATGCTTCATCGCACGTGCGATGCTGGCGGGCGAGGTGTCGCAGATCGCGGCGTCCCAATAGCCGATGCCGACCAGGCCGCCGGTTGCAGCGACACCACGAATTTGCTCGTCGCTGAGGTTGCGGTTGACCTGGCACGTCGCCTGCACCCCGCCGTGGCTGGACACGACGGGACGACGCGCGATTTTCAGGATGTCGGCGACGCAGGCTTCACTGCAATGCGCTATATCGACGATCATACCCTTCGCTTCCATCGCGGTCACAACCTGCCGCCCGAACGGGGTAAGGCCACCTTTTTTGAGGCCGTGCATCGACCCGGCGAGGTCGTTGTCGAAGAAATGAGTGAGCCCCGCCATGCGGAAGCCCGCGGCATAGAGCTTGTCGAGGTTGGCGAGCGTGCCCTCGAGATTCTGCAATCCCTCGATGCTGAGCAGCGCACCAGTGGTCAGCGGCTTCCCCCTGCGCGCCGCGAGCAGCGCGTCGAGGTCGGTGGCGGTGGCAACCGCGCGCAACTTGCCGTCCGATGACGCGACCGCACGGTGCAGTTTTTCGGCGTGCCACAGCGACCGTTCGAGCAAAGAGTTCCACGTCCGCACCGGCTGGAGCTGCGCGACGACCAGGCTGGTGATATTGTCGGTATCGCCGCTGTTCGCGTCGTAATTCTGCCCCTTCGGCGACTTGGTGACGCTGGACAGGATTTGCAGCGCGACATTGCCGTCCTGCAGCCGCGGCAAGTCCATATGGCCGCGGCCGGCGCGGTCGAGCATGTCGCGTTTCCACAGCAGGGTGTCGCTGTGGAGGTCGACGATGGTCAGCGTTTTGTGCAGCGCCCTGGCGCGTTCGCTGACTTGCGGCAGCGGCTTGCCGTCGATCTGGTTCGTACCGCGCTCGATGATACCGGGGGCCAGCGCGAAAAAGGCGAGTGCGGCGAGGGCAATGATGAGCAGGAGTGCGGTCAGCCAACGGCGCATATTTCTCTCCTGTATGGCACGGCTTCGGACTGCATCGCGCCGTCATTGCGAGCGAAGCGAAGCAATCCAGAGCGGTTTACACACATTCTGGATTGCCGCGTCGCTGCGCTCCTCGCAATGACGAGGCTGTCAGGCGTCATCCGATTATCCACCCTGCCGCGTCAGCGTGACGAAACTGTAGGCGGGGCGCCCGACGTCGTCGGCGGGATGATCCTCGCGCGCCAATTCGCGCCATGCTGCGGGGTCGGGATAGGCGATCACTGCATCGCCCTTGGGTTCGAGCGCGACTTCGGTCAGTTCGATGCGGTCGGCGAGCGGCAGGAACAGCCGATAGATTTCGGCGCCACCGATCACCATCACCTGCGGCGCGTTCGCCAGCTTTAGCGCTTCTTCGACGCTCGCCACCGGCTCGGCGCCCTCGTCCTGCCACTCGGTATCGCGGGTGAGCACGATATGTCGCCGCCCCTCGAGCACCGCGGGCAGACTGTCGAAGGTCTTGCGCCCCATGATCATCGGACGCCCCATCGTCAGCTGCTTGAAACGGCGCAGGTCCGCGGGCAGGTGCCAGGGCATCCTGCCGTCGGCGCCGATCACGCCATTGGCGGCGCGCGCGAGGATCAGGGTGATTTCGGGGTGGTTCATGCGGGGGCAGTCCCCACCCACGTCGCGTGGCCGAGCTTGCGCCCGTTGCGAACCTCGGCCTTGCCATAATGATGGACGTGCGCGTTGCCGTCGGCGAGCAGTTCGGGGACGGTGGCGATGTCGGCGCCGATCAGGTTGCGCATGGTGACGGGCAGCGCGGTGGTCGCGGTGCTGCCGAGCGGCAGCCCGGCAACGGCGCGGATATGGTTTTCGAACTGGCTGGTCACCGCGCCCTCGATCGTCCAGTGCCCGCTGTTGTGGACGCGCGGCGCCATCTCGTTGAAAATCGGGCCATCGTCGGTGGCAAAAAACTCGCCCGTCAGCACCCCGACATAGTCGAGATCGTCGGCGATCCGCGCCATCAGCGCGCGTGCTTCGTCCTGCTGGTCGAGGACAATTTGCGGCGGCGGCAGCGCAGCGGTGGCGAGGATGCCGCTTTCGTGGACATTGACGCTGCTGTCCCAGAAGCGCGTCTCGCCGTCGATACCGCGCACCAGAATCACCGAAAATTCGTGGGCGAAAGTGACGAAGCCTTCGAGGATCGCGGCGTGCCGGTCGATGCCGTCCCATGCGGCATCGGCGTCGGCGGGGGTCGCGAGCCGCGCCTGTCCCTTGCCGTCATAGCCCATCCGCAGCGTCTTGAGAATCGCAGGGGCGCCGATTTCGGTCAGCGCGGCGCCCAGCGCGGCGCGGTCGGGGACGGCGGCAAAGGGGGCGGGGCGCCCGCCGAGCCCGGTCACGAACTGCTTTTCGGTCAGCCGGTCCTGCGCGATTTCGAGCGCCTGCGCGCCGGGGCGCACCGATACATGCCCCGACAGGAAACGGACGGTGTCGACGGGCACATTTTCGAACTCGATCGTCACCGCGTCGCACCCCGCGGCAAAGGCGGCGAGCCGCGGTTCGTCGTCCCACGCCGCCTGCGTGTGGTGCGCGGCGACCTCGGCCGCGACGCTTTCATGGTCGGGGGCGTAGATATGGACGCGATACCCAAGCTGCGCCGCCGCGACGCCGAGCATCCGGCCAAGCTGGCCGCCGCCGAGGATGCCGATCGTCGAGCCCGGGGACAGCAACAGCGTCAGCCCTCGCGGACCGGCGCGGGGGCGACCGCTTCGGTCTGGGCATGGCGCCATTCGTCGAGGCGCGCCGCCAGACCGGCGTCGTTGTTGGCGAGCAGCGCGGCGGCGAACAGGCCCGCGTTCGTCGCGCCCGCCTTGCCGATCGCAAAGGTCGCGACGGGCACGCCACCGGGCATCTGGACGATCGAATAGAGGCTGTCGACCCCGCTCAGCGCCGCCGACTGGACCGGCACGCCGAGCACGGGCACACGGGTCATCGCCGCGACCATGCCGGGCAGGTGCGCGGCGCCGCCGGCCCCGGCGATGATCGCCTGCAGCCCGCGTTCCGCCGCGCTTTTGGCATAGTCGACCAGCCGTTCGGGGGTGCGGTGCGCCGACACGATCCGCACCTCGTGCGCGATCCCCAGCTGCTCGAGGATCTGGACCGCATGCGCCATCGTCGGCCAGTCCGACTGGCTGCCCATGATGACGCCGACTATGGGGGCGGTTTCGCCCATTCCATCCCTCCTGCCCTGGCCGGCGCCCCGTGCGTGAATCGCCGCCGCCTTCCCCCTAGCGACTGCATCGCGCGCGGGCAACGCCGTGCCGCCGCGCGCCGCTTTTGGCGGCGTTTACCGATTGGTATCAAGTCGCGTTTAGGGTTGCTGCTTGGAACGCACCGGCCGGACGCCGGCGCCACAGGGAACGCTTGCGGGGACGTTGGATGGATAGCGTAGGGGGGGCACGGATTGCGGTCGACCAGTTCGGCGCCGCACCCATCGCCTCTATCGAAGACCAGCTGCGGGATGTCCGCCGGGAACGCGACGCGTTGCGCCGCGAAAACCGCGTGTTGAAGATCGCCGTTGCCGAGCTGGAGCGCGTGTCGGAACGCGACACGCTGACCCCGCTGTTCAACCGCCGCTATTTCCTGACCGCGATCCACCACCGCATCGCCCGGTTCGAACGTCATGCCGAGCGCGCCGCGGTGGTGTTCGTCGATGTCAACCAGCTGAAATATATCAACGACAGCTTTGGCCATGCGGCGGGCGATTTCGCCTTGATGGAAATTGCCAAACGGCTCGCCGAATCGATCCGCGCGACCGACGTCGCGGCGCGGATCGGCGGCGACGAATTCGGGTTGATCCTCGACCAGTCGAGCGAAGAAGGCGCGCGCGCGCAGACCAGCCGGCTCGGCGACGTGCTGGCTGCGACCCCGGCGCGCTATGACGGGCATGAAATCCCGCTGTCGGCCTGTTTCGGGATCGCGATGCTGCAAACCGGCATGACCGAATCGGACATTTTGGCCGCGGCCGACCGCGACATGTACCGCAGCAAACAGGGCCAGCACGTCGCCGCCGGGCATCGCTAACCGGCTGTTAACCATATCGGCGCACGTTCCCCAAAGGACAGGGGGTGAGTGATGCAGATCCGGACCGACCCATATCTCGACATCCAGCACCGGATTACCGGCCAGATCGGCGCGCTCGCCGATGACTTGCCGCATTGCGCGCTGGCGCAGATCGTCCAGGGCATCGACGATATTCGCTGCCTGGCGCGCGACAACGGCTTTGCCGCGGTCGAGACGCTGGCCAGCCGGCTGGAATCGGCGGTCGCGGGCGGCGGCTATCGCGCCGCGATCCTGACCTATCTCGACGCCATGAGCGACGCGGCCAGCTTGCCGCGCGGGCCGCTGCCCGCCGCGGCCCAAGAGGCGTGGCTGGCATCGGTCGCAATGCGCCTCGGCCATTGACCGCCACCGCCTGACGATCCAGACCCGTCGCCATGGATGCAATCATGCTGGCCCTGGTCGCGGTGCTGCTCGCCAATGCTGACGGACGCAGCGGGATTTTCCTCTCGCAACTTGTCGGCGCGCGGCCCGACCGGCGCCTCGTGGTGGCGATCTTTTACACCAGCTTCATTGCCCACGCATCGGTCGCAGCGGTCGCCGGGGCGGTGGCCAACCGGATGATCGGACAGGGGGTGGCGGCCTTGCTCGTTGCGTTCGCGATGCTTTCCGCCGCCGCCGGGTTGCTTTGGCGCGGACGCGCCGCGGTCGCCGCCGATATGGCCGTGACGGCAAGTCCCGCGGCGCTCGCGGGCCGGATGCTCGTCGCCCAGTTCGGCGACCGCAGCCATTTCCTGATCGGTGCGCTCGCCGCGACCAGCGGGGCCGGACAATGGGCGGCGGCCGGCGGGGTCGTCGGCTGGACGTTGGCGATGCTGCCGTTCCTGGCCTTTGGCCCGGCGCTGGCCGGGCAGCGCGCGGCACGCGTCATAGTTTGGGCGGCCGCGGCGATCCTGCTGCTCTGGGGCGCGCGCACCGCGCTGGGTGCGTTCGGATTGATCGGCTAAGCAGGAACCTGGCGGCGTTTTCATCGTTTTTGTCGATGACAGCAAGCGAGGGCTTTTATGGGCGAAGTCGGGCGGTCGGCGCTATATGGTCGGGATAGCAGAAAGGATGCTTCCCATGTCCCAGCACAACCAGCCCGCCGTCGCCGATGCGCTCAACGCGCTGCTCGCCGACAGCTTCGCGCTCTATCTCAAGACCAAAAATTATCATTGGCACGTTCAGGGGCCGCGCTTTCGCGAACTGCACCTGCTGTTCGACGAACAGGCGGCGCAGATCTTTGCAACGACCGACCTGATCGCCGAACGGGTACGCAAGAATGGCGCGCGGACGCTGCAGTCGATCGGCGACATCGGCCGCCGCAGCTCCATCCGCGACGACGATGCGACGGGCGTCGACGCCGAGGCGATGATCCGGACGCTGGCCGAGGACAACAAGACGCTGCTGGGCCAGCTGAAAGAGGTGAAGGCCGCGGCCGAGGCTGACGGCGACATCGCGACGAGCGGACTGGTCGACGGCTGGGCCGACGAAACGCAACAGCGCATCTGGTTTCTGGAAGCGACGCTGGGATATTGAGCCTGGCGGTTTTGGGGTGGGGAGCTGCTATTCCCCTCTCCCAAGGGGAGAGGGCTTTACGTCGGCTTTCGGTCGCTTGTTGTCGTTGCGAACAAAGTGGCCGGGACAGAGTGGCGAGCTGCCCTTGACGATCCTCCCTGTCGCGCAGCGATGGGGAGGGGGACCGTCCGCGAAGCGGATGGTGGAGGGGCCGCGAAGTCGGCGCTAATTGCCCCTCCGTCACCGCTTCGCGCTGCCACCTCCCCATGGCTACGTCGCAGGGAGGAGTGATCGCCCAATCGATCGTTGACGATAGCTGCCAATTCTTCGCCAGAAACAAAAAAGGGCGGCCCGCGAGCCGCCCTTTTCCTATCCGGTTATCCGCCGATCAGTCTTGATGCGGCTGGATGTTCACCGCGGCGAATTTGCCGCGATCGTCGACTTCGATATCGAACGCGACGCGGTCGCCTTCATCAAGGCCGGTCATGCCGGCGCGCTGCACCGCGCTGATGTGGACAAAGGCATCGGCCTGTCCGTCGTCGCGCGCGATAAAGCCGAAGCCCTTCGTCGTGTTAAAGAATTTGACCGTGCCCGAGGTGCGTTCGCCGGTCAGCTGGCGACGTCCGCGTGCGCCGCCCGGGGCGCCGCGATCGTCGCGCTGGCGGGGAGCAAATTCCTCGACCGGCATCGGCTCGCCCTCGATCTTGAGGTCGATCGCCGACACCTTGCCATTGCGTTCAACCAGCGTGAAGCCGAGCGGCTGGCCCGAGGCCAGACCCTGCAGGCCGGCCTGTTCGACCGCGCTGATGTGGACGAAGACATCTTCGCCGCCATCGTCGCGCGCGACGAAGCCAAAGCCTTTTGCCGCGTTGAAAAATTTAACGGTGCCCTGACCTTCGCCGACGACCTGCGCCGGCATCCCGCCGCCGCGACCACCGCCGAAGCCACCACCGCCACCGCCGCCGCCGCCGAAGCGGTCACCGCCGCCAAAGCCGCCGCCGCGATCGCCGCCGCCGAATCCGCCGCGGTCACGATCACCGAACCCGCCGCGTCCGCCGCCGTAGGAATCACCGCCGTAGGGAGCCGGTTCGAAGCTGTCGAAATTGCCGAAGTCATCGCGCTTGCCGCGCCCGCGCTGGCCACGGCGATCCTTGTTGAAACTCATTGTCTAGTAGTCGCTTTCGGTTCGTCCATACCCCATTTGATCGGCGCATTGCGTCGGACGGGGACGCACTTCACCACGGGCATAGACTCGCCCCATGCCGCTAACGACGCAATATATAGCCTAAAGCGAAGCTTTCTGCGAACGGAAAATTCAAAAGGCCAAACTCTATTGGCAGACGCATGGGCACGGCGCCCCATATCCCGGCGCTGCCCCCCGAAACCAGTCATTGAGCGGCAAGGCGGCTTGGCCTAAGGCGGGGCCATGAGTGTCTATTTCCATGAAGAAGATTTGCCCGCGGGCGCGCTGGGGCCGGGACCGGTTGCCGTCGATACCGAAACCATGGGACTGAACCCGCTGCGCGACCGGCTGTGTCTGGTGCAGATCAGCGACGGGTCGGGCGACGAGCATCTGGTGCGCTTTGCGCCGGACAGCAGATATGACGCGCCGGTGCTCACGGCCATATTGGCCGATCCCGACCGGTTGAAATTGTTTCATTTTGCGCGGTTCGACATCGCCGCGCTGCAACAGGCGCTCGGCGTCGTGACCGCGCCCGTCTATTGCACCAAGATCGCCTCGAAGCTGGTGCGCACCTATACCGACCGCCATGGGCTCAAGGAACTGGTGCGCGAATTGCTGGGACAGGACGTGTCGAAACAGCAGCAGTCGAGCGACTGGGGCGCCGCCGAGCTGAGCGAGGCGCAGCGCGACTATGCCGCCAGCGACGTGCGCTTTCTGCATGCGATGAAAGCGATCCTCGACGCGCGGCTGGCGCGCGAGGGACGCACCGCGCTGGCGCAGGCCTGTTTCGATTTCCTGCCGACGCGCGCCGCGCTCGACTTGGCCGGCTGGCCCGAAACCGACATTTTTGCGCATAGCTGACGGAAGCCGATTCGATGTCCGAACGCGCCGATCTTGAACGCACCATGCGCCAGCTGTGGGCAGCAAGCGGGTCTAGCCACGACCGCGTCGTGCGCATCCTGCGCTTCGGCCTGCCGCTGGTGATCGGTGTCGTCGCGGCGGTGCTGGTCTTTTCACCCTTTACCCAGCGCACCGAGATCAGTTTCCTGCTCGCCAAGGACAAGGTCGACATGGCGAGCGAGCGGATGAAGGTGACGCGCGCCGAATATCGCGGCCAGGATGCCAAGGGCCAGCCCTTTGCCTTGCTGGCCGGCAGCGCGGTGCAGAAAAGTTCTGCCGAGCCGATCGTGCGGATGAACGACCTGTCGGGGGCGATCCGCCTCGACGACGGCCCGGCAACGATCGTTGCGCGCGACAGCGCCTATAATATGGAGACCGAAAAGGTCGCGGTGCCGGGAATGGTGCAGGTCAGAAGCGCCGACGGCTATCGCATCGACGCCAGCAATGTGTCGATCGACCTCAAGACACGCAGCCTGCGGGGGCAGGGCGGCGTCAACGGGGCATTGAACATCGGCAGTTTCTCGGCCAATCAGCTGTCGGCCGATCTTGACCAGCGGATCGTGCGGCTGGAGGGCAATGCCCGGCTGCGGATCAACCAGGGAGTGCTCAAATGAACCGCTTTTCGCCGCTGAGGAGCATGTTGCTGGCGGGCGCGGGCTTTGCGCTGACCAGCCTGGCCTTGATGTCGGCGGGAACCGGCGGCGATGTGGCACAGGCGCAGGCGCTGGCCAATCACAACAGCAACGCCCCGGTCGATTTCGCCGCGAACAGCATCGAGGTGCAGGACCGTGCCGACCGCGTCGTCATAGCGGGCAATGTCCGCGTGACGCAGGCGGGGATGACCGTCACCGCGGCGCGGATGACCGTCGCCTACACCCGATCGGGCGGTACCGACGTCAACCGGCTCGACGCGACCGGCGGGGTCGTGGTGACCAAGGGCGACGAACGCGCATCGGGCAATGTCGCGATCTATGACCTCGACCGCCGCCTGATCACGATGGTCGGCAATGTCGAGCTGCGCCAGCGCGGCAACAATCTGCGCGGCGGGCGGCTGGTGATCGACCTCAACAGCGGCCGCGCGACGGTCGACGGACGCGGCGCGGCGCGCGGTCCCGACGGCAATCCGATTTCGGGCGGCACCGGCGGGCGCGTCACCGGCACCTTCACCGTACCGGAAAGAAAACAATAACCAGCGCCTTTGACGGTTCTGCAACCCTGTGCCTTCACCATGGGCGCAGGGACCAGAACCATTGCGGCGCCGGGGGGCGACGCCGCGTCACAAAGGCAAGCCCCCGATGCGCTTCTCCCCGCTTGTTCCCCCGCGCCGCCCATCTTTCGGTCGCCGTGCCGAGCCTCCCGCGGCGATCATCCCCACCCCGACGTCCGAAGAACGGCGCCTGATCGACCGCATCATGCGCCATGCGCGGTATAGCAAGTCGCGGTAGAGAAAGATTTTCTCACGCGAAGGCGCAAAGGCGCGAAGCGGAAATAAGAGGGTCTCACACAAAGACACAAAGGGGGTGCGCCAAGCCCGCAATCATCTGCGCGTCGCCGCAGGCGACCATCAAAAATGCGCTTCGCGCGAGCCTGAGTCTCCGCCTGTTGCGCGCGCCGCGCTCTTTGTGTCTTTGTGTGAGACCCAATGGGCGCCGCGCATGACGGCATAACCCGGCGCGTCGCCATCATGCCCGCTTGGCGTTCCGCCCCGGCACCCCTACATGGGGCGCGCATGCCGCCCGATACGCTCTCTTCCGCCGACGCGGCCAAGGAACCCCCCGTTCTCGATACGCTGAAGCGTTTCCTGCCCTATCTGTGGCCCGCGGGGCCTCGCGGCCACAAGGTGCGGATCGTCGGGGCGGGGCTGATCGTGCTCGCGTCAAAGGGCGTCCAGCTGTCGATGGGCTTTCTTTATGGCGCGGCGATCGACGCCATGGTGCCGGGTATGGAGGAAGGCGTCGCGCTCGCGATCGGGCTGGTGCTGGCATATGCCGGCGCGCGCTTTGCAGGGGTGTTGTTCGATAACCTCCGCAATGTCGTGTTCGAACGCGTCGGGCAGGATGCGACCCGCGAGCTGGCGATTGCGACCTTCAGCCACCTCCATGCGCTCAGCATGCGCTTCCACCTCGCGCGGCGAACGGGCGAGGTGACCAAGGTGATCGAGCGCGGGACCAAGAGCATCGACACGATGCTCTATTTCCTGCTGTTCAACATCGCGCCGACGATCATCGAGCTGGCCGCGGTCCTCATCATCTTCTGGACCAAGTTCAGTTTCGGGCTCGCCAGCGCCACCGCGCTGATGGTGATCGTCTATATCATCTTCACCCGCAAGGTGACCGACTGGCGCAACGCGCTGCGCACGCGGATGAACGACCTCGACACGCTGACGATCGGGCGCAGCGTCGACAGTCTGCTGAATTACGAAACGGTCAAATATTTCGGCGCCGAAGCGCGCGAGGAAGCCCGCTACCGCGACGTCGCCGACCAATATGCGCGCGCCGCGGTGAAGAGCGAGAACAGCCTCGCGTGGCTCAACATCGGGCAGAGCCTGATCACCAACGCCGCGCTCGCGGGAGCGATGGCGTACACCGTATGGGGCTGGTCGGTCGGCGAATATAAGGTCGGCGACGTCGTGCTGGTGAACACGCTTCTCGCACAGCTGTTCCGCCCGCTCGACATGCTCGGCATGGTGTATCGCGTGATCCGCCAAGGGCTGATCGACATGGAGGCGATGTTCCGCCTGATCGACACGCCGCCCGAGATTTCGGATGCGCCGGGCGCGGCGGCGTTGGCGGTGAACGGCGGCGCGGTGGCGTTCGAGAATGTCGTCTTCGGTTACGAGCCTGACCGCACGATCCTGAACGGCGTGAGCTTTGCGGTGGGGGCGGGCGAGACGCTGGCGATCGTCGGGCCGTCGGGGGCGGGCAAGTCGACGATCGCGCGGTTGCTGTTCCGTTTCTACGACCCGCAGGGCGGGCGGATATTGATCGACGGGCAGGATATCGCGCAGGTCACGCAGGCCAGCCTGCGCACCAGCATCGGCATCGTCCCGCAGGACACGGTGCTGTTCAACGACAGCATCGGTTATAATATCGCCTATGGCCGCGAGGGCGCGGGTGCCGAAGAGATTGCAGCGGCAGCCGAGGGCGCGGCGATCGACGGCTTCGTCGCGCTGTTGCCGCAGGGTTACGACACCGAGGTCGGCGAGCGCGGGCTGAAACTGTCGGGCGGCGAGAAGCAGCGCGTCGCGATCGCGCGGACCTTGCTCAAGAACCCGCCGGTGCTCATCCTTGACGAAGCGACGAGCGCCCTCGACAGCCGCACCGAGGCGGCGATTCAGGACACGCTGGAGCGGATCGCGGCGCGGCGCACGACGCTGGTGATCGCGCACCGGCTGTCGACGGTGACGAACGCTGACCGCATCATCGTGCTCGACAAGGGCCGCGTCGCCGAAACAGGGACGCACGACGAGCTGCTGGCAATGCGCGGACTCTACGCCGACATGTGGGCGCGGCAGCAGGCGGAGAAGGAAGAGGGCACGGTTTAGACGGGCCCTTGTTCGGTTATTTCGAATATTATCGAAATATTTGTTGACGCCCTGCTCCGATTTCCATATTTCGATGATTATCGAATCATGGAGGCCGCGATGGAATCGGAAACCGTTGTTCGCGCGCTGGGCGCGCTGGCGCAGGAGCATCGGCTCGCGCTGTTCCGGCTGCTGGTGCAGGCCGGGCCGGACGGGCTGGCCGCCGGTGCGATTGCCGAGGCGCTGGGGGTACCCGCGTCGTCGCTCAGCTTTCACCTCGCGCAGCTGACCAACGCCGGACTGATCGCGCAGCGCCGCGACGGGCGGTCGCTGATCTACACCGCCGATTATGGCGCGATGACCGCGCTGCTCGGCTTCCTGATGGAAAATTGTTGCGGCGGGGCGGTGTGCGCGCCTGCCGCGCCCTGTGACACCAAAGACAAGAATGAAAGGACTGCCGCATGAGCCGTTTTCACATGCACGTCGGGGTCAGCGACCTCGACAAATCGATCGCCTTTTACTCGGGGCTGTTCGGCACCGCGCCCAGCGTGACCAAGCCCGATTATGCCAAATGGATGCTCGACGATCCGCGGATCAATTTCGCGATTTCGGTGCGCGACGGCGCGGAGCGCGGGATCGAGCATGTCGGCTTGCAGGTCGAGGATGAAGCCGAACTCGCGGCGGTTTACGGGCGACTGAAGGATGCCGGGGCGCCGGTGCTGGAGGAAGGCGCGACGACCTGTTGCTACGCCAAGTCCGAAAAGAGCTGGATCGCCGATCCTGACGGCGTCGTCTGGGAAGCCTTCCTGACCAATGGCGAATCGACAGTATACGGCGACAGCCCCGACTTCGCGCCGCTGGCGTCGGCGGGTGCCGCCGAAGGCGCGTGCTGCGTTCCGACGATGCCGCAGGCGGCACCCGCCAAGGTCGGCTGCTGCTGACATGGCCGCGGGGGACGGGCTGAACATATTGGTGCTGTGCACCGGCAATTCGGCGCGCAGCATTTTGGGTGAGGCGCTGATCGCCCGCAAGGGTGCGGACCGGGTCCGTGCGTTCAGCGCGGGCAGCCAGCCGAAAGGCGTCCCGCATCCGGGCGCGCTGCGGCTGCTGGCGCGCGAGGGCTATGATACGAGCGCTTACCGGTCGAAAAGCTGGGACGAATTTGCCGCACCCGATGCGCCGCGCATCGACATCGCGATCACCGTGTGCGGCAATGCGGCGGGCGAGACCTGCCCGCTGTTCATCGGCGCCCCGGTGCGCGCGCATTGGGGACTGCCCGATCCCGCCGATGCCACCGGCGACGAGGCGGCGGTCGATGCCGCCTTTGCCGAAACATATCGTCTGCTCGACATGCGCGTGCGCGCGATGCTGACGCTGCCGCTCGAAACCATGACGCCGGCGGAGCGGCGCGACGCGCTGAACGCTATCGGCGCGATGGCGGGCGCGGCCTGACCGCCCCAGCCGATTTCCAATCAAGGACCGACCCCATGCAACGCAGCCGCCTTGGCTTTCTCGACCGCTTTCTGACGCTGTGGATTTTCCTCGCGATGGCGCTCGGCGTCGCGCTGGGGACGCTGTTTCCGGCGCTGCCGGCGGGGATCGATGCGATGAGCGTCGGGACGACCAACCTGCCGATCGCGATCGGGTTGATCCTGATGATGTATCCGCCGCTGGCGCGGGTGCGCTATGCCGCGCTGCCGCAGGTGTTCGAGGATCGGCGGGTGCTGATGCTGTCGCTGGTCCAGAACTGGCTGATCGGGCCGGTGCTGATGTTCGTGCTCGCGGTGATCTTTCTGCGCGACGAACCCGCCTATATGACCGGAGTCATTCTGATCGGGCTGGCGCGCTGCATCGCGATGGTGCTGGTGTGGAACCAGCTGGCAAAGGGCGACAATCAATATGTCGCGGCGCTGGTCGCGTTCAATTCGCTGTTCCAGATCCTGTTTTTCAGCGCCTATGCGTGGTTTTTCCTGACCTTCCTGCCGCCGCTGCTGGGGCTGGAGGGGCAGCTGATCGCGATCGACACCTGGATGATTGCCGAGGCGGTGCTGATCTATCTGGGCATCCCCTTCCTGGCCGGGTTCCTGACCCGCACCCTGCTGGTACGCGCGAAGGGTGAGGATTGGTACGAGACGCGCTTTCTGCCGCGCATTGCGCCGATCACCTTGGTCGCGTTGCTGTTCACCATCGCGGCGATGTTCAGCCTGAAAGGCGGCGAAATCCTGACGCTGCCATTCGACGCGCTGCGCATCGCGGTGCCGCTGACGATCTATTTCGTCCTGCAATTTGTGATCAGCTTTGCGATGGGCAAATGGATCGCCGCCGATTATCCGCGCACCACCGCGGTCGCCTTTACCGCGGCGGGCAATAATTTCGAGCTGGCGATTGCGGTCGCGATCGCGGCGTTCGGCTTGGCGTCGCCGGTCGCCTTTGCCGCGGTGATCGGCCCGCTGGTCGAGGTGCCGGTGCTGATCCTGCTCGTCAACCTGGCCTTCTGGTTCGGGCGGCGCTGGTTTCCGGACAGCGTGCCGCGCGAAAGCTGAGGCTTTTCGCCAGGAGATCGATTGGCTTGGGTTGACCCCCGGCGCGGCATCCCCCTAGGCAGAAACCATGCCGCACGACACGACCCTGATCGGAACTATCGTTGCAGGCCTTGGCGTTGCTTTCCTGATGGCGGCGCTGGCGCAGCGATTGCGGATTTCGCCGATTGCGGGCTATTTGCTCGCTGGCATCCTCGTCGGCCCGTTCACCCCGGGGTTCGTCGCCGACACCGGGCTGGCGATGCAGCTGGCCGAGATCGGCGTCATTTTGCTGATGTTCGGCGTCGGCCTCCATTTTTCGCTGAAGGATCTGCTGTCGGTTCGCAAGATCGCGGTGCCGGGGGCGATCGCGCAGATTGCGGTGGCGTGGGCTCTCGGCATCATGCTCGGGCTGTGGCTCGGCTGGACGATCGAGGGCAGCGCGGTGTTCGGGCTGGCGCTGTCGGTCGCCTCGACCGTCGTCCTGCTGCGCGCGCTGCAGGCGCGCGACATGATCGAGACCGAAAAAGGGCGGATCGCGGTCGGCTGGCTGATCGTCGAGGATCTGGTGATGGTGCTCGCGCTCGTCCTGCTCCCCGCGATGTTCGGCGACCGCGGCGATGCGGCCGGCGGCGACCAATTGTTGCAATCCGCGGCGATCGTGCTGCTCAAGGTCGTCGGCTTTGTCGCCTTCATGTTTGTCGTCGCGCGGCGCATTCTGCCCTGGGTGCTGCACTGGGTCGCGCACACCGGGTCACGCGAGCTGTTCCGGCTCGCGGTGCTGGCGATTGCGCTGGGGGTAGCGTTCGGCGCCGCGGTGATTTTCGATGTGTCCTTCGCGCTCGGAGCATTCTTCGCCGGGATGATTCTCGGCGAAACGCAGCTCAGCCGCCGCGCGGCCGAAGAGACCTTGCCGCTGCGCGATGCCTTTGCGGTGCTGTTTTTCGTGTCGGTCGGCATGTTGTTCGATCCCAATGTGCTGGTCGAACAGCCGGGGCCGGTGCTGGCGACCGTCGCGATCATCGTCGTCGGCAAATCGCTCGCCGCCTTCGCGCTTGTCCGTGCCTTTGGCCACACGACCCAGACCGCGCTGACGGTGTCGGTGAGTCTCGCGCAGATCGGCGAATTTTCGTTCATCCTCGCCGGGCTTGGGGTCGGGCTGGACGTATTGCCCGAAACCGGACGCGACCTGATCCTGGCGGGTGCGTTGCTGTCGATCCTGGTCAACCCGATCCTGTTCACGCTGGCGGTCAAGCGCATCCGCACCGACGCGGCACCCGAGCCGGTGGATATGGCGCGCGAGGAATCCGCTGCGTTGTGTAACGCGGGCGTGGTGCTGATCGGGTTCGGTCGGGTAGGCAGCCACATCGGGACGCTGATCTGCGGACGCGGCGAGGGGCTGACGGTGATCGAGGATCAAAAGGATATGGCGGCGGCTGCCCGCGCCACGGGGGCGACGGTGATCGTCGGCGATGCGACCAAGGAAAGTATCCTGCGGCAGGCCGGGCTCGAAGAGGCTTCGACCCTGCTGATCGCAATCCCCGAAGGCGTCGAGGCGGGGGCGATCGTGCGACGCGCGCGGGCGATCAACCCCAGGCTGGTGATCGTCGCGCGCGCACATTCGGACGAGGAGGTCGCCGATCTGGTGCGGCGCGGCGCCGACCATGTCGTGATGGCCGAACGCGAGACGGCGGCGCGGATGGCCGAGCGGGCGATGCTGACTTTGGTATAATCCAGCCTTCATTCCGTTCGTGTCGAGCGAAGTCGAGACACCCCTCAGCGCCGCGCGAAGTCCAACGGCATCTCGACTTCGCTCGATGCGAACGGGAAAAGGATTGGAATGGTCGAGGTCGGGGCTTCCCCCACCGCGCCAAACTTCCTATCGCCCGTCCCGATGTCCGCCGACGCGCTCCTCCCCCTGCTCAAATCCACCTTCGGTTTCGACCATTTCCGTGGTCGGCAGGCCGACGTCGTCACCCGCGTGATGGCAGGTGAGCGCACATTGGCGGTGATGCCGACGGGGGCGGGCAAGTCGCTGACGTACCAGCTGCCCGCGGTGGCGCTCGATGGCTGCGTCGTCGTCGTGTCGCCGCTGATCGCGCTGATGCACGACCAGCTGCGCGGCGCGCGCGCGGCGGGGATTCGCGCCGCCAGCCTGACCAGCGTCGATGCCGATGGCGCCGAGACGCGGCAGCGGTACCGCGACGGCGACCTCGACCTGCTCTATGTCGCACCCGAGCGCGCGACGGGGGAGGGGTTCCGGACGCTGCTCGAGGCCAGGACCCCGGCGCTGTTCGCGATCGACGAAGCGCATTGCGTTTCGGAATGGGGGCATGATTTCCGCCCCGATTACCGTCTGCTGCGCCCGTTGCTCGACGCCTTTCCGGCGGTACCGCGGCTGGCGCTGACCGCCACTGCCGACAAGCACACGCGCGAAGATATCCTCTTTCAGCTAGGCATCCCCGACGACGGGCTGATCCTCGCGGGCTTCGATCGCCCGAACATCCGCTATGCGATCCGCCCGCGGATCACCCCGGCGCGGCAGCTGGTCGACTTCATCGCCGCCAATCCCGGGCCGGGGATTGTCTATTGCCCGACGCGCAGCGGCACCGAGCGGCTGGCGGCGCAGCTGGCGAAGGCGACCGGGCGGCCGGTCGCCGCCTATCATGCCGGATTGGATGCCGAATTGCGCGCGCGCGTCCAGCATGATTTCGTCGCGTCGGAGGACGGCATCGTCACCGCGACGGTCGCGTTCGGCATGGGGATCGATAAACCCGACGTGCGTTTCGTCGCGCATGCCGCGGTGCCCAAATCGATCGAAAGCTATTATCAGGAAACCGGGCGCGCCGGGCGCGACGGCGACCCCGCCGAGGCGATGATGCTGTGGGGCGCCGACGATTTTGCCAAGGCACGGATGCGGCTCAGCGAATTGCCCGAAGCGCGGGTGGCGGGCGAACGGGTGCGGCTGAACGCGCTCGCGGCGCTGGTCGAGACGGTCGAGTGCCGCCGCGCGCAGTTGCTGCGCCATTTCGGCGAAAACCCGCCCGCGCGCTGCGGCAATTGCGACAATTGCCTCGACCCCGGGCGCCAAGTCGACGCGACGGTGCTCGCGCAGAAGCTGCTGTCTGCGGTCTATCGCACCGGGCAAAGCTATGGCGCGGGGCATATCGAGGCGGTGCTGACCGGGCGCAGCGACGAACGGATCGTGGGGCGCGGCCATGACAAATTGTCGGTGTTCGGGATCGTCGCGGGCGACGAGGCGCGGCTGATCAAGCCGCTGGTGCGCACGCTGGTGGCGCGCGAGGCGCTCGAGACGACCGAGCATGGCGGGCTGATGCTCGGCCCCAGCGCGCGCATGATGATGAAGGGCGAGGCGCCGGTGCTGATCGCCGAGCCGCCGGTCAAGCGCACCAAGCGCGAAGCGCGCGGCGGGGCCGGGGCGGGGGCGGCCAACCCGATCGGCGATCCACTGTTCGACGCGCTGCGCGCCACACGGCGCGAGCTCGCCGCCGAAGCAGGGGTGCCACCCTATGTCGTCTTTCACGACGCGGTGCTGCGCGCGATGGCGAGCGAGCGCCCCGCGACGCTGGACGCGATGGCGACCATCCCCGGCGTCGGCGCCAAGAAGCTGGAAGCGTGGGGCGATGCGTTTCTGGCGGTGATTCGGCGGTTTTGATTGTCAGCCAACGACCGCTCCCCACCCCAAAGCTGACTACAGGCTCATGGAATCCGCTTTGTTGGGTAGGGCGTCCCATCCTTGTAGAAATAGCCATCGGGGCCGAACAGCATGTCGATGTCCGAATAGCCGCCGCCGGTATCATATTTCTTGCCGCCGCCCAGCGCGACGAACACGCAGTCGGCGTCCGATTCGTTGATCAGATGATGGCCGTTGGTGTTGCCCTTGGGCCACACCGCGATATCGCCGGGGCGCATGACATGGCGACCGTCGTCCTCGATCAGCACCGCCTCACCCGATATCATCACGAGCATCTCGTCCTCGCCGTCGTGCCAGTGGCGCTGCGACGACCAGGCGCCGGGTTTCAGCACGACATGACTGGCGGCAAAATCGCTGAGGCCGGTGGCGGGAGCGAGGCGGCGGTACCAGCGGCCCTGCACCGGGGCGTCATAGGGCGCAGGATAGCCGGTGACGTTGGTTTGCGGGATGGCGGCGAGGTCGAGTTTGGGCATGGCAGTCCTCCGCCGCCTTCTTGCCGTTTGCATCGCGCGAAGTCGAGATATGCGAGTACCAACGTGTCTCGACTTCGCTCGACACGAACGGGTAAAGGGGCGGTATGACCCACCACGTCGACCCCGTCGAACTCGCCCAGGCGCTGATCGCCGCGCCCTCCGTCACCCCCGCCACCGGCGCGGTGTTTGATGTGCTGGAGGCGGCGCTGAGCCCGCTCGGCTTTACCGTCGAGCGCTTTATCGACGGGATCGAGCCCGACGGCCCGGTCGAAAATCTGCTCGCGGTGCGTCAGGGCAGCGGCCCTGTCCATTTCGGCTTTGCCGGGCATCTCGACGTCGTGCCGCCGGGGGTTGGCTGGACCGGCGACGCGTTTGCGCCCGAGATACGCGGCGAGCTGCTCTATGGCCGCGGCGCGGTCGACATGAAGGGATCGATCGCGGCGTTTGTCGCGGCGGCGGCGGCAACCCCGGTCGACGCGGGGACGATCAGCCTGATCATCACCGGCGACGAGGAAGGCCCGGCGATTTTCGGCACCCGCGCGCTGATGGAGCATATGGCGGGGCGCGGCATCGTGCCCGACATGATCGTCGTCGGCGAACCGACGTCGGTGAACAAGCTGGGCGATATGGTGAAGATCGGGCGGCGCGGATCGGTCAATATCTGGATCGATGTGCCGGGGACGCAGGGACATGTCGCCTATCCGCACCTCGCCGACAATCCGATCCCCAAGCTGGTGCGGATCATGGCGGCAATCGATGCGGTGGTGCTCGACGACGGCAATGACTGGTTCCAGCCGTCGAACATCGAATTCACCGACATCGAGGTCGGCAATGGCGCGACCAATGTCATCCCCGCCTCGGCGCGCGCGCGGCTGTCGATCCGTTTCAACGACCAGCATAAGGGCGCCGATCTGGTGGCGATGATCGAGCGGATCGCGCATGGGGTGGAGCCCGCCGCGAAGGTGCTGGGCAAGATTTCGGGCGAGGCGTTCCTGACCCCGCCGGGCGAGCTGTCGGGGCTGGTTGCCGAGGCGATCCATGCCGAGACCGATGTGGTGGCGGAAATGTCGACGACCGGCGGCACGTCGGACGCGCGCTTTCTGCATGCGCTGTGCCCGGTGGTCGAATTCGGGCTGACCAATGCGACGATGCACAAGTTGGACGAGGCGGTGGCGGTGGCGGATTTGCACAAGCTGACCGCGATTTACCGCGGGATTTTGATGCGGGCTTTGCTGGATTAAATCGGTCTCACGCAAAGGCGCGAAGGCGCGAAGAAAGTAAAAAGAGAATCTCACACAAAGACACAAAGAGGGCAGCATTTTCCTGCGCCGCTGCCCCAGGACCGCGCGAAGCGCATCGTAAGAAGGTCGCCTGCGGCGACGGGTCACGGCCGTTACCTGCTACGCCCTCTTCGTGTCTTTGTGTCTTTGTGTGAGACCATTCTTCTTTGCGCCTTTGCGTGAGATCAATCTTCTCTGAACCGCCGCAGGATCACATAGACCGCCCCCGCCCCGCCATGGCTCACATGCGCCGGTCGAAGCGCGACGATCTGGTCAGCGTGGGGCGAATGGGCGAGCCAGTCGGGGAGCGAGGCGCGGATGGCGCCGCGGGGGCGTGGGTCGCCGTGCATTTGCGGCAGGCGGTCGGCGCCGGGGCGGAGGCGGCCGGCGACCACGAGCAGCACGCGCGCACCGCGGAGCAGCGCGCGGCCGATCGCGTCGTCGAGCAGCGCCTGTGCCGAGGCGAGACTATGCCCGTGCAGGTCGATGCTGAGGTCGGGGCGCACCAGCCCTTTGCGCAGTCGTCGGTCCCAATGGCCGTCGAGCGTTGCGGCGCTGTGCGTGCGGCGCGGCGGCGGTAGTTTTGTGGCGGGGCGAACGGGCGCCGCCGGGGCCGCGGCGCTGCGCGGGGTCGGCGCAGGCGGGCGGATCGTCGGCGGGGCGGTAGGGGCGAGCGGGGCTTTCGGCTTCGCCAGCGGCTTCACCGTCGCCGCGACCTTTTTCCACAGCGCGTTTTCGTCGGGATCGAGCCGCCGCGCCATCGCGGCGTCAGCGCGCCGGGATCAGCCGCGCGATGCTGGCGCGCGGGAGCAGGAGCAGCGCCGAGCCGCGCGCCGCCATGCCGCCGGCGATTGCGCGCGCGTCTTCGCCCGCGCCCCAGAAGCTGTCGAAACGGTTGGCGCCCTTGATCGCGCCGCCGGTGTCCTGCGCGATCCACAGCCCATTGGGTTCGGCGCGGTCAAGCGAGAGGAAGACGGGGGCGCCGAGCGGGACATATTTGGGATCGGCGGCAACGCTGGCGCGGCCGGTCACCGGCAGCCCCATCGCGCCGAGCGGGCCGGGGCCGGTGATTTCGCGGAAGAACACCCAGCTGGGGTTCTCGTTCATCACCGCCGCGCCGCGCACCGGGTCGGCGCGCAGATAATCGAGGATGCCCTGCATCGACGCCTGCCCGCGCTGAAGCTCGCCGCGGTCGAGCAGCAGTTTGCCGATGCCGACATAGCCGCGGCCATTCTGGCTGTCGTAACCGATCCGCATGATGCCGCCGTCGGGCAGGCGCAGGCGGCCCGATCCCTGAACTTGCAGGAAAAAGAACTCGGCGGCATCGGCGGCATAAGCGATTTCGAGCCCGCGACCTTCGAGCGCGCCGCTTTCGATCGCGGCGCGGTCGTAATATTGCACCAGCTTGCTGCCCTCGACCCGGCCGCGGATCGTCCTGCCCTTCAGCTCGTCGGAAAATTGCCCGAGGTCGACATCGACCAGATCGGCGGGGCGCCGATAGATGGGGACGTCGTAGCCGGGACGCTTGGTGCGCGATCCCGCAATTTCGGGCTCGTAATAGCCGGTGACGAACGCCGTCCCGGCGCCGATCTGGACGGTGCCGAAGTAGCGCGCGAAGAAGGCCGCGGCATCATTGTCGCGCCAGTTCTTCGCAGCGTTGCAGCTTCCGGTCCAGTCGGCGCCTTGCGTCAGCCCGCTGGCGTCGGCGCGGCGCTGGACCGATGGGCAGCTGATCCGGAACGCCGCGAGCGCTGCCGCGGCCTGTTCGGCGGTCACGCCAAGGCTGGCGAAATCGGGACCGGCGATCACCCCGCTGGCGGCGGCCGTTGTCGCGTCCGCCGGGACAGCGGGCGCAGGCAAGGCTGCGCGCGGGGTCGCGGGGATCGGCTTGGCCGCAACGCCGCCGCTTTCCGAGGGGCGCGGCTGATAGGGGCGCGGCGTCGCGCCCGATGGCTTCGGTGTTGGCGCCGGTGTGGAAGCAGTGGGGCGGTTGCCCGAATCGGGGATCACCGATGCACAGCCGGAAAGCAGCGGCAGCGCGGCGAGCAGGGTAATTCCGAAAACGCGCGTCCGGCGCATCCCGGACGACAGGTTCGCCGACACCGCGATCAGGCTGCTTCGATCTCGTCGAGCAGCCAGTTGGGATCGCTGCTGCCGAGCGCGCGGCGGAAGGTCCACAGATCGTCGGTGCGCGACGCGTCGCTCATCGATCCGGCGATCAGCTTGCCGTCGGCGTCGCGGGTGATCGCGCTGATGTCGGCCTGGTACCGCACCGTGATGCGCGCTTCCTTGCGGTCCATCTCGACCGCGGTGATCTTCGCCGAATCGATGCCGACCAACCGGTTGTCGAGCGTTTCGCCGCGCTCCTCGCGCGCGTCGATCGCCTCGACAAAGGCTTCGTAGCTGTCATCGTCGCAAAGATCGCGCAGCGCTTCGCGGTCGTCCGACCAATAGGCTTCGAGGATCATGCGATAAGCGGCCTCGGCGCCCTCCATGAAGCGACCCGCGTCGAAATGGCGGTCGGCGGCGAGCAGCTGGCGGAGGCCCGCTTCGGCGGCAGGTTCGTAAACCAGCCCCGCCGTGTCGGCGGAATTCGCAGCTGGCGCGGATCCCGCATCGCCATCGTCCAGTCGCAGCGGCGACGGCGCGGCGCGCTCGTCGCGGCGCGGCAAAACCGGCTCCTGCTCATGCCCCGTGCGCTTGCCGAGCACCGAATAGAGCCGCATGCCGAGGAACGCGGCAATCATGGCGAGCAGGACGATCGAAAAAGCAGTCACGGGCAAGGGTCCAATGCGGGCAATGGAAAGATAGAGGCCTGTACATAGGCGATGGCCGACCAAGTTTCAAATACCATGGCCGCAGCAGTGCGGCAGGTCAACGCTTGACGCCTTGCGAGCGCGACGCTGCGCGCCCATTGTGCTGGCTGGCGCGCGCTGCTAAGCGCCGCCGCAACCGTCTGCCGCAGTACCGACACGGCCTGTGGCGCGGACCCTGTTTCATCTTTTCGAGCGAAAGCATTGCATCATGGCCGACGAGACCAGCGCCGACATCAACAACCCCGCCCTGCAGCCCAATGGCGAGGACACCAGCCCCGCGATCGGCCTGATTTCGCAATATGTGAAGGATATGTCGTTCGAAAATCCGAGCGCGCCCACGGTGTATCAGTGGCAGGACGCGCCGCAGATCGACGTCCAGTTCAACATTGCCGCCGACAATGTCGGCGAGAATCTGTTCGAAGTGTCGCTGAAGATCGACGTCACGTCGAAGGCCGATCAGGGCACGATGTTCGTGATCGAGCTGAAATATGCCGGCCTGTTCGGCGTCCGCAACGTGCCCGACGACCAGCTTCAGCCCTTTTTCCTGGCCGAAGCGCCGCGCATCCTGTTCCCCTTTGCCCGCCGCGTCGTGGCCGATGCAGTCCGCGACGGCGGATTCGCGCCGCTGCTGCTCGAACCGATCGACTTCCACGGCCTGTTCATGCAGCAGATGCAGCAGGTCGAAGCCGAACAGGCGGGCGCCGCGGCGCCGGTCGGGCAGGCGTAACGCCGATCAGGCCGACAGGCTGAGCCGATGAGCGGCCTGCTCAAAAGCGTCGGGACGATCGGCGGGCTGACGATGGTCAGCCGCATTTTCGGCTTTGCGCGCGATATGCTGCTCAGCCGTATCCTCGGCGCGGGCGGGGTCGCCGATGCGTGGCAGCTGGCATTCCAGCTGCCCAACATCTTTCGCCGCCTGTTCGCCGAGGGCGCCTTTGCCGCCGCTTTCGTGCCGCTGTTCAACCAGCGGATGACCAAGGAGGGCGACCATAGCGAGGCGCGCGCCTTTGCCGATGCGGTGCTGGCGGTGCTGATCCCGATCCTGATCGTCTTTTCGGCGCTGCTGCTGCTTGTCATGCCGTGGGTCATGCACCTGTTCGCCAGCGAGGCGCTGCGCGCCGATGGCGAAAAATTCGACCTGACCGTGACGATGGCACGCATCGCTTTTCCCTATCTGGCGCTGATGAGCATCGCGACGCTGTTCGCGGCGATCCTCAACAGCCTGTCGCGCTTTGCCGCCGCGGCGGCGGCGCCGATCCTGCTCAACATCTGCCTGATCGCGGCGCTGCTGGTCGGCGGCGCCACCGGCGACGGCGGCGAAGCGGCCAAGGCGGCGACCGGCCTGTATCTGGCGATCGCGGTTTCGCTGTCGGGGCTGTTCCAGCTGATCTGGCTTTATTACTGGGTCCACAAATCGGGCTTCCGGCCCGCGCTCCGCCGCCCGCGGCTGACACCGGGGGTGCGCGAGATGGGGGTGTTGATCCTGCCCGCGGTGTTCGGCGCCGGGGTGTATCAGATCAGCCGGTTCGTCGACCTGTTCTTCATCGCCTCGCTGCCCGACAAGAGCATCACCTATCTGGCGATGGCCGACCGGCTGAACCAGCTGCCGCTCGGCATCATCGGCATCGCGCTGGGCACGGCCATCCTGCCCGCGCTGTCGCGCTTTGTGGCGCAGGAGGATCGCGGCGGCGCGTTCCGGCTGCAGAGCAATGCGGTCGAACTGGCGATGCTGCTGACCGTGCCCGCGGCGGTTGCACTGTTCGTCGCCGGCCCCGCGATCACCAGCGCATTCTATGTCGGCGGCCAATATAGCGTCGCCGACGGCGTTGCGACCGGTGCGGTGGTCGGCGGGCTCGTCGTCGGCCTGCCCGCCTATGTGCTGGTCAAAGTGCTCGTGCCCAATTTCTTTGCGCGCAAGGACACGCGCACCCCGGTGTGGACCGCGGCGATTTCGCTGCTGATCAACATCGGCCTCAACTTCGCGCTGATCCCGGTTCTGGGTATCGTCGGACTCGCGCTGGCGGGGTCGATCGCGGCATGGTGCAATGTCGCGATGCTCTATGCGATCCTGCATCGCGGCGGGCTGTTCCACCTGACCGGCCAGGTCGTCTGGCGGATCGCTCGCATCGTGCTGGCCGCCGCGGCGATGGCGACGGCGCTGCATTTCGCGATCCCGCTGGCGGGCGACGCCTTTGTCGGCGGGGTGTTCGAGCGGATTGTCGCGCTGGGCGCTATCGTCGCGCTGGGCGGGCTTATATTCTTTGGTTGCGCCTTCCTGTTCGGCGTGGTCAATCGCGACACCATCGGCCAGCTGCGCCGGCGCACACTGTAAAACGGGAAAGATCATCATGCGGACGCTGTCGGGCATCCAGCCCACCGGAAACTTGCACCTGGGCAATTATCTGGGTGCGATCCGCAACTGGGTGCGGATGCAGGACGAGATGCCGGGCGAGAAGCTCTATTTCCTCGCCGACCTGCACGCGATCACCGTCCATAACGACCCCGCCGAGCTGACCGCGAACACGCGCGAAATGGCGGCGGCGCTGATGGCTGCGGGGATCGACCCCGCCAAGTCGATCCTGTTCAACCAGGCGCGTGTGCCCGCGCACGCCGAGCTCGGCTGGCTGCTCTTCTGCACCGCGCGGATCGGCTGGCTGAACCGGATGACGCAGTTCAAGGAAAAATCGGGGAAGAACCGCGAAGGCGCGAGTGTGGGTCTCTACGCCTATCCGGTGCTGCAGGCCGCCGACGTGCTGCTGTATCAGACGACGCATGTCCCGGTCGGCGACGACCAGAAACAACATCTCGAGCTGGCGCGCGACATTGCGACCAAGTTCAACCTCGACACCGGCACCGAAACCTTCACCCTGCCCGAACCGACGATTCCGCCGACCGCGGCGCGGATCATGAGCCTGCGCGACGGAACGGCGAAGATGTCGAAATCGGACCCTAGCGACATGAGCCGGATCAACCTGGTCGACGATGCCGACACGATCATGGCGAAGATCCGCAAGGCAAAGACCGACGCCGAGCCGCTGCCGTCGGAGGCCGCGGGGCTGGAAGGGCGCGCCGAGGCACGCAATCTGGTGTCGATCTATGCCGCGATGGCGGACGAGAGCGTCGACGATGTGCTGGCGCGCTTTGCCGGACAGGGGTTTGGCGCGTTCAAACCCGCGCTCGGCGAGCTGCTCGTCGAAACGCTGCGCCCGATCGCGACGCGGCTGAACCAGCTCAAGGCCAATCCGGCGGCGATCGACGCCGCGCTGGAGCAAGGTGCGGCGCGGGCATCGGCGCTGGCGCGGCCGACGCTCGACGCGGCTTATGCCGCGCTTGGTCTTTGTCGCTAAATATCGGATAAGCTTGTCTGTCGCGGCGGGCGACCCATATCGGGGGCGGAACCTTCGTGCGACGAAGCGGGTTCAACCAAGGTTAAGTCGCGTCGGCGTAGTCATGCTATAAACGGCGCGGGATGCGCCGATCCGAATCACGGAGCAAGATGATGAAAAAATCGACCCTTCGCCGCCTGGGCCTTGCCGCGATGACCGGTGCCGCGCTGGCGCTGGCCGGTTGCGCGACGCCGTTCAAGGCCGATGTCGCACGCTTCCAGAGCGCGCTGCCCGCCCCGCAGGGACAAAGCTTTGTCGTCGAGGCAGGTAATCCCGCGCTGGCGGGCGGCATCGAGTTCGGCCAATATGCCAATCTGGTCGCCAGCGAACTCACCCGCTACGGCTATCGCCCCGCCGCCCCCGGCGAGCGCGCCGACCTGGTCGTCCGCATGGACTATGGCGTCGACAAGGGGCGCGAGCGCGTCGTGTCGAGCCCGAGCTTTGGCGACCCGTGGTACGGCGGCTATTACGGCCGCGGCTTTTATCGACCCGTCATCGCCCGCGGCCCCGGCGGGCGCCGTTATGTCTATGGCTATCGCGATCCGTTCCTGTGGGGCGGCTTTGGCCCCGGCTGGGGCGGTACCGATGTGACGAGCTACACCGTCTATACCAGCGGGCTGAACCTCCAGATCAACCGCGCCGCCGACGGATCGCGCCTGTTCGAGGGCCAGGCTGAGGCGCAGTCGCGCGACAACAACCTGCAAACCATCGTGCCCAATTTGGTCGAGGCGATGTTCACCGGCTTTCCCGGCAATTCGGGCGAGCGGGTGCGGATCACCGTGGCACCGCCCGAAAAGGGGTGAGATTGCTGCACAGTTGATGACAAAGGCCCGCCTTTCGGATGAAAGGCGGGCTTTCGAGCAGATAATCGCCGACGTCGACATCTTTTTTCGAGGTGTTCCCCGTCGGCCGCGGCACGTGCCGTCGGCAGGTCAGGCCAAAGCGGCCTTCACAAAATCCGCCGCGCGCTCGCCGATCATGATGCTTGGTGCGTTCGTATTGCCCGACACCAGCCGCGGCATGATGCTTGCGTCGGCAACCCACAGCCCGTCGATGCCGTTCAGCTTCAGCGTCGGATCGACCACCGCATCGGCGTCGCTGCCCATCCGGCACGTGCCGACCGGATGATAAACAGTGTCGGCGCGGCTGCGGATCAGCGCGTCGAGCGCGGCATCATCGTCGAGGTTCACGGGGTGTCGGTCGGTCCCGGCATAATCGCCGAGCGGCGGCGCCGCGACGATGCGGTGCATCATCCGCACGCCAGCGCGCAGCGTCGCCATGTCGCGCTCGTCGGTCAGGAAGCCCGGGTCGATCGCGGGCGCCGCGGCGGCGTCAGGCGATGCCAGCCGCACCGTGCCGCGGCTTTCGGGGCGCAGCACACAGGCGTGGCACGAAAAGCCATGCCCCTTGACCTTGGTCCGCCCGTGATCCTCGAGCATCGCGGGGACGAAATGATATTGGATGTCGGGCGCGGGCAGGTCGGGGCGCGACTTCCAGAAGCCGCCTGCCTCGGCAAAACAGGTCGTCATGATCCCGGTGCGCCGGGTGCGGTGCTCGAAGATAGCCTTCACCATCCGCCACGTGCCGCCCAGGCTGTTGCCGAGCGGGTCGGTCGAGCGGGTTTCCCAGCTCGACACATAGTCAATATGGTCCTGCAAATTCTCGCCGACCGCGGCGCGATCAGCCACGACGGTGATGCCCTTGTCGGCGAGATGCGCAGCGGGACCGATGCCCGATAGCTGAAGGATCTGCGGCGATCCAAACGCCCCCGCCGACAGCACGACCCCGCCGCGCGCGCGCAGCGTTTCGCGCTGCGAGCCGCGCCGGATCACGACCCCGGTGGCGCGGCCGTCCTCGACCAATATCTTTTCAACCAACGCCTTCGTGCGGATGTTCAGGTTCGCGCGCCCGCGCAGCGGCTCGACATAGGCGCGCGCCGCCGACCAGCGCTCGCCATCCTTTTGCGTCACCTGATACAGGCCGAACCCTTCGTTGTTCGGCAGGTTAAAATCGCCGGTGCGCGGCAGCTGCAGCGCCGCCGCGCTTTCGATGAAGCGGCGGCTGGTCACATTGGGCCAACGCTGGTCCATCACGCTCAGCGGCCCGTCGCCGCCGTGATAGGCGTCACCGCCGCGCTCATTGCCCTCGCTGCGTTTGAAATAGGGCAGCACATCGTCATAGCTCCACCCGGTTGCGCCGAGCGCCGCCCACTGGTCGTAATCGAACTGGTGGCCGCGGATATAGACCATCGCGTTGATCGCGCTCGACCCGCCCAGCCCGCGCCCGCGCGGTTGATATCCGGTGCGCCCGTTCAGCCCCTTTTGCGGCACGGTATCGTAACGATAGTTGGACGATTGCGGGATGAAGGGCATGAACCCCGGCGTCTTGACCCGCACATTGTCATTGGTCCCGCCCGCCTCGACCAGACACACCGTTCGCGTCCCGTCCTCGGCCAGCCTGCCGGCCGCAGCACTCCCCGCGCTGCCGCCGCCGATTACGATGATGTCGAACTGATCCACGCGCGCTCTCCCCTCGCCACCGCTTCGGTGGTCAATCGGGACTTACATGAATGTCATTAAGCAGCGTGGCAACCCCTCTCCGTTCGTGTCGAGCGAAGTCGAGACACGTCTGCGCCAGCCTTCGCGTGTCTCGACTTCGCTCGACACGAACGGGATTGGAGGTGGGGCTATTCCGCGGGCTCTTCCCTTGCCTGCCCCGCCGCCCAGCGTTCCTTGATCATCGCACTCGTCGCGCGACTGCCGTCATGGCTCCAGCCGGGTTCGCGCCATATGTACGAAAGCTTGTGCTTCCATGGCGCGTGCCAGACATCACTGGCGATACCGACCCATTCATGCGCCGCGGCCCACAGGATGTTGAAGCTGCCAAGCTGTTTGACGATGCCGTACCGCACCGGCTCGTCATCGCGTTCGGCAACGAAGCTTCCGAACATCTTGTCCCAGATGATGAACACCCCGGCATAATTGGCGTCGAGATAGCGCGGATTCACCCCATGATGGACGCGGTGGTGCGACGGGGTGTTCATCACCGCCTCGAACCATTTGGGCAGCCGCTTGATCGCCTCGGTATGGATCCAGAACTGATAGATCAGATTGAGCCCGGCGCAGAAGAACACCATCGCGGGCGGAAAGCCAATCAGGAACAGCGGCAGGCGGAAGATGAAGCCGAGGCTGATGAAACCCGTCCAGGTCTGCCGCAGCGCGGTCGACAGATTATAATGCTGGCTGGAATGGTGGATGACATGGCTCGCCCAGAACCAGCGCACCCGGTGCGCGCTGCGGTGAAAGACATAATAGGCGAGGTCGTCGAGGAAGAAGCAGAGGATCCACGCCCACCACCAGCTTTTGAAATCGATCCCGATGTCGAACAGCCGGTACTGGTGCAGCCACACCGCAAGCCCGACCACGATCCCGCCGACGAGCGCGCTCGCGACCTGGCTTCCCGTGCCAAGCATCAGCGAGTTCAGCGTATCGCGGGCCTCGTACCGGCTTTTGTCGGCGCGCCGCGCCACGATCATTTCGGCGATCAGCAGCAGGATGAAGGCCGGGATCGCATAGGTGACCGGATCGGGCAGCTTATCCACAGTTCAGATCCCGCATCCGGCTCGCCCACATTCCGGCGTCCTTCCCCAGATGCAGCGTCACCGCGCCGAATGTCTTTTCGGGCATCGTCAGGGTCAGGAAATCCTTGTCGAGCCGCCCCATCACGCTGGCGTCAATCGGCCGCGCCGCGAAATGATTGCCGTGCGCGCGCACCAGCATCTGGCGTCCGTCAGCATTGCGGACAATCGCAGCGAAACCCGCGCGGTCGCGCGCCACCTCGATCCCGCAAAACCCCGCCTCGGCCTCTTCGGCGAGGCGGATGGCATGCGCGTCATCTTCGATCCGCGGATCGGCGCCCAGCCCCATCCGCTTGACCAGCCACACGACAAACAGCACCGCGACCACCGATCCGCCGAGCTGAACGAGGTCGGCCAGCGTCACCGCTCGCCCGCCAGTGCGTCGAGCATCGGGCGCAGCCCCGACAAGTCATAACCCGCGTTCGCTGCCGCCTCACAAATCGCATCGACATCGTCGCCCGCGCGCGCGCGGGTCAGCGCCCACAAATGCGTCGAGCGCGTGCCAGAGCGGCAATAAGCCAGCACCGGCCCGGTCGCCCCCGCCAGCACCGCGTCGAGCGTGTCGATTTGCGCATGGCTGAAACCCGCGTGGCCGATCGGAATCGCGGCATAGGCCAGCCCTTCGGCGGCGCAGGCACTGGCGATCTCACCGCCCTGCGGCGCCGCGGGATCCTCGCCGTCGGGGCGGTTGTTCACGACCAGCGCAAAGCCCTGCGCCTTGGCCTCCGCAACATCCTCGATGCCGATCTGCGGCGCGACGCTGAACCGGGCGGACAGGGGACGAAAATCACTCATGCCCGCGATCTACTCCCGGCGCGTGGCTGCTGACAAGCGTGAAGGTGCGGGCAAGAAGGAGAGTTGGCGGCTTTGGGGTGGGGAGCGGATGTTCCTTGAATTGTCGCCCCCGCCTTCGCGGGAGCGACGGCTGCTTTCGGTCGTTACCCGAGGCACTCTACCCTTCAACCGGCCCCTCGAACTTCTCGATGATCCAGTCCTCGGCCTGCGCGCCGCCGATCCAGTCCTGCATGCATTTGTGGCTGACCACCGCCTGCATATAGGCGAGGGCAAAGGGCGGCAGCGGGATCGAGTAAGTGATGAAGCGCGTGACCACGGGCGCGAACATCATGTCGGCGGCCGACCAGTCACCGAACAGGTAATCGCCCTCGCCGCCAAACCGCGCCCGCGCTTCGGCCCAGATTTGCAGGATGCGGACGACATCGGCCTGCACTTCGGGCAGCAGCGGCGCGGCGGGGTAGATGCGGCGGATGTTCATGCTGTGGTTGCGGCGCAGCGCCGCAAAGCTCGAGTGCATTTCCGCTGCCATCGACCGCGCCATCGCACGCGCCGCCATGTCCTCGGGCCAATATCCCTTGGTCCCGCCGGTCTTTTCATTGAGGTAATCGATGATCGCCAGGCTGTCCCACACGACGATATCGTCGCCGTCCCACAATATCGGCACCTTGCCCCCCGACGGCGCGAACTCGTCGCCCTCGCGGCGCTGGTTCCATGCCTCGTCATACAGCGGGACGGTGATTTCCTCGAAGGGCAGGCCGCTGTGCTTCGCGGCCAGCCAGCCGCGCAGGCTCCAGCTGGAATAGGCCTTGTTGCCGATGAACAGTTTCATGTGATCTCCTTTTCCCTCCCCCTTTGACGGGGGAGGGTTGCGCAGACTTGCCAGCTTGCTGGCTAGTCGAAGCTGGGAGAGGGTGATGCGAGCCAAAGGCTCGCGCGGCCTGACGGGCCGCAACCCCTCTCCAAGGTTCGGTAGCGGGCAAGCCCGCAACCTGCCCTATCCTCTCCCGCAAGGGGAGAGGATTATCAGATTTCGACCGCCTCCAGCACCGCGGTGCGCAGCTCGGCAATCCCCAGGCCCTTCTCCGACGACGTCACGATCACCTCGGGGTGCGCCGCGGCATGTTTGCGCGCTTCGGCCTCGGTCGCGGCATGGACCGCGGCCAGCTCGCTCGCCTTGATCTTGTCCGCCTTGGTTAGCACGACGCGATAGCTGACCGCGGCGGTATCGAGCATTTCGAGGAATTCGCGGTCGACATCTTTCAGCCCATGGCGGCTGTCGATCAGCACCAGGGTGCGTTTCAGCACCGCGCGCCCGCGCAGATAATCGTTGATCAGATACCGCCATTTCTTGACGACATCCTTCGGCGCCTTGGCAAAGCCATAGCCGGGCATGTCGACCAGCCGGAACACGAGCGGCTCGCCGACGTCGAAATAGTTGAGCTCCTGCGTCCGTCCCGGCGTCACCGACGTGCGCGCCAGCCCGTTGCGGTTGGTCAGCGCGTTGAGCAGCGACGATTTGCCGACGTTCGAGCGGCCGGCAAAGGCAATCTCGGGCATTGTCGGGTCGGGCAGGTGCTGGAGCGCCGGCGCCGATTTCAGGAAGGTGATCGGTCCCGAAAACAGCTTGCGCGCGCGTTCCGCCCGTTCGGGGTCGGCGCCGGGTTCCAGATCGATATCGCTCACGTCGCCGCCTGCGCCTTCAGCGCCGGGAACTTGCGGTACATCCACTGCTGCTGCGCGATCGACAACACGTTGTTGGTGATCCAGTAGAGCAGCAGACCCGCGGCGAACGGCGCCATGATGAACATGAACAGCCACGGCATGATCTTGAACACCTGCGCCTGCACCGGGTCGGCCGGGGCGGGGTTCAGGCGGAACTGCAACCACATCGTCACGCCCAGGATCACCGCCATGACGCCGATTGCCAGGATCGACGGCGGGGTAAAGGGCAGCAGGCCGAACAGGTTCAGGATGTGCAGCGGATCGGGCGCCGACAGATCCTTGATCCACAGGATGAACGGCTGGTGGCGCATTTCGATCGCCAGCATCAGCACCTTGTACAGCGCATAGAAGATCGGGATCTGGATCAGAATCGGCAGACAGCCCGCCAGCGGATTGATCTTTTCGTCCTTATAGAGCTTCATCAGCTCCTGCTGCATCTTGGGCTTGTCGTCCTTGAAGCGCTCCTGCAGCGCCTTCATCTTCGGCTGCACGACGCGCATCTGCGCCATCGAAGAGAATTGCCGGTTGGCGATCGGGAACATCAGCAGGCGGATGATCAGGGTCAGCGCCATGATCGCGACGCCGAAATTGCCGACTTGCAGGAACAGCCAGTGCAGCAGCTTGAAGATCGGCACTGCGAAAAATTCGAACCAGCCCCAGTCGATCGCGTTCGACAGGCGCGGAATGCCCAGATCGTCCTGATAGGCTTCCAGTATCTCGACTTCCTTGGCACCGGCAAAGATGCGGCTGGTCGTCGTGACCTGTTGGCCCGGCGCGACCTGTGCAAAATCGCGCGCGAACAAAGTCTGGTAATTGTTCGCCGCGGGCGAGCTGATCGCTGCGGTCACCCGTTCGCCCTTGGCCGGGACGATCGCGGCGAGCCAATATTTGTCGGTAAAGCCCAGCCAGCCGGCGGAGCCATAGCGTACTGCCCGGTTCGGCGCTTCCTCGACGTCGTCATAATCGACATCGAAAACCGACTTGCCGTCGAGATAGCCGGTCGGGCCGACGTGGATCGTCCAGCTGTCGACCTCGTGCGGGTCAGTCGGTTTGCCCAGCCGGTCGATCAGCGCAAAGCTGCTCGCGCTGACCGGCGCGGTGCCGGTGTTGGCGATCGTCTGCTTGGCGGTGATCAGATAATGGGCGTCGATGCTATATTCGATGCGGAACGTCTGGCCGGTGCCATTGGCCCAGCTCAGGGTCACCGGGCTCGTCGGGGTCAGCTTGGTTCCGGTCGCAGTCCACAGCGTGTTCGGGCCGGGCACTTCGACGCCCTGCGCCGACCAGCCCAGGCTGGCGAAATAGGCGGCCTTGGTGCCGCCCGGCGCGAACAGGCGCACCGGCGGCGAATCCTTGGCGATCGTCTGGCGATATTTGGTCAGCGTGATGTCGTCGATGCGTGCGCCGACCAGGTTGATCGATCCCGCCAGCGCCGGGGTGCTGACCGGAATGCGGTTGCCTTCGGCCAGTGCTGCTTCGACCGGACGGATCGCCTGCGCCGCGGGGACGGCGGGGGCGGTCGCAGTGGGCAACGCGCTCGGCTGGCCTTGCGTCGCCGGCGCGACCGCGGGCGCGCCATTGGCGCCGGCGACCGTCGTCGTCACGTCGGGCTTGGCGGGGGTCGGAAAAAACTGCTCGGCGACGAAATTCCAGCCGATCAGGATGGCCACCGACAACAGGATTGCCGCGATCAGATTACGCTTGTCGTCCACGCTCTACGGTCTCTCTTCGTCTCAAAAATGTCGGGGAAAACGGCAGCTACGGCACCGGATCATGGCCATGCCCGCCCCAAGGATGGCAGCGCAATAGCCGCTTTGTCGCGAGCCAGCCACCCTTGATCGCACCATAGCGTGACAGCGCCGTGATGGCATAGGCGCTGCATGACGGCGAATAGCGACAGGTCGGCGGCAGGATGCGCGACGGCCCGATCTGCCAGCCGCGCGCGATGAGGATGAGCAGGCGGGCGATCATGCGGGAAGCCCGGAAAACTGCGCAACTTCATTCTGAAATCGCATTATCCGCCGATGTGAGATTTCCTCGTCATTGCGTGCGAAGCGAAGCAATCCAGGGCGGTTTACGCCACTCTGGATTGCCGCGTCGCTTCGCTCCTCGCAATGACGCGTAAAGGCTGCCGGGTGAAATGGGCCGCGGGCGACTTTCATCGCGCCAATTTCTTCGCTGCCCGCGTCAGCGCCGAATCGAGCTGTTCGCCCAGCTCGGCAAAGACGATGTCGTTGCCGCCCGGCCGCCCGATCAGCACATGGTCGGCGCCCGCGATCCCCGATTCGGGCAGCGCCGCACGGCACAGCTCGCGCAGCCGGCGCTTCATCCGGTTGCGGGTGACGGCGTTGCCGACTTTCTTGCTGACGGTGTAGCCAATGCCCATCGCGTCATCGGCGTCGCCGCGTGCGCGGACGAGCAGGACAAAGCCGGGCATGGGAAAGCGAAGGCCGCGGTTGGCGGCCAGAAATTCGCTGCGTTTTGAAAGTGTTCGCACCAGACGGGCTGGCGGCGAAGCGTCGGCGGTCAGGCCGACAGCTTCTTGCGGCCGCGGGCGCGGCGGGCGGCCAGAACCTTGCGGCCGCCGACAGTGGCCTTGCGGGCACGGAAGCCGTGACGGCGCTTGCGCACGAGGCGGCTCGGTTGATAGGTGCGCTTCATCGCGGTTTTCCCTAGATCTCGTCAAATGCTGCAACAGAAAAGGGCCGCCAAGCGTGGGCGGCCACCGTTGGAGGCGCGGATAAGCGAGGTGCGGCGCAAAGTCAATCACCGCCGGGCAGATTCTCGCGGCTGCGAAGCTTGCGCCGCCGCGCCGCACTTGCACGCTGCATCACCCGGTCGGTCCAGGCCGCATAACGCGGGTGGCGGCGCTTGAACCGGACATAGATCCGCTTGGCCCATGCGCTGTTCTGCAGGCACAGCATCAGCCCGACAGGGAACACGACGATAAAGCCCGGGCCCGGCAGCGGCCCGATGATGACCGCGACGATCATCAACAGGATGCCGGTGCCGAACAGAATCAGCCGGACCTGCGCGGTCGACCGCAATCGCTGGTAAAGGCTGCGCTTTGCCATCGAGTCGATGTGGGGAGCAAAGCGCGCGGTTGCAACTATGTCGTCGCCCCCGCGCAGGCGGGGGCCGTTAGCATCCCTGCTCTACGCCGAGTGCGGTCCCCGCCTGCGCGGCGACGACGTGCTTAGTTCAGCGCCACGAATCGCGCCATGTCGTCGCGCGTCAGATAGCGCACCTCGTCGAACGGGGTGCTGTTGGTCAGCGCGTAAAAGGCGCGCGCCCGCGCGTCGTCCATGCCGAGTTCGCGGTACAGCCCCAGATATTCGGCGTGGACCGGATCGTTCGGGGGATAGTCGTTCGCCTCGCGGCCATATTCGTCGGCCCAGCTATGCACCCCGAACTCGGCATCGGGCGCGGCGCGGCGGGTGGCGCCGGCGAGCCACAGTTCAACCGCGCCCGACCGCACCGAACCACCGCTCGGCACGATCGTTTCCATCCCCGCGCGCCGGATCGCGCGCGCCAGGATCAGATTGGCTTCCTCGTCGAGGCTGCCGGGACAATCGACCATCTCGAGCCGCTTGAGCCCCGGAAAAGCGGCAAGCATCGCCGCGAACTGCCGCGGTGTCGCGGACGTGACATCGCCCGCCATCCGCACCGTGGTCGCATCGACCACGGCAAAGGGACCATATTGCGCCCTGGCCCGCCCCGCCGTGGCGAGCGTCGCCGACGGGGCGTAGCGCCGCGCCGGGGCGAAATCGGCTTCGGCGTCCAGTGCCTCGTCGCCGGCCAACGCCTCGTCATCATCGAAGAGTGCGCCACCGTCTTCGCCGCCGACGTCTTCCCAAGTCCAGCTGACCGTCGTGGTGACGGTCCAGCCCTGCTGCGCGTGCGCCGGAGCAAACGCCAGCACCGCGGCGCAAAGCGCGACGAAAAAGCTGCGGACGAGGGCGACGGGCAAAACCATGCCCCCGCCCTCGCGCACGCGCGCTTGCCAAAAGGCAAAGCGCCAGCGTCAGCGCGCCGTTAACCCCGTTTCGGGACGTTTGCCGAGTCAATCGCGGTCGGGGGCGCCGCCGGGGAAATAGTGGCGATAGGGACGCGCGCCTTCGATCGCGCGCGCGACCGATGGATGCGCGAGCAGGCGCGCGCGATAGCCGCGCAAATTGGCGTAACGCGCCGGAATTTCATGCACCCAGTCAGCGTAGAACAGCGACGGTGCCGCGGCGCAGTCGGCCATCGTGAACCCGTCGGAGGTCGCCCAGCCGCCCCCCGCCAGTTGCGTGTCGAGCCAGCCATAGATGGTGTCGAGCGCCGCCCGCGCCTTGTCGACGATCATCGGCGCATGTCCCTCCGGCCCGCGGATGCTGTCGTTCACGATGTCCTGCATCACCGCCATCACGTGCAAGTCGAACACCCGGTCCATCTGCCGCACGCGCAGCGCCGCATCGGGGTCCGCGGGGATCAGCCGCGGTTCGGGCTGCACGCGATCCAGATATTCGATGATGATCGACGTCTCGAATAGCGTCCGGTCGCCATCGACGAGCAGCGGAAATTTGCCCACCGGCCACAGCGCGCGCAATTGCTCGCCATGCTCGGGAAATTCGGGGTCGACATTGCGATAGTCGAAATCGATCCCCTTCTCGTCGAGCGCGATCTGCGCCTTCCAGCTGTAGGACGAAAAGGGGTGGGCATAAAGGATCAGCATTGCATCAGCCCCGCACCGCGGCTTCGATCGCCGCGATGTCGATTTTTTTCATCGTCATCATCGCGTCGAACGCGCGCTTGGCGACCGCTTTGTCGGGGCTGGTCGTGGCTTCGAGCAGGACGCGCGGGGTGATTTGCCACGACACGCCCCATTTGTCCTTGCACCAGCCGCACACGCTTTCGGTGCCGCCATTGCCGGTGATCGCATCCCACAAGCGGTCGGTTTCGTCTTGCGTGTCTGTGTGGACGATGAACGAAAACGCCTCATTATGCTTGAAGATCGGCGGGCCATTGAGACCGAGGCACGGGGTCCCGAGCAGGGTGAATTCGACCGTCAGCACGTCGCCCTCCTTGCCGCCGGGGGTGTCGGTCGGCGAACGGTGGACCGCGCCGACATGGCTGTCGGCAAAGGTCGCGGCGTAAAAATTCGCCGCTTCTTCGGCGTCGCCTTCGTACCAGAGGCATAGGGTGAGGGGGGTCTTGCTCATCGTTTCTCTCCTGTCTTTCTTGGGGGGATGTGGGGCGGGGCGTCAGGATTTGCGCGGGCCGACAAGGCCAAAGGCGACGCCTTGCGGGTCGATGCCGTTCACCGAAAATTCGCCGCCGGGGATTTCGTGCGGGCCGTTCAGTACCTTGCCGCCGTTGGCGGTCACTGCGGCGGCGGCGCGGTCGATATCGTCGACGCCGATGTAAAAGCTCCACATCGGAACCGGATAGCCTTCCATCAGCGGCATCACCGCGCCGATCATGTCGCCGCCATGCTGAAGAAAGCGATATTCGCCGAGTGCTCCCATATCCATCGCGCCGTCCTGACCCCAGCCGAAATGTTTGGTGTAAAAGGCAATGGCGGCGTCGGGATCGCTCGTCGCCAGTTCGTTCCAGCGGACATGTTGCGCCTCGGTCACCGAAAAGGCGTCGGCGACCTTGTCGGGTTCGCCCGCGGGCGGGACCGGGTTCATGATGTAGAAGGGCGCGCCCTGCGGATCGGCGACCATCGCCATGCGCCCGACCGGCAGGTCGTGCGCCGCCATATGCACCGTGCCGCCGTCGGCGGTGATCGCCGCGACCGCCGCATCGACGTCGGGGGTGTACAGATAGCCGAGCCATCCGGGCCGCGCGCCGCCCGCGATCATGTCGGCATTCAGCGTCAGCACGCCGCCTGCATGGCCGCCGTCGGTGCGGGCGATCATCCGGTAATCGACCCCGCCGGGCGCGCCCGCATCGCTATGCGGCGCGATCGTCCAGCCGACGACCGCGCCGTAAAAGGCGGCGGCGCCGTCGGGATCGCTCGTCATCAGTTCGTACCAGATGAAGCTTCCTGGGGGATTGGTCATCTTCTTCTCCTTGCAAATAGCCTGGTTTGGAATGCGGTTTCAGAGGCGGTAAAAGCGCAGCGGCTTGGTATCTGCGCGCGCCATCAGCCCGCGCGCCTCCAGGTCGAGCTGCACGCCCTTTTGCCACCAGCCCGCCTTCGCCCCGCCGGGGAACAGCGCCTCTGGCAGCAGCGGCAGCAGCCGCGCCTTGATCTCGGCCGCGGTCAGCCCCGGCGCGTCCGCGGGAACCACCGCCAGCATGGCACGCCGCATCGCTTCATATTTGGCGCGCTCGACGCGCACGACGTGGCCGGGGCTGTTGACGTTCAGCATCTCGATGCGGTCGTCGGCCTTGGTCATCGGGCAAAGCCTTTCGTTGCCTCGATCGTCGGCGCGCGAAACCCCATCGCGGCCCATGCTTTCAAAAGCCGCCACATGAACTTGCCCGATGGCGTGGCATAATTGGGAATGTCATCGGGCAGCTCGACTCCCGGGGGGCGGTCCTTGACCATCGTCCGCATCTCGGTCGCGGGGCGATCGTCGGCTGGAATGCGCACCGAATAGACGCTGAGCCAATGCCCCTTGGTGAACTCCAGCGCGACCGGCGAATTGCAACAGCGCGCGACGAAGCGCCGCGTCGGCGAATCGGGCGTCAGCCGATGTTCGTCGAGCTGGTCGGTGCCCGACAACCATTCGATGCGGTCCTTGCGAACGAGCAGAAAGGGCGTGCCGCCGTCGGACCCCAGCGTCCCCGGCGCGCCGGGCAGCGCGTCGAACGCCTGCCCGGCCGCTTGGCAACTGTGGCAATAGCAGGTCGCGGCGACGATCGGCTTGCCTGTCATCGCCAGCGCCACTGTGCCGCACTGGCAGCTCGCGGTGCGCGTTGTGCCGGCGTCGTTGCCGCTCATGCTTCCAGCGCCGCAAATGCCGCGGCGATCGTGGTCGGCGCCTGGGGACGCGCGTACATCCTGTCCAGATAGGCGCTCAGCGCCGGGGCGTCGTCCAGCAGGGCTTCCTCGCGCGCCCAGTCGAGCGTGAAGGCGGCGTTGAAATCGGCCACGGTCGGCGCGTTGCCGACCAGATAGTCACGCCCCTGCATATGCTGTTCCAGCACCGCGATCATGCGCAGCGCGTCGCGCTTCGCCAGCTCCGGCTCGGTCGCCGACTGGTCGCCGGCTTCGTAGATGAAATTGTGCAGCGCGATGCGCCACAGCGGCGCCTCGATCTCGGTTATCAGGAAGAACAGCCAGTGATACATGCGGCCGCGATCCTCGGCGGTCGCGGGGATCAGTCCGCCGCCGGGAAAGCGGTCGCCATATTTGTCGGCCAGGTACAGCTGGATCGCCGCCGACTCGCTGATCACCATATCGCCGTCGACCAGCACCGGCAGCTTCGCCGCGGGGTTGAGCGCCAGAAATTCGGGGGTCAGCTGTTCGCCCGTGCTCAGATCGACCGGGACGACCTCGTGCGGCAGGTCGAGTTCGTTGAGCAGCCAGATCGCGCGCAGTGCGCGCGTCGGCGGGGTTCCGTAAAGCTTGATCATTTGTAAGTCTCCTCTCATCCTCCCTGTGGCGAAGCCATGGGGAGGTGGCAGCGCGAAGCGCTGACGGAGGGGCAAGGACGCGACGTCGCGGCCCCTCCACCATTCGCTTCACGAACGGTCCCGCTGGCGCTACGCGCCGTCTGCGACTCCCCCATGGCCTGCGGCCACAGGGAGGAGCGGGTTCACGCCTCGACGATCGGGATAAAACCGCCATAGATCATGCGCTTGCCGTCGAACGGAACCTCACTGCCGTCGGGCTGCATCCGCTCGTCGGCCATCACCTTTTCCCAGCCCGCGACGCGCGCGTCCTTGCTCGGCCATTCGACCCAGCTGAACACGACGGTTTCGCCGTCCTGCTTGTGCGCGGCGCGGGCAAAATCGGTCACCTTGCCGTCGGGGACATCGTCGCCCCACGCCTCGACGACGCGCGTTGCGCCATAGTCGCGGAACACCTGCGATGCCGTTTCGGCGAGCGCGCGATAGGCGTCCTTGTTGCCGTCGGGGACGGGCAGGACATAACCATCGGCATAACCCATCGCGCCGCCCGCGCGATCGTCGACGATCGAATCGAAACCGCCGATGATCATCCGCTTGCCGTCGAACGGCATGTCGCCGCCCATTGCCGCCATGCGCGGGTCGCTCATCATCTTTTCGTTCGCGGCGTCGCGGGTGGCCTTGTCGGGATATTCGAACCAGCTGAACACGACGGTCTCGTCGGCCTTCGCCTGCACCGCGCCCTTCAGGTCGTTGACCTTACCGTCGGGGACGTCGTCGCCCCATGCTTCGACCATCCGCGTCACGCCGAACTCCTTGAACAGCGGCACGGCATCGGCGGCATGTTTGCGATACGCTTCCTTGTTGGCGGTCGGCACCGCCACGACAAATCCTTCGACATAGGTCATCTTGTCTCTCCTTAGGGGGTAGGAAATTCAGGCCGTAACCGGCTCTTCTTTGAATGATGCCAGCTGCGCGGCCATCGCGCGCTGGAAGGCCGGACGGCCCGTGCAGCGATCGAGATAGGCCGCCAGCCGCGGATATTCGGCGATCAGTCCCGCCTCGACTGCTTCGCGCAGCACCGTCGCCATCGCGATGTCGGCGATGCTGAAATCGCCGAGCAGATAGTCTTTGTCGCCCAGCGCGTCGGACAGGCGACCGAACCGTTGGCGGATGAACTCGATCAGGCCGGGACGGCGCAGCTTTGCCCATTCCTCGTCCTTCGAGAATATATCGACATTGCCCAGCTCGAACATCATCGGCTCGACGCTGTTCAGCGCCGCGAACACCCAGGCGGTGGCGTCGGCGCGCGCCTGCGCCCCGGTCGGCAACAACCGCGCATCCTTCGCCGAAAGATGCAGCATGATGGCGCCGCTTTCGAACAGGGTGATGTCGCCGTCGCGCAGCACCGGCACCTGGCCCCAAGGTTGCAGGCGGTAATGATCGAGCGGACGTTTAACCGCGCTGATCAGTTCCTCGGCATAATCGAGTCCCAGTTCCTCGCACGCCCAGCGCGGGCGCAGGTCGCGGACAAAGCCGCGGGCGAAGTCGGGGACCCAGTCGAAGGCGATGATGGCGATATCGGCATCGGGATTGACGGGCATAGTCTCTCTCCTTGGGGGCAGCCGCTCAGAAGAAACCGGCGGGCATCAGCGGGGTGACATCGTCGAGGAACGGGACCACTTGCGCCGCGATCGTCGCCGCTTCGGCCATGATGCCGATGTGCGACGTGCCGGGCAGGATCGACAGCCGCGCCTTGGGCGCCGTGGTCATGAAACCCTGCGTCGCGATCGCGATGTCGCCGCCGCCGCGCAGCTTGAACAGCTTGATCGCATGGTCAAAGGTCACGCCGTCGGCGTCGCCCAGAACGACCATCGTCTTGCCCGGGATCGCGCGCAGCTGCGCGTCGCTATAGGCAAAGGGTGCCGAATCGATGTGCTTGATCGCCGCGACCAGGTCGGGAAAGGCATCGGGGGTGGGCGACAGCCGCTTATATTCGGTTTCCATCGGCGTCCCCGCGAACATTTCGGGGGTCATCTGTGCGATGCCCGCCAGCACCTCGGGAACCCAGCCGTCGAGGCTGGCGGCGCCCGAAATAACCACTTGCTTGCCGACGCGTTCCGGGTGGCGCACCGCCATCGCGATCGCGGTGCTGCCGCCCATCGAATAACCCAGCACATCGGCGCGTTCTACGCGCAGCGATGCGAGGACGGCGGCTGCATCGTCGGCCATCTGGTCATAGCTGAAGGCACCGCCGACCTTGCCGGTGCGGCCGTGGCCGCGCGCGTCGATAGTGATGACGGGGCGCGATGCGGCAAAGGGGGTGACGAAGGGTGCCATCGCTTCGCCCGACATGAACGCGCCGTGCAGCACCAGCAACGGCGTCTGCTTCGATGTCAGGTCGCCATGCACGGCATAGGCGATGCGCACGCCGTTGACCGTCGCATGCCCCGTCTTGGCGGCGCTTTCCGGCGCTGCTTTGGGTGCGGGCTGTTGGGTATATGCGGGTTGGGGCAGCGCCGCGACGACGGCGGCGCTGGCCAGCAGGGCGAGCGCGGCGGCGACGCGCGAATGGCGGCGACGGAAAATCCGGGGGGGAGAAAAACCTGACATGGGGAATGATCCTCTATAGTTTGACGAAGCCTAGCTTCGTTTGCCTTTGAAATAGGCGACGATCGACATGGCGTGGCCGTGGCCCAGCCCGTAATCGGCCTTCAGCCAGTCGATCACCGCACCGGCTTTGACGCCGGGCGCCAATCCCGTCGCATCGGCCAACCCCTTTTGCATCGCTTGTGCCTGCAAATCGTCCGGCGACTGGCCCGTTTTGGATTCAATGTTGTCGAGGTACGACTGGAAGGACATCGGTTCAGCCCTCCGCCGACCGAAGCGGGATCAGCGCGCGGAGCCGCGGATCGCGCAGCCACAGTCCACCCCACATCATCACGCCCAGATAGACGCCGAACAACATGTGGCTGAACAGCGGGTTGCCGACGCGGACCTGCGTCGCGATCGCACCCCCCAGATAACCGGTGATCAGGATCGCGCCGAGGATGCTGGTGCGCGGCCAGATATGGAGCAGCGTCGGGATCAGCAGCAGCACGGCAAGCAGGTACATGGTGCCGATCTCGGCGGGCCAGCCCAGATTGGGCGGGCTGTTGTCGATCGCGAACTGCGGCGCGACCAGCTTCAGCCCGGCGTCGAAGAGCAGAAAGGCGATGACCAGTCCGCTCAAGATGCGGCCTGCCAGCAACTGGCCTTTGGTGGGGATGCCATCGGTCATCGCCTCTCTCCTTCGTACCGGGGGTCAGGCGGTGGCTTCGGCGGGTTCGCCGGCGGGGATCGCGGCGGGGTCCATCCACATCACTTCCCAGATGTGGCCGTCGGGGTCCTCGAAGCTGCGGCCGTACATGAAGTCGCCATATTCCTGCGTCGGGGTCGGGTCGGCTTTGCCGCCCGCGGCGGTCGCCTTGGCCACTTGCGCGTCCACTTCGGCGCGGCTGTCGGCGGATACGCAGAGCAGCACCTGCGCGGTGGTGTGCGCGTCGGGGATCGCCTTCGACGTAAACGTCGCCCATTTTTCATGCGTCAGCAGCATGACGTGGATCGACCCTTCCTGAACCACCATGCAGGCGGCGGTGTCGTCGGTGAAGGCGGGGTTGTTGACCGCGCCGACCGCTTCATAAAAGGCCCGCGACCGGGCAAGGTCGGTCACCGGCAGGTTCACAAAAATCATCTGGGGCATCGTTTCTCTCCTTGGGGGTGGGATCGGGATAGTCAGCGCGGGGGCGCCGCCGGGGCAATTACCTGCTGCGTCATTGTGCGCCGGGCGGTGCGAACAACATGCCGATATAACGCTTCAGGTGGGTGACGCTTTCGCGCGCAATCGCCGGGTCGTTCGTCGTTTTGGCGAGGATGAAACTGCCCTGCAGCACCGCCTGGATATGCTGCGCCAAACCGAGCGCGGTGACATCTTCGGGGGCGCCATAGCGCGCCATCGTCGCCTCGATATCGGGGGTCAGCGCCGCGCAATAGGCGTTGATGCTCGCCTCGCACGCGGCGCGGATCGGTTCGCTCGTCGCAAAGGCTTCCTGCACCATCGTGCCGACGAAACAGGTGAACTCCTCGACCGGGCCGTCGAGCATGGAAAAGCGGAAATCGATATGGCCGAGCAGGCGCGCGAGCGGGTCGTCCAATTTGGTGTGCGGCGGCATTTCGAACATCGGCCGCGCACGCTCGGTCCACGCCTCGGCCGCGGCGACCGCCAGCGCCTCCTTCGACGCGAAGTGATGAAAGAAGGCGCCCTTGGTGACCCCGGCGGCGGCGCAGATCTGGTCGACGGTCGTCGCGGCATAGCCCTGTTTGCGCACCGTCGCGTGCGCCGCCTCGATCAACGCCGCGCGCGCACGGCCGCGCGGCGCGCGCTCCGCCGGGGTGCCGCCGCCCGCCTGGGGGACTGCGCGGGCGGCGGCTGCGGGGAGTGCTTGGGACTCAGGAGAGGGCTGTTTGCTCGTCATGCGAATCAACATACCGACCAGTTGGTATGTTGTCAAATACGAAATTGTCTGCACGCTGCGCGGCACCGCCGCCTTCGCGGGGGCCGGCTTTTCGTCAACTTCCAATCCGGCACCAAAAACGACTCGACCTCGCCGCACTTTCCCGCCACAAGGCGCGAGAACAAACAGGGGACATTGATGGTCGCGATCGTTTCCACCGTCGCCTATCTGGGGCTCGAGGCGCGCGGGGTCGAAGTGCAGTGCCAGATCACCCCCGGCCTGCCGCGCTTCGTCGTCGTCGGCCTGCCCGACAAGGCGGTCGGCGAAAGCCGCGAGCGTGTCCGCGCCGCGATCGCCGCGATCGGCCTCGCGCTGCCGCCCAAGGTCATCACGGTCAATCTGTCGCCCGCCGACCTGCCCAAGGAAGGCTCGCATTACGACCTGCCGATCGCGCTCGCGCTGCTCGGCGCGATGGGGGTTGTCGATCCCGAAACGCTGTCCTCCTACGTCGTGGTTGGCGAACTCGGCCTCGACGGCCGCGTTGCCGCCTCGCCCGGCGTGCTGCTCGCCGCGCTCCACGCGGGCAGCCAGGACCGCGGGCTGATCTGCCCCGTCGCGCAGGGGCCGGAGGCGGCATGGGCGGGCAATGTCGAGGTACTCGCGGCGCCCGACCTCCTCTCGCTGCTCAACCATTTCAAGGGCAATGCGCTGCTCCCGCCGCCGCGCCCGGGCGAGGCCGAGCCGCCGCGGCGCATGGCCGACCTCGCGCAGGTCAAGGGACAGGAAGTCGCCAAGCGCGCGCTCGAAATCGCGGCGGCAGGCGGGCATAATCTGTTGATGGTCGGGCCGCCGGGGGCGGGCAAGTCGCTGATGGCGGCGTGCCTGCCGGGCATATTGCCCGACCTCGATCCCGGCGAAGCGCTCGAAGTGTCGATGATCGCCTCGGTCGCGGGCGGGCTCGAGGGCGGACGGTTGATCCGCGCGCGCCCGTTCCGTAGCCCGCACCACAGCGCGTCGATGCCCGCGCTTGTCGGTGGCGGGCTGCGCGTCCGCCCCGGCGAAGTCAGCCTCGCGCACCTCGGCGTATTGTTCCTCGACGAATTGCCCGAATTTCAGCGCACCGTGCTCGATTCCTTGCGCCAGCCGCTGGAGACGGGCGAGGTCAGCGTCGCGCGCGCCAACGCGCATGTGACCTTTCCGGCGCGGGTGCAGATGGTCGCCGCGATGAATCCGTGCCGCTGCGGCCATCTCGGCGACCCCGCGCTCGCATGCAGCCGCGCGCCGCGCTGCGCCGCCGATTATCAGGCCAAGGTCTCGGGGCCATTGCTCGACCGCATCGACCTGCATGTTGAGGTGCAGGCGGTCAGCGCTGTCGACCTCGTGCTGCCTCCACCCGCCGAGGGTAGCGCCGAGGTCGCGGCGCGCGTCGCGGCGGCACGGGCGCGCCAGACCGCGCGCTACGCCGATCACAAGGCGCGCACTAACGCCGAAATCGACGGCGAACTGATGGAGGCGGTCGCGACCCCCGACGAGGCCGGACGCAAATTGCTCGCGCAGGCGGCGGAGGCGATGCGGCTGTCGGCGCGCGGTTATACGCGGATATTGCGGGTAGCGCGGACGATCGCCGACCTCGCGGGCGCCGAAGCCGTCGGGCGCATCCATATCGCCGAAGCGCTGAGTTACCGTCGTCAGGCGCCGCGCAATTGACCGACGTGACCAGCGTCGATTTCGTGGCCGAGATCATCGAATGGCGCGGCCCGGCGCCCTATCTGTTCGTCGCGCTGCCCGGCGAACTGGTCGGCGAGGTTCACTATGCGGCGCGCGAAGCGAGCTACGGCTGGGGCATGGTGCCGGTCACGGCGCAAATCGGCGCGACCATATTCGCCACCTCGCTGTTCCGGCGCGGCGATACCTATATGCTGCCGGTGAAGGTTGCGGTGCAGCGCGCTGAGGGAGTCGGGCTGGGCGACCGGGTCGCGGTGACGATGCGGATCGGGCGTGTCAGTCGCCGCTGAGTTCGCTACCCAGCTTCAACACCTGACGCCCGTCAATCATCTCGATCAGATAAGCGGGGTTCGCGGGCGATCCGTTGCGGACGATGCGCGCGCCCTTGATGATGCGCTCGACACGGGTTTCAAAGCGTTGGGCAATCCGGCCATGGCCTTCGCCACGGCCCCATGCCCAGTGGACATGGGCGTCGATGTTAAATTGGTGCGCGGTCATGCGATCGCGGCGCGCCGCAGGGTCAGATGCCCAGCGCCGACTTGTTTTCGACGACTTCCAGCGGCGGCGGCGCTTTGGCGGCCATCGCGCCGTGGCGGCGGTGCGACAGCTTGCCGTCGACCTTGCCGCCATTCTCGATCGTGATCGTTTCGTAGGTTACGTCGCCGGTGATCCGCGCGGTGGCGTGGACGATCAGCGTCTTGGCCTCGATCGAACCGTCGAGCAGACCTGCGATCTTGGCGGTTTCGGCGGTGACGGCGCCCTTGATCTCGCTTGCCTCGCCCTGGACCAGATTGGCGCATTTCAGATCGCCGTCGATCTTGCCGTCGACGTGCAGGTCGACGCTCGCGGCGACATTGCCGGTGACGACCACGTCCGATCCCAGGATCGAAAAGGTCGTGTGACGCGCGCCGGTTGCCATTTTAGCGGGCACCGCGGGCAGTGATGGCGCCGACTCGCTGTCGGGCGTCTGCTTTGACTTCGAGAACATCGGCTTTGGCCTCCAGAAAGCGGCGCGGATTGACCGCAACGCCGTTCAAATGAACTTCAAAATGCAGGTGGCTGCCGGTCGAACGACCGGTCGAGCCCATCTTGGCGATCTGTTCGCCTGCGGTGACTTCTGCGCCAACCTTCGTCGTATAGCCCGACAAGTGAGCGTAGCGGGTCATCATGCCCTGGCCATGATCGATTTCGACCGTGTTGCCATAGCCCGACTTCGATCCAACAAAGCTGATTCGACCGGGCGCGGCGGCCAGGATCGGGGTGCCGATCGGGCCGCGGAAATCGAGGCCCGAGTGCATTGCGGCGCCGCCGGTAAACGGGTCGCGGCGATAACCGAAGCCCGACGACATCATCAGCACATTGGCGGGGTTGCCCGACGGAACGGCGACAAGGGTGCGTTCGAGCACTTCCATACGGAACAGCGCGCCTTCCAGCGCGGCGAACGATTCGCCCAGCGCCTTTGCCTTGCCCATTTTGCCCTTGTAAGGGATCAGCGGACCACCGCGACCGGTCGCGGCGCTGCGGACCAGCGCAGCGGGATTGAGGCCAAGCTTCGCGACGGCCTCCTCCGCATTGTTGGCGCGCAGATTGACCGCGGCGAGCAGGCGACCGGCAAATTGCTCCTGCCGCGCTTCAAGCCGGGCGAGCGCCTGCGCTTCGGGGGGCAGGCGGGGATCGACCGCGCTGGTTTTCAGCGGTTCGGTCGCGGCGGCGGGCTGGTCCGCGGCGCCGACGGGCTCCGCCGCGATCGCCGCCGGATCGATGCCGAAGTGGGTTTCGGCGATGCCTTCGAGCAGCGCCTGCCGCTCTTCCAGATCGGCGGCGGTTTCGGCGACGCGGTCGCGATATTGCGCGATGCGCTTTTCCGATGCCAGCGCCGCCGCCTGTTGCCGGGCGACCGCGGCGCGCTCGTCGGCGGTCAGCAGCTGGTTGACGAGCACGGCGAGCGTCGTTGCGGCCCAGGCGAGCAACACGACCCCGGCAATCAGCGCGACGCGCTTTTGCCAGACGGCGCTGATTCGCAGAAACCGGACATGGCCATGCGTGCGGATGAAAATTTCATGGTCCTGAAACAGCGCAGAAAGGCGCTGGCGCCAATGGCGCAGACCCGCGATTTTCGATGACAAGTGGCGACCCCATCTTGTTGTTCTGTGGAGCCCTCCGCCCCGATTGATGGGCGCCTTAACAGGAGGGTCGGCAGGGAGCGAATCTTTGCACGCCGACTCGCGCCGAGTCGAAAGGCGTGCGCGGTGAACGGTGTCAGAGGCGTGGAACACCGCCAATTTGGCGGGAAAATTCGCCGCGAATCGGCAAATTATATTGACGGCTTGCTTACCAAATTTTGCTAGGGCCAAGCCGGTGAACGACATCGCCAAATCCCCTTTTGCCAGTCCCCCGACGGCTAACGACGACCTGCCGCCGACCGGTGCGGCGCGGCCGCGCTCGGCGGTGAGCGCCGGTGTGGGTTTTGTCGGGCTGGCAGGACTCGTCGGATATTTGTTGCTGGCGCGCTATGCGCCCGACATCGCCGCCTTGCTGGGCATCGACTGGGGCACCCGCGGACCGATGAGCGGCCCCAATTCGGCCATCGCCAGCGTCCTGGCGTGCGGGGTGCCGATGGTTTTATGGTCGGTGCTGGTCGACAAGGTGCATCGCAATCCGTCGACCGGGATCGACTGGGCGCAGCGGCGACCGTGGCGCGAGACGGTCGATATCAGCCTGACCAAGCTGGCCGGACTCTGGGCGACCTGGGGGCTGATCGCGCTGATCTATGCGACGATGCGCTATTACTGGACGGGCCAATATGCCTTTTCGATGGAGCTGCTGATCCGCGTTGCCCCGTGGCTGCTGCTGGTTTCGATCCCCTATATGCTGTGGCTCGACCGGCGGATGGTCGAGCCGCGCGACGGCTGTTACCAGTTCGGTCGCTGGCTGATCGCGCCGGGCCAGCCAGTCGACGGCCGTGCGATCGGTCATCATCTGCGCGCCTGGGCGGTGAAGGGGTTTTTCACTGCCTTCATGCTGTCGATCGTGCCGGGGAACTTCTCCGCGCTGGTTACCGTGCCGATGGCCGAGGTGCTCGCCAACCCCTATATGACCGGCATCTGGACGCTCAATTTCCTGTATCTGATCGACGTCCATATCGCGACCGTCGGCTATATCCTGACCCTGAAACCGCTCGACGCGCATATCCGCACCGCCAACCCTTATGGCATGGCGTGGGTCGCGGCGCTGGTCTGCTACCCGCCCTTCATCCTGATGAGCGGCGGGCCGCTCGACTATCAGGTGCATGGCGCCGACTGGGGGCATTGGCTGGCGGGTAATGACGTGCTGCTAATCGGCTGGGCGGTCGTGCTGGCGCTGCTGACCGCCATCTACAGCTGGGCGACGATGGCGTTCGGTATCCGCTTTTCCAACCTGACGCACCGCGGCATCATCACCCACGGCCCCTATAAATTCACGCGCCATCCCGCCTATGTCGCCAAGAACCTCAGCTGGTGGGTCGCCGCAATGCCCTTTCTGGCGGTATCGGGTGGCTGGACCGAGGGCGCGCGCAACGTCGTGCTGCTGGGGCTGGTGAGCGCCGTCTATTACTGGCGCGCCAAGACCGAGGAAAAGCACCTGCTCGCCGATCCGGCCTATGCGGCTTACTGGAACTGGGCGCAGACAAATGCGCTGGTGCCGCGGCTGTGCGCGCGGCTGACCGGACGGGAACGCCCGCTGATCCGCCTCGAACCCGACGAGCGCGTCGGGCCGGTCGCCTAAAAACTAAGTTCGTCGTAGATTTTGGACAGGTCGTGGTTCCACGGTCCTTCGTAGCGGTCGAGCAGGTCGTGCGCCGGCGATTTGCCGCTCTTGGCGATGCGGCGGAGCGGTTCGAGGAAGCCGACTTCATTGTCGCCCATCGAATTGACTTCGCCGCGCGCGGCGAGCCCCGCCGCTACGATGTCGAGCACCCGGTGCGCCAATTGTCCCACCGTCCCGCCACCGGGGGCGGGGGCGTCGAGGCCTTCGCTGGGAACCGCGTCGCGCAGCGCCTGCTGTTCCTCGATGCTCCAGTTTTTGACCAGATCCCAGGCGGCGTCGAGCGCGCCCTGATCATAGAGCAGGCCGACCCACAGGGCGGGGAGCGCGCAGATGCGGTTCCACGGGCCGCCGTCGGCGCCGCGCATCTCGAGGAAGCTTTTGAGGCGTACTTCGGGAAAGGCGGTCGAGAGGTGATCGTTCCAGTCGGAAAGGCGCGGTTTCTCGCCGGGGAGCGCGGGAAGCTCGCCCTTCAGGAAGTCGCGGAAGCTCTGACCGGCGGCGTCGATATATTTGCCGTCGCGAAAGACGAAATACATCGGCACGTCGAGCATATAGTCGACGTAGCGGTCGTATCCGAACCCGTCCTCGAATACGAAGGGCAGCATGCCGGTGCGCGCGGGATCGGTATCGGTCCAGATATGGCTGCGGTACGACATATAGCCGTTGGGCCGCCCCTCGGTGAAGGGCGAGGAGGCGAAAAGCGCGGTCGCGAGCGGTTGCAGCGCGAGGCTGACGCGGAATTTCTGCACCATGTCGGCTTCGGATGAATAGTCGAGGTTCGTCTGGATCGTGCAGGTGCGCAGCATCATGTCGAGCCCCATGGTGCCGACGCGCGGCATATGGTCGAGCATGATCTTGTAGCGCCCCTTGGGCATAATCGGCAGTTCGTCGCGGGTCTTGTCGGGCCACATGCCGACGCCCAGGAAGCCGAGCCCGAGTTCGGCGCCGACTTCCTTCACCTGTTTCAGGTGGCGGCCGGTTTCGGCGCAGGTCTGGTGAAGATTCTCGAGCGGCGCGCCCGAGAGTTCGAGTTGCCCCGCGGGTTCGAGGCTGACGGTGCCGTCATTTCCCGAAAGCGCGATCACCTTGCCGCCCTCGATCACCGGTTCCCAGCCGAAGCGGGTGAGTGCCATCAACAGGTCATGGATGCCGCCGGGTTCGTCATAGGACGGGGCGCGGTGATCGGCGGTGCGATAGACGAATTTTTCATGCTCGGTGCCGATGCGCCAGCGGTCCTTGGGCTTCTCGCCCTCGATCATGGGGGCCGCGAGCTGGTCGCGGTTTTCGATGACGGGATCGTGGCTGTCCGAAGCGGTGCGCGTGCTCATGACGCGCATTTAGACTATCCGGTATAGAATGCAATCGGGGCCGTTCGACCGGTGGCCGATCAACGCGCGCCGTTTGCCGGGATCAGTTGACGGTGGCGTCGAAACGAATGGCCATTGCCGCACCATTGGCCAGCGAGGCGGCGGACGCGAGCAGCTGCGAACCCGTCCATCCGGCGCCGAAAGGATCGCTTTCGTCGGCGCCGACAAAATCGTCGTCTTCCACCGTCGTCGCTCCGGCACAGCTGGTGCCCGAACGGATGCTGCCGGCAACGAAGGTGAGCGTGGCGGGCAGATTGTCGGCCACGCTGACCGCCGTAGCGGTTGCCGGCCCGGCGTTGCTGACCAGCAGGCAATAACGCATGACCGCACCGGGAATGGCCTTCGGATTGGTCGCGCCGTTGAGCGGATCGCTGACGAGGCTGCTGGTTTTGGCGATGGTCAGATTGGCCCCCGCGACGGCGAAAAGCATGTCGGCGACGTTCCAGTAATTGGCCTCGGTCGCCGGGTTTGGCTGGCCGACACGGCGGATCAGGCCGTTATTTGCCGCGCCCGCGGCACTTGTCGATCGGTCGCGGCCGAACAGGCGCACGGTCCAGCCGCTGCTCGATGGTGTCCCCAGCGGTATGGTATAGGTCGGCTCGGACGCCACCGTGCCATTGTTGGTCCAGATGCCGTCGCCCGCGACGGCGTCGCCATGGGTGCCGTCGTCGAACAGGATGATGCCCGATCCGACAAGCGTTCCGCCATTGTCGTAGACGTTGGCGGTCACCGGATTGGTCGTGGCGGTCGGCCGGGCATCGAACCGGCCGCTGATCGTCAACAGCGTACCCGGTGCGAAGCTGGACGATGCGGCGGGGGTAATGACCTGTGCGCCGAAACCCTGCGGCGTTCCCAACGTGGCGTTGACCACCGACCATTCGATATCGTCGACCAGCACCCAGCTGCGGAACTGCGTCGTGTGCCGGGTGCGAAAACGGATCGTCACCGTCTGGCCGGCAAAGGCGGCGAGCGAAGCGTTGTACGTCCACCAGGGTTCGCTGCCCAGTGCCACGGTCATGCCCGCGGTATGGTTGCCGTTGGTCCCCATATCCCAGCCGTTATACTGGCCATAGCCCGGGGCGGTCGTCGTGACCTGGTTGACCGACATATTGGGCGCAAACGGCCGCGTGGCATAATTGCCCGCCGTCGGGCCGACGATTTCGGTCGTGGCCGTGCCAATGATCTCGACCCGCACAAAATCATAATTGGCATTGCCGTTGGCGCTGCTGTCCCAGCCTTGCGGTTTCCAGCGCACCGTCAGGTTGCCGGGATTGGTGGCAGGAACCGTGATGGTCCGGGTCAACACCGTTTGCGATTCGCCGCTGGCCGGTTCGGAATTGGTTCTGGCGCCAAGGAGGTAAGAGAAACCGCCGGTGTTGGCGTTGCCGTTGGTATTGCGCGTCTGTCCCGATCCGTCGCTGTCGGTGACCGACACGGTTTCGTTCGGCCGGACCTGTGCATCGTAATTGGCGTTCGACCGGGTGCCCGTCCATCCGGTCGGACTGATCTGGCCGGTGCCGCCGCGCTCGAAATTGCCGTTGATCGGGTTTTGCGGATTCGCCGCCTTCGTTTCGTTTTCGGTGATGTCGAAATAGATAAAATAGGTCTGCGCGCCGCCGTCCTGAACGATCCAGCGCACCTCGCCGCGGGCATTGCCGCTGGCATCGGTTGCCGCCGCAAAGACGGTATCATTATATTCCTGCACCGCCGCGAGCGTTCCGTTCGGACGCACGACACGCACCGAATTGACGTCGAGGGTGCCCGACACGCCCAGCTGGGTCAGCAGCGCGGAAAAATCGACATCGACACGCGCCGTCGAGTTCACCGACGAAGCGGCGGGCAAGGTGACCGGAACGCGGTAGCGCCAGTCCTGTCCCGTCGAATAGCCGTCGGGATCCCACCAGGCGGGCGTCGCCAGCCCGGCACGTGCGGAAAAGTCCGGCGTCACCACGGTAACGCAGGCGAGCAGGATCAGCACCCGCAAAAGCTGTGTCCACTGGCCCCCACGCCAGCAATATCGGCTCTGGTCCTGCCGTTGCATGGCGCCTTGATGGGCGCATATAGCTAATATGCGGTTAAAATCCGTCGCTTGGCGGCATTTCTGTCCGGGAACGGAACAGCTTTGAGCGCAACCGGCGAATGTTCAGGGCGCCGTCTGCCAGTCGCCATGCTGCCCCATCCACAGGCTGATCGCCGCGATCGCCGCGGTTTCGGCGCGCAGGATGCGCGGGCCGAGCGCGATCCGCCGGACCGCGGGATGGTCCGTCAGCACGGCGCGCTCGCGATCGGTAAAGCCGCCTTCGGGGCCGGTGAGAATTGCCGCCGGTGCAGCGGCGGCGACCGAGGCCAGCGATGTGCCGCCCGCTTCGTCGGCAAACAGGAGCATCCGCCCGCCCGGCCAGTCGGCGAGAAGCTGCGCCAGCTTGACCGGCTCGCCAAGCTCCGGAAGCGTCGTCCGCCCGCATTGTTCGCACGCCTCGACAATCTGCGCCTCGAGCCGCTCGCGCTTGACCCGTTCGACGATCGTGCGGTCGGTGATGACCGGTTGCAGCCGGGCGGTTCCCAACTCGGTCGCCTTTTCGATGATCCAGTCGAGCCGCGCCTTTTTCACCGGCGCAAAACACAGCCACAGGTCGGGCACCTGCTCGATCGCGCGGGTCTGACGCCCGACATCGAGGATCAAGGCGCGTCGGCCGGCATCGGCAACGGTGGCCAGCCACTCGCCGCTGCGATTGTCGAACAGCAGGATCGGTGCGCCAATTTTCAGCCGCATCACGTTGAGCAGATAATGTGCTGCCGCGCCCTCGACGGTGATGGTCGCTCCGCTTGCCAGCGGCTGGTCGACGAACAGGCGGGGGGTGCTGGCGGGCGGCCAGGCGGGCGTTGCGGGCATGACCGGTCGATAGCAGACCACGGAAATTTGCACAGTCCCGTGTCCATTTGGCGCATCTGTCCCGAAGTGGGCCAGAATCGCCGTTCTGCCGTGACCGCCGCCGCTGCCGATTAGCGTTTTGGTAAGCAGTTTCCCCCTAGTGCGAGGATACCAGCCACGCATCTGTAGTGGGCCGCGTGTCTGGACCAAGAGGGGTTTGACCATGCGTGGGACCATTTTCAGCCGCCTGCGGCGGGGCATCAACAGGCTGTTGCGCGACAAACGCGGCAACGCGATGTTCCTGACCGCCGCCGCCGCGCTGCCCGTTATCGGTCTTATCGGATCGGGTGTGGATATCGGCCGCGCCTATATGGCGCAGCTGCGTCTGCAACAGGCGTGCGACGCGGGCGTGCTCGCGGGACGGCGCGCGATGGCGGGCGGGGTCTATTCCACGGCGGCGCAGCAAGAAGCCACCAAGATGTTCAGCCAGAACTATAGCAGCAATGCCTATGGCAGTTCGGACGTGAACTTCACAACGCGCGCCGAAGGAACGACGAATGTCGTCGGGACGGCAACGGCCAACCTGCCGACCGCATTGATGCAGGTTTTCGGCTTCGACGAGTTCGACCTTGCGGTAAATTGCGCCGCGAAACTGGAAATTTCCAACACCGACGTGATGATGGTGCTCGACGTCACCGGCTCGATGACCACGGTCAACCCCGGCGATTCGGTGAACCGCATGGTCGCGCTGAAGGCGGCGACGATGGACTTTTTCGATACGCTGACCGCCGCCGAACTGGGCGACGGACGTTTGCGTTTCGGGGTGGTGCCCTACAGCTCGGCGGCAAACGTCGGGCATATCCTTTATGCCAAGAACCCGTCCTGGCTGGCGGACACGGTCACGCTACCGTCACGGACGCCCAACTATACCACAACCTGGGGGACAGGCACGACGTCCAACGGAACTCCGAGCAACGGGCCTGCGTCCCAGGTGGTTAATTGGGCCGATACCGGCACGACAATTTCGGGCAAGAACAGCACGACCTGTCCCGCGACGACGCCTCCGGCCAATTCTACGCCGACCACAAGCGGCGGCCAGGGATCGACGCAGACGGGTCAATATATCGACGGCAACGGCAACCGCGTCACGACCTCGAACCTGACGCAGGCCTATCGCTATTTCGAATATCGCTACGTTTGGACGTCCAGCAGCTGCCGTTTGCAGAGCCGGACGATGCAATATACCCAAACGACGCCGTCGACACTGACCCAGCCGCCGGTCCAGACCTTCTCCAACTACACCTATCAGGACCGGGTGTTCGACGTTGCATCGGCCAAATCGGGGTCGGCGATCGTTACCAATACCGGCGATTCGGGCGCCAATTTCTCGGCGACCTGGGGCGGCTGCGTGATGGAACGCCAAACCACAAGTTTTGCCGCCAACCAGACAGCCCCCGCTTCGGCGCGCGATATGGATATCGATACGGCACCGACGGGCAACGATGATACCAAATGGCGGCTGCTGATCCCGGAAATCGCCTTTCCGCGCGCGGTCAACCCGGGGACCAAGCCGTCGAGTACGGGCGCGATCACGGTAAATCCGCTGGATGGCTCGGGCAACGTCAACGTCACGCCCGACAGCGGCTCGAACGGGCGCTGGCAGCGTTATTCAAAATATTGGAGCAACGGCTGGGGCGTATGTCCGGCGGCGGCGCTGAAGCTGACGTCGATGACGGCCAGCGACCGTTCGACCTTCAACAGCTATATCAACTCGCTGCAACCCGTCGGCGGTACCTATCATGATTCCGGCATGGTCTGGGGCGGACGCTTGATTTCGCCCGACGGAATGTTCGCGGACGAAAATGCGACCGCCCCGAACAATCGCCCGATCAGCCGCCACATTGTCTTCATGACCGACGGCGACATGGCGCCCAATACCGGCAACCTGTCCTTTCAAGGTTATGAGTGGATTATGCAGCGTGTAGGCGGCAACTGCACGGGGAATGTGGCAACCTGCGACGCGGCCTTGACACCGCGGCACAACAATCGCTTCCGGCAGTTGTGCGAACAGGTGAAGGCCAAGAACGTCACGATCTGGGTCGTCAGCTTTGGCGTGGCGCTCAACGCCGACCTCAATGCCTGCGCCACCCCCGGCAAAGCCTATCAGGCGAGCAATGCGGCGCAGCTCAACCAGAATTTCCAGGCGATCGCCCGGCAAATTTCGAAACTGCGGTTGTCGCAATGATGTGCCGTTCCTTCCTCCGCCGCCTGCGTCGCAGCGAACAGGGCAACGCGATCGTCGAGTTCGCGCTGACGGCGCCCTTGTTCCTGCTCATCCTGATGGGGATCTTCGACTTCTCGTGGCAGATCTATGGCAAACAAGTGCTGCAGGGCGCGGTGAGCAAGGCTGCGCGCGACGCGACGCTGGAAAACAATGCGGTCAACCAGGCGGCGCTCGACACCAAGGTGCGCCAAAAGGTTCTGAACGTGTTCAAGAACGGCGATGTGACGTTCGAACGCAAATCCTACGACAGTTACAGCGAGGTCGGTCAGCCGGAAGCCTTTACCGATTCCAACAAGAACGGTGTCTATGACGCGGGCGAATGTTTCGAGGACGTCAACGGCAATTCAAACTGGGACGCCGATCGCGGCGCAACCGGCAACGGCGGCGCCGAAGATGTCGTGCTCTATACCGCGACGCTCGAAATCGAGCGGGTGTTGCCGGTGTGGAAGATGCTGGGCCAGTCGCCGACCAGCCGGATCCAGGCGACGACCGTGCTGCGCAACCAGCCCTATAATGCGGCGACGTCGACCAAGAAGGTGATCTGCACATGACGGCGCGCATTGCACATCGGCTCCGGCGTATCCGTACCGGGATCGTTCGCCTGGCGCGCGACAGCGGCGCCGTGGTCATGATCGAAATGGCGTTCTGCATCCCGTTCCTGATCCTCGTGGGATTTGCCGGGATCGAACTCGCCAATCTGACGTTGACGCACACCCGGGTCAGTCAGATCGGACTCAGCGCCGCAGACAACGCCTCGCGCATCGCATTCGGCAGCAATCTGTCGCTGCCGCGCGTTCGCGAAGTGGACATCAACGAAGTTTTTGTCGGCGTCGAGCAACAGGCGCAGGGCATGGATTTTCGCAACAATGGCCGGATCATCCTTTCCAGCCTCGAGCGCAATGCCGATGGCGGCCAATGGATCCACTGGCAGCGCTGCTATGGCAATTTGCCGATCACTTCGGCCTATGGCCCGCAGGGAACCGGCGCCACCGGCACCGGCTTTCCGGGCATGGGACGGGCGGGCGCCGAAGTGACCGCCGCCGACGGCACCGCGGTGATGTTCGTCGAGATCATTTACGATTACCGGCCGATGATCGGCGCCACCTGGTTCGGCACCCCGCGTATCCGGTCGACCGCCGCGTTCAATATCCGCGAAGGGCGCGACCTGTCGCAGGTCTATAACCCCGCGCCGACGGCACCGGTGTCGAATTGCAGCTGATCGCGCGGGCGACCGATCAATAGCCGTTTATCGCCGCCGCCGCGGCTGCTACACGGCGGCTGCCGATGACCGCCGCCCATCCTCCCGACACCCAGCTGCGTGGTTTTGTGGCGCTGCTTCCCGCGGCGGTGCGGCCCTATGCGCTGCTCGCGCGGTTCGACCGACCGATCGGCTGGTGGCTATTGTTCTGGCCGTGCGCGTTCGGCCTGGCGCTCGGCGGCGGGGCGGTCAGCCATTGGCCGCTGTTTTTATGGCTGCTGCTCGGCGCGATCGCGATGCGCGGCGCGGGCTGTGTCTATAACGACATCGTCGACCGCGATCTCGACGCGCAGGTCGCCCGCACCGCTTCGCGGCCCGTGGCGAGCGGTGCAGTGTCGGTGCGGGGCGCTGTGCTTTGGATGGTTCTGCTATCGCTCGTCGGGCTGTTCGTGCTGCTGCAATTGCCGCGACCGGCGCAGATCGTCGCGCTGGCCAGCCTGCTGCTGGTCGCCGCCTATCCGTTCATGAAACGCATCACCTGGTGGCCGCAGGCGTGGCTGGGGCTGGTGTTCAGCTGGGGCGCGCTGGTGGCCTGGGTCGCGGTGGGCGGAGTCGGGGGTATGGCGCTGCCGCTGCTATATGCGGGCTGCATCGCATGGGTGATCGGATACGACACCATCTATGCGCTGCAGGATATCGAGGACGATATGCTCGTCGGGGTCAAATCGAGCGCGCGCGCGATGGGGGGGCAGGTGCGCACCGGGGTTGCCCTTTGCTATGTCGTCGCGCTGGCCGCTTGGGCGGGCGCGCTATGGGCGGTGCGTCCCGACTCACTGGTGCTGGTCGCGCTGTTGCCCGCGGCGGTGCATTTCACCGGACAGGTCGCAACGCTCGATCCGGCCGACGGGCATGACGCCCTCGCCAAGTTCCGCAGCAACCGTTTCGCCGGCCTGCTGGTGTTCGCGGCGATGCTGGTGGTGGGGACAGCGCCTTAGAGGCCCAGCGCTTTGCGCAACTCGGCGTTGATCCGGCTCTGCCAGCGCGGTCCCATCGCACGGAATTTTTCGAGGACGATGCTGTCGAGCCGCAGCGTCACCTGCTGCTTGGGATCGGCGGATTTGGGGCGACCGGGTTTGGTCCATGTGCCGTCCGCGGGCTTGACCAGCTTGCCATTCTCGTAAACGGCGGCGCGGCGAAAATGATCCTCCGTCCATTCGGGAGCATCGTCCGGATCAATCCAAGGCTTTTCGGCGGGCTTCGAGTTCTTCGTCATGGACATGTCTCATCGAAATGATGCGGCGGATATCGTTGCGTAGCGTCCAGACGATCGCGACAGCCCGACCGTCAAGTTCTCCGTAGACGATGTAACGATCCTCGCCATAATCGTGTCTGTCGTCGAGAAACTCCAGATAATCTGCCTCAAAAACCTTGCTGGCGTCGGCGAAATCAAGACCGCGTTCCAGAAGCGTCCATTGGCGCTTTTGCTCATCATAAGCAATTTTCATCGCCACAACCCTATATCTCGCTCGCCAAGTGCAGACGATTCGAACATTGCTGGGGTGGGCTCGGACAATTTAATGTAGTTACAAAAATTGTCAATCTTACTCCGCTGCCAGCAGCTCTTCCGCGCCGCCCAGATCGACCGATACTAGGCGGCTGACGCCCTTTTCGATCATCGTCACCCCGAACAGGCGGTGCATGCGCGCCATCGTCACCGCATTGTGGGTGACGATCAAATAGCGCGTGTTGGTCTCGCGCGTCATGCGGTCGAGCAGGTCGCAAAAGCGCTCGATATTGGCGTCGTCGAGCGGCGCGTCGACTTCGTCGAGGACGCAGATCGGTGCCGGATTGGTCAGGAACAGGCCAAAGATCAGGGCGACCGCGGTCAGCGCCTGCTCGCCGCCCGACAGCAGGGTGAGCGTGCCGAGCCGTTTGCCCGGCGGCTGCGCCATGATCTCCAGCCCCGCCTCCAGCGGGTCGTCCGAATCGACGAGCTCGAGATGCGCCTGACCGCCGTCGAACAGGGTGGTGAACAGCCGCTGGAAATGGCCGTTGACGGTCTCGAACGCCGCGAGCAGACGGACGCGGCCCTCGCGGTTGAGATTGCCGATCGATCCGCGCAGCCGGTGGACCGCCTGCGTCAGTTCCTCGATCTCGGCGGCGCTTTTTTCGCGTTCGGTGTCGAGTTCGACCAGTTCGTCGGCGGCGACCAGATTGACCGGGCCGAGCCGCTCGCGGTCGGCGATCAGCCGGTCGTGCTGCGCCGATTCCTGGGTCGCCTCGGACACGCTTTCACCATCGAACCCCGCCTTTTGCGGTAGCAACGGCGGCGGGCATTCGAAGCGTTCGCCCGACAGGCGGCCCATCTCCACCCGCCGCAGCTCGGCATTTTCGGAGCGCGCGATCGCCCCGGCGCGGGTTTCGCGCGCGGCCGCGACGCGCTCGCGGATCGCGTTCAGCGCCGTTTCGGCCTCGCGCAGCGCGGCTTCGGCGGCGCGCTCCTGCGCCTCGGCGTCGGCAACTTTGTCGCGCAGAGCCACCTGTTGTTCTTCCGCCGCGCCGCGCTGTTCGGCGAGCCGGGCAGGGGCGTCGGCGAGCTTTTCGGCTTCGGCGGCGAGTGTGTCGGCGCGCTTGTCCATTTCGGTCACGCGCCGCGCCGCCTCGCCCGCGCGCGCTTTCCAGCTCTTGATCTCTGCGGTCACGACCGCTTGCCGCTCGCTAAGTGCGGCGAGCGAGCGTTCGTGCGCGATCAGGGCGTCGCGGGCCTCATTGGCGTCGCTGCGGGCGCGTTCGGCGGCTTGCTCCTCGGCGTCGAGCGCCGCGCGGGCGATGCCGTCGTCGGGCAGCGCGGCGAGCGCGGCTTCCTGTGCTGCCAGCGCTTCGGTGGCTTCGGTGGCCGCTGCGGCAATCTCGGCGAGCCGCCGGTCGAACAGCGCCGCGGCGTCGCGATGCCGGTCGAGCGCCGCCTGTGCCTGATCGGCGGCGCGCAGCGCGGTGCGACGATCTTCGTCCGCCTGCGCCAATGCTTTCCGCGCAGCAGCGGCGGTTTCGGTCAGCTCCGCAGCCTTGGCGGCGGCCATGTCGCGGCGGTCGCGTAGCTCCTGCACGCCCAGTTCGACCTGCGGACGCTGTGCGGCCAGCGCGTCAAGGCGGTTCTGGCGTTGCAGTCGCTCGGTCGCGGTGGCGCCATCGCCGCGCGCGACAAAACCGTCCCAGCGGCGCATCACGCCATCGGTCGTGACAAGCCGCTGTCCGACGGCCAGGGGCTGTCCGCCGTCATTGTCGGCAACTGCGACTTGCGCAAGGCGACGCGCCAGCGCGGCGGGCGCCGTGACGAAGCCGGCCAGCGACTGAGTGCCGGCGGGCAGCGCAGGGTCATCCTTGCCGGGATCGGCGGTGCCCCAGCTGCGCGCGGCCTCTCTGTCGGTCCCCGCGTCGAGATCGTCACCCAGCGCGGCTGCGAGCGCGGCTTCATAACCCGGCGCAACGCGCAGCTGGTCGAGGATGCGCGCTTCGTCGCGGCGTCCGGCGGCGAGCGCGCGTTCGAGGGTTGCCGCCTCGCCGTCGAGCGCTGCGAGCGCGGTGCGCGCTTCGGCCAGTCCTGCTTCGATGCTTGCGAGATCCGCCGCGGTTGCCTCGCGGTCCGTCTCGGCACTTTCCAGCGCGGTTTCGGCGGCGGCGATCGCCGCTTCGGCGGCTTCGGCGGCCTTTACGCTATCGGCATAGCGCGCTGCCAGCGCGGCGCTGTCGCCCAGTGCCGCAATCTCCGCATCGACGCGCGCCTTGTCGGCGGCGATCCGGCGGACGGCCGCTTCGGCGCTGTCGCGGGCCGATATCGCGATCCGCCGATCGGCGGCCTCGCTCGCCGCTTTTGCGCGCGCCTGCGCCAGCGCGACCTCTGCATCTCGGAGGCGCGCTTGTGCGGCCAGGTTCGCTTCAGACAGCGCCGCCTTGCCCGCATCATGCGCGGCAATGTCCTGCGTTAGCGTCTTGCTTTCGGCGTCAAGCGCGGTCAGCGCGCCATGCGCCTCACGCGCCAGTTCGCCTTCATGCGCGCGGTCATCGGCGATGCGCCGCTGCTGCGCCGCGAGATCGTCGAGGCGTTGACGCGCGGCGCGCTCCTCGCCCTGCAACCGGACCTGAGTCGCCGTGGCCTCGGCCAGCGCATCGCGCTGCGTCTGTGCATCGTGCCGCGCGGTGGCGACGCGGGCGGCGACCTCGGTCTGCGCGGCGGAGACGGTTTCCAGTTCGTGCTGCGCGGTCTTCACCGCCGCCTCGGCGGCATCGCTGTCGCGGCGCGCCTGATCGGCGGCGGCGGCGGCATCGCGCCAGCGTGCGTAGATCAGCCGCCCCTCGGCGATGCGGATCTCGTCGCTCAGCTTCTTGTACTTCTCCGCTGCACGCGCCTGTCGCCGCAGCGCATTGGCGCGCACCTCCATGTCGGCGGTGATTTCGGACAGCCGCGTCAGATTGGTTTCGGTCGCGCGCAATTTCTGTTCGGCATCCTTGCGGCGCACATGCAATCCGGCGATCCCCGCGGCTTCCTCCAGCATCGCGCGCCGGTCAGTCGGCTTGGCGGCGATGACATTGGCGATCTTGCCCTGGCTGACCAGCGCTGGACTGTGCGCGCCGGTTGCGGCGTCGGCAAAGATCAGCGCGACGTCCTTGGCGCGGACATCCCGACCGTTGGCGCGATAGGCGCTGCCGGTGCCGCGCTCGATCCGCCGGATAACCTCCAGATCATCGCCGTCGCCGCCATCCGACAAGCCCGCGACGAGGGCACCTTCGGTGTCGCAGTGCAGGGCAACCTCGGCAAAATCGCGCGCCGGGCGCGACGCGGTGCCGGCAAAGATGACATCTTCCATCCCGCCGCCGCGCATCGACTTGGGGCTGGATTCGCCCATCACCCAGCGGATCGCTTCGAGCAGGTTCGACTTGCCGCAGCCGTTGGGACCGACGACGCCGGTCAGCCCGGGCTCGATGCGCAGTTCGGTGGGTTCGACGAAGCTTTTGAAACCGGTCAGGCGCAGGCGTTTTATCTGCACAGGAACGTCCCGTGCAGATCATCGAATCGCGGATGTTGCAACGCTGCTGTCACATATCCCCCTGTCCGCCGTCATGCCGCGCGGCGGGGGGAGTCGCAAGGGGCAGATATTGATCCTCCCTGTGGCGAAGCCATGGGGAGGTGGCAGCGCGAAGCGCTGACGGAGGGGCCATGGCCCAATCGTCCCGGCCCCTCCACCACCGCCTGCGGCGGCGGTCCCCCTCCCCACCGCTTCGCGGCAGGGAGGATCATTAGCGTCAGCGCGCGCCCATCGTGCGCAGGCGGTCGCGCAGCGGGCCCCAGGTGTTGATGCCCTGAACCACCTGACCGTTGATGACAAAGGTCGGTGTGCCGGTAATCTTGTATTTTTCGACGCCGGCGTTGGTCCCCTTTTCGATCGCCGCGACATTATCGACCTTGCTCAGGCACGCCTGGATCGTCGCGGCAGGCACACCGCGCTGCTGATAGAATTGATCGATGCCCCAGCCCTTGGCGAGCGCGACAAAGCGCTGCTCGGGCGGCAATTGCATCGCCGCCTCGATCCCCGGCTGCGGCTTTTGCGCGCCGGCGATGAAGGCTTCATGCTCGATGAAGGTCGCATCGGCGAGCGGGAAGAAGCGCTCGGTCCCCGTGCATTTGGTGATGGCGCCCGCGATCGCATCGATTGGATGCAGCATGAAGGGCGTCAGCTTGTACGACACGCGGCCGGTATCGACGAAATCGCGTTTCAGCTCCTCGTGCGAATCCTTGGCGAATTGCGCGCAGTGACCGCAGGTGAAGGCGCCGAACTCCTCAATCTTGATCGGGGCTTCGGGGTTCCCCATCACCACCCCGTCGCCGTCGAAGCTGACGACCTGCGACCAGCTTTTGCCCGCCGGCGGGGCGACCTTGGCCACGACATCCTGTTCCTTCGCGGGGTCGCCGGCACCGCCGCCGCAACCGGCCAGCGCCAGCGCACCAAGCGAGGAGAGAAGGGCGATACGAAGCGATGCGTTCATGATGTGATGGTCTCCGGACAGATGATGGCGGGCCTTTTAGGCCGCCTTGAGCGCCTGGTCGAGTTTCGATTTGAGCGCGGGCCAGGCGGTGACTTCGGCATTGCGCCCGTTGACGAAGAACGTCGGCGTTGCGGTCACCCGGTCGGCGCCGCGGGCGATGTTGGTCATGCCGGTCAGTTCGGCCTGCGCGACCTCGCTGTCGAGCGCGGCGTCGAGCTGCGCCTGCGTGTAACCCCGCGCGCGCATCAGCGCGCCCAGCCCGGTGTCGGTCGCGATTTTGCGGGCGCGTTGCCCGGTGGAGCCTTCGTACCAGCTGGTTGCCTGCGCGTCGGTGACCGCCTTCACCTTGGCCATCCAGGTGTCAAAAGCGGCAAAAATCGCCTGATGGTTGCGCGCAAAGGCGGCCGGGCCGCCGCAGCGCGCGAGCAGCGCCGCGGTCATGTCGACCGGATCGCGAACGAGGTTGCGATATTCGAACAGCACCAGCCCGCGGTCGATATATTGGGTTTTCAGCGGCGGGGCGCCCAACTTCGCGAATTCGGCACAGACGCCGCAAGTGTAGCTGAAATATTCGACGAGGCGGACCTTCGCCGCCGGATTGCCGACGACATGGGCGCCGATCGAGCTTGTCGACACCGTCGACGACCATAATGCCGGTTTGGCCGGCGTCGCGGCGATCAGGGTCAGCGCGGCGCCCGACAGCGCGAGCACGGCGGTGCGGCGGTCAAGCGGGGAATCGTCAAATGCGGACATCGGCGGCCAATCTTTCTTCAACTGATGCGGGGCAATTTGGGCGCGGCGGCCAGGCCTGCCGCCATGCGTTCGAGCACGGTGCGCAGTTCCGGGTCGCCGATGTCGCGCAAACTGTCTCCCAGCTCGGCGGGTACGGGTTTCAGCATGGCCGGCGGCTGAACGGGCGCCGCGGGTGTAACCTCGCCATGCGTCATGCGGACTTGCGCCACCGCGGCATAGCCAAAGAAGCGGTTGACCGCCGCGATGATGTCGGGGGCGACATGCTGGAGCATCGGCGCGTGCGCGCCGCTGATCGTCAGGTGCAGCGTGCCGCCAGCCTTGGCGCCGACGGGAAAGCGGATCATCGCCGGCTGGGTGACATCGGCGAGGCGGTCGCCAACGATTTCGCGCCAGCGGCTGACCACCGACGACTGGATGAAGCCAAATTTGCGAAAGGCGGCGCGGCCGATTTCGGGAACGAGGTCGGAAATCATCCGCGCTTCGCCGCCGCGCGGCCGTTCGTAGGTGCGCACAGGCGGCTTGGGCTTTTTTGCCCCCGGCTTAGCCTTCGCCTTTTTGGCGGGCGCGCTGTCGCCGCTGTCTTTCGTCATCGCGGGGGCCATGCCATAGGCGGGGGGTGAGCGTCCAGACTTCTGCCAGCGACGATGATATAGCGAGCGACTTCGCGCCACGCCTGCTGGCGTGGTACGATCGCGCGGCGCGGGTGCTGCCGTGGCGGATCGCGCCGGGCAGCGACGCGGCACCCGATCCCTATCGTATCTGGCTGGCCGAGGTCATGCTGCAACAGACGACGGTCGCGGCGGTCGCGGGCTATTTTGCGCGGTTTACCGAACGCTGGCCGACGGTTGGCGATCTGGCGGCGGCTGACGATGCCGATGTCATGGCCGCGTGGGCCGGGCTGGGCTATTACGCCCGCGCCCGCAACCTCCTCGCCTGCGCCCGCGCGGTTGTTGCCGATCATGGCGGATGCTTCCCCGACACCGAAGCGGCGCTGCGCGCGCTGCCGGGGATCGGCGACTATACGGCGGCGTCGGTCGCGGCGATTGCGTTCGGGCGCCCGACGGTCGTGGTCGACGCGAATGTCGAGCGGGTGGTCACGCGCCACCGGCTGATCGAAACCCCGCTGCCGACGGCGAAGCGCGAAGTTCGCGCGGCGCTGGCGTCACTGGTGCCGCGGGGCCGCCCCGGCGATTTTGCGCAGGCACTGATGGATCTTGGCTCGACGATCTGTACGCCGCGAGCACCAGCCTGCGCGACCTGCCCGCTGTCCGATGGCTGCCGGTCGCGCGGACGATCCGACATCGAACGGCTGCCGGTCAAACCGCCAAAGAAGGCCAAGCCGCATCGTCACGGGCTGGCGCACTGGATCGAACGCGAGGGCCGGGTCTGGCTTGTCCGCCGTCCCGGCAAAGGGATGCTCGGCGGAATGCGCGCATTGCCCGGCGGCGACTGGACCGATGCGCCCCCCGCCGACTCGGGCATCGTGCAAGTCGATCACAGCTTTACCCATTTCGACCTGACGCTGATTTTGGTCCGGGGAGAAATCCCGCTTGCCGCAGCGGAAGGCGAATGGTGGCCGATCTCGAAGCTTGACGCGGCGGGGCTGCCGACGCTCTATCGCAAACTGACCGACAAGATGCTGGAGAGACACGCATGAACATGATGGTTTCGCGCCGCGCGCTGCTCGGCGGTCTGGCGCTGGGCGGAAGTGCCGCGCTGCTGCCGCGCGCGGCCTTTGCATGGAAGGAAAGCGGGGCACAGCTTTATCCCGCGACCCACGCCTTCATAAAAGGTTTCATCGACCGCCGCGAACTTGCCGGAACCCTCGCAGCGATCGGCAAGGGGCAAGCGCCGGCGGAATTTTTCGGCGCCGGGGTGCAATCGCTGGGCGATCCGGTGCCAGTCGGTCCCGATACCTTGTGGCGGCTCTATTCGATGACCAAGCCGGTCACCGGGATCGCCGCGATGCTGCTGATCGAAGACGGCAAGATGAAGCTCGATCAGCCGATCGCCGATTTCCTGCCCGCCTTTGCGAACATGAAGGTCCAGAATACACCCGACGGTTCGATCACCGACCTGCGCCCCGCCAAGACTGCGATCACCGTGCGCCACCTGCTGACGCATACGGCGGGGCTTGGCTATAACATCATCCAGAAAGGCCCGATCAAAAAGGCGTATGATGATGCGGGTATCGTCGGCGGTCAGGCAAGCCGCCTGCCGATTCCGGGCATGGCGCCGGTGACGGCGGCGCCCAGTCTGGCGGCGATGGCCGACCGGCTCGCGGCGCTGCCGCTGGTCTATGAGCCTGGCACCAAATGGAGCTATTCGATCAGTCTCGACCTGCTGGGCCGCGTGATCGAGGTCGTATCGGGCCAGCCGTTCGACGCGTTCCTGAAGGCGCGGCTGTTCGATCCGCTGGGCATGGCCAGCACCAGCTTCATGGTCGCCGCAAAGGATGTCGGCCGCTTTACCAGCAATTATGCGCCTTATGGCGGCGCATTGATCCCTTTCGATCCTGCAACCAGCTCGATCTATCTCGATCCGCCGCCCTATCCGTTCGGTGGCGGCGGGCTGGTGTCGAGCGCCCGCGACTATGACCGTTTCCTCGCCATGCTGCTCGGCGAAGGCGAAACGGGCGGGGTGCGGGTCATGAAAACGGAGACCGCCCGCCTTGCGATGTCGAACATGATCGATGACCGCGTCGACCGCAAAGGTACTTTTATCGACGGGCAGGGATTTGGCGCGGGCGGACGGGTATCGCTGCCGGGGTCGCCCGGCGGCGAAGGCATTTTCGGCTGGGCCGGCGCGGCAGGGACGATCGGTTTCGTTCATCGCGGGCTGGGCTATCGCGCCGCGGCCTATGCGCAATATATGCCCACCACTGCGCTGCCGTTTCAGGAAAAGTTCGGCGAAACCTTTTTCAAGGACGTCATGACCTGATGGCGCTGCCGCTCGGCTTTACCGGCGCGCGGCTCGACCGCGCCGACCAGCTGCGCACCGACCCGGCGCGCTTTGCCGCGGCGGCGGTCGACCCGCGCGCCCGCTGTCTGGTGCTCGACGGGATCGATTGTGTTCCGGGCGAGGGCGGCGGGCTGTCCTGGGAACCGATCGACCCCGACGACGACCGTGCGCTGATGCTGCTCGGCATCGACGACGCGGGGGTGCCGCATTTCGTCCGCGAGGCGCCGGTCGGTGCGCGGGTCGATGCACGCTCGCGCACCGTGATGCGGCTGCTGCCCATGCTGTCGGCGGAAGAGGCGGCGCTCTACGGCGGCGCACGCAGTCTGGTCGACTGGCACGCGCGGCATCGTTTCTGCGCCGTGTGCGGGGCGCCGACCGACCTGTTCCGCGGCGGCTGGGGTCGCAAATGCGGCAACTGCAACGCGGAACATTTTCCGCGTGTCGACCCCGTCGTCATCATGCTCGCCGAATGCGACGGGCGGGTGCTGGTCGGCCGCCAGGGCGGTTTCCCGCCCGGTTTCTTTTCCGCGCTGGCGGGATTTGTCGAGCCCGGCGAATCGCTGGAAGAGGCGGTGGCGCGCGAACTGTTCGAGGAAGCAGGCATCCGCGTGACCGACGTCACTTACGTGGCGAGCCAGCCCTGGCCCTTCCCCTCATCGCTGATGATCGGTTGCCGCGCCGTCACGACCGACCCCGCGCTTTTGCTCGATACGACCGAGATCGAAGCGGCGATGTGGGTGGACAAGACGGAAGTGCGCGCCGCACTCGCGGGCGACATGGGGGCGCCGTTTCTGGCGCCACCGTCGCTGGCGATCGCCCGGCATCTGCTTGAGGATTGGGCGCAGTAGGTCGATTCGCTCCGCGGCGCAGCCGCGGGGAGCAGGCGGGATCAGATCCGCCGTCCGGTAATCCGGCTGATTTCCTTTGCGACCATCGCCTCGACCAGCGGCGGCAGGTTGGTGTCGAGCCAGTCTTTCAGCATCGGCCGCAACGCGTCGAGCACGACATCCTCCATCGTACGGCCGCCGGTCGGCGGGGATGCCGCCGCGGCGGAGGCGGTGGCAGGTGCAATCGCCGCCGACAAGGCTTCAAGCGACTGGCGCGCAGCATCGGCGCTGGCTTCGGAAACCAGTTCGTCGGTTTCGGCATCGCCGGCGACGGTCTGGTCTTCTTCGTCCTGCAGGTCGAGAATGTCGTCGGCTTCCGGCACCCGCACCTCGCGCGCGGCGCCCGGCGCTTCGTCGCGAGCGATGACGCGCCTGATCGACGACAAGATATCTTCCATCGACGGTTCCCGCGACATGTCGCCCATCACACAAGCCCCCTCAGCCCCCACGAACAGGGCGGTTAACCATCTTCTACCGGTTGGCGGCGGGCTTTGCCAAGCTTTATTGTCGCGGCGGCGCCGACGGGCCGACGGGGACGCTGGCGGTTGCGGCGGGGATCGCACGGGTGTCCGTCGCTTGCTGCTGCGGCGCCGGATCGTCGGCCCAGTCCCAGATCTGGCCCTTGACGCGCTGGTAATTGACCTCCGGATCATAAAGCGCGCCGCCTTCGATCCCCAGATCGCGCGCCTCGGCCTTGCCCATCGCGGCGAGCAAAGAGAAAGCGGCGACATAGGAGTTGCGCTGCGCCGACACGAGCTGGACCTGGGTGTTAAGATATTCCTGCTCGGCATTCAATATGTCGAGGATCGACCGGGTGCCGACGCTGTTTTCGGCGCGCACACCCTCCAGCGACAGGCCGTTGGCGCTGACCGCCTGCTGCGTCGCGGCGATGATTCGTTCGTTCGCCTGCCAGGCGGCATAGGCGCCGCGCGTCTGGGCGATCACGCCGCGTTCGACGGCAACATAATTTTCGATCGCCTGGCTGCTGCGCGACTGCGCCTGGCGTACCTGCGCCGACGGCCGCCCGCCTTGAAAGATCGGGATGGTCAGCGACACCCCGGCCTGTGCGCTGCTGGTGGCGTTTTCGGCGGTGGTGTTCGCCGCCGGGATCGAGTTCAGGTTGTTGTTATATCCGGCGCTGGTGGTCGCCGACAGTTTCGGCATCCGTGTCGCGCGCGCGACGCCGATGTCGGCGCGACTGGCGTTGACGAGCTGGTTGGCCGCTTCGATGTCGGGATTGTTGTTGAGCGCGATCGCCACCGCCTCGTCGGGCGTTGCGGGCAGGTTGGGCAGTGGCGGCGGCGGCTGCAGGTCCACCGGCGCTTCGCCGACCAGCCGCGCATAGGATTCGCGGCTGGCGATCAGATTGGCTTCGGCGGTGCGCAGGTCGCCTTCGGCCAGCGCCAGTCGCGCTTCCGACTGGGCGACGTCGGTGCGCGTCAGGTCGCCGATTTCGAACCGGTCGCTGGTCGCCTGCAAATTGGTGCGCAGGACCGACACATTTTTCTGGTTGAGCTGGACGATCGCCTGATCGCGAATGACGTCCATATAGGCGCCGACCGTCTGGGCAAAGATGCTCGCCTCGGTCGCGCGCAGGTCGGCCTGACCGGCCTCGACGCGATACTTCGCCGCCTTGACCGCGTTGCGCACCGCGCCGCCCTGATAGATCGGCACCGTCACCTGCCCGCCGACGCTGACGAAGCGCTTGGGCGAGAAAAAGCTGTTGCCGGGCAGTACCAGATTTTCCTGGTAATCGACCCCGGCGCCGACCGACGGCAGGCCGCCGGCTTTCTGGATCGGCACATTTTCGTCGTTCGCGCGCTGACCGGCGCGCGCCGCGGTCAGCGTCGGATTGTTTTCATAGGCTTTGGACAGGGCGCCCTGCAGCGTTTCCGCCTGCGCGGCAGACGACAGCATCAGGGCGCCGGATGCGAGGCCGACGAGCCAGCGCGAGCGGAGGAAAAGCCGTTTCTTGTCGGTATCGAGCATCGTCAAATCAGCCTGAAGCTAGGAGGGAACGGCTTTAGAAACGGAAGCCTGCCGGGGTCGCGAATCCGGGGAGCGGGGCTGCGTCCATGTCGGCAAAGCTGCGTAGCGGCACGACGCCGCCGGCCTTGACCCCCTGAACCAGCCGCGTCACCGCGCCATCACGCAGCGCCGCGATCAGGCGGCCGCCTTCGGCGAGTTGATCGGCAAGCGCGTCGGGCAAAGCCTCGATCGCGCCGTCGATGATAATGCGGTCAAAGGGTGCCGCATCGGGCGCGCCGGCGGCGAGCGGGCCGGTAATCCATTGGATGTTCGTGTCGCCGATCGCGGCTTTGGCCATCGCCATCAGTTCGTCATCTTCTTCGACCGCGTGAACCTCGGCGCCCATTTGCGCGACCAGGGCAGCGGTATAGCCGGTCGCGCTCCCGATCAGCAGCAGGCGCATCCCCGGGCGTATGTCAGCAGCCACCAGCATCCGGCCGGTCACCAGCGGAGGGTTCAGGGCGCGACCGTTGCCCAGCGCGATGGCGCGGTCCATATAGGCGACGCTGGCAAGCGCGGGGGGCACATGCGCTTCGCGCGCGGTCGAGCCCATCGCGTCGATAACCGCAGGATCGACGACATCGTTCGTGCGCAGTTGGCTGTCGATCATCGCGGACCGCATGTCCGCCGCCGTGATTTCACTAAACTGGGTCGCCATCCGCCATTTCCCGATTCTGTAAAGCCTGAACTCGTGCAGGGCCGCTGTAGAGCAACGGGTGCTGTATTGCAATAATAATACAGCCCAAACCCGCAAACACGCGCATAGCGGGCATCGCGGGTGGCGCCAAGCCCGGATTGGCGGGCGGAATCGCCCGTACCGGCGAATCCTTGACAATGGCGATAAAGCCCCTCACTAGCGGCGCCGTCCAACACCCGGCCCGTCGTTCGCGATGCGGCAAATTGGCATGAGGCCCGATGGCGGAGTGGTGACGCAGCGGACTGCAAATCCGTATACGCCGGTTCGATTCCGGCTCGGGCCTCCAGCACTTCGCGCCAAAATAATCCGGCCCCGGGTGATACGCGGGGCATTGCTGGACTTTCGACGCCCGCTCACTTATATACCAGCCGTTATGGAAGTCGATGCTGCCACGGCGCCGAAAGGGCGCCCCCGCGAATTTTGCGTCGATGCGGCGCTCGCGGCGGCGCTGCGCGTGTTCTGGTCGAAAGGCTATGAAGGCGCGTCGATGGCCGATTTGACCGAGGCGATGGGGATCACCAAGCCCAGCCTTTATGCCGCCTTTGGCAACAAGGAAGCGTTGTTCAACAAGGCGCTCGACCTGTACGAGCGCGAAAAGGCCGATTTCATGCGGGCGGCGCTCGAAGCGCCGACCGCGCGCGGGGTGGCCGAGCGGCTGATGTACGGCGCGCTCGACCTGTACAGCTGTCCCGACAATCCCGATGGTTGTCTGGAAGTCATCAACTCGGTGGCCTGCGGCGCCGAAGCCGAATGCGTCCGCAAGGCCGTCGTCGCGCGCGGCGCGGCGATCCAGCAGGCGATGCGCGAGCGCTTCGCCCGCGCGCGGGACGCGGGCGATTTTTCTGCCGACACCAATCCCGACGGGCTGGCGCAGTTCCTGATCGCGGTGAACCAGGGCATGGCGGTCCAGGCCGGTGCCGGCGCAACGCGCGCCGAGCTCGAACGGCTGGTCGAAACCAGCCTGAAGCTGTGGCCCGGCCGCTGAAAAAAATTGTACCGACCGGTATAATACATGCTTGACCCGGCAAGGGCAGATTACTATACCAATTAGTACATAAACGGGCTCTCCCCCCGATCGGCCGCCGGGCGATGAATCGCCGGGCGGCCGAAACCTTATCGGCGCAGGGCCGCGCCCAGCGCCAACCGGCACGTTCGCGCCACGCTTTCGGCGATCGTTTACGCCGCTTTTACCAGTTCTGGTGCATAAAACCCGCCGATGTATTCGGCTGGGGATAGATGATGGACAGCATGCGCGGCCTGTTGGCAGGCAGCCACGATCAGGACGATGCGGCGATCGACGCGCCCGCGTCGGTCGGCGTCGACGAACGGCGCATGCAGGTCCGCGCCTATAATTACTGGGCATCGTTGCTGGCCGACCGCGCCTATCCCTCGGTCGAGGATCTCGATCTGGAGGGCGCCGATTTCGGCGCGCATTCGGTGCTGCTCGATTTTACCGCGGGTGTCGAAAATCCCGGTATCGCCTTTCTGGGTGAGCGGCTGCGCGAGGAATCGCAGATCGGCGAGGACGTCCATTACATCAGCCAGATCCCGGGCCGGTCGCTGCTGTCGCGGCTGACCGACCATTATTTGCAGATCATCGCCAACCGCGCGCCGATCGGCTTCGAGGCCGAATTCGTCAACGACCGCGGGCTGACGATCATGTACCGCGGCATCTTGCTGCCCTTTTCGTCCGACGACGACACGATCGACTTCATCATGGGGGTGATCAACTGGAAGGAAGCGGCGCCCGCCGACCAGGAGGCCGAACTGCAATTGTCGGTCGAACAGGCGCTGCGCAGCGCCGCGCCGTTGACCGCGCCGGTACCGGTGTGGGCCGACGGTCCGGACAGCGAACATCTGGATGACGAAGCGGCGGCCGACGCGATGCCGGGTTTTGCGGCGCTCGCGGGCGATGACGCGATGCCGGAGCCGGCTGGGGAGGCGGAGTTCGACCCGCCCGCCGCCGATGCCGAACTCGCCGACTGGCTGGCGCTGGCGCGCGAAACGGCGGAACGGGCCGTCGCCGCCGACAGCCGCAGCCGTGGCGCTCTGTACCAGGCGGTCGCCAAGGCGTGGGATTTTGCGCTTGCCGCCGAGCAGCAACCCGACGCCTTTGCCGCGCTGCTCGACGATGCCGGGCTGAAGGCGCAGCCGCGGGCGCCGATGACGCCGGTTGTGAAGCTGGTGTTCGGCGCGGGTTACGACAAGACGCGGCTTGCCGAATATGCCTGTGTGCTGGGCCATGCCCGCGAAGAGGGGGTCGGCCAAGGCGAACTTGCCGCCTATCTCGACCGCTATCCGGGCGGGCTGAAGGGGCTGGTCAAGGATGCGCGCGCGCGCCGCAAGCCCGATGGCGTGGCACCAGATCGCGGCGACGAAAAGCTCGCCGCGCTGCGTAGCGCCCATCCGGCAATCATCCTCGAGCATGATGCTGGCGACGCCGAGTTCGTCGTGCTGATCGCGCGGACGATGCCCGGCGGTCACATCGGTATTGTGGCGAAAGCGGCCGACGATCCGGCGCTGGTCGGCAAGCTGGCGCGCAAAGCGGTGCCGATCACCGGCGGCTGAACGACGCCCGCGCAACAGTCAAACCCGAAATTGAAATAAATTAACGCGGCCGCGCGAACGAGGGTTGAGCCGCGCGCGGCAGAGGCGCATAGGAGCAAGAGCGAACGGACCCCCGCCGATCGTCGGCAGGGATCCCCACCTTCGTTCGGGATGTTGCACCTTATGCCTCAAGATTCGTCCGACACGCCGGAAACGGACACGCCGACCGCCACCACCGCAAAAATCCCCGCCAAAATCGCCGCCGCCTATCTTGCCGCCCTGCGCGGCAGCGCGCTGCCGGGCGAGGGCGACGATATGGACAAGGCGGCGCTGGCGGAGGCGAGCCAGTTCGTCGGCCGCGCCTCGCTCGACCGGAAGCCCCAAACCCCGTCGCTGCTGCTCGAACCGATGGCCGCCGACGGCACCGACCGCCGTATGCGGCTGGTCATCGTCAACGACGACATGCCATTCTTGGTCGACTCGACCTCGCAGGTCGTCACCGCGCAAGGGCTGGCCGTCCACCGTATCCTGCACCCGGTCGTGGCGGTGAAACGCGATGGCGAGGGGCATCTGACCGATGCGGGCAGCGGCCCGGCCCGCGAGTCGGTGATTTATATGGAACTCGAGCGCGGCGACGCGCGGGCGCGGCGGCGTCTGCTCGACGCGCTGGAGGCGGCGCTCGGCGACGTGCGCGCCGCGGTGCGCGACTGGCGCGCGATGCGCGCCGCGATGCTGGCCGACGCCGCGATGCGCGTCGAGGGCGAGGGCGCCGAACTGCTGCGCTGGTTCGAAGGTGGCGCGATGACGCAGCTTGGCCATGAGTGGCGCTCGCGCGACGGCAAGCTTCACGAGCCGCTGGGGGTCAGCGAGAGCAGCGATAGCCAGCTGCTGTCGCCGGCAGCGCTCGAAGCCGCCTTTGCGTGGTTCGATGCCGGTGGCCGCGCGCCGTTGCTCATCAAATCGAACCGCCTGTCGGCGGTGCATCGCCGCGTCCTGCTCGACCTGGTGATCGTCCCCGAACTGAAGGGCAAAAAGGTCGACCGCCTGTCGATCCATGCCGGTCTGTGGACCAGCGCGGCGCTGTCGACCCCGCCCGCCAAGGTACCGGTGCTGCGCGCGCAGCTCGAAGCGCTGATGGCCAAATTCGGTTTCGATCCGGCCGGTCACGCGGGCAAGGCGCTGGCGCATGCGCTGACCGCATTGCCGCACGACCTGTTGATTGCGTTCGACGGTGCCTCGCTCGAAGATCTTGTCCTCACCTCGATGTCGATCACCGACCGGCCACGGCCGAAAATTGTGACGGTGCGCAGCGCGCTGGGCCGGCATTTGTTCGCCTTTGTCTGGCTGCCGCGCGACGAGGTATCGACCGGCCGCCGCATCGCGGTCGAGGCGATGCTGGTGCGCGAAGCGAAAGCCGGGGTCATCGGCTGGACGATGGTGCTCGAGGATGGCGGCGCCGCATTGCTGCGCTACACGCTCGACCTGCGCAGCGGCGGGGTGGTTCCCGATACCGGGGCGCTCAACGCCCAGCTCGAACAGATGGTGCGCGGCTGGCAGCCCGAGGTCGAGGCGGCGCTGGCCAAGCGCAGCGATCCGGGCCGTGCCGCGGCGCTTGCGGCCCGTTTTTCGCCGATGTTTCCGCCCAATTACCGCAATCTTTACAATCCCGAAGAGGCGGCGCGCGACATATTGCGGCTGCGCGACCTCGACGCCGACAAGCCGCGCAGCGTGCGGCTGGCGAAAAAGAGCCTCGACGGTGACGACCGCCTGCGACTGAAGGTGTATAGTGCCGCCGGCCCGCTCGCCTTGTCGGACGTCGTTCCCGCGCTCGAACATTTCGGGTTCGAGGTGCTCGAGGAAATCCCGACCGCGCTCAATCAGGCGCGGACGCACGGGAGCGACGACGGCGACGAGTCGCCGATCGTCATCCACGACTTCACCCTGCGCCTGCCCGCGTCGGTCGACGAACTGGCGCTGCTGCCTTATGCCGAAGTGATCGAGGGCGCGATCGCCGCGGTGCTCGACGGCCGGGCGGAAAATGACGCGTTCAACGAACTGGTGCTGACCAACCAGATCGACCCGCGCGCGATCGTGTGGTTGCGCGCCTGGTTCCGCTATCTGCGGCAGGGCGGGTCGGCCTATGGCATGGACACCGTCGTCAGCGCGCTGCGCCATGCGCCGGCATTGACGAAAGCGCTGATCGAGCGGTTCCAGGCGCTGCACGATCCGAAGCAGCGCGACGACGAACGCGCCGCGGCGCTCGATGCCGATATTCTGGCGGGCTTTGCCGATATCAAGTCGATCGACGAGGATCGCATCCTGCGCCTGTTCCACGCCGTCATCGGCGCGACGCTGCGCACCAATGCCTTTGCGCCCGCCGCGGCGGAGGCGCTGGCGTTCAAGATCGATTCCAGCCTCGTGCCCGGCCTGCCCAAGCCGCTGCCCTGGCGTGAAGTTTGGGTCTATTCACCGCGGGTCGAGGGTGTCCACCTGCGCGCCGGTCCGGTGGCGCGCGGCGGGCTGCGCTGGTCCGACCGCCGCGACGACTTCCGCACCGAAATCCTGGGGCTGATGAAAGCGCAGCGCGTGAAGAATGCCGTGATCGTGCCGACCGGCGCCAAGGGCGGTTTCTATCCCAAGGCGCTGCCCGACGCGGCGCTCGATCGCGATGCGTGGTTTGCCGAAGGCACCGAATGCTATCGCATCTTCATCCGCTCCCTGCTGTCGATCACCGACAATCTGGTGGCGGGCAAGGTCGTGCATCCCAAAGGGGTGGCGATCCGCGACGGTGACGATCCTTATTTCGTTGTGGCCGCTGACAAGGGGACGGCGACCTTTTCCGACGTGGCGAACGCGCTGGCGATGGAGCGCGACTTCTGGCTCGGCGATGCCTTCGCCAGTGGCGGGTCGAAGGGCTATGACCACAAGGCGATGGGCATCACCGCAAAGGGCGCGTGGGTTTCGGTCCAGCGCCATTTCGCCGAAATGGGCGTCGATGTGCAGAGCGACACGATCCGCGTCGTCGGGTGCGGCGATATGTCGGGCGACGTGTTCGGCAACGGGATGCTGCTGTCCAAGGCGATCAAGCTTTGCGCCGCCTTCGACCACCGCCACATCTTCCTCGACCCCGATCCCGCTCCGGCGAAAAGCTGGAAGGAACGCGAGCGGATGTTCAATCTGCCGCGGTCGAGCTGGGACGATTATAACAAGAAGCTGATCTCGAAGGGCGGCGGCGTCTTCCCGCGCAGCCAGAAGAGCATTCCGCTCTCCCCCGAAGTGCAGGCGCTGCTCGGCCTGTCGGTCAGCGAAATAGACCCTGGCTCGCTGATCTCGGCGATCCTGAAGGCGCCGGTCGACCTGTTGTGGTTCGGCGGCATCGGCACCTACATAAAGGCGGCAAGCCAGAACAATGCCGAGGTCGGCGACCCCGCCAACGACGCGTTGCGCGTCGATGCCGAGGATCTGCGCGTCCGCGCGGTCGGCGAAGGAGCGAACCTGGGCGTTACGCAGGCGGCGCGCATCGCCTTTGCGGCGAAGGGCGGCCGCATCAACACCGACTTCATCGACAACAGCGCGGGCGTCGATTGTTCGGATAACGAGGTCAATATCAAGATCGCGCTCAATCGCGAGATGGCGGAAGGACGCCTTAGCCAGGAAGACCGCGACGCGTTGCTGGTCCGCATGACCGACAATGTGGCCGACCTGGTGCTCGAGGATAACCGGTTGCAGGCGCTGGCGCTGTCGATCGCCGAAAAGGGCGGATCGGCGGCGGTGCCGTCGCTGGTGCGGATTATGGAGACGTTCGAGGCGTCGGGACGGCTCGACCGCAAGGTCGAGGGGCTGGCTGCGAATGACGAACTGCTCCGCCGCTCGGCCGAGGGACGCGGGCTGACGCGGCCCGAACTCGCGGTGTTGCTGTCGACCGCGAAGCTGGCTTTGCAGGACGCGATCGAGAACAGCGCCCTGCCCGACGACCCGGCGCTGGCGAGCGACCTGGCCGCGGCTTTCCCGGCCGAGATGCAGCGCGACTTTGCGACGGCAATTGCCGACCACCAACTGCGCCGCGAAATCATCGCGACCAAGATCGCCAACCGCATCGTCAACCGCATGGGCATCGTCCACCCCTTCGAACTGGTCGAGGAAGAAGGCTGTGCGCTCGGCGATGTCGCGGCGGCGTTTGTCGCGGTCGAACGGTTGCTCGACCTGCCGGCGATCTGGACCGCGCTCGACACGGCCAGGATCGACGAGGGCATCCGCCTGTCGCTGTTTACTCAGGCTGCGTCGGCAATGACGTCGCAGATGGCCGATCTGCTGCGCGTGACGCAGTCGCTGTCGCAGCCGGGGCCGGTCGTCGCGCGGCTCGAACCCGGCGTCGATCGTCTGAACGCCAGCGTCGACGGGCTGCTCAGTGCCTCGGTCAAGCGGCAGTGGGACATGCTGAGCCAGCAATTGCTCGACGCGGGCGCCCCCGAGGCGCTGACGGCGGCGGTGGTGCGATTGTTCAAGACCGACGGCGCGATCGGCATCGTCGACCTGGCCGAACGGCGCGGCGACGACGAGGTCGCGGTGACCCACGCCTTCACCCATCTGGGCGAGGCGCTGGGGCTCGACTGGGCGCAGACGCTGGCGGCGCATATGAGCCCCGCCGACCCGTGGGAACGCCTGCTGGTCAACAGCCTGGCGCGCGATTTCCAGCAGATGCGGCTGACCTTCCTGGCGGGACTGCCCAAAGGTGACCTCGACACGGCGGTCACCAAATGGCTCGCCGATCATGCCCCGCGTGTCGAACAGTTCCGCGCCACCGTGGAACGCGCGCGCACCATTCCCAACCCCAATGGCGCGATGCTGTCGCATATTGCGGGCCAAGCGCGCGGGTTGCTGGGAAGATAGATATAGCCGTCATTGCGAGCGAAGCGAAGCAATCCAGAGTGCGCGTAAACCGCGCTGGATTGCTTCGCTTCGCTCGCAATGACGGATTTTAAGGTGGAGTTGAAATGCCCTACCAGCCCCGCGTCGCGATCCTGGTCCCGGCGCCCGACTATTACGAGAAATGGCAGCCCGCCTTTGCGCGCAAGGCGGCGGCGCTGACCGCGGCGGGATTGATCGTCGAACAGCGGGTGTGGACCGATCCCGGCGACCTGTCGGGTTATGACCTGATCCTGCCGCTGTTCGCCTGGGGTTATCAACGCGATGTCGCGGCCTGGTATACGCTGCTCGACCGGCTGGAGGCCGAAGCTTTGCCGGTCGCCAATCCGGTGCCGGTGCTGCGCTGGAACAGCGACAAGGCGTATCTGGGCGAACTCAGCGGCAAGGGTGTGGCGGTGGTGCCGACGGTCGAGGTTTCGGCGCTGGACGATGCCAGCCTTGCCACGGCCCGCGACCAACTCGGCGCGGAAGAGGTCGTCATCAAGCCCGCGATTTCGGGCGGCGCTGACGGCACCCACCGTCTCACCGCGGACGACGAAATTCCCACCGATGCGCGCGGCCAGCGCCGCCTCGTGCAACCGCTGATGCCTGGAATCCTGACCGACGGCGAGTTTTCGCTGTTCTTCTTCGCCGGCAAATTCAGCCACGCGATCGTCAAGCGTCCTGCCAGCGGCGATTTCCGCGTCCAGGAGCAGTTCGGCGGGCGCGAGACGGGCTGGGAAGCGAACGATGCCGCGCAGGCGCTGGCCGCGGCCGCTCTGGCTGCGGCCCCCGCTCCGCCGGTCTATGCGCGCGTCGATATGGTGGGCGATGCGGCGGGGAAGCCGCACATCATGGAGCTCGAACTGATCGAACCCTCGCTGTTCCTGCATCACGCCCCCGACAAGGGCGCGGCGTTCGGGGTGGCGGTGGCGCGGGCCTTGGTCGGCTAGGGGGTCGGAGCATGGATCGCCGCGGGTGTGTCGTGATCGTCGTAGCGATCATTGTCTTCTACCTGCTTGTGTTCTTCAACGGCATGTTCATTCACGGCGACTTAATCACGCCCCCGCCATAACCACTGCCGGATCGCGGAGGTCAGGTTCGGCGGATCGTCGGCTTCCATCCGCTCGACATCGATGCGCGCGACGAGCGCGTTGACGGGGAGCGCCTGGCGCGCTGCTTCGGCCTCCAGCGCGTCCCAGAACATCGGTTCGAGGCTGATCGAGGTCGGGTGGCCCGCGATCGTCACCGAGCGCTTGACGGGGGGATGGAGGGGGTGGTCCGCCATGCCTGTCCTTAGCCGTTCGCATCGAGCGAAGTCGAGATGCCCCTCAGCCTGGCGTCGGGGGTGGGAGCGGCGGCAAAGCCGCCGCTTGCCGTCAGACGGGTTCGGCGACCTTTCGGATCGCCGCCCCGCTGGCCGTGCCGGGCCGTGGCTGCGCCACCGGTTGCCAGCTCGTCGTTCGCTGACGCGAACGCCTTCGCTAGCGCCCTCGGCCCGTCAATACATATGCTGCCCGCCATTGATCGACATCGTCGACCCGGTCACAAACCCGGCATCCTCGCTGCACAAAAACGCGACGCCGCGCGCGATTTCGTCCGCCTGACCGAGCCGCCCGACCGGAATCTTCGCGACGATCTTTTCCAACACCTGCGGCGGCACCGCGGCGACCATGTCGGTGTCGATATAGCCCGGCGCGATCGCGTTGACCGTCACGCCCTTTTTGGCGCCTTCCTGCGCCAGCGCCTTGGTGAAGCCATGGATGCCCGATTTCGCGGCGGCATAATTGACCTGACCATATTGGCCCGCCTGCCCGTTGATCGACCCGATATTGACGATGCGGCCCCAGCCGCGCTCGACCATGCCGGGGAAACACGCTTTGGCCATGTTGAAACAGCCACCCAGGTTGATGCGCATCACGTCGTGCCAGTCGTCATAGCTCATCCGCGCGAGGGTGCCGTCGCGGGTGATGCCGGCGTTGTTGACGACGATGTCGACGGGGCCGACTTCGGCCGCGACGCGCGCGCAGCCGTCGAGGCAGGCCTGATGGTCGCCGACGTCCCATTTGTACGTCTTGATCCCGGTGCGGTCGGTGAACTCGCGCGCCTTGTCGTCATTGCCGCCATAGTTGGCGACGACGGTGACGCCCTGTTCCTGCAATTTAAGGCTGATCGCCTCCCCGATGCCCCGGCTGCCGCCGGTGACGATTGCTACGCGTGCCATGAATCAAACTCTCCCACATCATTGTCGCGCCAGACTAGGGCGCGGTGCGGGACGCTGCAAGTTGACCGGAACGTCAATCGAAAGGCTAATCAGCGGACTAGCTGCTCACCTGCACGCGCAATTTGGTGAAGTCGCCAATCGCGAGGTCGGCCTTGTCGATCGTGACGACCAGATGGTCGTTGTCGCCGAACAAGCGGCTCATCAACCCGCTCGTCGGCAGTTCGATCAGCACCGCGTCGCGATCCTCGTCGAAATCGTGGATATAGCGGAACGGCTCGTGACCCATCGCCGCCATTTCGCGCGCGGCGAGTTCCTGCCACCAGGGTTCGTAAAAGGCGCGCATCGGCGCCGACAGGCTGTCCGGGTTGGCGCACCAGGCGTGTTTTGCGCGGTCGAACAGGATCGTTTGATAATCATGCACCCACAACGGCGCATCGGCGCGGTGGGTGGTGAGCGGCAGGGTGACCATTTCGTGCGTCTCGGCACCCGTGTCGGGGTCGAGGCGGTGGACCGCCTTGACCCAGCGGATCGCGTGCAGCGCCGCCATCACCGCGGTCGTGTCGGTCGCTGAAAAGGATTCGCGGACCGCGCTTTCGCGAACGATCGCGATAATTTCCTCGGCGCGGGCGCGGGCCTCGCGGTTGGCGGCGGCGCGCTGTTCGCAGGCGACGATATCGGCGGCGGCGGCACCCGGCGGCGGGGTGGCATCGGTGGTCAGGCGGTCGAGGCGCATTTCGAGCACCGCCAGCATCGCCGTCATACTGCCCCAGTCGAAGGGATGAAAGGCGGGGTCGGCGATATCATAGCCGCGGTCGTACAGCGCCGCGACTGCATCGTCGGCGGATTCAACGCGCGGATCGACGCCGCCCGGAGATACGGTGACCACATCGACCGGCCATTCGGGAAAGGCGCGGATGGCAAAGGGGTCGAGGTCGCCGAAGCGCATGGCGCCGTGCGGGCCGAGCCAACCGTCGGGATCGTCGAGCGCGCGCGGCGGCGGCACCGGAATATCGGCATCGTGGAGATGCAGTACGCGCATCCGGTATCCGCGCCGGTGGATGAAAAAAGCGAGTGCTCCCTGCCGCGGACCGAGCCCGTTCCACAGGTCGGGCGGCAACTGCGTACAGTCGATCTGCGCCAGAAAGTCGGCGGGTTCGCCGTCGATCAGCGGCCAGTCCATGCCGGCGGGCAGCCGCGGCCGTCCACCGAGCCAGCTGCTGGTCAGGATCGCATCGCGCGGCGGAATTTGGGGCACGAGCCGGACACTCACGGTTTCGACAGCGTCCGCCCGGTGCGCCTGTTCCTCGACCGCCGCCGCCCGCGCCTCGAGCTCTGCCTCGACCATGTGCGGCGTTTCGGCTGCGGCAGGCAGGGGGTCTTGCGGTTCGTCGGCGGGAGCGAGCATGGGCTCGGCGACGACCTTGCCGCTGATCCGGGCAAGTCGCGACGGCGCGATCTCGACCGGGGCGGCCTCGGTTTTGGATCTGGTCTGGAACGATAATTTGGGCAGGCGGACGTCGCGTGGCGCACGCGGCGCCGCGGGTGCGGCGCGCGGACGGCGCCGCCACCAGATGGCAAGCGCGAGCGCAACGAAGGCCAGCGTGACCGCGGCCAGCATCAGCGCCGCCGTTTCAACCTGGTTCATCGCCAACCTCCAAACCGCGCATCATGGCGCCATTTCGGCACCTTGGCGGAGCAATCTAGCAGGCGGACCTAAACAGTTGGTAAGCGAAGCGTTTGCGGCGTTAAAGCCAGCCCGCGAGCTCGCGCCGGACCAGCGCCTCGATCATCGCCATGCCCGGCGCATCGGCGTTGAGGCAGGGGAGGTAGGCAAAGCGAGTGCCGCCCGCCGCCGCAAACTGTTCCTTGCCGCGGATGGCCAGTTCCTCGAGCGTTTCGAGGCAATCGGCGGAAAAGCCGGGCGCGAAGACCGCGACGCTTTTGCCTGCTTTGCCAAATGCTTCAAGCTGCGTGTCGGTCGCGGGTTCGAGCCATTTGGCGCGCCCGAATCGCGACTGGAACGCGACCTCGACCGGACGGTCCAGCGCTTCGGACAGCAGTCGCGCGGTCTTGCGGCACTGGCAATGATAGGGATCGCCCAGATGCAGCGTGCGTTCGGGCATCCCGTGAAAGCTGGCGAGCAGCACGTCGGGGGTGAAGTCGAGCGCCGCCAGCCCCGCCTCGACCGATGCCGTCAGCGCGGCGATGTAGGCCGGATCGTCGTGATAGGGCGGCAGATAGCGCAGCGCCGGTTGCCAGCGCAGCGTCTTGAGATGCTCGCCCACCGCATCGACCACCGTCGCCGTCGTCGCGGCGCAATATTGCGGGTAGAGCGGCGCGATCAGGATGCGCCGACACCCCGTCGCGACCAGCGCATCGATTGCGGAACCGATGGCGGGTTTGCCGTAGCGCATGGCGTACGCGACCTGCACCGCATCGCCGAACACGCCCTGCAACGCCGCGCTTTGCGCGCGGGTGATCGCAGCGAGCGGCGAGCCGTCGTCGGTCCACACCTGCGCATAGGCGTGCGCCGACTTCTTTGGCCGCGTCGTCAGGATGATCCCGCGCAGGATCGGTTGCCACAGGATCGGCGGGATTTCGACGACGCGGCGGTCGGACAGGAACTGCGCGAGGTAGCGGCGCACCGACGGCGCATCGGGCGCGTCGGGGGTGCCGAGGTTGACGAGCAATACGCCGATCTGCGGCGCGACGACGGGGGGATGATCGGGGGGCAGGGTCATAGCGGGTCCGCCGAAAGCGGCAGGCGGCGAATGCGGCGGCCGGTCGCGGCGAACATCGCATTGGCGATCGCGGGCGCGACGACCGGCACGGCGATCTCGCCCAGCCCGCCGGGCGCGCGGTCGCTTTCGACCAGCTCGACCAGAATTTGCGGCGTCTGCGACAGGCGCGGCAGGCCGAGCTGGCCGAGCCGGCGCGCGGTTGCGACGCCGCCGTCATAATCGGTTGTTGCACCGACCGCGGCGGCGAGACCGAATATCAGCCCGCCCTCGATCTGTTGCCGCGCGACCGCAGGGTTGACGATCCGCCCGGCGTCCACCACCGCAACCAGCTGTTCGACCTGCAGCCCCCGGTCGCTCTGCCGCGCGGTCGCCATCAGCGCGATATGGCTGCCGCGCATGGCATGACAGGCCAGCCCCTGCGCGGCGCCCGACATCCCGCCTTCCCAGCCGCCGAGACTGGTCGCGGTGAGCAGGCAGCGCGCGAGCCGCGGCGCGTCGCCGAGCATCGCCATGCGATAGGACAGTGCGTCGGTACCGGCGCGCGCCGCCAGTTCGTCGATGAAGCATTCGGTGAAAAAGGCGGTGTAGCTGTCGGCATTGCCGCGCCAGCGCCCGGTCGGCAGCCCGATGTCGGCGGGGCAATGGTCGACCGCATGGTGCGGGATGGCGTAGCTGCTGGCGGCACCCTCGACCGCGGCGGCGTCGGCGCTGCCGACCGCGGCGCGCTGCGCGACGTTGGCGGGCACATTGTCGAACAGCCGCGCGCGCACCTCGTGGTTGGTGGCGGGGACGGCGATGCGCGACACCAGCGCGTCGATCCCGCCCGCGGCGTTCAGCGTCGCGCTCAGCCGCGCCCGCGCCGGGGCGCGGGGCGGCAGGCGCATGATCTCCTCGGCGCGCGACCAGGCGAGCTGGACGGGGCGCTTGATCTGCAGCGCGATGATCGCGGCCTGCACCGCGACGCTATGGTCGAGGCAGGCGTCGAACGAGCCGCCCGCCATCATCGGGAACAGCACGACATTTTCGGACGACAGACCGGTCGCGCGCGCGACCGCATCGCGGCACTGCGCGGGCGCCTGCGTCGCCACCCAGACGCGCAGCCTGCTACCGTCGGGGGCGGCGGTGGCGGTGCGCGTTTCGATCGGTGCGTGGAGCGCGGGCGCGACGGCATATTCGGCGGTGATGCGGTTGCGCCCGGTCATCGCTTCGGCGACGTCGCCGGTGCTGCTGATCCGGTAGCCCCCGTCCTTGAGGGCCTGTTTCAGCGCCGCGTCGATGCGGTCGGTCGATACCGGTGTGCCGGTCGTCTCGAACACCGGTGCAAAGCGGTCGAGCGCGCGGTTGGCCGCCCACCAGTTGCGCGCGACGGTCGCGATCCAGCGGTCGTGCGTGACGATGTGCAGCAGACCGGGGGAGGCCATGCCCGCCTTGCGGTCGATGCTTTTCAGGCGGGTCGCGCCGATCGGTCCCTGGCGGATCGCGGCGAACACCATGTCGGGCAGGCGGATGTCGCCGGCATAATTGGCCGACCCGTCGACCTTTGCCGGCAGGTCGAGGCGGGTCAGTTCCTTCCCGTACAGCGGGTCACCACTACTGGCGCGATAGACGGGTTCGGCGGGCGGTTCGAGCAGCGCGGCGGCGGCCGCGACCTCGCCAAAGCGCAATTTCCGCTTGCCCAGCGTGACGAAACCGTCCTGCGTATCGCAATCGGCCCAATCGGCATCCCAGCGCTTTGCCGCCGCCATCATCAACAGCGCGCGCGCCTGCGCCGCGGCGGCGCGGCACGGTCCCTCGAACATTCGCACCGACGAGCTGTTCGCGGTCAGCATCACCGCGTGGCGCACCGCCCATTCGCGGCGCGCCCAGCTGCGCACGTCGGCGACAAAATCGGGAACGCCGGCGCGCGGCATGAACAGCGCGCTGTCTTCGTTGACCAGCAAGGTATTGGCGTAGAGCGGGCTGATCGGCGCGGTTTCGACCGCGACCGTGCGCCAGTCGGCACCCAGTTCGTCGGCCATGATCTGGGGCAGCAAGGTCGTGACGCCCTGACCCATCTCGCATTGGGGGACGATCGCGCTGATCCGCCCGTCGTCGCCGATCTTCAGAAAGGCGTTGAAGATATGTTCGTCGGGCGCGGCGGTCAGGTTGGGCTGATAATCGCGCGGCCACAGGCTCCACGCGATCGCGAGACCGCCGGCCGCGGTGGCGCCGACCAGCATCTGGCGGCGGCTGACCTGCGGCAGGCGCGATTTCTTTTTCAGAGCCGTGTCGCGAATGCCCACCATCGGGACGCTGATAAGCGGGGCGAGTCGGCGTGGCAAAGGCTTTTGGTGGAACGCAATCCTCCCTGTCGCGCAGCGATGGGGAGGGGGACCGTTCGCGAAGCGAATGGTGGGGGGGGCAGCGACGTCAGCGCCATGGCCCCTCCGTCAGCGCTCCGCGCTGCCACCTCCGCATCGCTGCGCGACAGGGAGGATCATTGTCACCATCCCCAGGCAGCGGGTGGCGGAGCGACCGGCTGGCGGTAGTCGAAGGTCACGCGGAAATCGCGGCCTTCGCGGCTCAGGCCATAGGTGAAGCTGTCCCCGGTCGTTTCGACCGACCAGATGTTGGTGTTCGACACGCTGCGCCCCGTCCGCGTGAACAGCGCGATCGATTCGGCATCGACCGGAAAGGTCTGCCGCGTGGCGGTGCCGCGATCGGCGGTGTCGCCGCCGTACATCGTCAGCTCGTCCTTGCTGCCGTCGGCGTGGCGGTGGTCGTGCTTCAGGCGCAGGCCGGTGGCGGTACGGGTGATGACCCAGGTACGCGAACGGTCCCAGCCGCCATCGGGACCTAGGCCATCGATGTGAAAGGGGATTTCGATGCGGTCGGGGGTGCAGCTGCGGACGTGCATCACCATCGCCTTGCCGCGCATGTCGGCGTCCAGATCCTGATCGCTGGCCAGCTTGCCCGCATAGGCCTTGCCGCAATGCGCGGTCAGCGCGGCGAAGAACGCGTCCTGCGGATCGCTGCTGGCAGCGGTGGTCGCGCAGCCGGTGAGCGCGGTCGCGGCGGCGAGGGTCAGGATCTTTTTCATTTCAGGAGCCCCAGCCGCGGGATTTCGATTTTCGGGCAACGGTCCATGACGACCACCAGCCCCGCGGCGTCGGCCCGCTGTGCCGCCGCGTCGTTGATCACGCCGAGCTGCATCCATACCGCCTTCGCGCCGTGGACGATCGCTTCGTCAACCGCCGCCCCGGCGTCGTCGCTGTTACGAAAGATGTCGACAATCTCGGCGGGCGGTTCCACGTCGGCCAGCGTCGCGACGACCGGCGCGCCATGGATCGTCGTGCCCGCATGACCGGGATTGACCGCGATCACATCATGACCCTGCCCGACCAGAAAGGCGAGGACGCCGTTCGACGCGCGCGCCGGATTGGGCGAGGCGCCGATCACCGCAATGCGGCGTTTCTGGCCCAGCAGTTCGCGGATTTCGCTTTCGTCGTTGATCGCCATCATTTGCCCTTTCGTGCGTCGAGCCATGCCGCGACCTTTGCCGCTATCGCATGAAATGGCTCACCTGCCGGATCGGTTCCGGCGGCGGGGGGTACGCCGCCGTCGCTGGCGAGGCGGATGCCCATCGATAGCGGGATGCGACCGAGGAAGTCGAGGCCCATCGTCGCTGCCGCCGCCTCAGCACCGCCGCTGCCGAACGGATCGCTGACCTCGCCGCAATGCGGGCAGATATAGCCCGCCATATTCTCGACGAGGCCGATGATCGGTACATCGGCCTGTTCGAACAGGCTGATCGCGCGGGTTGCGTCCATCAGCGCCAGATCCTGCGGCGTCGATACGATCACGGCGCCCGCGGGCTTGTGTTTCTGGATCATCGTCAGCTGGACGTCGCCGGTGCCGGGGGGCAGATCGACGACCAGCGTATCGATGTCGCCCCAGCTCGCATCGACGAGCTGTTCGAGCGCGCGTCCGGCCATCGGTCCGCGCCAGGCGATCGCCTGTCCGGGTTCCGCGATCTGGCCGGTCGAGAGCATGGGCACGCCATAGGCGTTGGGGACGGGGGCCAGTTTCGACCCGCGCGCTTCGGGTTTGACGCCTTCGCTGTCCATCAATCTTGGTTGTGAAGGCCCGTAGATGTCGGCGTCGACCAGCCCGACCTTGACGCCGCGGCGCCCGAGTGCAACCGCCAAATTGGCGGCGAGGGTCGATTTGCCGACCCCGCCCTTGCCGCTGCCGACCGCGATGATCGTCATCGATTTCTTTTCGGCAGTCATCGCGATGCGAACCTCGCTGACCCCCGGCTCGGCAAGCAGGCCGGCGCGCAGCTTGTCCTCAAGCGGTTTGCGGTCCTCGACCGCCAGTCCGGACACGTCGAGCACGACCGCCAGCAATCCCTTGTCGTCGAGCAGGCGCAGCCCCGAGGTGCGGCCGTCGCTGAGCGCGGCGGCGGTGTCGGACAGGCGGGCGAGGGCGGCGCTGGGATCGGTCATGTCCGCGGCAGATAGGCATGCGCGGGTCAATTGCCACCCATTTTCGCGCGCACCCCCTGTTAATCGCGCGCGCCGACCCTATAAAAGCCTTATGAACGAGAAAATCGACGGCAATATCGAACGCCGCAGCCCGAGGGGATTGCGGCAATTTTTCGAGGCGATCAGCCTGATGGCGAACAGTCCGTGGGGCAATGGCCCCAAAGGCGGCGGTGATGGGGACGGTTCGGGCGACGGCAAGAAGCCCGGCCCGCGCAACCCGTGGGTGACCCCCGATCCCATCGACATCAACCGTGGCCGCAAACCGCGCGGCCCGTCGGCGCTCGACGAGCTGCTGCGCAAGGGGCGCGGCGGTTTTGGCGGCGGCGGTTCGGGTGGCGGCAGCGGCGGCCAGTTCGACCTGGGCGATTCGGCGAAGTTCTGGAAATGGGCGGTGCTGGGCGTCGCGCTGCTGTGGGTGATCTTTTCCTCCTTCCACATTGTGCCACCCGAAAAGGAAGGCGTGGTGACGCGACTGGGCAGCTATTCCCGCACCGTGGGCCCGGGGGTGAAGCTGACCTGGCCGGCGCCGATCGAACGGATCCGGCTGGAGGACGTGCGGGCGATCCGCACAATGGCGATCGGTTCGCCCAACGCTACCGACGAGAATTTCGTGCTGACGCGCGACCAGAGCATCGTCGACCTCGCCTATGAAGTGCGCTGGTCGGTGCGCGACCCCGAATTTTTCTTTTTCCAGCTTGCCGACCCCGAAGGGACGATCCGCGAAGTGGCCGAGAGCGCGATGCGCGCGACGGTCGCCAATTTCGACCTTGTCCAGGCGATCGGCCCCGGCCGCGTCGAAATCGAGGCGCAGGTCCAGCAACGGATGCAGGAACTGCTCAACCAGTATCGCGCCGGGGTGATGATTCAGGGCATCGCGATCCGCCAGGTCGATCCGCCGAGCCAGGTCGACGAAGCGTTCAAGGAAGTGACCGCGGCGCGGCAGGAACGCGAATCGGCGATCAACCTGGCGCGCGCCTATGAACAGCAGGTGCTGGAACGCGCACGCGGCGACACCGCGGCATTCGACAAAATCTATGAACAATATCGGCTGGCGCCGGGCGTGACCCGCCAGCGGCTTTATTATGAAACGATGGAGAATGTGTTGTCGAACGTCGACAAGACGATCGTCGAGGCGCGCGGGGTAACCCCCTATCTGCCGCTGAACGAGGTGCAGAAGCGCGTATCGGCCACGCCGCCCGCCGCAGCGACGAAGGGAGGCGAATGATGTTTTCTTCGCTCACCCAGAACCCGGTGCGCTTGCTTGTCGGGGTCGTCGCGTTGCTGGTCATCCTGTCACAGTCGCTGGCGATCGTTCCCGAAGACAAGCAGGCCCTGATCCTGCGCTTTGGCGAAATCGAACGTACGGTGAACCGCTACAAGCCGAACGAGCAATATGGTCGTTCGGGCGCCGGACTGGTCCTGCGCGTTCCGTTCACCGACGGCATCCAATATATCGACAAGCGCATACTGGGCATCAACATGGAGCGCCAGCAGGTGCTGTCGACCGACCAGCAGCGGTTGCAGGTCGATGCCTTTGCGCGTTTCCGCATCACCAATCCGGTGCGCATGTACACCGCGATCCGTACCGAGGAACGGCTCCAGACGCAGCTGGCGACGATTCTGGGGTCGTCGCTGCGCAACGAACTGGGGAAGCGGACCTTTGCGACATTGCTGTCGCCCGAACGCGGCGCGGTGATGGACAATATCCAGGTCGCGCTGAACCGCGAGGCGCAGAAATATGGCGCCGAGATCATCGACGTCCGGATCAAGCGCGCCGACCTGCCCGAAGGCGCGACGCTGGAGGCGGCGTACAACCGGATGCGGACGGCGCGGCAACAGGAAGCGATCTCGATCCGCGCCGAAGGGCAGAAGGAAGCGCAGATCATCCGCGGCGGCGCCGACGGCGAAGCGGCGCGCATCTATGCCGCCAGCTTCGGCAAGGACCCCGAATTTTATGATTTCTACCGCGCGATGCAAAGCTATCGACAGACCTTCATGGGCGAAAACAACAATGGCGGAACGTCGATCATCATGTCGCCCGACAATGAATATCTGAAGCGTTTCAGCGGCGGTTGACGGCGGCGGGCGCGCCGGTGAATGGAACCGACAGCGCCCGTTCATGTTCAATCACCGTTCAGCCGCCGCGCCGCACATCGCAGCGGCCGGGGTAAGAGAATTTCGGACGAGAAGAGGAATAACGACCGTGCGTTATGTTTATGGCATCACTTCGGCCCTGCTGGCGGGTGGCACCGCGCTGGCGCTGGTTACCCAATCCCCCGTCGGCGCGCAGGTCGCGCAGAACGAAGGCAGCGAAATGGCGCGGGTCGTCCCGCGGTCGGGCGCGCCCGAAAGCTTTGCCGACCTGGTCGATCAGTTGCAGCCCGCGGTGGTCAATATCTCGACCCGCCAGAATGTGACGCTGGGCGTCCGGCTCAATCCCTTTGCCGGCACCCGCGAGCCGATCACGCAGGAACAGCAGGGCGGCGGATCGGGATTCCTGATTTCCGCCGACGGCTATATCGTCACCAACAACCATGTCGTTTCGGGCGGCCCGCGCGGCGAGGCGGTGAACGAGGTGACGGTCATACTGACCAACCAGCGCGAATATAAGGCGACGATCGTCGGCCGCGACGCGGCGTCGGACCTGGCGCTGCTCAAGATCAACGCCACCGGCCTGCCGTTCGTCAAATTCGCCGACAGCAGCACCGCCCGCGTCGGCGACTGGGTGGTCGCGATCGGCAACCCGCTCGGCCTCGGTTCGACGGTGACCGCGGGGATCATCTCGGCGGTGCAGCGCAGCGTCAACCAGGGCGGCGCCTATGACCGCTATATCCAGACCGACACCGCGATCAACCGCGGCAATTCGGGCGGTCCGCTGTTCGACCTCAAGGGCAATGTCGTCGGCATCAACAACATGCTGATCTCGCCCGTCGGGGCCAATATCGGGGTCAATTTCGCTATCCCCGCCGATGCCGCGATCCCGGTCATCAACGCCTTGCGCGCCGGCGAACGGCCGCAGCGCGGCTATCTGGGGATCGGCATCGCACCGGTCGACGCCGATCTGGCGGCGGCGCTGGGCCTGCCCAAGGATCGCGGCGAGTTCGTGCAGCGCATCGAACCCGGACAGGCGGGCGAAAAGGGCGGACTGCGCCGCGGCGACGTGGTGACGAAGGTCAACGGGCGCGATGTCACGCCGCAGCAGACGCTGTCGTACATCGTGTCGAACACCAAGCCCGGCACGCGGATCCCGCTCGAGATCATCCGCGACGGCAAGCCGATGACGCTGAATGTGGTGGTCGGCACCCGTCCGCCCGAGGAACAGCTGGCCGGCACCAATTTCGACCCCGAGGACGAACAGGCGGTTCCGGAGGAATCGGGCGGTGCCGCCGACAAGGCGATCCAGGAATCGCTGGGCTTGTCGGTGCAGGTGGTGACGCCCGACATCGCGCGTGCGGTGGGGGTCGATGCCGGAACCAAGGGGCTGGTCATCGCCGCCGCGTCGGCGAACAGCGATGCCGGACGCAAGGGGCTGCGCCGCGGCGACGTGATCCTCAGCGCCAACCGGGTGCCGGTGGCGAGCGCCGACGCGCTGGCGAAGGCGGTTGCGGATGCCAAGCGAGCGGGGCGCGACGCGGTGCTGCTGGAAATTCTGCGTCGTGGCCTCCCGTCGCAATTTATCGCGGTGCGCGTGAAGTAAAGCGGGGTATCTGCCGATCAGAACAGGGCGTCGGATCGCGGGTCCGGCGCCCTTTTTTCTTGACAAAAGCGCATAATGTTCCTATTATGTTCTCTTGGCTGCGAATCGGGAGACGGGCATGATCGGTTATGTGACTTTGGGGACCAACGACCTGGCGAAAGCCGCGGTTTTTTATGACGCGATCGCCGCCGAGCTCGAAACGCCGCGGATGATGGAATTCGACACCTTCATCGCGTGGGGCAAGCCCGGCGGCGCTGCGGGCATCGGGCTGACCAAGCCGTTCGATGGCCATGCGGCGAGCGTCGGCAACGGCGTGATGGTGGCGTTGCAGGCGAAGGACAAGGACCAGGTCCAGCGGCTCTACGACATTGCACTGGCGAATGGCGGCAGCTGCGAAGGCCCGCCGGGACCGCGCGGCGAGGGGTTTTACGCGGGCTATTTCCGCGATCCGGACGGGAACAAGCTGAACGCGTTCATCATGGGGTGATGGGCGACTGGTTTGGGGTGGGGAGCTGCCATAAGATCCTCCCCATCGACTTGCGATGGGGAGGTGGCAGCCCGCAGGGCTGACGGAGGGGTCGAGCGCGTAGCGCTCGCTCACGCTCGCGGCCCCTCCACCACCGCTTCGCGGCGGTCCCCCTCCCCATCGCAAGTCGATGGGGAGGATAGGCTATGTCTACTTCCGGTCGTTAGCGGACAGGGCGCGCCTCACCGGCACCCGTTTGCCGATTGCCTGACTTGCCCTGCCCCTCTAGACCTTTGGCCGGATCAAATGTGGAGGACAGCGGGTGAGCGACGGCGGCATGGCGAGCGAAATCTATATCGGGCTGGGCGGCGGCGGCGCGCCTGACGGGCCGCGCCAGTCGCTGGTGCTGAAGCGCGCGAACCGGCACGGGTTGATCGCCGGGGCGACGGGGACGGGGAAGACGGTGACCTTGCAGGGGCTGGCCGAGGGGTTTTCGGCGGTCGGCGTGCCGGTGTTCGTTGCCGACGTGAAGGGCGACCTCGCCGGCATGGCGATGGCGGGCAGTCCGACGTCGAAACTGCACGAGATTTTCGGCGCTCGTGCCGCCGAGATTGGCGACACCGAATGGGCCTATCGCGACAATCCGGTGATGTTCTGGGATTTGTTCGGCGAACAGGGTCACCCCGTCCGCACGACGATCTCGGAGATGGGGCCGCTGCTGCTGGCGCGGCTGATGGGGCTGAACGAGGTGCAGGAGGGGGTGCTGGCGATCGCGTTCAGGGTCGCCGACGAACAGAATCTGCTCCTCCTCGACATGGGCGATTTGCAGGCGATGCTGACCTGGTGCGCGGAAAATGCCGCCGAACTGACAACCAAATACGGCAATGTGACCAAAGCGACGGTCGGCACGATCCAGCGCCAGCTGTTGACGCTCGAAAGCCAGGGCGGGCGCAACTTCTTTGGCGAACCCGCGCTCGATATCATGGACATGATCCGCTGCGACGACCAAGGGCGCGGTTACATCAACATTCTGGCCGCCGACAAATTGATGGCGAGCCCCAAGCTTTACGCGACCTTTCTGCTGTGGCTGCTGTCCGAAATGTTCGAGACGCTTCCCGAGATCGGCGACCCCGACAAGCCGAAGCTGGTGTTCTTTTTCGACGAGGCGCATCTGTTGTTCGATGACGCGCCGCCCGCGCTGACCGACAAGATCGAACAGGTCGTCCGCCTGATCCGGTCGAAGGGGATCGGCGTCTATTTTGTGACCCAGAACCCGATCGATGTTCCCGACAAGGTCGCGGGACAGCTGGGCAACCGCGTCCAGCACGCGCTGCGCGCCTTTACCCCGCGCGACCAGCGGGCGGTCAAGGCGGCCGCCGAAACCTTTCGCCCCAACCCCAAGGTCGATGTCGCGCGCGAGATTACCGAACTGAAGGTCGGCGAGGCGCTGGTGTCGTTGTTGATGCCCGACGGCGCGCCGTCGCCGGTCGAACGCACGTTGATCAAACCGCCCTATTCGCGCGCCGGGCCGCTCGACGCCAAGGAGCGCGCGATCATCCGTTCGATCTCGCCGGTCGACGACAAATATGACACGCCGGTCAATCGCGAGAGTGCCGAGGAACTGCTCGCCGCCAAGGCCGAACAGGCGCAGGCCGCGGCGATCGAGGCCAAGGCGCAGGCCGAAGCCGACAAGCAGGCGGCGATCGCGGCCAAGGAAGAAGCCAAGCGCAAGGCCGCCGAAGAACGCGAGCGGGTGCGGCTGGACAAGGCCGCGGCGCGCGAGGCGGCGCGGCCGAGCTTTGCCGAGCAGATGGCGCAATCGGCGGCGCGTTCGGCGGCGACCAGCCTGGGTCGTCAGGTGGCGGGCAAGTTCGGCGGACAGCTGATGCGCGGCATATTGGGCGGCCTGTTCAAGTGAAGCGTGACTCTCTCCCTTTCGCCGGGGTTACGAAGAGAAAGCTATGAGGAGTGCGCGCGACGCCGAGTTGATGGAGGCGAGGCTGATCGCCGTCGCCGATGCGGGTATCGATATTCGCCATAAATTGTTCGAGCGCTTTTTCGCCGCCTATCCCGAGCGCCGCGCCAGCTTCATTTCGGTCGATGCCGCTTCGCGGCGGATGACCGACGAAACGCTTCAGATGATGTTCGGGCTGGCCAAGGGCGAGGACTGGGTGTGGCCGCTGGTTGCCGAACTGGTGTTCACCCACCGCAGCTATGGCGCGCTGCCGATCGCCGAATATGATGCGTTTATCGATATGACGGTCGAGGAGCTGGGGCGCGCGGCGGGGGCGGTGTGGAGCGATGAGACCGCCGCCGCATGGCAGCGCCATGCCGAGGCGCTGAAGGCGATGATCCGCAAGGCGCGCGCCGAATGGGCCAGCGCGATGCCCGCGGGCGCGCCGCAAGTCGCATAGCGATTGGCCGACGTCTAAACCCTCGACTCCCACCGAGAATCGCGGCAGCATCGGCCCACATGACAAAACCGATATTGCCTGGAGAGGTAGCCGCCGCCGTCGTCGACCCCGTCGCATACGGCCAATGGGACAAGCTGCACGAACAGCTGGCGTGGGCGCGCGCCAATGCGCCGCTGGCGGTCGCCGAGAACCGCGATCACGATCCCTTCTGGCTGGTCACCCGCCACGCCGACATCATGGCGATCAGCCGCGATCCGCAGCGTTTCGCCAACGGCATCCGTCCGACGGTGCTGACCAATCGCGACGGCGAGGCGCTGGCGCGCGCCGCGACGCCGGGAGGCGACGGCCATCTGATCCGCTCGCTGGTCCAGATGGATGCGCCCGACCATATGAAATACCGGCTGCTGACCCAAAGCTGGTTCATGCCGAAGAACCTCAAGATCGTCGAAGAGCGCATCCGCATTCTGGCGCGCGAAACGGTCGACGCGATGCTCGCCGCCGGACCCGAATGCGATTTTGCCCGCGATGTCGCGGCGCATTATCCGCTGCGCGTGATCATGGACATTTTGGGGGTGCCGCCCGAAGACGAGCCGCGGATGCTGATGCTGACGCAGCAATTGTTCGGATCGACCGACCCCGAGCTCAACCGCAACAAAGTGGAAATCACCAGCGCCGAGCAGGCGATCGCGATGCTGAATTATGTCATCGCCGATTTCGAACATTATTTCCGCGAACTGACCGCCGACCGCCGCGCCAACCCGCGCGAGGATATTGCGACGGTGATCGCGAATGCCATGGTCGGCGGCGAGCAGATTCCCGACCGCGAACTCGCCGGTTACTATATGATCATCGCCACCGCCGGGCACGACACGACCAGCGCGTCGACCGCGGGCGCGATCATGGAACTGGCGAGGAATCCGGCGCTGTTCCAACGGTTTCGCGCCGCCGAGACCGACAAGGCGGGGTTGATCGAGGAAGCGATCCGCTGGACCACCCCGGTCCAGCATTTCATGCGCAGCGCCAAGGAAGATGTCGAGATCGGCGGGCAGACGATCCACGCGGGCGACTGGTTGATGCTGAACTATGTATCGGCGAACCGCGACGAGCATGTGTTCGCCGATCCCGCAACCTTTGACCCCGACCGCGCGAAGAACCCGCAGATCGCCTTTGGGTTCGGCGCGCATGTGTGCCTGGGCCAGCATCTGGCGCGGATGGAGATGCGGATTTTGATGGAAGAATTGCTGCCGCGGATCAGGACGCTTGAGCTGGCGGGCGAACCGGCGCGGGTCGAGTCGGTGTTTGTCGGGGGGTTGAAGCGGCTGCCGATCCGGTTTGCGGCGGTTTAGGGGTCGGGTTGATGGGTTGTGGACAATGCCGCTCTCTCCCCTTGAGGGAGAGATACGAAGGCTTGGCAGCTTGCTGCCTAGCCGCAGTTGTGAGGGGTTTTTTGCTCCCGCTGGCGTCCCACCCCCTCACCAAGCTTCGCTAGCTCCTGACGGAGCAAGCTGCGCTATCCTCTCCCTCAAGGGGAGAGGATTGGGCGTCCGCTCACACGCAAAAGCGGAAATGCAAGGTCGGACCTAAACCTTCTCGCCCGGGAAAAAGCGCGCGATCACGTCGCTGGCCAGCCGCGCCGGACGGAGCGTTTCGGCGTCGATGCAGCACCAGCTCGATTTGACTTCGGCCAGCACATCCTCGCCGCGCTTGATGATCGTTTCGTAGAAAGCGCGCGCGCCCTGGACCTTTTCGAGGATGACCGTGGCGATAACCTGATCGTCGAGGAAGGCGGGGCGGCGATAGGTGATCTCGTGCTTCAGGGCGACCCACAGATGCTGCGCGACGGCTTCGGGCGGCGCGATGTGGCGCCAGTGCGACAGCACCGCGTCCTGCACCCAGCTGAGATAATGGGCGTTGTTGACGTGGCCCATGAAATCGATGGCGTCGGCGCCGACGGCGATGGGGTGGTCGTGCGGGAGCGATGCTGCGGTCATATCATTTACACTAGTGTCAACAAAATGTGACGGAAAGATGAAATATCATCCCCGCCCGCGATAGGGGCCGACGCCCTGGTCGGGCAGCCACAATCCCTCGGGCGGCGGTCCCGATTGCCAGAAGACGTCGATCGGGATGCCGCCGCGCGGGTACCAGTAACCGCCGATGCGCAGCCATCGGGGCTGCATCTCGTCGAACAGGCGGCGGCCGATGCCGACGGTGCAATCCTCGTGAAACCCGGCATGGTTGCGGAAACTGGCCAGGAACAGCTTGAGGCTTTTCGATTCGACGATCGTGTCACCGGGGGCATAGTCGATGACCAGATGGGCGAAATCGGGCTGGCCGGTGACCGGGCAGAGCGAGGTGAACTCGGGCGCCGCGAATCGGACCAGATAAAGCTCGCCCGCGCGCGGGTTCGGCACATAGTCGAGGATCGCGGCTTCGGGCGCGGCAGGCAGTTCGCTCGACTGGCCGAGATGTTTGGGCGCGAGCGGCGGATGGCTGGAATCACTCATGGAAACCGTCTAGGGCGCAGCGCTGCCTTTGTCACCGATCTGATGGGAAAGGCGCCGGGTTCAGCGCCAATTCAGCGGCGCCGACCGAAGTTGAACAATTCGGGATCGCAGAATCGTAATGACGGACAGGAATTTGGGGCAAGGCAGCAGCGCGGCGCGATCGCCGCTGGTTGCGCTGGTGCTTGCACTGACCAGCGTTGCGCCTGCCCGTGCGCAGGATGCCGAAACACCGACGCCGGCGCCCTCGTCGATTTTTCGCCTGCCGCCCGCCGGCGACGGCCGGACCCCCGGCGTCCAGGGGCCGTCGGACAACGGCCTGCCGCCGGTCGCGCCCGGAGAACGGAGCGGACCTGCCCCGACACCGACACCGACACCCACCCCCGCGCCAGCCCAGGCTGCACCGGCGACTCCGCCGCGCGTGACGCCGACCCAGCCGACGACCACCACCACCACGCCGTCGCCCGCACCGACCCCGGCCCGCCGCGACGCGGCGCCCGCCGGGGCATCGCAGGCGACGTCCGCTACGCCGGATGCGGCGCCCGATTCGCCTGCACAGGGCAGCGGCGATCTGCCGCCGATGCAAACGACAGCGCCCGAGGTCGCGGCGCCGCCGGTCACGGTCGCTCCCGATGCGGACGATACGCCGGTCGCGGCGACGCCCGGTGCGGGGGCTGCGGGCCCGCCGCTTTGGGCGTGGGGGCTCGCGCTGCTTGCCGCGCTGGGTGCCGGGCTATGGTATTGGCGGCGCCGTCCGGCGCTGGCGGGCCGCGTCGACGATACGGTGCTCGACGCGCCGCGCGCCGCCGCGCCGCCACCGTCCCCTCGCGCCGACACGCCACCCGCGCCGCGTCCCTCGCCCGTTCCCCCGACGCCACGCGCCGCATCGCCGCTGGTCAACCGCGCCGCGGGCGAGCGCCGGGCGGTGGTCGGCATGGCGCTCGACATCGCCTATATCCGCTTTGTACCCGACCATATTGTCGTCGGCTTTTCGCTCCACCTGATCAACCAGGGCATCATGCCCGCGACCGGCCTGATGGTCCGCATCGCGCTCAACCAGGGATCGGCGATGCCCGAGGCGGTGCTGGGCCGTTTCTTTGACGGGGCGGGCGGCAGCGTGCTGCGCGACGACATGACACTCGACGCCGGGGCGGGCGAGACGGTATCGACCGAGGTCATGCTGCCGCGCGCCGCGATCGAGCCGTTGATGATCGGCGGCAAGCCGATGCTGGTCCCCGTCATCGCGTTCGACGTGACCTATCACTGGGACGGCGAGGGCGATGCGTTCGGCCAGAATGCGGGCAGCTTCGTGCTCGGCCGCGAACAGGGTAGCAGCGGCAGCGACAAGCTGGCGCCGTTGCCGCTCGACCGGGCGAACCATCAGGTCGACCGTCCGGGCGCGCGTGCCACCGCGATCAAGCGCTCGCAATAGCCGTCTTCGCGGCGATCGGGCGCGATGTTTTTGTTGCAGCGCAGCATCGGCTGAGGCAGAGCGCCACCATGCTTGAAAAAGCATGGCGCGGGGCATAGGCTTGCCTTCCCCGGAAAGCAGAGCAGGATCGCCGGTAACGGGACAGTGCAAAGTCCCGGCCGGTCGCAACAGGAGCATGACATGGACGCCTTGGTCTCTACCGACTGGCTGGAACGCGAACTGGGGGCGTCGGACCTGCGGGTCGTCGATGCGACGAAATTCATGGGCGATTCGGGTCGCGACGCGCGTGCCGAATATGAAGCGGGCCACATCCCGGGTGCGGTGTTCATGGACCTGGCCGAACTGACCGATCCGTCGAGCGCCATCGACAATATGGCGCCGCAGGCGGAAAAATTCGCCAGCCGCATGCAGTCGCTGGGCCTCGGCGACGGCAGCCGCATCGTGCTGTACGACGACAGCCCGCTGAAAAGCGCGGCGCGCGCCTGGTGGCTGCTCAAATTGTTCGGCGCGCACGACGTGGCGCTGCTCGACGGCGGGCTGGCGAAGTGGAAGGCCGAGGGCCGCGCGCTCGAAATGGGCAAGCAGACGCTGCGCCACCGTCACTTCACCGTGTGGCGCGACGCGAAGGCGGTGCGGACCAAGGACCAGATGCTGGCCAATGTCGACAGCGGCGCCGAACAGGTCGTCGATGCGCGCCCCGCGGCGCGCTTCACCGGCGAGGACCGCGACCCGCGCCCGGGCCTGGCGCCGGGCCATATTCCCGGCTCGCGCAGCCTGCCGCATTCGACGCTGTTCAATGCCGACGGCACCTGGAAGCAGGGCGACGAGCTGAAGGCCGCGTTCGACGCCGCCGGGGTCGACCTCGACAAGCCGCTGGTCACGACGTGCGGCAGCGGCATGACCGCGACCGTCGTGGCGTTCGGCGCGCATCTGCTCGGCAAGGACGATGTCGCGGTGTACGACGGCAGCTGGACCGAATGGGGCGCTGACCCGGCAACCCCGAAGGCGACCGGCGCGGCTTGAACCGATGGCGTGACGCGCGGGGCGGCTGAGTTCCCCGCGCGTAGCGCTATTTTGACTCACACAAAGACACAAAGAGGGCAGTTCTTGCGCATACCGTGCGCGCGTGAACTGCCCTCTTTGTGTCTTTGTGTGAGATAATGAAGGGCTCGCTGCGCGGGCGGGACTGAGCCCACCTCTGGATTTTGCTCTGCGTGTCGCTAACAAGGCTCGATGAGTAAAAGCGACGATGACAGCTTCCGCGCGGCGACCAAGCTGGTGCAGGGCGGGCGGCGGCCCGAGTGGACGGGCGATCCGCGGCTGGGCGGCGGGGTCGTCAATCCGCCGGTATGGCGCGCCTCGACGATCCTGTATGACAATGTCGCCGACCTCGACGCGCGCGGGCACGCGACGCACGACAAGCTTTATTACGGCCGCCGCGGCACGCCGACCGTGTGGGCGCTCGCCGACGCGCTGACCGATATGGAGCCGGGGGCGGCGGGGACGTTGCTGTTCCCGTCGGGGGTTGCGGCCAATTCGGCGGGGCTGCTCGCGCTGCTCGCGCCCGGCGACCATCTGCTGATGGTCGACAGCGTGTACGAACCGACGCGCGCCTTTTGCGACGGGCTGCTCGCGCGCTATGGCGTGACCACCACCTATTATGACCCGCTGGTCGGCGCCGCGATCGCCGATCTGATCCGGCCGGACACGCGGCTGATCTTCCTCGAATCGCCCGGCAGCCTGACCTTCGAGGTGCAGGACATTCCTGCGATCACCGCGGTCGCGCGCCAGCGCGGGGTGCTGACGATGCTCGACAACACCTGGGCGACACCGCTGCTGTTCCCCGCGCTCGCGCACGGCGTCGATGTGACGATGATGAGCCTGACCAAATATGTCGGCGGCCACAGCGACGCGATGATGGGATCGCTGACCGCGACCAAGGCGGCGTGGCCGCGGCTGCGCAGCGCGGCGTATCAGCTGGGACAGGCGGTATCGCCCGACGACTGCGCGCTGATACTGCGCGGCCTGCGCACGCTCGACGTCCGGATGGCGCGGCACGGCGAGAACGGGCTGGCAGTGGCGAACTGGCTCGCGGCGCGGCCCGAGGTGGGCCGTGTGCTGCACCCAGCGCTCCCCGGCGATCCCGGCCATGCAATCTGGTCGCGCGATTTTGGCGGCACCAGCGGGCTGTTCGGCTTCACCCTGAAAGGGGCGGATATCGCCGCGCGCACCCGCTTCATCGACGCGCTGTCGCTGTTCGGCATCGGGTTCAGCTGGGGCGGATATGAAAGTCTGGTCGTGCCGGGCAACCCGATTCGCACCGCCACCGAAAGGGCCGACCCCGACCCGCTGATCCGGCTGTCGATCGGGCTGGAGGATCCCGCCGACCTGATCGCCGACCTCGAGCGCGGGTTCGCGGCGTTATGAGCCTGCGCGCCAGCCTCGACGAAGCCGTGGCGTGGATGAAGGCGATCGGGCTCGACGTCGGCGACTATCGCCTGTCGCTTTACGGGCTGTTTTCGGCGATTCTGGTCGCGTTGATCCTTTATGTGGCAGTCAAGCTGTCGCTGCGCTCGATCAAATGGCTGCTGCGCCGCAACCGCCAGATCGACGATGCGCAGCGGCTGCTGACCGAAAAACTGCTCGCGATCGCGCTGTTTTCCTTTGCCTTGCTGCTCGGCATCGACCTGCTGGGTATTGATCTCACGACACTGGCGGTTTTTTCCGGCGCGGCGGGCCTCGCCATCGGGTTCGGGCTGCAAAAGACGGTCGGCAACCTGATCGCGGGGATCATCCTGTTGATGGACCGGTCGATCAAGCCCGGCGACGTGATCGTCGTCGGCGACAGTTTCGGCTGGGTGAACAAGATCGGCGTGCGCGCGGTGTCGGTGATCACCCGCGAGGGCAAGGAACATCTGATCCCCAACGAAATCCTGATGACGCAGGAGGTCGAGAACTGGAGCTATTCGAGCCGTACGGTGCGGGTGAAGATTGCGGTCGGCGTCGCCTATGACACCGACCTGCGGCTGGCGCACAAGCTGATGATCGAAGCGGCGAAGGAATCGAAGCGCGTGCTGGCGGAACCCGCGCCGGTATGCTGGATCACCGGTTTCGGCGACAGCAGCGTCGACCATGAGGTGCGTTTCTGGATCACCGACCCCGAAGGCGGGATCGGCAACATCAAGGGCGACGTGTTCCTGCGGATATGGGACAAGTTTCACGCGGCGGGGATCGAGATCCCCTATCCGCAGCGCGACCTGCGTGTTCGCGACTGGCCGGAGGAGGCAGCCAAGCCCGTCAAGCCCAAGGGCTGAACCGCCGCCCTGCCGATGCAGGAGCGGCGATCGACGTCAGAACCCCACCTTCTTCGCGCGCTCGACCGCCTCGACGATGATACGCTTGGCTTCGTCGACGTCGCCCCAGCCGTTGAGCTTGGCCCATTTGCCGGGCTCGAGGTCTTTGTAATGGGTGAAGAAATGCTCGATCTGTTGCAGCACGATCGGCGGCATATCCTTGTAGCTCGCGACGTCCGAATAATAGGGGAAGGTCTTGTTGACCGGGACGCACAGCAATTTTTCGTCACCGCCGGCGTCGTCTTCCATCAGCAGCACGCCGATCGGACGGCATTTGACGACCGCGCCCGCGACGATCGGCGAGCGCGCGACGACGAGGGCGTCCAATGGATCGCCATCGTCGCCCAGCGTGTGCGGAATAAAGCCGTAATTGGCGGGGTAGCGCATCGGGGTGTGCAGGAAACGGTCGACGAACAGCGCGCCCGACGCCTTGTCGAATTCATATTTCACCGGCTCGCCGCCGATCGGCACTTCGATCAGGACGTTGAGGCTGTCGGGCGGATTGTCGCCGGCGGGGATCAGGTCGATGCGCATGGGAGAGTGGAGTCCTTTTGGCTTTTTTGAATCGCGGGCGCCTTTAGCGCCGGGTGGCGGGGAAAGTCGAGGCTTTAAGCCCTTCCCGTTCAAGGGAGGGCGCTAGAGATTGATGACTTTGGGTTAATCCAACGCGTCATTGCGAGCGAAGCGAAGCAATCCAGGGCGGTTTACGCACACTCTGGATTGCCGCGTCGCTTCGCTCCTCGCAATGACGACCCTGGTTGACGTCGCCCTGCTCTAAAGTTGCCGTTTCGGCGCCAGCAGCCGGTCGAACCAGTCGGGGCCGGTCCGGACCTTCTCCAGATGCGGCCAGCGCAGCCCGCCGTGATAGGCGATGTCGACGTTGCGATAGCGCCCGCCGCGTTCGACGAGCAGGCGGACCGGCGTCTTGCCGTCGGTTGCGGCGCGGATCGCGGCCTCCAGCCGTTCGCGGCTGTAGCTGGTACCGTCGACCGCGACGATCTTGCTGCCGTTCACAATGTCGGCCCTGAACGCCGGACCATTCCACAGGATGGTGCTGGCGATGCCATCCTTGTCGATCGTCATCCCCAGCGAATGGGTGAGGTCGAGATTGCGTGCCTGCGCCATGCGGTCGCGGTCGAATATATTGGGCGCGTCGCGCCACACCAGCCGGTATCCCGCACCTTCGATGCCGCCAAGCGGGGCGGGGCGTTCCGGCTTCTGGAACCGGTCGCGCAAGAACCCCGCCCAGTCATAGGGATGCACCGCGTTCAGGGCGGCGACGACATCGTCGAAATTATAGCTGTTCTGCCCCCAGTCGCCGTCGCGCCCGCCGAAAAAGGCGCGGGCGAAATCGTCGAGGCTGCGCGTGTGATTGGTTGCGGCGCGGATCAGCATGTCGGCCTCCAGCCAGACCAGCGATCCTTCGTTGTAATAATCCTCGCCGCGCGACCAGCTGGCAAAGGGTTTGGGCTTGCGCGCCGCGATGACGGGGTCGAGCGTCGTATCCTCGACCGCGCGCCATTCGCGGGCGGGCTGGACGCTGTAGAAACCCGCGTGCGTCGCCCATTCGCCCAGGATCATCTCTTTCGACTGCATCCCCGACCGGCCGGCGAGGACCAGGTCCCAATAGCTGGTCTGTCCTTCGTAAACCCACAGCAGATTGCCCTGCATCGGGGTGCGGAAATCGGGGGTCCATAATTTGTCGGGGCGGCGATATTTGCCGTTCCAGCTGTGGACCAGCTCGTGCGGCAGCAGCCCGCGGATGCTGTCATTATCGTCCCATTTGGTGAAATAATCGGGCTTGCGACTGTTTTCGCTGCTGCGATGATGTTCCAGCCCGATGCCGCCCAGCTCGTCGGTCAGCGCGAGGAGGAATTCGTACCGGTCGAAGGGGCGCGACCCGAACAGCGCGACGGTTTCGGACACCAGCGCCGCGTGGCGCGCGATATGATCGGGACGCGCGTCGAGATATTGCGCCTCGTCGGCGACGACGTTCAGCGTGACATTGTGCCCCAGATCCCATTTGCGGAAATGGCGTCCGGCGAACATCGGGCTGTCGACCAGCACTTCATAATTGGTCGGCGCATAGCTGTAGCGGTTGCCCGACATTTTCAGCCCGTCGAGCGCGGCGACGCCGGTCCATCCGTCGGGCAGCGTGACCTCCAGCTGCACCGGGATCTGCCGCGTGAAATAGCCCGCGGGGTACAGGCTGACCTGTTCCCATTGCAGGTTCATCATCGCCGGGGTGACGACGACGCGGCCCTCGCTGCTGCGCGTCGGCGAGAGGAATTCGAAGGTCACGTCGATGCTTTTGACGCCGGCGGGGACATCGACGTCGAAGGCATAGACATCGGTCGGTTGCCGCGTCCAGCTCAGCGGCTTGCCACCCGCGGTTGGTTTGAGCCCCGCCATTTCGGCAATCGCGCCGCGCGGGGCGTGCTTGCCGGGCAGCCATTCGGGATAGAGCAGGGTCAGCTTGCCGGCTTTGGCGACCGGGATTGTCTGGCGGACGCGGAAAATGCCGCGTGCGACGTCGGTGGCGTCGACCTTGAGCTGCATCGTGCCCGGATAGGGCTTGTCGGCGGGCAACGGGATGGTGAGCGGCTGGACCACCGGCTGCGGACGGCTGTTGCCGGTCTGGGCTAAGGCGGCGGGGGTGAGGGCGGCGAGGGCGATTGCGACGAGCAGTTGTTTTTTCATGGACGGATTGTGGCGTGAAATGGCGGCAATCACAACTCCTTCTCCCCTTGCGGGAGAAGGATATGAAGCCTTGTCGCGAAGCGACGAGGCGTAGTGGGATGAGGGGTTGCGCTCGCCAAGCGAGCGCGCGAGCCATTGGCTCGCGACCCCTCACCCAGCTTCGACTAGGCGGCAAGCTGCCAAGTCTGCGCATCCCTCTCCCACAAGGGGAGAGGGGACTTTGCGCTCTTCTGAAAATCGACTAGACGCCGCGCCCATGAGCAAGGACAAATCCGCCAAAATCCCGACCCCGCAGGCCGTGCGTGGCACCCAGGACATGCTGGGCGATTTCGCCGACCGTTTTGCGCATGTCGTCGAGACGTTCGAGCACGTTCGTCGCCTCTATGGCTACAAGCGGATCGAGGTACCGGTGATCGAGCCGACCGCAGTGTTCGCGCGCTCGCTGGGCGAGACGACCGACGTGGTATCAAAGGAAATGTATTCGTTCGAGGATCGCGGCGGCGAATCGATCACCTTGCGCCCCGAATTTACCGCGGGGATCGCGCGGGCGTATATCACCAACGGCTGGCAGCAGTATGCGCCGCTGAAGGTCGCGACGCATGGGCCTTTGTTCCGCTACGAACGCCCGCAAAAGGGGCGCTATCGCCAGTTCCACCAATTGGACGCCGAAGTGCTGGGCAGCGAAAGCCCGCTCGCCGACGCCGAACTGCTGGTGTTTGCCGACCAGTTGCTCAAGGAATTGGGGATCGGCGATGGCGTGACTTTGACCCTCAACACGCTCGGCGATGCGGCGAGCCGTGATGCGTGGCGCACGGCGCTGGTCGAGCATTTCGAGGCGCACCGCGGCGACCTGTCCGAGGACAGCTTGGCGCGGCTCGACAAGAATCCGCTGCGGATTCTGGACAGCAAGGATCCCAAAGACCGCCCGATCGCTGACAGCGCGCCCGACATCGATGCGTTTCTGACCAGCGAGGCGCAGGACTTCTTCGGCGCGGTGACGGCGGGTTTGGACGCGGCGGGCGTGGCGTGGGAACGCAATGCGCGACTGGTGCGCGGGCTCGACTATTATCGGCATACTGCATTCGAGTTCGTCACCGACCGGCTGGGGGCGCAGGGCACCGTGCTCGGCGGTGGTCGTTATGACGGACTGATCGAAGCGCTCGGCGGGCCACCGACCGCGGCGGTCGGCTGGGCGGCGGGGATCGAGCGGTTGGCGATGTTGGTTGCGGACGATGTGATCGACACGAGGCTTGATGCAGTGATTGCGGTCGAGGACGATGGCCTGCTCGCATACGCCATGAAAACGCTCGCCGCGATGCGTAGCGAAGGGCTGGCAACTGAGATCGTTGCTACTGGGTCGCCGCGAAAGCGCTTCGACAAGGCGGGGAAGATTCCAGCGCGCGCTTTGGTTGCGATCGGAACGCGTGATGGCCAATCGTACACAAATATCCGTGGCGACGAGGGCCTTACATTGGCGATCAACAAGATCATCCGCACGCTCTGATGACGTCCGTTTCCGCCAATCAGACAACGATCCTCCCCGCTTGCGGGGAGGTGGCAGCGCGTGGCGCTGACGGAGGGGGCTTTCGGTCTCTGATGTCGCGTGAGGCCGCGCACCCCCTCCACCACCGCTTCGCGGCGGTCCCCCTCCCCGTTCCGGGGAGGATTTGAATGACCTCCGTATCCGAACGCCAGATCGACGCCATCATCGAACGCCATGCCGCGCTGCAAGCGCGCATGGCGACTGGCGATATGGCGCCTGCCGATTTTGTTGCAGCGTCGAAGGAGTTTGCCGAGCTCGAACCCGTCGCGACCGCGGCGCGCGAAGTGGTGCGATTGCGCGGCGAACTCACCTCGCTCACCGAAATGCTCGCCGATCCCGAGATGAAGGCGATGGCGGCCGAGGAAATCGCGGCGGTCGAGGCGGCGCTGCCCGCCGCCGAACATGACCTCGCGATCAAGCTCTTGCCCAAGGACGTTGCCGACGCGCGCGCGGCGATGCTCGAAATCCGCGCCGGCACCGGCGGCGACGAGGCGGCGCTGTTCGCGGGCGACCTGTTGCGCATGTACAGCCGCTATGCCGACGGGCAGGGGTGGAAGGTCGAGATTATCTCGGCGAACGAGGCCGAGGTCGGCGGCTACAAGGAAGTCGTCGCGTCGGTGAGCGGGCAGGGCGTGTTCGCCAAGCTGAAGTTCGAAAGCGGCGTCCACCGCGTCCAGCGCGTTCCCGCGACCGAAAGCCAGGGACGCATCCATACCAGCGCCGCGACCGTCGCGGTGCTGCCCGAGGCCGAGGAGGTCGACGTCGCGATCAACGACAGCGACCTGAAGATCGACATCTATCGCGCATCGGGGGCCGGAGGGCAGCACGTCAACACCACCGACAGCGCAATCCGCATCACCCATATCCCTAGCGGCCTTGTCGTGATCCAGCAGGACCAGCGTAGCCAGCACAAGAACCGCGCGAAGGCGATGCAGGTGCTGCGCGCGCGGCTCTATGATCTGGAGCGCGCCAAGATCCACGATGCCGAGGCGTCGGCGCGCAAGTCGATGGTCGGGTCGGGCGACCGTTCCGAACGCATCCGCACCTATAATTTCCCGCAAGGCCGCGTGACCGACCACCGCATCAACCTGACCCTCCACCGGCTGCCCGAAATCATCGAGGGGGCGATGGACGAGCTGATCGACGCGCTGATCGCCGAAGATCAGGCGCAGCGGCTGGCGGGGCTGGGTGACTGAACGGCCGACTTATGCGGGGGTGGCCGAATCGCTGCGCACCGCCACCAACCTGCTCACCGCGATCAGCGACACCCCGCGGCTCGATGCCGAACTGTTGATGGCGCACGCGCTGGGGGTCGCGCGGCAGGATGTGCTGCTCGATCCGGCGCGGTTCGTTGTTCCCGAACATTACACGCATCTGATCGCGCGGCGAATGGCGCATGAGCCAATGGCCTATATCCTCGGCTATCGCGATTTCTGGACGCTGCGGATCGAAGTGGGGCCGGGGGTGCTCATCCCGCGCCCCGACAGCGAAACCCTGGTCGAGGCGTGTCTCGAACGCGCGCGCGAACGCGGGGCGGGGTGGCCGTCGCGGGTGCTCGATCTCGGGACGGGGCCGGGGACTTTGTTGCTCGCGGTGCTGAGCGAATTTCCTGCCGCAACCGGGCTCGGGATCGATGCGTCCGAATTTGCGCTGGCCTATGCGCGCGACAATGCCGCGGCGTCGGGGATGGCGGAGCGCGCGACCTTTCGATCGGGCGACTGGGGCAACGGGGTCGACGGCCCGTTCGACCTGATCCTGTGCAACCCGCCCTATATCGCCGATGCCGAACCGTTGATGCCCGACGTGGCCGATCACGAGCCGCGCGAGGCGCTGTTCGCAGGCGCTGACGGGCTGGACGATTACCGGCGGATTATCCCCGACCTGCCGCGGTTGCTGGCGCCGGGCGGTGCCGCGGTGCTGGAAATCGGCGCCCGCCAGCGGGCGGCGGTCACGGCGCTGGCCGAAGCAGCCGGATTTGCCGTGGCCTGCCGCCGCGACCTGGGCGGGCGCGACCGCGCGCTGATCCTGACGCGGAAGTGAGCGCGGCAAAATTCGCTTGGTTTTCGCCGCAAAGCACGGTAGGGGCCGGTTACAGACCCGGCTGGGACACCTTTGGCGATGCACGGCATCGATACTGGTCCGGCGGATCTGCTTCCCACTTACGATGTTCGTACCGGACCCCGGTCCAGGCGAGCGGTAAAGGGCAAGAACCGCGCACGGCGCGCGGGCACGGCGCGCAAACCGCGCGGTCGGCCAAAAGGGGTTGGCATAGCTTATCAGCTTTTCGACAGGATGTTTCAGTTTGAACATGAACAACCGGCAAAGCGGTCGCCGTCGCGGCCGCAACAATAACAGCAACAACAACCGGCCCCAATCGGGCGGCCGTGGCGGGGTTGACCAGGCGAACCGTATCGACAGCCGCGCCCGCGGCAACGGCGCCCAGATGATCGAAAAATACCGCAATCTGGCGCGCGATGCGCAGCTGGCGGGTGATCGTGTCCAGACCGAATATTATTTGCAGTTCGCCGACCATTATTTCCGGGTCGTCAGCGATTTCCGCACCCGCCAGGAAGAAAAGGCGGCGGCAAACGGCCAGGATCGCGGCCAGGACCGCGGCCGCGAAATCCGCGGCGTCGAGGATTTCGACGGCCATGACGACAGCGGTTTTGAATCCGAAGCCGATCGCGGCGATGGTGAGGGCGAGGGCGACGAACGCCGCGGCGACGGCGAAGCGCGCGGCACTCGCGACCGCCGCGACGACGATAATCGCGGCAACCGCCAGCAGCAGGGCCGCGGCGACCGCAACGAACGCAATCGCGACCGGCCGCGCCGCGAAGCCGAACCCGATGACGATGGTGACAATGAGGGCGACACCGCCGAGGACGCCGCGCCCGCCCCGCGCGCCAGCCGCCGCGGCCCGCGCCGGCCGCGCGCCGCCGAATCGGGCGACGACGGCAGCACTGGCATCGACACCGCGGCGCTGCCGCCGGCGATCGGCCGTCCCGACCGCAACGCCGATGCCGACAGCGAAAACGGTGACGAAGCGCCCGCGGCCAAGCCGCGCCGCACCCGCCGCACGCTGGCGGCCCGCAGCGCGACCGACGTCGAAGCCGCCGAATAACGGTACATCTTCCCGCTGGTCATTGACCGGCACATCGCTTAGCCTCCCTGCACGATCATCGGCGGGGAGGCTTTTTTATGCGCGCTTTGGCAAAGACTTGCGGGGCGATTGCCGTGGCCGGCATCGCGGCATGCGCCGCCGCCGCGCAGGATGGCGCGCCGGGCAGCGCCCAGGGCGACGTCGCGGTCACCATCTATAATAACGGCCAGTCGCTGGTGCAGGACGAGCGCCGCCTCAGCGTTGCCGCCGGACGCAGCCGGATCGAGTTTGCCGACGTGTCGGCGCGCATCCGTCCTGAAACGGTGACGCTGTCGGGGCCCGGCATCGCGATCGTCGAGCAGAATTTCGATTTCGACCTGCTGACCCCCGACAAGCTGATGGACAAGGCCGTCGGCCAGTCGATCACGCTGGTGCGGACCAACCCCGCGACCGGCGCGGAGCGCAGCGAGCGTGCCAAGGTGTTGGCAGCGAACGGCGGCATCGTGCTGCAGATCGGCGAACGGATCGAGGTGCTGCGCGACGACGGCCTGCCGGTGCGCGCGGTGTTCGACCGCCTGCCCCCCAATTTGCGCGCCCGGCCCACCCTGTCGGTCACCGTCGACGCCGCAAATGCCGGGACCGTTCCCGCGCGGTTGTCGTACCTGACCCCGAACCTTGGCTGGACCGCCGACTATGTGGCGCTGTTCGATGCAGCAAAGGGGGCGATGGATATTCAGGGCTGGGTAACGCTGACCAACAGCACCGGGACGACCTTCACCAATGCGCGGACGCTGCTCGTGGCCGGCAATCCTGCGGGCGGCGGCGGGCTGCGCCGGATGACGGGTTCGCTCGACAGCGCCGGGACCGAAAGCAACGACCGCGAGCGCCTCGGCGATTATTATCTCTATCCGCTGGCCGAGCGCACGACGATCGCCAATGCCCAGCAGAAACAGGTGAGCTTTCTTGACATCAAGGGTGCGCCCGCCCAGTCGACCTATGAATATGTCAATCGCTGGCTGGGGGCGACAAACGATCCGGTCAGCACGTCGAGCGTGCTGCGCTTTTCGACCTCGCGTCAGGGCGGGCTGGGCGACCAGCTGCCGGCGGGGACCATCCGCGTTTACATGCGCGATGCGCGCGGCGACCCCCAGTTCATCGGCGAAAACCGGATCGACCATACGCCGATGGGGTCGGCGATGTCGCTGCGCACCGGCGATGCCTTTGACGTGAAGGTGCAGCCGACCGTCGTGTCGCGGACGCGCAAGGGCGATTCGCGCTGGGTGACCAAGATGAAATATACGGTGAGCAACGCGCGACCGTCGCCGGTCACGGTGCTGCTGGCGCAGGACGGTCTCTATGGCGACGTGCGGATCAGCGACGAAAGCCTGAAGGGCGAAAGACAATCGGCCGACCGCGTCGAATGGCGGGTGCCGGTTCCCGCCAATGGCAAGGTCGATCTGACCGTTACGTTCGACACCCGCTATTGAGTCGCGGCGGGTGCGGGCACGTCCCCTGATCGCGGTTCTGGCGGCGATAGGCGCGCTGGTATCCGGCACGGCGCCGGCGCAGCCGCCGACACCGGTGGTGGTGTCGACGAAAATCGACGATGCCGCGGTCACCGTCTATCGCGCACCGAATCGCGGTGGCGGGGCGATCAACCCGAACTGGCCGCAAGGCTTTGCCTTCATCACCGAGACGCGCACCGTCACGCTGCCCGCCGGGACGAGCGTGCTGCGGCTCGAAGGCGTGGCCGAGGGGCTGTTGCCTGAAACCGCAGTGGTCAGCGGACTGCCCGACGGGGTGGCCGAAAAGAATCGCGACGCCCGGTTGCTGTCCCCCGCCGGCCTGGTCGATGCGTTTTTGAAACGCAGCGTCACGCTGCGCCGGACCAACCTGCGGACGGGGCAGGTCGTCGAACAGCAGGCGGTCATTCAGGCGGGGCCCAATGGCGGGGTCGTGTTGCAGAACGCGGCAGGCGGCTTCGAGGCGCTCGGCTGTTCGGGGCTTCCCGAACGGATGCTGTACCCCAGGGTGCCGAAAGATCTGTCGGCCAGGCCCACGCTGTCGCTGCTGGTCGAAAGCCGTACGGCGCGCGCCGTCAAGATCCAGTTGCTCTATCTGGCCGAGGGTTTCGACTGGGCGGCGAACTATGTCGCCGACCGTGGCAGCGACGGCAAGACGCTGGCGCTGACCGGCTGGATCACCGTGGCCAATGGCGGCGTGACCAGCTTTCCCGGCGCGCAGCTCAACGTCATCGCGGGCCGGTTGAACAAGGTTTACAGTCCGCCGCTGCCGCGCAGCGCGCCGGGCGCGTTGGTACTCAAATGCTGGCCAATGGACATCACCAGCACCCATCCGCTTTGGGAACTGCCGCCGGTCATCGCGTCCGACGAGATGGACCGATATGCGGCTGAGGAGATTGCCGTCACCGCAAGCCGACTGGATCGCCGCGCGATGGCGCCCCCCCCGCCGCCACCCCCCC
>NZ_JADKYM010000010.1 GCF_015475875.1 Sphingopyxis solisilvae | reverse complement strand
GGGTTTGTCGGTGCCGACCCCGCCGCCATGGAAGCTTGCTGCCGCACCGACCCGATCGGGTGCAGCGAGACTTGCGAACCTGTTCGCTAGTCGCAGCGGGGTGGGCCGACGTCATCCCCCTCCCCCGCCGCCTTCGCCTTGCGCGCCCGCCGCCACGACGGCCGTTTGCGCACCATCGCCACCCCGTTGTCCGCGATCCCCGGCCCCGGCAGCGGCAGCACCGGCACCGGCCGCCCCTCGGCCTCCGCCGCCGCGATCCATTCGTCATACACCGCGGGCACCTCGCCCCCCGCCGCGGCCCAGCTCGCCTCGCCGCCAAAGCGCTGCACCGGATCGGCGTCGGGCACATCCTCGCCCAGCTGCAACGGCCCGTGATAGGGCGAGGCATGCTCGTCCAGCCGCACCAGCGGCACCGCGGGATCGTCCGCCTGCCACGCGACCGCATCCGGCCCGCCCGCCGCGATCGCCGCATCCATCGCGCGCTGCCGCTCGGCGAGCGCGAGCAGCGCCGCGTCGATCTCCGCCCGCGCCTGTTCGTCGAGCGCCACCCCGTCGAACCCGTCGAGCAACCCCGCCGCCGCATCCTGCGCCGCAAGCCCGTCGCCGCTCGCCCCGAGCGCAGTCGAGACACCCCCATGGATCACCGTCCGCACCGTCGTCGTCGAAGCCTCCGCCACCGCCCCCGCTCCCCCACTCTCAATTCCGTTCGTGCCAGCCCCCTTTGATCCGTTCGTGTCGATCCCTCCTTTTCCGTTCGTGTCGAGCGCAGTCGAGACACCCCGCGCCCCAACACCGCCCCCGGCACCCCCGCCCGAAGCCACCGCCCCCGCACTCGCCCGCGTCGAAAAATAGTTGATCGTCGTGCGCTTGCCGCTCGCATCCTGCCCATAATGGCGCAGGCAGAACATCAGCAGCGCGTCATTGTGCCGCCGCCGATACCCCAGCAATTTGCCGCCGACAAAGACGGGCACCAGATAGCCGTCGATCGCGCGCTCGAACGCAATATCCTTCAGCCGCGCGACCCCGAAATCGAGCGCCGCCTCCCACGCCCGCCGAAAGCTCTCCGCGCCCGGCGCGCGCCGCAGCGTATAGCAATTCGTCTGCGCCATATTGACCATCGCCGCCGCGCGGCTGACCGATCCGGTGTCGGCGAGCGCCGATATGAACGCCCGCTGCCGCTCGGGCGTCCACCCGTCGTGCCGGTACTTGCGCGGCACCGGCGTAAAGTCGGGAAGCGGCGGCCGCGCCTCCTTCGCGATCGGGGTGCGATTCTGCATGATATGCCCTCCTCCATATGTCCCGGGCGAAGCCGGGAGACCAAACCGGACAGCATATGACAGACCGAAAATTTGTAGGAAAGGGTTTTGTTTACATTTTGTTCTTGTGTTCCGGGACTCTTCCTGGCATTTTGCCAAAAATCGACACAGAGGAGCGAAGCATGACCGAAAGCCTGTCCTTCCATGAGCTTCGGCAACGCCTCCAGGTCAAACACTTGCTCACGTTGGAGCCCGGCATCTCGGTGAAACAGACGGCCGAAATGCAGGCCAAGCAGCTTCAACTGGTGCTGCCCCGCAATCTGCACACCACTTACAAACCCGATCAACAGGCGTGGCTGATGGACGTTTCGGACTTTATTCGACTCGTTCAAGCTAGGCAGGTTTGAGCCTTCACCCAACCTCCCGCCACTCCCCTAGCCCCAAATCCCCAATCTCCCACCCCCCGATGCGCCACCGTACCAGCCGCAGCGTCGGGAACCCCACCGCCGCCGTCATCCGCCGCACCTGGCGGTTGCGGCCTTCGGTGATGGTGAGTTCGATCCAGCTGTCGGGCACGCTCTTGCGGTATCGCACCGGCGGGTCGCGGTCCCACAGCTTGGGCGGGTCGATGCGGCGGACGGTCGCGGGGCGGGTCGGGCCGTCGTTCAGCGTGACGCCGCGGGCGAGCGCCGCCAGCGCGGCGTCGTCGGGCTCGCCCTCGACCTGCGCCAGATAGGTTTTGGGCGTCTTGTGCTTCGGCGACGAAATCCGCGCCTGCAACGCGCCGTCGTCGGTCAGGATGAGCAAGCCCTCGCTGTCGCGATCGAGCCGCCCGGCGGGATAGACGCCGGGCACGTCGATATAGTCGGACAGCGTCGCGCGCCCGCCGCCGCTCCCGTCCGCCCCGCCGCGGTCGGTGAATTGCGACAGCACGCCATAGGGTTTGTTGAACAGGATCAGGCGGGGCAACCGGGCCTCCTCGGCTATCGGGACATCCATCTGTAACCGTTCGTGTCGAGCGAAGTCGAGGCACGCCTGGAACGCGCATGCCTTCGCGTGTCTCGACTTCCGGCAAAGCCGGAAGTTTATCCCGAGCGACTGCCAAGGCAGTCGAGGGGCTCGACACGAACGGGAAGAAGGGGCGCGAACGGGAAACGGGCAGACCAAAACAAAACCGGCGGCCGTTTCGGGCCGCCGGTCTGAATCTTACGCCGCCTCTTTTTTCCGCGACGCCTTCTTCCGCTCGTGCGGGTCGAGGATCGCCTTGCGGATGCGGATGTTCTTCGGGGTCACCTCGACCATCTCGTCATCGTCGATATAGGCGATCGCCTGTTCCAGCGTCATGCGCTTCGGCGGGGTCAGGCGGATCGCGTCGTCCTTGCCCGTCGAACGGAAGTTCGTGAGCTGCTTCGACTTCATCGGGTTGACCTCGAGATCCTCGGGCTTGGCATTTTCGCCGATGATCATGCCTTCGTACAGCGCCTCGCCGGGGGAGACGAACAGGATGCCGCGCTCTTCGAGCGGGCCAAGGGCATAGGCGACGGCTTCGCCATTGCCGTTCGAGATCAGGACGCCATTCTTGCGGCCCTCGATCACGCCCTTGTACGGGCCATATTTTTCGAACAGCCGGTTCATGATCCCGGTGCCGCGCGTGTCGGACAGGAATTCGCCGTGATAGCCGATCAGGCCGCGGCTCGGGCCGCTGAAGGTGATGCGCGTCTTGCCGCCGCCCGACGGGCGCATGTCGGTCAGGTCGGCTTTGCGGATCTGCATCTTTTCGACCACCGTGCCGCTATGTTCGTCATCGACGTCGATGACGACGGTTTCATAGGGTTCGGTGCGCTGGCCGCTTTCGTCGGTTTGATACAGCACGCGCGGGCGGCTGATCCCGAGTTCGAAGCCTTCGCGGCGCATCGTTTCGATCAGCACGCCGAGTTGAAGCTCGCCGCGGCCGGCGACTTCAAAGCTGTCCTTGTCGGCGCTTTCGGTGATGCGGATCGCGACATTGGTTTCGGCTTCGCGGTACAGGCGGTCGCGGATCATGCGGCTCGTCACCTTGCTGCCCTCGCGGCCCGCCATCGGGCTGTCGTTGACGGCAAAGCGCATCGACAAGGTCGGCGGGTCGATCGGCTGCGCGGCGATCGGTTCGCTGACGCTCGTGTCGGCGATGGTGTTCGCGACGGTCGCCTGCGCGAGGCCCGCGATCGCCACGATGTCGCCCGCCTTCGCTTCGTCGACGGGGACGCGGTCGAGCCCGCGGAACGCCAGCAGCTTCGACGCGCGGCCGGTTTCGATGACCTTGCCGTCCATGTCGAGCGCGTGGATCGGCTGGTTGACCTTGACCGTGCCCGACTGGACGCGGCCGGTCAGGATGCGACCGATAAAATTGTCGCGGTCGAGCAGCGTCGCGAGGAAGGTGAAGGGCGCGTCTTCGTCGAGGCCGGGTTCGGGGACGTGGCGGACGATCGTTTCGAACAGCGGGGTCAGGTCGCCCTCGCGCGCGTCGGGGCTTTCGGAGGCATAGCCGCCGCGGCCCGAGGCGTAGAGGATCGGGAAATCGAGCTGTTCGTCATTGGCTTCGAGGGTCAGGAACAGTTCGAACACTTCGTCGAGCACTTCGGCGGCGCGCGCGTCGCTGCGGTCGATCTTGTTGACGACGACGATGGGTTTCAGGCCCAGCGCGAGCGCCTTGCCGGTGACGAACTTGGTCTGCGGCATCGGGCCTTCGGCGGCATCGACGAGCAGGATGACGCCGTCGACCATGCTCAGAATCCGCTCGACCTCGCCGCCGAAATCGGCGTGGCCCGGGGTGTCGACGATGTTGATCCGCGTCTGATCGGCGCCCTCACCCCATTCGACACTGGTGCATTTGGCGAGGATGGTGATCCCGCGCTCCTTTTCCAGGTCATTGGAATCCATCGCCCTTTCCTCGACACGCTGGTTGTCGCGAAAGGTACCCGACTGGCGGAACAGCTGGTCGACGAGGGTGGTTTTTCCATGATCGACGTGGGCGATAATGGCGATATTGCGCAGAGACATGCGGGAACGGGCCTTGGTGGGAGGGGGCAGCGCCCGGAGCGCCGCGAAACGCCGCGCCCCTAACAGAATGGGTGCTGCGGCGCAACATGATTGCCGAAGTGGTCGAAGGTGCCACGCAGCGTGGCCCCGGCCATGCAAAGTTTCAATAATTATTGAAACTTCAGAAATAGCAGCCTATAGAGCGGCCATGGATATGTCCCCCGCCCCCGATTCTCCAGTGGCTTCGCCCTCCCCGCCGCTCCGGCTCTCCCCGCTTGCGCAGGCGTTTGTCCTGCATTTCGGCGAGATGGGGAGCCGCTGGGGGATCAACCGGACGGTCGGACAAATTTACGCGATGCTGTTCCTGGCCGACGCGCCGCGCCACGCTGAAGAGATCAGCGAAGCGCTGAGCCTGTCGCGCGGCAGCGTGTCGATGGGGCTGAAGGAGCTGGCGAGCTGGAATCTGGTCCAGTTGCGCCACGTCCCCGGCGACCGCCGCGACTATTACGAAACGCCGCGCGACGTGTGGGCGATTTTCCGGACGCTGGTCGAGGAGCGCAAGAAGCGCGAGATCGACCCGACGCTGACGACGTTGCGGACGTTGCTGATGGAACCCGCGACCGACGCGTCGGATCGTTTTGCGCAGGAGCGCATCGGCGCGATGCACGAGCAGATCGAGCTGCTCACCGACTGGTATGCCGAGATGCGGCGGCTCGACAATGAACGGCTGCTCCAGCTTTTGCGCCTCGGCGAGCGGGTGGTAAAAGCACTCGAGTTCAAGGACCGCATGCTCGGCCGCAGCAAGACCCCGGCCGCAACGGAGAACGACAATGGACGCGCTTGACCCGCTGATCCTCGCGCGCATCCAATTTGCGGCGAACATCAGTTTCCACATCCTGTTCCCGACGATCACCATCGCGCTCGGCTGGGCGCTGCTCGGGTTCAAGCTGGCATATAACCGGACCAAAGATGAAGCGTGGATGGACGCGTACCGCCTGTGGGTGAAGGTGTTTGCGCTGAGCTTTGCGATGGGCGTGGTTTCCGGCATCACGATGAGTTTCCAGTTCGGCACCAACTGGCCGGGCTTTATGGAGAAGGTCGGGAATATCGCGGGGCCGCTGCTCGCTTATGAAGTGCTCACCGCCTTTTTCTTGGAGGCGGTGTTCCTCGGAATCATGTTGTTCGGGTTCAGCCGGGTGCCGAACTGGGTCCACACGCTCGCAACCTTTCTGGTCGCCGCGGGCACGACCTTGTCGGCCTTTTGGATCATCGTCCTCAACAGCTGGATGCAGACGCCGGTCGGATACGAGATCCGCGACGGCGTGGTCCATGCGACCGACTGGTGGGCGATCGTCTTCAACCCGTCTATGCCGTACCGGCTCACCCATATGCTGATCGCGTCGGCATTGACGGTGGCATTCCTGATCGCCGGGATGTCGGCGTGGCGCTGGCTGAAGGACGGCGGCGGCGAAGGCGTGCGGCGGACATTGAAAGCCGCCGTCTATGCCGCCGCGCTGCTGATCCCCCTGCAGATTTTCGTCGGCGACCTGCACGGGCTGAACACGCTGGAGCACCAGCCGCAAAAGGTCGCGGCGATGGAGGCCAATTGGGAAACGCGCAGCCATGTGCCGCTGGTGCTGTTCGCAATCCCCGACGAAGGCGCGCGCGCCAACCATCTGGAAGTGGCGGTGCCGTCGGGCGCCAGCCTGATCCTGAAGCACGAGGCGGCGGGGGTCGTGCCGGGGCTCAACGATTATGCGGGCAACCACCCGCCGGTAGCGCCCTTGTTCTGGGGCTTCCGGATCATGGTCGGGATCGGCGTGGCGATGCTGGCGCTGTCGTGGTTCGCTGCCTGGACGATCCGCCGCCGCGGAGTCGATGCGATGCCGCGCTGGCTGGCACGCGCGCTGGTCGCGATGACCTTCAGCGGCTGGGTCGCGACGCTCGCGGGCTGGTATGTCACCGAAATCGGGCGCCAGCCGTGGCTGGTCACGGGCGTGCTCAGGACCGCCGACGCGGTCGGGCCGGTCGGCAGCGCGATGGTCGCCAGCTCGCTAACGCTGTATCTGATCGTCTATGCGGCGCTGCTGACCGCCTATATCGCGGTGCTCTATCGCCTCGCACGGCTGGGCAAGGCGGCGCGGCAGGGCAAACCGATGTTCCCGCTGCCCGGGGTCGCCGAAGGCCCGGCCGAACCGCAATCGGAGGCACCCGCATGACCCCCTTCATCGATCCCTGGTGGCTGCCGGTCATTTTTGCCGGGCTGATGGGGCTGTCGATCCTGCTCTATGTCATCCTCGACGGCTATGACTTGGGCGTCGGGATGCTGACGCGGCTGGAGAAGGACGAGAACCGCGATTTGATGGTCGCGTCGATCGGGCCGTTCTGGGACGCCAACGAAACCTGGCTGGTGCTGGGCATCGGACTGCTGCTGGTGGCGTTTCCGGTCGCGCACGGGCTGATCCTGACCCAGCTGTACCTGCCGGTGGCGCTGATGCTGGTGGCGCTGATCCTGCGCGGGGTCAGTTTCGAGTTTCGCGCCAAGGCGCCGCCCGAGCATAAGGCGCGCTGGGACCATGCCTTTTTCTACGGCTCGCTGCTCACCGCGCTGTGCCAGGGCTATATGCTCGGCGCCTATGTGCTGGGTTTCGACCAGTCGTTCGCGGCCGTGCTGTTCTGTCTGCTTGCGGCATTGGGGCTGGTCGCGGGCTATATCTTCGTTGGCGCCTGCTGGCTGATCTACAAGGTCGAGGGCGATTTACAGAAGCGCGCGGTCCGCTGGGCCGAGGTCAGCTTGTGGGCGACCGCGCTGGCGATGGCGATCATCTCGATCGCGACGCCGCTGCTCTCGGAACGCATCTTCGACCGCTGGTTCCGCCTGCCCGAAATCATCGCGCTGCTGCCGATCCCGATCGCATCGGCAACCCTGTTCGTCGGCCTCGCAATCTTCCTGCGCCGCCCACTGCGCGCGAAGGACGAGCTGTCTTGGGTACCGCTGGCGGTTGCGGGCATATTGTTCGCGCTGGGCTTTGTCGGCATCGCCTACAGTTTCTACCCCTATCTGATCGCCGACCGGCTCGACATCTGGCAGGCGGCGGCCAGCCCCGAGGCGCTGAGCATCATCCTGATCGGGGCACTGTTCGTGCTGCCGGTAATTCTGGGATATTCGGTGCTGGCGCACTGGATTTTTCGAGGGAAGGCGACGCACCTCAGTTACGAGTGAAACAGGGCGACGAAGCCCTGCGGTAGTCGGCACCCCAGCGGCGATAGCCTGTCGTGTCGATGTGGAAACGCGTGACCGTGTAGATACCGAGGCCGACCTTGTCGCGGGCACCGGTGCGCTCGTGGAGCGGGCAGAGCGTGGCGATCAGCTCGGCACGGGACAGCGGTCGCACCGGCATCAGGTCGAGCGCTGCAAAACGGAGATGGCGGCTTGCCTTCGCGCCCTTGAAACAGGCGTTGGCGACGGGATCGCGATAGCCCGACACGACGCGGACGGGGCCGGTGACGGGGATCAATTCGTCACGGATGTAGCGCGTCGTCGGAACCATCGCGGGCCACAGCTTGCGCGGCGGGACGACGAAGGGCCGCGCTGCAGGACAGGTGCGCCAGCGCGCATCGCTGCGCAACAGATCGGCGAGCGGCAGCACGTCGCCGACACCCTCGCGCGCCAGATAGGCCTCAATCGCCGCGACATCGGCGCCGACGGCGCCCGCGCGCCATGCGACGAAAAGTTCGTCGTCGCGCCGCTCGGCGGCTGGCAGGACAGCTGGCTGTGAGCGCAGCAGGAGCAGGACGGCGCCCGCGCCGAGCCCGACCAACAGCAGCGCCGCAAGCCAACGCTTCACAACATTTCCGCCAGCCGCTCGACCTGTTGCGCCGCCGTCCGCGCGGCACGGATCAGATTCGCCCGAAAATCACCGCCGCTGTCCCCGTTGGCGTCGTCGGTCACCGACTTGATCGCCGCCCAGGGTTTGCCCAGCCGCGCCGCAGCCTGCGCGACGGCGCCGACCTCCATATCGACCAGCGTCGCGCCGAGCGATTTGAGGTCCGCCGCGGCGTCGGGGCAGGCGATAAAGCTGTCGCCGCTGGCGATCCGCGCGTGCGGCAGGCCGAGCCCGGGGTCGGACATCGCGGTGAAATGCGCCGCCCCGGCCTCGCCCATCGGCCAGTCGCCCGCGCGGTAGCGGCGAAACGCGCCGGGATGCGCCGCGCCATAATCGTGCTGGAGCGCCTCGGCGATCCAGTAGGCGCCGGGCTCGGCGCCGAGCGCGCCGCAGGTGCCGGTCATCAGGATGATGTCGGCACTGGCGCCGAGCAGGCCGACGGCAAGCGCGGCGTTGACCTTGCCGAGGCCGCAGGTGGCTATGGTGAGGTTGTGGCCGTGGGTGGGGAGGTGGCGGAGGGGGATGGGATCGGTTTCGCACGTGCCGGTGTTGGCGAAGACGGCGTCGGCTTCTTCGGCGAGGGCGGCGAGGATGAGGAGGTTGGGCATATCATCCCTCTAATCCCCTCTCCGTTCGTGTCGAGCGAAGTCGAGACACGTTCGCTCGGTGCCACGCGTCCCTCGACTTCGCTCGGGACGAACGGGTGTTAATGGACGGGCGATTGCTGATGATCCTCCCTGTGGCGCAGCCATGGGGAGGGGGACCGTTCGCGAAGCGGATGGTGGAGGGGCAGCGACGTTGCGCCATCGCCCCTCCGTCAGCGCTTCGCGCTGCCACCTCCCCATGGCTACGCCACAGGGAGGATCATCAGCTTGCCAAACCGGCATCACCCCGCCATCGCCCTCCCATGCTCGCCCGCATCTTCCCCGACCGCTTCGTCCCGATCCTGCTGGCGACGATCCTGCTCGCCAGCCTGCTGCCGGTGCGCGGGGCGGCGGTGCCCGTGGCGCACGGGGTATCGACCGCGGCGATCGTGCTGCTGTTTTTCCTCAATGGCGTCCGTCTGCCCCGCGACGAGGTGCTGCATGGCATCCGCAACTGGAAATTGCAGGGCAGTGCGCTCGCCTTTTGCTTTGGTGTCATGGCGCTGCTCGGGCTCGGCGCGCAGTTTGCGACTGCACCGCTGCTGCCCGCGACGCTGGCGCTCGGTTTCCTGTTCCTCGGCATCCTGCCCTCGACCGTCCAGTCGGCGACCGCGGCGAGTTCGATGGCAGGCGGCAATGTTGCCGCCAGCGTGGTTGCCGCGGCGCTGCTGAACCTGATTGGCGTGATTGCCGCGCCGCTGCTGTTCGCGGCGCTGGCGGGCAGCGCCGGAGAGATCAGCGGTGCGGCGGCGCTGCGCATCGCCCTGATCCTGTTGCTGCCATTCATCGCGGGGCAGTTCGCACAACGCTGGTTGCGGCCATGGGTGCTGAAGCACAAGGGACTGACAACCGCGATGGACCGGACCGCGATCGCGGTCGCCGTCTATGTCGCTTTTTCGGCAGCGGTGGTCGCGGGGATATGGGACCAGCTTGCTGGCCGCGAGATCGCGATCGTGTTCGGCGCCGTCGCCATCCTGCTGGCGCTGTCGTTCGGCGGCGCCTGGGCTTTTGGCGCGATGCTCAAGCTCGCACGCCCGGACCGCATCACCCTGCTGTTCGCGGGCGCGCAGAAAAGCATCGCGGTCGGCGCGCCGCTGGCGGCGACGCTGTTTCCGCCCGCCACCGCGGGCATGGTGCTGGTCCCGATCCTCGTCTATCATATGGCGCAACTGATCCTGTCGGCATGGATCGCGCCGGCCTTGGCAAGGCAACCAACAGGTGTAGTGCTTGAATAACACAGAGACGCATGCCATATAGGCAGGCGGCACGGGGCTGGAAGGAAGACGAATGAGCGAGCAGACCGCGACGGCAACCGCAACCGACGAGCTGAAGCTGACCCCGCCCGACCCGGTGCACGCGGTGGCGCCCGAAAAGGCCGCGGGGCTGGTGCCGCTGTCGGGCGAGCAGAAATCGAAGCTGGAAGAGCGCGTCGATGGCTTTATCGACGATCTGGTCGCGCAGGACGTCAACTCGCCCGCCTTTGGCCAAAAGGTCGACCAGATCACCAATATGGGCCGCAAGGAAATGCTGGAGGCGGCGAACCAGTCGAACCGCTTCCTCGACCGCCCGATCAAGGCGATGGACCGCGACAGCGACATCGGCATGAACCTGATCGAACTGCGCAACACCGTCGAACGGCTCGACCCGTCGGCGAACGGCAAGCTGCTGACCAAGCGTGGTTTCCTCGACAAGATATTGGGCAATCGCGTCACCAATTATTTCGCCCAATATCGCAGCGCCCAGTCGCATATCTCGGGCGTGCTGACCGCGCTGGCCAACGGCAAGGACGAGCTGCTGATGGACAATGCCGCGATCGACGTCGAGCGGCGGAAATTGTGGGAGGCGATGGGCAAGCTGGAACAGATGGTCCACATCGCCCAGACGCTCGACGCCAAACTCGAAGCGAAGGCCGAGGAACTCGACAGCAGCGACCCCGCGAAAGCCAAGGTGCTGCGCGAAAATGCGCTGTTCTATGCGCGCCAGCGGACGCAGGATCTGCTCACCCAGATGGCAGTGACGGTGCAGGGCTATCTCGCGCTCGACCTGGTCAAGAAGAACAATGTCGAACTGGTGAAGGGGGTCGATCGCGCCAGCACCACCACCGTCGGCGCGCTGAAAACCGCGATCACCGTCGCGCAGGCGATGACCAACCAGAAGCTGGTGCTCGAACAGATCACCGCGCTCAACACCACCACCGCCAACATCATCGACGGCACGTCGAAGATGCTGAAGGACAATACCGCGCGCATCCACGAACAGGCGGCGTCGAGCACGATCCCGATGGAAACGCTGCAACGCGCCTTCCAGAATATCTATGACACGATGGACGCGATCGACACCTTCAAGCTGAAGGCGCTCGACAGCATGAAGACCACCGTCAACACGCTGGAGGGCGAGGTCGCCAAGTCGAAGGGCTATATCGCGCGCGCCGAAGGGGCAAGCCAGGCGCAGGCGAGCGTCGGCGGCGCCGAGAGCCCGCTCGCGTCGCTCGAAGGATGACGATGAGCGAGGTCGACAAGGTCAGTGCGCTCGGCAACGCCGCGATCGAACGGTCGCGCGAACGCCGCCGCCCGATCGGTACCAAAAGCGTCGCGCTGCGCCGCCAGCATCTGTTCAAGAAGCTGGGGCGGGTACTGATCGCGGGCGGCGTCGTGCTGCTGGGCGCCGCGCTGTTCGGGGCGCTGATCCAGCCGCTGGGGTTCACGGGGCTGCTGGCGCTGTTCGTGCTCCTGATCGGGGTCGCGGCGCTGTTCGGGCGGACGCCCTTTCCCGAACCGCGCCAGGCCGATCTGCCGAAGACCGACCTGAAGCAGCTCGCGGGGCGCACCGAAATCTGGCTGGAGGCGCAGCGCCCGATGCTGCCCGCCCCGGCGAGGCAGCTGGTTGACGGCATCGGCGTCCAGCTCGACCTGCTCGCGCCGCAGCTCCAGACGCTTGATCCGCAAGAACCCGCGGCGGCGAACATCCGCAAGCTGGTCGGCGAAGACCTGCCCGAACTGGTTGCGGGCTATCAGCGCATCCCCGCCGGGCTGCGCGGCGAAGCGCATGCCGGACGCACCCCCGACGAGACTTTGGTCGGCGGCCTGAAGATGCTCGAAGCCGAGATCGGCAACGCCGCGCGCAGTCTGGCCGCAGGTGAGCTCGACAAGCTGGCGACGCGCGAACGCTATCTGCAGCTGAAATATCAGGGCATCGACGGCGAAGACAGCACCGCCCGCCCGTACTGACGCCGGTTTCGGGGTTAAAGTCGCTTGCCGGGAAGGTGGATGCCCCGTGAGGATTCGAACCTCAATAGACGGAATCAGAATCCGTAGTCTTACCATTAGACGACGGGGCAATGAGGCGGGCGCAATATGATTGCGTGGCGTTCGTGTCAAGACCGGCGGGACGGGGCGAACGAGTCCGCTTGCCCTGCCGCATTTCGTCGCTAGCATCGCGTCATAACAATCGGTGCCGCGCCGCGGACGCCGGGAGGAGTGGACTGATGCGTCATGTCGCGATCGTTGGGTCGGGTCCCGCAGGCTATTACACCGCCGAAGCGTTGCAAAAGGCGGGCGACATCGCGATCGACGTCATCGACCGGCTGCCCGTCCCCTATGGCCTGATCCGCACCGGGGTGGCCCCCGACCATCAGTCGATCAAGGCGGTGTCGCGGCGGTACGAGGGCGTCGCCCTGACCGACAATGTCCGCTTCGTCGGCCATGTCGCGGTCGGCAGCGACGTGACGATCGACGAACTGACCGCGCTGTACGACGCGGTCGTGCTGGCGACCGGGGCGCCGAACGACCGGCCGCTCGATATTCCCGGCGCCGACCTGCCCGGTGTCATCGGCAGCGCGGCCTTTGTCGGCTGGTACAACGGCCATCCCGATTTCGCGGCGCTGAACCCGCCGCTCGATACGGCGGGGGTCGCGGTGATCGGCAACGGCAATGTCGCGCTCGACGTCGCGCGGATCCTCGCCAAGACGCCGCAAGAGTTTGCGGGCAGCGACATCGTTGCGCATGCGCGGGCGCAGCTGGCGACAAGCGCGGTGCGGCATATCCATATCCTCGGCCGCCGCGGGCCGCACCAGATTGCGATGACGCCGAAGGAGCTGGGCGAGCTGGCGCATCTGGAACGCGCCAGCCCGCGCGTCGACCCCGCCGACCTGCCGCCCGAGGGCGACGACGCGCTGCTCGAACCCGGGATGCGCAAGTCGGTGACGCATCTGCGCAGCTTTGCGGCCAACCCCGTCGCCAAGCCGGTGACGATCGATTTCGATTTTTTCGCGATGCCGGTGGCGATCGAGGGTGAAAGTAAAGCGCAGCGCGTGATCGTCGAGCGTACCCGGCTCAACGACGACCTGCGCAGCCACGGCACCGGCGAAACCTATGCGATCGATGCGGGGCTGGTGGTGAGCTGCATCGGTTACCAGACGCCGCCGATCCCCGGTGTGCCCTATGAACATGGCCGCGGCCGCTTTGCGAGCGACGAGGGGCGCATCCTGCCCGGGCTTTATTGTGTCGGGTGGGCGCGGCGCGGGCCGTCGGGGACGATCGGCACCAACAAGCCCGACGGCGCGCGGATCGCCGAACTGGTGCTGGACGATGTCGGGCGCGGCGCGGGCAAGGCCGGACGCCCGGGGCTCGACGCGTTGCTGGCGAGCCGCGGGGTGGCGCCGGTGACCTTTGCCGACTGGCGGCGGATCGAGGCGGCCGAAGTCGCAGCGGCGCTCGACGGCAACCCGCGCGAGAAATTCACCAGCGTCGAGGCGATGCTGGAGGCGATCGGGCGGTGACGCCCGCAGACGGCAAAGCGCGTTGAAGGACCGCGTCCGCACGGCGCTGCGCTGGCTGCTGGCGGTCGCTTATGGCTATGCCGGCTGGGCGCATCTGGCGCGCCCGGCTCCGTTTCTGGCGATCACCCCGCCGTGGGTGCCGCAACCCGAACTGGTCGTCGCCGTCACCGGGGTGGCCGAGATATTGGGCGCGATCGGCCTGATGATCCCGCGGTTGCGCAAGGCGGCGGGTTGGGGCCTGGCGCTCTACGCGCTGTGCGTCTGGCCCGCCAATGTCCACCACGCGCTCGCGAATATCGCGATCGGCGGCGAGACCTTGAGCTGGTGGTACCACGGCCCGCGGCTGGCGTTGCAGCCGGCGATCATCTGGTGGGCGCTGTGGGCGAGCGGGGCGGTGGAGTGGCCGTTTAAGGTACGCAAAACCTGATCCGTCATTGCGACCCCGGCGAAAGCCGGGGAAAGCAATCCAGAGCGGGTTTACGCTACTCTGGATTGCCGCGTCGCCTTCGGCTCCTCGCAATGACGAGGTTCCTTATTTCACCACCGGCGTCTCGACGGGCGACTGCCCCTTCTGGTTGGCCGCATAGGCTTCGTTCGCCTTCAGCACGCGCAGCATGTTACCGCTCGCGATCTTTTCCAGCTCGGCCTGCGTGTAACCGCGCCGCGCCAGCTCGGCAAACAGCGCCGGATAACCTGTGACATCCTCCAGCCCGACGGGGACCGCGTCCATCCCGTCATAATCGCCGCCCAGCCCGATATGGTCGACGCCGATCGTCTTTTTAATATGGTCGATATGATCGGCCACCAGCCCCAGCGGGGTCGACGGCGGCGGGTTGGCAGCATCCCACGCCTTCAGCGCTGTCGCCGCGCCATCGGGATTGCCCAGATACAGCGTGTCGAGCCGCGCCCGCTCGGCCGTCCGCGTCAGGCCGTGGGCGCGCAAATTGGGATCGACGAACGCGGCGTAGAATACCACCATGATCACGCCGTCATTGGCCTTGACCGCGGGCAACACGCTGTCGGGGACGTTGCGCGGATGGTCGTTGACCGCGCGCACCCCCGAATGGCTGAACATCACCGGTGCCTTCGAAACCTCCAGCGCATCCTTCATCGTCGCTTCGCTGACGTGGGAAAGATCGACGATCATGCCGAGCCGGTTCATTTCCTGCACGACCTGGCGCCCGAAATCGGTGAGCCCGTCATGCTTCGGCGCGTCGGTCGCGCTGTCGGCCCATGGCACATTCTTGCCATGGGTCAGCGTCATGTAGCGCACCCCCATGCCGAACATTTCGCGCAGCACGGCGAGCGAGGAGCCGATCGACTGGCCACCCTCGATCCCCAGCATCCCGGCAATCTTGCCCGCCTTCATCTGGCTTTGGAGTTCGGTTGAATTGTAAGCCAGCGACAGGTCGGCGGGGTAGCGCGCGATCAGCCGCTTTGCGACGTCGATCTGTTCAATGGTCTGCTGTACCGCCAGCTGCTCGTTGGTGTTCGACGGCACATAGACCGACCAGAATTGCGCCCCAACGCGCCCCTGGCGCAGGCGCTGGATGTCGGTGTGCATCACCGTTCCGTCGGGCTTTGGCTTGGTCGTGTCGCGAAAGTCGAAGTTGTTGATGACATTGCCGACCTGCCCGCGCAGTTCCCACGGCACGTCATTATGTCCGTCGAACACCGGCGCGCGCTGGAGCGCGGCTTCGGCAACGGCCTCGGGCGATTTCTGCGCGGCGGCGGGGGTGGTGATGAGGGCGAGAGCGGCAAGGCCGGCGAGCAGGATGGGCTTGTTCATGGGGCGCGACCTTAAGTGCTTGGACGGAAGGCGCAACCCCGCAACGCAGCTGCGCGGCCGACAGGTCGCGCTATATTGATCTCACACAAAGACACAAAGATGGCGGTTTGCTCGCGCGAGGGAGCCGCCATCTTTGTGTCTTTGTGTGAGACATTCTCCTTGCAGCTTCGCTGCGAAGGACCGACCTTGACGTTTACGTCAACCGTGCGCAGCATCGCCCGATGACAGCTTTCGACGACTGGCGCGCGCGTTCGCCCTATTATGACGAGACCCATGAAGCGCTGGCCCAGAGCGTCCGCCGCTTCGTCGAGCGCGAGATAGCGCCGCATATCGACCGCTGGGAGGCCGAGGGCGAGCTGCCGCGCGAATTGCACAAGAAAGCTGCCGAGGCGGGCATCCTCGGGCTGCGCTATCCCGAACAATATGGCGGCCACAGCGAAGGCTTCGACAATTTCCATGGGCTGGTTCTGACCGAGGAACTCGCCGCGGTCGGCGCAGGCGGACTGGGCGCGTCGCTGATGACGCATGGGATCGGGCTGCCGCCAATCCTCGCGCTGGGGTCCGAGGAGCTGAAACAGCGCGTCGCGCCGCCGGTGCTTAGCGGCGACAAGATCATCGCGCTCGGCATCACCGAGGCCGGCGGCGGCAGCGATGTCGCGAACCTCAAAACCACCGCGGTCAGAGACGGCGATCACTACGTCGTTAACGGCGGCAAGATGTTCATCACGTCGGGGATGCGCGCCGACTGGCTGACCTGCGCGGTGCGCACCGGCGGGCCGGGCGCGGCGGGCATCTCGCTGCTGCTGATCGACATGGACAGCCCCGGCGTCGAACGCACAAGGCTCGACAAGATGGGCTGGCGGTGCAGCGATACCGCCGCCATCCACTTCAGCGACGTGCGCGTCCCGGCAGAAAACCTGATCGGCCCCGAAAACGGCGGCTTCATCGGCATCATGCGCAATTTCAACAGCGAGCGGCTCGGCATGGCGATGGGCTGCTGCGCCTATGCGCGCGTCGCGATGGCCGAGGCGGCGGAGTGGGCGCAGAACCGCGAAACCTTTGGCAAACCCCTCGTCGGCCACCAGTCGATCCGCATCAAGCTCGCCGACATGGAGCGCCAGATCGAGGCGACGCAGGCGTGGGTCGACCTGTGCGCCTGGCAGGTGAAAAACGGCAAGGACCGCCCCGCCGACTTCGCGATGCTGAAGGTACAGGCAACGCGGATGCTGGAGAGCGTCGCGCGCGAGGCCGCGCAGGTGCTGGGCGGCGCAAGCTATATCACCGGCAGCAAGGTCGAGCGCATCTACCGCGAGGTGCGTGTCAACGCCATTGGGGGAGGCAGCGAGGAAATCATGCTCGACCTTGCGGGGCGGCAATTATTCGGGGGGCGGAAGGCGAGATGATTCTTGCTTTCCCGGCCCGCGTGGATCCCGTCGAATAGCCCATATCAAGGTTGCTGTTGAACCGATAATAGCGGCAACGCCGGTGCAAGCCGCCGCGAAGCCAGCTCCGTCAAATGCTAGCTGGATCATCGACTGCTCCTCTTCGCGGCTAGCTGCATTGGGCGATCGAACAGCCCTTGCTGCGCATCGCTTTGCAATTGAGTGAGCGCCTTCTCCCAATTTTCAACTAGCGTCCGACGACGCTTCCACGCGAGACGCCGGCCCGGGGTATCTGCCTCGACACGAAGCCTAGCGACACCTCTCAATGCAGGAGGCTGATGGTGAAGCGGCAGCGGCACAAAGTAGTCTGCGCCAGAGTTCTCAAATACGTAGGGACGTTCCTCGCTGACCAGCGCATATGCCGCATCATAGGCGAGCTTGGTCAATCGCCCACCATCGTCCCGCTCTGAAACCTGATAAAGCCCAGCCGGATCGAGCGGCATCAGCGGTTCGGCATCCATCTCGGCGCCTTCGAATAGCCAAGGCTCGTAGTAGATGGCGCCAATCTGTTTTAACTGAGCGACCCGCTCCCAGAATTTTGTCCAATCATATCCGCCACCTTTGCGGCTCTCGGATACGTGGCGCAGGGCCCAATCTCCCCCGGCGCTTTGATATGTTCCTTCCTCCAACGCCCACACCGCATGGACGCCGACCTGCGCAACTTTGCGCGAAACGACTTCAGAGTTGGCATGACTGCCGTTGCGGAGACTGGCGATCGGAACGCCGAAGGTGGCATCAGTGTCGACCATGCCATACAAGTCCACAAGCATGCGTAGCAGCATAGCGTCGCCGGTCTCACGAACTCGCCGGAAAATCGGGTTCTCCCCCTTCAACCCCGTCAGCGCTTGTACCGGAAGAAAAATTGGCTCAGCTTCCAACGGCAGCGTCGGCAACTCGTACTGAGGGGACAAACGGGTAGAATTTTCCGTGTGCTTGATCAAGCTGCCACCAATCAGTTCGTCAATCGCGTGCTTTGCGCGCGGCTTACCGATACCAAGATATTGCTCACACGCTGAAGCAGACCATTTTGTCAGCCGATGGTCACTACCGGTACCGGCCAGCAACGTAAAATAGGTAAGAACCAGGTTGAGGCGGTTAGTGGTAGGGACGCTCCAGAGCGCCTCCCAAACATCGCGGCCGATGGCAAAAAAGCTACTGCCTTTGCCTTCCCCCCGACGCCGTTTTTCGGGCTGCAAGATTTGATTTGACGCAGTTGCCGAGCTCATCACATATGCGCCGTAGCACATCAAAACGACCCCATCAAGGTTATTAAGGTGATCTAGGTTCTCAAGAGCTACGGAATTAATCAAGGTTATCAAACCATCGGATCGATCGCGGCATCCGCCGCGAAACGCGGGCTTCTAATACAGCAGCCATCATCCCCTCGACACGGGCTGGGCTTCGCGGCACATTCGCCGCATGGACACCCAAACACATAGCTGGCCCGCCGAGGCCGAAACGCTGCTCGACGACCTGGTCGACCTGCGCCGCGCGATCCACCGCGAGCCTGAACTCGGGCTGCAAAACCCCAAGACGCTTGCGAAGATCAAACAGGCGCTCGCCGGGCTGCCGCTGGAATTTCGCGAGGGGCCGTCGACGACGGGGCTGGTCGCGATCCTGCGCGGGGGCTTGGCGGGGAATGGGGGCAACGCGCGCACCGTCCTGCTGCGCGGCGACATGGATGCGTTGCCGCTGGTCGAGGATACGGGGCTCGACTTCAGCTCCGAAACCACCGGCGCGATGCATGCGTGCGGGCATGACACGCATGTCGCGATGCTGGTTGGCGCGGCGAAGCTGCTGTGCGCGGCGCGCGACCGGCTGCCCGGCACGGTGATGTTCATGTTCCAGCCGGGCGAGGAAGGCCATCATGGCGCGCGCTTCATGTTGGACGACGGGATCATCGACCCGCTGCCCGACGCGGCGTTCGCGCTCCACATCATGCCCAATGCGCCGCACGGGATTTTCGCATCGCGCGCCGGACCGCTGCTCGCTTCATCCGATGTCCTGTCGATCACCGTCAAGGGCGCGGGCGGCCATGCGTCGATGCCGCACGATGCGGTCGACCCGATCCCGGTTGCCTGCGCCATCGTCACCGCGATCCAGACGATGGTGACGCGGCGCGTGTCGGTGTTCGATCCCGCCGTCGTGACCATCGCCAAGATCAGCGCCGGGACGACGAACAATATCATCCCCGAAACCGCCGAGCTGCTCGGCACGATCCGCACGCTGTCGCCCGAACGGCGCGCGATGGTGGCGCGCGAGCTGAAACGCCTCGCCCCCGCAATCGCGGAGGCGCATGGCTGCACCGCCGAGGTGCAGATCGACGAGGGCTTTCCGGTCACCATCTGCGACAGCCGCGCGGTCGCGTTCGGCCAGTCGGTCGTCGAGGCGACGTTCGGCGAGGCGGCGTGGCTGACGATGGATCATCCGGTGATGGGCGCCGAGGATTTCTCTTATGTGCTCGAAAAAGTGCCCGGCGCGATGTTCTGGCTGGGCGCGAGCGCGGAGGGCAGCGACTGGCGCGCCTGCTGCGGGCTGCACTCGAACCGCATGGTGCTGGACGAAAAAGTGATGGCACGCGGCGCGGCGCTGCATGCGGCACTGGCCGAGCGGTTTTTGAACGAAGGGTTCAACGCATGATCAATATCATCGGCGCAATCATCTCGGGCCTGATCATCGGCGCGCTGGCGCGGTTCTTTTATCCGGGCGCGGTGCAGATGGGGTGGATCGCGACGATCCTGCTCGGCATCGGCGGCTCACTGCTGGCGGGCCTCGCAACGTCGCGCGGCCGCGGCGACTTTCACCGTGCGGGGTGCCTGGCGTCGGTGATCGGGGCGATTGTGCTGATTTTGGCCGGGCGGTTGTTGGGGGTTGGTGGGTAAGAAAAAATTATCTCACGCAAAGGCGCGAAGGCGCAAAGAAAGAAGGCGCAAAGTCAGCTTTGATGGTTGTTGACGATGCGTTTGACGCCTTCCTTAAAGGTTTCGCCGCCAAAGTTGATCAGCAACCCCAATGGCATATCTAGCAGGCGAAGGTATGTCAGGACTTGCTTGCCATGGAGCGGTGACAACCGCTCCACAGATTTCAGTTCGACCAACAGCACGCCCTCAATCAGCAAGTCCGCTCGAAATCCCTCCGGCAACTCAATCCCATCATAACGAATGGGAATCGGCACCTGCCGCTGCACATTCAGCCCGCGCCGCACCAACTGATCGGCCATGATGGCTTCATAAACCGACTCGAGCAGGCCCGGTCCCAAATTCTTGTGTAGATGAAATCCGCAATCGACGGTGACGCTGGCGATTTCTTCGATACCCACCCCGACGCATCCCCTTCTTTGCGCCTTCGCGCCTTTGCGTGAGGTTTCTTTTACGCCATCCTCACGGCACCAGCACCGTATCCACCGCCTCCGCCAGCATCTCCGGATAATCGAGCGTATAATGCAGCCCGCGGCTTTCCTTGCGATGGAGCGCGCTGCGCACGATCAGATCGGCGCATTGCAGCAGGTTGCGCAGCTCGATCAGGTCGGTGGTGACGCGGAAGTGGCCGTAATAATCCTCGACCTCGTCGGTCAGCAGGCGGATGCGGTGCTGGGCGCGCTCCAGCCGTTTGGTCGTGCGGACGATGCCGACATAATTCCACATGAAGCGGCGGATCTCGGTCCAGTTCTGCTTGATGATCACCTCTTCGTCGGAGTCGGTGACCCGGCTTTCGTCCCATGGGCGGATCGCGGGGGGCGGTTCGAGCTGGTCCCAGCGCGCGATGATGTCCTTCGCCGCGGCCTCGCCGAACACGAAACATTCGAGCAGGCTGTTCGACGCGAGGCGGTTGGCGCCGTGCAGCCCGCTTTCGGTGCATTCGCCCGCGGCATACAGCCCCGGCAGGTCGGTGCGCCCAGCAAGGTCGATCAAGATGCCGCCGCAGGTATAATGCTGCGCAGGGACCACGGGGATCGGCTGCCGGGTCATGTCGATGCCGAGCGTCAGCAGCTTTTCATAGATGTTCGGGAAATGCCTCGCGACAAAATCGGGGTCGAGGTGGCTGATGTCGAGGTGGACATAGTCGAGCCCGAAGCGCTTGATCTGGTCGTCGTTGGCGCGCGCCACGACATCGCGCGGCGCGAGTTCGGCGCGCGGGTCATAGTCGGGCATGTAGCGGTGGCCGGTTTCGGGATGCTTCAAAATGCCGCCCTCGCCGCGCACCGCCTCGGTGATCAGGAAATTCTTGACGTCGAGGTTGAACAGGCAGGTGGGGTGGAACTGCATCATTTCCATGTTCGACACGCGGCAGCCGGCGCGCCAGGCCATCGCGATGCCGTCGCCGGTCGCGCCTCTAGGGGCGGTCGAGAATTGATAGACGCGCCCGGCGCCGCCGCTGGCGAGGATCGTCGCGCGGCCGACATGCGCGTGAACCTCTCCGGTTTTTTCGTCGAGCGCATAGACGCCCCACACGCGGCCCGATCCCGAATAGCGTTCCTCGTGCCGTCCGGTGATCAGGTCAACGCACGCCTGCCCCGGCAGCAGGGTGATGTTCGGATGCGCCGCGGCTGTCTTGAGCAGCGCCGCCTGCACCGCCCAGCCCGTCGCGTCGTCGACATGGACGATGCGGCGGTGCGAATGGCCGCCCTCGCGCGTCAGGTGCAGCGCCTCGGCATCCTTGTTGAACGGGACGCCCATTTCGACGAGGCGCTCGATCGAGGCGGGCGCATTTTCGACGACGAACTCGACCGTCTCGCGCCGGTTGAGTCCGGCGCCCGCGACCATCGTGTCGTCGATATGATTTTCGAACGTATCGCCCGCGTCGAGCACCGCGGCGATCCCGCCCTGCGCCCAGGCGGTCGATCCGCCGGTCAGGTCGCCCTTGGCGAGCACGAGCACCTTGCAATGGTCGGCGAGCGCGATCGCGGCAGTGAGGCCCGCGGCACCCGAGCCGACGATGATGACGTCGTGGGGGGTGGTGTCGGTCATATCGTCAAACCCTAAGCCCGTTTCCATCGAGCGAAGCCGAGATGTGTCCGGCCCGGCTACGACGTGTCTCGACTTCGCTCGACACGAACGGACAGCCGGGGCTAGCCATTCGCCGCGCGCGTCAGGTTCAGGAACACGTCTTCCAGATCGGCCTCGCGCGTCGAGACATCGACGATGCCGTGGCCCATTGCATTCACCGCCGCGAGCACTTCGCCCGCGTTCATCCGGTCCTTGTTATAGCTGATCGCCAGCCCGCGCTCGCCCTCGCGCTCGACCTTTTCGAACGCCGGGTGCGTGGGCAGCGTGGTCACGTCGGCATCGAGCGTCACGACGACGATCTTTTCGCGCGCCATGTCGACCAGCTCGCGCGTCGGCTTGTTCGCGATCAGTCTGCCGTGGTTGATGATCGCTATGCGGTCGCACAACTCCTCGGCCTCTTCGAGGTAATGCGTCGTCAGCACCACGGTAACGCCGCGATCGTTGAGCGACTGCACATACTCCCAGAGCTGCTGGCGCAGTTCGATGTCGACCCCCGCGGTCGGTTCGTCGAGGACGATGATCGGCGGCGAATGGACCATCGCCTTGGCCACCAGCAGGCGGCGCTTCATGCCGCCCGACAGCGTGCGCGCATAGGCGTCGCGCTTGTCGGTCAGATGCACCGCGGCGAGCAAATCGTCCGAAATGCGCTTCGCCCGCGGCACGCCGTACAGCCCCGCCTGATTCTCCAGCGTCTCATAGGGCGTAAAAAAGGGATCAAAGACGATTTCCTGCGGCACGATGCCGATCGAATATTTGGCGTTGCGCGGGTCGGCGTCGATGTCGAAGCCCCAGATGCTGGCCGACCCGGCGGTCTTGTTGACCAGCCCGGCGAGGATATTGATCAGCGTCGACTTGCCCGCGCCATTGGGGCCGAGCAGCCCGAAAATCTGGCCGCGTGGGACGTCGAAACTGACATTGTCGAGCGCCTGCTTGCCGCCGGCATAGATTTTGGAGACGGCGTCGATGCGGATGGCGGCTTCGGTCATGGCGGTTGCCATAGCCGCGCGCCCGCGCATCGCAAAGGACTGATCGCAGGAACATTCGACTGGCGAGCGCGGCGTTAACCCAATGTTGGAAAGTCGCGATTAGAGGCAAGGCTGTGAGGACCAGACACACCCATAAGCCGCAGTTCGCGCTGCGCTGCGCCGCCGCCTGTGCGCTGATGACGGTTCCGGCCGGTGCGGCGCAGGCGCAACAGACCGCGCAGAGCCAGAGCGAGGCCATCGTGCTGCGCCCGCTTTCCTTCTTCAAGGTCAACGACCTCGATTTCGGTGACATCATTCCGTCGAATGTCGCGGGGACAGTGACCATCGCGCCCGACGGGTCGCGCAGCCGTACCGGCGGCGTCACGCTGGCGGGCAGCAACGGCGCTCCGGCTCGCTTCGCAGGTCTTGGCAGCTTCAACCGACAGGTGAACATCTCGCTCGGGTCGAACACGATCTTCATCACCGGCCCCGGCACCCAGATGCGCGTGCGCACCTTTGAAATCGGCAGCACCCCGACCGCGATCCTGTCGACCACGCCGACGCGTTTTCGCATCACTACCCCGCTGGGCAATTATAATTTCCCGGTCGGGGCGACGCTGGAAGTCGGCGCCAACCAGGCGCCCGGCGTCTACAACGGCACCTTCACGATCACGCTCAACTATCTTTGACTTTTGTCCTGTGGGGGGACGACGGCACCGGACGACCACAGGGTTCAACAACCCTGCCGGTGCCGTCATGACCCCAGCCTCCAGATGCTGCGCAGACCCGATTGCTCCCGCCCCGCGCGCTTGCTATGGGCGCGATCGATGACCCAGCCCGCGCCCGAAACAATCCGCACCCCGAAAACCCGCATCGCGTGCGACGGCACCGGCGACGGCCTGGCCGACGCCGCGCTCGGCCACCCGCGCGTATGGCTGGAAATCGATGCGGACCAAGGTTTTGTCGACTGCGGCTATTGCGACCGGCGTTTCATCCTGATCGGCGGGGTCGCCGATAAAGGTTGATCGTCGGCTGAACGTAAACAGCCTCTTTACCACGCCCGTGCATCAACCGCTCACGCCCCGCTGGCATAAATGTGTCAGACAGGAGCAGAATCTGTGGGGATTCGAGGGACCAGACACTGTCGGGACGCGGGACGCGGCCTGACCATCGTCGCTGCGGCGGCGGCCGCGATGCTGTGCGCATCGGCGCATGCCGCCGACACCAATGTCACCGCCAATGCGGCGGTGATTCGCCCCAACACGCTGATCAAGACCGACGATCTCGATTTCGGCACGCTGACCAGCGGCCCGACTGGCGGCACCGTGTCGGTCAACGCCGTTTCCGGTGCGCGCACCTCGACGGGCGGCGTCACGCTGGTCGGCACTGGCGCGCAGCGGGCGAGATTCCAGGGAACGGGCGGCATCTTGCTGATCACCGTGTCGGGCAGCACGTCGGTCACGCTGGCACGGGTCGGCGGCGGCGCCCCCAATATGACCGCCAGCCTCGTTCGCGCCGCGAGCACCAGCGGCGGCGGCATTGCGCTGCTGGGATCGACGCTGCTGCCCAGCGGGGTGCAGACCTATTACATCGGCGGCACGCTGACCGTCCCTGCCAACCAGCCCGCAGGCGATTACAGCGGCACCTTCACGCTCACCGTCAATTATCTCTGACAGCGGTTTGCGCGTGTGGCGCGCCGTGCCTATATCCACGGCATGACCAGTCCCACCGACCCCCGCCGCTTCCTCTATCGCGCCGACGCGCTTGATCCCGATCTGGCGCAGGCGCTGACCCGCGAGGCGCTCGCCAAAGCCGACGACGGCGAACTGTACCTGCAATATCGCGCGACCGAGAGCTTCGGGTTCGATGACGGGCGGCTCAAGACCGCCGATTATTCGACCGATGCCGGTTTCGGCCTGCGCGCCGTATCGGGCGAGATGACGGGCTTTGCCCATGCCAGCGACATCAGCGCCGGGGCGATCCGCCGCGCCGCCGAAACACTGGCGCTGCTCGACCCCGCCAGCCAGCCGCACGCCGCCCCGCCGCCGCGTACCAACCGCCATCTGTATGATGAGGCGAATCCGCTCGACCTGATCCCCTTCGCCAAGAAGGTCGCGCTGTGCCAGGAAATCGACGCCGCGGCGCGCGCGCGCGATCCGCGCATCGCGCAGGTGTCGGTGAGTCTGGCGGGCAGCTGGTCGGTGGTCGAGATCGTTCGCGCCGACGGTTTCCTCGCCACCGACATCCGCCCGCTCGTCCGCCTCAACGTCTCGATCGTGGTCGAGGAGAATGGGCGGCGCGAAAGCGGGGTTTTCGGGCTCGGCGGGCGCTATATGTACGACCATCTGTTCGAACCCGCACAGTGGAACCGCGCGATCGACGAGGCGCTGGCGCAGGCGCTGGTCAACCTGCGCGCGGTCGATGCCCCCGCCGGCGAGTTCACCGTGCTGCTCGGCCCCGGCTGGCCCGGCGTGCTGCTCCACGAAGCGGTCGGCCACGGGCTCGAGGGCGATTTCAACCGCAAGGGCACCAGCGCCTTTTCGGGCCGCATCGGCGAACGCGTCGCCGCCCCCGGCGTCACCGTGGTCGACGACGGCGCGATGGACAGCCCGGTCGGCGGCGGTCGCCGCGGCTCGCTGAGCATCGACGACGAAGGCACCCCGACCAGCGAAACGGTGCTGATCGAGGACGGCATTTTGAAGGGCTATATGCAGGACCGCCTCAACGCGCGGCTGATGGGGGTCGAACCCACCGGCAACGGACGGCGTGAAAGCTTCGCGCACGCGCCGATGCCGCGGATGACCAACACCTTCATGCGCGGGGGCAACGACGACCCCGCCGAGCTGTTGTCGCGCGTGAAGAACGGCATTTTTGCCAAGAGCTTTGGCGGCGGCCAGGTCGATATCGTGTCGGGCAAGTTCGTGTTCAGCTGCACCGAGGCGTACAAGATCGAGAATGGCAAGCTGGGCGACTCGATCAAGGGCGCGACGCTGATCGGCGACGGGCCGAGCGTGCTGACCAAGGTGATGGGGATCGGCAACGACATGGCGATCGACGAAGGCATCGGCATCTGTGGCAAGGGTGGCCAGAGCGTCCCTGCGGGGGTTGGCCAGCCGACGTTGCTGGTCAGCGGGCTGACGGTGGGCGGGACCGCGTAGCGTCCGCCGCCGATCGCGCGGCCATGCGGGCGTGGCCTGTGACCGTGCTCACTTGGCGTCGGGCCTTCTCCGGCCTATACCTGCCGCAAACATAAGGCAGAATCGGGTCGCATGAATTTTTCGCCGAAGGCACAGCCTCCGGTTGCAGGGAGGAATTTATGCGTCCGACTTTCCGTTTCGTGTCCGCCGCCGCCATCGCGGCGATGCTCGCTTCCCCGCTTGCGGCGCAGCAAAAGACCACCGGCCCCAAAGAACGATACGAGATGGACGCCGCGACGATGTCGGGCTTTGCCGCGATGGGTGGCGGCAAGGGCGGCATGGGCGGGGCGATGAGCATGATGTTCGGCGGCGGGCCCGACAATGCCATCGCGCGCCAGCTGTTCCTGCGGCTGGGATCGAACGAGGTGCCGACCGCGCCGCCGCCCAAGGGCGACCATTTCTTTTTGCCGCCCGCCAAACTCGGCAAGTCGGTGCCGCTGATCAGCCCCGAGCGCAAGACCGGCGAATATAGTCCCGATTTCGAGCGGCCGAAGGGCCGCCTGCTGCTGTACTGGGGCTGCGGCGCCAAAGCGGGGCCGGGCCAGCCCGTCATCATCGATTTCGCCAAGGTCGCGGCAGGACAGATCCCGCCGGGCCTGTTTTCGACCGCGGTCCCGGTGATCCGCGAAGTGTCGGCGGCGAACAGCCGGTCCTATATGGAATGGCCGAATGGCAAATCGGACAAGATGCCGTCGCGCGACAGCTCGCTGCTCGGCGCGCATCGAATCGCGAGCAATGTCGGCCCCGACATCAACTTCACGCTGGCGCAGGATTACATGCCCGGGTTGCAGGCTTCGACCGCGATCCAGACCGACGGGTCGGTGATGATCCGCTGGAGCCCGCTGCAAGCCGCGACGGGCTACGCCGCCTGGGCTTTTGGCGGGATGGACAAGCTGGAACGTGGCGGCGACATCATCTGGTGGTCGAGCAGCGACGCGAAGGAGTTTGGCGGCGGATTGTGGGATTGGTTGCCGCCGTCGGTCGTTGCCAACCTCGTCACCAAAAAAATCGTCATGCCGCCTTCGCAGACCAGCTGCCAGATCCCCGCCGAGGTCAAGAAGGCGTCGGGTGAGATGATGATCGGCAATCTCAACGCCTTTGGACCGGAAGCCAATTTTTCCTATCCCCCGAAACCCGCAGGCAACGCGCCATGGAATATCGACTGGACCGCCAAAGTGCGTTTCCGTTCCTATACGATGCTGATGGTTGGCGTCGATTTCGGCGGGATGGGCAGCGGCGCGACGGGCGGCGGCACCGCTGAAGCGCCCGCAAAAAAGAAGAAATGCAAAGGCCCGCTGGGCATTCCGCTACCCGACGGCGCCTGTTGACGCCGCGGCCAGTCAGCCTCTGTTCACCGGCGTCGGAGTAGCTTGGGTGCTGGGTAGGCAATGTTGAAGACCGGAGTCGAACCATGCGTCACCTGATACCGACAATCCTGGCCGCCGCGGCGGTGGCAGCCTCCCCCGCCGCGGTCGCGCGCGACAAGATCGAGCCCGAAGCGAAGCTTGCCAAGCTGCTCGAAGGGCGCATCGCGGGCGAGGCCCAGCAGTGCATCCCGCTGTCGATTGCGCGCGGCTCGCAGATCGTCGACCGAACCGCGATCGTTTACCGCGTCGGTAACACCTTGTGGGTCAACCGGCCGCGCGGTGGCGCCGAGTGGCTCGACGACGACGACATCCTCGTCACCAAGACGATCGGCAACCAGTTGTGCAGCATCGACACGGTGCAGCTGGTCGATCGCTCCAGCCATTTCTATCGCGGCTTCGTCTCGCTCGGCGAGTTCGTGCCGTATCGGCGCGTCAAGGGCGAGTGATTCCGTTTCCTCCGTCATTGCGAGGAGCCGAAGGCGACGCGGCAATCCAGGGCTTGCGTAATCCGCTCCAGATTGCTTCGCTTCGCTCGTAATGACGAACAATTCCGAAACCAGCGCCAACCCACCCCACAACTGGGCGAAGCAACTGCTCGCCTTCTGGTTCGACGCGCATGGCATGGACGACTGGTACGGCGGCGGCCCTGATTTTGACGCCGATGTGCGCGAACTGGCCGGGGACTGGCACGACGCGCTCCGCTCGCAGCCCGCCGAAACCTTCCTCACCGACCCCGACACCGCGCTCGCCGCGGCGATCCTGTTCGATCAGGTGCCGCGCAATATCTTTCGGGGTCACGCCGACGCCTTCGCCACCGACAGCCTTGCGCGCGAGATTGCGCGCGGGATCGTCGCGAAAGGGTGGGACCAGGGATGGCCCGACGAACGGCGGCAGTTTGCCTATCTGCCCTTCGAGCATAGCGAGGATATGGCCGACCAGCGCGAATCGCTGCGGCTGATGAACCAGCTCGCGGACCCGGTCTTTCACGATTATGCGCGGCAACATTTCGACATCATCGACCGCTTCGGCCGCTTCCCGCACCGCAACGATGCGCTGGGTCGCACGACCCGGCCCGAGGAGGAAGCCGCGATAGAAGAGGGCAAAAATTGGTGATAGGACGGCCCGATACGGAGACGCACCATGGCTGAATTCACCGACACGCTGACCGACAAGCACATCGCCTTCATCGAGAAACAGCCGGTCTTTTTCACCGCGACCTCCGCCGCGGACGCGCGGATCAACCTGTCACCCAAGGGCTATGCCGACAGTTTCCGAGTGCTTTCGGAAAGCCGGGTCGCCTATCTCGATCTTGGCGGGTCGGGCAACGAAACCCACGCGCACCTTGCCGCCGACGGCCGCATCACGATCATGTTCTGCGCGTTCGACCGCAGCGCGCTGATCCTGCGCATCTATGGCCGCGGTCGGCCGGTGTTGCCGCAGGACGAGGAATGGGACGCACTCGCGGCGCATTTCACCCTGCTGCCCGGCACCCGCCAGATTTTCGTCATCGATGTGGAAAGCGTCCAGACCAGCTGCGGCTGGGGCGTGCCGATGATGGAGCTACAACATGAACGCGACACGCTCCAAAAATATCACCGCCAGGCCGACCGCGCGCTGTGGGTCGAAAAGTTCAAGGAACGCGACCGCAGCATCGACGGCCTGCCGACGCGTCCGACCGACCGCTTCGTCGAAGGCGAGACCGCCTGATGCCGCTGGTCGAGCTGGTGCGCCTGCCCAATGGCGCGGAGGCCGAACTGCTGCGCGGACGGATCGAAAGCGCCGGGGTGCATGCGGTGTGCTTCGACGCCGGCATGAACATCGCCGAAAGCGTCGGGCTGATGATCCCGGTGCGGATCATGGTGCTCGACGAGGATCTGGCCGAAGCGCGCGCATTGCTGGCGGAATTTGAGAATCCCGGGAACGGCTTGGCGGCTGGAGCGCTAGACCGCTGAGACTATGATCAAAGTTGCCAGTTACAATATGCGCAAGGGCATCGGGCTCGACCGCCGCCGCGATCCCGGGCGAGTGCTGGCGGTCCTTGGAGAGCTCGACGCCGATATCGTCGCGCTGCAGGAGGCCGACCGGCGTTTCGGTACCCGCGCCAGCGCGATCCCGCCGCATATGCTGGACGAGCATAGCGATTATGTGGCGGTCGCACTCGACAACCGGCCCCATAGCATCGGCTGGCACGGCAACGCGCTGCTCGTCCGCAAGGGTGCCGAGGTCGAGGAAAGCCATGCGCTGCACCTGCCGACGCTCGAACCGCGCGGTGCGGTCGCGGCGACGGTCCGCATCGGCGACACCAGGTTGCGGGTGGTCGGCATGCACCTCGACATTTCGGGGCTGCGCCGGCGCCATCAGGCGCGCGCGATCCTGAACCATGTCGCCGAGGGCGAGGATTTGCCGACGATTTTGATGGGCGACTGCAACGAATGGCGGAACCAGGGCGGCTGCCTCCATGATTTCGGCGAGCGCCACCGGCTGGTCGACACCGGCCACAGTTTTCACAGCCGCCGCCCGGTCGCCAAGCTCGACCGCATCTTCGCCTCGCCCGATCTGGAAACGATCGACGCCGGAGTGCATCGCAGCGCGCTCGCCGCACGGGCATCGGACCATCTGCCGATCTGGGCGCGGTTCAGGGCGGCGGGATAACCGCGACAGCTTTGGACGTCCCACTTTCGGTTGGAACGCTGGGACATAGCCGATCCTCCCTGTCGCGCAGCGATGGGGAGGGGGACCACTTGCGAAGCAAGTGGTGGAGGAGGGGCCGCGACGGTCGCGCCAAAGCCCCTCCGTCAGCGCTTCGCGCTGCCACGTCCCCATGACTGCGTCACAGGGAGGACCAATGGCCGAAACCAGCCATTTCCCATGTCCGATAAGCCCATCACAAGTGAACCGCACTGCCTAAATTTTAGGCAATTCCTTGCCTCCATTGCCCAGCAAACGACCGATTCTTTGCCATTGACCTCCCAAGTCGTCACAAAATGTTAATTTTTCTGCCCCGCGCGCAATCTGGCACGGCTGTTGCACTGCAACATGGTGCCATAAACAAAAGGGGGCATCATGAAATTGATCCTGGCCATCATCAAACCATTCAAGCTGGACGAGGTCCGCGAAGCGCTGACCGGTCTGGGTATCGCCGGTATGACCGTGACCGAGGTCAAGGGGTTCGGGCGGCAAAAGGGGCAAACCGAAATCTACCGCGGCGCCGAATATGCCACCAACATGGTGCCGAAGGTGAAGATCGAGCTCGTCTGCGACGACGCGCTCGCGCCGCGGGTGGTCGAAACGCTCCAGCAAAGCGCCGGCACCGGTTCGATCGGCGACGGCAAGATTTTCGTGCTCGATGTGGGTCAGGCGGTGCGAATCCGCACCGGCGAAACCGGCGAGGCGGCACTGTGATGACGAAGGGGGAAGCAATGAACTTCATGACAAAGACGGCGGCGACCGCGGGGGCCGCCGGCCTCGCGCTGTTCGCCGCAATGCCCGTGTGGGCGCAGGAAGCCGCGGAGGCGGCGACCGAAGTGGCCGAAGAAACAGTCACGGCCGTAGTCGACAAGGGCGATACCGCCTGGATGATCGTCGCGACCATATTGGTAATGGCGATGATCGTCCCTGGCCTCGCGCTGTTTTATGGTGGCCTTGTCCGCACCAAGAACATGGCGTCGGTGCTGACCCAGATCATCGCCGTGGCCAGCCTCGCGATGATCCTGTGGGTGATCTACGGATTCGGCCTGTCGTTCGGCGGCGACGCCAACCGGTTTATTTCAACGGGCAAATTCTTCCTGGCCGGAGTCACCCAGGACACGACGGCGGCGACCTTTTCGGAAGGTTTCGAAATTCCCGAATTCGTCTTTATCGCATTCCAGATGACCTTCTCGGCGATCACCGTCGCCCTGGTGCTTGGCGGTCTTGTCGAACGCATGAAGTTTTCGGCGGTGATGGTTTTTGCCGTCATCTGGCTGACGATCGTCTATTATCCGATCGCGCATATGGTGTGGTACGAAGGCGCCGACGAGGCGACGACCGGGCTGATCTTTGGCTGGGGCGCGCTCGATTTTGCGGGCGGCACCGTCGTTCACATCAACGCGGGCATCGCGGCATTGGTCGGCTGTTTCATCATCGGCAAACGCACCGGTTACCAGAAAGAGATCATGGCGCCGCACTCGCTGACCATGACCTTGATCGGCACCGGGCTGCTGTGGGTGGGCTGGTTCGGCTTTAACGCCGGGTCGGCGCTCGAAGCCAACGGGTCGGCCGGACTTGCGCTGATCAACACCTTCACCGCCACCGCCGCCGGTGTCCTGTTCTGGATGCTCACCGAACGCGCACTCGGCCACAAGGGTTCGCTGCTCGGCGCCTGTTCGGGGGCGATCGCCGGCCTGGTCGCGGTCACGCCGGCCGCGGGTAACGCGGGTCCGTTCGGCGCGATCCTGCTCGGCGCGATTGCCGGGGTCGTCTGCTGCTGGTTCGTGATGAAGATCAAGCCCAAGCTCGGCTTCGACGATTCGCTCGACGTGTTCGGCATCCATGGCCTCGGTGGCATCATCGGATCGGTCCTGACCGCCTTCACCATGCTGACCGCGCTCGGCGGGCCGGCGGGCGACGATTATGTCCTTGGCACCCAGCTGTGGATCCAGGTCAAGTCAGTCCTCGTCGCGATCCTGTGGTCGGGCGTCGGTTCGGCCATCGCCTTCTATATCGCCAAACTGGTCACCGGCGGCCGCGTCGCCGAAGAGGTGGAGCGCGAAGGGCTCGACCTCGGCGAGCATGGCGAACGCGCCTATAATTATTGACGAGACAGGATACCCGTCGCCGCACGTCTCTCTCCTTTCAAAAGACGGCGGCGGGGTCCTCACCGGGTTCCTCCTGCGAACCACTGGCCGGGGCGTATGTCCCGGCCATTTTTTGTCCGTTGGCGACCCGTCGAAACAGCCGGATCGGACCTGTGCGCCACCACGCTGCGGTGCACAATAAACAGGCAGGCTTGCCGCAAATTTAGGCCTTCCCAACATGACATTAATATGGCATTCATTGCGTCAACAGTTTCAGGAGGGGAGAGCCTGAAAGGCTGGGCCGGGACGCAAGTCCCGGCCCTCTTTTTTTGTCCGCGCGATTCGGAGCAAAAGAAAGCGCCGGTTTTCAGGCCGTTCGTCGAAAGCGCAGCGTCGCAAAGACGCACCAGCTGCCGTCATCCTGCAGCACCGAATCGGTGACAACCATCCGGTCGGGCGTTTCCAGTACATAGGTGGAGCGGCCAATTTCTATGTCGGCGCTGCCCCAATGATTGTGCCATTCGGACCCGGCCACGCGCCCGCCGATCGGGCGTGTCCGGCCCCTATTGTCGGTCCAGTTGCCGCGCACCCGGCCCTTGGCATCGACGCGGCAAATCGCTTCCGCCGCATATTCGATCGGCGTCGTGCCGGGCACCGCCAGTCGATAGGCGAGCGCCGTCGCGTCGCTGTCGGGCGCCGGCTTGATCACCAGCGTCGCGATCGCCGCTTTTCCGAACGCCGTGCCTTCGCCGGTCCATGTTCCGTGCCATGCGGCCAGCGACGGTACCGGATCCTCGGTCGCCGCGGGGGCCGCAATCGCCAGCAGCGCCGCGATCCCCCACTGCGCCGTCATGCCGCCATTTCCGAGCGCGAAAACATGAACGCATTGCCGTCGGGATCGTAGAAGGTGATCAGTTTCACCATGCCGGGGATGTGCTGGATATCGCCATCCTGCCGCACCCCCTCGGCGTCGAGATGCGCCTTGGCCGCGTCGATGTCGGCGACCTCGAACACATTGGTCGCACCGCCGCCCTGCACGACGCTCTCAACCTGGCTGAGCCCGATATTGACCCCCGCCATCGGGGTCGCCAGCTCGCACCAGCCGATCTCGTCGGCGCGGTAGAGCAATTTGCAGTGCATCACGCGCTCGTACCAGGCGATCGCCGCAGTCATGTCGGTCACCCCCATCGAACAGGTGAGTTCGGATCCGAATTCGATTGTCATGTGGTTGCTCCCTTTCTGAAAAACCGCGTTCCCGCCCTTGCAGTCGTCATTGCGAGGAACCGAAGGCGACGCGGCAATCCAGAGTAGGCGCAAACCCGCTCTGGATTGCTTCGCTGCGCTCGCAATGACGGTGCTCGAGAATCAGCGCCAGAACTCCAATCCCCTTGCCTCAACGGTCCGATTTGTATAGTTAGTTGCAAATGCCGTCAAGCACACCCGTTCCGCTCCTGCTCCAGCTCGGCAGCCACCGCTGGCTGGTGCCGCTGCTCGCCGATCTGGGGGCGCATCGCGGCGCGCGGTTCGTCGAGCTGCTCCACCGGCTTGGGCTTTCGCGCGACAGCCTGACGCGCACCCTGAGCGCCGCGGCGACGATCGGCTGGGTCCAGCGCAACCCCGGCCACGGCCACCCGCTGCGCCCCGAATATATCCTCACCGAAGCGGGCAAAGCCGCCGCCGCGCGCGCCGCGACGATCGCTGCGGCACAGAGCAAGATCGGCCTGCCGCCCGGCGCGACGACGCGATGGAGCCTTCCCTTGGTGGCCGGGATCAGCGCGGGCCACGACCGCTTTAACGCGCTGTCACGCCTGCTCGCCCCTGCGACCCCGCGCGCTCTGTCGCAGGGGCTGTCGGCGCTGGGAGAACAAGGGCTGGTGCGGCGCGAATTACTGGACCTGCGGCCACCGGCAAGCCGTTACGCGCTGACCGGCACCGGACAATTGATGGCGACCGCGGTCACCGGCTAACTTGTCGCAGCCGTCTTGAGATCGGCTCTCCGCCTTGTGGACAGTTGCGGGAATAACCCTGTGGATCAGCTGTTCAAACTGCGCCGGATCGCGGCAATCTCGGCGTCGAGTTCGCTATCGGCGACGCGCAGCGCCTCGACGGTGCGAACCGCGTGGATCACCGTGCTATGATCACGGCCGCCGAAACGGCGCCCGATTTCGGGATAGGAGCGCGGCGTCAGTTCCTTGGCGAGGTACATCGCGACCTGGCGCGGGCGGGCGACGGCGCGGACGCGGCGCTTCGACGCCATTTCCGACTTGTCGAGCCGATAGTGCGCGCAGACCGCGCGCTGGATTTCCTCGATCGTGATCCGCGGCCGCGCGCAGCGGACATTTTCTGCCAGCCGATCCTCGGCGAGCCGAAGGTCGATCGTCGTCCCGGTGAGCGCGGCATAGGCGAGCAGTTTGTTGAGCGCGCCTTCGAGCTCGCGGATGTTGCGGGTGAAATGTTTGACCAGATAGGCGACGACATCGTCGGGCACCTCGACCATCGGCATCGCGGCCAGCCGCTGGCGGATGATGCGTTCGCGCAGGTCGTCCTCGGGCGCCTCGATATCGGCGACAAGCCCGCCCGCCAGGCGCGACAGCAGCCGCGCCTCGACCCCGTCGAGCATCGCGGGTGGGCGGTCGGCGGTGACCACCAGCCGCTTGCCCGCAGTCATCAGGTCATCGATCGTGTGGAGCAATTCTTCCTGCGTCGAATTCTTGCCGATGACGAATTGCAGGTCGTCGAGCAGCAGCAGGTCGGCGGCGCGCAGCCGCGCCTTGAACGCCATCATGTCGCCGCCACGCATCGCGCCGACAAATTCGAGCATGAATTTTTCCGCCGACATCAGGATGATGGTCGCGGTCGGATGCGCCCGGGCATAATCCTGCGCGATCGCCTGGAGCAGGTGCGTCTTGCCCTGGCCGGTTCCCGAGCAGAGATAGAGCGGGTTGAATTGCGGCGCTTCGACCATCGCCATGCGGCGCGCGGCGTTGGCCGCGAGAATGTTCGAGCGCGCGATCACGAAGCGCTCGAACGACAGGCGCGGATCGAACCCGAGCAGCGCCGGATTGGCGGCAGGTTGCGTCGCCGACGTGTCGAACGCGGGCAGCGGCGGGTGGGCGAGCGCTGCGGCGCGCTCGCTCGCCGCGGCGCCGCCACGTACGGTGACGCTGCGCACCGCGGGCAGCTGCTGGCGCCACGCCAGTTCGAGGCGGTCGCCGAAGCGTTCATTGATCCAGTTGGCCGAAAAACGGCTGGCGGTTTCGAGCGTGACGACGCCCGACAAGGTGCAAAAATCGGCAAACCGCACGGGTTTCAGCCAATGGTCGAAGGTGCGGGCGCCGAGGTCACGGCGCAGCCCTTCGGCGACACGCGGCCACAGCGTCGCGGCATCGCCGCTCATCGCCTTGTCGCCCGCGCCATATCCATCCCGATTCCCGCTTTCCGCCACGCCGCACTGCCCCCTGATCCCCCTGCCCCCGCACTCCCCCCGGCCGCGTCACATGCCGATCCGGCCCGCGCAGCAGGCGCAAGCGTCCTTCCCGGACCGATCGGCCCGACAAAGCGTGAATCATGTCGATGTGGCGGCCGCCAGCGAAGGCCGACGACCCCCTTGTCTAGTCAGGGCACGCCGAGTCGATCAAGGGGCAGCAATGTAAAAATACTGAAATAAAAATCTTGACTCGCCGGGGTCGCCGGATTTGCGTCAAATAACATATTTGTATTTGTTTTACAGTGATTTAACCAGCCACTTCGCGGGCGTGGTAAACGAATCGCGGTAAATCCGTCACTTACCGCGATGCAACATTATTGCCATCGTGGCGTCACAATCGCGGGCACAAAAAAAGACCCGCCGGCAGCGCGCCGCGGGTCTTTTTTGTTCCCTTTCGGGACAGCGGAATCAGGCGAGCTGGTTCACGCTCTTGGTCAGGCGCGAATATTTGCGCGCCACGGTGTTCTTGTGCAGCACGCCCTTGGCGACGCCGCGCGCCATTTCGGGCTGGGCGGCCTTCAGCGCCGTGGCAGCGGCATCCTTGTCACCGGCAGCGATCGCATTCTCGACCTTCTTCACCAGCGTGCGAATGCGCGAAACGCGATTCTTGTTCACGATGGTGCGCGCGGTGTTGCGGCGGATGCGCTTTTTTGCCTGCGGCGTATTGGCCATAAATTCCTCGGTTTCCAAACGGTCTAAGTCAGTCGGAGCGCAGCGTCACCGGAGCAGCCGAATCGCGCAAGGAGGCGAATCAATGTCCGGATACGGCCGGTTCCGGTAGCCCGGACCCTGCTCGAAGGGTGCGCGCATAGCCAGACAGTCCCCATTGGTCAATCATTTTTGCGGCAGATGCGCGCGTCACCGCTGGCATTTCGGGCAGTAGAAGGTCGAACGTCCGCTCTGGACGATCCGCGCGATCGGGCCGCCGCATGCGCACGCCTCGCCCTCGCGGCCATAGACGCGCCAGTCCTTGGCGAAATAGCCAAGTTCGCCGTCGGGCTGTTTATAATCGCGCAGCGTCGAGCCGCCCGCCGCGATCGATGCCTCGAGCACCGCCTTGATGGCCGGGACCAGTCCCGCGAGTTTGGCGCGCGAGACGTCGGCGGCGGGTTTAGCCGGATGGATGCGCGCCATGTTGAGCGCCTCGCACACATAGATATTGCCGAGCCCCGCGACGATCGTCTGGTCGAGCAGCATCGCCTTGATCGGCGCACGGCGCCCCGCGAGGGCGCGGCCAAGATAGGCGGCGTCGAAAGCGTCGGACAGGGGTTCGGGACCGAGGGTGACAAAGGCCGGAAAGCCTGTCAGCGGATCGCCCGCGACCAGATCCACCGACCCGAACCGCCGCGGATCATGGAGCATCAGCCGCTGCCCCGCGGCGGTGTCGATCAGCAGATGGTCGTGCTTGCCGGGCTCGCCCGCGCCGATCCGCCAGCTGCCCGACATGCCGAGATGAAAGATCATATGGTCGCCGCGGTCGGTCGCGATGATGCCATATTTGGCGCGGCGCGTGAGCCCAGTGACGATCGATCCGGTCAGCCGCTGCGCCAGATCGACCGGGAACGGGCGGCGGAGGTCGGGACGCAGCGTCGACACGCGCACCAGCCGCTGGCCGGTGAGATGCGGCATCAGGCCGCGGACGGTGGTTTCGACTTCGGGGAGCTCGGGCATGTCGCGGTTCGGGCTACGCGCCATTTGCCTGCGCTTCAACCCTTGGCTAAAGGCCGGTCAGACTTCGCTTCTCCCCCGCAAAGGCGCCCGATCGATGACCACCCCCGAAACCGTCAGCTTTGGCTATGAACAGGTTCCCGCGACCGAGAAAACCGCCAAGGTCGGCGAGGTGTTCAGCCGCGTCGCGCGCAAATATGATATCATGAACGACGCCATGTCGGGCGGCATGCACCGATTGTGGAAAGACCGCTTCGTCCGCCGCGTGAAACCGCGCGCGGGCGAGGCAATCCTCGACATGGCGGGCGGCACCGGCGACATCGCGTTTCGCATGGAGCCGTCGGGCGCCAGCATCACCGTCGCCGACATCAACCCCGACATGCTGGGCGTCGGCATGGAACGCGCGGCGCAGCGCGGTATCGATTCGCTGGTGTGGAGCGAGCAGAATGCCGAGACCTTGTCGTTCCCCGACCAGTTTTTCGATGCCTATACGATCGCCTTCGGTATCCGCAATGTCACCGACATTCCCGCGGCGCTGAAAGAAGCGCACCGCGTGCTGCGTTATGGCGGGCGCTTTTTCTGCCTCGAATTTTCGACCAACGAATGGCCGGGCTTCGCGCAGGCCTATGACGCTTATTCGCACCACCTCGTCCCCAAGCTCGGCAAGCTGATCGCACAGGACGAGGACAGCTATCGTTACCTGATCGAATCGATCCGCCGTTTCCCGCCGATGCCCGAATTTGCGAAGATGATCGGCGAAGCGGGCTTCACGTCGGTCAAGGTCGAGCCGATAATGGGCGGGCTGGTCGCGATCCACAGCGGGTGGAAGGCATGACCGAATGCCATTTCTCTCCCCTCCCGCAGGCGGGAGGGGCAGCGAGACTTACGAACTTGTTCGTTAGTCGCAGCGGGGTGGGTCTTCTCACCGTCGCTGCCCACCCCCAACCCCTCCCGCCTGCGGGAGGGGAGAAGAAGTGACCCGTCCCGTCACCCATATCCTGCGCCTGCTGAAATGGGGCCGCATTTTGGCGCGCCACGGGGCGCTGCGCGGGATCGAGACCGCGCCGCAGACCCCGCCGGGGGTAAAGCGACTGTGCCGGATCGCGCGGCTGGGCACGATCCAGCCGAAAATCCCCGACTATGCCGCGGCCTTTCAGGCGATCGGCCCCGCCGCGGTCAAGCTGGGTCAGACATTGGCCACCCGGCCCGATCTGGTCGGCGAGGAAGCGGCGCGCAACCTGCTGAGTTTGCAGGACGCGCTGCCCCCGGTCGCGTTCGAACGGATCCGCCAAGAGATCGAGGCGACGTTCGAGGTGCCGCTGGAAAGCCTGTACCGCGAATTCGATCCCGACCCGGTGGGGTCGGCGTCGATCGCGCAGGTGCACCGCGCGGTGACCACCGACGGCCGCCAGGTTGCGGTAAAGGTCCGCCGTCCGGGCATCGACAAGCAGTTCGCGCGCGACATCGAAACCTATGAATGGGCGGCGGCGCATCTGGAGGCGCTCGGCGGCGAAGCATCGCGGCTGCGCCCGCGGCAGGTGATCGCCAATTTCCGCCGCTGGACCTTGCGTGAGCTCGACCTGCGCCGCGAAGCCGCCTCGGCATCCGAACTCGCCGATGCGATGGTCGGGGTGCCGACCTATGAAGTCCCGGCAATCGACTGGGACCGCACGACCAGCCGCGTGATGACGCTGAGCTGGATCGACGGGATCAAGATTTCGCGCCGCGACGACCTGATCGCGGCGGGTCACGACATGGAGGCACTCGCCCGCAATCTGGTCCACGCCTTCCTGCGCCAGGCGATCGCCGAGGGCTTTTTCCACGCCGACATGCACCAGGGCAATTTGTTCGTGAAGGCCGACGGCACGATCGCCGCGGTCGATTTCGGCATTATGGGGCGGATCAACCGGCAGGCGCGCTACTGGCTGGCCGAAATCCTCTATGGGCTGACCACGGGCAATTACCGCCGCGTCGCCGAGATCCACTTCGAGGCGCAGTACGTCCCCGATTACCACAATGTCGAGGAATTCGCGACAGCGCTGCGTGCGGTCGGCGAACCGATGCGCGGCAAGCCGGTGAGCGAATTGTCGGTCGGCCAGATGCTCGACGGGCTGTTCGCGATCACCCGCGATTTCGACATGCAGACGCAGCCGCACCTGTTGTTGCTGCAAAAAACGATGGTCATGGTCGAGGGGGTCGCAACGATGCTCAATCCCAAGATCAACATGTGGGACGTGTCGGGGCCGTTCGTGAAGGAATGGATTCGCGACGAACTCGGCCCCGAAGCCGCGCTCGCCGATGGCCTCCGCGAGCAAGGCAAGACGCTGGCGCTGATCCCCGACATCATCCGCCGCCTCGACGCACAATTGCCGCGCAAGGGCGCCGCGCCGCCCGCCCCGCCGCTGCCGGAAATCCCGCTGATGTGGGAAAAGGGCGAGCGGCACGTGTGGTGGCGTTATGTGCTAACGGCGCTGGCGGGCGGGGCCATTGCAACCGCGGGAATGGTCTGGTTCGGATGATGCTCCGCTTGTTCGGCGGTGCGTCCAATTGTAGACCCAATTGATGACGGTTGACTGCAAATCCTCACGTCGCAAACGGCCAACGAAGGTAACGCTCAACGCCGAGTTGCTCCTTGAAGCAAAGAGGCTTGGGATCAACGTTAGCGCGGCTTGCGAACGCGGCCTGGCAGAACGCGTCCACCGTCTACGCAAGGCACTCGGCAAATAATGGGTGGGGACGCAACGGACCCCGTGGCTTTTCCAAGCAGCTTTGATATTTGGGTCATATGACCAAGCCCCGCATCCTGCTCATCATCGGCGGCGGCATCGCTGCGTATAAATCGATCGAGCTGGTCCGCCTGCTCCGCAAGGCAGGATATGTTGTGCGCTGTGTCATCACCCGCGCGGGCGAGCAGTTCGTGACGCCGCTGACGCTGGCGGCGCTGTCCGAGAACAAGGTTTACACAAATTTGTTCGACCTGAAAGACGAGGTCGAGATGGGGCATATCCAGCTGAGCCGCGAGGCCGATCTTGTCGTCGTTGCGCCCGCGACCGCGGATCTGCTGGCAAAGATGGCTGCGGGCATCGCCGACGACCTCGCCACCACCCTGCTGCTCGCGACCGACAAGCCGGTGCTCGCTGCGCCTGCGATGAATGTCCGCATGTGGCTTCACCCCGCGACGCAGCGCAATGTCGCGACCTTGCGCGGCGATGGGGTGACGGTGATGGCGCCCGACGACGGCGAGATGGCGTGCGGTGAGTTTGGCCCGGGACGCTTGCCCGAACCGGCAGCGATCAAGGACGCGATTGATGCCGCGCTCGCCGCTGGACCTGCCATCACCGCGATGACTGGCCAGCCCGATTTCGCGCCTGCAAACCACCGGCCGCTATACGGCCGACGCATCCTGATCACGGCGGGTCCGACGCACGAGCCGATCGATCCGGTGCGCTACATCGCCAACCGGTCAAGCGGCAAACAGGGTTTTGCGATCGCCGCCGCCGCCGCCGAAGCGGGCGCCGAAGTGCTGCTCGTCGCCGGTCCGGTCGACCTGCCGACCCCGCCGGGGGTGATCCGCGTCGATGTCGAAACCGCGGTCGAAATGGCCGATGAGGTGCGGCAGGGGTTACCCGTCGATGCCGCGATAATGGTCGCTGCGGTCGCCGACTGGCGCGCCGCCGACACATCGGTGCAGAAGATCAAGAAGGACGGCAGCGGCGCGGTGCCGCCGCTCGCGCTGACCGAAAATCCCGACATCCTTGCCGGGGTTGCCAAGAGCGCCGAGCGCCCGACGCTGCTGATCGGCTTTGCCGCCGAGACCAATGACGTCATCGCGCATGCCGAGGCGAAGCTGGCGAAGAAGGGCTGCGACTGGATCGTTGCCAACGACGTGTCCGCCGACCCGATGGGCGGCGAAAGCAACCGCGTGCATATCGTTAGCAAAGACGGGATAGACAGCTGGGACCGATTGCCGAAAGCTGCTGTCGCCCGCAAATTGATGGAAAAGATCGCCGATGAGCTCGATGCGCGTAGCCCCCGCCAGTCCGATTGAAATTCGCATCCAGCGGCTGCCCAATGGCGGCGGCCTGCCTCTGCCCGCCTATGCCAGCGACGGCGCGGCGGGGATGGATGTCGTCGCGGCGGAGTCGCTGACGATCCGCCCTGGCACCCGCCATGCGGTGGCGACCGGCTTCGCGATGGCGATCCCTGCGGGCTATGAGGTGCAGGTGCGCCCACGCTCGGGACTCGCGCTGAAGCATGGCATCACCTGCCTCAACACGCCCGGGACGATTGACAGCGATTATCGCGGCGAGATCAAGGTAATCCTGGCCAATCTGGGCGAAGATAATTTCGAAGTGAAGCGCGGTGACCGCATCGCGCAATTGGTTCCGGCGCCGGTCCAGCGCGCGAACTTCGCCGAAGTGGCGACGCTTGACGAAACGACACGCGGCGCGGGCGGTTTCGGATCGACCGGCGTCGAGAGCGAACCCGTCGACGAAACCGCCGACGCCGCGGGGCTGGCCTCGCTGTCGGGGATCAAGACCCGCCGATCGAGCGAGTAGAGCTTGCTCAGCGACGCCGAACTCGACCGCTACGCGCGCCAGATCATCCTGCCCGCGTTCGGCGGCGCGGGGCAGGCAAAGCTGGAGGCCGCACATGTCGCGATCGTCGGCGCGGGGGGCATCGGCTGCCCGGCGATCACCTATCTGGCCGCGGCGGGGGTCGGCAGGCTGACGATCATCGATGATGATGTCGTCGAATTGTCGAACCTGCAAAGGCAACCGCTGTTCACCGATGCCGACATCGGCGCGGGCAAGGCCGAGGTGGCGGCGGCGGCCGCGCAGCGGATCAACCCGCATGTCGAGGCAGTCGCGGTGGCGCGGCGGATCGACAATGCGAATGCTGCGGCGCTGCTGACGGGCGCCGACCTGATCCTCGACGGCTGCGACAATTTCGCGACCCGGCTGGCGGTCAACCGCGCCGCGGTTGCTCTGCGGACCCCGCTGCTCAGCGCCGCGATCGGGGCGTTCGAGGGGCAGGTGGCGCTGTACGAGGGCTGGCGCACGGGCAGCCCTTGCTATGCCTGCCTGGTCGGCGACGATCCCGACCGGCCCGGGATCAACTGCGCCGAGACCGGGGTGATGGGCGCGCTGGCGGGGATGGTCGGGACGATGGCGGCGCTGGAGGCGGTGCGCGCGCTGACCGGCTGGGGTTCGGCCCTGACCGGGCGACTGGCGATCGTCGACATGCTCGACCGGCGCTGGCGCGAGGTCGCGGTCGCGAAGGATACGGAGTGTCCGATATGCCGGGGCTGAACATCATCGTCGCTTCGGCCGAGGGGCGGCGTTTCTGTGCGGCGCTGGAGACCGCAATCGCCGCCGTGGCGCTGGGGCAGCCCGCGCGCGTATTTTTGCAAGGCGACGCCGCCGCGATGCTGCGCGCGCCCGCGGGCTTTGCGGGCGACGCCGCGCGCCGCGCGGCGGGGCTGCCGGGCCTGGGCGAACTGATCGACGAGGCGCTGGCGAGCGGGGTTGAGATGGTCGTGTGCCAATCGGGGCTGGCGCTGAGCGATTTAACCGCGGACCGGATTGTGGAGGGCGTGAAGGCCGGCGGGGTCGTCAGTTTCCTGGCGGCAGTGGCGGGGGACGATCGGTTGATCGTTTATTGAAGGCCGATCCTCCCCGTGGCGAAGCCATGGGAGGTAGCAGCGTGCAGCGCTGACCGACGGGTCATGGCGGACCGTTGCGGCCCCTCCACCATCCTTCGGATGGTCCCCTCCCCATCGCTTCGCGACAGGGAGGATCAATCGGTCACGGATTGGCGCAGACCTTGATCGCGCCCGGTTCGGGTCGCCTCCCGCTGGGTACAAATCGCGCCAGATAACCCCCGGCATGCTGTTTGTCGTCATAGGACAGGAGCTTGAACCCCACCGCCTGAAACTCGCAGACGAGCAGGCGAAAGGGCGTGCCATGATCGGCGATCGGGCGGTCGCCGTCGACGACGATCACCTGCCCACCTTCACGCAGCGCCGGGCGCAATCGCCAGAGGAAGGCGTAAGGCTCGCCAATCTCGTGGTACATATGCACCATGAACACGCGATCGAAACTGGCCGCGGGCAGGCGCGGATCGTCGACCGCACCGAGTTTCAGCGACACATTGTCGAGCCGTTCGCGCGCAACCCGGTCGGCCAGCCGCTCGATCACTTCGGGCATGATGTCCTGCGCCAGCACCCGGCCGGTAGCACCGACCCGTGGCGCGAGGCGGACGGTGTAATAGCCGTCACCCGCCCCGATGTCGGCAACGGTCATTCCGGGCCGGACGTCGGCCGAGTTCATCACGTCTTCCGCTTCGTTGACGCGGTCGCGCGCTTCCTCGGTCGACCATTTGGTCGACACGGTTGGCGCCACCGGCCGGTCGGCGGGCGGAAACTCGCGCGCCGTTTCGATGCGGTCGCCGCCGGTCTGCCATGGCGCGTCGCAGCCGCCGAGCAGCAGCGACAACGCAAGCAGGGCGGCGAATCGCTTCATCAATCGATATCCTCGACCTCGACCTTTTCGCCCGTCACCTTCTGCGACAGCGCCGCCGCCATGAACGGATCGAGCGCGCCGTCGAGCACGTCGGCGGGAGCGGTCGACGTGACGCCGGTGCGCAGATCCTTCACCAGCTGATAGGGCTGGAGAACATAGGAGCGGATCTGGTGGCCCCAGCCGATTTCGGTCTTGGCCTGATATTCGCCAGACGCCGCGGCCTCGCGCTTTTGCAGCTCGGCCTCGTACATCCGCGCCTTCAGCATCCCCATCGCGGTCGCGCGGTTCTTGTGCTGCGAGCGGTCGTTCTGGCTGGCGACGACGATGCCGGTCGGGATGTGGGTGATGCGCACCGCCGAATCGGTCGTATTGACGTGCTGGCCGCCCGCGCCCGAGGCGCGATAGGTGTCGATCTTGAGGTCGCCTTCGTTGATTTCGATTTCGATATTGTCGTCGATCACCGGGTAGACCCAGACGCTGGAAAAGCTGGTGTGGCGGCGCGCCGAGCTGTCGTAGGGTGAAATGCGGACGAGGCGGTGGACGCCGCTTTCGGTCTTGGCATAGCCATAGGCATTGTCGCCCTTGACCAGCATCGTCGCCGATTTGATGCCCGCCTGTTCGCCGGCCTGATATTCGACCAGTTCGACCTTGAACCCGCGCTTTTCGGCCCAGCGGCTGTACATGCGCTGGAGCATTTCGGCCCAGTCCTGGCTTTCGGTGCCGCCCGCGCCGGCGTGGACCTCGATATAGCAATCATTGCCGTCGGCCTCGCCCGCCAGCAACGCCTTGATCTTGTCTTCCTCGGCGCGGGCCGCAAGCACCGCCAGCGAGGCCACCGCCTCGTCGACCATCGCTTCGTCGCCTTCCATTTCGGCGAGTTCGATCAGTTCGGCGGTGTCGGCGCATTCGGTTTCGATTGCGCGCGTCGCGGTGATCGCCTCGTCGAGACGGCGGCGTTCGCGCATGACCTCTTGCGCCGCCTTGGCATCATTCCACAAGGTCGGATCCTCGACCTTGGCGTTGAGTTCGTCGAGCCGCCGCAATGCGCGGTCCCAGTCGAGGAAACGCCGCAACAGCGCCAGCGCGGCGCCAATCTTGTCGATATGATCCTGCGCTTCGGCGCGCATGTCCTTGCTCCTGAGAAATGTTGACCTCGCCCTTACGGCCTGAACAGCCGCAGGGGAAGGAGGCGCGGCAGGTCAGATGATGCCGCCGCGATCCTCCAGAAAATCGCTGTCGCTGCGGCGTCCGTTACCCTGCTGAACCGGCGCGTCCTGACGGGGCGCCGCTTTCGGCGGCCTGATTTCTTCCTGACGGATGGTGCGGCGCGGTTCGCTTTCGGGCTTGAACGCCTCCCAGATGATCGACGCCTTGGGATCGGTCCCCGGCCAGCTGCCGTAAACGCGGCGACCCGACTGGCGATCGATGCGGACCATCCGCACGCCCTTGGGCGCGGCGAACGGGATCGGCTGACGGTCGGCGAGCGCGGCGAGCGCGAAATCCTTGAAAATCGGCGCCGCATAACTGCCGCCCTGGGCATATCCGCCCATGCTGCGCGGCTGGTCGAAACCGATATACATACCCGCGATCACGTCGGGAGTGCCGCCGACGAACCACACATCGTTCGGCCCGGTGGTCGTCCCCGTCTTGCCGAACAGCGGCACATTCAGATCGCGCAGCCGCACCGCGGTACCGCGCTGGACGACGCCTTCCAGCATATGGACGACCTGATAGGCGGTGATCGGATCCATCAACTGCCGGCCCGATTTGGCAAAACGCGGCATCGGGCGGCCGTCCCAGTCTTTTTTGTTGCACCCCGCGCACGGCTTCCAGTTTGCCGGGAAGATCACCTTGCCGCGGCGATCCTGCGCATAGTCGATCACCCGCGGCTTCAGCTCGCGGCCGTGATTGGCCAGCATCGCATAGGCATTGGTAATTTTTTCGACCGTCGTCGATCCGGCGCCGAGCGCCGTCGACAGATAGGGTTCGTGCTTTCCGATCCCCATCGTCGCGATCGTTTCGACGACCGGCTCGATGCCGACCTGACTCGCCGCCCGCACCGTCATCAGGTTGCGCGACTGTTCGAGCCCCCAGCGCATCGTATGTTCGCCCGACCCGCCGGCGCCGCCGAAATTGCGGAAACATTTGTTGCCGAAACGCGCGCCCTGATAGACGCAGAACGGGCCATCGACGATCATTGTCGCAGGGGTCATGCCGTTGTCGAGCGCCGCGGCATAGACGAACGGCTTGATCGTCGAGCCCGGCTGGCGCTCGGCCTGCGTCGCCCGGTTGAAGGGCGAGAGACGCACGTCGAAGCCGCCCTGCATCGCATAAATACGCCCCGAATGCGGGCTTTCGACGACCATGCCGCCCGATACCTCGGGAATGTTACGCAGCGCGTAATTGCTGCCGCCGGTCGATTTGACGGCGATCAGGTCTCCCGGGCGCATCGCCGCAAAAGCATTGCCGCCGGTCTTGCGATAACCCATCGTCGCGGCGCTGGCGGGAAGCGTGCCGGTATCGCCGTTGGCAAAGCCGATCCGCGCCGCACCCGCCGACTTCGACAGCACCGCGGCAACACGCCAGTTATCGTAATCAATGCCAATAAAGCTCGACGCGAGGCGGCTCTGCCACTGGTCGTCGGCCTCGATCGTCGCGATCGGCCCCGACCAGCCCTTGCCCGCATCATAGCGTTGCAGCCCCTTGCGGAGCGCCATGGTGGTCGCTTCCTGCATCTTGGCGTCATAGGGCGTGCGAACCCACAGGCCGCCGGCATAGACGCTGAGCGGGCCGTCTTCGGCGGTTTCCCCGAACTGGGCGATCAGCTGGCGGCGAACCTCTTCCATATAATAGCCGCCGACCTGTGCCACCGCAGTGTTGCCGCTGTTGGTGAGGCCGAGCGGCATGGCGCGCGCGGCGTCGCGCTGTGCCGCGGTGATCCAGCCGTTGCCGTGCATCGCGCCGAGCACGAAGTTGCGCCGGGCCAACCCTTCGGCCTCGTTGCGCGCGCGGCCATATTTTTCGGGTGCCTTGGGCAGGATCGCGAGGAACGCCATTTCATGGAGCTGCAGCTGGTCGACATCCTTGTCGAAATAAGCGCGGCTGGCCGCCTGTACGCCAAAGGCGCGGCGGCCGAGCGGAATTTCGTTGAGATAAAGTTCGAGAATCTGTTCCTTGCTCAGCGCATTTTCGATCCGCATCGCCAGGATCGCCTCGCGCACTTTGCGGCGATAGCTCAGTTCGTTGGTGAGCAGCAGGTTTTTCGCCACCTGCTGGGTGATCGTCGACGCGCCGACCGGGCGGCCATCGCTGGTCAGATTGTTGAGAATCGCCGACGCGATGCCGGGATAATCGATGCCGCCGTGGCTGAAGAAGGTCTTGTCCTCTGCGGCCAGGAACGATCGCACGAGCAGTTGCGGATATTCGCTATAGTCGAGCTGGACGCGCCGTTCGCGCGCATAGCTGTGGACCGGCTTGCCCTCGCCATCGCGGACCATCGTCGGCAGCGGCGGTTCATAATCGCGCAGCTGGTCAACCGACGGCAGGTCGCGCGCGAACAGCGCCCAGATCAGGGTCAGTGCGAGCAATCCGGCAAGGACAAGATAGCCAAGCCAGCGGAACCAGCGCCGCGTCCACATGTCGCGCAGCCAGTGGAGAACGGCGTTGCTGTCACGGCGCAGGCGATAGCGAAAGTGGGACGTGGTCTCGGCGGCCATATCGCCAAGCCTCTAAAGCGTGCGACCGCGAAAGGGAAGCATGGTTGCGGCGGGGAGATGGTCCGCGCCATCGAACGGCGGGGTCATCGCGCCCTTCCCCGCGCGCCGACCGGCCAGATGGCGACCAGCGTGTCACCCCGCACGACGTGATAATGATCGTACAGGTTCACGGTCGGGTCGCAGTGCGGCACGGTCAGGCTGACGGGGTCGCCCGGCGCAAGTTCGGTCCCGATGCCGGGCGCGATCAGCGCCGCATGTTCGTCGCCCATGAAAGCAAAGAAACTCGTTGCGGGCGCGCCGCGCTGGACCACCGCGACCCCGCCGTCGGTCGAGAGCGATTTATAGCCCGCGTCGATGGTGACGAGGCCGCTGTGATTGGCGCTGACGACGCGGGAATCGACGCCAAGCGATGTTTCGAACGGGACCGATCCGTCGCCGGTGAGGTCGCAATCGAGATATTGCTTGTCCATGAAGACATAACTTCCGGCCTGCAATTCGGTGAACACGCCGAGCGCCAGGTCGATTCGGTGCGTGCCGGTTCCCGATCCGGTGACGATTTCGGGCGCAAAACCGGCGGCGGCGAGCGCGGCGATCACGGTCCGCAGATAGGCGGTGCGCTCTTCGATCGCGGTCCGGCGCTCCGTATAACCCTCGATATGCTGTTGCGAACCGCAATAGAACTGGACCCCGCGATATTCGAGGTTCGGCAGCGCCGCGATCGTCTCAGCCAGCGCAACCGCCGCCTCGGGCGAGGCAACGCCGGTGCGCGCAATGCCCGGATCGATATCGATGATGACATCGAGGCGGCCCGCCAGCGCGGTATCGAGGCGTGCGGCAACCGCAGGGTGATCGACCACGGCCATCAATCCCCTCGCCTTGCCAGCCAGCGCCGCAAGCCGTTCGATTGCACGCGGTGCCGCGACGGGCGACGTCACCAGGATGCCTTCGATCCCGTCCGCGGCCAGCACCTCGGCCTCGCCGATCTTGGCACAGCAGACGCCGACCGCACCTGCCGCGATCTGGCGCTTGGCGATCTCAACGCTCTTGTGCGTCTTGGCATGGGGGCGAAGGCCGACGCCATGCGCGGCAACCAGACCGGCCATCGCCGCGATATTGCGCTCCAACGCATCGGCATCGAGCACCAGCACCGGTGTATTGAGATCGGCGCGGCTGCCCTGCCGGCCGACCAAATGGGCGTGAAGGGTCAGATCGTCGGTCATGAAAACAGGGCTTCCAGATGCGGGTTGAGGAATTTTCCGCCGGGATCGGCGGCGCGCCGGACGCTGCGATAGCGTTCGGCCATCGGGTAGAGCGCGTCGACGTCGCTGCGGGTCAGCCGGTGGCGTTTGGCCCAATGCGGACGACCGCCATGTGCGCGGAATATGGCCTCGGCATCGGTGAAAAGCACTTGCCACGGCATCGGCGCATATTGGTGCATCGAGATCGCGGCGACGGGTCCGCCGTTCATCGGGCTCATCCAGATGTCGTCGGCGGCGACGGTGCGATATTCGAAGGGAAATGTCACGGGCAGGCGCTTCCGCCGGATCCAGCCGACGACCTCGGCCAGCGCATCGATTCCGGCGGCGCGCGGCATTTCATACTCCATTTCCTCGAACCGGATCGTGCGGTCGGACGGAAAGATTGTGTGCGCCGGGCCGCGGCGGTGACCGTTCATGTTCGCCTTCATCATGCCGCGTTGCAGCCAGGGGGTCAGGAAGGGCACCCGGGCGGCGATGCCCAGCACCCGCCGGAAAGCCGCTTCCTCCATATCGGTGGTGGTCGGCGGCGGATCGCAGGGGTCGCAGGGGTCGAGCGTTTTCAGGATTACATGGTCGGTGTGCGGGAAGAACCAGAATTCGATATGACGGTGCCGCGCCGCGAGATCGTCGTAACTTTCGCGAATCTCGTCCCAACGCCGCTTTTCGATGCGCTCGGACAGGTGAAAAGCCGGGACCACCCCAACCTCGATCTCGGTCGCGATCCCGAACATACCGAGCGACAGGCGCTGCGCCTCGTACAGATCGGGATTGGTTATGGCATCGCACCAGCGCGCTTCGCCATCGGCCCCGACCAGCCGGAAACCGCGCGCCATCGTCGACAGGCTGCCAAGTTCGGCGCCGGTGCCGTGCGTCCCGGTCGCCATCGCGCCCGCCAGCGACTGCGGATTGACATCGCCCTGGTTGGCGAGCGCCAGGCCTTCGTCCCAAAGCGCTGCCGTCAACCGCTTGATGCTCCACCCCGCCGGAATCCGCGCGGTGCGGCGATCGGCGGCAATCGTAATCCGGCCGGGCAGGGCGTCGAGGCCCAGAATCAGCTCGTCCGAGGCGCATAGCGGCATGAAACTGTGCCCGGCACCGGTGGCGCGCACCTTGGCGGCCTTGCGGATCAGACCGGCGAGTTCGTCCTCGCTTTCGGGGCGCGTCACGCCGACCGGCGCGGCGACACTGCCCGACCAGTTGTTCCAACCCATGCCGCTCTCCCGCCCGCGTTCATCCGTTGCCCGATTTAAAGCTGTCGGGCGCAGGCGGATGGGTCAAGAATTATCGGCTGGAGGCGATCTGCCGAGCGAAGTGGAGCTGGACCGCATCGCGCACGCCGCGAGCAACCTTTTTCTGACCGGCGCTCGAGGCGAGAAATTCGGCATCGTCCTTGTTCGAGATGAAACCGGTTTCGAACAGGACCGACGGCGTGTCGGGCGCCTTCAGCACGACGAAAGATGCAAAACGGTGCGCGTGGCTGCGGAATTTGACCGCCTGGCCGGCCTCGCGCTGGAGCAGGCGGGCAAAATCGGAGGCGATGTTCATCGTCTCGCGCTGGGTCAGGTCGAGCAGGATCGATGACACCTCGCCGCTGTGCGCACCCAGATCGACACCGTTGATAACATTGGCCTTGTTCTCGCGCGCCGCCAGCCGCTCCGCCTCGCGGTCCGACGCCACTTCGGACAAGGTATAGATCGACGCGCCGCTGGCTTCCTGATTTTCGGCGGCATCGGCGTGGATCGAAATGAACAGGTCGGCCTTCAGCCGCCGCGCGATGCCGAAGCGTTCTTCCAGCACCAGATAGCGGTCGTCGGCGCGGGTCAGCGCGACGCGAACGCGGCCCGACGCGAGAAGCTCGTCGCGGATGGCGCGCGCCAAAGCCAGCGTGATATCCTTTTCGCGCTTGCCGCTGTGCGGACTGATCGCGCCGGGATCATGGCCGCCGTGCCCGGCGTCGATCACCACCAGCGGCAGGCGGTCGCCCGCCGGTCCCTCGATCTGCGGGAGTGCCACCGCAGGCTTTGGTTTTCCAATCGGAACGCTGACGCTGTATCGCTTTTCGGGCGGCTTGGCGCTGAAACCTGCGGGCGGCACCAGTTCGGTGCGCGGACCGCGCGACACGCGCTGAAACTCGTCGGCCGATACGGGGCGCAGCTGAAATGTCAGGCTGCGACCGTCGGCGGCGAAACGCGCGCCAGTCACGATTGCGGGTTGGGCCAGGTCGAGAACAACGCGCGCCGTGCCCGTATCGGGCCGGCCCTGGCGGACGGCCCGCACCAGCCCGGCACCCGCGGAGGAGCGCCCCGGCTCGGCGCCCGCGATGTCAAGCGCGATGCGGTCTGGACCCGCGAGCAGAAAGGTGGAGGCGCCGGCAACCAGGCCATCGAAACGCAAGGTGACGGCCGAATCGCCGACTTCGACCGCACCGATCTGGCCCGCCAGCACCGCCGCAGGGTTCGATATCATCGCCATCAGGACGAGCAACAGGCCCATCACGCCTCTATGCCGCCGCCGCCGCGGGATGGTCCAGTGCTTATTCCGAAACATATGGCCCCCAGCGGCAGAATGTCGTGAACCGCCTGTTAGCCATGGGGCGTCAAACCCCGGTCAACCGGTAGGGTTAACCGGCAATTCAGTATATTCAGCCCGGCCCGCGCCCTTGCGAAAGCCGCATTCGCTCCCATCTTTCTGCGCGGGTGCTGTTGCCGTCGGCGGCTGCCGATGCTAGCACACCCCCACTGACGGTGCCGTTTCCGCTGCCGTCCGGCCTTTTGAGGGGAAGGCCTGCTCCGCGAATTTGCGGAACATGGCCGCCTTGGTGCCGGATATGCGGGGGTCGGCAACCCGCCGCCAGCCCACCCGGTTGACCGGACAGTCGGGGCGTTTGCCTATACGCCCGCCCTGCCCGCCCGCTCATCCCACAACAGGTTGATGCCGCATGAGGCTTGCCATGCCCTCTTTCCATCCCGACGCGGGCGCTTTTGCCCCGCTCGCCGGACGGGAAGACCGCATGCGCGTCCAGGACCGGACGCAAGCCGCCTTCGGCAATAACGATTTTTTCCATTTCACCCATATCCGCCGCGGCCCTCCACTACAGGAGTCTGCGGGATTTTTTGATGGCGCGCCGCGGCGCGCTTGGAGTGTTACCAATGACCACGCGCATGTTGATCGACGCGCGGCACCGGGAAGAAACCCGGGTCGCCGTCACCAAGGGAAACCGCATCGAGGAGTTTGATTTCGAGTCCGCCGAGCACAAGCAGCTCAAGGGCAATATCTATCTGGCCAAGGTTACCCGCGTCGAACCGTCGCTGCAGGCGGCGTTCATCGAATATGGCGGTAATCGCCACGGTTTCCTGGCATTCAGCGAAATCCATCCCGACTATTACCAGATTCCGAAGGAAGACCGCGACGCGCTGCTGCGCGAAGAAGCCGAACATGCTGCCGCCGCCGCGCAGCGCGCGGAGGACGACCTCGACGAGCTGGAAGGCGATGTCGCCGACGTCGAATATCATGACGAAGACGACAATGGCGACAGCCGCCACGACCGCGACGACGACGATCGTGACGAGCGCAATGATGGCGACGACGACGACCGCGACGATCAGGGCGACGCCGACAACGGCGACGGCGAAGAGGGCCGCCAAGGGTCCGAAGAAGGCCGTGAAGGTCGGAACGATCGCGGCGACCGCAAGGGTCGCGGCCGCGGGCGCGGCAATGGTCGCAAGGGCGGTGGCCGCGGCCGCAGCAGCCGCCGCGACGAAGACGACAGCGAAAACCGCATGTCGCTGCGCCGCCGTTACAAGATCCAGGACGTCATTCGTCGTCGCCAGGTGATGCTGGTCCAGGTCGTCAAGGAAGAACGCGGCAACAAGGGCGCGGCGCTGACCACCTATTTGTCGCTCGCCGGTCGTTACTGCGTGTTGATGCCCAACACGATGCACGGCGGCGGGATCAGCCGCAAGATTTCGAACGGCGCCGATCGCCGCAAGCTGAAGGCGATGATCGACGAACTGGCGCTGCCGCCGACGATGGGCTGCATCGTCCGCACCGCCGGGATGAGCCGCACCAAGGTCGAGATCAAGCGCGACTTCGACTATCTGGCGCGGCTGTGGGACGAGATTCGCGAAAAGACGCTGGAATCGAGCGCCCCCGCGCTGGTCCATTCGGACAGCGACCTCGTCAAGCGCGCGATCCGCGACATCTATCACAAGGACATCGAGGAAGTGCTCGTCGAGGGGGACGAGGGCTATAAGGCCGCCAAGCAGTTCATGAAACTGCTGATGCCGAGCCACGCGCGTCGCGTGAAGCAATATGCCGATCCGGTGTCGCTGTATCAGCGTTACGGCGTCGAAGATCAACTGGCGGGGATGCTCAATCCCGTCGTCCAGCTGAAATCGGGTGGCTATCTGGTCATCAACCCGACCGAGGCCTTGGTGTCGATCGATATTAACTCGGGCCGCTCGACGCGCGAGCATAATATCGAGCAGACCGCGGTCAGCACCAATCTGGAAGCGGCGGCCGAAATCGCGCGCCAGCTGCGTCTGCGCGACATGGCAGGTCTGATCGTCATCGACTTCATCGACATGGATCATGGCTCGAACGTCCGCAAGGTCGAGCGCGCGATGAAGGACGCGCTGAAGAACGACCGCGCGCGCATCCAGGTCGGCCGCATTTCGGGCTTTGGCCTGATGGAAATGAGCCGCCAGCGCCTGCGCACCGGCGTGCTCGAAGCGTCGACCCGCCCGTGCCCGCATTGCGAAGGCACCGGCCTCGTCCGCACCGCATCGTCGGCGGGGCTCAGCGCTTTGCGCCTGATCGAAGAGGAAGCGGCGCGCGGCAAGGGCAGCCGCATCACCCTGCGCGCCAGCCAGGAAGCGACCTTCTACCTGCTCAACGAAAAGCGCCGCGAGCTGCGCGACATCGAGGAACTCTACGGCGTCACCGTCGAAATCCTGCCCGACGGCGAGACCGAGGGCGCGCGCATGGCGGTCGAGGTCACCGGCCCGCCGCCGACCCAGCGTCGCAGCTTTGCCCCGATCGCCCCGATTGAGGATGACGACGACGACGACATCCCCGAGGACGAGGATGAAGACGTCACCGAAGCGGAAGCCGCCGAAGACCGGCGCCCGCGCGAACGTACGCGCGAGGAAGGCGACGGCGACACCGACGGTGAAGGCCGCAAGCGCCGCCGCCGCCGCCGCCGCGGTCGCCGCGGTCGCCGCGACGAAGAAGGTAATGAAATTGCCGAAGGCGGCGAGGCGACCGACAGCCAGGACGCGGAAGCCGATACCGTTGCCGATGCGGCACCCGAAGGAACCGGCGAAACCGTCGAAACCGTCGATGCCGAGGCCGCCGAAGCCAAACCACGCCGCCGCCGCGGCGGTCGCGGACGCAAAAAGGCCGATGCGAGTGATGCGACCGACGACGGCGCAGCGGCAGACGACGTCGAGCCGGTCGCCGATGCCGTAGCGGCGGAACCGGTCGCCGATGAAGCCCCCGCTGCCGAGGAAAAGCCGAAGCGCAAGCGCGCGCCGCGCAAGACCAAGGCTGCGGCCGAAGCCGAAGCGAGCGAAACCGCGGAAGCCGCCGAGGCGACGGCCCCGGTCGAAACGACAGTCGCTGCGGCGGAGGTCGAGGCCGAACCCGCCAAGCCCGCTCCCAAAAAGCGCGCCAGCCGCGCCAAAAAGGCGGTGGCGGCCGAAGCGGCGCCCGAAGCCGTTGCAACCGGCGAGGCCGAACCGGTCGCAGCCGATGGCGATGCGGGCGGTACCGGCCCCGATGGCGAGCCGCGTCGCGGCTGGTGGCAAAGAACCTTCGGCAACTGACACGCGCCATTTGATCGCGAGGCCCGGTCTCCTCGCACGCGTGGGGCCGGGCCTCCGGCCAACCCCGGCCATCGTCGTCCCGACAACCATCGGCCGCAGAAATCGCACGCCGCGCTTGCACCCGCGAGCGCGGACCCCCAATAAGTCCCTATGGCTTCACGCAAGGTTCAGACGCGCCGGGCGACGGAGGCGGCCATGACCGCCCTGCCCCTACACCGCACACGCGCGGTGCGTGCGCCCCGTCATCTAATCCGGATCCTGCTGACGATGCTGGCGGTGCTTGCCTTCGCGGCGCGCCCGGCGATGGCGCAATCGATCCTGCGCGATGCCGAAACCGAACAATTGTTCCAGGACATGATGGACCCGCTGACGGTCGCGGCGGGGCTTCAGCCCGGCCAGGTCCGCGTTCATCTGCTCGGCGATCGCAGTATCAACGCCTTTGTAGCGGGCAGCCAGGATGTCTATGTCTTTGCCGGATTGATCGAGGCCGCCGACACGGCGGAAGAGGTTCAGGGGGTTCTGGCGCACGAGCTTGGCCATATCATCGGCGGCCATGCCATCCGCATCAACGAAGGCGCGAGCGCGGCGACGGGGATTTCGCTGCTTAGCCTGTTGCTCGGCGCGGCGGCGATTGCGGCGGGCGGCGGCGAAGCCGGCATGGGCATCATGATGGCGGGCCAACAGGCCGCGCTCGGCAAATTCCTCGCCTTCAGCCGGGTGCAAGAATCGACCGCCGACGCTGCCGGCGCCCAATATCTGTCGGCCGCGGGGATCAGCGGCCGCGGCAGCCTGACCTTTTTCAAGAAGCTCCAGAATCTGGAGTTTCGCTATGCCGTCAAACAGGATGACGACCAGGCCTATGGGCGGACCCACCCGATGTCGGGTGACCGCATCCAGACGCTGCGCGAGGTCTATGTCATCGATCCGGCGTGGGAAAAACCGGCCGATCCCGATATCGAGCGGCGGTTCCAGCGCGTGAAGGCCAAGCTGTCAGGCTATATGACCGACCCCGACCGGACGCTGCGCAAATATCCCGAAACCGACACCAGCATCCCGGCGCGCTATGCCCGCGCCTATGCCTGGCATCGCAGCGCCTATCCGCAAAAGGCGCTCGCGGAGGTGGAAGCGCTCCTCGCTACCGATCGGGACGATCCTTATTTCCTCGAGCTCGAGGGGCAGATCCTGCTCGAATCGGGGCGGCCGAAAGAAGCCTTGCCGCCGCTGCGCGAAGCGGTCGCGAAATCGCGGTCGCAGCCGCTGATCGCGGCAACGCTGGGCCACGCGCTGATTGCCACCGAAGACCCGGCCAATTTTGCCGAAGCCGAAAAAGTGCTGCGGACCGCCGTCGCGCTCGACAATAAAAATCCCTTTGCCTGGTACCAGCTCGGCATCGTCTATGCGAACAAGGGTGATCAATCGCGCGCCGCGCTCGCTTCGGCGGAGCGTTACAATCTCCAGGGTGGACAGGCGGCGCTGGCGCTGCGTAATGCCGAAATGGCGATGCAGGGCTTGCCCCAAGGCTCGCCCGACTGGATCCGCGCACAGGATATTTCGCTGGTGGCGCGCGCCGAGGTGGAACGCACGCGCAAACGGCGCTAGATTCGGGTAAGGCAGGGGCGGCGCATCGCGATCCAGCGCGGCTCGAGGGCGACAAGTGACCGATAAGAAAGACGATTATTACCAGCCATGGCTGCGCGACGCCGCGTCGCCGACGGACGCCGCGCCATCGGCGCCGGTCGCGCGCGACGAAGGGCTGGCCAAGCCGCGCGAGGTGCCGCCCGTCGGCCTCGACGTGTCGCGCTATGCCGCACCCGAAACACCTGCGCGCAAGCCGGTGGTCACCGCGGACCAGGTGAAAGCGGGAAGCGCCCGCCTGTGGCAGGCGCTGCGCCGCGGTGCCGCGCGTTTCGCCGACTGGACGATCGACCTTGGCGACCGCGCCGACTTTCCGGCGCGCGTCGAAGCGATGGAGATTCCGCGCCGGACGCGCGAGGGCGCAGCGAAGATCGCGGCCGCGACGACCAGGGCCGCAGGCGCCGCGGGGCGCACATCGGCCAGCGCCGCCCGCACCGCCGCGCGGGCCAGCGGCGCTGCGTGGGACAGGCTGGCGCTGGGCGACAAGGCCCGCAAGCTGTCGAGCGAAGCCGGACGCGGACTGGGCGAAGTGGCCGGGAAAACGAAGGCGAGCGTTGGCCAGATCGCCCGATCGGGCAGCGAGAGCATCAAGGACAGTCTGGGCGAAGCGGCGACCCGGCTGCGCCCGGCGCCGCGCGCCGAGGATGTGCCGCCGCCGTCGGGGCTCGAACAATTGCTGGCGCGCGAGGAAGCGGCGACGCAGCAGGCCAGTCCGGCAAGCGCCGACCTGCCGCTCTTTGCCGGTGATGCAACGCTGGCCGCAGTGCCCCCGCGCGCCGAGCTGTCGGCTGCGACGCCGTCCGGAGAAGGCGACGACCGTTCGCCGCTGCCCGTGGCCAAGCCGAAACGATCGGCGGCGCGAGCGATGGCGGCAAGCCCTTTGCCGCAGCTCAAGGGGAACGGCATGGACGGGGGATCGACGCGAACGTGGATCGTGCTGGCAGCGGGCGGGGTTCTGCTACTCGCCGCCGCCTTCTGGCTCGGCGGACGGTTGGGCGGGGGCATGAGCAAGGGCGAGGTCGAAACGATCGTTGCCGACTATATCAGGGCCAATCCGCAGATCATTCCCGAAGCGCTGGAAGCGCAGCGGGACGGCGAAATCGCCAAGGCGATCGGCGCGATCCGCCCGGCGCTCGAAAAACCCTATGCCGGGGCATGGGCGGGTAACGCCGACAGCGATGTGACGTTGGTGGTGTTCACCGATTATGCCTGCGGCTTTTGCCGCGCGAGCGTCCCCGATGTCGACCGGCTGATCCGTGAGGACAAAAGGCTGAAAGTGGTGTTCCGCGAATTGCCGATCATTGCGCCGCAGAGCCGCGACGCGGCGCTGATGGCGCTCGCCGCCGCGCGGCAGGGCAAATATGACGCGTTCCACCATGCGATGTTCGCGGTCGGCTCGCTTGACGCCGCGGGGATCGCCGAGGCGGCGCGGCGCGCCGGCGTGGTGACCGACGGCAGCGCCGATGCCACCGCCAACGAAGCCTTGTTCCAGCGCGAGCTCGACAGCAACCTCGCGATCGCGACGCAGCTGCAGCTCAACGCCACCCCGACCTGGATCGTCGGCGACCAGATGCTGCAGGGCCAGATCGGCTATGACGCGCTGCGCCAGGCGGTCGCCAAGGCCCGCGCGGCCAAGGGCTGACGGAACCGGTGGCGACGGTCACGCTCGACGCGGCGCTCGCCAACGCCCGCCAGTTGCTGGCGGCCGAGCCCGGCAGCGCACTGGCGCAAGCGCAGGCGATCATCGCGGCGGTGCCGACATCCGCGGCGGCGCACCGTATCGCCGCCCACGCGCTGAGAGCGCTGGGCCGCGAAGCGGACGCGCAAGCCGCGTCGCTCGCCGCCGTCGCGGCAACGATCCACGACGACGCCATGGTCGCCGCGGCGCTGGCGCTGGCCGAAGACCGGCTGCCCGATGCCGAGGCCGCACTGCGCGCGCGGCTGCGCGAGGATGCGACCGATGTCGCGGCGATCCGGATGCTGGCCGAAGTCGCGGGGCGGATCGGCCGCTATGGCGACGCCGAAAAGCTGCTGACGCGGGCGCTGGAACTGGCGCCGGGTTTCGGCGCCGCGCAGGCAAATCTGGCGACGGTCTATTACAAGCAGAACCGCTACGCCGACGCGGTCGCGGCGCTCGACGCCGTGCTGGGCGAGGACCCCGACAATCCGGCGCACGCCAATCTGAAGGCGGCCGCGCTCGGCCGCATCGGCGGCTATGACGAAGCGATCGCGCTGTACGAACAATTGACCCGGCGCTTCCCCGACCACGCCAAGCTGTGGATGAGCTATGGTCATATGCTCAAGACGGTGGGGCGTCAGGAGGACTGCATTGCCGCCTATCGCCACGCGCTGGGGGTCGATCCCGGCCTTGGCGAATTGTGGTGGAGCCTTGCCAATCTCAAGACGATCCGGTTCGACGCCGACGACCGTGCGGCGATGGAGGCGGCGCTGGGTGCCGCCAACCCAGACGATGCGGCGCGCGACGACGACCGGCTGCACCTGCATTTCGCGCTCGGCAAGGCGTATGACGATGCGGGTAATGCCGACGCGGCCTTCGGTCACTATGCTGCGGGCAATGCGATCCGCGCCGCCCAACTCGGTTATGACGCCGCCGATACGCGGATGATCGTCGATGCGGCGATCGCGACCTGCACCGCCGAGTTTTTTGCCGCCCGCGCGGGCGCCGGCGATCCAGCCCCCGATCCGATCTTCATCCTCGGTATGCCGCGCGCCGGATCGACGCTGATCGAACAGATATTGGCCAGCCATTCGGCGATCGAAGGCACGATGGAACTGCCCGACATTCCGGCGCTGGCGCTCGGCCTCGGGCGCGAAACGCGGGGCGAGGGACGCCACTGGGTCGCCGCGCTCGCCGACGCACCGCCCGAACGGCTGGCCGAAATGGGCGCCGCCTTCCTCCGCCGCACCGCGGTGCAGCGCAAGTCCGGCAAGCCATTCTATATCGACAAGCTACCGAACAACTGGCGCTATGTGCCGCTGATCCGGCTGATCCTGCCGAATGCCAAGATCATCGACGCGCGGCGCCACCCGCTCGATTGCTGCTGGTCCAATTTCCGCCAGCATTATGCCAAGGGTCAGGCGTTCAGCTATGGTCTGGCCGACATGGGCGCCTATTACCGCGATTATGTCCGCCTGATGGCGCATATCGACAGCGTGCAGCCGGGCCGCGTTCACCGCGTCATCCACGAAGCATTGCTGGGCGATCCCGAGGCGGAGGTGCGCGCCATGCTCGGCTATCTCGGCCTGCCGTTCGAGGACGCGTGCATGGCGTTTCACACCAACGCACGCGCGGTGCGCACCGCGTCGAGTGAACAGGTGCGGCGTCCGATCAACCGCGACGGAGTGGACCAGTGGCGACCCTACGAAGCCTGGCTCGCCCCGCTGAAGGATGCGCTGGGCGCGGTTTTGGAGGATTATCCCGCGGTTCCGCAGGTCTTCGACTGACGCGAAGCACCGATCGACGGCGACAAAATGTTGCCTTTCGGCAACAGCAGGCGACATTTTCGAGCAGCCATGCACCGGTACGGCGAACAAGGCTTGTGCTGACGCGGCGCGGCGTCATGCTGTCGTCATACAGTTGTCATTCGAGAGGGGTCTCATGATGAAAGTTTCGGCAAAGCTGGCACGCGGCGGCGCACTGCTGCTGGGCAGCACGATCCTGTGCACGTCGGGCGGGGCGCTGGCGCAGGGCTCGACGACCAACGACGATCGCGACATCGTCGTCACCGCGTCGAAGCGCGAACAGAATCTGCAGGACGTACCGCTGGCGATCACCGCAATCGGGGCCGAGCGGCTCGACGAGTTGCAGGTCAAGGAATTTCAGGACGTCGTCAAATTTCTGCCGTCGGTGACGATCCAGACGCTCGCCCCCGGATTCAGCCAGGTCTATTTCCGCGGCGTTGCGTCGGGCGAGAATGCCAACCACTCGGCGTCGCTGCCGACCGTCGGCACCTATCTGGACGAAATGCCGATCACGACGATCCAGGGTGCGCTCGACATCCACGCCTATGACTTGGCGCGCGTCGAGGCGCTCGCCGGGCCGCAGGGCACGCTGTACGGCGCCAGTTCGATGGCGGGCACGATCAAGCTGGTCACCAACCAGCCCGACACCAGCGGCACCTATGGCTCGCTGGGGCTCGAGCTCAATTCGGTGTCGCGCGGCGGCATCGGCGGTGTGGCGGAAGGCTTCGTCAACGCGGCGCTTGGCGAGCGCGCCGCGCTGCGTCTGGTCGGCTGGTATCGCCACGACGCCGGCTATATCGACAATATCGCGGGGAGCCGCACCTATCCGACCAGCGGCATCACCCAGTCGAACGCCAATCTGGTCGAAAAGGACTATAACGACGTCGATACCTATGGCGCACGCCTGGCGCTCGGAATCGAACTCGACGACAACTGGACGATCCGTCCCAATGTGATGGGACAGATTCAGAAAGCCAATGGCAGCTTTGCGCAGGAGCGGTCGAGTGCGGTGAGCCGCACACTGCAAACGGTGCAGTATAATCCCGAACGCGGCGACGACAAATGGATCCAGGCCGCGATGACGATCGAAGGCAAGATCGGCAGCTGGGACCTGACTGCGACTGGTGGCCACCTGCGTCGCAAGACCGAGACCGAAAGCGACTATTCCGACTACGCCTATTTCTATGACGCGCTCTATGGCTATGGCGCCTATTTCACCGACAACAACGGTGATCCGGTCAACCCGAACCAGTATATTCAGGGCATCGACCGCTATAAGCGCAGCTTTGCCGAAATCCGCGTCGCTTCGCCCGCCGACGCGCGCATCCGCTTTATCGGCGGGCTGTTCTGGCAGCGCCAGGCGCATAATATCGAACAGAATTACATCATCGACAATATCGCCGACGCGATCACCGTCACCGGAACCGGCAGCAATATCTGGCTGACCAAGCAATTGCGCATCGACCGCGACTATGCGGCATTCGGCGAGGTCAGTTTCGACATCACCGACAAGCTGACGCTGACCGGTGGCGGCCGCGTGTATAAATTCGACAACAGCCTGGTCGGTTTCTTCGGCTATTCGGCAGGGTTCAGCAGCCGGACGGGCGAAGCCGCCTGCTTCGCGCCGACCATCGTCGCCGGTTCGCCCTGCACCAACCTCGACAAGCGGACCAAGGACACCGATTTCATTCACAAGCTCAACCTGACCTACAAGGTCAGCGACGATGTCATGCTGTACGGCACCTGGTCGCGCGGCTTCCGCCCGGGGGGGATCAACCGGCGCGGCACATTGCCTCCCTACAGCCCCGATACCCTCGACAATTACGAGTTCGGCTGGAAAACATCGTTCGGGCCGCTGCGGTTCAACGGCGCCGTTTACCAGCAGGACTGGAAAGGCATCCAGCTGTCGTTCCTGGGCGCCAACGGACTCACCGAAATCCGCAACGCCGGGATCGCGCGCATCCGCGGGATCGAGGCCGATCTCAACTATCGGTCGGGCGGCTTGTCGCTCAGCCTGGGCGGCAGCTATAACGATGCGACGATCCGCCGCGATTTCTGCCGCATCGCCAATCCCACTTTCGATTGCACGATCGACCCGCCGGGACAGACCAACGCACTGCTGGCGCCCGCCGGTTCACGCCTGCCGGTCACCGCCAAATTCAAGGGCAATGCGATCGCGCGCTATGTCTTTCCGATCGGCGGCATGGACGGCCATGTCCAGTTCGCCGCCAATCATATCGGCAAGCGCCGGTCGGACCTCCGGCCGTTCGAGAACGGCATCGTCGGCAATTTCAAGGCCTATACCACCGCCGATATCAGTTTCGGCATCAAGGGCGAGGGCTGGAGCAGCGAGCTTTTCGCGACCAATTTGTTCAACAGCCGCGGCGTCATCAACAGCGCGGTCCAGTGCGGCGAATCGATCTGCGGCGATCCCGACGGGATCAGCAGCACCGGCGGCGTCTTTTACGACAATGTCATCCGCCCGCGGTTGATCGGAATCAAGGTCAGCAAGGACTTCTGACCGGGTGACCGCGACGACGAATCCCCGCGAAAGGCCGCCGCGCAAGCTTGGCCTTTCGATGGCGATCGCGCTGGTCATGGGCAACATGATCGGTTCGGGGGTTTTCCTGCTCCCGGCCAGCCTTGCCCCCTTTGGCTGGAACGGCGTGGTCGGCTGGGTCATCACCATCGGCGGCGCGCTCGCGCTGGCCTTTGTCCTGGCGCGCCTGACGGTCGCCCACCCCGACGCCGGCGGCCCGACGGGGTTTGTCGAGCGCGCTTTTGGCCGCGTCCCCAGCTTCATGATCGGCTGGGCCTATTGGGTGTCGGTATGGACCGCCAACGTCACGCTGGCGGTCGCGGCGGTCAGCTTTCTCAGCCTGTTCATGCCGGTGCTGGGACAGCATATGGCCATATCGACGATCGCGCTGATCTGGATCGTTACCGCGATCAACTGGCAGGGCGCCCGCGCCAGCGGCGGATTTCAGGTCGTCACACTGGCGATCAAGCTGATCCCGCTGCTGGCCGTCATCATCCTGATCCCGATCGCCTTTTCGCGCAGCGAACCGGTCGTCTTGACCCCCTTCCCCGTCGACGGATTGTCGCTCACGGCGGTCAGCGGTTCGGCAATCCTGACCCTGTGGGCCTTGCTCGGTTTCGAATCGGCGAGCGTCGCGGCCGCCAAGGTCGACAGGCCGGCGGTCAATATCCCGCGCGCGACGATGATCGGAACCTTGGCGACGGGGGTGATCTATCTGGTCGTTTGTTCGGCGATCGCACTGATGCTGCCGCCCGCCGCCGTCGCCGCGTCGGAAGCGCCCTTCTCGCTTTTCGTCGAAACCTATTGGGGACCCGGGCCAGGGGCATGGATTGCCGCATTTGCGGCGATCAGCGCGCTCGGCGCGCTCAACGGCTGGACGTTGATCCAGGCCGAACAGCCCGCCCGGCTGGCCGAACGGGGTCTGCTGCCTGCCTGGCTGGCGCGGCAGAACCGGCACGGCACCCCGGCTGTCTCGCTTTTGCTGTCCAGCCTGATTGCCACCGCATGCGTGGTGCTGAACAACAATAAATCGACCAGCGAGATGTTCACCTTCATGGCGGTGTTGTCGACGTCGGTGACGCTGTGGCTCTACCTCGCCTGCGCTGCCGCCGCCTTGCGGCTGCGCGTCGCGATCCCGGTCGCGCTGCTCGGCCTTTCCTATGCGCTGTGGACCTTGTGGGGTGCCGGGATCAGCGTCAGCGCGCTCAGCCTCGTGCTGATGGCGGCAGGCCTGCCGCTCTATGCCTGGACGCGCTTCGCCGCGGCACGGATCGCCAGCACCTCCGCCTGATCGCCGCTCAACGCCACCGCGGCGCGAAGAAACCCCGATCCCGCAGGATCACCTGCGCCGCGTTATGCCCCGGCGCGCCAGTGACGCCGCCGCCGGGGTGAGTGCCCGCGCCGCACATGTAGAGGTTCTTCAGCGGCCCGCGATAGGCGCCGTTGCCGAGCACCGGGCGCGCCGACCACAGCTGGTCGAGGCTCATATTGCCGTGCATGATGTCGCCGCCGATCAGCCCGAATTTGCGCTCGAGCCCCTTGGGGCTGAGGATCTGGCGGCCGACGATCGAGGCGCGGAAGCCGGGGGCATGCGCTTCGACGGTGTCGATGATGCAGTCGGCGGCGGCATCTTCTTCGGCATCCCAGTCCCGGCCGTCGGGCAGTTCGGGGGCGAATTGCTGGCAGAAGAGGCTGGCGACATGCTGCCCCGGCGGCGCGAGGCTATCGTCGACGGTCGAGGGGATGAGCATTTCGACGATCGGCTGCTTCGACCAGCCAAATTGCTTCGCGTCGAGGAACGCGCGGTCCATATAGTCGAGCGTCGGGGCGAGGATGATCCCCGATTGATGATGCTCGCCCGGTTCGGGCAGGCAGGTGAATTTGGGCAGCTCGCTGAGCGCGACATTCATCCGGAACGTCCCGCTGCCCGCCTTTAACGCCTTGATCCGGCGCTGGAACTCGGGCGCGATGTCGCCTGCGTCAAACATTCGCTCGTAGAGCAGTTTCGGGCCGACATTGGCGATGACGCGGTCAGCGGCGATTTCTTCGCCGCCGACCAGCTTGACGCCGACCGCCTTGCCACCATCGACCAGCACCCGCGATACCGGGCTTTCGAGGCTGATCTCGACCCCCAGCTGCGTGCAGACCTTTGCCATCATCTGGGTGATCGCGCCCATGCCGCCGATGCTGTGGCCCCATGCGCCCTTCTTGCCGTTCACTTCGCCGAAGACGTGGTGGAGCAGGACATAGGCGCTGCCCGGGGTATCCGGACTGGCATAATTGCCGACGACCGCGTCGAAACCGAACGCCGCCTTGACCGCCTCGCTTTCGAACCAGCTGTCGAGGAAGGTGCGCGCCGATTTGGTGAACAGTTCGAGCACGTCGCGCTGCTGCGACAGGCTGAGCCTGGTCAACCCGCGCCCCTGCCGCGCCGCGTCGATCAGCGTCTTGAACCCGTCGCCGACATTGGGCGGCGATTTCAGCGCGAGGTCGCGCAGCACATCGGCAACACCTTCGAGCATGTCATAATATTCGGGCAGGCGCGCCGCGTCATGCACCGAGAAGCGGGCGAATTCCTTTTGCGTGCGTTCGAGCCCGCCGCCGAGCTTGAGGTAACCGCCACCTTCCTGCGGCAGGAAGTTGCTGATCGGCCGCTCGATCACGCGATAGCCATGATCGGCGAGCTTCATGTCGGCGATCACTTTGGGCTGGAGCAGACTGACCGTATAACTGGCGACCGAATTGCGGAACCCCGGCGCAAATTCCTCGGTCACCGCGGCGCCGCCGACGACATCACGCGCCTCGACGATGCGGACCTTCAGCCCTGCCCGCGCCAGATAGAAGGCGCAGACGAGGCCGTTGTGGCCGGCGCCGATGATCAGGGCATCATATTGCTTGGTCATATCAAATTCCGTTCGCGTCGAGCGTAGTCGAGACGCCCCTCGTTCCCGCATGGTGTGTCGACTTCGCTCGACACGAACGGAAAAAGCTGATTGGTCATTCTTGGCTCCATCCCGCACGCGGGGCTTGTTCGAGGCGGGATTCGGGGATCAGGTCGCGCATCCGGGCGCAGAAATGCTTGAGGCACACTTCCTTGTCGCTGAGCGGCCCCATGGTGAAGCTCCGCGACGCCATCCCCTGCTGGACGCGGGTGATGAGCAGCGTGTCCTCGGCATTGACCTGACGGTTGATCCGCCAGTTGAGGTAGCGCGCCGCGCGCATCTCACGCCGCTCATCGGGGAGGACGTAGCTGATTTCGCGGATCAGGCAGCTCGTCGGGCCAGTCGGCAGCCATTGCATGAAATCGACCTGATCGGGGTAGATGTCGAACGCGACATTCGGCCAGAGTTTGAAATAGAGCCAGTGGCGCTGCTTGTCCTCGGGCAGATGCGGGACGGACGGCAGAAGCCACTGGTACATCCGCTCCGACCAATTGACCGACGGCCGGTCGATCAGGTCGCCCCACATGCGGTCGACGTGGGTCGTCGCCTCGACGCCATAGCTTTTGCCGAACAGGCGGGTGAGGCCGGGGTGGGCGACGGGGATGTGGAGGCCGTCGGAATAATTGTCCCCGACATTTTTCCAGTTCACGTCGCGCGGGCGCAGCGTGACGCGGCCCAAAGCGCCGAGTTCCTCGAAGCGATAGGGCGCGACCTGCGCTTCATAGGGCGCCATCATCGCCGCAACCGAGGGGCCACCGTCATCGGTCAGACGCACGAACCAGAAACCGCGCCATTGTTCGAGATCGACCGGCACCAGCGACGCCTTGCCCTTGTCGAGGGTCGGGTAGCTGGCACTGTCGGGGACGCCGGTCAGGCGGCCGTCGAGGTCGTAGGTCCAGGCGTGATAGGGGCAGACGAGCTTTTTCGCGCAGCCCGCGCTGCCGTCGACGAGGCGCGAGCCGCGGTGGCGGCAGACGTTGGTGAAGGCGCGGACGGCGCGGTCGGCGCCGCGCACGACAATCACGCTTTCGCCGCAATAGTCGATGCTGTGCCAGTCGCCCGCGTTCGGGATGTCTGACGCATGACAGACGACCTGCCAGCTGGGGCGGAAGATGCGCGCCATTTCGGCGGCGTAGAAGTCGGGGTCGTTGTAGGTCCATGCCGGAAGCGACCAGCCGTCAAGTTCGTCGATGTTGTCGAAAGTGTCGCGCAGCGTTGCCATGAATCGATCCTTGTTGTACAAACGTATAACAAGATGCAGCCCGCTCGCCAAGCCTTTACGCGCGAAAGCGCCGATGCCCGCCGGGCGGACCTGATCGAGGCGACTGCGGCGTGTCTGGCGGATGTCGGCCTGGCAGGCACGAACGTCCGCGCGATCTGCGCGCGCGCCGGGGTCTCGCCGGGGCTGCTGCGCCATTATTTCGGTGGCATCGACGATCTGGTCGCGGCGACCTATCAGGCGACGAGCGATCGGATGGACGCGATTTTCGCCGCGGCGGTCGACGGTGCCGGTGCCGATCCGCGCGCGAAGTTGACGGCGTATCTGACCGCCAGCTTCCGCCCGCCGGTGACCGATCCCGAGCTGCTGGGGGCGTGGACGGCCTTCTGGGCGCTGGCGCGCAGCGACGCGCGGATGGCCGATATTCACGCGGAAAGTTACGCCGGCTACCGCGCGCGGCTGGGCGAGTTGCTGACCTCTTGCGGCGCGCGCGATGCCGACCGGCTGGCGATCATGCTGACCGCGATGGTCGACGGGCTGTGGCTCGAACTGTCGCTCGACGCGGGCAGCTTTGGCGCCGAGGCGGCGGTGGCGATGGTCGAGCGGGCGGTGGAGGCATTGGTCTAGCTGCCGCCCCCATGAACGCGGGGGCGACGAGCTTTTACTTCGACAAATCGCGCAGCAAGCTGTCCCAATGCGCGAGCGCGGGCGCGATGGCGTCGACGGGGACGCGTTCGTTGAGGCCGTGCGCGAAACTGTCGCTCGCTTTGCTGAACAGCCCGGCGACGCCATAACTCGGCACCCCATGCATACGGAAATGATAGCTGTCGGTCGCTCCGGCGCTCATCGACGGGATGATCGGCAGGCCGGGGGCGCGGGCGTGAACCGCTTTCTTGACTGCCGCCATCACGTCGGGGCGCAGCGGCGAAGCATCGCTGGCGCTGGCGTCGGGATCGGTGTTTACCTTGACCGCCGGATCGCCGATCACGCGTTCGAGCTCGGCGCGCACCGTTTCGACCGCAACGCCCGGAAAGATGCGGCAGTTGATGTTCGCGGTCGCGCGCTGCGGCAGCGCGTTTTCGGCGTGACCGCCCTTGACCATGGTCGGCACGCAGGTGGTACCGATCTGACCGACATATTCGGGATCGGCGCGAATCTTGGCGATCGCCGCTTTGTCGGCCGGATTGGCCGCAAAGGCCTTAAGCGCCGCGCCGATGTCGCCGCCGACCTGGTCGGCGACGATCGGCAGGCCGATCCTGGTCAGCTCGTTTTGCTGCGCCGCGAATTTATAGGCGCCGACCTTTTCGAGCGCCGCGGCGAGCTGGACGATCGCGTTGACCGGCGACGGGCGCGAACTGTGGCCGCCGGGGTTGGTGACCTCAATGGTGAAGTCGGCGTAAGTTTTTTCCCCCGCCTGCAGCCCGTAATATTGCGGTTTGCCATCCTCGGCGAGCGTCCCGCCGCCGCCGTCGCCGTTGAGCGCAAATTCGGCGTTCTTGTACTTGGCGGCGAGCGCGCGGGTCGTCACCATCTGGGTTTCCTCGTCGCCCGTGAGCAACAGGATGATCGAGCGCTGCGGCTTGAAGCCGTCCTTTTTCAGTTGCGCCATCGTCGCGACCATCATCGCGATGTCGAACTTGTTGTCCTCCGACCCGCGACCGAAAATATAGCCATTTTCCTCGACCGGGACGAAGGGATCGCGCGTCCAATCCTTCGGATCGGCCGCGACAACATCCATATGACCAAGCAGCAGGATCGGCTTTTTCTTCGTTGTGCCGGCGAACGTCGCGGCGAGGGTTGCGGTTTCGCCCATCGGGGTGATTTCGATGTCGCCGTCGGCAAAGCCCGCCGCCTTCAGCACCCCGGCGTAATAGGCCGCCAGCTCGGGCACCTTGCCGCGCCCCTCGACCGTCGGGATCGCGATGCTGTCTTTCAAAATCTGCTTCGCGGTGTCGGCGTCGGCCGGTTTGGCATGAACGGGCGCAGCGGCGAGCAGAGCGGCAGCGAGGGCGAGCGGGGCGTAAGGCGTGCGCATGGCAACGGGTTATGGCGGGTCAAGGGCAGACGGCAAGTGGCAATCGTTGTGACCGCACTGCGACCAAACGCCGCATTTCTGGAAACGACCGGTTGCGGACTCAGGAGGTATCTTTAATATTTTGAAGATTATATGACTGCGTGCAAATCTGCCGAGGCGAGCGGCAAGCTCGCGACAATGGGGCGGAGGTTACAGCGTGAAATTTAGTTCAATTCCAAACCCTATTAAGATTTCAATGCTGATTATGCTTTCCCTTCTCGCCTACTATACAATTGGGATTATCTGGGTCGGCCTAGCTTTTTTTGCGATGGGCATAGCCGCGATCATGTTCAATAGATGATGGTTAGTGCCGAAGCGTTGGCTTCCTTGGAGAGCCTTCTAACAGGATTTAGGGGTTTGGACCGCGTCCATCGCGTCCACTTCCCACCCCGACGCGGACATGTGCGCAACAGGAGTAGTTCAGACCCCCTGCCACCCCTTCGGTGCTGGGGTCTTTGGCTTGAACCGGCACAAGTCGGCGACCGGGCAGTGCCAGCATTCGGGGGTGCGCGCCTTGCAGATGTAGCGGCCGTGGAGGATCAGCCAGTGGTGGGCGCCGACGCGGAACGGGGCGGGGGTGGTTTTTTCCAGCGCCTTTTCGACCGCGAGCACCGTCTTGCCGGGGGCAAGGCCGGTGCGGTTGCCGACGCGGAAGATATGGGTGTCGACGGCGAAGGTTTCGGCGCCGAACGCGCAGTTCATCACGACATTGGCGGTCTTTCGCCCCACCCCAGGTAGTTCGACAAGCGTATCGCGGTCGGCGGGGACTTCGCCGCCATGGTCGCGGACGAGGATTTCTGACAGCGCGATGACATTCTTCGCCTTGCCGTTGAACAGCCCGATCGTCTTGATATGATCTTTCAAACCCTCCTCGCCCAGATCAATCATCGCCTGCGGCGTCGTCACCTGCTGAAAGAGTTTGCGCGTCGCCTTGTTCACCCCGACGTCGGTCGCCTGCGCCGACAGCACGACCGCGACGAGCAGCTGGTAGGTGTTGCCGAACTGCAGTTCGGTTTCGGGGCTGGGGTTAAGCTCGGCGAGGCGGCGGTAGAATTCGAATATGTCGGCCTTTTTCACTGGTCGGGCAGCCCCAACACTTGCGGCATCGTGTAGCGCCCCGGTTTCTGCCCGGTCAGCCACAGCGCCGCCTCCACCGCGCCGCGGGCGAAGATCATGCGGTTTTCGGCGCGGTGCGACAGGGTGATCATTTCCTCCGGCCCGGCAAAGATCACGTCATGATCGCCCGCGACGGTGCCGCCGCGCAGGCTCGCGAAGCCGATCTTGCCATGGCCGCGCGCGCCGGTGACGCCGTCGCGGTCGCGTTCGGAGCATTTGCCGAGGTCGATGCCGCGCCCTTCGGCGGCGGCCTGCCCGAGCAGCAGCGCGGTGCCGCTGGGCGCGTCGAGCTTCATCCGGTGGTGCATCTCGACAATCTCGATATCATATTCGGGGTCGAGCCGCGCCGCCGCCTCGCGGACCAGATGCGCGAGCAGGGTGACGCCGAGCGAGGTATTGCCGGTCTGGAGCACCGCAATGTCTGCGGCGGCATCGTCGATCAGATAGTGGTGACGTTCCTCGAGCCCGGTAGTGCCGATGACGATCGGCTTTTTCGCCGCGACGCAGGCGTCGAGCGTGGCTTCGAGCGCGGCGGGCGAGGAGAAATCGACGAGGACGTCGGCTTCGGCGGCGAGGCGGGCAACGTCGCCACCCTTGTCGATGCCGCAGCGCCGCTGCCCCGCTTCGGAGATCGCCGCGGCGAGCGCGACGCCCATCCGCCCTTCGCTGCCGATAATGCCGATGCTGGTCATGATCCGTCCCCTGATACGCGGCCTTCCTTTAGCCGTTCGTGTCGAGCGAAGTCGAGACACGTTGGTCCGGCGCCAAACGCCTCTCGACTTCGCTCGAGGCGAACGGATAGGATTGGATATGGAAAAAGTTCAGAACATCGTCATCCTGACCGGCGCCGGGGTGTCGGCCGAAAGCGGCATCGACACCTTTCGCGACGGCGGCGGCTTGTGGGAGCAGCACCGCGTCGAGGATGTCGCGACTCCCGAAGCGTTCGCGCGCGACCCCGATCTGGTGCTGCGATTCTATGACCTGCGGCGCGCCGCGATCCAGACGAAGGAGCCCAATGCGGCGCATCGCGCGCTGGCGCGGCTCGACGCCGAATGGCCGGGCGAGCTGACCATCGTCACCCAGAATGTCGACGACCTGCACGAGCGCGCGGGGGCGAAGCGGCTGATCCATATGCACGGCGAGCATCTGAACGCCTGGTGCACCGCGTGCGACGCGCGCACGTCGTGGACCGGTCCGCTGTTTGATCGGCCCGCCTGTCCGGCCTGCGGCGCGGGTGGCACGCTGCGCCCCGACATCGTGTGGTTCGGCGAAATGCCGTACCGGATGGACGAGATTTACCACGCACTGAACCGCGCTGACCTGTTCGTTTCGATCGGCACCTCTGGCGCGGTCTATCCGGCCGCCGGATTTGTGCGCGAGGCGCGCCAGTCGGGGGCGCTGACGCTGGAACTGAACATGGAACCGAGCCAGGGCAGCTACTGGTTCGCCGAGGCACGGCACGGCCCGGCGACGCGGCTGGTACCCGAATGGGTGGAGGAGGTTTTGGGTGGCTAACTGCGGCGGGAAACGACCAGTTGCGGACCTTCACAAGCCTATTCATCGAGATGAATGCGTGAAACTTTCCGGTTGTCATCCAAGCACAGCTGAATGGCACCGCCCGGCGCCGGTTCCTTCATATAGAATTGAAAACATCGCACATTATCAGGAGGGGCGCGAACTTCCACTGAACAATGCTCCGAAGCAAAGCTATCGCGTCGCTCTCCAGCGGCATCGGCAGCTGCGATCCATGCAGCTTCTACGATGGGATCAGCGCTATCGTGATGGACTGCCTTCAGGTTTTCTAAGTAGCTGAATCTAGCTGCAGAGCATCCGCCAGCGGCATTGCTCAACGATGGGCGTGAGTCATCAACAGGTAATTTCTCGGCGTCGCCACACGCGACGATCGGTAGAGCCAACGACGCCGATACGGCAAATAAGAAGCTGTTGTGGTGGCAGCGTCTCATCCCCATCTTGCTCCTACAATCCTTTGGAACAGCAAGAAGGAGGGAGAATGGGCGAATGTCAATTTCCCACCCCCAAGCCGACCCCCTTCTTCACCGCCGCGCGGCGAAAAATTCCCTGAGCAACGCCCCCGCCTCCCCTGCCCCGATGCCGTCATAGATCTCGGGTCGGTGATGCACCGTCGGCTGGGCGAAGATGCGCGGTCCGTGGGCGACCGCGCCGCCTTTCGGATCGTCGGCGCCGTAGTAAAGCCGCGCGATGCGGGCGTGGGCGATCGCGCCCGCACACATCGCGCAGGGTTCGAGCGTGACATAGAGGTCGCAGCCGTCGAGCCGCTCGTTTCCCAGCCGCGCCGCGGCGGCGCGAATCGCGACGATTTCGGCGTGCGCGGTCGGGTCGTGCGCGGTGCGCGGCGCATTATGGCCTTCGCCGACGATCATCCCGTCCTTGACGACGACCGCGCCGACCGGCACTTCGCCCGCCGCGGCGGCGCTTTTCGCGAGATCCAGCGCCGCGCGCATCGGTTCGGGGAGCGGAAATTGTGGCATCGCTTTTCCCGCTAGTCCCTTGACGAATCTGCGGCAAGCCGATAAGCGCGCGCCTTTCCCGGCTCACTCCGGTCCTGCTGCCCCCGATTTTGCGGGACGCACCCGGACGCCGAACCGAAATTTTGTACGAGGACAAACAGCATGTCGCGCATCTGCGAACTGACCGGCAAGGGTCGTATGGTTGGCAACAATGTCAGCCACGCCAACAACAAGACCAAGCGCACCTTTCTGCCCAATCTGCAGAATGTGACGTTGCTGTCGGATGCGCTGGGCAAGGGCGTGAAGCTGCGCGTGTCGACGCACGGCCTGCGCACCGTCGAGCATAATGGCGGCCTCGACAACTGGCTGCTGAAGGCCGGCGACGACCAGCTGTCGGCATCGGCGCGCAAGGTGAAGAAGGAAGTCGCGAAGAAGCTGGCCGAAAAGGCCGCCTAAGCGCGTTTCCATCGCTGACGCAAAAAGGCGGCCGGGTTTACCGGGCCGCCTTTTTGCTGTCCGGCGTTTCGACAGGCGGCCGATCGACCAGCTCGAACTGGAGCAGCAGGCTGCGCTGCCAGCGGTTGAAATTATCGTCCGAGACAAGCCACAAGTACGTCCGGCCGCCTTCGACGCCGACCGCCGCCCCCTCGTAATTTTCGGCGAGGCGGCGCGGGACGCGGCCTATCGTTTGCGAGCGCACGACCCCGTCGGTGCGGATGTCCGCCGGATCTACCACGGCCAGAATGGTGGTAAACACCGGATCGAAGCCGAGGCGGCGGTGCACGAGCAGGATGCGCCCGTCGGGCAGCACCGCGGCGTCGCTGACCAGCCCCTTACCGCGCGCGTCGTAGAAGAATCGTTGCGGCGGCGGCCCCGGCATCGCGGGGTCGCCGGCATAAAGCAGCGCTTCGCGCCCGCGCGGATCGTCGTCGGCATCCTCCGAAAAGACGATCATTCGCCCGTCGGGCAGCCGCGCCATCGCCTCGGCGCCGCGATTCGCCGGCCAGCGCGGCTGCGGCAGCTTGCGCCGCGCCTCGATGTGCAAAAGGCCGGCATCGAGCCGCCAGATCTGGTTGATCCCCTCGAGCGCGATCCACGCGCGGTCGCCGACCGAATCGACAGACAACGCCTCGACATCGGCCATCGCCTTGCTCGCCGGACGACCGTCGGGCGTCGGTAGCGGGCGGATATCGACCGCGCTGACCCGCCCCGCTCCATCGACCGTCAGCCGTGTCCGGTAGCCATTGTCGCCGACCAGGATGAAGGCGCCCGGGCCGGTGCGCGCGAGCGCCGAGAAACCTCCGAAGCGGCTGTGCGGGCTGACCAGGTGCCAGCCGCGCACAAAATGCAGCGATCCCGACGGCGGCGGCCGGTCGGGCAGCGGACGCGCGGTCACCTGTTGCCGGTGGTCGTCCACGGGAAAGCGCTGCACCGTCCACGGTATCGGTCCGACGAATAAAAGGATCAGCAAGGCAAGTATCGCGCGGCGCATCGGCGCGGGGTTAGGGTCACGGCCGGCAAAAGCAAAGCATTTCGGCACCCGAAGCTGAACGCCAGCCAACAGCGATGTTCAGGCTTCACTCAATGCGAATCGCGCATAACCCCCTTCATCGACAACGCCCAGAAGGGCCGAACGACGAACGAAGGAGAACGACGATGAAAAAGATGGTGACCCTCTCGATCGCCGCCCTGATGTCCACCGCGACGCTGGGCATGGCGGCTCCCGCCGCCGCGCAGAACGGTTATTACAACAACCATGGCTATGCGAGCTATGACGCGCGCTATGGCCGCGACGACCGCCGCTATGACCGTCGTTACGACCGCCGCGCCGATCGCCGCGATTACCGCCAGGATCGCCGCTATAACCAGCGCAACTATCGCCAGTGCGACAATGGCACCGGCGGCACGATCATCGGCGCGATCGCCGGCGGCCTGGCCGGCCATGAAATCGCCGGTCGCGGCGACCGCACCGTCGGCACGATCATCGGCGGCGCCGTCGGCGCCATCGCCGGCCGCGCGATCGACAAGGGCAACGACGGCTGCCGCCGTTAAATCGGCAGCACCGATCCGGGGAACGACGGCCGCTATCGAGAGGCGGACCCGACCCCCAATAATTTCCCTCTCCCTTACCCCGTCCGGCACCCGCCGGGCGGGGTTTTCCTTGTCGGCGCCGCGCGCCGGGGCGGCGGGGTTGCCTTCAACGCCGCCTCCGCCTAGGTTCGGCAGCAAGTGCCAATCCGGCTTTGCGGATCGGTGAGAGAGACAGGTAAGTACAGCCATGCGGCAAATGGCAGCGCCATCAGGGCGAGCGCCGCGGCCGGGTTCGCGGACAGGGCCGGCGGCAAAAGCGCGAGGAAAGGCCGAACCGGCCGCGCGCGCGCAACATTTCATCCGTCCCCGCAGCTATGCCGCCATCGACCTGGGCACCAACAATTGCCGCCTGCTGATCGCGCGGCCGCAGGATGGCGAGCTGGTCGTCATCGACGCCTTTTCGCGGATCGTCCGGCTGGGCGAGGGACTCCACGCCAGCGGCCGGATCAGCGAAGCGGCGATGGACCGCACCGTCGCGGCGCTGGCGATCTGCGCCGACAAACTGCGCCGCCGCCATGTCACGCTGTCGCGCGCGGTCGCGACCGAAGCCTGCCGCCGCGCCGCCAACGGCGCCGAGCTTGCCGAACGGGTGCGCCGCGAAACCGGCATCGTGCTCGACATCATCTCGCCCGCCGAAGAGGCGCGCCTCGCGGCGCTGGGGTGCCACAATCTGATGGAACCGGGCGAAGGGCCGGCGCTGATTTTCGACATCGGCGGCGGTTCGACCGAGCTGATGCACGTCGATGTTTCCGATCATGACGTCAAGATCCACGACTGGACCAGCGTTCCGTGGGGCGTGGTGTCGCTGACCGAACATGCCCCGCTACCCGAAGACAGCCTGGCCGGACGGCAGGCCGCCTATGCCCATATGCGCGAGGTGACACGCGCCGCCTTTGCCGATTTTGCCGGGCGCGCGCAAAAATTCGCGGGGCAGCCGCTGCGCCTGCTGGGTACCAGCGGCACCGTGACGACGCTGGCGAGCGTGTTCCTGAACCTGCCGCGATACGACCGTCGCGCGGTCGACGGGCTGGTCGTTCCCGCTGATGCGATGCGCGAAATCAGCCGCCGCCTCGCCGACGCCAGCATGGCGGACCGCGCCGAGATCGCGTGCATCGGCCGCGAACGCGCCGATCTGGTCGTCGCCGGCTGCGCGATCCTGGAAAGCATTATCGACCTGTGGCCCGCGGCGCGCGTCGGCGTCGCCGACCGCGGCATCCGCGAAGGCATTTTGCGGACGCTGGCGATGCAGGGGCGCGACGTCCCCGTCACGCGGCGCGAATATCGGTCATGAGCGGGGGCAAGCGCGGGAGCGGCGGCGGTCGCGGCGGCCTGCACGTGCGCGTCAAGACCGCGAAAAAGCGCAGCACGTCGTCGACGCGCTGGCTGCAACGCCAGCTCAACGACCCCTATGTCCGCCGTGCGCAGGCCGAGGGATATCGATCGCGCGCCGCGTACAAGCTGATCGAACTCGACGAGAAGTTCGGATTCATCCGGAAGGCGCGCGCCGTCGTCGATCTGGGCATCACCCCCGGCGGCTGGTCGCAGGTGGTGCGCAAGGCGAACCCGCGCGCGCGCGTCGCGGGCATCGACCTGCTGGCGTGCGAGCCGATCGAGGGCGTCGCTATCCTGGAAATGGACTTCATGGACGATGCCGCGCCCGATGCGCTGATCGAGGCGCTGGGCAGTGCCCCCGACCTGGTGATTTCGGACATGGCGGCGAACACCGTCGGCCACCAGCAGACCGACCATCTGCGCACGATCGGCCTGGCCGAAACCGCCGCCGATTTTGCGGTCCAGAATTTACAGCCGGGCGGCGCCTTTGTCGCCAAGGTGTTTGCGGGCGGCGCCGATCACACGCTGCTCAACATTCTCAAACAGAATTTTGCCACGGTAAAGCACGCCAAGCCCCCCGCCAGCCGCAAGGGATCGCCCGAACTCTATGTGATCGCGCAGGGGTTCAAGGGACGGCAGGACGCGGAAACGGACGCCTGACACATCGGCGTCACCGTTGGCGCAGTGAACGGGTGACTGCCTTGGGACCGGTTTCGGTCCCATCCCGTCATCGCTTCTTCATTTCCAATTCAGCGGCGATATGCCTATTGTCCGGGCACTTTGATTACACTGGGGAAAATCTATGCGTCGCGCCGTTGCATCCTTGTCCGCCCTGTCCTTGTTGCTGGCATCGTGCGGCGGCGGGGGCAGCAGTTCGACCGGCGGCGGCGGCGGGCCGGTTACCGTCACCCCGACTCCGTCACCGACCCCGGCACCCACCGCGGGCTGCGGGCTGACCGCGCGGCAGAATTTCGCGAAGGCGGTGATCGACGAATGGTATCTGTTCCCCGCCGACGTCGCGGGCGGTGTCAACCCCGCCAGTTTCGGCAGCGTCAACGCCTATATCGACGCGCTGGTCGCCCCGGCGCGCGCGCTGGGGAAGGATCGTTTCTTTACCTACATCACCTCGATCGCCGAGGAGAACGCCTTTTTTGCCAGCGGATCGAGCGCCGGGTTCGGCATCCGGCTGGTCTATGACGCGGCGAACCAGCGGGTGCTGATCGCCGAAGCCTATGAAACCGCCCCTGCCTTTGCCGCGGGGATCGACCGCGGCACGGCGATCGTCGGTATCGGCACCAACAGCGGCAACATCCGCACCATCGCCAATATCGTGGCGTCCGAGGGGACGGCGGGGATCACCAACGCGCTGGGCCCGAACGACCCCGGCGTGACCCGCGTCCTGCGGATCACCGACGCCGCCGGAACGCGCGACGTGACCGTCGCCAAGGCCGATTATGCGCTCGATCCGATTTCGGATCGCTATGGCGCCAAGATTATCAGCGAGGGCGGTCGCAACTATGGTTACCTCAACCTGCGCACCTTTATCTCGTCGGCAAACCCGCAGCTGCGTGCCGCCTTTCTGGATTTCCGCAACCAGGGGGTGACCGACATCATCATCGATTTTCGCTATAATGGCGGCGGCCTCGTCTCGACCGCCGAGCTGATGGGCGACCTGCTGGGGCGCAACCGCACGTCGAGCCAGTTGTTTTCGCAGACCGTTTTCCGCTCGTCGAAATCGAGCCAGAACAGCAACCGCTTCTTTGCGCCGCAACCCGAATCGATCGCACCGACGCGTATCGCCTTTATCGGGACCGGATCGACCGCGTCGGCCAGCGAACTCGTCATCAATTCGATGCTGCCCTATTTGGGCACCAACATGACGTTGGTCGGCAGCAATACGTTCGGCAAGCCGGTCGGCCAGATCGCGCTGGACAAGGCCGAATGCGACGACCGGATGCGCGTCGTCGCCTTTGCAACAGCCAATTCGACCGGCGCAGGCGATTATTACGACGGGCTGGCGCCCAAGATCGCGAACAGCTGCGCCGCGGGCGATGATCTGGCTTTCCCGCTGGGCGACGCGCGCGAGGCCTCGGTCCGCCGCGCGATCGACTTTCTGTCGGGCGCGGGTTGCCCGACGCGGATTGCCGAGGCCGGCGTCGGCCCGGCAGCGCAGAGCAGCAGCGCGCGGATCACCGCCGAACCCGAAATGCTGGTTCCCGACCGGCCGAGCGCGGCGCAGCGCGAACTGCCCGGACTGTTCTGATCGGCCCCGCAAACACGGGCTTGGCGAAGCCCGTGTCCTGCGTCTATGGCAGCGCATTGGCCGGGGATGGCCCGGCCGAAGTCAGGAGAGAATGAATGAACCACGCCGAATTGTCGGACGCCGTCGCTGCGTCGCTGGACCTGAGCAAAGCCGACGGGCGCAAGGCGGTCGACGCCGTGTTCGCCGCGATCGCCGACGCCGCCGCCAAGGGTGACGAGGTTTCGGTCAACGGTTTCGGCAAGTTCAAGGTCAAGGCGACCCCGGCCCGCGAAGGCCGCAACCCGTCGACCGGCGCCACGATCCAGATCAAGGCCGCCAAGAAGCTGACCTTTGGCCCCGCCAAGGCCGTCAAGGACCGCCTGAACGGCTGATCCACCCGCGCGGGTCCCGCCGCCGCCACGGCTGGCGGGACCCGAGTTTTTCCCTGCCGAACGCCACCATATAACGGCAACAGGCCGGCACCCATGTACATCGGCATATCAACGGCGACCTGCCGCGGCGCGGGGACGGCTCGCCCCCTTTTGGTGCGCCCGCGAAATTTCCCTGAGATTGGGGGATAACGCACTTGTTACCGTAATGAAGCATTTAGGGGTTAAGTAAACTGTCACCGTAATTCCGGTAGTGAAGTGAGAGACACATGACGACGTTCGAGCTTTACAAGGATACGCTTCTGCCACCGGGCTTCAAATACCCGGAGAAATTTCGTTTCATGGCTGAATCGGGCAGTTATCCGCAGATCGCGCCTTGGTGGTTTGTAGACGCTGCGTCGGAGGCAGGAGACCTATTTTATAGCATTCGAGAGCATGACGGACGGAACCTAATACCGTTCGCCAAGGTGGACGACGGACGAGGAGATATTGCTTGTTTCGATGGCGACGATCACAGTGGAAACCCAAATGTCTTAATGCTCGTTCTCGATGAATCCGGGCGCGCTTATTCATATAGAGATTTCGATAACTGGATGGACGCTGCCCTTTTGGATGCCCGGCGCTAATCAACGAATTACGGTGACAGTTTAGAATTACGGAATTGAATTAATTACGGTGACAGTTTACTTTAATTACGGTGTAATTACGGTGACAGTTTACTTAACCCCCAAACTTACATAGCGTCTCAGCATGGCCCGCCTTCCGCGCTTCGTCCTCCCTGGCATTCCGCACCATATTACCCAGCGCGGCAACCGGCGCGAGCGGACCTTCTTCGAGGACGGCGACTACGAGGTCTATCTTGATCTCCTCGCCGAGGCGGCGCGGCGGGCGCAGACCGAGATCTGGTCCTATTGCCTGATGCCCAACCATGTCCATATCATCCTGGTACCGGGCGATGCGGACGGGCTTCGCCGGACCTTTGGCGATCTGCACCGGCGCTATACCGGCTTTATCAACGCGCGGATGCGCACGACGGGCCACCTGTGGCAAGGGCGGTTCGCTCGGTCGCGATGGACGAGGCCCATCTGGTCGCCGCCTTTCGCTATGTCGCGCTCAACCCCGTCCGCGCGCGGCTGGTCAGGCGGGCGACCGACTGGAAATGGTCGAGCACCCGCGCGCTGTGCAACGCGGAAGATGACGGCGTGGTCACTGTCGCACCGGCGCTCGACCGCGTGGGCGACTTCACCGCCTTCCTCGACGAGGCGTTCGACGAGGCCTTTACCTATGCCGCGCTGCGCAAGGCCGAAAGCGTCGGACGCCCCGTCGGGTCGCCCCAATGGCTGGACGATATGGAGGCCAAGACCGGACTGGCGCTGAAGCCAAAAAAGCGCGGCCCAAAGGAAATGGGAGTTTAGGGGTTAAGTAAACTGTCACCGTAATTTAAGTAAACTGTCGCCGTAATTCCGGGCAAAACCATGCGGGGGAGGCGGGCCATGTCCTGTCGATAGCAGGGAGCCGCAGCTCGTGCAATTTCGGGGATAACGCACCTGTCACCGTAAGGCCGGGGCCGGGGATAACGCACCTGTCACCGTAAGGCCACCTGTCACCGTAAGGCGTAATTGTAGGTAATTGTAGGGGTTATTGCACCTGTCACCGTAATTCCCTGCTTTTATCTTGCCTTCGCAAAATCAGCCCGAAGACCCACCAGTCGATCCGCAAATCGCTCCACACCTTCCCGATCTCCCGGCATTCCGATCTGCTCGGTTTCGAGCCACCAGAGGTAATCGACGATTTCGTCGCGGCGCTTGTCCCCAACCACCAGATTATAGATCAACGGAGCGTAAGAATCGTATTCGTCGTGAGCTTCGGGAACATGACCTACGCCAATCGGGTCCCACTCGGTGCGAAGCGCCTCGCGAATGATGCGCTGTCTTTCAGCTACAATGTCGGGGGTCTGCATCACGGTTTTCCTCGGATTACGGTAATAACTTTGCCGGTGCTGGAGTCGACAATTACCTGCACTTTGTTGGCAGCGTCAAAGTATCCTGTTGTCCCTGCCTTGGAATTACGGTGACAGTTTACTTAACCCCCAAACTTCCATAGCCTCGCGCCATGGCTCGCCTCCCCCGCATGGTTTTGCCCGGCATTCCGCATCATGTGACCCAGCGCAGCAACCGGCGCGAGCGGACGTTTTTCGAGGACGGCGATGACGCCCTCCGTCATCGCCCCGCAGCGACGTTGCTGTCGTAACCCCTGCCCCCGCGCCGCCTATTCCGCCTCGACCGCCTCGGCAACCGTCACCGACTGGTCGACCAGTTCGATCGCGCCATAGGCGGTCAGGAAGCTGATGTCGGCGGCGTCGCGGCCGACGCAGATGCGCGCCATCGCCGATGCGCGCGCCATGCCGGTCGCGTCGACGGGGTGCCAGTCGCCGTCGAGGAACACTTCGGCGACGGCGTGGAAATCCTGCGGATCGACCCCCAGCGCATAGACGCTGGCCATCCGCGCCGGGATCTGCGCGGCGCGCGCCAGCGCGATCATCACATGCGCATAGTCGCGGCACACCCCGCGCCGTTCGACAAAGCTGTCGAGCGCGCCGGTTTCGGCGTCGCTGGACCCCGCGACATAGGTGAAGCGGCTTTCGATCCAGTCGCGCATCCGCGCGACCTTGGCGCCGCCTTCATGGTCGCCGAAGCGGCGTTCGACAAAGGCGTGAAACTTGTTCGACGGGCAATAGCGCGATTCGTTGAGATAGGGGACGGCGTCGGCGGGCAGGCGGTGGAGCGGCACCGCGGCGAGCGTCGCCAGATCGGGATCAGGGCGGTCGATCGCGACGCGGGCGCGATAGTCGGCGACCAGCTCGCCCTCGGTGCGCAGCCACACCGGATCGCAGATCCCGGCGGCCGACGGGGTGCGGACGATATCGTCGGGCGCGCCAAGGTCGAGCGCGGCATCGAGCACGCGCTGGCCATGGCCGTTCGCCGCCTCGATCTGGAGCATCAGGTCGACCGGTTGGGGCAGGCGATATTTTAGGGAGGCGCGGATCGCGAGTTTCATCTATCGCCAACGCATGAGGGAGGGTTCGGTGCCGCTAAACCTGTCAGGGAAAAAGCACAAGTGACGCCGGGGCGGACCATCCCCTTCATCGTTGCAACGATCTTTATCGACGCGGTCGGCTTCGGCATCATCATGCCGGTGTTGCCGCAGCTGGTGATGGAGGTCGGGCGCATCGATCTGCCGCACGCGATCGAGGTCGGCGCGTGGATCGGGCTGGTGATGGCGGTGGCGACGTTCCTGGCGTCCCCGGTGCTCGGCAACCTGTCCGACCGCTTCGGGCGGCGGCGCGTGCTGCTGCTGTCGCTGGGCGGGCTGGCGATCGATTATGCGCTGCTGACGATTGTTCAGACGCTGCCCTGGCTATTCATTGCGCGCGCCCTGTCCGGAGTATTTGGCGGCAGCTATGCGGCGGCGCAGGCCGCCATCGCCGACATCACCAAGCCCGAGGAGCGCGCGCGCAATTTCGGTTTTGTCGGTGCGGCGTTCGGGATCGGCTTTGTCGCCGGTCCCGCGATCGGGGGCTTCCTTGGCGAGATCGGTCCGCGCGCGCCATTTGTCGCCGCCGCCATCCTCGCCGCCGCGAACATGCTCTATGGCCTGTTCATCTTCCCCGAGACCTTGCCGCCCGAGCGCCGCCGCGCCTTCAGCTGGCGCCGCGCCAATCCGCTCGGCGCGCTCCAGACGATGCGCGGCCTGCCCGGCATGGGCGGGGTCGCGAGCGTGCTGACTTTGTGGCAGATTGCCAGCCTGGTCTATCCGATGACGTGGAGCTTTTACTGCATCGCGCAACTCGGCTGGACGCCGGGGATGATCGGCGCCAGCCTGGCCGCGGTCGGGGTGATGATCGCGCTCGGCCAGACCTTTGTCGTCGGGCCGATGGTCGCGCGCTTTGGCGAGCGCGACGCCGCGACGATCGGCATCCTGATCGCGGTCGCCAATTATATCGGCTATGCCTTTGTCACCTCGACCTGGGGCGCGTTCCTGCTGTTGCTGCCGATCGCGTTGCAGGCACCGGTGCAGCCGTCGCTGAACGCGCTGATGTCGCGCCGCGCCACCGCCGACACGCAGGGCGAGGTTCAGGGGATTTCGGCGATGGCGATGGGACTGGGCCAGCTTGCCGCGCCGATCCTGCTAACCGGCACCATGGCCTATTTCACCGCCGACACCGCCCCGCTGCATTTCCCGGGCGCGGCGTTCATCGTGTCGGCGATCTTCGGCCTGCTCGCGGTGGCGATGCTGCGCCGCCTGCCGCGGGTGACGCGGACCAGCGACGATGCGGGCGATCAGATGCCGCCGTCGGTCGCCGCATAACCCGCGGCTTCCAGCCCCGCGGTCAGCATCGCGACGCAGGCGGCGACATCGGCGGCCGACGTCGATCGGATCACGAAATTGGCGCCAACCTTTCCATCGCGGAAAAAGGGATAGCTGCCGATCACGACGCCGGGATATTGTTTTTCGCCCTGGCGGAGCAGGTCGGCGACCTCGCTTTCCGGCGACCAGGCGCCGATGGTGTGCGCAACCAGCGGCGCGCCGCCCTCCAACTGGCCGGTCAGCGCGTCGAGCATCCCCGCGGTGATATGCGGCACCCCCGCCATCACGAACAGATTGCCGATGCGGATGCCCGGCGCCCCCGACATGCGGTTGGGGATCAGCTCGGCGCCGTCAGGGGTGCGCGCCATGCGCAGCCGCGCCTCGGTCAGGTCCAGCCCGCGCCCGCCATAATAGCGCTCGAGGATCGCGCGCGCGTCGGGATGGATGATCACCCCGACGCCCAGCGCCTTCGCCACCGCATCGACGGTGATGTCGTCGTGGGTCGGGCCGATGCCGCCGGTCGTGAAAACATAATCGTAACGCGCGCGCACCGCATTCAGCGCGTCGACGATCTCGTCCTCGACATCGGGGACGACGCGCACTTCGCGCAGGCGGATGCCTTGGGCATCGAGCCAGGTCGCGATCTGCGCGATATTCTTGTCCTGGGTGCGGCCCGAGAGAATCTCGTCGCCGATCACCAGCACGGCGGCGGTCCAGATGCGTTCGTCGCTCATCGCTTTGCCTTAGCCGGACGCGGTGACAAAACAAGTGCGGTGGACCTGCATCTTTGTTCCTGTTATGTTCATGTTCGACTCGCAATACATGAGGGAGAGCCCCGATGGCCGACGAACTGATTTTCTATACCAACCCGATGTCGCGCGGGCAGATCGTCCGCTGGATGCTGGAGGAGGTCGGCGCGCCGTATGAACCGCGCATCCTCGATTATGGCACGACGATGAAGGACGCCGCCTATCTGGCGGTCAATCCGATGGGCAAGGTGCCTGCGATCGTCCATGACGGCAAGGTGGTGACCGAATGCGCCGCGATCTGCGCCTATCTGGCCGATGCCTTCCCCGATGCCGGGCTGGCGCCCGCCCCCGCCGACCGCGCCGATTATTATCGCTGGCTGTTCTTCACCGCAGGGCCGGTCGAGCAGGCGATCACATCGAAGCATTTCGGGCTGGAGCCCGAGGGCGAGCAGCAGCAAATGGCGGGGTTCGGCTCGCTTGAGATGGCGCTCGACGCGCTGGAAAGTGCGGTGGCGGGCAAGGAATATGTGGCCAACGACCGCTTCAGCGCCGCCGACGTCTATGTCGGGAGCCAGATCGACTGGGGGCTGCAATTCGGCACCATCCCAAGCCGACCCGCGTTCGAAGCCTATGTCGCGCCCTTGCGCGAGCGCGCGGCGTACAAGCGCGCGAAGGAAATCGACAATGCGCTGATCGCCGAGATGCAGGCGGCGAATCCGGCTTAGGGCCGGTCTTTCTGGTTCGTCATTGCGAGGCATGGAAAGCTCGATTGCGTGAGCTAAGGCAGCGCCTTCAGCAATCCCGCAGCCAGCGGCGCCAGCCGTCGCACCTGCGGGTCCTGCGATTCGCTCGCCGCGACATAGACCGCGTCGGCGAAAGCCGTGATGTTGTGGTGCGCCGCCAGTCCTTCCGCGCTGTTATGCGCCGCTTTCCAGCGCGGCGCATCGCCTGGCTGCAGCGTTTGAAACCACCCTGCCCACGCCGCATCGTCGATGTCACTGCGCTTCGCCAGAAACAGCAGCGGCCGCGCCAGCCGCCGCGCCTCGCCATGGACATAGGCGTGCGATCCCGCGGGCGCGACCTGCGCGGCGACCGCGCCGAGCAGCAGGTCGGCATCGGCACGTGTCAGCCGCGGGTTGAGCGCGAGTTGCATCAACAGGTCGGCGCCGTGCGCGACGCCGTGCCGCCAGCCCTCGCCTGCGATGAAGCCGCGATAGTCGGTGACGCCGCGCAAATAGTTCGCGCCAGTTTCGGCGAGCGCATGCAATTCGGCGTCGGTCAGAAAGGGCTCGACGCGGTCAGCGCGCGCGACTTCCGACAGGGCCAGCACCGCGAACGGACGACGGAAGCCCGCTGCGTCATCGGGCGCGGCGAGAATCGTCGTCAACCGCTGCATCGCATGGCGGAGGCCGTCGGGCTTCAGATGCTTGCCGCGCAGTCCCTGTGTCCACAGCGCGAAGGCGAAATCGTCACGGATCGCGGGGTCGGGATCGCCCAGACAGGCGATCAGCGCGTCGATCGCGGCCTCATCCGCCGCTACAAAATAGCTACCGGCAAAGGCCTTGAGGTCGCCATCGGCGGGCCGCGCAACCGTGCAAGTATCGCTAGCCTTTGCGGTACCCGGCATCGCGGTCAGCAGCATCGCGGTGCCGACCGCGCCCCAAATCCGTTTCATCCTCATCCCCCTCGCAAAGAAAGAGCCCGGCGAATCGCTCCGCCGGGCTCCCGTTTTTCCTTCGATGTCCGTCCGCTTATTCGCGGCTGCCCAGCAGATTGAGCAGGAAGGTGAACATGTTGACGAAGTCGAGGTAGAGCGTCAGCGCGCCCATCACCACCGACTTGCCGACAAAGTCGGTCCCGCGGACATAGAAATACATGCTCTTGATCTTCTGCGTGTCATAGGCGGTGAGGCCCGCGAACAGCAGCACGCCGATGACGCTGATCGCCATCGCCAGCGCGCTCGACTGCACGAACATGTTGATCAGCAGCGCGACGAGGATGCCGACGACACCCATGATCAGAAAGGTGCCGAAGCCCGACAGATCCTTCTTGGTCGTGTAGCCGTAAAGGCTGAGACCCAGAAACGCCGCGGCCGTCGCGAAAAAGGTCGTCGCGATCGAGGTGCCGGTGAAGGCGATGAAGATCGTCGACATCGATAGACCCATCACTGCGGCATAGACCCAGAACAGCGCCTGCGCCGCCGTCGTCGACAGCTTGTTGATGCCAAAGCTGAGCACCAGCACAAAGGCCAGCGGCGCCAGCATCACCACCCACATCAGCGGGGTGCCGATCATCGACGCGGTAAAGCCCGACTGGAAGGCGAGCAGCGCGACGATACCCGTCAGCAACACGCCCGACGCCATATAATTGTAAACCGACAGCATGTACGACCGCAGGCCGGCATCGACGGCCTGGTCCATTGCGTTCGCGCCGGCCCCAAAACCGGAAGCCGCCATATTGGGGTCGTTCCAATTCGCCATTGTCATTCTCCATAACCGGCCAGCCCATACCGGCCGTGGCTGCCAATATCGTGATTTTGTCGCCGCCTTTCAAGCAAAACCGGAAATCGTTCAACTTTAGGTGGTTGCCGGATGCCCTTGGCTTATGATGCGCGCGCCATGTCCACCCATCGCCTGTTCGTCGCGCTGCGCCCGCCGCGCCCCGTCCGCAACCTGCTGCGCACCGCCATGCACGGCCTGTCGGCGGCCCGCTGGCAGGATGACGACCAGCTGCACCTGACCTTGCGCTTCATCGGCGAAGTCGATCGCCATCGCGGCGAAGACGTCGCCGCGGTGCTGGGCAGTCTGCACGCCGTCCCAATTACCGCGCGGATCGCCGGGGTGGGGATGTTCGAGCGAAGAGGATGGCCGCACACCGTCTGGGCCGGGGTCGAACCGGCGGCGGTGCTGGCCGGGTTGCACCACAAGGTCGACCAGTTGCTCGCGCGCGTCGGGGTATCGTCCGAAACGCGCGCCTTCGTCCCGCATATCACGCTGGCGCGGCTCAACCGTTCGGCGGGGCCGGTCGCGCCCTTTCTGGCGCAGCACGGCGATCTCGCCACTCCGCCGTTCGAATTCACCCACGTCATTCTGTATGAAAGCGCGATGGGACATGGCGGGTCGCGCTATCATCCCGTCGCGCGCTACCCGCTCGATCGCTCGGCGACCAGTGCGGCGGCGACTGCACCGACATCGTCCCATGTCGCGGCAAAACCGTCGTCTTCGCCATAATAGGGATCGGTCACGCTTTCGCCGCGGCGTTCGGGCACGAGATCGAGCATCAGCCGGACACGCGCGGTCGCATCGGCGGGCGCCAGCGCGCGAGCCTCGCGCAGATTGGCGGTGTCGGCGGCGAGGATCAGGTCGAAGCGGTAGAAATCCTCGCGCGCGAGCTGTCGGGCGCGCAGGTTCGATATGTCGATGCCGCGGCGCCGCGCCTCGGCCTGGGCGCGGGGGTCGGGCGGACGGCCGACATGCCAGTCGCCGGTGCCCGCCGAATCAAGCCGGGCGTCGATCCCCGCGGCGGTGAAGGCGGCGCGCGCCGCGCCTTCGGCGAGGGGCGAGCGGCAGATATTGCCGAGGCACAGGAACAAAATGGCGGGGATTTTGTCGCGATCGTCGTCCACGCTGCGCCCTTCACCGAAAAGTTGAACCGTCTTTCAACTTGCGCCTTTCCGCGGCTCTGCTAGCCATGGCGCGCACAAGATAGAGGTTCAGGGAGAGGGTTGCCAGATGGTCGAGAGCGCGAGCCAGCTTGAAGGGTCCGAAACCGCGCCCGCCGCCGAACCGAAGGCCACCGGATACAGCTGGTATGTGCTGTCGGTGCTGGTCGTCGTCTATATCCTGAACTTCATCGACCGGCAGATCATCAGCATCCTGGCGGTCGACATCAAGGCCGACCTGGGGCTCAGCGATTCGGATATGGGCTTTCTGGGTGGCGCGGCCTTCGCGGTCTTTTATGCGCTGTTCGGCATCCCGCTCGGGCGCTTGGCCGACAATTGGAGCCGTGTGAAGCTGCTGTCGATCGGGCTCACCCTGTGGTCGGCGATGACCGCGCTGTCGGGTTTCGCCTATGACCGCATGACCTTGACGCTCGCGCGCATGGGCGTCGGCGTCGGCGAGGCGACCGCCAGCCCGACCGCCTATTCGCTCATCTCCGACTATTTCCCGAAGCGTCAGAAAGCGACCGCGCTCGCCATCTATTCCTCGGGACTTTACCTTGGCGGCGGCGTGTCGCTGTTCATCGGCGCGGTGATCGTCGAAAGCTGGAACAATGCCTATCCCGGGGGCGGGCCGCTCGGGCTCGTCGGCTGGCAGGCAGCATTCCTGGCGGTCGGCGTTCCCGGCCTGCTGCTCGCATTGTGGGTCGCCAGCTTGCGCGAGCCGGTGCGCGGCGCAATGGACGGCGTGCCGGCGACAAGCTCGCCGACGCCGTTTCGCCAGTTCGGCAGGGATCTGTCGATGATCGTGCCGCCGCTTACCCTCTATGGCGCATGGCAGCGCGGCCCCGCGGCGCTCGCGATCAACATCGGCGTCGCGGCAGGGCTCGCCGCCTTTGCCTGGTGGATGATCGCGCTGACCGGCAACCTGCCGCAATGGTCGGCGGTCGCGCTCGGCTATTATGCCGTTTTTTCATGGGCGAGCACGCTGCGCGCCAATGATCCGGCGACCTTTCGCCTGATCTGGGGCACACCGGCGTTCATCTGCACGACGATCGGCTACGGGCTCGTCGCCCTCGCCGCCTATGCGCTCGCTTTCTGGTCGGCGCCCTATGCCGAGGTCGTGCTGGGGCTGCCCAAGCAGCAGCTCGCCTCGATCCTGGGCGCCAATGGCGCGCTCAGCGGATTCATCGGGGTCATCATCGGCGGCCGCGCCGCCGATGCGCTGCGCGCGCGCCATCCGGCGGGGCGCATCTGGATGATCCTGTTCGGCGTCGTCGCGCCGATCATCCCGATCTGGATCGGCTATACCACCGACAGCGCCCCGCTGTTCTATACGATGAACTTCCTTGCCGGACTGTTCGGCGCCGCAGCATTGGGCGCGGCGGCGGCGACGACGCAGGATCTGGTGCTGCCGCAGATGCGCGGCACCGCGACCGCCGCCTTTTTCCTTGGTACCACGCTGATCGGCCTGTCGTTCGGCCCCTATATGGTCGGGCAGATTTCGGACCTGACGGGCACGGTGGTGAACGGCCAGCCGGTCGGCAACCTGCGCGCGGGCATATTGTCGCTGATCGGCGTCGCGCCGGTCGCCGTCGCGCTGCTCCTCTATGCCTATCGCGCGCTGCCTGAGGCCGAGGCGACGCTTGTGGAGCGTGCAGCCGCGGCGCGCGGCGCCTGAACGATCAGCCGGCGGCAGGTCCGCCGGCGACGATCACCCCGCACGCGATGCGGTCGCCGCTGTTGCCGCTGGGATCAGTCTTCATGTCGTCGGGACCGGCGTGGATCACGAATGCGGCCCCGTCGGCGTCGAGCACCCCGCCCTCGCCCGCGAGGCGGGTGCCGACCAGTTGCAGCGTCGCGCGGCCGATGGTGTCGGGCTCGATCACCAGATTGGGCAGGTCGCCATGGTGGGCGCCCCGTGGATTGTCACGGCCATGCTCGGCGCCGGTCGGGTTCCAGTGGGCGCCCGCGGTGGTGAACTTCGGCGCGTCGCAGCGCCCGGTCTCGTGAATGTGCATAGCATAGGTGCCGGCGCCGAAGCCACGCGCGACGAGTTCGAGTCGCAACCCGCTACCGTCGCGATAGATATCGACGCGGCCGCGATCGGCGCCGCGCGCATCGACCAGATTGGCGTGCGCATCGGCGGTCGGCAGATTGGTGACGGGTGCCTTGCCGCCCATGTTGGCGCAGCCCGCGAGTGCGAGGGCACCAAGCAGCGCCGATACCGTGGTCATTGTCGGCTTACAGTGCGAACCCGTCGTCATCATGCTGCTCCCTGTCATCAAGATCGGAATCTAAACGTCAGATCGCGCGTTTCGATCCCCTCGCCGCGACGATGGCGCGTTTTGAAGCAAGTTCCAAGGGCATTGTCGGTTTTGGGGTGGGGATCGGGCGTTGATAATCCTCCCCATCGACTTGCGATGGCGAGGGGGACCGCCGCAGGCGGTGGTGGAAGGGTAGCAACGTCGCGGCCCCTCCGTCAGCCCTGCGGGCTGCCACCTCCCCATCGCAAGTCGATGGGGAGGATATTGCATTCGCAAACGGTCGAAACGCAGCATTTTATAAAATTCGCGCAGAGGCGCAGAGATCGCAGAGTTGCAGCGCACTCCCCTCTGCGTTCTCTGCGCCTCTGCGCGAATCCTGTTCTGACACTGCACTTCGGGCAAAAGACCGCAACCGGTCGATTCGCGTCACTCGACCCAGATCGGTCACGAACGACGGAAATGGGGTAGGGAACTTACCTTTGAACTCGTCATCTGCCGGGAACAGAAAAGGGGCCGCGAATTGCTTCGCGGCCCCCTCTATTTTTGCCGAGCGGCCCCGATCAAAGATCAGAAGACGCGGGCATATTGTTCGTTGCCGACAAAGCCGAGCTTGCCGACGCCGCTGCGCTTGATCACCGCCAACACCCGGTCGACGACGATGTAACGCGCATAGGGATCGGGCTGGACCTGCAATTCGGGTTCGACCGGCAGCGCCTTGGTCTGTTCCAGATATTGCGCCAGCTGCGCCAGGTCGATCGGCGTACCGTTCCAGGTGATCGTTCCCGCGGGATCGATCATCACCTTGTTCTTCTCCGGATCGACATTGCTCTGGCTGTCGGTCGGAACCGGCAGGTCGATCTTTACCGCATGGGTCTGGACCGGGATGGTGATGATGAACATGATAAGGAGCACGAGCATGACGTCGATCAACGGCGTCGTGTTCATGTCCATCATCGGTTCGTTTTCGTCCCGGTCTCCAACTGCCATCGACATAGGGTTATTCCTTCGTTCGAAAAATCGCCGACGCCGTTACAGGCGGCCGACCGTGCCCGAGCCAGCCGCAGGTTCAGAGATGAACCCGATTTTCTGGAAGCCGGCATATTGCATCGTGTAGATCGCGCCACCGATGCACTGATACGGGGTGTTCACGTCGCCGCGAATATGTACCTCGGGGAAATTTTCCTCGGTGATATTCTCGACGCCGCCGATATCCTCGATCAGCTGCTCCAGCTTTTTCTGGCCGCGTTCCAGCAGCTGCTTCGAATCCACGGGAGTCTGGCCCCAATAGACTTCGCAAGCGGTGCTTTCGGGATTCGGAAGCCCGTCGCCATCGGTGTCCGCCGAGCGGATCGACAGCAGCACATTTTCGGGCTTTGTCGTCGTCACCTCGAACGCCACGTCGGGAAGCTCGAGGTTCACCGTCTCCAGCACCACGGGAACCGTGATAAGGAAGATGATGAGCAGCACGAGCATGATATCGACGAGCGGCGTCGTGTTGATTTCGGACATCGGGGCCTCTTCGCCCTTGTCGCCTACACTCATCGCCATAGGATCAGTATCCTGTCACTAAAATTCATGTCACGGACATCGGGCTTGCACGCCGGGCGGCCTGCCTGCCCTGTCCAGTGGGTCCCGCCCCCGCCTTGCGGCGCGGGGCGGGCATCCCCATACCGCCTCAGGCCTTTTTCGGCGCGGCAGCCGGGGCGGCAGCCTTCGGTGCCGGACCCGACGGAACCGGCTTCACCTGGCCGTTCGACATGATCGAACCGAGCACGTCGTTCGAGAAGGTCGACAGGCGGCGGGCGATCGCCTTGTTGCGGCTCTGCAGCCAGTTGAACGCGAGCACCGCGGGAACCGCCACGATCAGACCGATCGCGGTCATGATGAGCGCTTCACCGACCGGACCGGCGACGGTGTCGATCGACGCCTGACCCGACGCACCGATCTTCACCAGCGCGCGCAGAATACCGATAACGGTACCGAACAGGCCGACGAACGGCGCGGTCGAACCGACGGTCGCGAGGAAGGCGAGACCGCCGTTGAGTTTCGAGTTGATGTGGTTCTGCGAGCGTTCGAGCGTACCGTGCATCCAGTCGTGCGCTTCGACGGGGTCGGTCAGCTTGTTATGCTCTTCATTGGCGCGCAGGCCGTCTTCGACAACCTGGCGATAGGCGCTGTTCTTTTCCAGCTTCGCGGCACCTTCGGCCAGCGTCGGGGCGCGCCAGAAATTGGCATCGACCGCCTTGCCCTGGTTCATCACCTTATTCTGTTCAAACAGCTTGGTGAACAGGATGTAGAGCGTGCCGACAAACATGATCAGCAAGGTCAGGAAGGTCAGCTGGCCGACGATACCGCCGTCGCAGAGCGCGGGGATCATGCCATAGGGGTTGGACCCTTCTTCCTTCACGCACATCGCCGCAGGCATCAGGGTGAGGCCGACGTCGTGGGCCGGTGCCGCAGCAGCGGCGTTCGCGATCAGATTAAACATATTGGATATTCCCTCTCAAGAAATTCGCTGAAATTCGGATGATGGACAGTCGCGCGCCGGATCAGCGCGGAATCTGCCACCGGATACGATTGCTGTAGTTGCCACCCTGCGGGTTGCCGGCACGGTCCTTGCCCGGATTGAACCGGCCGCGGCGCGTGATGAGCTTGCAGGTTTCCGCATCGAGGTCGGCATGGCCGCTCGACGAGGTGATGTCGCACGACGTGATCTTGCCCGTCGCGTCATAGCTGACGGAGAAACCCGTCGTGCCTTCACGCTCTTCGCGCATCGCGCGGGCCGGATAGTCGTCGTTCGTCGCCCAGCGCGCGGGGTTGCCACGCGGCGAACCGGCGGCGCTGAGATCGGGCGTCGGCGGCGGTGCGGGCGGTGCCGGCGGCACGAAAACCGGAGGCGGCGGCGCGGGCGGCGGCGTCGGCACCGACTGCACCGTGTTGGTCGTCACCGGCGGCGGAATCGGCGACGGCGGCGTCACGACCGGCGGCGGCGGCGGCAGGACATTGTCCGGCGGCGGCGGCGGCGGCGGTTCTTCCGGCGGCGGCGGTTCTTCGACGTCGACGACGTCCAGTTTTTCCGCGATCTTCTTGACGATGCTGATATTCAGGCCGTTGACGAGGCCATAGCCCATCACCGCCGTCAACAACCCCACCAAGACGATCGAGACTACCCTGCTTTTAGGGTCGACATTATCACCATAAGCCATTCAGGGACGACGCTCCTTGCTAGATCATCCTGACACCAATTCCCACCCGACAGGTCCAGTTGCCAAATGCCCGGATGATTTCCGATGCGTTCCACAGACCCGGCGGAGCTTCGTTCGGCTTATTATGTTTTTGCCGGACGTTTCGCGCCCGTCCTATCGCGGTGGCGACAAGTTCGCAAACCCTTTATCAGCGGTTAATGTGGCTTGTCCCATGATGGAAATTTCCGCGTCGCGAGCGGCGCCAATATGATGGAAAGTGAATCGACCATGCGCGTCCATGCTTCGTTACTGGCGGCCGGGCTTTTGGCCATGAGCCCAGGATTTGCAACGGTTTCGGCGATGCAGACGCCGCCGACAGCGACGGCAACCGGCCCCTTCACCTATGCCGATATCGCCGACCTGGCGACCGCCGCGCCGATCGCGCTCCACGCCCGTATCCACAGCGCGGCGGCGCTGAAACCCGCCCAGGCCGTCGGCGTCGCGGCCGGCCACAGCCGATTCTATGTCGAGGCCGATGTGGTCAGCCTGATTCGCGGGGCGGGGCCGCTGGCGGCGCGGGTCAACTACCTCGTCGATCTGCCGCTCGATGCGCGCGGCAAGCCGGTGAAGCTCAAGAAGAAACAGCCCGTCCTGCTCTTTGCCCGTCCTGTCGCGGGCGCGAGTGCGGGCAGCAACAGCACGAGCAGCATCCGGCTGGTCGCGCCCGACGCGCAGTTGCCCTGGGACGCGGCGACCGAATCGCAATTGCGCGCGATCCTGACCGAGCTGGTCAAGCCGGGGGCGCCGCCCGCGATCACCGGCATCGCCAACGGCTTTCACGTCCCCGGCACGCTGCCCGGCGAGGGCGAGACGCAATTGTTCCTCGATACCAGCACCGGCGAGCCGGTATCGCTGACCGTCCTGACCGCCGCCAACGGGTCGCGCCGCTGGGCGGCAGCGTTCGGCGAGATCGTCGACGGGTCGGCAGAGGTCCCGGCGCGGAATACGCTCGCCTGGTACCGGCTCGCCTGCGGGCTGCCGCGCCAGTTGCCGCTGAACAAGCTGGCGGGCACCGCGCCCGAGGATCGCCGCAAGGCGGCGTCCGATTATGGCGTGGTGCTGGGCGCGCTCGGCGACTGCGCGCGCACCCGCAAACCGCCGGTGCGGTAAAGATTTGCTTCGCGGCGCCCCAGGCGCGCGGGGCTTGTTTCGCTGACAAAAGCCGATAGGGGCCGGACCGGAGGGCGGGCGATGGCGCGCGCCCGGATACGGAGTCCCGCATGTCGCCCCACCCTGCCCCGACCGCCCCCCGTCCGCCGCTGCGCGTTGCGCTCGCCGGGATCGGCGTCGTCGGCGGTGGCGTCGTGCGGCTGCTCGAGGCGAATCGCGAGCTGATCGCACGTCGCGCCGGCCGGTCGGTCGAGATCGTCGCGGTATCGGCGCGCGACCGGCACAAGGACCGCGGCATCGACCTGACGCGCTATCGCTGGGAAGACGATATGGACGCGCTGGTCGCCGCCGACGACGTCGATGTCGTCGTCGAGATGATCGGCGGCGCCGACGGGTCGGCGCTGACGCTGGCGCGGCACGCGCTGGGGGCGGGCAAGGCGCTGGTCACTGCCAACAAGGCGATGATCGCACATCACGGGCTGGATCTGGCGCGACTCGCCGAAGAGCGCGACACGCCGCTGAAATATGAAGCCGCGGTCGCGGGCGGCATCCCGGTGATCAAGGCGATCCGCGAGGGCGCGTCGGCGAACGAGATCGCGCGCGTCTATGGCATCCTCAACGGCACCTGCAATTATATCCTCACGCAGATGGAGCGGAACGGCGCCAGCTTTGCCGAGGCGCTGGGCGCGGCGCAGGCGGAAGGCTATGCCGAGGCCGACCCGGCCTTTGACGTCGACGGGATCGACGCGGCGCACAAGCTGTCGATCCTGGCGGCGCTGTGTTTCGGGACAAGGCTCGACATCGGCGCGGTGACGGCGAACGGCATCCGGAACCTGATCGCCGCCGACATCCGCGAGGCCGAGGCGCTGGGCCACCGCGTCCGCCTGATCGGCATGGCCGAACGCAACGAAAGCGGGCTGTACCAGCATGTCCAGCCGTGCCTGGTGCCCGCCGACCATCCGCTCGCCTATGTGCCCGGCGCGCTCAACGCGGTGGTCGCCGAGGGCAACTTCGTCGGCCGCCTGTTCTTCGAGGGCGCCGGCGCGGGCGCCGGACCGACCGCCTCCGCCATCGTCGCCGACATCATCGACATCGCGCGCGACGAATATGGCCCCGCCTTTGCGATGCCGGTCGATTCGCTCGACGCCGCACCGGTCGCCGACGCCGGCGCGCGGGTCGGCAAACATTATGTCCGCCTGATCGTCGAGGACCGCATCGGGGTGCTGGCCGAGATCGCCACCGCGATGCGCGATGCCGGGGTGTCGATCGAAAGCTTTATCCAGCGCGGGACCGACGAGGAAGATGGCGTCGTCATCGTGCTCGTCACCCATGCAGGCCCGGCACGCGCGATCGATGCGGCGCTCGCGATCCTGGCGAAATCGGACCATGTCGTCGGCGCGCCGATGCTGATGCCGATCCTGGCCCTTTAGCCTTCCGGTTCTGCCGGCGGCGCCGTCCCCGTTTCGGGGTCGGTCGCGCGCTTCGCCATTTCGTACAGCGCATTATATTCGGGGCCGGGTGGATAGCGGCCGCCGATCGACATCCAGTTGTACGGCAGCTTGTCGAGGCTCATCGCCTTTGCCTCGGCGCGCGGCAGCTTGGGCGGTGCCTCGCGGCCTTCGTTGGCGATCGCGCGCAGTTCGGGGGTCAGGCGGTGGCGCTGGGTATCGGTACCGCACACGTTGATCGAGCCGTCGTCGGCGGGTTTGCAGCGGCGGATCGGGTCGACCAGTTCCTTGGCATTGGCGGCGGCGGTTTCGGCGTCGCGCGGCGGTGGCGGGGCGGGTGGCCCCTGCACCTGTGCTGCGGCCGTCACCGGCACGACGCAAAGGAGCGTCACAGCGGCTCCGAATCGGGCGAAGCATCCTCGACAAGCAGAGCGACCGGCCATATGGCGCGCACCATGCCCGAGCGGGGCGACAAGGCAAGATGTAAAGACGGAGATCGGCGGACATGACGACCAGCGGCAGCAACCTCGACCGGGTGCTCGTACTCGAAATGGTGCGCGTCACCGAAGCCGCGGCGATCGCCGCCGCAAAACTGATCGGTCGCGGCGACGAGAAAGCCGCCGACGCCGCCGCGGTCGAAGCGATGCGCACCGCGTTCAACACGCTGTATATGGATGGCACGATCGTCATCGGCGAAGGCGAACGCGACGAGGCGCCGATGCTGTACATCGGCGAAAAGGTCGGCAGCGCGCCGGGCAAAGGCCCGAAGATCGACATCGCGGTCGATCCGCTCGAAGGCACGACGATCACCGCCAAGGCCGGCCCCAACGCGCTCGCGGTGCTGGCGATCGCCGAGGAAGGCTGCCTGCTCAACGCCCCCGACGTCTATATGGACAAGCTGGCGGTCGGCCCCGGTTACTCGCCCAATGTGGTCAATTTCGACAACAGCATCCGCCAGAATGTCGAAGCCGTTGCCAAGGAAAAGGGCTGCACCCCGGCAGAGGTGATGGTGTGCGTGCTCGACCGCCCGCGCCACGAAGCGATGATCGCCGAGCTGCGCGCGCTGGGCTGCGGCGTCGCGCTGATCCCCGACGGCGACGTTGCCGGGGTGATCGCGACAACCAATCCCGACACCAATGTCGACATCTATATGGGTAGCGGCGGCGCGCCCGAGGGTGTGCTGGCGGCGGCGGCGCTGCGCTGTGTCGGCGGCCAGTTCAAGGGCCGGTTGCTGTTCCGCAACGACGACGAGCGCAAGCGCGCTGCGAAATGGGGCGTCGAGGATCTCGACCGCGTCTATGACCTGGAAGATCTGGCCAAGGGCGACGTGATCTTTGCCGCAACGGGCGTGACCGATGGATCGCTGCTGCGCGGCGTCAAGCACCGCCGCGACGGCGTGATGACCACCGAAACGGTGGTGATGCGCGCATCTTCGGGGACGGTGCGCTGGGTGAAGGGCGAGCACCGCATTAGCTGAGAGCCGGTTGCCGATGCGCTTGCGCATCGAGCAACGCCGGGCTAGGTGCCGCGCAATCGCATGGACCCGGTGCAAATCCGGGTGGCTATTCCGGCCGCCGATCCGCCGGACGACATCACACATGATATGATTTCTGCGTCCAAGCTGGCGCCATGTGCCTTGTTGTGGAATTTCAATGTCTGTTTCCTTGTCGTCGTATCGCCACCAGTGGTTCACGGACGGCGCCTCGCTGCGCCGCGAAATTCTGGCCGGAATCGTCGTTGCGCTTGCCTTGATCCCCGAAGCGATCGGGTTTTCGATCATCGCCGGGGTTGATCCGCGCGTTGGACTTTACGCGTCGGTCGCGATCGCGATGGTTGTCGCGTTTACCGGCGGACGCACCGGCATGATCTCGGCTGCCACCGCAGCGGTCGCCGTTCTCGTCATCCCGTTGGTGCGCGATCATGGCGTCGAATATCTGTTTGCGGCGACGATCCTGATGGGGTTGATCCAGATCGTTGCCGGGCTGCTGCGGCTCGACCTGTTGATGCAGTTCGTGTCGCGGTCGGTCATCACTGGTTTCGTCAACGCGCTGGCGATCCTGATCTTCATGGCGCAGTTGCCGCAGCTGATTAACGTCGGCTGGCAAACCTATGCGATGGTCGCGGGCGGGCTGGCGATCATCTATCTGTTACCGCGCCTGACCAAAGCGGTGCCGTCGCCGCTGGTCGCGATCCTGATCCTGTCGGCGATCAGCATCGGTTTCGGCTTGCCGGTCAATACGGTGGGCGACATGGGCAAATTGCCTGAAGGCCTGCCGGCCTTTGCGTTGCCGAACGTTCCGCTGACGTGGGAAACGTTCCAGATCATCCTGCCCTATTCGCTCACCATGGCGGCGGTCGGGCTGCTCGAAAGCCTGCTCACCGCGCAGATCGTCGACGACATGACCGACACCGACAGCGACAAGCAGCGCGAATGTGCCGGGCAGGGCGGGGCGAACATCGTCGCGGCCTTCTTTGGCGGCATGGGCGGCTGTGCGATGATCGGCCAGTCGGTGATCAACGTGACGTCGGGCGGCCGCGGGCGGCTGTCGACCTTTACCGCCGGGGCGTTCCTGCTGTTCCTGCTGGCGGTGCTTGGTCCGTTCGTCGGGCAGGTGCCGATGCCCGCGCTGGTCGCGGTGATGATCATGGTGTCGATCGGGACATTCAGCTGGAATTCGATTCCCAATTTGCGCCGTCATCCGCCGACATCGTCGATCGTCATGCTGACGACGGTGATCGTCGTCGTGGCGACGCATGACCTGTCGCTCGGCGTCTTGGCGGGCGTGCTGCTCTCGGGGGTGTTTTTTGCCGGCAAGGTGCGGCGGATGTTCGCGGTCGAGCGTGAGCTTTCGGCCGATGGCACCACCGCGACGTACCGCGTCACCGGGCAGATTTTCTTTGCCTCGGTCGATCGTTTTACCCGCGCGTTCCAGACTGAAAGCGAGGTCGGCCATGTGCTGATCGACGTTTCGGCGGCGCATTTCTGGGATATTTCGGGGGTCGGAGCGCTCGACAAGATCGTCGCCAAGTTGCGGCGCGAGGGACGGAGCGTCGATGTGGTCGGATATAATCGCGCCAGCGCCGATATCGTCGACAAGTTCGCGCTGCACGACAAGACCGGCGTGGAGATCGGGCTGGTCCCGCATTAACCTCGCCAGGTCGAACCCGACGGGTCAAAAGATGCCCGCCGCCAACCCCTCCGCCAATGCCGCGCCCAGATCGCGGGCGTCGGCGAGGCGGTCCGCCCCGATCGTCTTTGGCGCCAGGATCGCTTCCGGCGTCTGTGCGGCGGTGTTTACGATCATGCCCTCAACCACCCGTTTCAGGCGCCAGCCAGTCGCGATGCGGTCGAGTTGGCGCTGGGCGTTTTCGCCGTCGGACCCCGCGCAGATGATCGTCGCATAGGGGCGGCCTTCGAGCTGGCCGAGGCACGGATAATAGCAAAGGTCGAACATCTCCTTCATCGCGCCCGACAGCGCGGCGAGGTTTTCGGGACCGATGAAGAGATAGCCGCCCGCCGCGATGAGACGGTCGGGGGTGACGTCCTCGGCGCGGACCAGCTGCCCCGCCGCCCCGGCCCCCGCGGCGGCGGCGTGCGCGAGCGCTGCGCTGCCGCCGGTGCGGCTGTGCCAGACGATCAGGAGCGCGGGGGCGTCGGTCATGCAGCGATGCTTGCCAAGCCGCGACGTGCGGCGCAAGCTGGCGTCAAAATATGGGGGAGAGACGATATGCGCCGATTGACCGCCCTGCTGCTCGCCAGCGCCCTGCCCTTTGCCGCGATCGCCCAGGACGCCGCAAGCGAGGCGACGCGCGCCGCGCAGGCCGCACTCGCCCAGCGCCTGCCACTGGACGACCCGCGCGACATGGCGAATGCGACGCGCGGCAAGCTGGCGGAGATTCCGGACGGGGTCATATTGGACAAGCAGGGCAAGACGGTGTGGGACCGGCGGCCCTATGCGTTTCTTGATGCGGCCGAAGCGCCCGACACGGTCAATCCGTCGCTGTGGCGGCAGGCGCGGCTCAACGCGGTCCATGGCCTGTTCGAGGTCGTCCCCGACAAGATCTGGCAGGTGCGCGGCTATGATATTTCGGTGATGACGATCATCCGCGGCAAAAGCGGGTGGATTATCGTCGACCCGCTGTTGACCGAGGAAGCCGCCGCGGCGAGCTGGAAATTGTTCGCCGATACGGTCGCGGCGAAATCGGGCCAACGGCCGATCAAGGCGGTGATCTTTTCGCACAGCCACAGCGACCATTTCGGCGGCGTCGGCGGGATTGTCACGCCCGAACAGGTCAAGCGCGACAAGATCCGCATCATCGCGCCGCATGGCTTTTCGGAGGAAGCGACCGCCGAAAACGTCCTCGCCGGGACCGCGATGGGGCGGCGCGCGCTGTATATGTTCGGCGCGATCCTGCCGCCCGGACCCGCGGGGCAGGTCGATACCGGGCTGGGGCCGAAACTGTCGTCGGGGACGATCGGCTATATGGAGCCGACCGAGGTGGTCGGCACCGGCGGCGGCACCCTCAGCATCGACGGGCTGGCGTTCGATTTCCTCGACGCGGGCGGCACCGAAGCGCCGTCGGAGTTTGTGTTCTATATCCCGGCGTACAAGGCGCTGCACACGACCGAGATCGTCACCCGCAATTTGCACAATGTGCTGACCCTGCGCGGCGCGCAGGTGCGCGATGCGCTGCGCTGGTCGAAGATTATCGACGCGATGCTGGTCAAATGGGGCGGCCAGGCCGAGGTCGCGCTGGCGTCGCACCACTGGCCGACATGGGGCGCGGGCGACGTATCGGCGCTGCTCGCCAACCAGCGCGACGTCTATCGTTATGTCCACGACCGCACCCTGTTCCTCGCCAACCGCGGCGCGACGCTGCACGAACTGGCCGACGCGACCCCCGATGCGCCGGTGCAGGGGCGCGATTTCGGGACGCGCGGCTATTATGGCACGCTCAACCACGACATGAAGGCGGTGTACCAGCGCTATTTCGGCTGGTGGGACGGCAATCCGGCGAATTTCAACCCGCTGCCCCCGGAGCAGTCGGCGCCCAAATATGTCGCGCTGGCGGGCGGCGCCGACAAGCTGCTGGCCGCCGGCCGCGCGGCGATCGCGGCGGGCGACTATCGCTGGGCGGCGGAATTGCTGAACAAGCTGGTGTTTGCCCAGCCCGATAACGCAGCAGCGCGCGCGGCGCTGGCTTCGGCGTATGACCAGCTGGGGTATCAGGCCGAATCGGGCGCTTGGCGGAACTATTATCTTGCCGCCGCGGCGACGCTGCGCGGCACCGCGATCGAAAATGTCACCGGCAACGGGCAAAGCCGCAGCTTCGTCAGCGCGATCCCCACCAGCGTTTTCTTCGACGCGCTGGCGACACGTTTCGACGCCGAAAAGGGTGCAGCGCTGAACGGCACCTTCCAGTTCGTGCTGCCCGACAGCAAGGAGATGGTGGCGATCGTCGTCGGCGGCGGGGTCGAGGTGCCGCGCTATGGCGTGACCGCGCCCGCGCCGACCGCAACCGTGACGCTCGATCGCCGGACGCTCGACGATGTGATGCTGGGGCAGGCGCAGTTTCCGGCGCTGATGCAGTCGGGCGCGATCCGGATCGACGGCGACACCGTGGCGTTCCTGTCGTGGTTCGCGCTGCATCCTCCGGCGGACCCGCGGTTCAATGTGGTTGTGCCCTAGGCCCCAGACACGGTAACGGGGACGCATGACCGACACCCCCGCTGTCCACCAGACCGACCCGTTCGATCCCGAAGCGCTGAACGCCGCCGAGGGGCTCGATCCGGTCGATCCCGCTTTTGCCCAGGTGCTGCGCATCGCGACGGCGCTGAACCTGATCCCGCTGGCGATCGGGGCGAGCGTGTTCGATTATCTGCTGATCCGCCATATCGAGGGGCCGTACGGGCTGATCACCGCGCTGGCGTGGCTGATCGCGATCATTGTCATCCTGACCTTTCCGTCGCGGCGCGTCGCGCGCTGGGGATACAAGATCGGCGAAGGACAACTGCGCGTCGCGCGCGGCTGGTTGTTCCGCACCGACACCATCGTGCCGTTCGTGCGCGTTCAGCATATCGATGTCGGGCAGGGTCCGGTCGAGCGCTGGTTCGGCCTGTCGCACCTGATCGTCCACACATCGGGGACGCACAACAGCACCGTCACCCTGCCCGGCCTGCCCGCCGACCTGGCCGCCGCGATGCGCGAGACGATCCGCCGCCATATCCAGACCGATTTCGCATGAGCGACGCCGCCGCCGCGGCACCCGCCGCCCCGACCATCGACGACGACGCGAACTGGCAGCGGCTGCACCCGGCAACGCTGGCGCTGGCGATCGTCAAGCTGGGGCCGCGCAGTGTGAACTTCCTGCCCGCGGTCGCGGCGCTGGGCTTTACCGGCAACTGGGTGTGGATCGTCCCGGCGCTGCTGGCTTTTCTGCTGATCTCGCTGGTCGCGGCGTGGTTGCACTGGTTGCGCTTCCGGTTTCTGGTCGGCGACGACGAGATTGTGATCGAAAGCGGGGTCCTGTCGCGCCAGCACCGTACCATCCCGTTCGACCGCATTCAGGACGTCAGCATCGAACAGGGGCTGGTGTCGCGCGCACTGGGCATCGCCAAGGTCGGGTTCGAAACCGGCGCCGGCGGCAAGGAGAATGACGCCGACCTCGACGCGATCGCACTCGATGCGGCGCAGGCGCTGCGCACGACGATCCGCGCGCACCGCAGCGACGCGATGCCGACCACGGCCGCAGCGGCAAGCGATGCGACCGAGACGGCAGCGGAGCACGGGGACCGGTTGTTGTTCGCGATGACCCCGCGTCAGCTCCTTCTGGCAGGCCTGTTCAACTTTTCGCTCGCCGCGCTCGCCGTTGTCGGTGCGGCGATGCAGTTTTTCGACGATTTCCTGCCCTTTGATTTCAATATCTTCAGCATCCGCGACTGGACCGGTCTGGCCGAACGCTACGGCCTCGAACAATGGGTCGTCGCGCATCGCTGGGTCGCCGCAATCGGCGCTGCATTGTCGCTGCTCCTCATCGGTTTCGCGAGCGGGATCGTGACGATGTTTTTCGCCAACTGGGATTTCCGCCTGACCCGCGAACCGCGCGCGCTGCGCCGTACCCGCGGGCTGACGACGCGCACCGACGTCGCGGTGCCGGTGAAGCGCGTGCAGGCGGCGATCCTGCTGACCGGCTGGTTCCGCCGCCTGTTCGGCTGGCACGAACTCAGGCTGCAAAGCCTGGCGAGCGACGGCGAGAAGGAACGCGACCATCAGGTCGTGCCGTTCGCCAAGCTCGATGACATCGATCTGGTGCTGGCCGAAGTCGCGATCGCGCGCCCTGCCCCCGATGTCGCGTGGCAGCAAAGCCACAGCGTCATCGCGCTCGGCGGTCTCGTCGGCGCACTGGCCGCAAGCACCGGCGGGCTGGTCGCGGTGGCGTTCGGGCAGGCGCTCGGCTGGTTCGGGCCGGTCGTCGGCCTGGCGATTGGTGCGGCGGCGCTGTTCGGGGTGCGTTTCCATCGCTGGACCGACCTTGGCGAACAGGTCGCGATCCGCCGCGGTTTCTGGAAACCCAGGCTGACGTTGCTGCCGCACGCATCGGTGCAGAGCGTCGACCTCAAGAGCGATTTCATCCTGCGTCCGCTCGGCCTCGCGACCCTGGTGTTCGGGGTTCCCGGCGGCAGTTCGCTCGCCAGCCATGAAATCCCGGCGATCCCGCTGGCGACGGCGCGCGACCTGCGCGACCGCATCCTGACCGCGCGAGCCCGCGCATGAACGAAGCGGCGCTGGGCATCACCCGCTCGATCCTCGGCCAGCCGTGGCACTGGCGCCGCGCGAGCGCCGATATGGCGTCCGAAAATCTCGCCCCCGACGATCTGGTCACCCAGCTGTTGCTCGCCCGCGGGGTGAACCGCGACGATCTCGACCGCCAGCGCAGCCCGACCTTGCGCGGTTTCATGCCCGACCCGTCGCTGTTCCGCGACATGGACGCCGCCGCAGCGCGGCTGGCCGATGCGGTCGAACGGCAAGAGGCGGTGACGATCTTTGGCGATTATGATGTCGACGGCGCGACGTCGGCGGCGCTGCTGGTGCGGCTGCTGCGCGGCCTCGGGCTGCCCGCGGGCGCTTATATCCCCGACCGATTGATGGAGGGTTATGGCCCCTCGGGCGCGGCGCTGGTCAAGATCGGCGAGGCGGGATCGAAGCTGGTCGTCACCGTCGATTGCGGCGCGCAGGCGTTCGAGGCCATCGCCGAAGCCAATGCGGCGGGGGTCGAGGTGATCGTCGTCGACCACCACCAATGTGCGACGATGCTGCCTGCGGCGCTGGCGCTGGTGAATCCCAACCGGCTCGACGAAGCGCCTGACGCCGCGATCCACGGCAATCTGGCCGCGGTCGGGGTCGCCTTCCTGCTCGGCGCGGCGCTGCTCCGCACCCTGCGCGCGCGTGGCTTTTTCGCAGGCCGCGACGAGCCCGCGCTGATCGACCTGCTCGACCTGGTCGCGCTCGGCACCGTCGCCGATGTCGCGCGGCTGACCGGCTTCAACCGCGCGCTGGTGACGCAGGGGCTGAAGGTGATGGCACGGCGCGGCAACACCGGGCTGGCGGCGCTGATGGACGCGGCGCGGCTGACCAAGCCGCCGACCGCCAGCGACATGGGCTTTGCGCTCGGTCCGCGGATCAACGCCGGCGGGCGCGTCGGCAAGTCCGACCTTGGCGTGCGCTTGCTGACGACGTCCGATCCGCAGGAAGCCGCCGAGATTTCGCAGGAACTCAACCGGTTGAACGAGGAACGCCGCGCGATCGAAGCGGGGGTGCTTGAAGAGGCAATGGCGGCGAGCACCGCTTGCGGTAACGCGCCCGTCGCGATCGTCGCCGGGCAGGGCTGGCACCCCGGGGTGATCGGCATCGTCGCCGGACGGCTGAAGGAGCGGCTGCACCGCCCCGCGATCGTCATCGCGGTCGATGACGCGGGTGTCGGCAAGGGATCGGGGCGCTCGATCAGCGGCGTCGATCTGGGCGCAGCGATCCTCGCCGCAAAGGAAAGCGGGCTGCTCGTCGCGGGCGGCGGCCATGCGATGGCGGCGGGGCTGACCGTCGCCGCCGACAAGGTCGATGCGCTCGGCGCCTTCCTGAACGACCGGCTCGCCGCCGATGTCGAACGCGCGAGCGGTGACAAGTCGCTGTTGATCGACGCGGTGCTCGCGCCGCGCGGCATTTCGCCCTTATGGTGCGACGCGATCGAAAGCGCCGGTCCCTATGGTGCCGGCTGGCCCGCACCGCGCGTCGCGACCGGGCCGGTGCGAATCGTCGAGGCCAGCATCGTCGGCACCGACCATGTCCGCCTGATCGTCGTCGGCGACGATGGCGCGCGGTTCAAGGCGATGGCGTTCCGCAGCGCCGAAACCGAGCTCGGCCAGACCCTGCTCCACGCGCGCGGCGGGCGCAAATTATGGCTCGCGGGCCGCGCCAAACGCGACGACTGGGGCAGCCGCCCCGCCGCCGAGCTGCATCTGGAGGACGCCGCCTGGGCCGAATGACCCGGCATCGCGCAACATTTTTACGCGCACGGCGCGCCAGCGCGCTTGACCGTATGAACAAGCGAGTCTAAGGCGCCGCTTCACCGAACGACGGCCCCTTCGTCTAGCGGTCTAGGACGTCGCCCTTTCACGGCGAAAACACGGGTTCGAGTCCCGTAGGGGTCACCACGGTCAGGCGCGCGGTCGGCGGGCTGTTGCTCCGAAAATTCCCGACCCAGCGGCCCCTTCGTCTAGCGGTCAGGACGCGGCCCTCTCACGGCTGAAACACGGGTTCGATTCCCGTAGGGGTCACCAAGGGATCTTTTCATATCCTCCCCGCGATCGACCGCCCACCGACCGGTCGCGCCATCCGCCGGAACAGCATCAGAAATTCTTGAGATTCCCGTCAAGACGTCGCGTCCGCAAGGCGACTAACCTGCGCGGGCAAGCGAAAGGAGAATCGTCATGCCGATATGTGCTGTTTACAACAAATGTGCGGCGGGCTTGTCCCGCACGGGGCGGATGTTGGTCGCATCCGCGGCGCTCGCCGCGCTTGGAGCCTGCGCGGGGCCCGGCCAGCGCTATGTCGATGCAGAGACCGGCGAATATCTGCAGTTCATCGACGACAGCCACGTGAAATATGTCGGCCATTTCAATGACCGCGAATGGCTGTATGAAGCCGATCGCAGCTCGAACGGCGACATATTGGAAATGAAAATGCGGCATCCCGACGTCGGAACGCTGTCATTCAGGCAGAACCGGGAGGGCTGTCTGGCCGGCGCGATGTGGGGCAGCGCCAAAGGGAAGTATCGCCGTTTTTGCCCGCAATAGGAGCGGCGCGAACATATGCGTTGAAGCCAGGGTCAGAACCTAGGGTCAGGACCCTAGTTGAAATCGCCCGGTTGCGGCTGCGTGCGGTTCGGCGGCGCTTTCACCACCGGCGGCTGGACCTTCGGCTGACCGCCTCCGCGCGGCGGTGCGCCATTGTCGTTGGCGCCGCGCCGCCCTGTCTGTTCCTCGATCCACTGCTGGTCGAGGACCGGCCCCGGTTCGGGCGGCGGCGGTGCCGTCGCTTCGGGAGGGCGCATGTCATAGGGCAGTTCGATCGGCATGCCATTGTCGTCGACCAGCCCGTCCTCTCCCGGCTCGCCCATATAGGCGTCACCCTCGTCCTCCAGCTGCCATTCGGGCAGCACGACTTCGGTGTCGAACTGTTCCACCGGGCGCCGCGCCACCGCGATGCGCATATAATCGGCAAAGGCTTTGGCCGGCGCTCGCCCGCCCTGCAGTCCCCCGACGGCTTTCGCGTCGTCGCGGCCCATCCAGACGCCGGTGGTCAACCCGCTGGAAAAGCCCAGAAACCAGCCATCCTTGTTGCTCGACGTCGTTCCGGTCTTGCCCGCCACCGGACGACCGATCTGCGCCGCGCGGCCGGTCCCGGTGTTCACCGCGGTTTGCAGCAGGTCGGTGATCCCGGCGGCGACCCATTTGTCGACCAGCACCTGGCCGCGCTCGGCGGGGCGCTGGTACAGCAGCCGCCCGTCGGCGGTTGTCACCTTGGTGATGCCATAGGGTTCGACCGAAACCCCGCCGCGCGCCACCGCGGCAAAGGCCGCGGCCATGTCGATCACCCGCACCTCGGCGCTGCCCAGTACCATCGACGGGTGGGTGTTGATCGGGGTGGTGATGCCGAACCGCCGCGCCATGTTGGCGACCGCCGAAAAGCCGATTTCGTCACCCAGCTTGGCGGCGACGGTATTGACCGAATAGGCAAAGGCGCTGCGCAGATCCATCGCGCCCGCAAAACGCCCCGACGAGTTGCGTGGGCTCCAGCCGTTGATCGTCACCGGTTCGTCGACGACCGGATCGCCGACCTTATACCCCGCCTCCAGCGCCGCCATATAGACGAACAACTTCCACGCCGACCCCGGCTGGCGCAGCGCCTGCGTCGCGCGATTGTAGTTGGAGCTGACATAGTCGGTACCGCCGACCATCGCGCGCACCGCGCCGTCGCGGTCGAGCGAGACGAGCGCGCCCTGCACCCCGGCCGGTGTATTGGCCTGGATCGAGGCGGTCGCCGCGCGCTGCATATTGAGGTCGATCGTCGTATAGACGTCGAGTGCTTCGCTGCCCTCGTCGATCAGCATGTCGAGCTGCGGCAGCGCCCAGTCGGTGAAATAGCGCGCGCTGTTCTGCCCGGTTTCCTGCGCCAGCTGGACATCGGCCGGCTTGGCGCTGTCGGCCTGCGCCTGCGTAATCACCCCGGCATCGACCATCACGCCGAGCACGACCCCGGCGCGGCCCAGCGCGGCCGAGGCATCGGCGGTCGGCGAATAGCGCGACGGTGCCTTGACCAGCCCCGCGACCACCGCCGCCTCGGACAGCGACATTTCGGTCGCGCTATGGCCAAAGAAACGCCGCGACGCCGCGTCGATGCCATAGCTGCCGCCGCCGAAATAGACCTTGTTCAGATAAAGTTCGAGGATTTCGTCCTTCGAAAATTTCCATTCGAGCGCGAGGGCGAGGATCATTTCGCGCGTCTTGCGCCTGAAGTCATAGCTGTTCGACAGAAAGACGTTGCGCGCCAGCTGCTGGGTGATCGTCGATGCGCCTTGCAAGCGGCGGCCGCTGCCGCGGTTCTGCACGGCCACAACCGCGGCGCGCGCCATGCCCACCGGGTCGAGCCCCGGGTGATAGCGAAAGCGTCGGTCCTCGACCGCGACCATGGCGTCCTGCATCACCTGCGGCGTTTCGCGCAGCGTCAGCCAGCGGCCGTAATTGGGGCCGAGTGACAGGAACACGGTGCCGTCGGCAGCGCGGACGCGGATCGTCTGACCGGCGGGGGATTTCTTCAGTTCCTCGAAACTCGGCATCCGCTGCACCGCCAGGCCGACCGCGACCGCGACCGCGACAAACGCGACCAGCCCCAGCGCCAGTCCCCAGCGGAACAGGCGCCGCGTCCACAGACGAAAGCGCGATGGTTCACCGCCGCCCGGCGCGCGCGCAGATTTTCCGGTGGCCGATTTTCCGGGCGAAGCCGACTGTCGTTCGCGACGCAAAGCTGCTTATTCCTTCCCTCGCCACGCCCCTGCGGCGTCAGCTGATAGCGCCGCCGCCGGGCGCCGACCGTATCAGTCGTTGCCGGAGCCTGCGTCATCCGGCCCGCGCTCGGCGAAGTCAAGCGCCGCGCTGTTGATGCAGTAGCGCAGCCCCGTCGGTCCGGGTCCGTCGGGAAACACATGGCCCAGATGTCCCTCGCACGCCGTGCAGCGCACTTCGGTGCGGATCATGCCGTGGCTGGTGTCGGTCCGTTCGGTCACCGCCGCCTCGCCGGCAGGCGCGGTATAGCTCGGCCAGCCCGATCCGCTGTCATATTTGGTCCGGCTGTCGAACAGCGGCGCGCCGCATCCGGCACAGCGATAGACGCCGTCGCCCTTGTGGTCGGTATATTTGCCGGTGAACGCGCGTTCGGTGCCGCCTTCGCGCAGCACATGGTGCGCCATCGGGTCGAGCGGTTTGCCGGGGGTCGGGTTGGTCATGCTGGATATCTCCTGCGCGGCTGGCGAGCATCGCCCGGATCGCCGGTCGCACCCGATATCGGGTCTGGGGTGACATGCTGCAAGAGGTCGGTACCCTGCCCCGCATCCTATTTTTACGCGCGTTTAACCATGATCGCCTAAGGCTTTGGGCGTGAAGCTGCGTCTTGTCCTGGGATTGCTGCTGGCGCTCGCCAGCCCGCCGGTCAGGGCGGCGCCGTGCCTGCTTTGCGCCGCCGACGCCCCCGGGGCAGCGCGGGTCCGCGATTCGGCGGTGCCGCTGCGCGTCGAGGTCGAAACGCGGCTCGACATGGGCCGCATCGCGGTCGGCGCGGGCGGCGGCGAAATTGAAGTCGACCCCGTGACGGGCGCCCGGCGCCTGCGCGGCGATGTCATCGACCTCGGCGGCTTCGCGCTCACCGGCACGGTCACCGTTCGCGGCGAACCGGGCGCCGAAGTGCGCGTCATCCTGCCGGCCAGCGTCGATCTGGAGGGCAGCCACGGCCGCACCGCCCGCGTCACCGGCCTTGCGACCGATCTCAGCGCCGCACCCCGCCTCGGCCCCGACGGCCGCCTGCAATTCCGCTTCGGCGGGCGGTTACAGATCGCGGGCCTCGACGACGGCGATTATCGCGGGCGGATTCCGGTGACCGTGGAGTATCAATAGGGCGGTTGATGCCGTTCCTCTTGCAATCGGCGGCGACTTATTGTGCGGCGAATGGTGGAGAGCCAGTGACCGGCCCGACCCAGAAGAAACCGTCATAGTCGTCCGCTGCCCTATTTTCAGTGGCAACGAGTTCGACAAAAGGTGAGCGGCCAAGGTCTGCGCTACCCCGTATCTGGTGGATGCCGCAGTCTAGCCCTTCATCGGTGAGAGGTTTCCCATCATCAACCGCTGCCGCCGCTTTGCGAACGCAGTTCCAGCTGGTTCCTGCCGCATAGCGCATGTTCAGCGCCAAAGTATTGTCGTAACGATTGAGCCGCGCCGCCATTGGGTCGAACCGGGCACCACCCCAATCAACCGTTCGCTTCCGAGCGTGGAAATTGCCGACGAGGATCAGCACCCGATCATAATTGGCCCGCTGAGCGGCGTGAACTATATTCTCCGCCTGCGCCGCTTCATGTGGCCCTTGCCCGGCCAAATCAGCAAAGCGCTGGGACTGAGCCGCATCGCGATCACCGTTGAACGCGACAATGCCGATGGGTAAACCTTTTTCTTTCAGGCCGTGCAATCCTACGAGCATCGCGAACATCGCCTGGCTGGCCACGCCATCCTGTCGACCGGTCCACCCAATGTCCCCGAGAGACTTTTGGAACTGATCCTTGGGCAGTGCCCACGCAGTTTGCAGAGCCGGATCATCCGTCGCGCTTTTTTCGACGGCAACCAGAACTCGCTCTCCCTTGGTGGCTAGGGCGCAGGCCAAGCTGCCGATGAATTCCGGTCCTTGTTGCGTGCCGTGGATTTCGCCGAAGACCACATAGCGTGGATTACGCTGCGCTACCTCATTCCACCCTTCTGGTTCATGACATTCGGTCGCTTTCGATGTCGGGGGCAGCGAGGCCTCGAGCGCGGTGGCTCGTGCCTGATCGAATGATGTCAATAGCAACAGGCTTGCTACGAGCGTCATCACCGTACCTCCCCCCACAAGTCTATTGGCCCAGTTCTACTCCGGCTTGCGATCTTGGTAATCGGCCAAAATGACCTACCTAATCCCGCGTGCCGAACAACGCCGTTCCGACGCGCACGTGCGTCGCGCCCAGCATCACCGCGGTTTCATAATCGCCGCTCATCCCCATCGATCGCCCCGTCAGCGCATGACGCTCGGCCAGTTCGTCGAGCAACGCAAAGAAGGGCGCGGGTTCGATGTCCGCGGGGGGGATGGCCATCAGGCCTTCGATCTTGAGGCCTGCCGCTTTCGCTTCGGCCAGCAACGCAGGCAGGTCGGCGACCTTGCAGCCGCCCTTTTGCTCTTCGTCGCCGATATTCACCTGTACGAACAGCTGCGGCTGCCTGCCCGCCTTGTCGCAGGCCTTTGCCAGCGCCTGCACCAGCGACGAACGATCGACCGAATGGATCGCGTCGAACATCGCCACCGCTTCGTCGGCCTTGTTCGATTGCAACTGGCCGATCAGGTGGAGTTTGATGTCGGGGGTTTCGGCGCGCAGCTCGGGCCATTTCGCCGCGGCCTCCTGCACCCGGTTTTCGCCGAAATGGCGCTGGCCCGCGGCAATCAACGGCCGGATCGCGGCGGCATCGTGCGTTTTAGACACCGCGATCAGGCAGATGTCGTCGGCCTTGCGGTGCGCGCGCGCCGCCGCGTTGGTGATCTTCGTCTTTATCTCGTTCAGCCTGTCCGCCGCGTCGCTCATCGATCATCCCGTCCCGGCGCGTTGCGTGCGCCCGCGACGCGCCTATAGAAAGGGCGATGGTCCGACGCCACCCCCTGCCGCCGCAATGGCTGTTCAGCGACGAGCGGCTGGCGATCGGTGTGGTGCGATTGGCGGCGTTACTGCCGCCGGGCAGCGGGATCGTACTGCGGCACGACAGCCTGGCCCGCGGCGCGCGCTGGCGCCTGTTGCGGCGGCTGATCCGTGTGGCGCGGGCGCGCGGGCTGACGATCCTGCTCGCCGGGGCGCCCGATGTGGCGCGGCGGTGGGGCGCCGACGGTGTCCACCTGCGCCAGCATGACGCGCGCCGCGCGGCGCAGGCACGGCGGCTCGGCTTGCGGCTGACGATGCCGGTGCATGACACGCGCGAGGCCCGCCGCGCGCGCCGCGCCAAGGCCGACGGCGTGTTCATCTCGCCGCTCCACCCGACCCGGTCGCATCCCGGGGCCAAGGCGCTGGGACTGGCCGCGTGGCTACGGCTGGCGCGGCTCGCGGGCGGCCAGCCGATCGCGCTCGGCGGGATGGCCGCTGCGCGCGCGCGTCAACTCATCCGGCGGACAGGCGGACTCAACCCCGGCTGGGCCGCAATCGATGCGTGGGAGCAAAAGGCCGCCCGGCGCGGGGCAAAGGCTGCGTCGATATTTGGGTCAGGGCGAGTCGAAAATGGTGGCGTTCCGCGACCCGGAGCGCAGCGCACTTAAGGTGCGTGAGCACCGGAAGCGCGAAAGGTCGCCATTTGCAGGCCGCTATAACCCGAATAGCAATGCAGACTTAGAAGCGGAAGGCGGTTCCGACATAGACCGCCTGGCTGTCGCGTCGGGCATCGGTCAGCGGTTCGACGCGGTCGTCGCTGCGATAGCGCACACCGGCGGTGACATCGATATTCTTGGTCAGGCGATAGCTGCTGACGACATCGACCACGGGGGATTCGCCCGGTGCGGTGATGCGGTCGGTCGCGCCGCTCGGGTCGGCGGGCCGGTTGACCATCCGCGTCGCGAAACGCGATTTCTTTTCGGCCTGCTCGGGGGCCTTGGCGACCGGCAGGTTGCGCAGGTCGGCGCCACGCGGCAGCGACGGCGTCACGAATTTTTCGAACCCGACCGACGCGCCCAGATCATAGGCGACCGGCGTAATCGCGATCGGTGTGGTGCGCCCGGCAGCGATGGCCGAGGTGCGCGCGGCGCTCGATGCGTCGTCGCGGGCGCGGATCACCACGGTGATCGCGCGATTCTTGCGGCTCTGGTCGGTCAGCGCGGGCGTGAAGGTAAAGCTGCTGCGCTGTTCGGCCGACATTTTCTGATAGCGCGCAATCAGCCGCGGATCACCCGATGCCGGGGTGAACTGGCCGAGCAGCGTGTCCGACAGCGCGGTGTCGCGAATCCGTTCCGAACGCGACATGGCGGCGAGCGCGGGCGGCAAGGCAAGCGAAACCACCGCCAAAGCGGTGAGGCTACCTTTCCAAAAATGCCGCGGTTTCCGCGTCATGTCCCTGCGACTCCAACCCCAAGTGATTCTGGAGATAGGCCTGCTGTCATAATTTTGCCAGTGATTCCCGGAAAATTATTAAAACCAAACGGCTTTTCCCCGACATTGTTGCGTCGGCGTCACAGTGGCGAGCGATTCTGAGCAGAATCTGAACGGGCGGCAGCGCGAAATTGCCGTGCTTGCCCGACGCGGGCAAGGGCGATAGAGACGCTGGCAATAACGGCCAGTGCGGCGCGACGACCTTGTCCCGCAGCGCTCAAGAGATAAGGTGTTATCGGCATGTCCAAGCTTTCCGTCCTTGCCCATACCGGCGCCGCGCGCGGTCGCCGTGTGGCCGCCTATGCGCTGCTCGGGCTTGCCGCGATCGGGCTTTCGGCCTGCGCCAGCAAGAGCCGGCCACGCGCCGACCTGGCCGCCAGCCAGGTGACGACGATCGGCGTCAACAGCTATTTGTGGCGCGCGTCGCTCGACGCCCTGTCGTTCATGCCGCTGCTTCAGGCCGACAGCGCGGGCGGCGTCGTCATCACCGACTGGTACGCCAATCCGTCCAATCCCGGCGAGCGGATGAAGGTTACCGTGTCGATTCTCGACCGCGACCTGCGCGCCGATGCGCTGCGCGTCGCGGCCTCGCGCCAGGTGGCACAGGGCGGCGGCTGGGTCGATGCGCCGGTGCAGGCGGCGACCGTGCAGAAGCTGGAGGAAATCATCCTGACCCGCGCCCGCGACCTGCGCCGCAGCGCCTTCAAGGAATAATCGCGCGGCGCCTGCCGGGCGCCCGCCAACCAGACAACGGGGTAGCACGACATGACCCGCGAACCGCGCTTCGGCGCCCTCGCCGCCGACGCCCGCTGGCAACAAGCGTGGGAGGCGGCGAACAGCTTTGCCACGACCGACAGCGGGGAAAAGCCCAAGGCCTATATCCTCGAAATGTTCCCCTATCCGTCGGGGCGCATCCATATGGGCCATGTCCGCAACTATGCGATGGGCGACGTGCTCGCGCGCTTCAAGCGGATGACCGGCCACGACGTGCTCCACCCGATGGGCTGGGACGCCTTTGGCATGCCCGCCGAAAATGCCGCAATGGAAAAGGGCGTGCATCCCGGCGGCTGGACGCGCGACAATATCGCCGCGATGCGCGGCCAGCTGAAGCGGCTCGGTCTCGCGATCGACTGGAGCCGCGAACTCGCGACGTGCGAACCCGATTATTACGGGCAGGAACAGGCGCTGTTCCTCGACCTGTTCGCCGCGGGGCTCGTCTATCGCAAGGAAAGCTACGTCAACTGGGACCCGGTTGACATGACCGTGCTCGCCAACGAGCAGGTGATCGACGGGCGCGGCTGGCGCTCGGGCGCGCTGGTCGAGAAGAAGAAACTGTCGCAGTGGTTCCTCAAGATCACCGACTTCGCCGACGAATTGCTCGAAGGGCTGGGCAGCCTCGATAAATGGCCCGACAAGGTCCGGCTGATGCAGGAGAACTGGATCGGCAAGTCGCAGGGGCTGGAGTTTTCGTTCAAGCTCGCGGGCGGCGCGCCGGGGTTCGACGTCTTCACGACGCGTCCCGATACGTTGTTCGGCGCCAGCTTTGCCGCGATTTCGCCCGATCATCCGCTGGCCGAAAAACTGGCCAAGGATTCGCCCGAGCTCGCGGCGTTCATCGCCGAATGCCGTCGTCAGGGCACCGCCGCCGAGCAGATCGACACCGCCGAGAAGCTGGGCTTCGACACCGGGCTGGCGGTCGAGCATCCGCTCGATGCCAACTGGCACTTGCCCGTCTGGGTCGTCAATTATGTGCTGATGGACTATGGCACCGGCGCGATCTTCGGCTGCCCCGCGCACGACCAGCGCGACCTTGATTTCGCGCATAAATATGGGTTGCAGGTCCACCGCGTGATCGCCGACGGCGACGAGACGGCGCAGCATTTCACCGGCACCGAAGCCTATACCGGCCCAGGCAAGCTCGTGAACAGCCATTTCCTCGACGGGATGAGCATCGACGAAGCGAAGGCCGCGGTCATCGCGCGCGCCGAGCATGAAGGCTGGGGCAAGGGCACGACGGTATGGCGGCTGCGCGACTGGGGCGTGTCGCGCCAGCGCTATTGGGGGACGCCGATCCCCTTCATCCACTGTGCGGCGTGCGGCCTCGTTCCGGTGCCCAAGGACCAGCTGCCGGTCGTCCTGCCCGACGATGCCGACTTCTCGGTCCCCGGCAATCCGCTTGACCGCCATCCGACGTGGAAGCATGTCGCCTGCCCGAGCTGCGGCGGCGAGGCGGTGCGCGAGACCGACACACTCGACACCTTCGTCGATTCGAGCTGGTATTTCCTGCGCTTCGCCTCGGCGCCCGCGGACAAGCCCTTTGACCCCGACGTCATCCGCCGCTGGCTGCCCGTCGATCAATATATCGGCGGCATCGAACATGCGATCCTCCACCTGCTCTACGCGCGCTTCTGGACGCGCGCGCTCAACAAGCTGGGCATGATCGACATCCAGGAGCCGTTCGCGAGCCTGTTCACGCAGGGCATGGTAACGCATGAAACCTACAGCCGCGCGCAGGGCGAAGGCCTGCCGCCGTTATACTTCACCCCCGACGAGATTGTCCGCTCGGCCGATGGCGCGACGCTCGAAGCCGACGGTGCGCCGGTCGAGGTGGGCCGCGTGATCAAGATGTCGAAGTCGAAGAAGAATGTCGTCGATCCCGACGCCATCCTCGACCAATATGGCGCCGACGCCGCGCGCTGGTTCATGCTGTCCGACAGCCCGCCCGAGCGCGACCTGCCGTGGAGCGAGGCGGGAATCGAGGGTGCGTGGCGCTTTGTCCAGCGGCTGTGGCGCCTGTTTGGCGACACCGAAAATGTCGGCGACGGTTCGGAAGACAAGGGACTCGCCCGCAAGCTGCATCAGGCGATCGCCGGGGTTGCGGCCGACATCGAAGCGCTGGGCTTCAACAAGGCGGTGGCGAAAATCCACGCGCTCGCCAACGACATCGAAAAGGCCAAACCGTCGGCGACGCGTGCCGAGGCGTGCCGCACGCTGATCCTGCTCGTCGCGCCGATGATGCCGCATCTGGCCGAAGAGGCGTGGGCCGCGCTCCCGGCAAGCCAGCGCACGACCCCGCTGATCGCCGACGCCGCATGGCCCGCCGCCGATCCGGCGCTGCTCGTCGACGACGAGGTGACGATCGCAATCCAGATGGCCGGCAAGCTGCGCGATACGATGACCGCGGCCAAGGGCGCCGACAAGGCGGCGCTCGAAGCCGCGGCGCTGGCGCGCCCGCGCATCGTCGAGTTGCTCGCCGGCGCTGCCCCGAAGAAGGTGATTGTGGTCCCCGACCGTTTGGTGAATATCGTTCCCTGATGCGTACGCTTTTCGTCTCTGCCCTCGTCACGGCCTCGCTCGCCCTTGGTGGTTGCGGTTTGCGTCCCGTTTATGCGGGCGGCAGCCAGGGGGCGGTCGCGCAGGTTCTGGCCGATGTCGACGTCGCGCCGATCGAGGGGCATAGCGGCTGGCTGGTCCGCAACGCGCTGCGCGACCGGTTACAGGCGACGCAGGGCGGACAGGGCGCAGGCAAGCGCCTGCGGCTCGATGTCCGGCTCGAAGATTCGATCACCGGCTTTGGCGTCCGGGCCGACGATGCGGTGACGCGCGAGCGCCGGACGCTGCGCGCCCGCTATCAACTGGTCGATACCGCGACCGGCGAGGTACTGCTCGACGCAACCGCCGCGCAGGACGCCGGGATCGATGTGGTCGGCAGCGAATTTGCCACGATCGCCGCCGAGACCACGGCGCTCGAGCGGCTCGCCTCGGGAATTTCCGACCAGATCGTCGCGCGGCTTGCCGTCTTTGCCGACCGCGGCGGCGGTCGCCCCGCCAGCGCGTCGGCACCGACGCCCTGAGCGGCGATGAAAACGGTCAAGCCTACCGATCTGGAGCGCCAGTCGCGGCTCGGTCCGGCAATCCGCCTCTATCTGCTCACCGGCCCCGACGAAGCGACGATGGCGGCGGTCGCGAACCATCTGGTCGGGCTCGCGGGCAAGGATGCCGAACGGGTTGACCTGTCGGGATCGCAGCTCGCGCAGGATCCCTCGTTGCTCGCCGCCGAAGCGGCGTCGATGTCGCTTTTTTCGTCGACCCGGATCATCCGCCTCGAACTCGCCGGCAGCGGCGACGATGCGCTGGCAGCGGTCGAGGCGTTGCTGGCGGCGGACAATGCGATCAATCCGGTCGTTGCGACCGGTGCATCGGTCACCGCCAAATCGAAACTGGTCAAGCTGGTCGAAGCGTCGGACCATGCCGTCGCTGCCATCTGTTACCAGCCCGATCGCCGCGCGCTGGTCGGCATCGCGATCGCTGCCGCGGAGGAGCAGGGATTGCGGCTGGCGAATGCCGAGGCGCAATTGCTGGTCGATCTGGTGTCGGGCGACCAGGCGCTGATGCGGCGCGAGATCGAAAAAATGGCGCTGTACCTCGACGCCGCACCCGATCGCCAGCGCCAGGTTGCCGCCGCCGACATCGCCGCGCTGGGCGCCGCGACGCACGAGGAAGACGTCAGCGCGTGCATCAATGTGGCGCTGGGCGGCAAGGTGCGCGAGCTGCCCGATATGCTCGCGACCGCGGCGGCGGTCGGCGTCGCCGAAATCCGGATCATCCGCGCGCTCGCGATCCGCGCGCTGGCGCTGGCGCGGCTGCGCGCCGAGGTCGATGCCGGCGCGCATCCGGCGACCGTGGTCGCGGCGAAAAGCAGCGGAGTGTTCTGGAAAGAGCGCGATGCGGTCACCGCGCAGCTGCGCATCTGGGATTCGCTGCGCATCGCGCGGCTGATGAGCCGCCTGCTCGACTGCGAGCGCGCGCTCAAATCATCGGGGACGGCGGGCGCGGTGCTGTTCCGCAAGCTGATGACCGACATTGCGCACCAGGCCGCACGCGCGCGGTAAGGTCCGGCGCTTGCCGTCGCGCCTGAATGCGAAGGGTCTGTCGCAACAGTGCCCGGCTGCAACAGACCCCCGCCAACCCTCCCCATAGGGAGAGGGGGAGAGACCTCAGAACCGGCCGCGCAGCGTCACACCATAGGTGCGCGGTTCGCCGGGGAAGCCGACGAACAGCTGGTTCGCGGTGCCGCTGAGCCCGCTGGCGGCGGGTGCAGCGACGGCGCGGAAGGTGCCTCCACCCTGGAGCGGCATGTCGGCGCCGATCTGGTAATATTTCTTGTTGAACAGATTCTGGCCCCACAGTTCGACACCCCAGCGACGATCCGGGCCATAGAGACCAAGCCGTCCGTTGAAGACCGCAAAGCCGTCCTGGATCTTTTCGACGTCGAGGTCCGACCCGGTGTTGGTGTCGCTTTGCAGGCGGGTGTCGAGATAGACGAGCGCGCTCATTCCCGATCCGCCGATCGGCGGCGTCCAGCTGATCCCCGCGGTCGCGACATAGCGCGGCGCGTTCGACACCCCGCGGCCGGGCAGCTGGAACAGGACGGGCGACAGCGGCCGACCGCCGGTACCGACCAGATTGCGGCGATAGAGCGTATCGACATAGGTCAGCCCCATGTTCACCGACACATAACGCGCCGGGCGCAGGAACGCCTCGATTTCGATCCCCTTCGACCGCACGCCGGGTTTCAGGCGGTTGGCGGCGCAGGCACCGGTCGCGGCCGACCCGTCGCTGTCGGCGCCGCCCAGATCGTCCTTGCACGCCTGGATATTGGTGACCTCGAAATTGACGCCGTTGAAGGTGTTCAGCTGGTAATTGCTGTATTCCTGGTAAAAAGCGGCGATGTTGAGGTCGAACCCGGGACCGTCATATTTGATCCCCAATTCATAGGCGTCGACCTTTTCGCTGGCGAATTGCAGGTCGCTCGCTTCGGGGCGGCCGTTACCGCTGCTATTCGCGGGCAGCGCCAGCCGCGCGGCGCATGCGGTGTCGAAGGCGACGTTGCAGGTGCGGTCGAGCGCCGAAAAGTCGAGGTTGAATCCGCCCGCCTTATACCCCTTTGATGCCGAACCATAAACCAGCAGATCAGGAGTCGGCTTCCAGCTGAGCACCGCGGTGCCGGTCCACTCATTGTCCTTGAACACCGTGCCTGCGCTGCCGCGGGGCAGATCGGGCGCGGTGCCGTTAATGACGCAGGGCAGTGTCGCGAGCGACTGGAACGGCGAATTGACGATCAGCGGACAGATGGCGTTGTTGAAATTGGCGTCGGCATCCAGCGTCTTGCGCTCGCTGGTATAACGCGCACCGATCGTCAAGGTCAGCGCGTCGGGGACGATGTCGAAGCTGTTATGCGTAAAGATCGCATAATTGCGGCTGCGCTGGGCAAACCGCGACCCCTGGTTGCCGGTGCCGTTGATCGCCAGCGTCGGCTGGCCGAGCGCCGCGGCGAGCGATCCGAAACCGGGGCGCGCAGGGTTGGCAATCAACGCTTCGAGCAGGCTGCGCGTCGCTCCGGGCGGCAGCGCGCCGATCGTTCCCTGGACGACCGGCACATTGACGCAGAAGGGATTGGTGGGCAGCACCGCCGATGGCAGCGCGCTCGCAAACAACAGGCAGTTGGCGAATTGTTCGTAATTATTGCCGTAAACAATGTCGTCATCGACATCGAGCTTTTCGTCGGCGTAATAGCCGCCGACCAGCCAGTCGAGCCGCCCGTCGAACGCCTCGCCCTGCAAGCGCAGTTCCTGCGTGAACAGGCGGAAGCGGCGGTCGAGGTCGGTGCGGCGCAAGACGTCGAGCGCGCTGAAATCGGCGTCCTGTCCCTGCGCATTCTTGTAGTCGCGATAAGCGGTGATCGACGTCAGCGATGCGCCGCCCAGATCCCAGTTGACCTCGCCAGAGGCACCCCAGTCCTTGGTATCAGACCGATAGGTCACCCCCGGCGTCGTCGCCTGTCGGCGCACAAAACTGGTCCCCAAGGGCGGCACCTGATGGTTCGATCCCAGAATCTGCAGGATCGGCAACAGCGTGTTGGCCGAGGCGACGGGGAAACCGTCGGCGCCGCGCGCCAGATTGCGGACAGGATTCAGCAGCACCCCGCCGCAGCAGTTTTCCTTGCGCTCGCTGTAATCGGCGATCAGGCGCAGTTTCACCGTCTCACTCGGTTCGAGCAGCAGCTGGCCGCGCGCCAGCCAGCGGTCGCGGTCATTGATGTCGGGCTCGCCCGGCGTTGCATTTTTGATAAAGCCGTCGCGCTGTTGCCACACGCCGTCGATGCGGAGCGCCGCCTTTTCGCCCAGCGGCGCATTGATCATGCCGTCGATGCGCCAATAGTCATAATTTCCGTAACTGACCGATCCCTTGGCACCGAAACCGCCGAGATCCGGCCCCTTGGTCACGATGTTGATCAGGCCGGCGGTCGAGTTGCGACCGAACAAGGTTCCCTGCGGCCCGCGCAGCACCTCCACCCGCTCGATATCGCCGAGTTCGGACAGGCCAACGCCGGTACGGCTGCGATACACGCCGTCGATGAACAGCCCGACCGAGCTTTCGAGGCCGGGGTTTTCGCCGACCGTACCGATGCCGCGGATGCGCGCCGTGAAATTCACTTCGCTGGTGGCGCCCGACACCAGCAGCGACGGCGCCACCTGACCCAGCGCGCGCACGTCGGTGGCGCCGGTCTTTTCGAGCGTTTCGCCGGTCACCGCCGACACCGCGATCGGCACATCGGACAGCGCCTCGCTGCGGCGGGTGGCGGTGACGATGATGGTATCATCGCTGGTGTCGGCCCCCGCCTCCTGCGCCATGGCCGGCGTCGCCAGCAGCGCGCATCCCAACGACAGGCCGGTCGCCCCGCCGCACAGGAACCGTGTGGTTCGCTTGATCGAATTTTTCATGACAATAGCCCTCCTCAATCGTCTGTCATTTGCGGGAGAGCGGTCTTTCTGATCGTTGACTGCTGTCTATCACGACCCGGCGGGGACTGGCCAGCACAAGCCGATACCGTAGCGTCATTGGCGCAAAGGCGCGACTTTTCGGCCACAGCTGTCAGGGGTGACAGGTTGACGCGGATCACCGCGCGACGGGCAAAAAAAGAGGGCGGGACCGCCGGCCCCGCCCTCCCTGTCTTGACGATGTTATGCGGTCAGAATTTGCCGCGCAGCGTCACGCCATAAGTCCGCGGTTCGGCCAGGAACTGCGAGAAAATCTGACGCCCGCCCGGATATTGCGGATCGACAAACGGGGCTGCCGTCGTGCCCGCCTGGAACGGCGAGTTGAACGCAACCTGTGCATATTGTTTGTTGAACAGGTTCTGCGCCCAGACTTCGATGCCCCATTTCTCGTCGCGGCCGCGAATACCGACGCGGGCGTTGAACAGCGCATAGCCATCCTGCTCCTTCTGGGGGAACAGGTCCGAACCGGTGTTGTAATCGCTGGTCATGCGACCATCGATATAAACCAGGCCGGTCAGGCCGCTGCTGCCGAGTTCGGGGGTCCAGGTGACGCTGCCGGTCGCGACCAGTTCGGGCGCGTTCGACAGATTGTCGCCGGGCAGCTTGCGCAGCGCCGGGTCGAGCGGCGCGCCGAGGCGCGTGCCGACCAGATTGTTGCGATAGCTGGTGTTCGCATAAGTGAGGCCGGCCGCCATCCGGAAATTGCGCGCCGGAACCAGCGATGCCTCGATCTCGACACCCTCGGCCCGCACGCCCCAGCTGACATTATCCGCTGCACAGGCACCCGTAGCGGCGCTGGTGTCGCGGTCGCCGCCGCCCAGATCGGCCTTACAGCCGTTGATATTCTGGACCAGGAAGACCGTGCCGTTGAAGGTATTGAGCTGGAAGTTCCGGAAATCGGACCGGAACAGCGACAGACCCAGGCTGAACGGACCGGTCGAGTATTTGGCACCCAGTTCGTAGCTGTCGACCTTTTCGGGGTCGAACTGCAGATTGCCGACCAGCGCTTGCGCGCCGCCGACCGAAGCGAAGGTCACCAGCGGCGGCTTGAGCGCCGAACGGTCGAGGTTGAATCCGCCCGCCTTGTAGCCGCGCGCGAAGCTGGCATAGAGGAGCAGGTCGTCGATCGGCTTGTACGACAGGATCGCGGTGCCGGTCCATTCGTCTTCGCTACGCTTGTCGCGAATCGACACACCGTTCAGTTCGGCCGTCGAATTGCCCTGACAGGCAAGCCCGATCAGGCCTTGCGTCACCGCCGCAAGCGCCGGAACGCTGGTCAAGCCGCCGACCAGACCCTGCACCGTCGTACAGCCGGTGTTGTCGTTGCCAAAGGTCGCACTGAACTTCTTTTTGTCGTTCGTGTAGCGCGCGCCCAGCGTCAGATCGAGCTTGTCGGTGATGTGTATGATATTGTGCGTGAACAACGCCCAGTTGGTACCGTTCTGGAAATAGCGGTCGTTGGTGCTGCCACGATCGTTGATGCCGTCGAGTGCGGTGAGCGCACCGAGGATCGCGGGAGCCGCCGCACCAAAGGCGCCGGTGATCGTTGCCGGGCCGACGCCGGGAATGATGCACGACGGGCTGGTCGGCGAATAGAGACCGGCCAAGCCACCACCCGAAATCAGGCGGCACGTTGCGAAGCGGCCATATTGATTGCCGAAGCGCAGATTGTCGCGCACGGTCAGCTTTTCATTGGCGTAGAAGCCGCCGATCAGCCAGTCGAGCTTGCCATCGAAAGCTTCACCATTGAGGCGCAGTTCCTGCGTGAAGGTGTGGAACTGGCGATAGGCGTCGTCGCTTGGTGCGCGATAAAGGATATCGACCGATCCATAGTCGGTGTCCGACGCCTGGCTCGACCGATATTGGCGATAGCCGGTGATCGAAGTCAGCGTCGCACCGCCGAAATCATAGTCGATCTGGCCCGAGAAGCCATAATCCTTGGTTTCGCCGGCGAAGCTGCGGCCCGGGCTGACCGAAATCGCGCGGCCATAGCCCTGGTTCAACGCCGACAGCGGCTGGCCGAGGTCGCGCAGCACGTTGATGATGTTGTTGCCGTTGGGCTGGAGCGGCGTCAGCGGCGTCGACGGGTTGTTGAGATCGCCGATATACGGGTTGACGCTGTTGTCGATATAGGTCGCCGCGCAGCATTTCTCGTCGCGATAGGTATAATCGGCGATCAGCCGGATCGACAGCGCGTCGGTCGGTTCAAACAGCAACTGGCCGCGCAGGAAATACCGATTGCGGTCGTTGACGTCGGTGTTGTTCGTGGTGTCGCGATAGAAACCGTCGCGCTTGACCCAGACCCCGTCGATCCGCGCCGCCAGCGTGTCGCCGAGCGGTCCGGTGACGCTGCCGCCCAGGCGCCAGAAGTCGTAATTGCCATAGGTCACTTCGCCCGTGGCGCCAAAGGTGAAGCTCGGCTTTTTGGAATAGATGCTGATCAGACCGGCGGACGAGTTGCGGCCGCCGAGCGTGCCCTGCGGGCCGCGCTGCACTTCGACGCGGTCGATTTCGCCGAGCTCGTTGAGGCCGATGCCCGAACGCGACCGGTAAACGCCATCGATGAACACGGGGACCGAACTTTCAAGGCCGGGGTTGTCGCCGACGGTGCCGATGCCGCGGATACGCGCCGAGCCATTGGCTTCCGACCCGGTCGATGAGACGAGCAGCGAGGGCGCCACCTGGTTCAGCTGGCGGATGTCGTTGGCGCCGCTGTTCTGCAGCGTTTCGGCGTTGACCGCCGAAATGGCGACCGGCACGTCGGCCAGCCGCTGGGCGCGGCCCTGTGCGGTGACGACGATGTCGCTGTTGCCGTCATCGGCGGCAGTGTCGGCGGCGTCCTGGGCAAAGGCGGGCGCCGACACGGCGACGACGGCGAGCGACACGCCAAGCGCGCTGGTGCGCAGCAAGCGGGCAGCACGAAGGGAAGATGATTTCATATCGGGCACTCCTCTCAACATTTCATTATTCTCGTTGCGCGCGGAACATAATCGAATTGCGCCGACGATCCAGCGAAACGCACGTAATTGCGTCGTTTTTACGGGGGTGATGTTTTTTCGCCACAGCGCCGCAGGGCGCTATCGAACGCCCTCCGACGCGGCGCCGCGGCGCAAGGGGCGGCTTGCCGTAGCGTCATCGCGCGGCCGGCCCGGGCAGGGAAAACACAGACGACGACCTCCGGCGACCAGCATCGCCTGATAGGGGCTGGAAAAATTTTCGGCGATCACCGCATCGTCGACCGCGATTCCGCCGGTCAGGCTGCCAAAGGCGGGCAGAATCAACCGCTGCGCGTCGCCGACAAAACAGGGGCGCGACAGATGGCGGCCGCGGACGTTCGTGCGCAGCTTGGGGTGAAAATGGCCCGATATTTCGCTGCGTGTTTCGTCCGACCAGCTCTGGTGCCGGAACACGATGCCGTCGACGACATGTTCGTCGGCGATGTTGCCCCCCCAGGCACCGCCGCTCAGCCCGTCGTGATTGCCCGCAATCCACAGCAGCCGGGTCGCCGCCGCCAGACGATGCAGCCGCGCGGCCACCGCGGGCGCGATCCGCCGCGCCGCGTTGCGGTCATGGAAACTGTCACCGAGGAACCACACGGCCCGCGCGTCCGTTTCGGCGACCAGCCGTGCCAGCCGGTCGAGCGTGTCATGGCTGTCATAGGGCGGCAGATGCTGTCCCGACGCCGCGTACCAGCTGGCCTTTTCCAGATGCAGGTCGGCGACGATCAGGACGCGGTGCCGCGGCCAGAACAGCGCGCGGTCGGCCAGCATCCGGAATTCCTGACCGGCAAAGGTGAAGATCGGAGCGACCGACATGGCGCCGCTATGGCAAGGGCTTGCCGGTGCGGCAAGCGCACTATCCGCCCTCACCCGCGATATTGGCGGCGAACCGCGGCACAGTCGGACGTTGCGCCGCGTCGGGCAGGTCGAACACCACGCGCTTGTTCGGGAAATCGATCTCGATCCGGTCGAACAGCGACAGCGCATCCATCCCCAGCAGCAGCGCCGGCCGTTCGCTCAGCCCCAAGACGCGAAAGGCCTGGCTGTCGGCAAAGCTGACGTTCAGGTCATTGACGTCCATGCCGTTGATGACGATGCGTTTGATCGTGGTGCGCAAGGCGGGGACGTCCTCGCCCGTCACGGCGGTCAATTCGGTCGCGACAAAGGGAAAACGGTTGGCGCGCCGCTCCGTGACCAATTTTTGCAGCGCCAGATTGCCGACGCTGGTCTGTGCGCCGGTATCGACGATCACATCGATGCGCCGGCCGCTTAACCGCGCGTCTGATAGGATCAGACGCCCCGCCGAATTGCGCGCCGTCACGATGATCGCGTCGTCGTCGTTGATGATCGGCGGCGCCCGCCGCCGCGTTTCGCGAATCTCCATCCTCTCCTTGCGGAAATCGATCAGCACCCGCCGTTCCTCCAGCATGTCGACACCGATCAGCCCCGCCGCCCCGATGTGGCGGCCATGAAAGGCCGGCGCATCGACCGCGGCAAGGTGGAGGTTCGACATCTGCAGCGCGGCGACGCGAAAGCTGGGCACCGTCGCCGATCCGCCGATCGTCGCCATGCGCAACCTGGCGCCTTCGACCAGCCCGAGCCGGGTCGCCAGTTCGCGGGCGATCACCGTCCGTTCGGCGCCGGTATCGACCAGAAAGGCAAAGGGGCCTTGGCCGCCGATCGTCACCTGCACCGACATGCGGCGCGTCGCATCCAGGTCGAACGGCTGAATGAACGGCACGATCTCGCTGGCCATCTCGGGTGCGGCGGGCGGCTCGGCCTGCACGGGAGCGGGTGGCGGCGGAGTGGCCTCTGTCGGGCTGGCGCCGACCGGTACCGGTGCGACAAACAGCGCCGTCCAGAACATCGACCGCCTCAAAAGGTGGGTCATCGCGGGCATCCTCGGTATGGTTTGCGTCATCCTACGCCTCTTGCCGGGGTGCGGCAAGCGATGTCGGCATCCTGCCCGCGGTGCTCAGTCGGCGCGCATCGCGGCATCGGCCAGACTGTCCGCCAGCTCGCCGAGCAGCGCATCGTCGACATCGGCGCCCGCCACGCTTTCGCGCCCGATCAGCACCAGCACCGGAACCGCCAGCGGGCTGATCCGCTCCAGCTTCTGGTGAACCATCGTTCCGGCCGCGCGGTCGAGCAGGTCGCCGAGCCGCGCGACGTCGGTCAACCGCTCGCGCGCATCGGCCCACGCCGCCTCGAGCAGCAGATGGTCGGGTTCATATTTGCGCAGCACATCGAAGATGAGGTCGGTCGAAAAGGTCACCTGCTTGCCCGTCTTGCGCTTGCCCGGATGCTGGCGCTCGATCAGCCCGCCGATCACCGCGACCTCGCGGAAGGCGCGCTTGAGCAGGTGCGAATTTTCGACCCATTCGACAAATTCGTCCGACAGGATTTCGGCGTCGAACAGCGTTTCGGGGCGCGTCACCGGCTGGAGCGACCAGATCGCCAGCGCATAGTCGGAAGCGACGAAGCCCAGCGGCTGCATGCCGGCGCGCTCCATCCGCTTGGTGATCAGCATGCCGAGCGACTGATGCGCGTTCCACCCCTCGAACGGATAGGCGACGAGATAATGATTGCCCTCGTGCGGGAAGGTTTCGACGAGCAGTTCCCCACGGCGCGGCAGTACCGAGCGCAGCGCCTGCATTTCCAGCCAGAAGCGGACATCGTCCGGAAAGCGTGCCCAGCTCGCCGGGTCGGCAAGGAAGCCACGCACCCGGTCGGCGAGCCGCGTCGACAGCGCCATCCGCGCGCCGACATAGGACGGGATGCGCGCCGGCTTGCTCGTCGCGCGCACGAGGATGTCGGTATCGCGGATGCCCTCGACCTCCAGGCTGAGCCCCGCAAAGGCGAAAGTGTCGCCGGGGACCAGCGTGCTCGCGAAATATTCCTCGACGCTGCCGAGGCGGCGGCCGTTCTTGAAACGTACATCGAGCGTCGGCGCATCGACGATGATCCCCGCATTGAGCCGGTGCTGCGCCGCCAGTCGGGGGTGCGCGATGCGCCACCCGCCCTGCCCGTCGGGCGCGAGGCGGCGGAAGCGGTCGTAACTTTTGAGCGCGTAGCCGCCGTCGCGGACAAAGCCGAGCAGGCGGGTGAACAGCGCGGCGTCGATCCAGCCATAAGGCGCCGCCGCGCGGATTTCGGCGAGCAGTTGGTCCTCCCGGAACGGCGCCGCGCACGCCATCGCCATGACATGCTGCGCCAGCACGTCGAGCGCGCCGGGGCGAAAGCGGTCGGCATCGCGCTCGCCCGCTTCGACGGCATCCAACGCCGCCTGTGCCTCCAGATACTCAAAGCGGTTGCCGGGCACGATCAGCGCCTTGCTCGGCTCGTCGAGGCGGTGGTTGGCGCGCCCGATCCGCTGGAGCAGCCGCGACGACCCCTTGGGCGCGCCCATCTGGATCACGCAATCGACATCGCCCCAATCGAGCCCGAGGTCGAGGCTGGAGGTCGCAACGAGCGCGCGCAGCCGCCCTTCGGCCATTGCCGCCTCGGCACGCTGACGCGCCTCGCGGTCGAGGCTGCCGTGATGGATTGCGATCGGCAAGCTGAGGTCGTTGACCTTCCACAGCTCCTGAAAGATCAGCTCGGCCAGCCCGCGCGTGTTGCAGAAGATGATCGTCGTGCGGTTGCGCGCGACCTCCGCCATCACCTGATGCACCGCCCAGCGCCCCGAATGCCCCGCCCAGGGCACCGCACCCTCGGGCAGCAGGATGGAAATGTCGGGATCGGCCCCCGCCTCGCCCGCGACGAGCGCGACCTTGTCCGCGTCAGCGTCGGGCGCGAGCCAGGCGCGATACTGGTCGGGGTCGGCGATCGTCGCCGACAGGCCGACGCGGCGTAAGCCGGGGGCGATATGCTGGAGCCGCGCCAGCGCGAGGCTGAGCAAGTCGCCGCGCTTGCCCGGTGCAAAGGCGTGAATCTCGTCGATCACGACGGTCTGGAGGTCGGCGAACATCGTGAAACTGTCGGGATAGGAGATCAGCAAAGACAGCGATTCGGGGGTGGTCAGCAATATGTTGGGCGGGCGACTGCGCTGGCGCGCCTTTTTGTCCGAACTGGTATCGCCGCTGCGGCTTTCGACGCTGATGGCGAGGCCCATGTCGGCGATCGGGCCGAGCAGATTGCGCTCGACGTCGGCGGCCAATGCCTTGAGCGGCGAGACATAGAGGGTGTGCAGCCGGTCGGAGGGATGCGCGGCGAGATCGACGAGGCTGGGCAGGAAACCCGCAAGCGTCTTGCCCGCGCCCGTCGCGGCGACGAGCAGCGCATGATCGCCGCGTTCGGCTGCCGCGAGCATATCCGCCTGATGCCGCCGCAGCCGCCACCCGCGCGCGGCGAACCAGTCGGTGAAGGCGGCGGGGAGGCGCATGTGGACGATGTGGCGGTCGCAGGACGCGGGGGCAAGCGTTTCGGATGAGGGCAGAGGAAGTTGGTCAGGGCGATAAATGGCTGGAAGCGACCGATTTCGGTCTTTTGCCCGAAGGGTCGTGTTGGAACAGGATTCGCGCAAATGCGCAGAGATCGCAGAGCAGAAGCGCATTCTCCTCTGCGATCTCTGCGCCTCTGCGCGAATTTTACAGAATGCCGCATTTCGAGCAATTGCGGTCATCCAGAAAATCGGCTGAATGAAGCGATGAAACTGTTCGACCCGACCAAAACGCTAGAAGATCTTACCGGCCTCCGTGCTGGTGATCCTGACGTCGCGGAGACGCCACTGATCGAGTGGGTCATTAGATCGTGGAAGAAGCCGTTGTGCGATTTGTCCGACGACGAAATCGGTCGCCTCGTGATGCAACGCGATGGGTTTCCTTACATCCTCGATCTCGTTTGGCCGAAGCTGGAAAATAATCCTTTGTTCGACGGAGGTTATTACCCGGGCGACGTCCTCTCCAGTTTCCTTCGATGCGAACCTGAGGTCTGGGCCGCTCGTCCCAATTATCGTGCACAACTGGCTTCGCTTTATCAGCGAGCGCTCAACAGTGGACCGGAGGAAAATGAGGCTTTTCGGGCAAGTCTTGATCTTCCTGGCGAAGGCGGGATGATTTCCTGAATGTTACGTCCGCTTCCCACCCCATACCGGCCTTCGCTCACACCCCCGCCGCCATCGCCTTCAGCAACCCCCGCCAATGCTCGCCCAACCTTCGTTGGAGCAGCATCAGTTCGAAGCCGTGGCGCGCGACATGGTTTTGCGGGATGCTGTCCCAGCCGCGATGTTCGACCGTGACGCGCGTTTCGGCGCCGATCGCTTCGAAACGGACATCGACCTCGGTCGCCTGATCGTCGCTGAAGCTCGGCAGGCGCCAGCCGAAGGCCAGCCGCTCGCCGGGCAGCCAGTGGCGGACGGGGCCGATTTCCCACTCGCAGCCGTCGTCGAAGCGCGTGACGAGGCGGCCGTCCGGGCCCGCGGGATCGAAGCGCAGCGTCCCGTCGCCGCGCCGGCTGAGCTGGAACAGCGGATGGCTTTGCCACCAGATGCCGATGTCGCGGGTGAAGACGGTGAACGCCGCCTGCGGCGTCGCCGCGACGCGCAGCGCGACGATGACCGCGGCGCTCATTCGCCGCCCTCGACATGCGCCTTGAACGCGGCAAGCTGGTGCGTCCACAGCGCCTCGGTTTCGGCAAGCCACTGCTTGAGTTCGGCGGTCGCGCCGCCCTTCAGCGAATAGATGCGCACGCGCGCGTCGAACGCGGGGTGGCCGTCCTCGACCAGCCCGCCGTCCTTCAGCGCCTTCAGGTGCCGGCTCATCGCGGGCGGCGCGAGGCCGAGTTCGCGCGCGAGCTCGCCCGCGCTGCGCGGTCGCCGGCCGAGCAGTTCGATCGCGCGCCGCCGTACCGGGTCGGCGAGCGCGCCGAGCGTCCGGTCGAGCGCCGCGCTCAATCGTCGAGCCGCGTCTTGGTGGTGAAGCCGCCCGCGGCGTCCCATTCGCTCGGCGTTTTCGCCTCGACGGTGACACCAAACGACCAGATATGCCCCTCGGGATCCTTGGCGCGGTAGGTGCGGTCGCCGTAAAATTGCGTGGCGGGCGGCGCGACGATTTCGGCGCCCGCGGCGCGCGCAGCGTCGCAATGCGCGTCGATGTCTTCGCCGAGGGCGAGCTGGACGCTCACCGACTGGGTATTCTTGCCGCCGATCGATTGCGGGCTTTTATGATCGTCGGACCATTCGGAGCCGACCATCACGACCGACGCGCCAAAGGTCATTTCGCCATGGGCAAGCTTGCCGTCGGCATCGACGAGGGCGAAGAGCGGTTCGAAACAGAACGCCTCCTCCAGCCAGCGATAGGCGGCGTTGGGATCGCGATAGCAGACGGTGCTCGCCAGCCCCTTCGGTCGTTGCGCTTCGGTCACCGGATTCTCCTTTGATTCGAGATTTGATTTCTCATCGTTAGAATAATTTCTGAAAATTGAAAATAATATTTTGCAAAAAAGATGATAGAGCCGAGCCATGACCCAATCGATCGAAGAATCCGTCCGCGAAGCCTATCAGGCGGCACTCCCGCTTTGCGGGCGGGGCAAGGTCGCCGACTATATTCCCGCGCTGGCCAAGGTCGATCCGGCGAAACTCGGCTTTGCGCTCGCGCTTCCCGACGGCACCGTCCACACGTCGGGCGATGCCGACGAGGCCTTTTCGATCCAGTCGGTGTCGAAGGTGTTCACGCTGGCGCTCGCGCTACGCCGCGTCGGCAGCGACCTGTGGACCAGCGTCGGGCGCGAGCCGTCGGGCAGCGCGTTCAATTCGGTCGTCCAGCTCGAAAGCGAGCATGGCATCCCGCGCAACCCGCTGATCAACGCCGGGGCGATCGCGACAACCGACCGGCTGATCGACGGACGGAGCTGCGATGCGGTGGCCGACGAAATCGTGGACTTCATGCGCGCGCGGGCGGGCGACGACAGTGTCGCGATCGACTTTGACGTCGCTTCGTCCGAATCCAAAACCGGCGCGCGCAACCGCAGCCTGGCGCATTTCATGGACGCCTTTGGCAACCTCAGGCATCCGGTCGAAACGGTGGTCGGCGTTTATTTCCGCCAGTGCGCGATCGCCATGTCGTGCCGCCAGCTCGCGCGCGCCGGGCTGTTCCTGGCGATGGAGGGCCACGACCCGCTGACCGGCGAGCAGCTGATCGAGCCGCACCGCGCGCGGCGCATCAACGCGATTATGATGCTGTGCGGCCATTATGACAATTCGGGCGAATTCGCCTTTCGCGTCGGCCTGCCGGGCAAGAGCGGGGTCGGCGGCGGCATCCTCTGCATCGCGCCGGGACAGGGGTCGATCGCGGTCTGGTCACCGGGGCTTAACGAAGCGGGAACGTCGCTGGCGGGCGCCGCGGCACTCGAACATTTTGCCTATGCGGCGGGGTGGTCGGTGTTCGATTGAGGTGGGCGGGCTGTGTCCCCAGTCCTGGGCTAGCGTCCGTTCTCAATCGTCGGCGAGCAGCGCCAGTTTCACGCGCGCGGTACCGCTGCGGTGCATGCCGATTTCGCGCGCGGCGGCGTGGCTGACGTCGATCACGCGGCCGCGATGAAAGGGGCCGCGGTCGTTGATGCGCACGACGACGCTGTCGCCATTGGCCATGTTGGTAACGCGCACCAAACTGCCGAACGGCAGCGTGCGGTGCGCCGCGGTCAGCTGGCCGGGATCGAAGCGCTCGCCGCTCGCGGTGCGGTTGCCCGCCAGCTCGCGACCGTAATAGCTCGCCGTACCGCCATCGATTTCGGTGGCCTCGGCAATCTCGGCGATCGGGTTCGCGGCAATCTCGACTTCCTGCGCCGCCGCCGAAACGGTCAGCAGAAGCGGTATCAGCATGGCGGAAAAGGCCCGCATGACATCATCCCCTTGTCAGAGGAGGCGCCAAGAGCAGCGGCGGCGTGCCGGAGCAAGCCGCCGCGCGTTAAACGGACATGATTTTGCGTCCGGACGTGCATTTTCGGGGCCGTTCCAGTGGAACGATCGGCGAAATCACACGTCCAGATTGGCCACCGACAGCGCGTTGGTCTGGATGAATTCGCGCCGCGGCTCGACCTCGTCGCCCATCAGCCGCTCAAAGATTTCATGCGCGACATCGGCCTGTTCGGCCTCGACGCGCAGCAGCGAACGGTTCGCGGGATCGAGCGTCGTTTCCCACAACTGCTCGGCATTCATCTCGCCCAGCCCCTTGTAGCGGCTGATCGCCAAGCCCTTGCGGCTATGCGCAAAAATCGCCTCGAGCAGCTCCGACGGGCGGGTGATCGGCGTGACCTTCCCGACAGTGGCGGCGGGCAGGTCGCTGTCGCTCGCTTCGGCATCGTCCTCGGCGGCTTCGGCCGCGGCGATCGCAGCCGCATCGGCGGCGAGCGCCGCGGCGCTGCTACCCTTTACCAGTCGCGCCGGATGGGCATAGGTTTCGGCCTGTTCGGCGGCGAGCGTGTGGAGTCGGCGCGCCTCCTGGCTTGCCAGGAACGCGGCGTCGATCGCATGATGGTCGCTGACCCCGCGCCAGCGTTTTTCGAGTGTGTAGCCGCCGCCCGCGGCCGTGATCGTCCATTTCGCCTCGGCGCCGCCGGTCAGCGCGCGTTCGGCGGCGTTGAGCCATTCGGCGGCGCGCGCGGCGGCGGCGGTGCGGCCCGCGCTGTCGAGCGCCGGATCGAGCGCGCCGTTCAGCGCCAGCGCCTCGACCAGCTCGTAATTATGGCCGCGCGGGACATAGCGCATCAGCGCACGCAGGCGACGGCCATGTTCGATCAGGCTGCGCAGATCGGCGCCCGACCGCGCACCGCCGGTGGTTTCGAGCATCAGCGCGTCGATGCCGCCGTCGACGAGATAATTTTCGAGCGCGCTGTCGTCCTTGAGGTAGACCTCGCTCCGCCCCTTGGCGACTTTGTAGAGCGGCGGCTGGGCGATGTAGAGGTGCCCGTTCTCGATGATCTCGGGCATCTGGCGATAGAAGAAGGTGAGCAGCAACGTGCGGATATGCGCGCCGTCGACGTCGGCGTCGGTCATGATCACAATCTTGTGATAGCGCAGCTTTTCAATGTTGAACTCGTCGCGGATGCCGGCGCCGAGCGCCTGGATCAACGTGCCGACTTCCTTCGACGAGATGATGCGATCGAAGCGCGCGCGCTCGACGTTCAGGATTTTGCCCTTCAAGGGCAGGATCGCCTGCACATGCCGGTCGCGGCCCTGCTTCGCCGATCCGCCTGCCGAATCGCCCTCGACCAGGAAGAGTTCGCACTTTGCCGGGTCGCGTTCCTGGCAATCGGCGAGCTTGCCGGGCAGCGAGGCGATGTCCATCGCGCCCTTGCGCCGCGTCAGCTCGCGCGCCTTTTTCGCGGCCTCGCGCGCCGCGGCGGCGTCGATGACCTTCTGGATCACCGCCTTGGCATAGGCGGGATTTTCCTCGAGCCATTCGGTCATCCGGTCGGCCATCAGGCTTTCGAGCGGCTGGCGGACTTCGGACGACACCAGCTTGTCCTTGGTCTGCGAACTGAATTTGGGGTCGGGCAGCTTGACCGAGACGATTGCGGTGAGCCCTTCGCGCATATCCTCGCCGGTCAGGCTGACCTTTTCCTTCTTGAGGATGCCCGACTTCTCACCATAGCCGTTCAAGGTGCGCGTCAGCGCCGCGCGGAAAGCGGCAAGGTGCGTGCCGCCGTCGCGCTGCGGGATGTTGTTGGTGAAACACAGCACATTTTCGTAATAGCTGTCGTTCCACTCGAGCGCGACGTCGATGCCGATGCCGTCGCGCTCGCTGCTGATCGCGATCGGATCGGGGAGCAGCGGATTCTTGTTGCGGTCGAGATATTTGACGAACGCCGCGATGCCGCCCTCGTAGAACAGATCATGGCTGACATGCTCGGCGTGGCGCGCGTCGACCAGCTTGATCCGGACGCCCGAATTGAGGAAGGCGAGCTCGCGGTAGCGATGTTCGAGCTTCTCGAAATCGAACTCGGTGACGTTCTTGAACGTGTCGGTCGACGCCATGAAGGTCACGCGCGTTCCCTTCTTTCCCGCCGGAGCAGGCCCGTTGACCTTGAGCGGCGCAACCGAATCGCCATGTTCGAAGCGCATCCAATGCTCTTCGCCGTCGCGCCAGATCGTGAGTTCCAGCCATTCGCTGAGCGCGTTCACCACCGACACACCGACGCCGTGCAGACCGCCCGACACCTTGTACGCATTGTCGTCGCTGGTGTTCTCGAACTTCCCGCCCGCGTGAAGCTGGGTCATGATGACCTCGGCCGCCGAAATGCCTTCTTCGGCATGGATGCCGGTCGGAATACCGCGACCATTGTCCTCGACGCTGACCGATCCGTCACTGTTCAAGGTGATCAGGACCAGGTCGCAATGCCCCGCCAGCGCCTCGTCGATCGCATTGTCGCTGACCTCGAACACCATGTGATGCAGCCCCGACCCGTCGTCGGTGTCGCCGATATACATCCCCGGCCGTTTGCGCACCGCGTCCAGGCCTTTGAGAACCTTGATCGAATCGGCGCCATAGGCGTTGGTGTTGGGCTGGTTGGAAGGCGCGCTCGGCGCGCTGGTTTCAGGCGTGTCCGTCATATCGATTATATAGGGTCGGGGGCCGCAAAACCCAAGCGAAAATGCGGATCTTGCTGCTTTGGCAGGGGGCGTTGCGCCGCCGCGGCGCGGCCGCTAGATTCGGCGCCATGAAACAGCTTTCGCTTTCCGCCGTTGCGGCGCTCGCCGTCCTGTCGCTCGCCGCATGCAGCCAGCCCGCACCGCCACCCGAAAACGCGCCCGCGGTCGCCGGCGAACCGCTCGCGACGCGCGCGGTGATGATCGGCACCGAGGGGCCGAGCCTGCCCGCCTGCTCGAGCATCAGCCGGGTCAATGCGGGTGGCACCGATGTATACTGGGCGCCGGGCGAAACGCGCGCGGTCAAGGCCAAACTGGCCGGCGGGGCACGCCTGTCGCTGTGCGAGGCGACCGACGACGACGCCTGGTTCGGGGTGGTGTTCGCCGCTCCCGGGACCGATCCCGACATGTGCGGGGTTGGCAAGTCGGTGGCGAGCGCTCGCGAATATCAGGGGCCGTGCCGCTGGGGATGGATCCGCGGCGGGACGGTGGAGTTGGGGGGATAACCGCCAATCCTCCCTGTGGCGAAGCCATGGGGAGGGGAACCGCTTGCGAAGCAAGGGGTGGAAGGGCCGCGACGGTAGTGTAATCGCCCCTCCGTCAGCGCTTCGCGCTGCCACCTCCCCATCGCTACGCGACAGGGAGGATCTTTCTACCGGCAATCCTCGATCACCCGGCCGATCTCGGCCTGCACCGCCAGCGTCAGCGCGCCGCCCCCCGGCGTTTCGAGCGCGAAGCGGCCGCGGCTGAACGCGATGCGGTCGAGCCGCGGGTCGCGGCTGGGCAACGTCGCGCTGCCGCCATCGAAGCGGATCTGGTCGGTTCCGGCGCTGGTCCGCAGGCTGACATCGCCAGTAAGCGCCGAAGTCAGGCGAATGCCGCCGCCGCTACACGCCATCGTCAGCAGCGGATTAGCGCTGCCGGTCGGAACGAAGGTCGCAGCGCGGCTGCCCGCGTCATAACGCCAGCTACCCGCATCGACGGCGCGTTCTTCCCAGCCGCGGCTCGGAGTCGGCAGCGGCGCCGGGGCTGGCGCGGCGGCAACCGGGGCGGGCTGCGGCGGGGGCGCGGCTGGGGTCGGCACCGCGGCGCAACCGGCGACCGCCAGCATCACGGGCACCATCAGCCCATATCGTGTCCACATCGCCTGCCGATCCATATTCAAAATCCCTGCCAATCGATCACTTCGTCCAGTCCGACGCGCGGCACCGGCCACTGGTTCACCGCGGCGCCTTCGTCGGCATAGCCGATCGCCAGCCCGGTGAACAAAATCTGGTCGTCGCCCAGCGCCAGCGTCTCCCGCACCGTCTGGCCATACATCGCCCAGCATTCCTGCGGGCAGCTGGCAAGGCCATATTCGACGAGCAGCAGCATCACCGATTGCAGCCACATGCCCATGTCCGACCACTGCGGCGGCCCCATGATGCGCGAGCAGTGCAGGAAAAGCATCACCGGTGCGCCGAAACCCCGGTAATTCTCCACGAACTGAGCGAGCCGCCCCGCCTTGTCCTCGCGCGGGATGCCGAGCGCGGCGTAAAGCCCCTCGCCGACCCCGAAGCGCCGGGTTTCCCACGGATCGGTCAGCCCTTTGGGATAAATGTCATATTCGGGCTCATAGCCCTCGCGCCCCATTGCGAGCCGTGCGGCGACCGCGTCCTTGACCGCCGCCCAGCGGTCGCCGGTGACCACCGTCGCTTGCCAGGGCTGAAGATTGCCCCCTGACGGCGCGCGCTGCGCCGCGGCGAAAATGTCGCGCAGAAGTGCGGGATCGACGGGCTGGTCGGTGAATTTGCGGATCGATCGGCGCTGATGCAGCGCGGCGGTTACGGACATCGGGTCAGTCGCTGGCATATTTATCCTCTCGCCGTTTGCCGAACAGCAATTTGCGTTCGAGCCGGGATTTCAATTGGCGATAGTAGCTGAGCAGGAACACGTCATCCTCTTCGGCGACCGGGCGGCCGATTTTGGCGCGGATCGTGTCGGCGACCTCGCGCATCGCGCGCGCATCCTTGCCGCGCAGCACCCGTTCGAGCTCCTGCAATTCGAAGATGCCGTAGACCGACAGCTCGGCCTCGCTGAACTGCATCGCATCGCCCGCGCTGCCGGTCGCGATGTCGGCGTCGAGCTTCACCCGCTGCGCCATCACCACCCACGTCCCGGCGATCAGGTCGCCCATCCGCATCCGGTCGCGGTTGAACAGCAGGAACAGGCTGAGCGTCAGCGACCACAGCACCCCCGCCGCCATGGTCCACCCCGACACCGCATCCTCGGCCGCGCCCACGCCGAGCATCATCAGCGGCAGGAACAGCTCGAGCTCGCGGATCAGGTTGCGCGCGACCACCGCATCGGCGGTCAGGCGGCCGCCGTCGCGCGCGACGACGCGGGT
>NZ_JADKYM010000001.1 GCF_015475875.1 Sphingopyxis solisilvae | reverse complement strand
GTGGGGGGGGGGGGGGACCGCCGCCGCAGGCGGTGGTGGAGGGGGCTATCGGCCTGAAACGCTGCCGAAGGACGCCACCCCCCCCCTTCGTCAGCGCGTCGCGCTGCCACCTCCCCGCAGGCGGGGAGGATCGTCTTGTTCCCACCTCGAAACGGACATTCTGCTCGTCAGCCGCTATTTTCGTCGAACCTCACCCACCCTCAAAACCGGAGCATGATCCGCCGCGCCATTGCCGGTGAGATGCTGTGGATCAGCTGCAATATCTTCACCATGCCGACATTGACCTCGCGTTTGCCGGTCCGGATGCCGTGGACAATCTCCGCCGCGCAGTCGTGAGCGCTCATTTTTTTGCCGCTGCGCGCCGCGGTCATGTTGGTTTCGACGACGGGCGGTAGCGCCTCGATCACGCGGACATTGCTGTCCTTGAGCAGATGACGGATGGCTTGCGTATAGCTGCGCAATCCGGCCTTGGTGGCGCAATAGATCGCGCCGCCGGCGCGCGGTGCGATGGCGAGGCCCGAGGTGACGTTGACGATCACCGCCTCCGGCTGCGCGCGCAGGACCGACAGCAACCGCGTACAGAGCGCGACCGGCGCGTCGAGATTGGTCCGGATGCAGTGCGCGGCGCTGTCGAGCGTGGTCGCGTCCTCCAGAGCGTAATCGCTGCCAACCCCGGCATTGTTGACGAGCAGCGCCAGCGGTTTGCCCGACACACCGTCGACGACAGCATCGACGCCCGCCGCGGTGGACAGATCGCCCGCGATCGTCCCGAAACCCAGCGCCGCCATCGCTTGCAACTTTTCGGCCGAACGTCCGGTCACGATGACGTCGGCGCCTGCACCTTGCAACTGCAGCGCGATCTCGCGCCCGATCCCGTCGCTACCGCCGGTGACCAATGCCAGCTTGCCGCGCAATTCCATAAGACCCCTCCCATGTTTTACCGCGCGCACTATGGCGGCTCGCATCGCCATCGCCTACATGCAAAATCATGGCTCGCCCGAACGCTCCCGACCGATTCAACGAAGAGAAAGCGACCTATGTCATCCGCGGCAGCGGCGAGGCCGATGACAAGCCCGATCTGGATCGCGGCGCCGAGGCAATCCGCAATGTGGTGCGCAAATTGCCGGCGCGTCCCGGTGTGTACCGGATGCTCGATGCGCGCGGTGACGTGCTGTATGTCGGCAAGGCGCGGGCGCTCAAGAACCGGGTGACCAATTATACGCAGGTCGCACGGTTGCCGCAGCGGTTGCAGCGGATGGTGTCGCAAACGCGCGCGATGGAGATCGTCACGACGACGAGCGAGGCCGAGGCGCTGCTGCTCGAGGCGCAGCTGATCAAACGCTATCGCCCGCCGTATAACGTGCTGCTGCGCGACGACAAAAGCTTCCCCTTCATCCTGCTACGGATGGATCATGATTTTCCGCGGGTGCAAAAGCATCGTGGGGCGCGGCGCGCCAAGGGGCGTTACTACGGACCATTCGCCAGCGCCGGCTCGGTCGCCAAGACTCTGAACGCGCTGCAAAAGACGTTTCTGCTGCGCAGCTGCACCGACAGCTTCTTTGCGAATCGTTCGCGCCCGTGCCTGCTCTATCAGATCAAGCGCTGCTCGGCGCCGTGCGTCGATCGCATTTCCAAGGCCGATTACGCCGGGCTGGTGGGCGACGCGCAGGACTTCCTCGAAGGTCGCTCGACCGCGGTCCAGAAACGGCTCGGCGATGCGATGACCAAGGCCGCCGACGCGATGGATTTCGAGCAGGCTGCGGTGCTGCGCGACCGGTTGAAATCGCTGACCTTCATTCAGGGCAGCCAGTCGGTCCACGCCGACGGGCTGGGCGACGCCGATGTCTTTGCCCTTGCGGCGAAGGGCGGCCAGTTGTGTGTCGCGGGCTTTTTCATCCGCGGCGGACAGAATTGGGGGCATCGCAGCTTTTTTCCGGCGCATGTCGCAGGCGTACCCGAAGAGGAAGTGATGGCGAGCTTCCTGATGCAGTTTTACGAAGGGGTACCGCCGCCCAAGACGATCCTCGTCGATCGCGAGCCCGCCGAGATCGAGTTGCTCGCCGAGGCGCTGGGCGAAGTCGCCGAGCGCAAGATCGACATCAGCGTCCCACAGCGCGGCAACCGCCGTCGGCTGCTGGAGCAGGCGGTGCGCAATGCCGGCGAGGAGCTCGACCGGCGGCTGGCCGAGAGCAGCAGCCAGGCCAAGCTGGGGCGCGAACTCGCCGATCTGTTCGATCTGGAGAACCCGCCGCAGCGGATCGAAATCTACGACAACAGCCATATCCAGGGCACCAATGCGCTCGGCGCGATGGTCGTCGCGGGACCGGAGGGGTGGATCAAGGGCGCCTATCGCAAATTCAACATCAAGCGGCCCGAAACGCAGCCGGGGGACGACTTCGCGATGATGCGCGAGGTGTTCCAGCGCCGCTTTGCGCGCGCGATCGAGGAGGACCCCGAACGAACGAAGGGCGAATGGCCCGACCTGGTGCTGATCGACGGCGGCAAGGGGCAAGTTTCCGCAGCAGGCGCCGTGCTGGCCGAGCTGGGCATCGATGATTTGCCCTATGTCGGGGTTGCGAAGGGGCCGGATCGCAATGCAGGGCGCGAAACCTTTTACCTGCCCGACGGGCGCGAATTTACGCTGCCGACGAACAATGCGGTGCTGTTCTACATCCAGCGGCTGCGCGACGAAGCGCACCGTTTTGCGATCGGCGCGCACCGGGCGAAGCGCGCGAAAGCGATGGGAAGCTCGCCGCTCGACGAGGTGCCGGGGATCGGCCCCGCGCGCAAGAAAGCGCTGTTGATGCACTTCGGCACCGCGCGCGCGGTGCGCGGCGCGAGCCTAGAGGATTTGCAGAAGGCGCCGGGGGTAAGCGCGGCAGTGGCGCAGGCCGTGCATGATTTCTATCATGCAGGTCGGTGAGGGTCGGCACTCGCTGGAATGAGTTTGGGAGGAAAGTCTGTGGATTTCGCTGCAACAATGCCCTTGGCCGCTACGCTCGGCGTCACTATCCACGAGGGTGGCAAGGAACGCGTGGTCGGAAAGCTGCCGGTGCGGCCCGAAATCTGCACCGCGGGCAACATTGTCCATGGCGGCGCGATCATGGCGTTCGCCGACTGTCTCGGCGCCGTCGGAGCGTTCCTGACGTTGCCCGAGGGCGCCAGCGGGACGACGACGATCGAAAGCAAGACCAATTTCCTCGGTGGCGGTCCGGTCGGCACCACGCTGATCGGCGAAGCCACGCCGGTCAAGGTCGGCAAGCGTGTGTCGGTCTGGCAGACGCGCATTCGCACCGAAGACGGCGCCGACGTCGCGCTGGTGACGCAGACACAGCTGGTGCTTTGGCCCGCCTGACCGCCCCCGCCATTATCTGTTCGGTGCGCGCGCATGGCGAGCATGGGGCAATCCTGCGCGCGCTGACCGAAGAGGCGGGGCTGGTTGCGGGCTATGTGCGCGGCGGGCGATCAACGCGGCTGCGGCCGATCCTGATCGCGGGCAATCTGGTCGCGCTGGAATTGCGTGCCCGCACCGACGAGCAACTGGCGAGCGCCACCGCCGAACTGCTGAGCAGCCGCGCGCCGCTGCTTGCCGAACCGCTGGCGGCGGCGGCGATCAACTGGGTTACGAGTGTCACCGCAACGATTCTGCCCGAGAGCCAGCCCTATCCGGCGCTTTACGCCGCGCTGTCGGGGCTGCTCGATGCGGTCGGCGTCGCCTCGTCGGCGCGGCAATGGGCGGCGGCGCTAGCGCGCTACGAACTGTTGCTGCTGGCCGAGCTGGGGTTCGGATTGAATCTGGAGGAATGCGTCGTCACCGGGGCAACGCACGGACTGGTATTCGTCAGCCCGAAATCGGGCGGCGCGGTCAGCCCCGATGCCGCCGCCGGTTTCGAGGAACGCCTGTTTCGTCTCCCGCGCTTTCTCCATGCCTCGGACAGCGCACCGTCGATGGCGGACGTGATCGACGCCTTGGCGATTACCGGCCATTTCATCGACCGCGACCTGCTCGACGGACGCAACCGCGACTTGGGCGGCGTAAGGCAAAGATTGATCGACCAGCTGGGCAGGGCGGTTGCGTGAACCGGTGCCGCTGTCTAAGCGGCGAGCGAGACACGAAAGGGCGAAGCGTTGAAAATCCTGCTGCTGGCCGGCGACGGTATCGGTCTGGAGATCATGGCGGAGGCCGAGAAGGTGCTCGCCGTGCTCGCGCTACCCGTGACGCTCGACCGGGCGCTGGTGGGCGGGGCCGCTTATGAAGCAACCGGCCACCCGCTGCCGCCCGAGACGCTGGCGAAGGCCAAGGCCGCGGATGCGATCCTCTTCGGCGCGGTCGGCGATCCGCGCTTCGACAATGTCGAACGGCATCTGCGTCCGGAGCAAGCGATCCTCGGCCTGCGGTCGGAGCTCGGCCTGTTCGCCAATCTGCGCCCGGCCAAGCTGTTCGCCGGGCTGGAGGACAGCTCGGCGCTGCGCCCCGAAGTCGCGTCGGCGATCGACCTGCTGATCGTGCGCGAGCTCAACGGCGACGTCTATTTCGGCGAAAAGGGTACGCGCACCACCGCCGATGGCCAGCGCGAAGGCTATGACATCATGGCGTACAGCGAAAGCGAGGTGCGGCGTATCGCACATGTCGCGTTCCGTGCGGCGCAGGGGCGGCGGGGGCGACTTTGCTCGGTCGACAAGGCGAATGTGCTCGAAACCTCGCAGTTGTGGCGCGATGTGGTGATCGAGGTGGCGGCGGACTATCCCGACGTGGCGCTCAGTCATATGTATGTCGACAACGCCGCGATGCAGCTGGTTCGCAACCCCGGCCAGTTCGACGTGGTCGTCACCGGCAATCTGTTCGGCGACATCCTGTCCGATCAGGCGTCGATGTGCGTCGGGTCGATCGGCCTGCTCGCCTCGGCATCGCTGAGCGAAGGCAAACAGGGGCTGTATGAGCCGATCCACGGCAGCGCGCCCGACATTGCCGGGCAGGGCGTCGCCAACCCGCTCGCCATGATCCTTTCGCTCGCGATGCTTCTGCGCCATTCGGGCGGTGACGAGGCGAGCGCGGCGCGGATCGAAGCGGCGGTAGCCAAGGTGCTGAGCGACGGGTGCCGCGGCACCGATCTGGGCGGTACGATGGGAACGACGGCGCTGGGTGATGCGGTTGTTTCGGTTTTGAACGGATAGATGGAATGAAGAAAACCACGGGCTTCGATCGCAACATTACGCGAAACTGGCACCCCGCAACACAAGCAGTGCGCGGCGGGACGTGGCGCAGCGAGCATGGCGAGACGTCGGAGGCGCTGTTCCTGACGTCGGGTTATACCTACGACGATGCTGAGACCGTCGCGGCGCGATTTGCCGGCGAAGAAACGGGCATGACCTATTCGCGGCTCCAGAACCCGACCGTGGCGATGCTCGAAGAGCGCATCGCGTTGATGGAAGGTGCCGAGGCGTGCCGGACACAGGCGACGGGCATGGCGGCGATGACGACGGCGTTGCTTTGCCAGCTGTCGGCGGGCGATCATATTGTTGCAGCCAAGGCGGCGTTCGGATCGTGCCGCTGGCTGGTCGATCAACTGTGTCCGCGCTTCGGGATCGAGACGACGGTGATCGACGGGCGCGACAATGATGCGTGGGAACGCGCGATCCAGCCGAACACCAAGGTGTTCTTCTTCGAAACCCCGGCCAATCCGACGATGGATATCGTCGATATGAAACATGTCTGCGGTGTCGCCAAAGCCCATGGCATTACGTCGGTCGTCGACAATGCGTTCGCAACCGCAGTGCTCCAGCGCCCGATGGACTATGGCGCCGATGTCGTCGCCTATTCGGCAACGAAGCTGATGGAAGGGCAGGGGCGCGTCCTCGCCGGCGCCGTTTGTGGCACCGAGAAGTTCATCAACGACGTGCTGCTGCCGTTTCAGCGCAACACCGGCCCTAACCTGTCGCCGTTCAACGCGTGGGTGGTGCTGAAAGGCCTCGAAACGCTCGATCTGCGCGCACGGCGCCAGTCAGAGAACGCGCTGGCGGTCGGCAAGTTTGTCGAAACACGCGTGCCCAAGATCCTGCACCCCGGCCTCGCCAGCCACCCGCAGCATAATCTGGCAATGAGCCAGATGGAGGCGTGCGGGCCGATCTTCTCGTTCATCCTCGAAGACCGTAAACAGGCGATGGCGCTGCTCAACGCGCTCGAACTCGTCGATATTTCGAACAATATCGGCGATTCGCGCAGCCTGTGCTGCCACCCCGCGTCGACCACCCACTACAGCGTCAGCGCCGAAGTACGCGCCGACATGGGGGTGGTCGACGGCATGCTGCGGATCAATATCGGGCTGGAAGATCCGCGTGATCTGATCGCCGATCTGGACCAGGCATTGACCCGCGTTGGGCTTTAGTGGAATTTGGCGGCACGATGATCGACTCCTTCTTTCCCTTTGCCGCGACGACCGGGCCGGTCACGGTACGCGTGTCGGTCAGCTATCTGCCGGAACAGTCACATCCGGCGCTGGGGCGCTGGTTCTGGGCCTATCATGTCCGGATCGAGAATCATGGCGATGTTGCGGTCCAGTTGATTAACCGCCACTGGCGGATCAGCGACGGGCGCGGGCAGATCAGCGAAGTCGAGGGCGAGGGGGTTGTCGGCGAACAGCCGCTGATCGCGCCGGGCGGCGCCTATGATTATGTGTCGGGCTGTCCATTGCCGACCCCCGAGGGGTCGATGGTCGGCAGCTATGCGATGGAAATCGGCGACGGGTCGCAGATGCTCGTCGCCATCCCCCATTTCCCGCTCGTGGCGCCTGCGACCGCGGCATGAAGCGCACGCACCTGCCGCTGAACGCCTTGCGCGTATTCGATGCCGCGGCCCGGCATTTGAGCTTTACCCGCGCCGCCGACGAACTGGCGGTGACCCCCGCGGCGGTTGGCCAGCAAATCCGCGCGCTAGAGGATATGCTCGGCGTGGTGCTGTTCCGCCGCACCCCGAAGGGGCTGGAGCTGACCGGCGAGGCGGAAGCAGGGCTTGACGCGCTGCGCCAGGGCTTCCTCCAATTCGAGGAATCGGTGCGTGCGATGCAGGCCGGGCAATCGTCGCAGTCCTTGACGATCGCGGCGCCGCGCGACCTGACTGCGAAATGGCTCGCGCCGCGGCTGGCGCGCTACAGCCAGCAGGCGCCCGACGTGCGTTTCACGTTGGTGTCCGCCGACAGCGGGATCGACTTCACCGAAGCCAACCTCGATCTGGCGATTTTCTGGACCGATGGCGCGGGCGATCATGAGGGCGTCGCGCTCGCCGATCCGCTGATGGTGACCGTCGCCGGTCCGGGCAGTAGCAGCGACACGCGGATCGCCTGGCCGGGCTGCCCGGTCGCCGAGGGGGAGCCTGCGCTGCGTCTGGGTGACGCCGGGCTGGCGATCGACGCCGCCGCGAACGGGCTGGGTCAGGCCAATGTTCCCGCCATGCTGGCTGAGGCGGATATTGCATCGGGCCGTGTGCGCCAGATCGGCGATGTGGTGTCGGTGAAGCGCGGTTACTGGCTCGTCGCGCCGACCCCGCAATGGCGGCAGGCCAAGGTCAAGGCGCTGGTTGCCGCGTTGACGGCGTAAACATCGTGCATCGGGCCGCTATTTGGCGGCTAGCGCCAGCAGCCGGGTGACCAGGCTGACCATCGTTTCGGTGGACACCGGCGCGTCGGGGTTGTTCCAGCTTGCGGTGACGACGAACCATTTTCCGTCCGATTTCCGCTGCCCGAGCAAGCTCATCGAAATCACCCCGAGTTCGGAGCCACCCTTGTAGCCGAGCCAGCTCCAATCCTTGGTCGCGCCCGGATTGACCCCCGGGTTGATCGCCATCACCGACATGGCGGTCGGCGATTGCCGGTTGCGCAAGTCGATCATCAGCCGCGCGACGTCGTTGGGGCTGGCGAACCATTCCAGACTATCGATAAAGCGCGGAACGCCGGCAAAGCTGACACCATCAACATTGGCGAGGATGAGCCGGTCGCGGTTTGCATCGAGCAGCTGGCGCTGCGCCTTATCATCCCCCGCGGTGAAAGCGGCGCGCTCGCTTTCAAAGTTGTTGCCCTTCAGCGCAAACGCCTCAACCGTCGTCAGAAACGGAATGTTGCGCGACGGATCGCTGTGGCCCGCCGCGCGCATCCGCGCCTCAATCACCTCGCGGCCGAGGAGGTGGATCAACGTGTCTGTCGCGCTGTTGTCGCTGACCGAAATCATCCAGTTCGCCAGGCTTTGCAGCGTCACCGGCGTGTCTTTCGGCCAGTTCGCGGTCCCTATCGACGAAAAACTGAGGTGCGACAGCGGCACCACATCGGACCAGCGACGCTTCTTCGCGGCGACTTGAGCCGCCAGTTCGCTCAGAATATAAAGTTTGAACGTCGATCCAACGGCAAATTGCTGGTCGGGGTTGGCCGAGGCGAGCGGACGAATGGTATCGCCGGTGACCTCGGCGACGAGGAAGCCGGTCGACCCCGGCAACGCGACGATTTCGGCGGCGACCGTGTCGAAGCTGTCGTTCGCCATGTCAAAGCCGGTCAAGCGCACGCCGATCACGCGTGCATCGGGATCGGCGCCCACGTCGAGCAGCACCGCCCCGACGCCCTTCTCGAACCGCAGCGACAGCGAACCCGAACGACCGTCGGTCGATACCAGCTTCTCGACCGCAATCGGCTTGCCATATTGCGCGATCAGGCTGGCGGTCATCGCCTTGAATTGCGCCTCGGGCAACGCGGCTTGAAAGCTCGGGTCGAAATAGTCGGCGAACGCGACCGAGCCGTTGAGCACATCGACAAGCTGGGCTGCGCGCCGTTCGAAGGCCGAGTCGGCCGTGGCCTGGATTTCGGGCGCCTGTGCGGCGGCGCTGGCGGCCGTCAACGGCAATGCCAGCAGAATGGCGGCAAGGACAGGCGCGCGGATCATCGACGGCTCCCTCGGGAATCGCCGTGGTATTAGGCGTCGATTGCCGCTTCGTCGAGGCTTGCGGCGTTCGCCTGGATGAACTGGAAACGATGTTCGGGGTGCTTGCCCATCAACCGGTCGACCAGATCCTTGACCAGATGCCGCTCCTCATACTCCTGCGGCAGCGTGACACGCAGCATCGCGCGCGTCGCGGGATCCATCGTCGTTTCTTTCAACTGGTTAGGATTCATTTCTCCCAACCCTTTGAAGCGGCCGACCTCGACCTTCTTGCCCTTGAACAGGGTTGCTTCGAGTTCGGCACGATGGGCATCGTCGCGCGCATAGGCTGACATGCTGCCGGCGGTGAGGCGATACAGCGGCGGCTGCGCCAGATAGACATGGCCGCGGCGCACGATGTCGGGCATTTCCTGAAAGAAAAAGGTCATCAGCAACGTCGCGATATGCGCGCCGTCGACATCGGCATCGGTCATAATCACGATTTTCTCGTAGCGTAGCCGGTCGGCGTCGCAATCCTTGCGCATTCCGCAGCCCAGAGCGAGCGCCAGGTCGGCGATTTCCTGATTGGCGCGGATCTTGTCGGCGCTGGCGCTGGCGACGTTCAGGATTTTACCGCGAATCGGCAGGATCGCCTGCGTCTTGCGGTCGCGCGCCTGTTTGGCGCTGCCACCGGCGCTGTCGCCTTCGACGATAAATAATTCCGTGCCTTCCGGCCCGTCATTAGCGCAGTCTGTGAGCTTGCCGGGCAGCCGCAGCTTGCGGCCGCTCGTTGCGGTCTTGCGCTTGACCTCGCGCTCGGCTTTGCGCTTCAGCCGTTCATCCATGCGGTCGAGAACGAGCCCGAGCAGCGCGCGGCCGCGGTCCATATTGTCCGACAGGAAGTGATCGAAATGATCGCGCACGGCGTTTTCGGTCAGGCGGGCCGCCTCCGGGCTGCTCAGCCGGTCCTTGGTCTGGCTTTGAAACTGCGGGTCGCGAATAAACACCGACAGCATCATTTCGCCGCCGTTGAACACGTCCTCGGCGGTGATCTGCGCCGCTTTCTTCTGCCCGATCAGTTCGCCGAAACTACGCAACCCCTTGGTCAGCGCCGATCGCAAGCCGGCCTCGTGCGTGCCGCCCGCCGGTGTCGGGATGGTGTTGCAGTACCAACTGTACGATCCGTCGGACCATAAGGGCCAGGCGATCGCCCATTCGGCGCGGCCCTGGTCGCCCGGAAAATCCTGGCGCCCGATGAAAGGCTCGGCGGTCGCACATTCCCTCGTCCCGATCTGCTCCTTCAGATGGTCGGCAAGCCCGCCGGGAAACTGGAAGGTGGCTTCGGCGGGGGTGTCGTCGCCGATCAATTCGGGCGCGCATTTCCACCGGATTTCGACGCCCGCGAACAAATAGGCCTTGGACCGCGCCATCCGGTAGAGACGCTGCGGCTTGAACCGCCCGTGATCGCCGAAGATTTCGGGGTCGGGAATGAAGGATACGCTGGTCCCGCGGCGGTTGGGGGTGGAGCCGAGTTCCTCGAGCCCGCCGACCGGGGTGCCGCGCGCAAAGCGCTGGCGATAGAGTTGCTTGCCGCGCGCGACCTCGACCTCGGTGTCGATCGACAGCGCATTGACGACGCTGACCCCAACGCCGTGCAGCCCGCCCGACGTTGCATAGGCCTTGCCCTCGAACTTGCCGCCCGAATGGAGCGTGGTGAGAATCACCTCCAGCGCCGATTTGCCCGGAAATTTGGGATGCGGGTCGATCGGGATGCCGCGGCCATTGTCGGTCACAGTCAGCCGGTTGCCGACATCTAGGGTCACTTCGATACGGTTGGCATGGCCCGCCACCGCTTCGTCCATGCTGTTGTCGATCACTTCGGCGGCAAGGTGGTGCAGGGCGCGCTCGTCGGTGCCGCCGATATACATCCCGGGCCGCCGCCGGACGGGTTCCAGCCCCTCCAGCACCTCGATCTGCGACGCATTGTAGCTGTCGGTGGCAGGGGTCGCGGCGTCGAACAAATCGTGACTCATGGCCCGGCTATACGGGGCGGGGAAGGGCGCTGGCAAGCGCGGGTTTTGCGGTCCAGCTTGGCCTTGGGAGCGTTCGGTTCATCGCGTTTTCGGCTTGCAACGGAACTTTGGCTCAGCAGCGCGGGTTTTGCGGTGGACTGGAAAGTCATTCAAAAAGTGGAGCAAATAATGAAAAACCTCTCTCTCCTCGCCGTACTCGCGGCCAGCACCTTTGCTTTTCCGGCGTTTGCGCAGGATCGCGACACATCGAACGATTTCAATGGTCCCTACATCAGCATTGTCGGGGGCGGCACGTTGCAGGGCAATGACCGCGGTGAAACATTGGTGTTCGATACCAATCGCGACGGCACCTATGGCGACACTGTGACGACCGTTGCCGCTGCCGATGCCTTTTCGCCCGGCTTCTGTAACGGGGCGGCGACCAGCGCGGCCAACCTCGGTTGCCGCAACGACAAAGACGGTCCCGAATATTTTGCGCGCCTGGGCTATGACAAGCGGATGGGCAACTTCGTCGTCGGCCTGGTGCTCGAAGGCGGTCGCAGCCATGCGCGCGACAGCGTCAGTGCTTTTTCGACGACCCCGGCCTTTTACACCATGAGCCGCGAAGCCGACTACCAGGCGGGCGCCCGTCTGCGCGCCGGTTATACCCCCGGCGGCGGCGCGCTGTTCTATGTCACCGGCGGCGGTGCCTATGCGAAGCTCGACAACCGCTTCACGACCAATAACGCGGCTAACAGCTTTGCCGACAATGGCCGTACCAACGCCTGGGGCTATGCAGCCGGCGGTGGCGCAGAAGTGATGGTGACGAACAATATCGCCGTCGGCCTCGAGTATCTCTACACCGATCTGAAGGACAAGGATTATGTCGTCAATGTCGGTCCGGGAACCGCGCCTGCGACCAACCCGTTCCTGTTGAACGGTGGCGGGACGGACATCCAGCGCAGCGATCCGCATTTCCGCACGCACAGCGTTCGCGGGACGCTGAGCTTCCGTTTCTAAGCTACGGAAAAATAATCGGGGAAGGCGTCGGGTCGGCAACGATCCGGCGCCTTCTCGTTACGAGCGTGGTGGTGCCGCAAAGATCGCAAAATTGCCGTTGGCGCTGCTGACCAGTCGGCCGTCCTGATACAGCCGCGCGTCGATGTTGGCCACGCGCTTGCCGCGATGCAGCACTTCCGCCTCGCAGGTCAGGCGACCTTCGCCGACGCGGACGTGATAGTTGAACTTTATCTCAAGTGTCGCGCACCATTGATCGTCGCCGAGCAGGCTGGTCAGCGCACCGCCCATTGCGGTGTCAGCCAGCGAATAGGCGACGCCACCATGGGCGACGCCCTGCGGACTGAAATGACGCAGCGGCTCGACGTCGATCGCCATCACGCAGCGACCGTCGCCGCGCTCGACCATCTGCAGGCCGAGCGCGCGCGCAAACTCGAAATCCGGCGTGAACGGTCTCACCGAACCTGCCTCACCGAACGCGCGGCCCCCCGAACGGCGGCGGCGGCGGCGGACGGCGGGTGCCGCGAGGCAGTTGCGCCTGATAGGCGCGGCCGCAATGCTCGACGCAATAGGGGAAGCCCGGATTGACCGGGGCGCCGCAGAAGTGGAAGTCGGGCTCGCCCGGATGCCCCATCGGCCAGCGACAGATACGATCGTTTAGATCGAGCAGGCTGGTCTTGTCTGCGATCTCCGGGCTCGGCTTCGCCGGAACGAGGCGGCGCGGCGGGGCGGGTGGAATCGGCGCCTGCTGGTCGCCCGGCCCCTGGCGGATAAAGCCGCCCGGGCCGATCGAGACGATGCGCGGCTGGTCCGCTTTCGGCAGCTGTTCGCCGATCGACCCGTCGGCGGTCGGGGTTTCGACCGCTGGACGCGCCTCCGCCTTGGGCGCCGCAGGGGCAACCGGACGCGGCGCGACCGGCGCCGCGGCGCGCGGCGCAGCGACGGGGGCAGGTGCCTTCGGTGCCGCAGTAGCCGCCGGCTTGCTGGGCTTGACCTTGTCGGTTGCCTTTACCGGCGACGGTCGCGATTTCAGCCCGAGCCGGTGCGCCTTGCCGATCACCGCGTTGCGGCTGACGCCGCCCAGTTCATCGGCGATCTGGCTGGCGGTCAGCCCCTTTTCCCACATGGTGCGCAGGCTTTCGATGCGCTCGTCGGTCCATGACATAATCTGTTCCTCGTCATTCCACGCAGCGGGCAATCCGGCGGCGCGATAGCCGACCCGTCGGGATCGGTGCCATTGCCCAGCTTGCGGTAGGATCGGGGAGGCGATAGGCGAGAACGCCATGAACGACCAGCCCCAATTTTTAAGCCCCGACTCGACCGAATCCGCGGCCACGCGCCCCTTTGCAGAGCCGGGCGTGCCGCATATCCGCGCGCTGAATGTGCCGGGGATGCTGGCCCTCTATGTCAAGGAGGTGCGGCGGTTTTTCAAGGTCCAGCTGCAAACAATCTGGGCACCGGCGATTACCACGCTCTTGTTCCTGGTGATTTTCACGGTCGCGCTGGGCGGTGCGGGGCGACAAGTGATCGGCGTACCGTTCGCCGATTTCATCGCCCCGGGGCTGATCATGATGGCGATGCTGCAGAACAGCTTCGCCAATTCCAGCTTCTCGCTGCTGGTCGGCAAGATTCAGGGGACGATCGTCGACTATCTGATGCCGCCGCTCGCGGTCGGCGAGTTGATGATCGCGCTGGTGGGCGCCGCGATCACCCGGGCGATGCTGGTGGGCTCCGCGCTGTGGCTGGCGATGTCGTTTTGGCCCGGCGTTCATGTCGGCGCCGATCATCTGTGGGCGGTCGCGCTGTTTGCGATCCTCGGCGCGATGATGCTGGGCTTTCTCGGGCTGATTACCTCGGTGTGGGCGGAGAAGTTCGATCATGCCGCCGCGGTCACCAATTTTGTTGTCACGCCGCTCGCGCTCTTGTCCGGCACCTTCTATTCGGTCGACCGGCTCGCGCCATGGTTCCAGACGATCGCGCACGCCAATCCCGTCTATTACGCGATCATGGGTTTCCGCTACGGATTTATCGGCACGGTCGACTCGACGATTGCCCATCCCGTCCAAACCGCGATCGCGGTGCTGGTCGCGGCAAATATAGTTCTGGGGCTGGTGACCTACCGTTTGCTGGCGTCGGGTTGGAAGCTGAAAGCCTGATACCACTGCCGCGCATCAGAGACCGGTCAGTGCCGGTGGATAGCGCGCACCCGATAACGTCCCTGATCGAGGCCATCGAACATCGCGTCGATCTGCGGATGATCGACCGGACCGCCGTCGGCGTCGGGAATCAAATTCTGCTGGCTGACATAGGCGATATAGGATGAGTCGCCGTTTTCGGCGAGCAGATGGTAAAAAGGCTGCTCTTTCGATGGCCGGATTTCCTCCGGGATCGCTTCATACCATTCTTCGGTGTTGGCAAATACCGGGTCGATGTCGAACACGACGCCGCGAAAATCGAACATGCGATGGCGCACGATATCGCCGGGCGCAAAGCTGGCGGCACCGACCAGCGGTGCGGTGACGATCGAGTTGGTCGGGGAGGCGGATTCGGTCTGCATGCTCATAATCTATGGCTATTCCATGTCGTTTCAACCCTGTTACACTTCCGGGGCCCGCCGGTCGGTCGAATCCGGCCTGTGACGCGCGCAACAGACGGCCGAGCATGTGGAACTATGTCAGGGTCGTGCGCGGCGTGTCCGGGAGGATTGCGGGCCGTGTTGAATGCAACAGGGAAAGGCATAGCATGAACGACAATCCGACAAGCAGCCCACCACCGCCTCATAGCCCGCCATCGGGCATTGTGGAGCGCGCCAAGAATATCCTGCTCAAACCCCGCGAAACATGGGCAGCGATCGACACCGAACCAGCCACGGTGCAATCGATCTATGTGCCTTATGTGCTGGTGCTGGCCGCCATCGGGCCGATTGCCCAGTTCATCGGCGGGCAGGTGTTCGGCTATGGCGCCTTTGGCATCAGCTTTCACCCGCCGATCGGCACCGCGCTCGTTTCGGCCATCCTGTCCTACGGCCTCGCGCTGGCGACGGTGTTCGCGCTGTCGCTGGTGATCGATGGACTGGCGCCAAATTTCGGCGGCCAGAAGAATCAGGTTCAGGCGTTGAAGGTCGCGGCCTATTCCGCAACTGCGGGTTGGCTCGCCGGCATATTCGGCATTGTTCCAGCGCTGGCCATTCTCGGGCTGCTGGGCCTCTACAGCCTCTATTTACTCTACCTTGGACTGCCGGTGCTGATGAAAGTGCCACAGGACAAGGCAATCGGGTACACGGTTGTGGTGGTTATCGTCGCGGTCGTGCTGTTCCTGATCGTCGGCGCGATCGTCGCATCGCTGACCGCCCCGACGCTGCCCGGTATCAGGATGTAAGCGCTGCCAGTTGTCCCGGCGTTCGCGCCGGGGCGGCTGTGCCAGTGGTCAAATCGGGGGGTAAATGGAGGAGAGTGAGGGATTCGAACCCTCGGTACCGTTGCCGGCACTTCGCATTTCGAGTGCGACGCTTTCGACCACTCAGCCAACTCTCCTCGCTGAGAGGTGACGCCCCTAGCGGCGGCTCGCGCGACTTGCAACCCTCTCGTCACAATTTCGCGCGCCCGCCGTCCGACGGGGCATCAATCAGGGCTTTTCGGCCTCCCACCAATAGGGTGCCCGCGTGCGATTGCCCGTCGCGACTTCGTTCATCGTCAGCGGGTCATAAAGCCGCCCGCCGAGCATCACGCGATGGATACGTTCGGTGTTGCGGATATCCTGCGTCGGATCGGCATCGAGGATGAGCAAGTCGGCAAGCTTGCCGGCCTCGAGCGATCCGACATCCTTGCCATAGCCCAGCGAAGTCGCGGGCATGATCGTCGCGGCGCGCAGCGCGTCGATATTGCTCCACCCGCCGCGCACGAATGACCAGATTTCCCAATGCGCGCCGAGCCCGGCCTGCTGTCCGTGCGCACCGATCGACACCATGCGCCCGGTGGCAGCAATCTTCCCTGCCTGGCGCGCGGCGTCATCGTCGACATAGTCGCTTTCGGGAGCAATCGTGCGCCGTTTGTTGTTCGCCGCAAGCTGCGTCGGCGGAATATGCCGGGTCAGGATCGGATGTTCCCAGACATTGGTATGCGCCCGCCAATAGGGATCGCCCGCCGGGCCGCCATAGGTGACCACGAGCGTCGGGGTATAATCGACCTGCGTCTGACCCCACAGCTGGACCAGATCCTTGTAGAAGACATGCAGCGGGATATTGTGCTCGACGGTCGAATTGCCGTCCTGGATCAGCGAGACATTCATCGTGTAAAGCGAGCCGCCCTCGGGCACGACGAGCATATTTTCTGCTTGCGCGGCCTTGACCACCATCTGACGCTGGTCGCGGCGCGGCTGGTTGTAGTTTTTGACGCTGTGCGCACCCTGCGCCTTCAATCGCCGGATATGGGCGAGCGCGTCGTCATAACCGTTGATCTCGGCATAGATACCCGCTGCCTTGGCGCCGTAAATGATCTCGCCGGTAGAAAAGATGCGCGGAGCGAGGATCAGTCCGGCGCGCTGCATTTCGGATGACACAAAGATTTCCGACGCGCGCGACGACGGATTGTGGCTTGTCGTCGTGCCCATCGCGAGATTGGTGATTTCCGACCAGTTTTGCTGCGGGATGAGTTCGTCGTCACCATGCGGTCCGTGCGCGTGCGCATCGACGAAGCCGGGGACGATCGTCTTGCCGGTCGCGTCGATTGTCGTCGCGCCTGCCGGAACGCTGATCGCCGCCAGCGGGCCGACCGCCGTGATGCGATCATTCTCGATCACGATTGCGCCATTGTCGATCACCCCGCCGCTAACGTTCGCCATGGTCAGGATTTTCGCGCCGGTGATGACGACCGTACCGCGCGGCTTGGCGGCCCGTTGCGTCATCGCCAGCGATATGCCGTCGGTCGGTGGCGCAAATTTCACCGCCTTGTCGTCCCCGGGGGCGCTTGCGAGCAGCTGCCCCAGATCGGCGCTGAACAACGTCGCGCCGCGGCTCCAATGCAGGCGGCGACCGCCATCCGACCAGTGGATGTATTCGGCGCCGCTGCCGCTGACGCGCGTGACCGGCAACGCACCGCTTTTGGTCCCCAGCGCAACATCCTGTCCGCCGGGCATCAGCGGCGTCACATAGGCGTCGTAGTTCTGGCGGAAGGCCAGCGTGCGACCGTCGGGGGAGATTTCGTAGTCGCTGACCAACTCGCCATTGGCGTGGCTGCGCTTGTCCTGCCCGTTGAGGTCGGTGCTCACCAGCTGGCTCTTGCCGTCGGCAGCGGTGATCATGAAGATGCGATCGCCGGTCGCGCCATATTGCGGTTTCGTACCGTCGGCGCTCACCCGCTCGGCTTTGCCGCCCGCGACCGCGATTCGATAGACGCCAGGCTCCTCGCTCCACCGCGTCGAGGTCAGCCCGCCGCCACGGCGCTTTTCAAAAATGATTGTCTTGCCGTCGGGCGAAAAGCGCGGTTCGGCATAGCGGCCGGGAACGCTCGTTACCTTGCGCGACGTACCGCCACCTGCGCCGACCGTATGGATTTCACCCATGCCGCTGTCGGTCCAGCGCACAAATACCAGCGACTTGCCGTCGCGCGACCAGCTTGGCCACGCCTCCATCGCATTGTCGCTGCCCGCGGTCAGTCGCCGCGGTGAACCGCCCGCAGCCGGTTTCACATATAATTTGCCAAGCGTTTCGAACACGATGCTGCGCCCGTCGGGCGATACTTCGGCCCAGCGCGGCATCCGGGTGGTGAAGCTGTCGGGCGCGACCTCGACCGCCGGATGGGTGGCGTCGATAATGACGCGGTCGTCGTTGATGCTGAACGGAATGATCCGTGCTTCGCCGCCATCCTTGCCGACGCGGCGGAGCTTGCCGCCGGCCCAGAAAATAATGTCGCGGCTGTCGGGCGTCCACGCCATGTTCGGATAGACGCCGGTGACGGCCCAGGTTTCCTGCACATCCTGATCGAGCGCGTCGTAAAGCTTGCGTTCGATGCCCGATGCCAGATCTTTCACATACAGCTTGGACTGGGTCGCCTCGCGGCGGACAAAGGCAAGCAGCTTGCCATCGGGCGAGGGGGTAGGCCGCACGGCGCCGCCCGCTCCCGAAGCGGCGGTGCTGACCTTCGCCTCGTTGAGGTCATAGCGTTCGATTGCGAACAGGCCGGTGTTGCTGTCCTGCGCATATTCAAAGATCGGGCCGGGGGTGACGTTGCGGGTGTAGAAGACGCTCTTGCCGTCGGCAGCATAGACGGGTTCGCCAAGTTCTTTCTGATGCCGTTCGTTCGGTCGCTTTACGAGCGGAACCCCCGCGCCGCCCGACACATGATACATCCACACCTCGCCGGTGCCGAGCGAGCGGCCGGTGGTGAAATGCTTCTTGGCAACGATGAACTGCCCGTCGGGGCTCCAGCTGGGCTGGTTGAGGAGGCGGAAATCTTCCTTGCTCAATTGCACCTTGCCGCTGCCGTCACGGTTCATCAGCCAGATATTGTCGCCGCCACCCGCATCCGACACATAGGCGATCCGCTTGCCGTCGGGCGAAAATCGCGGCTGATGCTCGAACGCCAGCCCTTCGGCGATGCGCGTCGGGGTGCCGCCGTCGATCGGCATCGTGTAAATGTCGCCGAGCAGATCAAAGGCGATCGTGCGACCATCGGGCGACACATCGACATTCATCCAGCTGCCTTCATCGACGGCAATCGGTACCTTGCGCGTCGCCATGCCGGGCGGCGCGTTGACGTCCCACTTTTCGGGCTTGGCATCGGCGGGCGCCGGCGAGGCCGGTGCTTGTGCAAAAACCGAAGTCGAACAAGCCAAAACCGCCCCAAGGGCCAGTGCGAACCGCGCCATGATATTGTCCCCGTTTGAAATAATCTGCCGACCTTATGGCTTTGGCGATCCAGCGCAAGCGCCGTGTTTCGACAAAGGCGCTGGTCCGCTCGACGGGCGCCTGCTAGCCCGCGCAGAAACAATGTCTGGGGAGGGCAAGGCGTGCCGTTGACGGGAATTCGCGTAATCGACTTTGGTCGCTATATCGCCGGCCCCTATTGCGCGGCACTGCTTGCCGATTATGGCGCCGACGTGATCCGCATCGAGGCACCGGGTGGCAACGACGACCGTTATACGGTGCCGGTCGCGGACGATGGTTCGGGCGCGATGTTCCTGCAAATGAACCGCGGCAAGCGGTGTCTGACGTTGAAGCCGGGCAGCCCGCAAGGCCGCGACATCGTGCGCCGCCTGGTTGCGAGCGCCGATGTTGTCGTCGCCAATCTGCCGCACGACGCGCTGGTCAAGCTGGAGCTCGATTACGACAGCGTGTCGGCGATCAATCCGCGCATCATATTGGCGACGGCTTCGGCTTTCGGCAGCCAAGGGCCGCTGGCGCGCAATGTCGGCTTCGACGCGGTGGGGCAGGCCATGTCGGGCGCAGTCCACCTGACCGGGACGCCCGATCAGCCCTATCGCGCGCAGGTCAATTATGTCGATTTCGGAACGGCGCTGCACCTTGCGTTCGGGGTCATGCTGGCGCTGCGCGAGCGCGAGACGACAGGGAAGGGGCAGTGCGTGTCGGGATCGCTGCTCGGCACCGCGCTGGCTTTCTCCAACTCGCTCGCGATCGATCATGCGCTGAACGGGATCGAACGGCAGCCGATCGGCAATCGCAGCTTCAGTTCGGGACCGACCGACATCTTCCGCACCCGCGACGGGTGGATCGTCACCCAGATCGTCGGGGGCGGCATCTTTGCCCGCTGGGCCAATTTGGTCGGGCGGGCCGAGCTGGTTGACGACCCGCTGTACGCCAGCGACATCTTGCGCGGCGACAATGGTGCAGAGCTCAGCGCGATCATGCAGCGCTGGTGCATCGAGCGGACCAGCGCCGACGCGATTGCCGAGCTTGGCGCGGCACGGGTTCCGGCGGCGCCGGTGCTGCGGCCCGGCGAAGCGCTGGCGCAGCCGCAGGTCGCGGCGATGGAGATCGTCGAGCCGGTCGACTATCCCGGCACGCCGGCACCCGCCCCGGTGATCCGCGCGCCCGTCGACCTGTCGGCAAGCCCCAAGGCCGCCGCGGCGCGCGCGCCGTGCGTCGGCGAGCACAGCGACGCTATCCTGCACGAGCTGGGTTATAGCGACGACGCCATCGCGGCTTTCAGGGCGGATAGCATTATTTGATGCGGCAGGGCTGGACGTCCTCCCCATCAATGTTTAAATACCGATCAGTATGAAATTCCAATGCGGAGCATCGAAATGAGCAATCAAACCGAATATGAGCCGCCGAAAATCTGGACCTGGGACAAGGATAGCGGCGGGCGCTTCGCCAACATCAATCGCCCGATCGCTGGGCCGACGCACGACAAGGACTTGCCGGTCGGCGAACATCCGCTCCAGCTTTATTCGCTCGGCACCCCCAACGGCGTGAAGGTCACGGTCATGCTCGAGGAGCTGCTGGCGTCGGGCCATGCCGGTGCCGAATATGACGCCTGGTTGATCAATATCGGCGAAGGCGACCAGTTTTCCAGCGGCTTTGTCGGCGCCAACCCCAACAGCAAGATTCCCGCGCTCGTCGACCGCAGCGGCGCGGAACCGATCCGGGTGTTCGAATCGGGCGCGATCCTGATCCATCTCGCCGAAAAATTCGGCGCATTCCTGCCGACCGAACCGGCGAAACGCGCCGAAACTTTGTCGTGGTTGATGTGGCAGATGGGCAGCGCGCCGTTTCTGGGGGGCGGCTTCGGGCATTTTTACGCTTACGCGCCGACCAAGCAGGAATATCCGATCAACCGCTACGCAATGGAAGTGAAACGGCAGATGGACGTGCTCGACCGGCGACTGGCGGAAAGCGAATATATCGCCGGTGCCGATTACACGATTGCCGATATGGCGATCTGGCCCTGGTATGGCGCACTCGCCAAGGGGCTGGTCTATGATGCCGGCGAGTTTTTGCAGGTGCAGGATTACACGAATGTCCAGCGCTGGACCGATCAACTTGCCAAACGACCCGCGGTGAAGCGGGGGCGGATGGTCAATCGCGTGACCGGCGATCCCGCCAGCCAGCTTCGCGAACGTCACGACGCCTCCGATTTCGAACATCGCACCCAGGACAAGCTGGAACCGACCGAATAAACATATTTTCGGTCAAACGCCCGGAGCCGGCCTTTAACCCGGTGGCAACGGACTGGCTGGCTGGCCGAAAATCCGCCAATGGTTCGGCGGAAACTGTGCCACCCGATATGTAAATTACGCAAAAACGGCGTCGGCGCGTGTCGACGCCGTTTTCATACGCCTGCGCCATTCTGTGCGCATGATTGCTGTGAAACCTCCGGTTCTTGCCCCTATGCACCGCACCGCGCTGGCACGCAGGCTGCGTCGCGAACAGCGTGGCGCCGCCATTGTGGAGATGGCGCTGGTCCTGCCAATGTTGCTCGTGCTGCTGATGGGAATGCTCGTCTACGGTCATTATTTCCTGTTGGCACACAGCGTCCAGCAAGCCGCGAACGATGGCGCCCGCGCGGCGATCGTCGGACTGGACGGCGAGGATCGCCGGACGATTGCCGAAGCTGCCGTCGCCCGCAGTCTGCAAGGGGTCGATGGAACGCATAGCGTCGCTGTATCCGAAACCGGCGATGCGGTGACGGTCGCGGTTGGGTTCACCGCAGCCGACGGCGCTTTTGTGCACTCGGCGCTGGTCCCTTCGCCGGGCCGGGTCATCCGCACGCGCGCCACCTTTGAACTGCCGGTCGATTGAGCATGTCGGCGCGGCATCGCCTTTGCGAGCTCATCCGCGATTGCAAGGCGGGGATCAGCATCGCTTCGGCCTTTGCGATGACCATGTTGATCGGTGCCGCAGCGCTCGCGGTCGACGTCGGCTCGCTCTACCTCGACCGCCGCAAGTTACAGGGAATTGCCGATGCCGCAGCGCTCGCCGCCGCCGGACAGCCGGGCGAGGAGCGCGCCGCGGTCGAACGGATCATCGCCGCCAACTGCAATTGCGCGATCCGCATCGCCGAACTTGCGACCGGTCATTATGCGGCCGACCGGACGATTGCCGCCGACCGGCGCTTCACCCCCGGCGGCGCGTCGCCTAACGCGGTTCGCATCGTTCTGCACCGCGACCGCCCGCTCTATTTCGGCCGCGCACTGACCGGTCGAAACCAAAGCGTCATCGCCGCCAGCGCAACCGGCGCCCGCCGGGGGTACGCCGCCTTCTCGCTGGGGTCGCGGGTGGCAGCGGTGAACGGCGGTCTGCCCAACGCGCTGTTGTCCGGATTGACCGGCAGCCAGGTCAGCCTGTCGCTGATGGACTATAACGCGCTCGCCAGCACCGACATCGACCTGCTCGCCTTTTCCGAGGCATTGCGAAGCGAAATCGACGCCGAGGTACTGACCTTTGGCCAGACGCTCGACACCCAGGTCACCCTGCCGCAGGTCTTGGCTGCGCTGGCGCAGGCATCGGACGGGCGGGCCGCCCAGGCGCTGGAGCATATCGCCAACCGGGCGCTGCCGCGCACCTTGCTGCCGTCGCGCGCCATCGATCTTGGTCCGCGCGCGTCGAGTATCCGGGTCGACGCGGCGAACCCGGTCAAGGTCAACGCACTCGGCCTGCTGCGGACCATGCTGCTGCTCGGTAGCGCCAATCGCCAAGTGGATCTGTCGGTCGCCAGCAACCTGCCCGGCGGATCGGGCATCGACATCGCGTTGCTGATCGGCGAACCGCCCGCGCAGTCGCCGCTGATCGCGGTCACCGACACGAACGACGTCATCGTCCGCACCGCGCAAGTGCGGCTCAAGCTCGACACGCGCGTACAAACGCCATTGGCTAGCATCCATATTCCCGTGCTTGTCGAACTCGGCTCCGCCGCGGCGCAGATATCGGAGATCGATTGCCGGGCAGGCAGCAATGCGGCGGTGTCGCTGGGCGTTGTTACAGCACCGGCGACGCTGGCAATCGGCAGCGTCAGCAACGCCGAATTTCAGGATATGACGCGCGCGCTCGACCCGGCGCCCGCCTCGCTCGTCCGGCTTCCGCTGGTCAGCATTGACGCGGAAGCGGAATTGGTCTTGTCCGATCTTGCCGAAAAGCCGGCAATCTTCAGTCGCGCCGACATCGACGAGGGCAGAGTGAAGACGGTCAGCAGCAGCGGGTGGGTCGCCGGCGCTGCGAAATCGCTGTCCGATCGCATGGACTTGAGCGTCAGAGTGCTGGGACTTGGGCTCAACCTCAACGCCTTGCGCACGGCCACGGCAGGGGCAGTGACGCTGGCCGCACCGGTACTCGACACCGTCCTAGCCGATATCACCGGAACGCTCGGCCTTTCGGTCGGTCAGGCCGATGCGCGGGTCAATGCCTTGCGGTGCGGCAGGGCGAGGCTGGTATGATCGCGCCGATTTGGCGTCACCGCGGACGCATCTTTCGGCCAAGTCCGGCACCCGCGGTCCATAATGATATCAGGCTTTGGTTATCGAAGAGGTCTGCATGGCGACCGTCCAAGAACCCCATCGCGTATCCGCCGCGGACTTCATTCGCGGCTTCGCCAACTGGCGGCTGCAATCGGCGCGCTCTCCGGTTGTCGTGACGCATCACGGCAAGGACGCGCATGTGCTGATATCGCTTGATGATTACCGGCGGCTTGATGGTGATGCGGTGGATGTGGCTGGCGCGACGGACCGCCTGCAGCAGTCGCTTGCCGGACTGGCTGAATCGATCCGCGATGGTGTGATCCTGATCGATCGGCAATTGCGGATCGTCGCGGCCAATCCAGCGGCCTGTGACATGCTGGAAAGACCATGCGCCGACTTGATCGGCGCTCCCCTGATGACTGCCGCACCGCGGATCGAGGGCAGTTTGCTGGCGCATCATATCGTCCGCCTGATCGATCATCGCGAGCGTTTCGCGGGCGACGTGCCCGACGTTTTGCGCCCGCGCCAATGGCTGCGCGTCGACCTGCTTCCCGCGCCGGTCGGTGGAGCGTTGATCCTGCGCGACGTGAGTGACGCGCTGAGCGGCTTTGCCGCAAACGACGCCCGGCAAGCGCTGCTTGCCGCCGTCGAGGCGCAAGGCGAAATCGGCCACGCCCGTATCTCGGTGCGCGAAGCGGTCGAAGCGGCGAACGATACGCTGCTAGAAATGATCGGGGTCGATGCCGCCGCAATCCGGCGGGTACGCTTTTCGGCGTTGCTGGCGATCGGCTATCGCGCAGCCTTTGCCGAAGGACTGGAAGAACTGTTCCGATCGGGTCAGCCGGTACAGCTGGCATCGCAAATCGTCACGCGCGACGGCGACGCGATCGCAGTCACACTGACGATCACCGAAGTGCGCGGACCTTACGTTAGCGATGGGGCGGTCGTACTGGTCACCGGACGCGCTGCCTAAAACCAGCTGCCGCGTTCGATCGCCTTGCTGCCCGCGGGGAGGGAGAAATATTGTCCATCCTCGCCGATGATCACTGGCCCGTCGAAACGATCTTCGGCGCCGTCGAGAAACGCCGCGTTGAGGTAGGCGGAGGGCATCGACGGCACAACGTGGCTGAACACCAACATCCGAACCCCGGCAACACGCGCGCTGTCGGCGGCTTGCGCGGGGCTGGCATGATAATCGAGGATGTCGCGCATGATCTGTGCGGTCTGTTCGCGGCCCGCCTTGTCGAGATTGGCGGCGAGCGTCTTGACCATCGCGGGGTTTAGCGCCTCGTGGATCAGCAGGTCGGCGCCTTTGGATGCCGCTTCCAGGGATTTTGACGGCGCCGTATCGCCGCTGACGACGACGCTGCGTCCCTTATAGTCGAAACGGTAGCCGACCGACGGTTGCACCGGGCGGTGATCGACAGGAAACGCGGTGACGCGCAAACCATCGTCTTCATAGACGACCGTTGGCGCAGCGGGGATCGCGAAGGGCATTGCGGTGGCGCCCGCGGCGGCAGGCGGGGTTATCGCCTGACCATGGTGCGCGGTGCGATAGCCGTTATCGAGTGCGTAGGCGGAATTGAACCCGACGATTACCTGCTCGACGCCCGGTGGCCCATAAACGGGCAGGGGGCTGCTGTTGCCGCTGGCGGTCCAGCGGAGCAGCATCATCGGGCCCATGCCGTCGATATGGTCCGAATGAAAATGGGTGAGGAACATCGCCTTGATGCGGCCATTGGGCAGGCCCATCTGCGCTATATTGCGCGCCGCCCCTTCACCGGCATCGACGACAAACATCGCCTTGCCTGCGATCACGACGGTACAGGACGCGGCGCGCTCGCGACTGGGCAGGGGCGAGCCCGTGCCGCACAGACCGACGTGCAATCCATCGGGCAGATCCTTGAGCGTATCGCGCGCCGCGGCGCGTTCGACCGCGCGTTCGAACAGCCACAGGCCGATTGGCCGCTGGAATATCCAAGCGGCCACCACGGCGACACCCAAGACTCCCGCCACCGACAGAACTGTCCGTTTTGCCCATGTCATCGATCTTCCTCCCATTTTGTCCGCCGCGGCTGCGCGCGCTGGACAAGCCGCATAGTTACGCGCAATCATTACGCCGAGGAAAGTTGTCAATCGCAACTTGCCGTTTACGTAAAGGTGAGCGCGCAGTATAAGCGCGCCATTATCCGATGGGAGATTCGTGATGGACATGGAATTCAGCCCCGAAGATCTCGCCTTCCAGCAGGAAGTGCGCGATTTCATCGCCGAAAATTACCCCGCCGAGCTGCGCGGGAAGCAGGACGAGGGCGAAGAACTGTCTAAGGAGGATTTCCTCGCCTGGCACAAGATTCTGTATAAGAAAGGCTGGATCGCGCCCGCTTGGCCGGTCGAATATGGCGGCACCGGCTGGACGCCGACGCAGCGCTTTATCTGGTCGGAGGAAACCGCGCGCGCCGACTGCATCCGCCTGATGCCCTTCGGCCTCGCGATGGTCGGTCCCGTCATCTACACCTTCGGCACGCCCGAACAGAAAGCCCATTTCCTTCCCCGCATCCTGTCGGGAGAGGATTGGTGGTGCCAGGGTTATTCGGAACCCGGTTCGGGGTCCGACCTTGCCTCGCTGCGCACGACGGCGGTGCGCGACGGCGACGATTATATCGTCAACGGGCAAAAGACCTGGACGACGCTGGCGCAGCATGCCGACTGGGGCTTCTTCCTCGTCCGCACCGACAAGGACGCCAAGCAGCAGGAAGGCATCAGCTTTCTCCTCATCGACATGAAATCGCCCGGCATCACGGTGCGACCCATCATTACCTTGGGCGGCGAGCATGAGGTGAACGAGGTATGGCTGGAGGATGTCCGCGTTCCCGTAGCCAACCGCGTTTACGAGGAAAACAAGGGCTGGACCTGCGCGAAGTTCTTGCTGGCGCACGAACGCACCGGCATCGCCGGGGTCGCCGCGTCGAAACGCGGGATCGAGAAAGTGAAGGCGATTGCGCGCACCGAACTCGACGGCGACAAGCCGCTGCTCGCCAACGCCTTTTTCAAGCGCAAGCTCGCCGAGCTGGAGGTCGATCTGACCGCGCTTGAATTTACCGAATTGCGCAGCCTGGCCGGCGCCAATGCAGGCAAGGGGCCGGGACCGGAATCGAGCCTGCTCAAGATCAAGGGCAGCGAAATCCAGCAGCGGTTGACCGAGCTGACGCTGGAGGCCGTCGGTCACTATGGCGCGCCTTATTTCCGTGGGTTTGGTGAGGGCGACAACGAGCATCCGATCGGGCCCGACTATGCCCACCGTGCTGCGCCGACCTATTTCAACATGCGCAAGACGACGATCTATGGCGGATCGAACGAGATTCAGCGCAACATCATCGCGAAGATGGTGCTCGGCCTTTAATCACATAATTGACGTCATCCCGGCGAAGGCCGGGATCTCGCCGCCGCTTCTTTGCGAGAGGTTGAGATCCCGGCCTTCGCCGGGATGACGACTAAAATCAGGATTACGATAATGGATTTCACCTACACTGAAACGCAGGACATGATCCGCGACACGCTGGCGCGCTTCCTGGCCGACACCTATGATTTCGAGACGCGCCAGAAATTCATCAACAATGACGAAGGCCGCGATCCGGCGATCTGGACCGCGCTGGCGCAGGAACTGGGCATGCTCGGCGCGGCCTTTGCCGAAGAGCATGGCGGTCTCGGCGGCGGCGCGCTCGAAAATGCGATTGTCATGGAGGAAATGGGCAAGGTCATCGGGATCGAGCCCTATCTGCCGACCGTCGTCATCGCGGGCGGCGCGCTCAAGGCCGTCGGGGGGGCGCAGGCCGACGCGATGATCCCCGAAATCATCGCGGGCAACGCGATCATCGCCTTTGCCTATGCCGAGCCGCAGGGCCGCTACGACCTCGCGAACCTCAAGACGAGCGCGAAGAAGGACGGCGGCGGCTATGTCCTGAACGGTCACAAGAGCGTTGTTTACGTCGCCCCCTGGGCGACCCACCTGCTCGTCACCGCGCGCACGGGCGGCGGACAGCGCGACGCCGACGGCGTGTCGCTGTTCCTGATCGACGCAAAGCTGCCGGGCATCGTCCGCCGCGATTATCCGACCGTCGACGGCAGCCGCGCGTCGGAAATCTATTTCGAAAATGTCGCCATCCCCGCCGATGCGCTACTCGGTGGCGAGGGGGCGGCGCTGCCGCTGATCGAACGGGTTGTCGACGAAGCGACCGTGGCCACCTGCGCCGAAGCCACGGGCGTGATGCAGAAACTGCACGAAGGCACGCTCGAGTATACGCAGCAGCGCAAGCAGTTCGGCGTGCCGATCGCCAAGTTCCAAGTGCTCCAGCATCGCATGGTCGACATGTTCATGGAGGTCGAACAGGCGCGCTCGATGACGATCATGGCGACGCTCAAGCTGGGCCTGCCCGCGACCGAACGCATGGCGGCAGTATCGGCGGCAAAGAACAAGGTGGCGCGCGGCGCCAAGTTCGTGGGCCAGAATGCGATCCAGACCCACGGCGGCATCGGCATCACGCAGGAACTGGCGATCGGCCATTATTTCAAGCGCGCGACGATGATCGAAGGCCAGTTCGGCACCGCCGACTATCATATGGACCGCTACGAACGGCTCGCACTGGCCGAATGAGCGGCAGGGCACCCTTTGTCATTCGGACGAAAGGTGCCCCGTCAATAGGCGACGTCGACCGCGATACGGATCGTGCGGGGACGTAGCGGTGTCATGAAACCGGCGTTGCCCTCGACATAAGGCGTGCCGAGCGAAAAGCGGTTGCCACGCGAATCGAACAGGTTGGTCACAGTAAGCGACAGGCCGCGCCGGTCGCTGCCGATCCGCATCGCCAGTCCCGTGTCGATATAATCGCCCTGGCTTTCGCCGAGCACCGGCCCGATCCCGAGGCGCGAAGGGCCGACATAATTGGCCCAGCCGTTGATGCGGACATCCTGGTCGCCGACCATCGTGGCATAGTTGACCGAACCGCGCACCGCATGGCTGGCGACATTCGGTATTCGGCCCAGCCGCTCGGGCGCCGCAGCGAACACCGGCAGAATTTCGAGGGCCAGATCGTCAACGCGGCTGTGGTTGTAAACTGCGCCGAGTTCCAGGGTTAGCGCATCGCTCGGCCGCATGGCCAGCGCACCCGACAGGCTGGTGATCCGGCCATCGCCGATATTCGCGGTCGTAGGGAAGCCGTTGCTGTCGATAAAATCGGCCTGGATATTGCGCCACCGGCTGTGCGACAATGCGACGCTGGCATCGAACAGGTTCCGGTTGCGATCGCCGAGTCTGACCCCTGCTTCCCAAGTCTGGACCTGATCGTTGCGGAACCGCCGCACGAAATTCCCATCGACAGCAAGGCCGCCGGGACGGAAGCCTTCCTGATACCGGGCATAAACGCGGACATTGTCGATCGGGGTTGCGAGCAGGGAGAGAGAAGGCAGCAGGTCGGTTTCGTGCCGCGACGCCGTCGTCGCGCGTCCGGCTTGCGCTAGCGCGAAAGCCACGTCCTGCGCCTCGCCGCCCAGCCGCATATGCGACAGCCGCAGTCCGCCCGATGCGACAAGGTCAGGCAGGATTTCTGCGGTCGCTTCGGCATAGCCGGTAATCTCGGTGACCCGGTTGGTCACGCCGGGCAGGGCGGTGCTCAGCGAGCCATAAAGATAATCACGATTCTGCCGCGCCCGATTGCGGGTGACGACCAGCCCGGCGACCCAGCCAAGCCCGTTGTGGTAGGGACGCGAGAGGCGATTCTCGCTCACCAGCATCCGCGTCGCATTGCGTTGGTCGAGAACGCGCGGAATATCGTTCAGCGGAATAATCGGAACCGGGGCGAACAATCGTTCGACATCGACATTGCCCGCCGCCTCTCCGGCGCTGCCGGGTTGCCGTGCGGGCAGGCTGGCATCGAAGCGTTCGAACAGCCGGTGGTCGATGACGGCGTTGGACGACTGGAAAAACAGGTCGTCCCATCGCTTCATGACGACGACCGTACCCAGCCCGTAACGCGTCGACGCATTCTGCTCGACCATCGAGCGGCGGGTCAGCGGCGGCGCATTGCGATCGGCATATTGCGCGTCGTCGGATATCACGGCCTGGTACACGCCGCCCAGATCGATGGTCCAGCCGTTGCCGGGTTCCAGCCGAATCGTCGCGCGGCCGCCGCGGACATGGATGCGGTTCACGTTGTTCTGACCACGCAAGGGATTGTCGATATAGCCGCCGTCGGTCAGCATATAGCCGACCAGCCGCAAAGCGTAGCCATCGTTGCCCACGGGAAGGTTGGCGATGGCGGCGATGTCGCCGCCCGGGGCGCCGTGCTGGGTCAGCGATACGCCGGCGATCGCCTGGATCGAAATCGCCCGCGGATCGGGCGCTTTCGGCACCACGCGGATGATGCCGCCAAGCGAGCCGGCGCCATACAGCGTCCCCTGTGGTCCTTCGAGTATTTCGACATTGTCGATGTCGTAAAGGCGGAGGTCCGGGTCGGGCGCGTTGTAACTCAGCCGGACGTCGCCGAGATACTGGCCGACGGTCGACTGGGTGGGGCCGGTGAAGCTGGAATCGGCAATGCCGCGGATGAACAGCTTGTTGCGGCCCGAGCCCAGATGGGTCGAGGAGACGGTCGCGGTGCGCGACAGGATCGATTCCATCCCGCGTTCGCCGCCAAACGCCAGATCGTCGCCACCCAGCTGGGTGACGACGCCGGCAAAGTGGGAATAGGGGGTATCGGCCTTTGACGCGGTGACGATGATCTCGTCCTGCGCCCCGGCGACATAGTTGTGCGACGGTTCGCGTGCGCGCGGTTGTGGAACGGTGCGCGGCGGGGGGCGCTGGGCAACGCGTACCGCCGCCGGACGGTGCTCGATGCGCCAGCTTGTTGCGCTGACGCGGACCGCGCGGGCTTCGGTGCCGCCCAGTAGCCGGTTGATCGCCTGCTCGACACTCATCCGCCCGCGGACGGGCTTGACGCGGGCAGGCCAAAGTTTCGCGTCGGTAACGCTGATGCTGACCCCGGCCTGGCGGCTCAGCACCGGCAGGACCGTCGAAAGACTGCCTTTGGGGACGTCGAACACGCGCTCCTCCGCCGCCAGAACCGGCGCGGGCAGGCTCAGCGCAATCGCTGATGCGGCGAAGGCAAGGCGCGGGAACATGGTCAGCGCGTCAATATCCAGCCATTGTCTTGCCGCCTGGCTGTTGTCCCGGACAGGGCGGCGAGATCGGAAACCGTCCGGTTGCGGTCGGGATCGATGATCAGCGCGCCGCGAAACGACAGGCTGGCCGCCGCAGGTGCGATGCGCACGTCGATTCCCGCTGTGCGTTTCAGGTCTTCCGCGACCAGTGCAAGCGGCGCTTCGTTGTAGACGAGCAGGCCGCTGCGCCATCCGCCAACGCTGCTAACGTCGATGCTCCGAACCGCGGGAGGGCGGCGATCGTCGTCGCCGGCATCGATGGCCTGCCCCGCGACCAAGCGCACCTTGTCGCGATCGGGATTGTACAGCACGATCCCTTCGGACACCGCCACCGACGTCTGCCGCGCGCGGCGGACCACGTTGAACGCCGTACCCAGATCGACAATCCGCGCATCGCCCGTCTCGACCACGAACGGATCCTTTTCGCGGTGAACGACATGGAACATGGCCTCGCCGCTTTCCAGCCGCGCGAAACGCGGTCGCTCGGGATCGATTTCGACCACCGAGCCGCCGTTGATCTCGATCAGCGATCCGTCGGCGAGCGCAACGGTACGGTGCTCGCCCGCAGCGGTTTCGATCCGGGTGCCATTGCCGAAAGGATTCAGCGTCGACACCCCGATGACGGCGACCAGCGCGGCCGCCATCGCGCCGCCAAACCAGGCGCGTCGCGACGGTCGCCGCGGAGCGGGGGAATCCGACGGCGCGGCCGGAGCGATCCGGACATTGCCGCGGTCGCGCGGAAGGGCACCCAGATCGCGATCGAGGCTGGCCAGCGCATCGTACACCGCAGCATGTTCGCCGTCTTCGGCCAACCAGTCGGCAAAGCCGTCCCAATCGTCGAAATCGGGATCGCGCTGGCGGATCAGCCAGTCGATCGCGCGCGCTTCGATGGCATTTGCGTCAGCCGGCATCGAATTGCCTCCGCAACGCGGCGAGCGCCGCATAGACTTTCCGCAGATCGGCCTCGATCGTGCTCAGGCTGAGCCCCATTTCCTGCGCGATATCGCGCTGGCTGGCTCCGTCGACCCGGAAGCGGCGGAAGATATGCGCGGGTCGTTCGCCGGTGGCGGCGATCGCAGCTTGCACCTGTTTGAGTTGCTGGCGCGAGATCAGCGACGCTTCGGCGGACGGCTCGTGGCCGTCGCTCGCTTCACCCCACGCCTTGTCGCGCAGTTCGCGCTGGCGCGCCGAACGATAGCGGTCGAGCATCAGATTGTTCGCGGCCCGCATCGCATAGGACAAAGGATCGGCGATCGGACCGGTCGCGCGTTCGGTGAGCCGCATCCACAGATCCTGAAACAGGTCTTCAGCGCTCTCGCCGGCACCGCGCACCTGCAGGAAGCGGATGATGCGGTCGCGGTTGGCCAGCAACACCCCTTCGATGCCCTGCGCTGGGTCGGCTCGATCGGTCGAACGGGTCATGAACTGGTTGCTCTGGAACGCCATGTCTCGCCGGGCGGCGCCGCCGCGGCGCGTAAGGAAGGTCCCTGTGATGCTGTCGTCATATAGCGCCATGCCCCTGCGGTGCAACCGCGGTGCCGGAAAAGGGGAAAGGGACAGGGCGGTCATATCGTGCGTCATTCAACTCGGGCTAAGCAAGGGGGAAGCGAGGGTAGGGAGGTCGCTTCCCCCTTGCACGCGGGATCGGCCGGGGGGCTAGAGGCCGACCCGCAGGCTCGCACGGAACGCCCAGCCGATACGGCTTTGCTGTTCCTCCGCGGACACTTCGCCGGCGACCTGAAAGGCCGAATTGCCAGCGATGCCACGGAGACGGCCGACCCAGCCGCTCGTGCGATCTTCGGGAACAAGGGTGAACGGCGTACCGTCCTTGAACGAGGCGGTTGTGGCGCCCAGCGTACCGCCAACAATCTGGCGGCGACCGCCTTCGATTTCGAACCGGGTCCAGCCGTCATATTGGTCGCGGCCGCCGAAATCGAGGCCGACGGTGACGGTTCCCGACACCGCAAGTTCGTCGCTGTTACGGCCGAGCACGGTCAGGTCGAGCGCATCACCGCCGCCGGTTTCCTGATAGCCGTCTTCCTTCAGCTTGTAATAATCGACCGCGATCATCGGGCGAAGCGACAATCCGCTGTCACTGACGACATCATAGGCGAGCGAGCCCGATGCGGACCATAAAGTGCCGTCCCACTTGCCCTTCATCGTCTTTTCGATCGTGTCGGCGCCGTCCTTGGCCTGGAAAACGCGTGTTCCCTTGAGCTTCACCGGCGCGCCGGAGACGCGCGCGTTGGCCATGAACCCGTCGGAACGAAGCCGCCAGTGCAGCGCGCCTTCGAACTGGCTGGTCGACACCTCGTTGGCGTTGCTGCCATTTCCGTCCTTGCCGCTGAGGAAGGCGACCGAACCGCCGAAACTGCCGATGTCGCTCTTGATCTCGGCGCCGAGGCCGATGCCCCAACCGCTCACATCATAGCTGGCGGTGTCGCCGATGCTCTTCGACGTTCCCCATACCGCCTGGTTGACCCAGTAACCCCATTTGCCTTCGTCCTGGAACGGCGCGTTGGGGTCCTGCAAATAACGCGACAGCGCGCGCGAGCCCGAGGTCACCGTTTCGAAGACGCCGCCTTCATGCTCGGGCAGCATCTGGCCCAATTGGGTTCGGAACGCCTCGCCGTCGGTGATGCCCAGAAAGACCTTCTCCACCTTCTGGTCGGCAGGGATCGCTTTGAACACGGCATCGAAGGCACCCGCTTCCGACCGGTTCAGACCAAGCTCGCCGGTCGTTTTGCGCGACACATCGACGATGAGCTGGGTCGCATTGGAAGAAAGCGTGCCCTTGTAAAGAAAGGGCAACAAGGTCTGCGATGCCGTAAGATTGGTCGCTCCGGTCAGTGATCCCGCGGTCAGGACAATGTGTCGCCCTTCCGCCTGTGCGATGCTGTTCAGCCGCAGCGCGAGTTTTGACTCGGCGCCGAAACTTGCGTTGCCGGTCACCTGCAACGCGGTGCCCGTATTGCCTTTGTCGAGCAGCACCCCAAGCGTACCCTTGTCGGTAACCGCCAGCGAACCGATGGTTGCAGCGCCCGATATGTCAAAGGTGCCACCGCTGACCGCGACGGCCAAGCCCTGGGCGTTGCTCAATGTTCCGGAAAATACCGAGGTGCCGCCGATGCTGAGCGTATTGGCGCCGCCGCCGAAATCAACCGCTCCGGTGAACTTCGACGTTCCGGCGAGTGTCATGCTGTCATTGCCGGAGCCAAAGCGAACATTGCCGGTGTAGGCGCCCTTCCCCGACAGCGCGAGGCGGTTGTTGCCCTCGCCGAAGAAGCTGTTCCCTTTGACCGTCCCATCGGCGATGTCGAAGACATCGTTGCCAGCGCCGAAGCGAACGTCGCCGACGATAGCAGGGGCGGCGATGCCTGCGGCGACCGCGGTCTGCTTGACGGTCGCGCCGTTCGCGTTCGCCGAAAGGTCGATCGCGACATTGCGGTCCGAGCTGGCGAGCGCGCCGGTGGCGCTGATCGTCCCGCTATTCTCGACCGTGTCGACATTCCCCGACAGATCGACAATGGCACGGGCAGTGCCATTGTCACCGCCCGTCTTTGCCGCGATAGTACCGCTGTTGCGGATCAGGGGAACGTTGCCGCCTGCCTCGACCAGCACCGCGGTAGCGACCGAGCCGGAAACATTCCCGGCGCTCGTCGCCTCGATCTTGCCCGCGTTGCGCAGTTCCGGGGTCGTGGCGCCGCTGCCGATCCGGATCGCGGTTGCCGCGACATCCTTTGACAGCGCGGCCACGCTGCCGCTTGCGCCGATGCCGATCCCGCCCGCGATGGTAACCGCGCCGCCGAGGCCACCGACTTGCAGGCCGTTACCGTCTTTGCCGGCATAAAGGCCATTACCGACGACCGAGCCGTCGATGATCAGGCCCAGCCCCGTGCCGGTCCCTGCTACCGGCCCGATCGTGACGCTTTGCGTGGCCGAACCGATGCGCACCGCCGCCGCCGAGCCGAAGGAACGCACCGCAGCGCTGCCTTCCTTGTCGTCGGGTATGCCGTCCTTGTCCTCGTCATTGTCGTTCGGATTGCTGTCTTTCGGCGGCACCGCCAGAATGATGCCTCCGGTCACATTGCCCTCCACCGACAGCGCCGGGCCGCCGAGCAACAGATCGTCGGCGTCGAGCTTCGAGGGGTCGGCGGGAGGCGTCGTGTAGCGATAGCCTGTTGCCGTCAGCGCTCCCTGTATCTCCAGCGCGCCGTTGATATTGCCGGTCAACCGCGCGCCGATGGCATCCACGCCGGTTGCCGCAATCGTTCCGGCAAGCCGGACATTGCCGTTCACATCCTGCAAGCCAACGCCCACCGCGCGGTCGCCGAGAACGCTGATCGTCCCGTCGGTCGTGAATTTGCCGGTCAGCGGCCCGCCCAGGCGGATGCCGGCGGAATCATTGCCCTTGATCGTGATCGTGCCGCTGTTGAGGATGTTGCCGGTAAAGGCACCGCTGGTCGCGATGCCGATACGGTTGCTGCCGATGGCGAAAGGGCCGTCCAGATCGCCGTCATTGTCGATATCGGTCGGAGCATAGCTTTCGTCGATGATGATCTTGCCCGTCGCTGCGTTGGTGATCGACCCGCTTGTTCCGGCCTCCGCGACAATTCCGCGTGCGCCGTCCGCGTTGCGGATCTCGATCGCGCCTTCGTTGATGACGCTGTGATTGCTGTCGACGGTGACCGCCGTGCCGCCTGCGGGTTTGACCGACCCGGCGGATGTGATCTTGATATTGTCGGGCGTACCCGATTTAACCGTCGAGGTTCGCACCGGCGTCGTGATCGCGGTGCTGATCGTGGTTTCGGCTTGAACGGTTACGGGAAGCAGGGCGGCCACGCAGGTGGTGGCCAGCAGGGTCTTGCGCATCGGGATCCTCTTGTCATCACAGCCGGGGTTCACCCCGACGACAATCACAAGACGGAACGGGTCTCGCGCAGCCTTGGCCCGATCCGCACTTTTGTTAAAAAAAGTGCGTACGAGCGTCGGTCAGGCCCACGTCACGGCCCGGGCGCTCAAAGAAAAAGGAGGGCCGTTCCCGACCCTCCTTTCCTTTCGCCTTGATCCGGCGCGTCAGCGGGTCTTGATGCGGACCCCGAAACGGAAGCTGCGGCCGAGCAGGTCCGAATAGGTGCTGTTCGCGGCCAGGCCGGTTTCGGGCAGCAGGATCGGATTGCCGTTCAGCAGGTTCGTCACATTGATGAAGAACTCGCCGCTGCCTTCGCTGAATGCCGAGAATTTCTGCGTGAAATTCAGGTCGACGTAGAAGGCGCCCTTGACGCGGTTTCGTTCATAGGTCGGCGCGTTGACGGTCGATACCGGGCAGGTGGTCTGGCATTCGATACCGTTTGCGACATATTTGCCGGCGCTGACTCCACGGCCCACGGCCGTGAGGCTGAAGTCATCGTCGTCATAGGCTGCGCTGACCCGGTAGATCCATTTCGGCGTGCTGAACTGACCACCATTCACACCAACGGTATTTAGTACGACCGTGTTGGGGACACCGCTGTTGAACCGGTTTTCCAGATACCGGGTAGCAAGGCCGCGTAGTGTAAACGCCCCATTACCCTGCGCCATCGGAATCCGATAGGACGCGTCAATGTCGATCCCGCGGCTCTTCTGGCTCGCGGCGTTGAAAGGACGCGTCAGGATGACCAGATAAGGTTGCGCAGGGTTCTGGGTCCGCGCGGCATCGACGCTGATCGCGTTACAGAAGGTCTGTTCGCCCAGGAAACAAAGGTTGACGATCTGCTGCGCCGTGAACGACCCGATCCCGCCCTTCAACCGGATATCGAAGTAGTCGACCGCAAGGTTGAACCCCGGCAGGAACCGCGGCGTTAGAACTGCACCGACATTCCACTGGTCGGACTTCTCCGGAACCAGCTCGGTATTGCCGGTCGCGAAGCCGGAGTAGCTGTAACCCGCCTGCGGGGGCTGGCCCGCCGGAACGAACGACGGGCTGGTTCCGGTGATGAAACCCGGATTGCTGACCGAATCGCTGTTCGCCGTGCCCGCCTGGAACAGGTCGTTCAGGTTGGGCGCGCGGATATCGCGCGACCGGGTGACGCGCAGGCGGATGTCGTCGATGGGCTGCCAGGTTGCACCGGCTTTCCATGTGGTGACATAGCCCGCCTGCGAATAATCGGTGGCACGGACCGCGCCGTTGAATTCAAGGCCGAATCCCAGCGGCACGACGGTTTCCAGATAGGCTTCCTTGACGTTATAGGAGCCAAAGCTCGGCAAATAGTTGCCCACCGACCACCGGTTGGTGGCACCAATGATGTTGCCGTTCGTGTCGCGGGTCGGCACGGGCTGGAATTCGTCGGGGACGAAGCCCTTGATCTCTTCCTTGCGATATTCGCCGCCGACCGCGATGCTGACATCGCCCGCCCAGGTTGCGAACGGCGTGAACGAGAAGTTCGCGCCGAAAACCATCTGTTCGAGCACCTGCTTGCGATAGGGATCGCCGAGCACATAGTCGATCGCCGCCGGGTCGGCGACACCAAGGCCCAGGCGGTTCAACGGAACGCACGCCGGGTCATTATTGTTCGGGTTGGCGTCGACGTTGATCAGGCACTGGATCGATCCGGTCGGAAAGCCGCTGCCTGCCGGCGCAAAGGCGGCATCGCGCGCGGCGTTGATGCGGGCGATGTTCTGGATGTCACGCAATTGTTCGCGCAGGTCGGCGCGGCCATATTGCCCGTAGATATCCCAGCGTGCCGTCTTGCCGAACGCGTCGAATTCACCTTCCGCTCCGATCAGGTAGCGTTGCACCCGGCGCTTGTTGTTGATGCCGCGGAACGGCAGGTCGGCCGACGTCGTGGCGATCGTGACGCTGGTGATCCCCTGCAGTGCCTCTGCCCCGAGCGTGTTGAGCAGGAAGGCGTTACAGGTGATCGGTACCGGCGTCTGCGTACAACCCGTCGCATTCAGCACGATACCCGTTTGCAAGTTGGGCCCCGCATTGAACAGCACCTCTTGCCGGTTATACGCGGCTTCGGCGAAGATTTGGACGTTGTCGCTGACCTCGTAGCTGAGGCGGCCGAACAGTCCGTAACGGTCATCGCGTGGATCAAGGCCAATGTTGCGCCCCGAGTCATTAACCCGCCAGTCGCCGCCGCGGGTACGGAGCGGCACCGCAGCTCCGCTCACCGCTGGAAAGGTCAGATCGCCCCAGACAAACTGGTTCACCGACCCGCCATCGCCGAAATAAAGGCCGCGCAGCCGGTTGGCCGTGCCACCCGCCGAGTTGGTGATGATGCTGCCGGGGGTCGAGTTGGTCGGCCCCGCACCGCGCACGAAAATATACTGCGGCGCACCCGAGTTGGCGTTCGCCAGATAGGCCGGGTTCTCGAAGCGAAGGAAGCCGATCTGGTTCCAGTCGCGATCGACCTGAAAGATGCCGTCACGGTGTGCGAGTTCACCGCTGAGCAGGATGTGACCGCGTCCGCCCGCGAACGACTTACCGAGCGCGACGCTGGCCGAATAGTTGAAACCATCGCCTTCCTGGGTGATGCCGGCATCCCCCTCGACCTTCAGCCCTTCATATTTGTTGTTCAGGATGAAGTTCACGACGCCGGCAACCGCGTCCGAGCCGTAAGCCGCCGACGCGCCGCCCGTTACGACCTCGACCCGCGAAATCAGCGCCTGCGGGATCGTGTTGATGTCGACCAGTCCGGTGATCGTCGACCCCACCGACCGCTTGCCGTTGACAAGGATCAGCGTTCGTTCCGCGCCGAGGTTGCGAAGGTTGAGCGCGTTGATGCCCGCCTGGCCGCTCGAGATGTTGAGGCGCGAGTTCGACGGACGGGTCGAACCGGCCAGCGACGGCAAGGTGTTGACGAAGTCGGCGATGTTGTTCGTCGGCGAACTGTTGTCGATGTCCGCTTCGCCGAGAACGGTGAGCGGGGTCGGAGCCTGAAACCCGTCGCGAACAATACGCGTACCGGTCACGACAATCGTTTCGCCGGAGGACGACTCGCTGGTCGTCGTCGGCCTGACGCTGTCGTCCTGCGCCATTGCGGGGGCGCTGTGAACCAGCGCCAAAGCGGTCATCGCCATTCCGATACCGGCCTTGCCACCAAGCAACCGACCGTTACGACCATTTCTACGCATTGTTACAATCCCCTTCGTTGCCAAAGACCAGCCGCCTATCACCTGATGGCATACCAGCGTCGATCCGCTGCTTGGCTGTCCCGTTTCGTCCCGCCTGATGTGATGGTGGCCTTTTGGCGCACTCATTATGTTCTGATACTTTCGATCTTCGCCGGTCCGGCCGTTCGCCTGCATTGCCTGCACACGGCTCGATCCGTGACATTGAGGTTACAGGGTGGCTGCGGGGGGTCAACCGCTTGGCGCTGACCCTGACGATATGGACCTATAGCCATAAGGCATGGAGCGGAGCGCGCGTCCGGCGAGCGCCGAATAGCCTGAGTTTATAGGGCGTACCGCGCTTGTTATAACGGCACGCGGATGGGCTGCGATAGGCTTTGATATCCCTGTCGCAACTTGGAGAAGCCCCTTTGATCCAGCGCCGCGCATTCCTGCTCGCCTCCGCCGCACTTGTTGCATTGCCGGGCAGCCTGATGGCCCAGCCCCGGATCCGGGGCGGAGTGAAAAGAATCGCACTGGAGGGAGCGCGGGCGCCGATCGAGATCGTCGAGGACGAACTGGGGGTCCCGCATGTGCGCGCAGCGTCCAAGCATGACGCCTTCTTTGCACAGGGCTATCTGGTGGCGCGCGACCGGCTGTTTCAGCTCGACATCGACCATCGCCGCGAAATGGGCCGGATGGCGGAAGCTTTCGGACCAGCATTTGTTGCCGCCGACCGGGCGGCGCGCCTGTTCCACTATCGCGGTGACATCGACGCCGAATTGGCCGCGCTGCCTGCCGAGGTGCTGGAATGTGCGCGCGGATATGTGGCGGGCGTCAATGCGCGGGTCGATGAACTTGCGGACAATCCGGCGGATATGCCGCTGGAGTATGGAATACTCGGTTTTGAACCGCTCCGCTGGGACATTCGCGATCTCGTCAAGCGCCGCGGCGTCGGCATGGGCGACGCCGATGACGAGGTCCGTCGCGCCCAGCTGCAAGCGCGCGGCCTGATCGACGCCGAACAGCTGATGATGCCGCTTCGTCCCGCCTGGTCCTTTTCGGTTCCCGACGGCCTTGACGTCGCCGCGGTCCGCGACGCCGATCTGGGGATGCTCGACCCGGCAAACAGGCCGATGCCCTATGACTCGCTGGAGGAACCGCGCACCGGCCCCGACCAGCCCGAAGGCGACCGCTTCGCACTGGGCAGCAACGCGTGGACGATCGCCGCGTCGCGCAGCGCGACGGGGCGCCCGATCCTGGCCAACGATCCGCACTTGGGCATCGGCGGCGCCAGCCCGCGGCACATGATCCATCTGACCGCCCCCGGCCTCGACGTGATGGGCGCGGGGGCGCCGGGACTGCCCGGCATCATGCAGGGGCACACCGACCGCTTTGCCTTTGGCCGCACCAATTTCCATATCGACCAGACCGACCTGTTCGTCCTGAAAACACGCGAAGGCAATGGCGACCAATATTGGCACAAGGGCAAATGGCGGGCCTTCGAAATCTTCGAGGACGAGATTGCCGTCAAAGGGGCGGCGCCCGAGCGCGGACGGTTTCGCTATGCCGACGGGCGGCCGGTCGTCTCGCAAGATCCGTCGCGCAACCGCGCCGTCGCGCTGGCGACGGTCAGCATGTTGCCCGGTGCCAACCAGCGCTTTGCGATCATCGCGATCAATCTGGCCAAGGACTGGGCGACATTGCAGGAAGCGTTCAAGCTGCACGTGTCGCCGACCAATCTGCACTACGCCGACATCAACGGCAATACCGGCTGGCAGACGATCGGCTTCACCCCGCGTCGATCGAAGCATGACGGTCTGTTTCCCGCTCCCGGCGACGGCGATTACGACTGGACCGGATTGATCCCGGTCAAGGATATGCCGTCGGTCTATAACCCGCGCGAAGGCTGGTTTGCCTCGGCGAACGAGATGAACCTGCCCGCCGATTATCCGTACCGCGAGCGGATCATCAGTTTCACCTGGAGCGATCCCTTTCGCTACAACCGCGTGGCCGAGGTGCTGCGAAGCCAGCCGAAGCACCGGATCGAGGACAGCATTGCGTTGCAACATGATGTCCAGTCGCTGCCCGCGCGCGCGCTTTTGCAGCTGCTGCCCGCCAACCCGTCGCCTGCGGCGGCAGCGGCAACGGCCATGCTGCGCCGCTGGGATTGTGGCATCGAGGCCGACAGCGCCGCGGCGCTGTTGTTCGAAATGGTGATGGTGGCGCTATCGGCCAGCTTCCGCGAACGGATCGTGCCCGCCGCGGCGCTCGACCTGATCCCGACGGTCAATCTGTCCGAAATGCTGCGCATCCTCGCGGCACCCGACCAGCGCCTCGGTGACGATCCCGCCGCGGCGCGCGATGCGCTGGTCGACGGCGCGCTGGCGGCGGGCTGGGCGAAGGCGGTCGAGCTGGGCGGCAATGATCCGGCGAAATGGCAGTGGGGCAATCTGCACCGGGTCAACATCGCGCATCCGCTGGCGTCGGTGAACAAAGCGATCGCCGCCGCGTTCCCGAAGATCGAAGGCGGCCGGTCGGGTGGCGACGGTACCACGCCGATGGCGCGCGGCTTCAACTCGCGACGCGGCTTTCAGGTATCGCACGGCGCGAGTTTTCTGTTCGTCGCCGACGTCGGTGCGTGGGACAACAGCCGGTATCTCTTGCTGCCCGGCCAGTCGGCCGATCCGCGTTCGCCGCGCTATCGCGACTTCTACCCAAAGTGGCTCGCGGGAGCGATGCAGCCGATGTGGTTCAGCAAGGCGGCCGTCGATCGCCACGCGGTGAGCCGGATGGCGATTACGCCGAAGCTATAGCGCCTCGGCGATCGCGACGAGCATCCGGTCCACTGCGGCGGTCGCCTGGCTATCGGTGCCGTTCGGCATATCATTGGCGAGCACCGAAAAGATCAGCGTCCGCCCGCTGCGCGTCACCATATAGCCGGACAGCGCGCGACTGGCGTTGAGCGACCCGGTCTTGGCGAATAGCTTGCCTTCGAGCAACGTGCCCTTGAAGCGGTTCTGCAAGGTCCCGTCACGCCCGGCGATCGGCAGCGTGTCGCGCCAGGCCGCGCCCCACGGCTGGCGCGCAATCCAGGCCAGCAGGCCGACCGCCGCGCGCGGCGTGATACGGTTGTATGTTGACATTCCCGACCCATCGGAAAAATCATAACCCGTTTCCGCGATCCCTGCCTCGGTCATCACGCGGCGCATCACCGCCTGCCCGTCGGCAATCGAGCCGCTGCCACTCTGCCGGGCGACCCGCCGCAGCATCAATTCGCTGTGGAGATTCTGGCTCTCCTTGTTGATCCGGATCATATTTTCGGCGAGCGGTTGCGGCGTCAGCTCGGCCAGCATGACGGGTTCGACCGGAGCCTCGAACAGGGTCGTGCCACGCTGCTTGGGATCGTCGGCAGGCGTCAGCGGGCGGTGGCGCACGTCGATGTTGCCATCGACCCGCACACCGCGCGCGCGCAACAGTTCGCGCAGTCGCCAGGCGGCAAAATGGGCCGGATCGTCGATACCGTAGCGCAGCGTCATCGCGGGCGCATCGGCGCCGATCGTGCCGGTCAGCCGCAGCGTCCGGCTGTTCGGCATACGCTCAGCGACGACATCCTCGTCCTTGCCCGCCACCGTCACGATGCGGTTTTCGATATCATAATAACCCGACGACGCCAGCCGGGGAGCGGTACCGACGGCGCCGGGGGTCAGCATCACGACCAGTTCATTGTCGTCGAGCGTCAGTGCCGAGGTCGCGGTGCCGTATCGCGACTGGATGTTGTTCCAGCTCATCCCCGGGCTCCAGCGCTCGTCGGGCAGCCAGCTATCGTCGCCGATAATGTGGCGAACGTGGCGGGTGGTCCGCGCTATGGCATCGGCGAGCATCTGCAAACAATTCTGAACGCAGTCGTCGGCGCTCGACAGCCGCGGGTCGCCGCGACCGTGGAGCACGACGTCGGGTGCGCTTTTCGACCGATCGATCCGCACGCCGGTTCCTTTCGCCGTGCTTTCAAGCACGGGGAGCTGCGCGTAACCGATCGCGGTCGTGAACATCTTGGTGTTCGACGCCGGAATGAAGCGCTGGTCGGGGGTGATCGACACCAGCGTTTCGCCCTCCATCGTCGTCACCAGCAAACCGACGCGCGATCCCGCGGGTCGATCGGCCAGTTTTTGCTCGGCGATCGTCTGAACCGATGACGTATCGGGGGTGCGCGCGGCAGCCGGTGCCAGCGACAAGGACAGCGCCAAAAGTGAGGGAAGGGCGATATGCCGGAATTTCATCGTCATGTGGTTCGTGTTTCCTCCCACGCCGCAACAAGAGCTTCGCCAACCGCGGGGCGGAGCGTCGTGATCCCGCTTTCGCGATGCCGCGACGGGTGGACGCGGTTCGTCAGCAGCGTCCAGGCGAGCCCGCGTTCAAAATCGATCCAAAGGCCGGTGCCGGTAAAGCCCGTGTGCCCGATAGTCTCCGCCGAACAGCGGCTGCCGCCGTGCCAGCCCGAAAACGCCTTTTGCCAACCACAGGTCCGGTTGCGCTCGCCCGCGGTCCGGATTTCGGCCACCATTGCTTCGGATAGCCGTGATCCGTCCAGCGTCGCGCGCGCAAAGCCCAGCACCCCGTCGACGGTACCGAACACGCCAGCGTGACCGCTTGCACCGCCGAGCGCAAAGGCGTTTTCGTCATGGACCTCGCCCTTCAAGACGCGGCCGCGCCAAGTGCAAAATTCTGTCGCAACCGCCGGGCCGGGCGGGCGACCATAGCCCAGTCCCTTGCCGAGCGGCCAATCGGAGAGCGGTACCCCGGTCATGCGTTCGATTGCGATCCCGAGCAGGATGAAATTGATGTCCGAATAGACCGGCGGCCCCTGCCGCCATGCGCGTTGCAGCACAAAGGCGCGCAGCCGCGCGGGATCGGCATCATAGGTGTAGATGGGCTCGACCGCGGGCAGGAAGGTCCGGTGCATCAGGCAGTCGCGAAACGTCAGCGACCGTTCGGGTGCGTTCGCAATGTCATATTGGCGCAGATCGGGGATCGCGTCGGTGAGCGGCCGGTCAAGGTCGAGGCGTCCCTGGTCGGCCAGCATCAGGATGATCGTGGTGGTTGCGATCACCTTGCTGAGCGACGCAAGGTCGAACCAGTGGTCGCGGGTCAGTGCCTCGCGCGCGGGTTCCAGCGCCGCCATGCCTGCAAGACATGCGGCACTCTCGCCCGTGGCGGTCACAACGCCCAGCGCCGCCGCCGGGATGTCACCGCGCTGGACGGCTGCAAGCGCCGACTCGAAGCCGCGATCACAAACCGCTTGCAGGTTCATTGTGGCGCCTCCTGCGATAGGGGTTCAGTCTCGGTGCTGTCGCCGATCGCCTTTTCCCAGCGCGCGACCACCGTGGTGACGGTCAGGTTGGCGCTGGCGCTGGCGACCGTGCGCGTCATGTCGAGTAGCCGGTCGAACGGCAGGATGAACCCGACGATCAAGGCGGTCTGTTCGGGCGAGACGCCGACCGACGCCAGTACCGCGGCGAGCATGAACAGCGAAGCGGACGGGATCGGTGCGGTGCCGAAGGCCGCAAGCGCTCCAGTGAGCAGCACGATCGCGAGCATCGACGCGTCGGGTTCGATGCCGAGCGCTTGCAGGCCGAAAATGCTGAGCAGCCCGACATACATCGCGGTGCCGTCCTTGCCGATGCTGGCGCCGATCGGCAGCACCGTCGAGGCGACGCCCGGCGCGATCTTCAGGTCGTCGCGGGCGATCCGCAGTGCCACGGGCAAGGTGGCGGCGGACGACGCAGTCGAAAACGCCACCGCCAGCGCGTCGACGATGGTGCGGTAAAAACGCAGCACGCGCTGCCGCGCGACAAAAGCGATGAGGGGGAGGTGGACCAGCAATATCTGGAGAATGACGCCTGCCGCGACGCCGACCGCAAGCCATCCGACATTGGCAAATACCGCAACGCCATTGTCGGCGACGGCCTTGCCGATCAGTGCCAGCACACCGAACGGCGTGACTTCCATGATGATACGGACGAGGTGGAACATCACCTCGCCCGCCGATTGCAGCAAATTGGCGACCGGGCGGCCCTTGTCGCCGGCAAGAATGACGCCGAACCCGAGCATCATCGCGAAAAAGATGATCGCCAGCATGTCCCCTTCGGCCAGCGATTGCACGATGTTGACCGGGACGATGCCCATCAGTTGGTCGTACAGCGATTTGGGCTCGCCCAGTGCATGCGGCGCCGCGGTGCCGAGCGCAGCTCCTTTGCCCGGTTCCAGAAACAATCCCACGGCGATGCCGATCGACACCGCACAGGCCGTGGTGGCCGCGAACAGCGATACCGTGCGCGCGCCAACTGAACCCAGCTTGCGGGGATCGGCAAGCGCGGTCACACCGGAAGCGATGCTGATGAACACGATCGGGACGACCAGCATCCGGATCAGGCGGACGAACAGGTCGCCGATAAAGGCGATGGCGCCGGTCGCCGCAGGCCACAGCAGGCCCAGCGCGACGCCGATGACCATCGCGCCCAGCACCCGCTTCCAAAGCGGAATGGCAAACCAGCCGCGCATCAAACCCGTCATCGCCCCCCCGTTCCCATGGTCGTCAGATACCGCCCCAGAACCCGGGCTGCGGCGGCGACAACAGCCCGTTGGCACCCCTGACGCCGCCCGACCGATCCTCGGCAAGCCAGAGCGGTCCGTCAAGGTCGACGAAGTCGCTCTTTGCGGCAACCGCCCACGCTGGGGCGATCGACAGCGACGAACAGATCATGCAGCCGGTCATCACCCCCAAGCCGCGCTGCCGTGCCGCCGCGGCAAGTTCGAGCGCCGCGGTCAGCCCGCCGGTCTTGTCGAGTTTGATGTTCACCACGCCATAGCCATCGGGCAGCGCGTCGAGATCGGTCGCGACATGCACCGCTTCATCGGCCGCAATCGGGATCGCGGACCGAAAGCCGACGAGATCGCAATCGGCGTCGGCGGGCAGCGGCTGTTCCAGCAGGTCGATTTTGAGCTCGATCATCAACTGCTGCAGATCGCGGACCTCGTCGATCGTCCAGCTTTCGTTCGGGTCGACAATCATCCGCGCCTTGGGCGCGGCGGCGCGGACCGCGCGCATCAGCGACGCGGGGTCGCGGCGGTCGACCTTGACCTTCAGCAGCGGCGCGGCGGCGAGGGCAGCGGCGGCGCGCGCCATATTTTCCGCCGTATCGAGCCCGACCGTCATCGCGGTGACGATGGGAGCGAGCGGCACCGGCAGATCAAGCGCCGCGGCCACATCGCCGCCGCCTTGCCGCAATTCCAGATCCCACAGCGCACAATCGACAGCATTGCGCGCCGATCCCGCCGGCATCGATTGCATGATCTCGTGCCGATCGGCGCCGCGTTCGATCGCCGACCGTAATCCCTCGATGACTGCGATCGCACTATCGACGCTTTCCCCGTAGCGCGGGTAGGGGACGCCTTCCCCGCGCCCGATGACGCCGTCCTCCGAAATCATGACGGTCACCACCTCGGCAGCCGTCTTGGTACCGCGCGAGATACGGAAGGGCGAATGAAGCGGAAAGGTCTCGGCGAATACCGAAAGGACGCGGGGCATGGCCAGGCGTCAGGCGGTTTGCACAGCGGCGGGCACCGCGGCTTCGACGCCCAGCAACCGGTCGAGGATCGTCTCGACACCGAAACGATAGGGGTCGCTCGTTGGCAACCCGGACTCGGCCTCGGTGCGCGCACAAAGCGCCGCTGCCTCGGCTTCGGGCATCGCCGATGTGTTGAGCGCGATTCCGACCATCCGCACATTGGCGCTGGTGAGCCGCGCCGCACGAAGATTGGCTTCGATACAGTCGCCGATCCCCGGTAGCTTATAGTGCGGCAGCCCGCGCATATGCGGCCGCACGGGGTCGTGACACAGCACCAGCGCCTCCGGCTGGGCGCCGTGGATCAGGCCCATCGACACGCCGGCAAAGGAGGGATGATAGAGCGAACCCTGTCCCTCGATCAGATCCCAGCCATCGTCGCTGCGCGCGGGCGAAATCTGTTCGATCGCGCCCGAGATAAAGTCGGCAATCACCGCGTCGAGCGGCACGCCATCGCCCGCAATCAGGATACCGGTCTGGCCGGTCGCGCGGAAATCGGCCGTGACGCCCCGTTTTTCGAGCGCGCGGGCAAGGCAGAGCGTGGTGTACATCTTGCCAACCGAGCAGTCGGTGCCGACCGTGAGCAGCCGCCTGCCAGCCCGCGGCTTGCCATTGCCGATCGGAATGTCGGGCCGCGGTTCGCGTACGTCGTGCAGCTTGCGGCCCAGCCGTGCCGCCGCCTCTGCCAGCCGCGGTTCGGCATTCAGGCGTTGATGGAGGCCAGAGGCGATGTCCAGCCCTGCTTCCAGCGCGGCAAGCGCATCGACGATCAGCGCATCGCCCAGCTTGCCGCCCGCATTGGCGATCCCCAACACGAGCGTTTTCGCGCCTGCCGCCCGCGCCGCAGCGAAATCCATGCGCGGCAGGTCAAGGGTCAGCGTACAATCGTCGTGCCGATATTCACCGACACAGATTTCCGGCCGAAACACCGCGAGCCCGCGCGAAGTCTTGATATCGGCGGGATCGGTCGAATGGCCCAGATAGAGAAGATAGGGGGTAGCAATCATGACGTGCAAAACCTGCGTGACTGGAAAGGCGCCATTTCTATCCCCGCCCGGCGGCTTGCCCAATATCCAGCGCCTCATATCCTATAGCCTGATGCTATAATCCTTCGATCACCGTCGCCAGCACGTCGAGGAACGCCGACGCCGTTTTCGACGGCGGGCGGTTCTGCAAATAGACCGCATTGATGTCGAAGGTGATCGCAGGCTGAAGCGGGCGGCTCGCCAGACCTGGCGCCAGCACGGCATGCGCGGTGAAATTATCGACGATCGCCATGCCGACGCCGGCCCCGACGAGCGCGGCAGCGACATAATAGGTACGCGCCGAGATCACCTCGTCGAGCGTGACTTCCAGCCGGCTGAGCTCGCTCGACAACATCCGGCCGATCGGCCCGTTCTGAACCGGACTGATGAATTTGTGACCGCGCAGCTCGTCGAGGTGCAGGCGCGGCGGCGCGGCCGGCATGTCCAGCTCGCGATAGATGACGACCAGTTCGCCCTCGCCGATGACCTGGTGCGCGACGGGCGCCGACAGCGGCACTTCGAACCCGACCGCGATGTCGGTTTCATGTTCGTAGAGTTTCCGGACCATTTCATCGTGATGCAACGTCTGCAGATCGAACATCACGTCTTCATGGTCGCCGAGGAAGCGGGCCACGGCCGCAGGAATCGCTCCAAGGCCGAGCGAAGGCAGCGCCGATATCCGCAGCAACCCGCCGCGGCCATGCCGCAGATTCTGACATGCCTGGCGCAGCGAGCGCACCCGGTCCTGAATGTCCGACACCTCGGCAAACAAGGTGTGCGCGTCCTGCGTCGGGATCAGCCGACCTTTCGACCGTTCGAACAGCGTCAGCCCGATTGACCGTTCGGCATGACGCAACACCTTCGTTACCGACGGCTGCGACACGTTGAGCGCGCGCGCGGCGGCGCTGACCGTCCCGTGCAGGAACACCGCATGAAAGATCTCGATCTGGCGAAGGTTCATTCGAAAGCTGTTCCTGATCGCTGTGAGCGGGTGGCGACCCACCTCGTCGTTCGCCGCACGAATTCCGCCGACAGTGACGGTCAGCCGACATTATGCCATCGGGTTATGGGCGCGGCAACACCCCTGTCTGGACCGCCGCCTGTCGTTCGGGACATTCTTGGCCGCGCAATGCACGGGCAATATGGTCGCCCGGATTCGGTCGTGCCCCTGTTACGCGGCGATTTGTCGAAAAGTGATGCCAATGCCCAGATCCTTCAACGCCACATCCGTCAGGCGATCCTTAGTTCTTCTGTCGTCGCTGGCGGCGATTCTGGGCACGGTCGGCGCCGGAGCCAGTCCGGGCGACACCGTCGATGTCATCATTCGCGGCGGCACGATCCACGACGGCGGGGAAGGCATCGCTTTCGTCGGTGACGTGGCGATCCGCGACGACCGGATCGTCGCGGTCGGACCGTCGGTCCGCCAGCGGGCCAAGCGCGTGATCGACGCGACGGGCATGATCGTCGCACCCGGGTTTATCGACCCGCACACCCACGCCGATGCTTTGCTGCGGTCACCGGAGCAACAGGCAAGGCTGAACGCGCCGTGGCTTTATCAGGGGGTCAGCACGGTCATGATCGGGGTCGACGGGGGCGGAACGCCCGATGTTGCCGCCGATGCGGCGCGGCTGACCCAATCGGGGATCGGCACCAATGTCGTTCCTTTCGTCGGCTTCGGTCCCGTGCGGCAGCGCGTGCTGGGGCAGGATGCGCGAGCACCGACCGACGCCGAACTTGGCGAGATGAAGGCCTTGGTCGCCAAGGGAATGTGCGAGGGCGCGATCGGTTTTTCGGCGGGGCTTTTCTATGCGCCGCAAAGCTTTGCGACGACCGCCGAAGTTATCGCGGTCGCGCGCGAAGCCGCGGACCGCGGCGGCATTTACGACACACATCAGCGCGACGAATCGAGTTACAGCATCGGCTTGCTCGGTTCGGTCAGGGAAGCGATCGAAATCGGCAGCCAGGCCGGCATGCCGGTCCATTTCGCGCATCTGAAAGCGCTCGGCATCGACGTTCACGGCCGGGCCGCAGCGGTGATATCCGAAATCGAGCGTGCGCGGGCCGAGGGCGTCGAGGTGACCGCCGACCAATATCCGTGGCTCGCGTCGGGAACGAATCTCGACGCCGCACTGCTGCCGCGCTGGGCGGTGGACGGCGGCGGGGCGGCGCTGCTCGCGCGGCTCGACGACCCGGCAATGCTTGCGCGCATCCGCAATGAAATGCAGGAAAATCTGCGGCGACGTGGCGGCGCAAAGGCGTTGCTGCTGATCGGCCAGGGATTTCCCTGGGTCGGAAAAACGCTGGAGGAGGTCGCCGACGAATGGAAACTCGACAGCCGCGATGCCGCGCTGCGGATCATCCGGCAGAGCGTGAACGAGAAACTGCGCGGCGAACGCGGCGGTGGCACCGCCATTGCGTCGTTCAACATGGCGCAGGCGGACGTCGACCTGTTCATGCAACAGCCCTGGATGGTGACCTCGTCCGACGGATCGGCGGGTCACCCGCGCATGTTCGCCAGCTTCCCGGAAAAATATGTCCGCTATGTCCGCGAACGGCAGGTCATAAACCTTGCGACCTTCATCCGCCAATCAACAGGGCGGACGGCCGACATCTACAAACTCGACCGCCGCGGCTATCTGCGGCCCGGCTATCACGCCGATGTCGTGATATTCGACCCCGCCGGCTATGCCCCGCGCGCCGATTATCTCCGCCCCCGCGAACTCACCGTCGGAGTTCGCCACCTGTTCGTGAACGGCCAGGCGGCGATTGAAAACGGGCAGGCAACGGGCGTCGCCGCCGGTCGCGCCCTGCTGCGTCCGCGCCCCGCCAATTGCCCGGTACCGGCGTCGTGAGTTGCAAGATATCTGGCGGACAGGGTGGGATTCGAACCCACGGTGAGCTTCCACCCACGGCGGTTTTCAAGACCGCTGCCTTAAACCACTCGGCCACCTGTCCGCGACCCCGCCGCCATAGCGCGCTGCCGCCGGGCGGCAAGAAAAACATTGGCGGCTCGACCTGCCGCGCGAATGACTCGGCTCGTCTTGTCGCATCCTAGCCAAGTGGCTCGCATCTGTGCGAGACACGCCCTATGGGTGGGGTCATGACGCACGCTATCAAACTTAAATTCGGGCGCCTTTTGGGCGTCGCATCTGCGGTTCTGTCGGCCTGGCTGCTCACCGCCTCGGCGCCGCTTCACGCGCAGAGCGGCGACAGCGGCTTCGATGCCTATGTGCAATCGCTGTGGCCCAAGGCGCAAGCGCGGGGCGTTTCGCGCCAGACTTTTGACCGGGTGACGGCGGGACTGCGTTACAACCCGCGGGTGATTGCCTTGGACCGCGACAATCTGGGCACGCCGCCCACCGCCGACACCCCGATTCCGAATTTTGCGCCGTACAAGGCACGGCACGTCGACGCGGCGCGGATCAATGGCGGACGGCGCGTCCATGACCGGCTGTTGCCGCTACTGTCGCGGATCGAGGCGCGGACCGGCGTACCGACTAGTATCATGATCGCGATATACGGGCATGAAACGGCCTATGGCCAAGTGACCGGCAGTTTCGACCTGCCCGAAGCGCTCGCGACCCTCGCCTATGAAGGACGCCGTCGTAGCCTGTTCGAACCCGAATTTCTGGCGACGCTGGAAATGGTCGAAAAGGGCGTGCCGCGCAGCGTGTTGAAGGGCAGCTGGGCCGGTGCCTTTGGTTATCCGCAGTTCCTGCCTTCGGTGTATCTGGCGGTGGCCGAGGACGGCGACGGCGACGGGCGCGCCGAAATCTGGTCGAGCGAAGCCGATGCAATCGAATCGATCGGCGCCTATCTCCGCCGCGCCGGTTGGCGCGCGGGGCAGCCATGGGGCGTGGCCGTCACCGTCCCCGGCGGTTTCGACCGCAGCCGCGTCGCAAGCCGCCTCAGCCCGACACGCTGCCCGCGCGTCTTTGCGCGCCACAGTCGCTGGCGCTCGATGGCCGAATGGCGCGCCGACGGCATCCAGCCCGTCGGTGGCCGCTGGCCCGACGGCCAGATTCAGGCCGTGCTGCTCGAACCCGACGGCCCCGGCCGGACCGCTTATTTGCTGACCGGTAACTATCGTGCGATATTGGACTATAATTGTTCCAATTTTTACGCACTATCAGTGGGGCTGCTGGCGGATGAAATCGATCGTTAAGAACAGCGCGCTTTGGGCCGGGTCTGCACTGATCCTGACCGGTTGCGGTGGTATCGAGGGGCGCGGCGAGGGACGGGCGGTCCCGGCCGCGCCGCCGGCCGAGGCGGTCACCGGGGTTAGCGATACGCCGGTCAAGATCGGCGAGCCCTATACGATCGGCGGCGTGACCTATACGCCCGCCGACGTCGCCGATTATGACGATGTCGGCTATGCCAGCTGGTACGGCGACGAGCTCGCCGGGCGACCGACTGCAAACGGCGAAATCTTCAATCCCGATGCCATCAGCGCCGCGCACAAGACGCTTCCGCTGCCTAGCTATGTCGAAGTGACCGCGCTCGATACCGGACGCACCATCCTCGTCCGTGTCAACGACCGTGGTCCGATGGCCGGCGATCGGCTGATCGACCTGTCGCGCGGCGCCGCCGAACAGCTTGGGCTGACCGAGGGGCTCTCGGCCGTCCGGGTGCGGCGCACCAACCCGCCGGCCGCCGAGCGCGCACAGTTGCGTGCCGGTCGTCCGGTTCCCGAACGCATCGTGACGCCCGATTCGCTGCTGTCGATCCTGCGCACCAAGCTCAAGGCTTTGCCGGCACCCAAATCCGCCGAAGCTGCGCCGGTCACGAACCAGCCCGCCGCGCCGGTGGCATCGGGCAAGGCGAAACCGGGCGACGACCGAATGGAGGTTCGCGGCGCAGCACCGGCGAAAACAGTCCCGCCCGCGGCACCGGCGGCGGGCGGCAAGTTCGCCGTTCAGGTCGGAGCGTTCAGCAGCGAAGCCCGCGCCAATAGCGTGGCACAAACCGTCGGCGGCACCGTAAGTCCGGCTGGAAAGCTGTGGCGGGTTCGCATGGGGCCGTTCGCCAGCGAGGCCGAGGCGCGCACGGCGCTCGCCCAGGCCCGTGGCAAGGGTTTCCGCGACGCCATGCTCCAGCGCGAACGCTAACGCCCGAGGGTGACTGAAGAACGCACAATATCAACCGCGTGCTGCCTGCTGTTAGCAGCCGCCGTCATGATGTCGATCGCGACATCGGGCGCCGCTTCGGCGCAATCGCCAAACAAGCCTCCGGCGGCGTCCGCTCCATCCTTTGTAACCGACGCCCCGGTGGTCATGATCAAAGATATGGGTTCGGGTGAAGTGCTTTTCGCGCGCGGTGCCGACAAACGGTTTGCCCCGGCTTCGATGGTCAAGGTGATGACCGCCTATGTCGTACTCGACATGGTGAAGCGCGGTGAACTGACGCGCGACCGGCGTTTCACGGTCAGCGAGGCGACATGGAAGACGTGGTCCGCGCGGGAGCGCGCTTCGAAAATGTTCCTTCGCGCGGGGGAGCGGGTTTCGGTCGATGACCTGCTGAAAGGGCTGATAACTGTTTCCGGAAATGACGCGGCCTCGACGCTCGCCGTCGGTATCGATGGAAGCGAACAGGCCTTTGTCAAAAGAATGAACGATATAGCAGCAAGGTTGGGGATGACGTCGAGCCGGTTCGGGACCGCCAGCGGCTGGCCGGACGGGGGAGTCACGAAAGTCAGCGCCAACGATATGCTATTGCTGGCCGAACGGCTGATTCGCGACCATCCGTCAGATTATGCGCGCTATTTCGGGATGCCAAGGCTCCAACACGGGACTTCGCCCGACGGCAAGCCGATTGTCCAGCCGAACCGCAATCCGATCCTGGGTCGTGTCGCGGGCGCCGACGGGCTGAAAACCGGCTACACCGCCGAGGCGGGCTATTGCTTGCTGGGGTCCGCCAAACGCGACAGCCGCCGACTGATTGTCATCATCGCCGGACTGCCCAGCGAAAAAGCACGGCGCGAAGAGGCAGAACGCCTGTTCCGCTGGGGATTTTCGACCCCGGCGGCGAGCCGGGGTCGCAGCGCCGCAAAGTAAAGCATCGGTGCGCTGCTGCGCGGCGCCGTGATGACAAAGCGCGTCGGGGCGGCTACCGCACTATCATGCGCCACATCAACGCCAACGCTGTTACGCAGGAGCCTCGGGCGTGACGCGCGGACGCTTTGTTTCGCTGGAGGGCGGAGAAGGGGTCGGCAAATCGACCCAGCTGCGCGCGCTCGCCGCCGCTATCGCGGCGCACGGCATCGAGGTGGTGGCAACGCGCGAGCCGGGCGGCAGCGCCGGTGCTGAGGCGATCCGTACACTGCTCATGGAAGGCAGCGACGACCGCTGGAATGCGCGTAGCGAAGCGTTGCTCTTCGCCGCCGCGCGCGCCGACCATGTGGCGCGCACGATCGTGCCCGCGCTTGCCCGCGGCGCCTGGGTGCTGTGTGACCGGTTCGTCGATTCCAGCCGCGCCTATCAGGGCGGCGGCGGCGGATTGACCGATGCCGATGTCATGGCGCTGCACCGTGTCGGATCGCAGGGATTGCTCCCCGACCGGACGTTCTTGCTGACCGTCAGCACTGCCGAGGCCGCGCGCCGCGTCACCGAACGCGGCGAAACCGACCGGATGGGCAGCAAACCCGCCGACTATCAGGAGCGTTTGGCCACCCGCTTTGCCGAAATGGCCCGCGCCGAACCCGATCGGTGGCGGCTGGTCGATGCCGATTTGCCGGCCTCAGACGTGACCGCGGCCATCATGGCGGAGCTGGCCGAATGGCTATGATCGGGCATCAGGGCCCCGAAGCCGCGTTTCTCGACGGCTGGCGCAGCGGTCGGCTGCATCATGCCTGGCTGCTCGCGGGTCCGCAGGGGATGGGCAAGGCGGCATTTGCCGCGCGCGCGGCGCGTTTCCTCGTCACCCATCGTGCGGGCGCCGCCGGAGCTGTTACCACGCTCGACGATCCCGGCGACGAAATCGCGGCGCGACTGGTCGATGCCGGCAACCATCCCGAAATCCTTCGTCTCGAGCGGCAAGTGAAGGAAAAGGGCAAGGATCTGGCGCGTAACATCACGATAGAGCAGGTGCGGCAAATGATCCGCCGCCTGCACCTGTCGCTGTCGCTGGGCGAGTGGCGGGTTATCATTGTCGATGCGATCGACGATCTGGAAACCGACGCTGCCAACGCGTTGCTCAAAACGCTGGAGGAGCCGCCGGCAAAGACGCTGTTCCTGCTGGTCAGCCATTCGCAGGGTCGGTTGTTGCCGACGATCCGGTCGCGATGCCGAATCCTGCGATTTCAACCCGTTGAGCATGACGTCATGACCGCATGGCTGCACGCATTGCGGCCGATGCTCGATATCGCCGACGTGCGCGCGATCGTCGCGGCGGCAGGGGGTGTCCCCGGCAAGGCGCTGGCGCTGGTCGACAGCGATGTCGCCGCGATGGAAAAGAAGCTGCTCGCGATTGCGGCGAGCGGCGATCCCGAAAACCGCCTTCGCGAAGCGTTGGCGCGCGAGGTTGGCGGCACCAGCAATCGCCCCCGCCTGGAACTGGTCATCGACATCGTCCCGGGCTTGCTTGCCCGCATCGCACGCGAACGATCTGCCAGCGATGTCGCGCCGGTGCTGGCGCAGTGGGAGCGCGTCCAGCGCACGGTCCGCGATGCGATCCGCGGCTCGTATGACGGAGCGATGGTGGGGTTCGAGATCGGAAATTGCCTTGCCGAACTGGCCCCGCGCACACGGGAACCATTGCGCTGACAGGGGAGGGGGAGAATACTTCCCCTGCCGCGCTGCAGCGGCTAAGGCGCGGCCATGTCCGAAAACAAAGCTCCCTTCTATATCACCACGGCGATCAGCTATCCCAACGGCCGCCCGCATATCGGCCATGCCTATGAAGCGATCGCCACCGACGTCATGGCGCGGTTCCAGCGTTCTCGCGGCCGCGATGTCCGGATGGTCACGGGCACCGACGAGCACGGGCTGAAGATGTTCCAGACCGCCCGCGATCAGGGCCGGGCGACGATCGATCTCGCCGATGAAATGTCCGAATATTTCCGTGAGATGTATGCCAAGCTGAATATCAGCTATGACAATTTCATGCGGACGTCCGACGCCGCGCATCACGCGGCTTCGCAGGCGATCTGGCGCGCGATGGAAGCCAATGGCGACCTGTATCTCGACCGCTACGAAGGCTGGTATTCGGTGCGCGACGAAGCCTTTTACGACGAGAGCGAGCTGGCGGAGGGGGAAGGGGGCATACGCCTCTCGCCCCAGGGCACCCCGGTCGAATGGACCGTCGAGGAAAGCTGGTTCTTTCGCCTGTCCGTCTATCAGGACCGGCTGCTCGCGCTTTACCGCGATCAACCCGATTTCATCCGCCCCGAAAGCCGTCGCAACGAGGTGTTGCGGTTCGTCGAGGGCGGGCTGAAGGATCTCAGCGTTTCGCGCACCAGTTTCGACTGGGGGGTGCCGGTGCCGGGATCGCCCGGTCACGTGATGTATGTGTGGGTCGATGCGTTGACGACCTATCTCTCCGGGCTCGGCTATCCCGATACGGACGGCGATTTCGGCAAATTCTGGCCGGCCAACATCCACATGATCGGCAAGGATATCGTGCGCTTTCACACGGTGTATTGGCCGGCCTTCCTGATGAGCGCCGGCTTGCCGCTGCCAAAGCAAGTGTTCGGGCACGGCTTCCTCCTAAATCGCGGCGAAAAAATGTCGAAGTCGCTCGGCAATGTCGTCGATCCGATGGCGCTGGCCGAACAGTTCGGGGTCGACCCGCTGCGCTATTATCTGCTGCGCGAGGTCAGCTTCGGGCAGGATGGCACCTATTCCGCCGAAGCGATCGTCCGCACCGCCAATGCCGACCTTGCCAATAGTTTCGGCAATCTGGCGCAACGCAGTTTATCAATGATTTTCAAGAATCTGGACGGCGTTGTGTCGAGCGATTATGCGTCGCACGAGGATGATCGCGCGTTGATGGCGATCGTCGACGACGCCTGCCGCACCCTGCTGCCGCGCGAGTTCGAACAGCTCGCTTTCTCGGTCGGCATCGAAGAGTGGCTGCGCGCCGTCTTTGCCTGCAATCACTATGTCGACACGCAGGCACCCTGGGCTCTGCGCAAGAGCGACCCCGAACGGATGCGCGCCGTGCTGATGACGCTGTTCCAGGCGGTGCGCGCGCTGGCGATCGCCATCCGTCCGGTGGTTCCCGCCGCGGCGGACAAGCTGCTTGACCAGATGGGGGTTGCTCCGGATGCGCGCGACTTTGACGCATTGGAGGAGGCGGACTGGTTTGCGGCGCTCGCCGCGAGCGGCTTCACGGTCGGCCAGCCGGTCCCGCTGTTTCCGCGTCTCGAATTGCCCGAAGGAGCGGGGGAGGCGTAATGCTCGTCGATTCGCACTGTCACCTCAATTACAAAGGGTTGGCCGAGCAGCAGGATGAGGTGCTGGGGCGTGCGCGGGCGCGCGGTGTGACCGCAATGCTCAACATCGCCACACGCGAAAGCGAATGGGACGACGTGCTCGCGGCCGCGGAAGCCAATTCGGATGTGTGGGCGAGTGTCGGGATCCATCCGCACGACGCCGACCATCATCCCGACGTCGATACGGCCAAGCTGATCGAACGCGCGGCGCACCCGCGGGTTGTCGGCATCGGTGAAACGGGGCTCGACTATTATTACGACAAGAGCGACCGCGGGCGGCAACAGGACAGCTTTCGTCGGCATATCCATGCGTCGCAGGCCACCGGGCTGCCGGTCATCGTCCACACCCGCGATGCCGAGGCCGATACGCTGGCAATACTCGGCGAGGAAATGGCGAGGGCGGCCTTTACCGGGGTCATCCACTGCTTCACCGCCAGCGACGACTTTGCGCGCAAGGCGCTCGACCTTGGTCTGTTCATATCACTGTCGGGTATTGTGACGTTCAAAAGCGCCGCCGACCTGCAGGCGACCGCGAAATGGCTGCCGCAAGCGCGGCTGCTGATCGAAACCGACTCCCCTTTTCTCGCGCCCGTGCCGCACCGCGGCAAGACGGGAGAGCCGGCATTCGTTGCCGATACGCTGGCTTACCTGGCCGCGCTTCGCGGCGAGGACGAAGGCGCATTGGCGGCGGCGACCAGCGAAAACTTCTATCGGCTGTTCGACAAGGCGGCGCCGTGACGTCACCGTGTCCATGAAGGTCCGTATTCTCGGCTGCGGGACGTCGTCCGGCGTTCCGCGCATCGGCAATGACTGGGGGCAGTGCGACCCCGACAATCCGCGCAATTTGCGCAGCCGCGCGTCGATCCTGATCTCGCTCGGCGGCTTTCGCTTGCTCGTCGACAGCAGCCCCGACATGCGGCTCCAGCTGCTCGACGCCCGGGTCGGCGTCATCGACGGCATCATCTGGACGCACGAGCATGCCGACCATTGCCACGGTCTCGACGATTTGCGCCAAATCATGCACCTGCGCGGTTCGCTGGTACCCGCCTATGCCCGCGGCCATGTGCTTGACACGCTCAAATGGCGGTTCACCTATGCCTTTGCCGGAAATGCCGGTTATCCGGCACTGGTCGATCCAATCGACTTGCTGGATCACCAATCGATCGGGCCGATCGAGGTTTCTGCGATCGAAATGCCGCACGGTCCCATCAAAGCGAGCGGACTGATCTTTAGCGACGGTGTCCATAAAATTGGGTATGCCACTGATTTCTCGAAGTTTACGGACGAAATGGTGGACTTTTTTCAAGGCGTCGACCTGTTCGTGATTGATGCGCTGCGCCGCTATCCGCACCCGACGCATCCGCATCTGGCGATGACGTTGGAAGCGCTCGAAAAATGCGGCAATCCCCGCGCGATTATCACCCACATGGACAACACGATGGATTATGACGATCTGGCGGCCGAATTGCCGCCGGGTGTCGAACCGGGCTATGACGGGCTGGAGGTGCAATTATGAGCGGTGACACGACGGTTCAATTGCTGTGGTTCGTCGGTGCCTTTACGCTGGTGCTGAGCTCCTTGCTCGCGCGGCGATTGCCCATGGCGGACTGGTTCAAGATGGCGCTGGCGTGGGTGGCGATCTTTGGGTTGGTGTTTCTGGTTATCCGGACCTGGCAGATGGTGACGTAATCGGCCTTGCTGCAATTGCCGGGGGATCACCCCCACCCTGCATAAGACTCATAATTTAACATAATATATATTATCGGATAAATAGCTGTCGTGAACCCGCCGCAATCCCCCATCGACCGCCTGCTCGCTATCATGGCTCGGCTCCGTGACCCCGACGGTGGATGCGAATGGGATCTGGCGCAGGATTTCGCCAGCATCGTCCCCTACACGATCGAGGAAGCCTATGAGGTCGCCGACGCGATCGCCATCGGCGATCCGGCCGGCATTCGCGACGAACTTGGCGACCTGTTGCTGCAGGTCGTCTTTCACAGCCAGATTGCCCGCGACGAAGGCTTGTTCGGCTTCGACGACGTCGCCACGGCGATCGCCGACAAGATGGAGCGTCGCCACCCGCATATTTTCGGTGACAAGACGACCGACGACGTTCGTCAACAATGGGAACAAATCAAGGCCGACGAACGGGCCGCGGACGGGGCGAAAAGCGCCTTGGCGAGCGTCGCACAGTCATTGCCCGCCCTGCTGCGTGCGCAGAAATTGCAGTCGCGCGCCGCGCGCGTTGGTTTCGACTGGCCGAACACCGACGGTCCGCGCGCCAAGATCGCCGAGGAGATCGCTGAAGTCACGGCGGCACCCGATGACGCCGCCCGGCACGAGGAGGTCGGCGACCTGTTGTTCGCGGTCGTCAACTACGCTCGCCATTTGAAGATCGACGCCGAAGGCGCGCTGCGCGATGCCAATATGAAATTCGTCCGCCGTTTTGCGGCGATGGAGGATCGCGCGGGAGGGAGCCTGGCCGGCCTGTCGCTGGAGGAGCAGGAAGCGCATTGGCTCGCGGTCAAGGCGTCGGAGGCGGTTTCCTAGGCCATTGCCGGGCAAACCGCGCCGCGTCGGCAGGGTCGAGCCGGACCGTCAGGACATGCCCGTCGCCGTCGGGTTCGTCGGCAAGCACTTCGCCGCGGGCGTGCAGCCAGGCCGCCGCTTCGCCTTCATGATAAGCGACATAGATTCGCTGCACCTGGTGGAGTGCGGTCAGCCGGGCCGCCATCAGCGTCCGCGCGGCTTCCACGCCCTCGCCTGTCTCGGCGGAGGTTACCGCCACGTCGTCGCGGCGGGCCGCCAATTCCTCGATCACCGCGCGCTGCTCATCGTCGGCGAGATCGATCTTGTTCCAGATTTCGATCTGCGCCACAACCGGTGCCGCATCCCCTTCCCCCTCGTCCTGCGGGCCGTTGACGCCCAACGAGTCTAAAATCGCCTTGACGTCGTCATATTGGGCGTCGCTGTCCGGATGGACGATATCGCGGACATGGACGATCAGGTCCGCAGTCGTCACCTCCTCCAGCGTGGCGCGAAACGCCGCCACCAACTCGGTGGGCAGGTCGGACACAAAGCCGACCGTGTCGGAGAGGATCGCCTTGTCGATCCCTGGCAGGCGGATTTCGCGCATCGTCGGGTCGAGCGTGGCGAACAACAGGTCTTCCGCCATGACGTCACTTCCTGTCAAGCGATTGAAAAAGGTTGATTTACCGGCGTTGGTATAGCCAACCAGCGCGATCACCGGCCACGGCGCGCGCTGTCGTTTCGCGCGCTGAAGCTGCCGCGTTCGCCTTGCATCTTCAAGGCTACGGCGAATGCGCGCCATCCGGTTACGGATCATCCGCCGGTCGGCCTCGATCTGCGTTTCGCCGGGGCCGCCGAGGAAGCCGAAGCCGCCGCGTTGGCGCTCGAGGTGGGTCCAGCTGCGCACCAGGCGGCCCGCCTGATAATCGAGGTGGGCCAGCTCGACCTGCAACCGCCCCTCGGCGGTCGCCGCGCGCTCTCCGAAAATTTCCAGGATCAGGCCGGTCCGGTCGATCACCTTGGTACCAAAGGCGGTTTCGAGATTGCGCTGCTGGATCGGACTGAGCGCCGCGTCGACGACCACCAGCTGGACGCCGAATTTCTCGATATCGGGGGTGATCGCCTCGATCTGGCCGACGCCGAGCAAGGTGGCGGCGCGCGTTTGGCGCAGACGTAGCGTGTGGACGGCCACGACGTTCAGCCCGATCGCCAATGCGAGCCCGCGCGCCTCCTCCGCGCGCGCATCGAGGTCGCGCGGCAACCGCTGGCTATGCCATTCGGGCACGACGATCAGCGCCGCCGCGCCGCGCGTCACCTCTTCCGGGCTGTCGATAATCGTGGCGATCAGGCGTCGTCCGCTTCGCCGTCACCCTCGCCGTTATCGGTGAGGTTGATCGGGCCGTTCGGTTGCACGGTCGAGATCGCATGTTTGTAGACCAGCTGTACCTGCCGCTCGCGCTCCAAGAGCATGCAGAAAAGGTCGAAAGCAACAATATCGCCCTGCAACATCACACCGTTGACGAGAAACATCGTGACCGATTCGTCCGAGCGGCGGACGGCGTTGAGGAAGACGTCCTGCAAGGCCTTGCCCTTGCTCGCGGGCGCATCGCGCATATTGCCGCCGAGCAGCGACAGGTCAAAATCATGCGACGGCATCACCGTCGAAATGGCGTGCTTGTACACGAGCTGCGACTGGCCGTCGCGGCGAAGCAGCAGCGAAAAATTGTCAAACCAGGTGATGATACCCTGAAGCTTGACCCCCTTGACGAGGAACATCGTCACCGGCGTTTTGCTCTTGCGTAGAGCATTCAAAAAAATATCTTGGAGATTCTGGTTCTTATCGGACACATTTGCCTCCTGTTTTTGGCGGCCGGGCCGCAGTTACGCACCGGTTTTTCCGGCTCCGAAATTCGTCGTGACGCCCTCAATATGCGGCAAAGCGTGCGGCACGTCTAGCGCAAAGCCTTACCCTTCCCCCTCCGAACTCTCGGTCAGCCCCAATAGTTTCAGCTTACGGTGAAGCGCCGATCGCTCCATGCCGATGAACGCCGCGGTGCGCGAGATGTTGCCAGAAAAGCGGTTGATCTGGATTCGCAGATATTCGCGCTCGAAATTCTCGCGCGCCTCTTTCAGCGGGATCGCGGTGATCGATTCTGAATTGGGCAGAATATCGGTGCCGCCCCTTACGAGCTCGCCGGGCAACATGTCGGCGTCGATGCGCGCCAGCCGGTCGCTGGGTGCGAGGATCATCACGCGTTCGATCACATTGCGCAATTCGCGGACATTGCCTGGCCATTCATGCGCCTGCAGCGCCGCCATCGCCTCAGCGCTGATCTCGGGAGGTTGCACGCGGCGGTCGGCGGCGTAGCGCCGAACATAATGGTCGCACAGGCTGGCGATGTCGTCGCGGCGCTCGCGGAGCGGCGGGATATGGACCGGCACGACATTGAGCCGGTAATAGAGATCTTCGCGAAAGCGGCCATCGGCGATTTCGGCCATCAGATCGCGCGCCGAGCCCGAAATGATCCGCACATCGACGCGAATCATCGTGCGGCCGCCGACGCGGGTAAAGCTCTGGTCGGTCAGGACGCGCAGGATCTTGCCCTGCGTGGTCAGCGGCATGTCCGCCACTTCGTCGAGGAAAAGCGTGCCACCGTGCGCCTGTTCGAGCAGTCCGACGCGGATCGCGCCGTCGTCCGCTTCCGAACCGAAAAGTTCGGTTTCGACCGTCTCCGGATCCATTCGCGCCGACGAGATGACCCGGAACGGGGCACTGTGACGTCCGCTCCAGCCGTGCAGGACGCGCGCGGCGACCTCTTTGCCGACCCCCGCGGCGCCGGTGATCAGTACCCGGCTGCCGGTCCCCGCAACGCGCTTGAGCGTCGCGCGGACATTGTTGATCGCCGCGCTGGTCCCCGTCAGTTCGTCCGACGGCCCCGCCTTCTCACGCAATTGCTCATATTCGAACTTCAGCCGCTCATTCTCGGTCGCACGCGCGACCAGATGCAGCAGGCGCGACGCCTCGAACGGCTTTTCGATGAAGTCGAATGCACCGCGCCGGATTGCCGCGACGGCCGTGTCGAGTCCGCCGTGGCCGGAAATCACGATAATCGGTATTGTCGGATCGAACGCCTTGATCGCCTCGACCAACCCCAACCCGTCGAGCCGCGAACCCTGAAGCCAGACGTCGATCAGCGCGAGCGACGGGCGCCGCTGGCGGATAGCTTCGAGTGCCGAATCGCTGTCGGAGGCGGTGCGCGCCTCATAACCTTCGTCTTCCATGACGCCGGCGACGAGGTCGCAAATGTCGCGTTCGTCATCGACGATCAGAATATCAAGCGCCATAATCTTCTCTGTCCTGCCGGTTGCGGAGCCGCCCCGGAACCGATTCTGCCCGCGCAGTGCTCGTTTCCTCACCCGTGCCGGCCAATGCGCGCAGGCGGTCGGGGTGCAGCGTCAGCCTGACGCACGTCCCCTGCCCCGCCGGATTATCGAAAAATTCCAGTTCCCCATAATGTTGCTCGACGATCTTTTTGACGATGGCGAGGCCCAGACCGGTACCGCCTTGCCGCGTCGTCATATAAGGCTCGGCGATCGCATCGCGCGCCTGCGGCAACCCGATGCCGTCGTCGACAACGGTGATGACCAGTTCGCTCTCCTCGCCGACTTCGATCGTTGCGTCGATATGGCCGACATTTTCATCATCGGTATTTTTTTGCTTTTCTTCAATCGCTTCAACCGCATTTTTTACAATGTTCGTCATCGCTTGCGACAACAGGCGCCGGTCGCAGACCAGCGGTTCGAGCCGGTCGGGCGTGGTTACAGCGAATTGGATGTCGGGTCTTGCGACCTCGAACAGGAATACCGACTGGCGCAGGATGTCGCGAACATCCTCGACCCCGAAAGTCGGCTTGGGCATCCGTGCAAAGCTGGAAAATTCGTCGACCATCCGCCGCATATCGTGAACCTGACGAATAACGGTGTCGGTCAGTTTCTTGAACGTCGCGGCGTCGCCTTCGACCTTGTCGCCGAAACGGCGTTGGAGGCGTTCGGCGGCGAGCTGGATCGGGGTCAGCGGGTTTTTGATTTCGTGTGCGATCCGCCGCGCAACGTCGGACCAGGCGGCGCGGCGCTGGTCGAGCAACTGCTGGGTAATATCTTCAAAACTCAGTACAAAACCGTCACCCTGCGCCACCGCCTTGGCGGCAAGCGTCGCGGGTTCGGCGTTGGCGCGCGCGAGCTGAACGATCGCCTCGCGTCCCTCGCCGTTCAGCAGTTGCGCCAGTTCGGGCGCGACCTCCGACAGCGGGCGCCCGGTCAGACTGTCAACCGACTGGCCGATCAACCGCTCAGCCGCCGCATTGGCGAGCTGGATGCGGTGGTCGCGATCGACCGATACGACCGCAGACGACACGCCGCTCAGCACCGCTTCGATAAAACTGCGCCGTGCCTCCAGCTGCTCGTTGACGCTGACCAGCGTGCCGGTCTGACCCTGCAACTGTTCGGTCATGCGATTGAAGGCGCGGGTCAGCACCGAAATTTCATCGTCGCGCACGGGCGGCGTCACGCGCACCGAAAGATCGCCGCCTGCAGCCGTGCGCGTCGCCCCGATCAAGGTTCCCAAAGGCCGAACGATCCGGTCTGCGACGACGATGGCGGCAACCACCGCAAGCGCCAGCAGCAACAGCGAGCCGAGGTAGAGCGCTCCATTGAACTGGAGCTGCAACAGCTGGGACCGGTTGAATAGTGCGTTATAGTCAGCGAGAACCGTGCCCGCGCGGATCGATTGCTGAAACCCCGGCACGTTGAAATCGCGCGAGGCATAGACATAGGCGCGCTGCGCACCTGGCAAACGGGTCGCGGCTTCGATCCGGTCCGGCTGGCGAACGATCACCACCTGTTCACCCGCTTCAAGACGGCTGATCATCAACGGCGTCAGGCGATTATCGGCAGCCCGATCGTCAGGATCAATTGCCGCAGCGGTACGGGCAACACCATCGGCGCCCATCTCGATCACGGCCGATTCGTTCAGATTGCGCACAACAACTTGCTGCAGATAAAAATTTGAAAACCGAGGATCGCTCGTCGACGTACGATCGAGAAAATCGCCGAGGTCTTTCGCCATTGCGATCGTGTTGTCGCCGACCTGACGCTGGTTTTCCTGAAAATAACCTTCCGCAAGACTTGCGGCATTTTCGAACATCCCGCGTGACCGGTCGGAGAACCAGAAATCCACCCCGAACTGGAACAGCAACGACGCAAATATCACGACCAACAGCGTCGGCGCCGCCGCGATCAGCGAAAACAGCGCAACCAGACGGACGTGCAGCCGTCCGTTGCCGCCCTCCATCGATCGGACTGCGCGGGCGCGCGCGATGCGGCTGCCGATCAGCACGATCAGCGCCATCGCCGGCACCAGATTGGCCACCATGATCGCCGCGACCAGCGCCGGGGTGAGCAATTCCTCGCTTTGGGCATCGCCCGTGACGAAGGCATAGGTTGCGATGCCGATGCTGAGGATCAGCGCGAGCGTGTAATATTCGGGCGCGGCAAAGCGCCAGAAACCCGAACGCGCGTCATCGGCGGGAGAATCGGTGTCGGTCGCAGGGGGAGCCGTGAGCGCCATTGTGGCCACGCTACGACAAACCTGTTGCATAGAAAACACACAAACTGCGCTGCCCGCGATCAACAGGCGCGGCGGCAGGCTATGAAGGCGGTGTCAGGGCTGCGAGGGGTCGATCGCCAACTGGCCCAGCCGCTTGCGCAGCGTGTTGCGGTTGATGCCAAGCCGCCGTGCCGCCTCCAGCTGGTTGCCGCGCACATCGCGCAACACGCGGCGGAACAGCGCGGCTTCGACGATCGCCTCGAGCCGGGCGTGAAGATCGCCATCACTTTCCGACGCGGCCAGTTGCTCGCGCGTCCAGTCGTCGACGGCGCGCGCGATCAGGTCCGCGGGTGCCGCGACGGCGCCGTTCTCGCCATTGTCGCGCAACACCGTCTCGACGTCGCGGACGGTCACCACCGTGTCGCGCGAAAGCACCGCCAGCCGCTGCACGACATTGCCAAGCTCGCGCACATTGCCCGGCCAGTCATAGCGTTCGAGCCATTGCATCGCGTCGGGCGCGAACTGGCGGTCGGGCAGCCCGGCGCGGCGCCCCTCCTCGACGAAGTGACGGACCAGCGCGGCGATGTCGCTGCGCCGCTCGCGCAGGGGCGGCAAGGTCACCGGGATCACGTTGAGCCGGTAGAACAGGTCTTCGCGGAAACGGCCGTCGGCAACCAGCGTCCGCATGTCGCGGTGCGTCGCGGCGATGACCCGCACATCGGCGCGCAGCGCCTGGTTGCCGCCGACGGTCGAATATTCGCCGACCTGCAACACGCGCAGCAGGCGCGTTTGCGCCTCGAGCGGCATGTCGCCGATCTCGTCGAGAAACAGCGTGCCACCCGCAGCCTGTTCGAACCGCCCGGCGCTGCGGCTATGGGCACCGGTAAAAGCGCCCTTTTCGTGGCCAAACAATTCCGCTTCGATCAGCTCGCGCGGGATGGCGGCCATGTTGATCGCCACAAATGGTCCGCTGCGCCGCAGCCCCGTGGCGTGGATCGCCCGCGCCACGACCTCCTTGCCCGTTCCCGATTCGCCCAGAATCAGCACCGCCAGATCGTTCGACGCGAGGCGCGCAATGGTGCGATAGACCGCCTGCATCGCGGGCGCACGGCCGACCAGCCCATGGCTGTCGGCTTGCGCAGGATCGCCGCCGGCAGCGGTTTCCGCCGGTCGCTGCAGAGCCGCGCGGACGCTGGCGGTCAGTTCGTCGAGGTCGAACGGTTTGGGCAGATAGTCATAGCTGCCGATCCCCGTCGCGCGCACGGCGGTATCGAGCGTATTTTGCGCCGACAGGACGATCACCGGGATCGCAGCGTCGATCCGCAGCGAATTGATGCCGTCGCCGTCGGGAAGCACCACATCGGTGATCACCAGATCGGGACGATGATCGGCCAGCCAGGCATTGCGTTCGGCGACGCTGCCGACCGACACAAGACGGCGGCATTCGCCGACGAGCGTTTCGCGGATGATCAGCGCGATCGCGGGATCATCCTCGACCAGCAATATCGTCCTTTCCACGCTCACGCCGCCTGTCCCTTCAACGCCACCGGCAAATGGACGCGAAAGCGGGTACATTCGCCGTCGCGCATATGCTGGACCGTCCCGCCCATGTCGCGCGCCAGTTTGGCGACGAGAGCCAGGCCCAAGCCGCGACCTTCGCGCTTTGTCGTCACGAACGGATCGAACAGGTCGCCGCGAATGTCGGCTGGTACGCCGGGGCCGTTGTCGCTGACACTGACCTCGATCGGCAGCGCGATGCGGCCGCGGCCGTCGCCATTGTCGATCGAAAGTCCGTGACGATAGGCGGTGGCGATCCGGACCACGCCGTCGTCGCGCCCGCCCAGCGCTTCGCAGGCGTTGGTGACCAGATTGAGCAAAATCTGCACCATGGCGTCATGATTGCCGTGCACCATCGGCAGCGAAGGGTCGAAATCCTCGACAAAGCGGACGCCGGTAAACTGGCGCACGCGGGCGGTTTCTATTGCCTGATGGATGGGCTGATAGAGGTTGATCGGCGTGCAGGCGATCGGCTGTCCGCGCGAAAAATGCTCCATCTGGTCGATCAGGGTCGCAATCCGGTCGACTTCGGCGCAGATCAAGGTCGTGAATCGCTCGCCGCCGGCGTCGGTCTTGCGCGCGAGCAATTGCGCGGCGCCCTTGATCCCGGCCAGCGGGTTCTTGATTTCATGCGCCAGCATCGACGCCGCGGCACCGGCGGCGCGGCCCGATCGCCCGATCGCGCCACCCATCAATTCGGCATCGCTCGTGGCAGGAACCAACGCCAATATGCGATGTCCGCTGTGACCATAGGGGACCATCTGCATATCGACGAAAATCGAACGGCGCCCGCCGACCGAAATTTCGGCCCGATGCGCGAACAGCGCGGCGGTCGCCACATCGCTCATGCGCTGGCGATAGCTGCGATCCATCTGGATGACGTCATAAACAACGCGGCCGACCATCGCTGAGCGGCTGACGTTGCAAAGCTGTTCGGCCGCGGCGTTGACGAACAGGATCACCCCGCCGCGGTCAATCAACACGGTCGGTACGGGGTGCGAGTGGATCAGCTCGTCATGGTCGAACGTCGGGATGCTCGACGTGAGAGCGGTCACGCAGCGGCCTTGGTCAGATGCGGGCCGTAAAATGCCTCCAGCGCCTCCAGCACCCCGCGGCTGGTCGGGATCTGGTTGACCTTGTTGCGGAACTCGGCCGACCCGTGCAGCCCCTTGACGTACCAGCCCAGATGCTTGCGCGCCATATTGACCCCGGTCACTTCGCCATAATGGTCGATCATCGCGCGATAATGCGATGTAATGACGTCATATTGTTCGTCGAGGCCGGGATCGGGCCGGTCACCCTCGCCGCGCAGTGCCGCCATGACCTGGCCGAGCAGCCAGGGGCGACCATAGGCGCCGCGACCGATCATGACGCCATCGGCGCCGCTTTGCGCCAGCGCGGTCCGCGCATCGTCGGCGGAGCAGATGTCGCCGTTGACGATGACGGGGATCGACACCGCATCCTTGACCTTGCGCACAAAACCCCAGTCGGCCTCGCCGCGGTACATCTGGTTGCGCGTGCGGCCGTGGACGGTGACGAGCTTCGCGCCCAGATCCTCGGCGATATGCGCGAGTTCGGGGGCGTTCAGGCTGTCGTGGCACCAGCCCATGCGCATCTTGACCGTCACCGGCACCGAAACGGCCTTCACACAGCTATCGATCAGCGCCGCGGCAAGCTTCAGGTCGCGCATCAGCGCCGATCCCGCGTCACCGTTGGTCACCTTGCGCACCGGGCAGCCCATATTGATGTCGATGATCGACGCGCCGCGGTCTTCGTTGAGCTTCGCCGCCTCGCCCATTTCATAGGGGGTGCAGCCGACCAGCTGCATCGATACTGGCTCTTCGACCGGGTCCCACGCCGCTTTCTGAATCGACTGGCGCGTTTCGCGGATCGCCGCCTGGCTCGCGATCATCTCGGTAACGTTGAGCCCCGAGCCATAATAACGGACGAGCTTGCGAAACGGCAGGTCGGTGACGCCCGTCATCGGCGCGAGGATCACGGGATCCGCGATGGTGATATTACCGATCTGGATGGGCCGCAGCGGCGCCATGGCGGGAGCTTTCGTCGAAATTGCCTAAAATTTGAGCAGCCCCTACACACTAAGCCGCTTTCCCGCAAGGCGCGGCTGCGCTAACCGGCGCGGTTGATGACCGACTCTTCGCCCGCTTCCGCGTCCGGGGCCCTCGCGATCCTGCTCGCCGGGGGAACAGGCACGCGCGCCGCGCTCGGTACGCCCAAGCAGCTGGCCGTGCTGGGCGGCAAGCCCGTCCTGCGCTGGAGCCTCGATGCCTTGGCCGGACATCCTTCGATCGCCGGCGGGGTTCTGGTCGCGCATGATGACGTCGTGACGGCGGTCGGCGGGGTCCCCGACGGCTGGGTATCAGTGCCGCCGGGCCGGGAGCGGCAGGAGTCGGTCGCGAATGCGCTGGCGGCGCTGGCCGACCGCAGTGACGACACGCGCGTGCTGGTCCATGACGCGGCCCGGCCCGGTCTGTCCGCCGCCATGATCGACCGGATGCTGGCGGCGCTTGAGACGCATGATGCGGCGATCCCGGTGCTGCCGGTCCCCGACACGCTCGTCGAACGGCGAACCGCATTGGCGGGCGACATTGTCGATCGCAACGGCCTCGCTCGCGTCCAGACGCCGCAGGCATTCCGGCTGGCCATGCTGCGGCGCGCGCATGACGGCGCGCAAGAAGGTTCGGCCACCGACGATGCCCAGATGGTCCGCCGGCTCGGCATCGATGTGGCTGCCGTGCCGGGTGACGCGCGGCTCCACAAACTGACATATGCCGACGATATGGCGATACTCGCGGGGCTATTGGGGATCGATGCGATGACACGAACCGCCGTCGGCATGGGATATGACGTTCATCGCCTGGTGCCGGACAAGCCCTTGTGCATTGGCGGCATAGAAATCGCCCATAGTCATGGACTTGAAGGTCACAGCGATGCCGACGTCGCGCTCCACGCGCTGACCGATGCGATCCTCGGCGCACTCGCGGACGGCGATATTGGCGACCATTTCCCGCCGAGCGATCCGGAATGGCGCGGCGCGGCTTCGTACCGCTTTCTGGAGTTCGCCGCGCGCCGCGTTGTCGAACGCGGCGGGCAGATCGAGCATGTCGACCTGACAATCATTGCCGAGGCACCCAAGATCGGCCCGCATCGACCCGCCATTCGGGCGCGCATCGCCGAAATCCTTGCGATTCCGTGCGAACGCGTTAGTGTGAAAGCAACGACGACCGAGCGGCTGGGTTTTACCGGCCGCCGCGAGGGGATCGCCGCACAGGCCGCCGCGACCCTGCGCCTTCCGGAGAACTGACCGTGCTGCCTGACGATGAAACGCGGTTTGCCGTGCGCAATACGCTGGCAACCAGCGTGCTCGCCAACAACCGCGCTGCCGGTCGCAAGATCGCGGTGGCGGAAAGCTGCACCGGCGGCATGGTCAGCGCGGCGCTCACCGACATCGCCGGCAGCTCAGATGTGTTTTCAGCCGGCTTCATCACCTATTCGGGCCACGCCAAGCAAAGCCAGCTCGACGTCAGTAGCGAGATTCTGGAAACTTTCGGCGAAGTTTCGCTCGCCACGGCCTGGGCGATGGCGACGGGGGCGCTGACGAACAGCGATGCCGATATCGCGGTGGCGATCACCGGCATCGCGGGCCCCGGTGGTGGCTCCGAAAAAAAACCGGTGGGCCTTGTCGTGTTCGCGCGCGCGCTGCGCGGTCAGGATCCCGACGATTATTTCACCCAGCGCGTTCAGTTCGACGGTGCCGACCGCGCGGCGATCCGGCACGCCGCGACGCTGTTTGCGCTCGACCTGCTTCAGCCGGAGCGCGACGAGCTGCGCCCGTCCGACGACATCGCGCTGCCGGCGCCGTAAAGCGCATCGGCGCGCGTTTCGAACGCGGCAATCATCTTGCGCAGCGCCTTGTCGAACATCTGTCCCGCAAGCGTTTCGAACAGCCGGTTGCGAAAGGCGAAGTCGACCATGAAATCGACGCGACACCCGCCGTCGTCGGTCGGCGTGAATTGCCATCGGTTATCGAGGTGCCGCATCGGCCCGTCGATATAGGTAACCGTGACCTCGCGCGGGCGCTCCTTGTGGACGCGGCACGAAAAGCTTTCACGCAGTCCCTTGAAGCCGACGATCATGTCGGCGACCGCCTCATGCTCGCTGTCGCTGCGGATGCGCAGCGCGACGACCCACGGCAGAAACTCGGGATAGCGCGCGATATCGGTGACGAGCGCGAACATCTGTTCGGCGCTGTAGGGCAGCTCGCGCGTCTCGTGATGCCTGGGCAAGCGGGGTTCAGCCGGCCACGCGCGCCAGCTGCGCCGCGCGCGCCGCGCGCATCCGTTCGAAATCGTCGCCCGCGTGATAGCTGGAGCGTGTAAGCGGCGACGAAGCGACTTGCAGGAAGCCCTTGGCACGCGCGATCTGCGCATAGGCGTCGAACGCCTGCGGCGTCACGAAGTCGATGACCTTGGCGTGCTTCGGCGTCGGTTGCAGATATTGGCCCATCGTCATGAAATCGATGTCGGCGCTGCGCATATCGTCCATCACCTGATGCACCTCCATCCGCTCCTCGCCAAGCCCGAGCATGATGCCCGACTTGGTGAAGATCGACGGGTCGCGGCGCTTGACGCTTTCGAGCAGGCGGAGAGAGGCGTAGTAGCGAGCACCGGGACGGATCGTCGGATACAGCCGCGGTACGGTTTCGAGATTGTGATTATAGACGTCGGGACGCGCATCGACGATCGCCGCGACAGCGCTTTCGGGCTTGTTGCGAAAATCGGGGGTGAGGATTTCGATCGTCGTCTGCGGCGTTTCGCGGCGCAGCGCATTGATGACCTTCACGAATTGGCTCGCGCCGCCGTCGGGCAGGTCGTCGCGATCGACCGAGGTGATGACGATGTGCGTCAGCCCCATCTTCGCGGCGGCAATCGCGGTATGCTCGGGTTCGAGCAGGTCGACCGGACGCGGCATCCCCGTCTTGACGTTGCAGAACGCGCAGGCGCGCGTGCAGGTGTCGCCAAGGATCATCACCGTCGCGTGCTTCTTCGTCCAGCATTCGCCGATGTTCGGGCACGCCGCCTCTTCGCACACGGTATGAAGGTTGAGCTCGCGCATCAGCTTGCGCGTTTCGGCATAGCCGGGGCTGGTCGGTGCCTTGACGCGAATCCAGTCGGGCTTGCGCGCACGCTGGCTCGGGGTAGCGGCGGGGGATGCAGGAGCGTTCATCGCGCCCACATAGTCCCCTCTGCCCCTCTTCTCAACCTCTCTACCTATGCTATGGGGCGGCCATGACTCACTTTGCCGACATGATCGAGGGCTATCGCCGTTTCCGTAGCGGCGGGTGGCAGGAACAGCGCGACCGCTGGAACGAACTGGCCGAGGGGCAATCGCCCAAGGTGATGGTGATCGCCTGCTCCGACAGCCGCGTCGAACCGTCGCAGATTTTCGACACCAACCCCGGCGAAATCTTTGTCGTCCGCAACGTCGCGGCGCTGGTGCCGCCGTTCGAAACGACGCCGGGGCGCCACGGGGTCTCGGCAGCGCTGGAATTTGCCGTGCAGTTCCTGAAGGTTGAGGAAATCGTCGTGATGGGCCACGGCTTGTGCGGCGGCTGTAACGCAGCGCTCCACCGCACGATGGCCGGCGCCGAGCCCGGCCGAGGCGGCTTCATCGCCGACTGGATCGCGCTGCTCGACGACGCAAGCGACACGGTGCGGGCCGAGCATAGCGACATCGGCAGCCGCGAGGCGGGCCGTGCGATGGAAATGGCGGCGGTGCGCGTCAGCCTTGCGAACCTGCGCACCTTCCCCTGCATTCAGGAAAAGGAAGCGCGCGGGACGCTGAAACTGCGCGGCGCCTTTTTCGCGATCAGCGATGGCGTGCTGCATGTGCTGGACGATGCAAGCGGCGATTTCCGCGCCGCGGCGTGACGGATCAGGGAATCGCGTAGGTCACATTCGCCTGTCCCACTGGCTTTAGCGGGTCGTCGGTCCAGATCCGCACGTCCATGACCGCAAGCCGTTTGCCGAGGCGGAGCATATGCGCGTCGGCGAACAGCGATCCCGGACGGCACGGTCGCAGAAACTGATAATTGAGCGCGCTCGTCACCGCCATCGCCACGGGTCCGATATGGGCGAGGACGAGTGCATAGGCCGCCATGTCGGCGAAGCCCATCTGGGTCGGTCCCGAAATCAGTCCGCCGGGGCGGAGCGCCTTGTCGGTCGGGTCCATCCGCGCCTGCACATGGCCGGGCGCAGCCGAGACCACATAGCCGCGCGAGCCCGGCTCCGATTGGGGAAAGGCCTCGGCCATAAAGGCGTTGAGCGCGTCCGCATCCATGCGGATCGCACTCGACGATATGGCTGCCTCTTCCCCCATCGCGATCAGCGCGACAATTTCTTGTACGTCGTCGCGTGCGGACGTGTCGCGCCTTCACCCAGACGGCGGATCTTGTCCTCTTCATAGGCCTCGAAATTGCCCTCGAACCATTCGACATGGCTGTCGCCCTCGAACGCCAGAATGTGCGTCGCGAGGCGATCGAGGAAGAAGCGGTCGTGGCTGATCACCACCGCGCAGCCCGCGAAATTTTCGAGCGCCTCTTCGAGTGCCGCGAGCGTTTCGGTATCGAGATCGTTGGTCGGTTCGTCGAGCAGCAGGACGTTGCCGCCCTGTTTCAGCATCTTGGCCATATGGACGCGGTTGCGTTCGCCGCCCGACAGCTGCCCGACCTTTTTCTGCTGGTCGGTGCCCTTGAAGTTGAAGGCGCCGACATAGGCGCGCGTCTGCATCTCGTGCTTGCCGATATTCATCATGTCGTGGCCGCCCGAAATCTCTTCCCAGACATTCTTGTTCGGGTCGAGCGCGTCGCGGCTCTGGTCGACATAGCCGAGGCGAACGGTATCGCCGATGCTGACACTCCCGCTATCGGGCTGTTCCTGCCCGGTGATCAGCTTGAACAGCGTCGATTTACCCGCGCCGTTGGGGCCGATAACGCCGACGATGCCACCCGGCGGCAGCGTGAAGGACAGATCCTCGAACAGCAGCTTGTCGCCATAGGCCTTGGAGATATTGTTGACCTCGATCACCTTGCCACCGAGGCGCTCGGGCACCTGAATGACGATCTGCGCCTTGCCCGGCGCGCGATTTTCCTGCGCTTCGACGAGTTGGTCGAACGATTTGATACGCGCCTTCGATTTGGCCTGACGCGCCTTGGGCGACTGCCGAATCCATTCGAGTTCGTCGCGGATCGCCTTCTGGCGGCCCTGATCCTCGCGCGCTTCCTGTTCGAGGCGCTTGCCCTTCTTTTCCAGATAGGTCGAATAATTGCCTTCATAGACAAAATAGCGGCCGCGATCGAGTTCGAGGATCCAGTTCACGACATTGTCGAGGAAATAGCGGTCGTGGGTGACCAGGATGACGTTGCCCGGATAATCGACGAGATGTTTCTCCAGCCACGCGACGCTTTCGGCATCAAGGTGGTTGGTCGGTTCGTCGAGCAGCAGGATCGACGGCTTTTCGAGCAGCAGACGCGTGAGCGCAATGCGGCGTTTTTCACCGCCCGAAAGATTTTCGACGCTCCAGTCACCCGGCGGGCAGCGCAGCGCCTCCATCGCGATTTCGAGCTGGTTGTCGAGCGTCCAGCCGTCGACCGCGTCGATCTTTTCCTGGAGCGTGCCCATTTCTTCCATCAACGCGTCGAAATCGGCGTCGGTCGGCGGATCGGCCATCAGCGCGCTGATCTCGTTGAAGCGGTCCATCATGTCGGCGACGGGCCGGACGCCGTCCATGACATTTTCCTTGACCGTCTTGGTCGGGTCGAGCTGCGGCTCCTGCGCCAGATAGCCGACGGTGATGCCTTCGCCGGGCCATGCTTCGCCGGTGAAATCCTTGTCGATGCCGCCCATGATCTTCATCAGCGTCGATTTGCCGGTGCCGTTCGGGCCGACGATGCCGATCTTGGCGTCGGGATAGAATTGCAGGCTCAAATTGTTGAGCGTCGGCTTTTGCGCGCCGGGATAGGTCTTGGTCAGACCCTTCATCACGAAACTATATTGGGCGGCCATGAAAATGCTCCGGTAAAGGCTGGGCCGCGTCGGCGGCCGGAGAGTTGCGCGCCGGTTAGCGAATGGGCGTCCGATTGGCAATCGCAGCCTGCCGTCGGCGCCAAACTCGTGAGGTGTCCATGATTCTTGGGCGTCGCGCGATTGGCAGGCGCTGTGGGCTAATCCCGAAAAATGACAGTTTTTGGCGCTCGCTGCCCATCTCAATTATTTTTGTTGACGATCCATATGGAACGGCTAAATCCCGCCGCTCGCGGGACGGGAACTTTCCCCAACGCGGAAAGGCATTTTAGGGAGCCCACACATCATGAAGAAGTTTGCTGCTATCGCTGTTGCTGCCAGCATGTTCGCCCTCGCCGCTTGCGGTGAAAAGGCTGCTGAAGAAGCCACCACCGAAGCTCCGGCCGCTGAAGCGGTTGCTGAAGAAGGCGCTGACGCCGCTGCCGCCGGCGCTGAAGCCGCTGCCGCTGGCGCCGAAGCTGCTGCCGCCGGTGCCGAAGCTGCCGCTCCGGCCGACGCCGCTGCTGCCGCTCCGGCCGACGCCGCTGCTGCTCCGGCTGAAGAAAAGAAGTAAGTCACAGCCCTTCGGGGCGTTGACTGAAACGAGAAACGGGCGGTCTTCCTTTGGGAAGGCCGCCTTTTTCTTTGCCTTTTGCAACGGCGGGATAGACTTGCGCTCGCCCGCTGTCTAAGGCGCCCACCAGTAGTCGGGGAGTAGCGCAGCCCGGTAGCGCGCCTGCTTTGGGAGCAGGATGTCGCAGGTTCGAATCCTGTCTCCCCGACCACTGACCTCCCCGACCGCCAGATTTTATCCCGCCGAGGTGGCGATCAGCCGCGCATAGAAATCGATCATTCGCCTCAGGCTGTCGATTGTCATATGTTCATTCGTGCCATGGATCATCGCCGATTCCTTCAGGGAAAAGTGCATCGGCATGAACCGGTAAACGTCCTCCGACACCGGTTCCATGCTGCGACTGTCGGTGCCGCCGACGACCAGGATGGGCGACAGTACCGCATTCGGCGCATCGGCGCGCGCGGCGGCGGCGATCCATTTCCAGCCCTGAGAATTGGTCGACGACACGCGCGACGGTTCGCGCGGCGGCTTGACCCATGCCAGTTCCACCGGCAGATCGCCGACCGCCTCCTTGGCCCGCGCCATGATGTCGGCGGAGCGGTTCCACGGCGCGATGCGATAATTGATCAGCGCGTTGGCGGTCTGCGGCAGCACATTCTCTTTGGGGCTGCCCTCCAGCATCGTCGGTGCAATCGTGGTTCGGAACGCCGCCGCGGTTGACGGCGTTCCGGCAACCTCGCGTTTCAGGATCGGGCCGAACAGCCACGGATTGGCAACGGCCATTTTGGTCGTCCCGCCCTTGTCCGCCGCCAGTGCCGCAAGCATCGCCGCACCTGGCCCCTGAAGCTCGATCGGGAACGGCTTTTCGGTGATCGCCGTGATCGCGCGCGCCAGCGTCCCGACACCGGTCTCCGCGGGCGGCATCGAACTGTGTCCACCGGGCGTTTTCGCGGTAATCTTCAGCGTCGCATAGCCCTTTTCGGCGATCCCGATCATGATTGCCGGACCGTCGATCACCGGCGTATCGGTCAATATGATGCTGCCTTCGTCCAAGGTGAAGATTGCCTTCACGCCCTCCGCCTTCAACATTGCAGCCGCGGCGGCAGCGCCCGACCCGCCAACCTCTTCGTCGTGACCCGATACCAGGTAAACGCCGCGTTTCGGCCGGAACCCCTGCCTCGCCAGCGCCTCCAGCGCCTCGAACAGCGCGACCAGCGATCCCTTGTCGTCGACGGTTCCGCGGCCCCATACCGCGGCTTCGGCGACCGTTCCGGCGAAGGGCGGATATTTCCAGTCGCCCTCGGTCCCCTCGGTTACGGGCACGACATCCTGGTGCGCCATCAGGATGATCGGCGCCAGCGCCGCATCGCTGCCTGGCCAATGATAGATCAGCGTCCGGTTGGGCAGAATCGTGCGGCCCATCGCGCCATGGATCGCCGGATAGGTTGTCGCAAGCCAGCCGTGAAGGCGGTCCCATTCTCCGACATCGTCATCCGCGGGATCCTGATGCGAGATGGTCCGGATCTGCGTCGCTGCGCTCAGATTTCTGGCGGCGGTATCGATGTCGTAGAGCGGCGCTGCGGCCAGCCGGACATCACTGCCGTCGGCAATTTCCGCTGGTTCAAAAGTGGCGGTGCGTACCGCTACGGTTGCCACGGTCACCGCGATGACTGCGAGCCCCCCGATCAGGATCGTCCGCCGCTTGCCCATGCCCCTCTCCTTCCGATGGACAGTGGACCGCGGCGCGGGGCGTTTGGCAAGAAAAATTGGTGGGCCCGGCAGGACTCGAACCCGCAACCTAGCCGTTATGAGCGGCCAGCTCTAACCATTGAGCTACAGGCCCCCGTTGGAAACCCGGCAGGGGTGCAAGGGCGATAGCGGAGCGCGCTGCCGATTGGCAAGCGCCAAGGCTAGGGCCGTGTTTGGGTCCGTTCGGCGAGCGCCAATATCCCGGTGGACGTTGTCGGTTCAACCCCGCGGCGTGCCAGATGGTCGAGCACCGCGTCCCACCAGCGATAAAAACGGTCGAGATCGGCGTCGCTGCGCACATAGGGCGTGTTGCCCGGCTGCAGCGACGGCGAGTGGAACGAGAAATTCAACACCGGCAAGCCCCGGTCGACAGCGATGTCGATCGCCTTGCGGGCGCGCTCGGCGGGAATACCCTCCGGCGTCAGCGCAATGCGTTCGACGATCCCGAGCCTCGCCAGCGCCGCGCCGGCGCGGGTGCCGTTGCGGGCGATATGGTGATAAACGCGGCGACCGGCCCGGCCGAGCAAACCGCCGAAAACCGTAGTCACCGGCACTTCTAGAACCGCACCCGCGGTCGTATCGACCCACCACGGCTCAAGCCGGGCATTGCGATAGTCGGGACCATGTCCGGCGCGATAATCGAACCCCGAGCGTACCGAGGTGTCGCAAAGGAACCCCAACTCCGCCAGCATCGTAGCCGTTTCGAAACCAAGCCCGTAACGGCCCGCGCGATAGACCGTGGGCGCCGTGCCGAACCGTTCGGCGATGGTGTCGCGCAGCATCGCCATCTTGGCGCGCTGCAACGCCAGTGGCAGATTGCCCGCATAGCTGTTGTGCGCACTAACATCCTCGTCGTGCGGCGGCGTCACCCATGGGTGAAGCTGCGCGCCAATGTCGCACGTACCGTTCGCCTGTCCCTCACCGAGGATTCCGACCGCGCGGTCATCGGCGACGATCGGCCAGTCGACAAGATAGATCGGGCAAACTTGCGCTTGCTCAAAATAGCTCTGACACGCAGCGAGCGCCGGCACCGAGGTCAGGCGATAGCCGGTACGCGCAAATGGAGCGGTCCAGTCGAAATCTTCTTCGGTATCGATAGTGACCCAGAATCGGGGACGCTCGCCGGAGGCGAGCTTGACCACATCGGCCGCAGCCGGCTCGGTAAAGAAATCGCCCGCAGGCTGCACAACGCCCCCCTTCGCCGCAGCCGACCGGGCTATTCGCCCTGTTGAACTTCCCGTTCGGCTTCGCTCTTCGAGGTGGCCGAGCGCAGGTGCAAGGTCAAGGCGTTATGCCCGATGTCGAGGCGTCCCCCGACCGCGCGCGCGAGGCTGTCCACCAGCCGCAGCGAGAAGCCCAGGCTGAGGACGGTCGCACTCGGCGCTTCGCCCTCCGGGCTGAAGCCCGGATCGAGCAGGTCGGCGGCGGTGGCGAAGCGGATGGCCGCCGGACGTACGATCCGCAGTTGCAACATATCGTCGTGCGGCATTTCGGTGACGAGCTGGCCGACAAGGATAGAACCGGGTTCAGAGACGTCGACCAACGCGGTCAGCAGACGGCCCACCATCCGCCGCACATCGGCATCGTTCGCCAGTCCCGTGAAGGGACCTCCGATACGCGAAATGCTGAGATCGACGCCTTGGTCGCGCAAAAGCTCGGCGAGATCGCCTTCCACCTGCGCAACGATATGGGCAACATCGACCACGCTTCCCGTATCTTGAAGGGGAGAAGCTGCCCGGCTGCCGCGCGCCGCCGTTTCCAGATCGTCAATGATCGTTTGCACCGACCCCGCGTCGGCAACGATCGTTTCGGCCATGCGGCGATAGCTTTGACTGACCGGGCCGAACATCTGGCCGGCAACGATCTGGGCAAAGCCTGATATTGCGTTGAGCGGGCTGCGTAACTCGTGAATCAACTGACGGATCGAGTCACCCGGATCGGCAGAATCCGGCTGTCGGTACGGCTGTTCGCTGCGGTGCGGGCGGCGGGCGCTGCCCCGATAGCCGCGAAACTGCCCGGTTGCTGGATCAAACCAGGGTAGCGCGGAAAAGCGCCACTCGCCGGCATCGGCCACACTTCCTTCCAGCATCATCCGCGCGTTGAGAATTTCGGCCCGCTGGCGAAATGCCCCCGCCGCAACTCCGTCGGTTCCCGGTTCACCGCCGAACGCGGCGTCGGCGATGGAAAGCCCGATGACCGCGCCGCGAGTTATTCCGTCCACCCAGTGGACGACGCCGTCGGCGCCCGTTTCAAATACAAAGGCCGAACGCGGCGTCCGGTCGGAGCCGGTTTGCGCCGGTTGAACGCGGGTTGACTGGAATTTGTCGATCCGGCGGACGAGTTCGCTGATCTGGCTACTTCCCGCTTCAGGAGTATTTGCTGCCTCGGTCTGACGCTCGTCCACCAGTTCGATGTCCGGCTGCGGCAAGGCAACCGACGCGCTACCCATGCTGGCGAGACCGCGATAGACGGCCTGCGGCAGGTCGCGTCGTCCCGCCAGCACGGATCGCGCTGTCGCTCCCGTTGTCGGCAGCATCGCCAGCCAGTCGGCTTCGGACAATTGCACCGTTTGCAGAATGGCGGCCGAAACCGATGCGACGTCATTGGCATACAGCGCGACGAGCGGTGCAAAGCGACCGTGCCGTGCCACCGCCCGCGCGCATTCGCGGCGCACCGACTCGGGCACCTGCGGCCGCAACAGGGCTAGCGCATGCAAACTGCGACGAATATCGTCATCAGCCAGTTGATTGCCGCGTTGAGCCAGAATATCGGAGATTTGGCGCCAGGCTGCGATGCTGGCGCGGCGATCCGCAGGCGCTTGCCGCAGGATGGTCGCGATCATCGAGTCACCAGTCACGCAAAACCCGCCCCACACCCTCTGTCGTTGGTTACTGTATGTTTACCGGCTAGCGTGAATCCGCCGGTCATGAAAGTGGGTTCGCTGGCCACGTCACATTGTGGGACAATTGCAATCGGCTGAAATAATATTATGGTGATCGCAGTTTGGGAAAGCGGATGTTTCAACGATGGCGAGTCAGAAATTCGATCAGATCGACCTCCAGATACTGGCAGAGCTGCAAAAAAACGGTCGGATGACCAACGTCGAACTGGCTCAGATGGTTGGGCTGACAGCGCCGCCATGCCTGCGCCGGGTCCGGGCGCTTGAGGAGGCAGGCGTCATACGCTCCTATCATGCCGACCTCGACCCGGCGAAACTTGGCTATGGCATAACGGTTTTTGCGATGGTGAGCCTACGCAGCCAGGCGGAAGCCGACCTCAAGGCATTCGAAGACTATGTCGGCGGACTGGCCGAGGTTCGCGAATGTTACATGCTCAACGGCGAGATCGATTTTCTGCTGAAGGTGGTGGCACGGGATCTTCAGAGTTTTCAGTCGTTTTTGACTGCCCATCTGACATCGGCCCCGAATGTAACCAGCGTCAAAACATCGTTGACGATCCGCACCGCCAAGCAGCTGGCCGGGATCCCGGTCGAAGGCTGATCGCAAAAAAGCGGCAAAAAATGAATGGGGGCGGCGTTCGCGATCGAACACCGCCCCCATTCCTTCGGCTATCCCGTCGCGAATCAGCTGGCCGGGGCAGTTCCTGCCTTGGCGCGGACCGTCCACAGCTGGGCCAGTCGCTGGCGATTGCCCTGCACCTTGGCAAGGCTCGCGACCGCAGCGTCGGTCTGGCCCGCCAGCGCCTGCGCTACCCCCAAGCGATACTGGATCAGCGGATCGCCGGGGCTGGCCGCAAGCGCGGCTTCGTAAAGCGGAATCGCCTTGGCGACATCGCCGCTGCCGACGAGGGCGTCGGCAGTTGCACGCGCCGCCCGCGGATTGCCGAGCGTCGCGGGTTTCGCGGCATCGGCTGCCACTGCCGCGGCATCGCTTGCCGCACGCGGAGTCTGCGATTCCAGAATGCCGCCGAAATGGGTGTCATTGCGCGGGATTACGCCGCTGCTCTGCCCCTGCTTGATAACCGCCACAACCTCGCTCGGGTAGCCCGCTTCGGTTGCCAGACCGGCATATTCCAGAAACTCCGCGCGCTGCGTCATGGCGTTCGTCGCGCGCATCAGGCGCAGCACATCAAGGTTCATATCCTTGTCGCCACCCGATTGTTGCAGAAGGATATATAGCGTATTTCGCCAGGTCGCAGGCGTGGGATAATCCTGGACGCGCATCGTCAGCACGTCGAGCATCTCGTTCGTCCGGTTCGCCTTCTGGAACGCTTGCGCCGGACGAACATAAAGTTCTTCCGACGGCTTTGTGCCCGCCGCCCGCGCGGCGTCGATGCCGGCCTTGGCGATCGCCCACCCCTGATCGATCTGCCCCGCATTCAGATAGCTGTCCATCAGCATCGGCGCGAGCGCCGATTCGGTCGAGCCGCCCGCCTTGGCTGCCTCGAGCCGCTGGATCGCCTTGGCATAATCCTTGGCGCCATAAGCAAAATTGCCGGAATAGAAATTATAGGTGCCCACATTTTCCGGCGGGGTGAGGCCCGACTCGATCATCGCATCCAGGCCCGTGGCCTGCAGCGTCTGGTCCTTGTTCAAAATACCGAGCTGAAGCTGGTAGAAACCGATGAGATATTTGTCGTCGGGCGTCGAGGCCGCCCCCTGCCCCTCGCTCAGCGCGGCTTGCAGGGCGGCCGCATCGTTCGCCGTCTTGGCATCGGTCATCTTTTTCAGGGCGGGTGCAAAGCCCTTGCTGGCCGTCAATTGCTTGCCCTTGGCTGCTTCTTCCTTTTTCGGCTTTTCCTTCTTTTGCGCAGCGGCCGGCGTCGCAGTGGCCATCAGCGCACAGCCAAGTACCGCGGTCATCGCCGTCGCGGGCATCGAGCGAAAACGGTCAAACATGAAATCTCTCCTCAGAATTCGGCAGCTCGCCCGTCGCTACGGGGTACTGCGCGCGTTCATAACGCGGCTAAACCCGTCGCGTTGCCAAGGCAAGACAGCGTACGTCGATAATTGGTTTGGAGGAAGGCGGCTGAACCGGAATTGAACCCGGACGCGAAGTCAGGCGATGCCGTCGATCGCCTCGTTGATCTGGCGCAGGACGAGCGGATCACCGGGCGCTCCGGCAATCGCCTGCTCGGCGAGTTCGATCAGCGCGACAATTCCAAATGTCGCGGCAAGTCCCTTTAGACGCAGCGCCGCAACTTCCCAATTGGCATCGCAGCGCGCGCGCCGCATGAGGTCGGCAAGGTCGCGTGCGCTGCCCGTGAAAGCGCTGCGCAGATCGAGCGCCATCGCGGGATCGTCGCCGACCGCCGCGCTGAGATACCGATCGAGGGGGCCGCTATCGAACGACATTCCACAGCCTTGCCAGCTTGTGGTTAAGTTTCCGTTTCAAGACGGCCATTTGATGCTAAGATGTCCGAATGACGGGGGACAAGAAAATCGTCGGGTTGTGGCGGGATTCGGCCAAAATCCAGGAAGCTGACAGCGCCGCGCAAGCCGACGTCGCGCCGCCTGAAACGGCGCCCGCACCCGGAGCGGCGGCACCGGTCGAACGCGAATGGCTCGATATGTCGTCGCTAGACGCGGTCGAAGATGTCAGCGTCTACGCGGACGAAGCGGGGCAACGGGCTTCGGCGTGGCGCGACCGCGGCGTTCCTACCCTGTTTGCCCTGCTCGGTCTCGGCTGGACCTTGTTTGCCTTTTATATGGCGACCGACGGCTTCATTGAGACGCCCGCAATCGGCAATTGGCCGATATTGATCGCGATGATATCGATGCCTCTCACGCTCCTTGCGGTGCTCTGGATGGCACTGCTGCGCTCGGGTCGCTCCGAACAGGCGCGCTTCGCCCGCGTCGCGACGGCGCTACGCGAAGAGAATTTGGCGCTTAATCAATCGATGCACTCGCTGGGGCTGCATCTCGCCGACGCGCAAAAACAGCTCAGTGAGCAAGCCAAAATCGTCCAGCAGCTCGGGCTCGATACCGTGATGCGGTTGAATGAAAGCAGCGACAAACTGGCCAGCAACGCGTCGGTGATCGCGAACGCGCACGACCAACTCGCGCGGTCGGGCGACGTGGCGCTTCAACGGATGGACGGGCTGCTCGCCGGCCTGCCGCGGATCGACGATGTCGCGCAGCGACTTGCAGTGAATTTCCGCGAGGCCGGTCTGGTCGCGCATCAACAGGGCGCCAACCTCGAGGCGAAGCTGGCCGAGCTCGGCGAAGCCGCGGCAGCGACCAGCCGGACCGGAGAAGCGGCGACAGCCAGCCTGTTGGAAGCAGTAGTGGCCTTGCAGGAGCAGAGCCAAGCGACCGAAGAAGGCTTGGTGTCGGCATCGTCGGCGGTGACCGACGCACATGGCGCCGCACTTGCGCAAATGACCGGTGCCGGAGCGACCATTCGCGCGGATCTGGATTCCACGCTTTCGGCGATGACGAGCCGGATCGACCAGGCTTGGCAGGACTTTCGTGACGGCGTCGACAAGGCCGGCGCGCATATGGACGCAAAGCTCGCCGCTGCACGTGCGGCCGGCGATGCCCTTGGTATTCAATTGTCCGAACATGCCGACGCCAGCGATGTACTGGCGTCGCGGGTAACGGCGCATGTCGCGGACGTTGTCCAGCAACTGGAAGTGCTCGACGTCAGCGTAAGCGCAAGCACCGGCGTGATCGGGCGTGCTATCGAGGATACCAAGACCCAGCTTGGCGCGTTCATGGCCGAAGTGCAAAGCGGCAACAGCCTTTCGCACCAGCTGATTTCGCAGGCTGAATCGTTGCTGATCGCACTCGACGCAGTGACGCGCGAGCTTGACGAGACGCTGCCGCACGCGCTCGACCGGATGACGTCGCACGGCAAGACGACGCAAACGGCGCTGGCGCAGCTTCGTCCGATGCTCGATGCGTCGGAACTCGTCGCGCAATCGACCATGTCGCATGTCAACGCGGTGCAGGCGACACTCAAGGCGAATGAAGTGCAGATGGCCGACCATGCGGCTAGTCAGCGGGCGTTGGCGGACCGGATCAACGGGTCGCTGGCTGACGCCGAAGCGGCGCTGGCAAAACTGCGCGCCGGTGCCGACGAATTTTCCGAACAAGGCGGCGCGCGGATGATTGCGACGCTGGGCGAGGTCCGCGCGACTGCCGATTCCGCGGCCGAGGAAGCGCGCCAGACACTCGAAAAACTGGTCGCCGGGGCGCGTGAAGCAATGCAGGCGACCGCGACAGAGGCGATCGATGCCGCGTTCAAGACCGAGATCATGGCGCAACTGACCGCGATCGAAGAAGCATCGGCGCGCGCCGTTTCGGCGGCGAACGGCGCAGCCGACCGGCTGATGCGCCAGCTGATCACGATCATGGACACCAGCGCCAGCGTCGAACAGCGCGTTGCCGAGGCCGAACAGGCGATCGCCGCATCCGACCGTGATTCGCTCGCCAAGCAGGTCGGGCTGCTGACCGAGGCGCTGAAATCGACCGCGATCGACGTCACCAAGATCCTGTCGACCGAAGTCAGCGACACAGCATGGGACGCCTATCTGAAGGGCGACCGCGGCGTGTTCGCGCGCCGCGCGGTCAAGCTGATCGAGAATGGCGAGGCCAAGGAAATCCTGCGCCTCTACCAGAATGACGACGGCTTCCACGCGTCGGTGAACCAGTTCATCCACGATTTCGAAGCCATGCTGCGCCTGCTGATCGGCGCGCGCGACGGATCGGCGATCAGCGTGACCTTGCTGTCGTCAGATATTGGCAAGCTGTATGTGGCGCTGGCGCAGGCGATCGACCGACTGCGGAACTGAGCTATCGTTGACGCGCGCGCGTGCTCATGCCCGACCGGCCAATACGTCGGGATTCACCCAGCCGTTCACATAAGCGGCGTAATAGATTGCAAATCCGATCGTCGCGACGATCGTCATTTGCAGTAATATGCGCGCCGGTCGAAAGGTTGCGGGCGCCCCGTGATCCTGCCCCTTTACCAACGGCGTGTCGTCGTCGGCGGCCTTGCGTCCGTGAAAGGGCAGAACGAAAAAGGCGCTGAGCGCGAGGAACAACAGATAGATGGCGAGGGCGGAGGTCCATTTCATCGCGATACGTCCGTTCAGATTCGTACAAGCATGACATCGACGACCGGCTTCTTGCCGGTCCAGTCGGTCGCCACCCGGCGCACGCCGAGCCGGATGGCCTCCCGCAGCTTTTCCTCGTCGCGCGCCGGGACGACGGCGGCCTGCTCAGCCGCTTCGCGCATTTCGTCAATGAACGCCTCACGCTCATCCTCGACCGGTACGCCGCGATAGCTGACCGCCGCGTCGCTGAAGCGTTGGCCCGTAAAGATGACAGCGACGGTGATATGGCCGTGCAGCGCCAGCTTGCGGCGCTCGCCCATCGTTTCGCCATCGGCGGGAAGGATGACATCACCGTCGAGGATCAGCCTGCCTGCGCGGACGCGCTCGATGATCTGTGCCGGGCCGGGGGCCAGCCGGACGAGGTCGCCATTTTCCTGGATCAGCGCATCGGGAACGCCCCGTTCGAGCGCGAAACGCGCCTGTTCGTGCATATGGCGTATCTCGCCATGCACCGGCACCACCAGCTTCGGGCGCAGCCAGCCATAGAGCGCCGCGAGTTCGGGCTGCCCCGGGTGGCCGCTGACATGGATATGCGCCTGCTTCTCGGTGACGGTCAGAATGTCCTTCGCCGCAAGCTGGTTCATGATCCGCCCGATCGCAACCTCGTTGCCCGGAATCTGCTTCGACGAAAAGACGACGGTATCGCCCGGCGTCAGCTTGATCTGATGGCTGTCCGACGCCATCCGCGCCAGCGCCGCGCGCGGTTCGCCCTGCCCGCCGGTGGCGATCACCATCACCTTGTCGCGCGGCAGGCGCATCGCTTCGTCGAAATCGACCGTCGGCGGGAAGTCCTTGAGATAACCGACCGACCGCGCCACGCCCAAAATACGGTCGAGCGAGCGTCCGGCGACACACAGCGTGCGCCCGGTTGCCGTAGCGACGCGGCCCAGCGTCTTGAGCCGCGCCGCGTTCGAGGCAAAGGTGGTGACAATCACCCGCCCCTTGGCGTTGCCGACCGCGGTCAGCAGCCCGTCGTACAGATCGCCTTCGCTCCCCGATGCCTCTGGATTGAACGCGTTGGTCGAATCGCCGACAAGGAAATCAACGCCTTCGTCGCCAATCGCGGTCAAGGCAGCGGCACTCGAGGGCGTGCCGAGCACCGGATCGGCGTCGAGCTTCCAGTCGCCAGTGTGGAATACGCGCCCGTAGGGCGTGTCGATCACCGCCGCGCTCATCTCGAGGATCGAGTGTGCCAGCGGCATCAGGCGGATGCCGAACGGGCCAAGCTGGAAATGCGCGTCGATATCGACGGTTTTGATCTTGACCTCCTTCTCAAGCCCTTCCTCGGCCAGCTTGTTGGCGATCAGTCCGGCGGTGAAGCGGTTGGCATAGAGCGGCACGCCAAGGTCGGCGGCAAGATAGGGTAAGGCGCCGATATGATCCTCGTGCCCGTGGGTCAGGACGATGCCGAGCAGATCCTTTTTGCGATCCTCGATAAATTCCAGATCGGGCATGATGATGTCGATGCCCGGATAATCATGCGTGCCGAAGGTCACGCCCAGATCGAGCATGATCCATTTGCCGTCGCAGCCGTACAAATTGGCGTTCATGCCAATCTCGCCCGAGCCGCCGAGCGCGAGGAAAAGCAGCTCCTTGCCTGGAGTGGTCATATTTTCTGCTTCCGTTGGTTATAGAGGTGCATCAGCCCGTTGAGCGTCAAATCGGGCTCGATGCGGTCGAACAGATGCGCCTGTTCCTGAAACAAGGTGGCGAGGCCGCCGGTTGCGATGACGGTGAGCGGCTTGCCGATTTCGGATTTCATTCGCCTTATCAGGCCTTCCATCATCGATACATAACCCCAATAGACGCCGATCAGCATCTGGCTTTCGGTGGTGCGGCCGATGACGCTGGCCGTCGCGGGCGCTTCGATCGCGATGCGCGGCAGTTTCGCCGCCGCGGCCACGAGCGCTTCGAGCGACAGATTGACGCCCGGTGCGATGATGCCACCGAGATAGGCGCCATCGGGGCCGATATGGTCGAGCGTCGTCGCGGTGCCGAAACTGATGACGAGCTTGTCCCGACCGGGCTCCACCGCCTGCGCCGAAATCGCATTGACCGCACGGTCGGCTCCGACCGACTGCGGCTCGTCGACCTTGAGCGCGATGCCCCAGCCGACGGTCCCGCGTCCGGCGATCAGCGCTTCGACGCCGAAATATTTATGCGCCAGCAGCTGCAGATTATGCAGTGCGCGCGGGACGACGGTCGAAATAATGACGGCGTCGACTTGCGCGCGGTCATGGCCCTCGATGCGCAGCAATTGGTCGAGCCAGACCATATATTCGTCTGCGGTTCGCCGGTCGTCAGTGGCAATCCGCCAGCGGGCGCGCAAGCCGCTTTCCTCGAACAGCGCAAATTTCACATTGGTGTTGCCGACGTCGATCGCGAGCAGCATCTAACTTCCCTCCCCGACCGGGCGACGCAATTCGACGTCGCCGGCGTGAACCAGCATGGTCTCCCCATCGGCGCGGCGCAAGCGCAGCGCGCCATCGTCGGCGAGTCCCTCGAACAGCCCGTCGATGCCCTGTTCGGACACGCGGAGCGGTGTGCCGAGCGGGTGCGCCAGCGGCAACCAGGCGCGGACGATGCTCGCCGTCCCTTCGTGTCGCCACGTCCATAGCGCGTCGATCATGCCGATCCCCAATGCCCGGGCAAAGTGATCGCGGTCGATCGGCGTTCCTTCACCAGCCAGCGTGGAGGTCGGACGGTCGGGCAGTTGCGGCGCCGACACGAGATTGACGCCGATGCCGATCACCACCGAACTGCCCGCCCGCTCCATCAATATGCCGGCGCATTTCGCGCTGCCGACCAGCAAGTCGTTCGGCCATTTCAGCTGCGTCGCCACCTGCGGCGCCAGAGCCGCCACCGTTTTCGCGAGCGCAACGCCTGCCACCAGCGCGAGCGTCGACGCGGGCGGATCGCCGACGGTCAGGTGGACCACCGTCGAGCCCATGAAATTGCCCTGCCCGTCGTTCCAGTTGCGGCCGAGGCGGCCACGCCCCGCGGTCTGGCGATCGGCAACCAGCCAATGCCCCTCGCCGACATGCTCGCCGCCGGACAGCCGAGCCAGCAGGTCGGCGTTGGTCGAACCTGTCTGCTGGACCCGCTCGATCAGCGGGATCAGAACAGCACCGCCGCGGCATTTGCCGAAACGACAGCCAGCACCGGAATGAACAGATAGCCGATAACCGACAGCCACAACGCGCTGGCGGTGATGACGGCGTCTTCGACGATCGCCCCGCCCGTCGCGGGAATCTCGGTCTCCGATTTATCGTCGAAGTACATCGTTTTGATGATCGCGATGTAATAAAAGGCACCGATCACCGACGCGACGATCCCCGCGACCGCCAAGGGCACGAGGTTCGCATTCACCGCAGCTTCGAACACCAGATATTTCGGCCAGAACCCAAACAGCGGCGGGATGCCCGCAAGGCTGAACAGGAACACCGCCATCGCCGCTGCGGGGCCGGGACGGCGCTGCGACAGACCGGCAAGCGCCGGAATGCTCTCGATCTGGTTCCCGGCGGCATCGCGCAGCCGGAGCACGACCAGAAAAGCTCCGATCGTGGTGACCACATAGACCAGCAGATAGGTCAGAATCGCCTCGACGCCAGCCTGGGTCCCGGCGGCGAGACCGATGAGCATGAAGCCCACATTGTTGATCGACGAATAGGCCAGCAACCGCTTGATATTCTTTTGCCCGATCGCACCGACCGCCCCGACGATGATCGATGCCAGGGCGAGGAAGATGACGATCTGTTGCCACGCGCCGACCGCGGGACCCATCGCGTCGATGACGACGCGCGTCATCAGCGCCATGGCAGCGACTTTTGGTGCGCTGGCAAAGAAGGTCGTCACCGGTATCGGCGCACCCTCGTACACGTCGGGCGTCCACATGTGGAACGGCACAGCGCTGATCTTGAAACCAAGCCCCGCGAGAACAAACACGATACCAAAGATCAGGCCGATGTTCAGCTCGGCGCCCATCGCCGCGGCGATGCCGTCAAACGCGGTCGTGCCGGTGAAGCCGTACAGCAGCGAGATGCCATAGAGCAGCATCCCCGACGCCAGCGCGCCGAGCACGAAATATTTGAGTCCCGCCTCGCTCGACCGGTCGTCGTGGCGCATGAAGCTGGCAAGCACATAGGCGGCAAGGCTGTTGAGTTCGAGCCCGACATACAGCGTCATCAGGTCGCGCGAGGAAGCCATGACCCCCATGCCCAGTGCGGCGAACAGGATTAGCACCGGATATTCGGCGCGCATCGTTCCGCCAAAGAAACGCGGTGCGATCAGGATGCACATGACGCTGGCGGCATAGATCAGCAGCTTGGCAAAGCCGCCGAACGCATCGACGGCCAGCGTATCGGAAAAGACCGACGCTTCGACCCCGAACAGCGCGACGACCGCCGCCGCGGCCGCGGCCAGCGTCAACAGCGCACTCAGCTGGTACAGGCCGACCTGCCGGTCGCCGAGGAAGGTACCGAGCATCAGGGTGATCAGCCCGCCGATCGTGAGGATCAGTTCGGGCCAGATGAGAGCGAGATCGGCGGTCATTGGACGCCTCCCGCATGGCCAGCGCCGTGGGCGGTTTCACCCTGTGCCTTCGCCGGCGCCGGTTTGCCGATCGCAAGGCGCGCATCACCCGCCGGTTTGGTCGGCGCAAGGCGCGCGACAACCGTGGTCACATCGCCGCGCATCGGCGCGAGGAAGCTTTCGGGATAGACGCCCATCCACAGCGCCACGGCGGCAAGCGGCGCCATGACCGCCCATTCGCGGGGGTTGAGATCGGGCATTGCCTTCACATCGTCCTTGGTGAGTTCGCCGAACACGACGCGGCGGTAGAGATAGAGCATGTATGCGGCGCCGAGGATGATGCCGGTGGTGCAGACAAAGGCGACGACGCTTGACGCTTCATAGATGCCGAGCAGGCTCAGGAATTCGCCGACGAAACCGCTCGTCCCCGGCAGGCCGATCGACGCCATGGTGAACAGCATGAAGAACAGCGCATAAGCCGGCATGTTCACGGCAAGCCCGCCGTAGCGATCGATCTCGCGCGTGTGCAGCCGGTCATAGATCACGCCGACGCAGAAGAAGAGCGCCGCCGAAACGACGCCGTGGCTGAGCATGATGATCAGTGCACCCTCGATCCCCTGCTGGTTGAACGCGAAGAGGCCGGCAGTGACGATCGCCATATGCGCGACCGACGAATAGGCGATCAGCTTTTTCATGTCGCTCTGCACCAGCGCAACGAGGCTGGTGTAGACCACCGCGACCATCGACAGGCCGAAGACCAGCCACATCAGCTGCGCCGAGGCGTCGGGGAACATCGGCATCATGAAACGCAGGAAGCCATAGGCGCCGAGCTTCAAGAGCACGCCTGCGAGGATCATCGACCCAGCGGTCGGTGCCTGCACATGCGCGTCGGGAAGCCAGGTGTGGACGGGCCACATCGGCATCTTGACCGCCAGGCTGGCGAAGAAGGCGAGCCAGAGCCACGTCTGCATTTCCGGCGGGAAATCGTAATTCAGCAGCGTCGGGATGTCGGTTGTGCCCGCTTCCATGATCATCGCAATCATCGCGATCAGCATCAGCACCGACCCGAGCAGCGTGTAGAGGAAGAATTTGAATGCCGCATATTTGCGGTTCGCGCCGCCCCAGATGCCGATGATGAAATACATCGGGATCAGGCCAGCCTCGAAGAAGATGTAGAACAGCAACAGATCCTGCGCCATGAAGACGCCGATCATGATCGTTTCCATGACCAGGAACATCGCCATGTAAAGGCCGACGCGCTCCTTGATCGCGTCCCAGCTGGCCAGGATGCATAGCGGCATCAGGAACACGCTGAGCATGATCAGCATCAGCGCCATGCCGTCGATGCCGAGCGCCCAACTGAACCGCCCGAACAGGTCGGCACGCTCGGTGAACTGCCATTGCGCGCCGCCGATGTCGAAATTCGCCCACAGGATGCAGCCGAGCACAAAGGTCGCCAGCGTCGCGCCGAGCGCGATGAAGCGCGCGGTACGGTCGCCCGCAAACAGGCAGGCGATCGCGGCGATGGTGGGCACCGCCAGCATCAGCGAAAGGATCGGAAAGCCGCTCACAGGAATTTCACCATGGCCCAGCTGGCCAAGCCGACAAGCCCGAGCAGCATCACAAACGCATATCCATAAACATAACCCGATTGCAGCCGCGCCGCGAGCCGCGTGCCGCCCTGGACAAGCGCCGCCGCGCCATCGGGGCCGAAGCGGTCGATGGTCTGCTCGTCACCGCGCTTCCAGAAGAAGCGGCCGATCGCAAAGGCGGGCTTCACGAACAGGACATTGTACAGCTCGTCGAAATACCATTTGTTGTAGAGGAACTGGTGGAGCAGCCTGAACTGCGCCACGAAGCGCGCGGGCAAGGTGGTGTTGCGGATATAGCTGTTCCACGCGAGGAACAGGCCGATCGCCATCACCGCAAACGGCGTCCATTTTACCCACAGCGGCACTTCATGCGCCAGGTGCATCAACTCGGCATCATAGGCGAGCATGCTGCCGTTCCAGAATGCCAGCCCTGTTTCGGGGTATATGAACTGATATTTGAACGCGTAGCCCGCAAACACCGCGCCAACCGACAGCAGGATCAGCGGGATCAGCATCGTTAGCGGGCTTTCGTGCGGGTGATAACCCGCCGTGCCGTCGCTGGCCCCGCCATGGCCATTATCGTCGTGCGCCGCATGTGCGTGATCGCCATGGGCATGATCGTCGTGGACCGCATGCTGGATATGCTCGCTCTGTTCCCAGCGCGGCTTGCCATAGAAGGTCAGGAAGACGAGGCGCCACGAATAGAAACTTGTCAGCAGCGCGGCAAAGATGCCGACCCAGAAAGCGATCACGCCGCCGCCGCCTGCGGCAAAGGCCGCCTCGAGAATGCCGTCCTTCGAATGGAAGCCGGCAAAGCCCGCGACCCCCGCGATACCGACCCCGGTGATCGCCAGCGTACCCGCCATCATCGCCCAATAGGTGATCGGGATATGTTTCCGCAGACCACCATAATAGCGCATGTCCTGTTCATGGTGCATCGCGTGGATCACCGACCCGGCGCCCAGGAACAGGAGCGCCTTGAAGAAGGCGTGCGTGAACAGGTGGAACATCGCCGCGCCATAGGCGCCGACGCCCGCCGCAAAGAACATATAGCCGAGCTGAGAGCAGGTCGAATAGGCGATGACGCGCTTGATGTCCCATTGCGTCGTGCCGACGGTTGCCGCGAACAGGCACGTCGCGGCGCCGACGAAGGTGACGACCCCCAGCGCAATCGGCGCGGTCTCGAACATCGGCGACAGGCGGCACACCATGAACACGCCCGCAGTGACCATCGTCGCGGCGTGGATCAGCGCCGACACCGGGGTCGGCCCTTCCATCGCGTCGGGAAGCCAGGTGTGCAGGCCAAGCTGCGCCGACTTGCCCATCGCGCCGATGAACAGCAGCAGGCAGAGGATCGTCATCGTGTCGAGACGCATCCCCATGAAGGTAATGGTGCTGCCCGCCATGCCCGGCGCGGCGGCCAGAATTTCGGGGATCGAGACGGTGCCGAAGACCAGGAAGGTGCCGAAGATACCGAGCATGAAACCCAGATCGCCGACGCGGTTGACGACAAACGCCTTGATCGCCGCGGCGTTGGCGCTGGGTTTCTTGTACCAGAAACCGATGAGCAGATAGGATGCGAGACCGACGCCTTCCCAGCCGAAGAACATCTGGACCAGATTGTTCGCGGTCACCAGCATCAGCATCGCAAAGGTGAAAAGCGAGAGATAGGCGAAGAAACGCGGCTGGTCCGGATCCTCCTCCATATAGCCCCAGCTATACAGGTGGACGAGCGCCGAAACCGTGGTGATGACGACGAGCATCACCGCGGTCAGCGTATCGACACGCAGTTCCCAGTTGAACTGGAGCGCGCCCGACGAAACCCAGTGCAGCACGGTCACGACTTCGGCCTCGCCCGTGCCGAACACGAAAGAGAGGAAGATCGGCCAGCTGAGCGCGCAGCTGGTGAACAGTGCGCCCGTGGTGACGAGCTTGGCGGCAAACGGCCCGATGGCCCGCTGGCCCAGCCCTGCAACAAGTGCCGCGAGCAGCGGCAGGAAAACGATCGCCTGAATCACCGGCTTACCCCTTCATCCGGTTGGCGTCATCGACCGCAATGGTGCCGCGGCCGCGGAAATAGATCACAAGAATGGCGAGCCCGATCGCGGCCTCGCCCGCCGCGACGGTGAGCACGAACATCGAAAAAACCTGACCGACCAGATCGTTCAGCGCAGCGCTGAACGCGACGAGGTTGATGTTCACCGCGAGCAGAATGAGTTCGATCGCCATCAGGATGACGATGATATTCTTGCGGTTGATGAAGATGCCGAGCACGCCGAGCGTGAACAGCACCGCCGAAACGGCGAGATAATGGCCGACCGAAATCACAGTTCAACCCCCTGCCCGCTGCCCGGATCGACCAGACGCGTCGCATCGCCCGGACGCCGCCGGGTCTGTGCCGAAACATTCTGGACACGCACACCGCCGCGTTCGCGATGCGTCAGCACAATGGCACCGATCATTGCGACAAGCAGAACGATGCCGGCGGCCTCGAACAGAAAGATATATTTGGTGTAGAGCAATTCACCGAGCTGCTCGATATTGCTCTTGTCGGTCACCACCGGCGCCGCCCGCACGGCCAGATCGACCCCGCCCGCATTCCAGGCGCCCACCGCAAAGATCAGTTCGGCCGCCAAAATGATCGCGACCAGCGCGCCCAGCGGCAGGTAGCGCACAAATCCGGCGCGCAATTCGGCAAAATCGATGTTCAGCATCATCACGACGAACAGGAACAGCACCGCGACTGCACCGACATAAACGATGACGAGCAGCATCGCGATGAACTCGGCCCCCGCGAGCAGCATCAGCCCCGCCGCGTTGAAGAAGGCGAGGATCAGCCACATGACGCTGTGGACGGGGTTGCGAGCGAAAATCACCATCGCCGCAGAGGCGATGACGATGGTCGCGAACAGGTAAAAGGCGATAAGCTGGATCATCTGCGCGCGCCCTTATCGATAGGGCGCGTCGGCGGCAAGGTTGGCCGCAATCGCGCGTTCCCATTTGTCGCCATTGGCGAGCAGCTTGGCCTTGTCATAAAGCAATTCTTCGCGCGTTTCGGTCGCGAATTCGAAGTTCGGTCCCTCGACGATCGCATCGACCGGGCATGCTTCCTGACAGAAGCCGCAATAGATGCACTTTGTCATGTCGATGTCGTAGCGCGTCGTGCGGCGGCTGCCGTCGTCGCGCGGCTCGGCCTCGATCGTGATCGCCTGCGCCGGGCACACCGCTTCGCACAGCTTGCACGCGATGCAGCGCTCCTCGCCGTTCGGATAACGGCGCAGCGCATGCTCGCCGCGGAAGCGCGGGCTCAGCGGGTTCTTCTCGAACGGATAGTTGATCGTCGCCTTCGGCTTGAAGAAATATTTGAGCGTGAGGGCGTGCGCCTTCACAAACTCCCACAAGGTGAAGCTTTTGACGAGATGACCTAAGTAACTCATGAATACCTCGTCAGCATCAGCCAGCCGGAAATCAGGAAGATCCAGATCAGCGAGATCGGCAGGAAGATTTTCCAGCCCAGCCGCATCAACTGGTCGTAGCGGTAGCGCGGAACGGTTGCCTTGACCCAGCTGAACACGAAGAAGAAAAACAGGATCTTCGCGAACAGCCAGACGATGCCCGGCACGGCATAGAGCGGTGCCCAGTCGATCGGCGGCAGCCAGCCCCCCCAGAACAGGATGGCGTTCAGCGTCGCCATCAGCAGGACGTTCGCATATTCACCGAGCCAGAAGAGCGCGAAGGCCATCGAACTATATTCGGTCTGATACCCTGCGACGAGCTCGCTTTCGGCCTCGGTCAAGTCGAACGGCGCGCGCGCGGTTTCGGCGAGGCTGGCGATCAGGAAGATCACCGCGATGGGAAACAGCAGCAAATTAAAGCCAAAGGCGTTGACGATTCCCAGCCCGTGTCCCTGCTGCGCCTTGATAATCTCGTTCAAGTTGAAGCTGTCGGCGTAAAGCACGACGCAAACCAGGATGAAACCGATCGAGACTTCATAGGAAATCATCTGCGCCGCGGCGCGCATCGCCGAAAAGAAAGGATATTTCGAGTTCGATGCCCAGCCCGACAGCACGACGCCGTAAACGCCAAGCGACGACACCGCGAGGATGTAGAGAAGCCCCACATTGATGTCGGCGAGCACCGCGCCCGAATTGAACGGGATCACCGCCCACGCCATCAGCGCGACGGTGAACGTGATGATCGGCGCGATCAGGAACAGCCCGCGGTTCGCGCCGGTCGGGATGATCGTTTCCTGCAGGAACACCTTGAGGCCGTCAGCGAACGATTGAAGCAGCCCGAAGGGACCGACGACGTTCGGCCCGCGACGCAGCGCGATGGCCGCCCAGATCTTGCGGTCGGCATAAATGATCATCGCGACCGCAAGCATCAGCGGCAGCGCGATGAGGAGGATGCCCGCGACGGTCGCGACGCCCCACGCCCATTCGTAGGACATGCCGAGCGATTGGAAGAATTCAGTCATCGGAACGCAACCCTTTCCCCTCTCCCCTTGTGGGAGAGGGTTGCGAAGACTTGGCGGCTCGGCCGCCTAGGCGAAGCTGGGTGAGGGGTATGCGGTCGCGCCGCGACCGCCCGCGCCTGCGGCGCGCTACCCCTCATCCAACTGCGCCTAGCCGCTCGCAGCGGCAAGGCTCCGTATCCTTCTCCCGCAAGGGGAGAAGGGCTTAAAGATGTAGCCGCGGTCATTCCGCCGCCTCCGCAAAATCCACACCATGCACCAACTCTTCCGAGCAGCGCTGCATCGTCGGCGACGCGCGGCAGATGGCGTTGGTGAGGTAGAAATCCTTGATCGGCGACGGGATCGCGCGCGCCTCGGGCTTCGCGGGCAGCTTGGGCACCGACCAGCCATAATCGGCGAGACCTTCGATACCCAAGGCGGGCACCGCCGCGATCATCGCCGCGCGGCAGTCGTCGAAGCTGTCGAAGCCCACCGACACGCCAAGTGCATCGGCTAGCGCGCGGAAAATACTCCAGTCTTCGCGCGCGTCGCCGGGCGCGAACACCGCCTTCTCGCTCCGCTGGACGCGGCCCTCGGTGTTGACCGTGGTAAAGTCTTTTTCAGTCCACGCTGCGGCGGGCAGGATGACGTCGGCGGCATGCGCGCCCTTGTCGCCATGATGGCCGACATAGACTTTGAACGTCTTTGCGAAAGCCGCAAAATCGACCTCGTCGGCGCCGAGGAAGAAAGCGAGCTTCGGTTTCGCCGCGATCACATCCTTGATCCCGCCGGGCAGCCCGTAACCGAGCATCAGCGATCCCATGCGCGCCGCCGAGAAATGCACGACGTTGAAGCCGTTCCAACCGTCCTTGACCGCGCTCACCGCCTTGGCGAGCACGAGCCCCGCGCCGTGGACGCCGGGCACCGACAAGGCGCCACCGCCGAAGATCAACATCGGCCGCTCGGCGCCTTTCAGCGCATCGGTGACATGCTTCGGCAGCTTCGCGACAAGCGCGGCGTCGTCACCCAGCCACTCGGTCTTGTAGGTGAGGTCGGTTTCGGGGCCGATGGCGAAGACCTTTGCGCCCTTTTTCCACACCGCCTTGCGGACGCGCGTGTTGATGAGCGGCGCTTCCCAGCGCAGGTTCGTGCCGACGAGCAGGATCACATCGGCATTTTCGGCCTCGGCGATCGTCGTGTTGAAATTGACCGCCGACAGGCTGGTGACGTCATAGTCGAGCCCGGTCTGGCGCCCTTCGAGCAGATTGCCGCCGAGCGCGGTCACCAGCGCCTTGGCCGCGAACATCGTCTCGCAATCGACCAGGTCGCCCGCGATCGCCGCGACCGACGAGCCCGCGTGCACCGCCTTGATCGCCTCGAACGCTTCGGCCCACGTCGCTTCGACCATCTGGCCGCCCTTGCGGACATAGGGCCGGTCGAGGCGGCGGCGGGTCAGGCCGTCGACATGATGGCGCGTCTTGTCGCTCACCCATTCCTCGTTCACATCGTCGTTGATCCGCGGCAACACGCGCAGCACCTGCCGCCCGCGCGCGTCGATGCGGACGTTGGTGCCGACCGCGTCCATCATGTCGATGCCCAGCGTCTTGGTCAGTTCCCACGGCCGCGCTTCAAACGCATAGGGTTTGCTCGTCAGCGCGCCGACCGGGCACAGGTCGACGATATTGCCCGACAGCTCGCTCGCGACCGCATGTTCGAGGTAGCTGGTAATCTGCATATTTTCGCCGCGATAGATCGCGCCAATGTCCTCCACGCCCGCGACTTCCTCCGCAAAGCGGACGCAGCGCGTGCACTGAATGCAGCGGGTCATCACGGTCTTGACGATCGGACCCATATATTTTTCGGTCACCGCGCGCTTATTCTCGTCATAGCGCGTCGCGCCGCGGCCATAGGCGATGCTCTGGTCCTGCAGATCGCATTCGCCGCCCTGGTCGCAAATCGGGCAGTCGAGCGGGTGGTTGATGAGCAGGAACTCCATCACCCCCTCGCGCGCCTTCTTCACCATCGGGCTGTCGGTCTTGATGATCTGCCCCTCGGCGGTCGGCAGCGCGCACGACGCCTGCGGCTTCGGCGGGCCGGGCGCGACTTCGACCAGGCACATGCGACAATTGCCCGCGATGCTCAGGCGCTCATGATAGCAGAAGCGCGGAATTTCCTTCCCCGCCAGCTCGCACGCCTGCAGGACGGTGGCGCCCTGCGGGACGTCGAGTTCTACGCCATCTACGGTGACTTTAGGCATTTACTTATTTCCCTCGGCGGCGCCCTGCGCTCGAACAAGCCCCTCGGCGATCGTGCCGCGAATTGACACCCGGTCGAAATTCGCCTTGGCGCCGTTGCCACAGGCGCGCAGCGTGGGGAGCAAATCACCAACTGCGCGTGCTTCCTCCGCTGACCGCCATTTTGTCCGAATCAGCCGATCCGCCTCGATGGGCGCACGTTCGACGGCACATTGGGCAACCGCGAAGAGTGTGGCACCCGGCGAGGCAAGCCAATCAGGTCGGCCGCTTGCTAGCGAGATCGATGAGGGCCGCGCTCGATCAGAGCCGCGAATATAGGCGGCCTCAGCTATCGCGCCGCGCCATGTAGTGGTCGGCGCGCGCGTCATACTTCTGTCCTCAGCGCAAAAAGGCGCTGCGCGGACTATTTCAAGGAGTGCTTTGCCCTCCGCCTCACTGCCCGGCTCGGCGGTCAACAATTGCTCCGCTCGCGACGGTTGGCCATCGACCAAACATCTGGCGGTGGACATAAATTTGCGGTCGACCGATCCGCCCTTCCGCATCTCGGGTGGATGGTCGAATTGCGCGGCCGCCGGACTGGAAATGCCGACCGCGGCGCCCAACAGCAATATGACGGCGTTAGTTTTGCTCACTCCGCCGCCTCCAGCACGCTGCCATTCTCGCGGATGCGGCGTTCGATTTCGGGGCGGAAATGTTTGATCAAGCCTTGGATCGGCCACGCCGCGGCATCGCCGAGTGCGCAGATGGTGTGGCCTTCGACCTGCTTGGTCACATCGTACAGCGTGTCGATTTCGCTGATGTCGGCGTCGCCGGTGCGCAGGCGCTCCATGACGCGCCACATCCAGCCGGTGCCTTCGCGGCACGGGGTGCATTGCCCGCAGCTTTCATGCTTGTAGAAGTAACTGATGCGGCTGATCGCCTGGACGACGTCGGTCGATTTATCCATGACGATCGCCGCCGCGGTGCCAAGGCCCGATCCGACGGCTTTCAGCCCGTCGAAATCCATCGGGCAGTCCATGATCTCGGCTGCAGGCACCAGCGGAACCGACGAGCCGCCGGGAATCACGGCGAGCAGATTGTCCCAGCCGCCGCGGATGCCGCCGCAATGCTTGTCGATCAGCTCGCGGAAGGGGATGCTCATCTCTTCCTCGACGACGCACGGCTTGTTCACATGGCCGCTGATCTGGAACAGCTTGGTGCCCTTGTTATTCTCGCGCCCGAAGCTGGCGAACCACGGCGCGCCGCGGCGCAGGATCGTCGGGACGACCGCGATGCTCTCGACATTGTTCACCGTGGTGGGGCAGCCATACAGGCCCGCTCCCGCCGGAAACGGCGGCTTCAGGCGCGGTTGGCCCTTCTTGCCCTCGAGGCTTTCGATCATCGCGGTTTCTTCGCCGCAGATGTAGGCGCCGGCGCCGCGGTGGACAAAGACGTCGAAATCATAGCCCGATTTCGCCGCATTCTTGCCGAGCAGGCCGGCGTCATACGCCTCCTGCACCGCCGCAAACAACGTCTCGGCCTCGCGGATGAACTCACCGCGAATATAGATGTACGCCGCGCGCGCGCGCATCGCGAAGCCCGCGATCAGCGCGCCCTCAATCAGCTTGTGCGGATCGTGGCGGATAATCTCGCGGTCCTTGCAGCTACCCGGCTCAGATTCGTCGGCGTTGATGACGAGGAAGCTCGGGCGGTCGGCGCGCGGCTCCTTCGGCATGAACGACCATTTGAGTCCGGTCGGGAAGCCCGCGCCGCCGCGCCCGCGCAGCCCCGACGCCTTGATCTCCTCGATGATCGCGTCCTGGCCGCGCTTCATCAGATCCTTGGTCTTGTCCCAATCGCCGCGCGCCTGCGCGGCTTTGAGGTTCCATGGTTGGAAGCCGTAGAGATTGGTGAAAATGCGGTCTTTGTCGGCGAGGCTCATGCCAAATCCTCCCCATTCATGGGTAGGTGGCAGACGCGCAGCGGCTGACGGAGGGGGCTGTCGTGGCCCGCCGTCGTCGCGTGAGGCCGCAGCCCCCCTCCACCACGCTTCGCGCGGTCCCCCTCCCCGCAAGCGGGGAGGATGTTCAGAGCGCCCATCACCATTCGCTCCTGTAGTCGTGGTTGGCCTTGACCATCTCTTTCAGCGTCGTCGGCCCGCCCTCGGGCTCGCTCGTGTGGCGCTGCGGGTTCTGCGTGCCGGTCTTGGGCTGCTTGCCCGCCGCGAGGTCGTCGAGAATGCGCGACATGCTGTCGAAATCGAGATCTTCGTAATTATCGTCGTTGATCTGGACCATCGGTGCGTTGGTGCAGGTGCCCATGCACTCGACCTCGGTCAGCGTGAACAGGCCGTCGGGGGTGGTCTTGCCCTTCATCATGCCGCGGTTCTTGCACGCGGCCATCACATCGTCCGACCCGCGCAGCAGGCACGGCGTCGTCCCGCAGACCTGAACATGATAGCGGCCAACCGGCGCGAGATTATACATGGTATAGAAGGTCGCGACCTCATAGGCGCGGATGAACGGCATATCGAGCTGCGCCGCGACATATTCGATCACCGGCACGGGCAGCCAGCCCTGCGTCTGCGTCTCGGCGCCGACCTGGCGCTGCGCGAGGTCGAGCAGCGGCATCACCGCCGAACGCTGGCGCCCCGCGGGGTAGCGCGCGATGACGGCCTTCGCCTTTTCGGCATTTTCCGCCGTCCACGCAAAAGCGCCCCAGCGCGCGCGGGTTTCGGCTTCGTCGGGAATTTGGGGTGCGTCAGCCATTGATCACCGTGCCACCGGGCGCTTTACCAACGGTTCGATCTCGACCGAGGTAATTGCCGCATCTACAAAAGTAAGTTGAGTCATCCAGGCTTTTTCGTCGCGCCCGGCTGCGCATTGCCAAAGGATACGCGCGCGCTGTTTTGTGCTCGTTCCAAGCAGGCTGAACTTGCACGGTTGAAGCGCCTTTAGCTGCTCCGACTGTTCTGCCGTCAGCGACGGAACAATACCCGCGCCGACCGGGTCGATTCCACGCGTCACGGCGGCCACGAACTTGCGCGCTGTGGTTTCCGCGGTGATCGGCGCATCAGTTGAGCCTTGCGACACCATAGCTGCCAAGAGCAGAGCGACACTCACCGATCACACTCCCCGAACACGACGTCGATCGCGCCGATGATCGCAGTGGTGTCCGCGAGCATGTGACCCTTGCACATGAAATCCATCGCCTGCAGGTGCGAAAACGCCGTCGGGCGGATCTTGCAGCGATACGGCTTGTTGGTGCCGTCGCTCACCAGATAGACCCCGAACTCGCCCTTGGGGCTTTCGGTCGCGACATAGACTTCGCCCGCGGGGACGTGGAAGCCCTCGGTATAAAGCTTGAAGTGATGGATCAGCGATTCCATCGACTGCTTCATCTCGCCGCGCTTCGGCGGCACGACCTTGCGGTCGAGGCTCGCGACCGGGCCGGTGGGCATCTGATTGATGCACTGCAAGATGATCTTCGCCGACTGGTACACTTCCTGAACGCGGACCATGAAGCGGTCGTAACAGTCGCCGCGCGTCCCCACCGGAATCTCGAAATCCATCTTTGCGTAGGCATCGTAGGGCTGCGACTTCCGCAAATCCCAGGGAATGCCGGCACCGCGGATCATCGGGCCCGAGAAGCCCCATGCCAGCGTATCCTCCTTGCTGACCGTCGCGATATCGACATTGCGCTGCTTGAAGATACGGTTGTCGACGACCAGGCTCATCGCATCGCCAAACAGCCTGGGCAGGCGCGTTTCGCACCATTCGCCGATATCGACGAGCAGCTTTTCGGGGACGTCCTGATGGACGCCACCGGGGCGGAAATAGGCCGAGTGCATCCGCGCGCCCGACGCGCGCTCAAAGAAGTTGAGGCAATCCTCGCGCAACTCGAACACCCACAGGTTGGGTGTCATTGCGCCAACGTCCATGACGTGCGCGCCGATGTTGAGCATATGGTTGCAGATGCGCGTCAGTTCGGCAAACAACACGCGCAGATACTGCCCGCGGTCCGGAACCTCCAGATCGAGCAGTTTCTCGATCGCCAGCACATAGCTGTGCTCCATGCCGAGCGGCGAACAATAGTCGAGCCGGTCGAAATAGGGCAAAGCCTGCAAATAGGTCTTATGCTCGATCAGTTTCTCGGTGCCGCGGTGGAGCAGCCCGACGTGCGGATCGACGCGCTCGATGATCTCGCCGTCGAGCTCCATCACCATGCGCAGCACGCCGTGCGCCGCGGGGTGCTGCGGGCCGAAGTTGATCGTGTAATTGGTCACGGCCTGGTCGCCCGCGGTGTTCGCGGTATCGACCGGATAGCCCTCGAACATGTCGCTGCCGTGGTGCTTGACCTGAGGAGCGTCGGTCATGCGTCACCTCCCGTTTTCGGCTTGCGCGGCGCGCGCGGCTTGGCGGGTGCTTTCGCCTTGGGCCCAGCCTTCTCGGCTTTCCTGGTCGCGGGGGTCTTGGATTCGCCGTCCGCCCTAGCCTTCGCGCCATCCTTGCTCGGCTTGGCCGCTGCCTTGTTCGCCTTGTTACCCGCGCCCGTATCGGCAGGCTTTTCAGTCGTTTTCGGGGTGGGCGGCGGCGGCGCCTTGGTCTTGTCGTCGGCGGCCTTGACCTCTTTCGCGGTCATCGGCGTCGGCGCGCCCTTGCCCGGCGCCTCGCCCGTCCCGCCCGCCTTTTCGTCGCCCGGCAGCACATAGTCGGCGCCTTCCCACGGGGACAGGAAGTCAAAGTTGCGGAAATCCTGTGCCAACCGCACCGGTTCCTGCACGACGCGCTTGTCCTCCTCCGAATAACGCAGCTCGACATAGCCGGTCAGCGGAAAATCCTTGCGCTGCGGGTGACCCTCGAACCCGTAATCGGTCAAAATGCGGCGCAGGTCGGGATTGCCGCTGAACAGCACGCCGTACATGTCGAACACTTCTCGCTCGAGCCAGCCCGCTACGGGCCACACCGGCACGATGCTCGGCACCGGCGTCGCCTCGTCGGTCGATACACGGACGCGCAGGCGATGATTCCGCGTCACACTGAGCAGGTGATAGACGACCTCGAACCGCTCGAGCCGTTCAGGATAGTCGACGCCTGCGATTTCCATCAGTTGCTGATACTCTAGCCCGTCGCGCAAGCTGACCATAACGCCTGCAATCGCGTCCCGTTGGACCGTGATGCTGTCCTCGTCGGCCGCAAAATCATGCGCGAGCAGATCTTTGCCGATTGCTTTTTTGAGTTCGGCGGCCAGCGTCTTGCGCGGTGCCACCAGGGGAGCATTATGGGCCATCAGCGTTCAATCGTTCCGACGCGGCGAATCTTTCGCTGCAACTGCATGACGCCATAGAGCAACGCTTCGGCGGTCGGCGGGCAGCCGGGGACATAGATGTCCACAGGCACGATACGGTCGCAGCCGCGCACCACCGAATAGCTATAATGATAATAGCCGCCGCCATTGGCGCAGCTGCCCATTGAAATGACATATTTCGGGTTGGACATCTGGTCGTAAACGCGGCGCAGCGCGGGGGCCATCTTGTTGCACAGCGTGCCCGCGACGATCATCACGTCGGACTGGCGCGGGGACGCGCGCGGCGCCACGCCGAAGCGCTCCATGTCGTACCGAGGCATGTTGACGTGGATCATCTCGACCGCGCAGCACGCGAGGCCAAAGGTCATCCACCACAGCGAGCCGGTGCGCGCCCAGTTGAACAGATCCTCGGTCGAAGTGACGAGAAAGCCCTTGTCCCCGATCTCGCCGTTCAGATCGTCGAAAAAGCTTTGGTCGGGATTCGTGCCCGGCGCGACCGGCATCTGGCCGGGCATCAGGATGCTCGAATTGCTCATTCCCAATTCAGCGCCCCTTTCTTCCACTCATAAATGAACCCGACCGTAAGAATGGCGAGGAATACCATCATGGCCCCCCAGCCTTCCCAGCCGATCTCGCCCAGGCTGACGGCCCAAGGGAACAGAAACGCCGCCTCGAGGTCAAAAATGATGAACAGAATGGCGACCAGATAGAAGCGGACATCGAACTGGCTTCGCGCATTTTCAAACGCCGGAAAACCGCATTCATATTCGGTCAATTTCGCCGGTTCGGGCTGGTGCGCACCGGTCAGTCGCGCCACGCCCATCGGCAGGAACACGAATGCCGTCGACAACCCGACCGCAATGACCAGGAATATCAGGATCGGCAGATATTGCGTCAGATCGACCATGGGAGCTCGCAGTCTTGGTTTGAGGTGTTTGTCACCCCGTTTATGCGGGCGCTTTAGGCCAGCAGGTCGCGCCTCGCAAGCACCGCGGGCATGATTTTCGCGCCTTTGTGACCAAAAGCACAACGGGCACTGGCGATAGCCGCTACCGCTGTGATAATTGCGGCAAACAATCGCATATTCTTGCGCCGCCGGGCGCGGTTCTGACCAGGGGGTTTCATGACACGCCACGCCACACACGCTGCGTTTGCCCTGGGCTTGCTTGCCGTGTTCGCCGCTGCACCGGCGCGCGCCGAACTGATCAACGCGACCAATCCGGCAACGATCAAGGCGATCGTCGAGTCGCAGGGCTGGCCGGCGACGATCGTCAGCAAAGCCGGCGACGATCCCTATATCGAAAGCAACCGCAACGGCCTGAAGTTTCTCGTCCTGTTCATGAACTGCGAGGACGGAAAAATGTGCAAGACTTTGCAATATTATATGGGGTTCAGCGATACCAAGGACGTGACGCTCGAACAGCTGAACAAGTGGAACAAGGAAAAACGATTTGCCCGCGCCTACCGCGACGATGTGGGCGATCCCGTGCTGGAAATGGATGTCGACCTCGACTTCGCGGGCATCCCGCGCGAAAATGTCGGCGAGACGCTCAACACCTGGGCATCGCTGATGGACAGTTTCCGCGAGTTTGTGTTCGAGAAGTGACCTCATCCAAACACGTCACCCCGGCGAAAACCGGAATGACGGATAGATTCAAGCGTTGCGCAGCGCGCCTGCGACCAGTTTTTGCAGCTTGGAATGCACCGCGGCGCTCCCCGCGATAAACTCGCTCCGTTCGATCGCGCGGTCCCCGCCGCGGAAGTCGGTGACGAAACCGCCTGCTTCGCGAACCAGCAACATGCCTGCCGCCACGTCCCACGGCTGCAGATTGCTTTCCCAAAAACCGTCATAGCGGCCCGCGGCAACCCACGCGAGGTCGAGACTGGCGGCGCCAAAGCGACGAATCCCGGCAACCTCGGGCGCCACCGCACCAAAAATGCGGCTCCATTGCGCAAAATCGCCATGGCCCATGAACGGAATGCCGGTTGCAACCAGGCATTCGTTCAGTTGACGGCGCGACGCCACGCGCAGCCGCCGGTCGTGCAGCCAGGCGCCGCGTCCGCGTTCGGCCCAATAGCTTTCGTCGGTCACCGGCTGATAGATCAGGCAGGCGGTGACATCGCCCCAGCCGCCGCCCAGCTTCGGTTCCTGCACTGCAATCGAAATCGCGAAATGCGGGATGGCGTGCAGGAAGTTCGACGTGCCGTCGAGCGGATCGATAATGAAACGCGGTTTGCCCGGTTCACCGGCGATCTCGCCGGCCTCTTCCATCAGAAAACCCCAGCCGGGCCGATCGCGACCGAGTTCGTCGTACAGGGTGCGCTCGGCGGCCTGATCGGCCTTCGACACAAAATCAGCAGGACCCTTTTGCGAGACCTGCAGATGCTCGATCTCGCCGAAGTCGCGGCGCAATTTGGTGCCCGCCTTGCGCGCGGCGCGTTCCATGACGGTGATGATGCCAGATACGGCCATTGTCTTTACTCCGCGCTCCCGCTTGCGGGTGGGGGCGCTCAGAGTCACGTGCCTCTGAGCGCGGGAGGGAATGTTGCATTCCGAAGAAGGCCTGTCCCTCAACAGACCCTCCCCTAGCCCCTCCCGCAAGCGGGAGGGGAACTCAATCAGTCGGCACGCCGCACATATTCGCGGTCGTACACATGCACGACGATTTTGGTGCCGCTGGTGATGTGCGGCGGCACCATCACGCGCACGCCATTGTCGAGGATCGCGGGCTTGTAAGACGACGAAGCAGTCTGGCCCTTTACCACCGCGTCGGCCTCGACGATGGTCGCTTCGATCGTTTCGGGCAGTTCGACCGAGATCGGGCGTTCTTCCCAAAGTTCGAGCACGACATCCATGCCGTCCTGCAGAAACTCGTGGGCGTCGCCGACGACATCCTTGGAGATGTTGATCTGCTCGAAACTATCCTTGTCCATGAACACCAGATCGTCACCCTCGGCATAGAGAAACTGGAAATCCTTGGTGTCGAGGCGAACTTTTTCGACCGTATCGGCGCTGCGGAAGCGGTTGTTAAGCTTGCGCCCGTCGATCAGGTTCTTGGCTTCGACCTGCATATAGGCGCCGCCCTTGCCCGGCTGGGTGTGCTGGATCTTGGTGACCTTCCAGATACCGCCTTCATATTCGATAATATTGCCGGGACGGATTTCAACGCCGGTGATTTTCATCGCGCACACTCGCTGTTCAAGGATGGAAAGAGCAAACCGCGCGCCCGACGGCAGGCGGTATCAGGTGCGCGCCTGTAGCGGCCCGCGGCGGTTCAGGCAAGCCGATTGGACCAAAGCGCCAGAAGCGACGAACCGAACCGGATTTGACGCATCGATACAATATGGCAGCGCGCGTTCGCGCCATATCGGCGCCATGACGAGTATCGATCTTTCCCGGATAACACCGCAACCCGGCGGAAACAGTTCAGCACCAAAGACACGCCCGGCGCCTTGCGCGGGCTTGTTCGGCTGGCGGAAGGATGGCGCGCTGCCAACGCCATCGAACGACACGCCGGAAAAAACAGCGCGCGATTATCCGGCGGGCTGATCGTTCATCAGCGCAGTAAATGTCCGGACCGCATCGGCCGCACCTTCGGGATGCGCCCAAACTCCGCCCGATACCGCTAGAAAATCGGCGCCTGCTTCGATCAGGGGCCGTGCATTGGCAACCGTGATCCCGCCAATCGCCACGCATGGCAGTTCGAACATGCCCTGCCACCAGGTCAGGATTTCGGGGTCGGCGTGATGCTCGACCGCCTTGGTCGTCGTCGGGTAAAATGCCCCGAAGGCGACATAGTCAGCGCCCGCCTCTCCCGCTTCCATCGCCAGATGGCGGCTGGCGTGACAGGTCACACCGATCTGGACGTCGGGGCCAAGAATCCGGCGTGCCTCTTTCGGGTCGCCGTCGCCCTGCCCCAAATGGACGCCGTCGGCGCCGAGCCGCTTCGCGAGCGCGATATCGTCGTTGACGATTAAGGCGACGCCCCGCGCCGCACAGATCGCCTGCAACGGTTCGGCCAGCCGTGCCGCCTCGTGCTGCTCCAAGCCTTTGACGCGAAACTGAAACGCAGCGACCGGTCCGGCATCCAGCGCTGCCGTCAACTGATCGGGAAAATCACCGCCGACATCCAGCGGCGAGATGAGGTAAAGTTGGCTTGGAATACGGGTGGCTTGGGTCATGGCGGGTTCATAGCGACGGGTTCACGAAGCCGCAAATGCAGAACCTGATCCACCTTGCGATACCCGTCGCCCTCACCGCCCTCACCTTGTCGGCCTGCGCAACAACGTCCGCCCAAACGCCCCTAGCCGATGCCAGCGATGTCGCACTTGGCCAAACAGCCTATGCCGACGGGCCGATCATCAAACCCGTCGCGGTGCTGGAAGACAGCCGCTGCCCGATGAACGCCCGCTGCATCTGGGCGGGGCGGGTGCGCGTGCAAATGCTGTGGATCCGCGGCAATGGCGAAAAGCAGCCTTTCGAGGTCACGCTGGGCGAGGCGACCCCGCTTGCTGATGGCAGCATTACGCTGGAGTCGGTGCGCCCGGACAAGATGACGAATGTCGCGCTAAAGCCTGAGGATTATCGCTTCTCGTTCCGTTTCGCTGGCGGGCTTTAGGTGTTTCCAAGCCTCGTCATTGCGAGGAGCGCAGCGACGCGGCAATCCAGTGTGTGCGTAAACCGCTCTGGTTTGCTTCGCTTCACTCGCAATGACGAGGAGGGATAGCGGCCTGTTAACGCACCCGCGCCAACACAAATCCGTCCCATTTTTTCGCGCCGACCGTCTGCACGACGGTCGCGTCGAGCCGCGGCTCGGCGCTCAGCATGTCGAACAGGGCGCGCGTTCCAACGATCTTCTCGTCGTCGCTGTCGACCTCCAGCACCCCGCCTTCGCGCACGACATTGTCGACGACGATCGTCGTTCCCGGTCGCCCGAGCCGGATTGCCTCGCGCACATAATTCGCGTTGTTCTGCTTGTCCGCGTCGATGAAGAGGAAGTCGAATGGCGCTTCGTCGATCATCGCGGCCAGACTGTCGATCGCCGGTCCGACGCGAACATCGACTTTCGCGGCCACCCCGGCGCGTTCCAGATTCGTCCACGCGACAGCGGCATGGTGCGGTTCCAGCTCCAGCGTGACCAAACGACCGTCCTCGGGCAGCGCCCGCGCCAGCCAGATCGTCGAATAGCCGCCGAGTGTCCCGATCTCGAGGATGGTTTTGGCGCTTGCGATCTGCGCCAGCAGGTACAGCATCTTGCCCTGCGCCGCCGAAACGTCGATCGGCGGCAGGCCGTGCGCGGCGTTGTTGGCGAGGGTGGCGGCAAGCACGTCGTCGGCGCCGAGCAATTTGCCGACAATATAGTCATCGACGGCTTGCCACCCCCCGCTCATTTTGGGCGCTCCATCATGTCAGGCCACCGAGGCCGCGTGAATTTCGTCGATGGCGCCGCCGAGCGATTTGTCGAATTCGTCGTCGCTCATCTGGTGGCGAAGGTCTTCCAGCAGCGCACGACTGAAGCTTGCGATGATGCCCGGATTCTTTGCCAGCTCGGCGCAGGCTTCGGGGCGCGCGAAGCCGCCCGACAGCGCGACGACGCGCAGCACCTTCGGATGGTCGACCAGCGGCTGGAACAGCCCCGCCTCGGTCGGCAGCGACAGTTTGAGCATCACCGGCGCCCCGTCCCACGCGTCCAGGGCAGCCAGCGTTTCGTTGAGCAACAGTCGGTCGGCGCCATCGCGTTCGGCGCTCTGGATGTTCACTTCGGGTTCGATGATCGGCACCAGCCCGTGCGCCGCGATGCGCTTGGCTTCGGCGAACTGCTGTTCGACGATCGCTTTGACGCCCTCAGCGTTCGCGAGGTTCACGACGCTGCGCATCTTCGTCCCGAACACGCCCTTGGCAACGGCGCGCGCGCACAACGCATCGAGATCGGGGTTGGCTTTCATCAGCTGAACGCCGTTCGCTTCGTTCTCGAGCCCCTTGTCGACCTTCAGGAACGGCACCACGCCGCGTTCCCAAAGCAGCGTCGGCACCGGCTTGCCACCCGCTTCGCCATCCATCGTGCGCTCGAACAGGATCGCGCCGATCACCTTCTCGCCGTTGAAGCAGGGCGCTGTGACAATGCGGCTGCGCATCGCATGGATCAGCGCAAACATTTCCTCGTCGTTCGAAAAGGCGTCTGCCTCGATGCCATAGCCCTTCAGCGCCTTGGGCGTCGAACCGCCGCTCTGGTCGAGCGCGGCGATAAAGCCCTGTCCCGATTTGATCTGCTCCAGCATGGCGGCATTGGCGGTGGTCATAACGTCTCCGTGGGTTTGCATACGTATGTGGCGGCGCGCATAGCGATCCCGCTACCGGGATGCAAATATGCGCCGAAACTCAGGTCTTCAGTGCGTCCACGCCCGGCAGCGGCTTGCCTTCCATCCATTCGAGAAAGGCGCCGCCAGCGGTGGAAACGAAAGTGAAATCCTTGGCGACCCCGGCATGATTGAGCGCCGCGACCGTATCGCCGCCCCCGGCCACCGAGATCAACGAACCTTCGCGCGTCAGCGCAGCAGCGGTTTTCGCGAGCGCAACCGTCGCGGTGTCGAACGGCGGCGTTTCGAACGCACCGAGCGGGCCGTTCCACACGAGCGTGCGGCAATTCTTGAGCACGTCCGCCAAAGCTTCGGTCGCGGCGGGGCCGATATCGAGGATCATCTCGTCGGCGGCAACCTCATGCACGTTAACGGTGCGCGTCGGCGGGTTCGGGGCAAATTCCTTCGCCACCACGACGTCATACGGGAGATGGATCGTGCAGCCCGCGGCATCGGCGGCGTCAAAGATTGCATTCGCCGGATCGACCAGCTCATGTTCGCACAATGACTTGCCAACATCGACTCCGCGGGCGGCGAGGAAGGTGTTCGCCATGCCGCCGCCGATGATCAAGTGATCGACCTTTCCGACCAGATTGCGCAGTACGTCGATCTTGCTCGAAACCTTGGCGCCGCCGACCACCGCGGCGACCGGCTGCACCGGATTGCCGAGCGCCGCGTCGAGCGCCTTCAGTTCGGCCTCCATCGCGCGGCCCGCATAGGCCGGAAGGCGATGCGCAATGCCCTCGGTCGAGCCATGGGCCCGGTGCGCCGCCGAAAAGGCATCATTGACATAGAAATCGCCGATTTCGGCGAGCGCATCGGCGAAAGCCGGGTCGTTCTTTTCCTCACCCGGATAGAAGCGCGTGTTTTCCAGCACCGCGACGTCGCCGGGCGCGAGCACCGCAATACCCGCCTTGGCGCCCTCTCCCACCGCTTCGGGAATATACATTACCGAATGGCCCAGCACATCCTCGACCCCACCCATGACGAGGCTCAAGGATTGGGTCGGGTTCTTGGCGCCCTTCGGCCGCCCGAAATGCGCGAGTAGCAGGACGATCGCGCCCTTGTCCGACAATTCGCGGATCGTCGGCATCGCCGCCTCGATCCGCGTCTTGTCGCCAACCGCGCCGTCGATCATCGGGACATTCAGGTCGACGCGCACGAGCACGCGTTTGCCGGTGACGTCGCCGATGTCGTCGAGGGTCTTGAACGCGGTCATCGCTGCTTTCCTTTTGGTTCAGAGGAACTTGGCAATCACGCCCGCGGTGTCGATCATGCGGTTCGAGAAGCCCCATTCATTGTCGTACCAGCTGAGCACACGCACCAGCTTGCCGTCGATCACCGCGGTTTCGAGGCTGTCGATCGTCGAGCTGTGCGCATCATGGTTGAAATCGATCGAGACCAGCGGCTCGTCGGTGAAGCCGAGCACGCCCTTGAGCTCGCCTTCGGCGGCTTCCTTCAGCAACTTGTTGACCTCTTCGGCGCTCGTGTCGCGGCTGGGGGTGAAGGTCAGATCGACGACCGAGACATTGGGGGTCGGGACGCGGATCGACGAGCCGTCGAGCTTGCCCTTGAGTTCGGGCAGGACGAGGCCGACTGCAACCGCCGCACCGGTGCTGGTCGGGATCATCGACATTGCCGCGGCGCGGGCGCGGCGCGGATCCGAGTGGATTTGGTCGAGGATCTTCTGATCGTTGGTGTAGGCGTGGATCGTGGTCATAAGACCGCGCTCGATGCCGATCTTTTCGTGCAGCACCTTGGCCATCGGCGCGAGGCAGTTGGTGGTGCACGACGCGTTCGAGACGATGACATGCTCGGCGCCGATCTTGTCGTGGTTCACGCCATAGACGACGGTCAGGTCGACTTCCTTCGCGGGGGCCGAGATCAGGACGCGCTTGGCGCCGGCGTCGAGATGCGCCTGGCCGCCCTTGCGGTCGGTGAAAAAGCCCGTGCATTCCAGGGCGATGTCGATGCCGTTTGCGGCATGGGGCAGCTTGGCGGGATCGCGCTCGGCGGTCACCTGGATGCGCTTGCCGTTGACGATCAGGTCATTGCCGTCGACTTCGACCGTGCCATTGAACGGGCCGTGGACCGAATCGCGCTGGAACAGGCGGGCATTTGCCTTCGCGTCGGCCAGATCGTTGATCGACACCAGTTCGAGGCCATGGTCGGTCCGTTCGAGGATGGCGCGCGCCACATTGCGGCCAATGCGTCCGAAACCGTTGATTGCAACTTTCACTGCCATGTCGAAAATTCCTTTCTGCGTGGGGCCAGCCCGTCCTTAATCGCCGAGCTTTGCCAAAATCCTGGGGGCGATCGCATCGACTGTCAGGCCGAAATGCGCATACAAATCATCGATCGGCGCCGATGCGCCAAAGCTGTCGATGCCGAAGCGCAAGCCGTCGCGGCCGGTGTAGCGTTCCCATCCGAAGGTCGTGCCCGCCTCGATCGACACGATCAGCGCGTCGGGGGGCAGGATGTCGGCCTGATAAGCGGCGTCCTGTTCGTCGAACAATTCGGTCGATACCATCGAGACGACGTCGGCGCCGTGGCCCGCGGCCTCGAGCTTGTCGGCAATATCGAGGGCAAGCGCGACCTCCGAACCGGTCGCGACCAGCACGACCTTGCGTGCAGCGGACGCCGCGCGAAGGCGGTAACCGCCTTTCGCACAGAGATTTTCCGTGACGTCATGACGCTGCGGCGGCAGATTCTGGCGCGTCAGTGCCAGAAGTGACGGACGGCCCTCCTGCGCCAGCGCCAGCTCCCAGCATTCGGCGGTCTCGACCGCATCGGCGGGGCGCATCACGAGAAGGTTGGGCATCGCGCGTAGCGACTGGAGGTGCTCGATCGGCTGGTGCGTCGGGCCGTCCTCGCCCAGCCCGATGCTGTCGTGGGTCATCACATAGACGACGCGTTGCTGCTGCAATGCCGACAGGCGGATCGCGGCGCGGCAATAGTCGGCGAACACCAGGAAGGTGCCGCCATAGGGAATGACGCCGCCGTGAAGCGCCATGCCGTTCATTGCTGCAGCCATGCCGAATTCGCGGATACCATAATAGATATAACGCCCAGAATAATCGCCTTTTGTCAGCGGCTTGGTAGACGGTGTTTTGGTGTTGTTCGACCCGGTAAGGTCCGCGCTGCCACCGACGAGTGCCGCAATATCGGCAGTGAGCGCGCTCAGCGTGTTCTCCGAAGCCTTGCGCGTCGCGACTTTCGGCGGCTCGGCCACCAGCCCGTCGAGATAGGCCTTGAAGGCATCGCCCGGAACGATCTTACCGCTCAGGCGATCTTCAAATTCCTTTTTCTTTTCGTTGCTTGCAAGGCGATCATTCCATTCGGCATGAAGCGCCTTGCCCTTTTCGCCAAAGGCCGCCCAGGCCGATGTAATATCTGCCGGGATGATGAAAGGTTCGGCGGTCCAGCCGAGCTCGGTCCGCGCCGCGGCAATCTCGTCAGCGCCGAGCGGCGCACCGTGCGTTGCCGACGTACCCTGCTTGTTCGGCGCGCCGAAACCGATGATCGTCCGGCACGCGATCAGCGACGGGCGCGGATCGGCGATCGCGGCGTCGATCGCGCGGCGGATGTCGGCGGGATCATGGCCGTCGCAGCTCTCGACATGCCAGCCGGTCGCGGCATAGCGCGCCGCAATGTCTTCGCTCGTCGACAGGTCGGTCGACCCGTCGATGGTTATCTTGTTGTCGTCCCACAGCACGGTCATTCGACCGAGCTGCAAATGCCCCGCCAACCCAATGGCTTCGTGGTTGATGCCTTCCATCAGGCAGCCGTCGCCTGCGATGACCCAAGTGCGGTGATCGACCAGATCGTCGCCATAGAGTGCGTTCAGGTGCCGCTCGGCAATTGCCATGCCCACCGCGGTGGCGAGCCCCTGCCCCAGCGGCCCTGTGGTCGTTTCGATGCCTTCCAGCTCAAAATTTTCGGGATGGCCCGCGCATGGACTGTTGAGCTGGCGGAAATTGCGGATGTCGTCGATCGTCGGCCGCGCATAGCCCGCAAGGTGCAGCGTCGCATAAGCGAGCATCGAGCCATGCCCCGCCGACAGCACGAATCGGTCGCGATCGGCCCATTTCGGGTCGGTCGGATCGAACTTCAGATAATCCGAATAGAGGACTGTGGCGACGTCGGCCATGCCCATCGGCATCCCCGGATGGCCGCTGTTCGCGGCCTGGACAGCATCCATCGCAAGCGCGCGGATGGCATTGGCGAGCTGACGTTCGGGCAGTGTCATTATTCCCCCGGAAAAGGCTGGGCGGGTGCCGGATGCAAAGCCCGACTGAATGCGCACAGCCCTTTGCGGCGGCGCGGTCAGGAGTCAACCGCTGCGACAGGAAAATCGGCGCATTTTGGACCGAGAGGGCAATTGCACCCCCCTTCCAGCGCTGCTAACCCTCTACCTATGGAACTCGACCTTGACGAATCCAGCCTGGCCATCGGGCGCATCGAACGGGCGCTCAGCCGCATTGAAAAGGCGTTGGCCAACGCATCCACCCGCACATCGCCTTCGGTCGCGGAACCTGCTGCCGACCAGTCGGCGCTAAAGGCCGAGGTGGCAGCCGTCATCGGCGAACTCGACCGGTTGATTGCGGAGGCTGACCGTGGCTGACGTCAAGCTGACCATTGCGGGTCGTCCCTATGACGTCCATTGCGCCGACGGCGAAGAAACCCAGTTGCTCCAGCTGGCAGCGGCGGTGGATGAAAAGGCGCGCGGCGTCCAAGGCGGGACCGAGGTACGCCAGCTGCTGTTCGCGGCGCTGATGCTCGCCGACGAAGCGCAGGAGGCCAAGGGCAAAGTGGACAAGGCCGAGCCGCAATCCGATTCGCTGCGTGCTGCCGTTGCGCTGGCCGAGAGCCGCGAGCAAGCAGCGCGCGACGAGTTGCGCGCGGCCGTTGCCCGCGAAGCCGCGGCGCTCAAAGAACTGGCGGATCTGCGATCGAACGGCGCTGCGGCCGCGCCCGCGGCGCCGTCGTCGCACGACCGCGCGTTGCGGCAGATTGCCGACCGGATCGAGGCGCTTGCGACGAAAGTCGAGCAATTCCCTTGAGCGGAGGCAGCCGCGACCCTAAATAGGTCGCGGCGGGTTCTGCCCGGCACGAGCTTTTGCGAATATCCCTGAGGCGATACATCATCCTAGGGAGCTGTCCCTGCCCGGACCCTGGTCCGACGTACATGGTTCCCACCTGACGTTACTGGCGTCAGAGGATCTTCCAGCAAACGACCTCGGCGGTCCCGCCAACCAACCCCAGCACATGTCGCACAGGAGGCGATGTCCCCCTTGTCCGCCGATCTGGTCCAGAAAAAACAGGAATGGCGCGAGAAGCTGCGCTTTCGGCGCAAGCATTTTGTCGCAAATCTAGACGCCATGGCGCAATTGGCGGCATTTCGCTCGCTCCCTGCGCCGCTGACCGATGCTCTCGCCGCTCATGCCACTATCGGCGCCTATGTCGCGTGGGGTGACGAGCCCGACATCCTGTCGCTGTTCGCCGGTCTGGCGGACGCGGGCGCGCTCGCGCTGCCCCATCATGCGGGCCGCGTCGATGCCATGAGCTTTAAACGTTGGCGAACCGGCGAACCGCTGGAAAATGGGCCATGGAACACCCGGCAACCCGCCGACACCGCGTCCGCTGCCACGCCGGACATCATCTTTTGCCCCCTTGTGGGGTTCGACCGTCGCGGTGGCCGGATCGGCCAGGGCGGCGGCCATTATGATCGCTACTTCGCTGCCCATCCCGTGATGCTGCGGATCGGGATAGGCTGGTCGGTACAGGAAATCGATGAGGTACCGCGCGAATCGACCGACATGTCGCTCGACGCCGTATTGACCGAACAAGAATTCATCTTTTGCGGAGACCGCCTTTGAACCCGGATCATCAAGACCCCGCCAAGGGCCATCCCCAGCCAAGCTGGCGCAAACCGGCCGGCATGTTGCTGATCCTGCTGCTGATCGCCGGATGGACCGCGATCGTCGCCAGCCTGTCGCCATGGGTCGGCACCTGGCCGGTACTGGTGCAGGCGGTATTTTATCTGATCGCGGGGGTCGTCTGGATCCTGCCGCTGAAGCCGCTGCTGCGCTGGATGGAACTCGGGCGGTGGCGCGCCTGAAGCGCTGCTTCAGACGTTCATTTCCGGCGATGCGATGATCCCAAGCTGCGGTGGCCATTCCGTCCATCCGGACAAGGAATGGCGCGAGTGACGGGGCTCGAACCCGCGACCTCCGGCGTGACAGGCCGGCACTCTAACCAACTGAGCTACACCCGCGTGTGCTTGGGAGCAGCGCCAATATGCGGCGCGCTTCGACCTGTCAACCGTCGCTTTGCCCTTCGTTTCGATTTAATCGATCGCGCACATCGTCGGTCGTCGTCAGCGTTCCCCGTTCGAACAAAAATCCAGCCAGATCAGGAGTGCCGGTCGACTGCAAAACCGTTTGCAGGATCAGCAACAATGGCACGGCAAGCAATGCGCCCGGCGCACCCCACACCCATCCCCAAAAGCTGAGCGAGACCAGAATCAGCAAGGGATTGATCGTCAGTCGCTTGCCCAGCACCAGCGGCGTAATCAGATTGGCCTCGACCGTATGCACGCCGATGAAGAGCAGCGCTGGCAGCAGGGCCAGCCCGACCGCGTCAAACGTCATCAACCCCCCCATGCCCAGCAGGATAGACGCGACGATCGGGCCGATATAGGGCACGAAATTGCACAGAGAAACGATACCGCCCCACATGAACGGCGAAGGCATACCCAGCGCCCACAATAGCAAGGCGACGACCAGCCCGAGCACCGCGTTGATCATCGTGATCGTCGCCAGATAGTCGGCCGTCGCATCGACGACATTCTGGATCACCCGCGCGGTTTGCATCGCGCCGTCAAAGCTGCCGCGGCGGCGAATCGTACCCTTGCGAAGCCGCGTCCACCCCGCGAGAAAGAAAAAGATCACCAGAACGGCAAAGAACAGCTGGATCGCGGCGGCGGGGGCGGCGGAAATGAAATAGTCGACCACCGACGTCGGCGCCGTGGCGGCAACGGCTTGGGCCGTCGCTTCACTGCCGCTTGCAACCGACAGCAGGGTGCGGTCGACGAAATTCTGCAGGCTCGAGTAAAAGTCGATCAGCGGCGCCACATTGCTTTGGATTCGCGGGATGGATTCGGGCAATCTTGCGAACCAGCCGGTCGCGGGTACGACAATGATCGCCAACGCGGCATTGATGAGCATCAGGAACATTGCCAGCGAAAGGAAAGCGGCCAGCGCCGATGGCACCCCACGCCGCTCGAGCCATTCGAGCAAGGGAACCAGCGCAATCGCAATGACCAGCGCGGCGGTCAACGGCAGAAAAAACTCCGCCCCGGCTTGCAAGGCAAACGGCAAGCCAAGGCAAAAGCTTGTCCCCAGGATCAGCGTGAGCGCTGCCAGCAAGCGATCGCGGCGCAGATCGTCGATTTCGATCTGGTGCAGCGGGTTCGACGGCGGGCGCGCATCTTTGCTCCCACGATCCTGCCTCACCCCGTCCTCCTGCGTTAACCGCCTCATCTTACGCAAGCTTTACAGTTTGCGCCAGACGGCCCGTTCGGCGTCCAACGCCAGGGCCAGATTGTCCCCTTTTGGACCAGAAAACGTCTTTCTTCCTGCTTTTTAACCAGAAATTACCCTTTTTCGTCGACTGAGGGCTCCAAGGACCAACCTCTTCGGAGTCAATATGATGATGAAAGCGCCTGTGGGGGGCGCGAAGCATCAGCTTCTACCCTCTTGTTCATTGCTCGCCATTCTTGTCGCGCTCGCCCTGCCCTCGCAGGCCGAAGCGGCGGGGACGCGCGCGGGCTCGACCATCAGCAACACGGCCTCGGCCAGTTTCGACACCGGGGGAGGCACGACCACGATCGATTCGAACCGTGTCGACCTGTTGGTCGACGAACTGCTCGACGTGACCGTCGCCTCGAATAACCCGGCCGACGTGCCGACCACCCCGGGCGCCACAGCCCAGGTGTTGAGCTTTTCGGTTACCAACAACGGCAACGGTGTCGAAAGTTTCCGGTTGAGCACCGTCGCAAACGTCGGCGGCGACGATTACGACCCAGCGGTTACCCAATTGTACATCGACAACGGCGACGGCGTATTCGATCCCGCGACCGACACGCTTTACATACCCGGCGCCAACGATCCCGAACTCGAGCCTGACGAAAGCGTTACAATATTCGTTATCGCCACAACGCCGGGAAGCGTGGTTGACGGCAATCGCGGCATTGTCAGCCTGATTGCGGCCGCTGTTACCGGCACCGGCGCTCCGGGAACGGCGTTTCCGGGCCAAGGCGAAGGCGGCGGCGATGCCGTCGTCGGCGCGACCGGCGCCGACGGTACCGATAATGGCGCATTTGTCGTGTCCGCAGCGACCGTCACGCTCGTCAAATCGGCGGTGGTGACCAATCCGCTCGGAACCGCCGACCCGATCCCCGGTGCCACAATCACCTACACGATTGTCGCGACCGTCGCGGGCAGCGGTTCGGTCAGCGGGCTGGCGATCACCGACAATATCCCGGCGAATACCAGCTATGTGGCCAGTTCGATGACGCTTGGCGGCACGCCGCTGTCCGACGCGGTCGATGCCGACGCGGGCGACTTTAACGGAACGCGGATCAATGTCGTGCTCGGCACGATCGCCGGCGGCCAGACCCGGACCGTCACCTTCCGCACCACGATCGACTGATGGAGACGCACATGCGCAACACCCTTTTCCTGCTGCTTGCCGCGCTGTTGCCCGGGCAAGCCCTTGCAGCCAATCATGTCGCGCTCGCCAACGATGTATTTGTCGAACGCGTGACCACCGACACGCAAGGCAAGCAACGGATTTTGCTTGAAGAACCGAAAGTTGTCGTTCCCGGCGACCGGTTGGTCTTTGTCTTGAACTATCGCAACGCCGGAGCGCAACCGGCCGACAAATTTGTCATCACCAACCCCTTGCCCGACGCGGTGCGTTTTGCCGACGCGGGCGACACCCGCCCGCTCGTCTCGGTCGACGGTGGCCAGGCTTGGGGTCAACTGGACGAACTGACGGTCGCGCAGCCCGACGGCACGCGCCGTCCCGCGCAACCCGCCGACGTCACGCATCTGCGCTGGGCGTTCCAGAAGCCGATCCCGGCCGGTGCAACCGGCAAGCTGATGTTTCGGGGAGTTGTAAAATAGCACTTTAAAAACAACCGCATAATGATTGCCGGCGGTGGGGAAAAGGCAATCGACCAGAACCAGGAGCTCAGCTATGACCAGCAAGCTGAACACCGTGGGTCTCATCGGTCTGGCGGCGATCTCGGGTTTCGCCGCCACCCCGGCACTCGCTGCCGGAACGACCGCGGGGACCACGATTACGAATACCGCCACCGTCGACTATCAGGTCGGTGGCGTCGCGCAGGGACAGCAATCGGCGTCGAACAATTTTGTTGTCGACCGCAAGATCAACCTGCTTGTCGAAGAGGTCGGCAATGTCACCACGGTTGTGGTGCCGGGGCAGACCAACGCGTTCACCACGTTCCAGTTGACCAACAGCTCGAACGAGGTGCTCGACTTCGCACTCGACGCGTCGCAGATCGTGGGCGGAACCGCCGCGCACGGCGGCACCGACACGTTCGACGTGACCAATGTGCGCATTTACCGCGACAATACGGTGACCGGAACCGTCGGCAGCTGGGATCCGGGCGACCAGCTCGTGACCTATATCGACGAGCTCGTCGTTGACACGGCGATTCGCCTGTTTGTGGTCGCCGATGTTCCGGCGGGCCTGGCGAACAATGCGGTCGCGGGCGTAACGCTCCGCGCAACAGCGCGCGAGGGCGGCACGGCGGGAAGCCTTGGCGCAGCGATTACGCAGACGACAGGGGCCAATACGGCGGGCAAGGATACGGTCTTTGCCGACACCGCCGGGATCAACGACGCGGCGCGCGACGGCGCCCACAGCGCCAATGACGACTATACCGTCCAGACGGCAACGCTGACGGTCACCAAGACCAGCCGCGTGATTTCGGATCCGTTCAACAATACGACGAATCCGAAGCTGATCCCGGGTGCGGTCGTCGAGTATTGCATCGCCATCGCCAACAGCGGCGGCGCCGCAGCAACCTCCGTCGTCATCAACGACCCCGTGCCGGGCCAACTGACCTTCAATGCAGGGACAATCCTGCTCAACGGCACGGTTTCCGGCACCACCTGTAATGCCGACGGCAGCGCGGGCGGCAGCTATTCGGCGCCAAACGTGTCGGGGACGATCGCCACGATCGCGGCGGGCGCGACGCGCACGCTGGTTTTCCGCGCGACGGTCAACTGACCGGTTGACGAGCGGGGCAGTTGGGCAGCGGCGCAAGCCGTCTCCCGCTGCTCCCTTCGGAGCTGACATGGCGTTCCGCAGCAAATATATCGGACTTGTAACCGCCCTGGTTGCGGCAGCGCTGCTGCCGGCAACGGTTCCGGCGCGCGCGCAGGTTATATCGAATACCGCGTCGGCGGCGTGGACGCATGACGGCCGCCCCGGTCTTGTGCAATCGAACCGCGTCGACCTGACGGTTACCCCCCGCCCTCCTGCGCCGCCCTCCATCGCTACCTATCGCCTGACCAACGGCGGTGGCGACCGGTCGGTGCCGTTGGCGCCGACGCGTTGCGTCCGCCAGTCCGTGGGTATTGCCAGCGCCGGCAGTGCGACGGGCACGATCCCGCTCGGCGGGGTCTATGAAGGCATTTCCACCGCGCCGGCCTCGCTGCAAAACAGCAACAGCTTTCGCGCAGGCGAAGTGCTGGTCGTCGGTGTCATGCTTGCTTCGGCCAATATCGACCCGCAACAACGCGACACGCTCGACGTTGTGCTCGAACTCGAAAACGGCGACCGCGAACAAATCACGCTGACCGAAACCGCAAACAACAGCGGTGAATTCGTCGGCTATATCAATACCATCGGTATGCCTCCCGCCGTCGTACAGGGCGATTGCCGCCTGTCGGTAAATCCCGGGGCGCCGCTGTCATTGCGCGTGTCGGACCGGGCCAGCGCCAGTCTGCTGGCGATCGCAACGATAAGCTTCCTGGTCGACCCCTTTGGTATCGTGTTCGACAGCGGCGATGGCACGCCCGTGCCGGGCAGCCGCGTCACCATAATCGATACCGCCACCGGACAACCCGCGCGGGTGTTCGGCGATGACGGGGTGTCCGCCTATCCGTCCAGTGTCATCACGGGTCAAAGCGTCACCGATTCGGGTGGCACGGTCTATAATTTCCCGCCGGGCGATTATCGTTTTCCTTTTGTCGCGCCAGGCACCTATCGCCTGGTCGTTCAGCCGCCGGCGCCATTTACCGCGCCGTCGACCGCGAGTCCCGGCGATCTGGCGGGATTCCGCCGCCCCGACGACGGTCTGCCCTACGACATCAGCGGCGCGAGCTACGGCGATTCCTTTACCCTGAACAGCCCGGCGCCGGTGCGCGTCGATATTCCCGTCGACCAGCCGGGGTTGCCCCTGATCCTGCGCAAGACCACCTCGACGCAGGTCGCAGTGCCGGGCGATGTCGTGCAATATCGGATCGAAGTCGCCAACCGCGAAGCGCGGCGCACCACGGGCGCGGTGACGGTGAGCGATATCTTGCCGGTCGGGATGCGGTTGCGCGGCGACACGGTGCGGATCGACGGCGCGCGCACCGCAGCAGAGGTCGCCGCCAACGGACGTGAATTCCGCGTAACGGTCCCGGCCATCGGCCCCTCGGGCACGTCCCTCATCACCTATCTCGCCGAGGTCATCGTGTCCGCCCGGCCCGGAAATGCGCTGAACAGGGCCAGTGCTGCCGACAATCGCGGTGCGACCAGCAATGTCGCCGAAGCCACGATCGCAATCAAACGCGACCAGCTCGGTGACCGGATGACGATCATCGGGCGTGTCACCGACGGCGGCTGCACTGTCGACCCCGGCAGTTCCGATGGCATCGCCGGGGTACGGGTGATGCTCCAGGATGGTAGCTACGCCGTCACCGACGAAGATGGCCGATATCATTTCGAGGGCGTTCGTCCCGGCCTGCATGTCGTTCAGATCGATCCGTCCACCCTCCCCTTCGATCGCACGCCCGTCGATTGCGCCCGTTCGACGCAAAGTGCAGGCAGCGCCATCTCGCGCTTTGTCGAGGGCCGCGGCGGGGCGCTGAAACGGGCAGATTTCCGTGCAGTTCTCGGCGCAGCGCGCTCCGCACCAATCCAGTCGCCAATTGCCGCACCGCAGGTGCTGAGCGACCCGGAAGCCGCCGGCGCCGGCCGTGACTGGTTGGCGGGCGAAGCCCCCGGTATCGCGTGGCTCTTTCCCGCCACCGGCCATAATCCGCGATCAAAGGCGATCCGCGCCGCGATCAAGCATCTGCCCGGCCAAAAGGTAGTTTTGCGGATCAACGGGAAAGCAGCCGACCCGCTGGCGTTCGACGGGACCAGCAAGTCCGAGGGCGGCAGTGTCGCGGTCAGCCTGTGGCGCGGTCTCGAAATTCGCGAGGGCGACAATCGCCTCTTCGCCGAAATCCACGATGTAAACGGTGTCATCATCGAAACGCTGGAGCGCACCGTTCACTATTCGATCACGCCGATGCGCGCGACATTGATCCGCCAGAAGTCGCGCCTGGTTGCCGATGGCGTCACCCGGCCGGTCATCGCGGTGCGCTTTACCGACCGCAGCGGCAAGCCGATCCGAGCAGGCCTGACGGGCGATTTCAGTGTCCCGGCCCCCTATTATCCCGCCGTTGAAGCCGACGCACAGCAGGCGCGACAGCTTTCCGGCCTGGAACGCGCGCCGCCGGTGTGGAAAATCGACGGCGACGACGGCATCGCCTATATCGAACTGGAACCGACCACCGCCTCGGGTACGCTCGCCATGGAGTTCACCTTCCGCGATGACCGGGTGACGCGCAAACAGGCGATCGAAATGTGGCTCGATCCGGGTGACCGTCCTTGGACGGTGGTCGGCTTCGCGGCGGGGACGCTGGGTTACAACACGCTCGACGACCGGATGGAGTCCGTCGCCGAGACGCTCGACGACCTGAATGCCGACGCACGTCTCGCGCTGTATGCAAAGGGTCGCATTCAGGGCAAATGGCTCATGACGCTGGCCTACGCCAGCGACAAGGAGGTCGACGAGGCGCGCTTTGGCGGGGTTATCGACCCGCGCGCCTATTACACCATTTATGCCGACCGCAACGAGACGCGCTACGACGCCGCGTCGGTGCGCAAGCTGTATCTGCGCCTCGAGCGTCCGCAATTCTATGCGATGTTCGGCGATATCGAGACCGGCATATCCGAACCACAACTCGCTCGCTACCAGCGCGCACTGAACGGCGGCAAGGCCGAATATCGCGGCCGCAACCTAGCGGCGACCGCCTTTGTCGCCGATACGCCCTATCGTTTCCGCCGTGACGAGATCCAGGGCAACGGTCTGACCGGCCCCTATCAGCTTGGAGCACGCGATATCCTGCCGAACAGCGAGCGCATCGTGATCGAAACGCGCGACCGCGTGCGCAGCGAGCGCATAGTTAACAGTGTCAGCATGACGCGACACATCGATTATGACATCGATTATCTGTCCGGCACCGTCCGTTTCCGCAGCCCGGTGCTCAGCCGCTCCTCGGATCAGGATCCGCAGTTCATCGTCGCCGAATATGAGGTCGACGGCGTCGGGCAGCGCGTCCTGAATGCCGGCGGTCGTGTCAGCTATCAGTCGGACGATGAAAAGCTGCGCCTTGGCGCTACCTTCGTCCATGACGAGGATGGCAATGTGAAAACCAATCTCGCCGGCGTCGACGGACGCTATCGCCCCGGCGCCGACAGCGAAATCCGCGCGGAATTTGCGGTGAGCGACGCCAAGCCGCAGAACGGCGGCGTTGCATCCGGCGCTGGGGGAACGGCAAAGGCTTGGCTGATCGAGGCCGAACACCATGGCCCGACCGCCGATTTTCTGGCCTATATTCGCGAACGCGAAAGCGGGTTCGGCGCGGGCCAACTGAACCGGGGTGAAGATGGAACGCGCAAGTTCGGCATCGATGCCCGCCTGCGTGCGACCCGCGACCTGGCCCTGACCGGCAGCGCATGGCAGGAACATTATCTCGATCGCGGCTCACGTCGTCGTGCTGCGCGCCTGCTCGCAGAATATGACAATGGCACGAGCGCCGCGCGCGCCGGGCTGACCCACGCCGACGACCGTTTGTCGGACGGGTCACGCAACCGTTCGACCATCGCCCAGTTCGGCGCCACCCAGCGATTGTTCGACAAGCGCCTCGAACTGGACGCGCAGACCGAATTTGCGGTCAGCGGCGACGACGCGAGCGTCGACTTTCCGACCCGGCACCGCCTCGGCGCCCGCTTCGCCGTCAATCGCGAAGTCAATCTGGTCGCCAGCTACGAGGTGTCCGACGGTGAGCGCATACAGGCGCGCACCGCCCGGCTCGGCTTCGACCTCACACCCTGGTCGGGCGCGCGCCTGCTCGCGACCGCCAACCAGCAGCAAATCGGCGAATATGGCCCGCGCAGCTTTGCCGCCTATGGCCTGTCGCAATCGCTGCAGCTGGGTGAGCGCTGGTCGGTCGATGTGTCGGTCGACGGCAATCGCACCTTGGGCGGCATCCGTGCGGTCGATGTTATCAATGTTAACCACCCTGCCGCTGCGGGCGGTTTCCTCGGCGGCGATGGTACGCTGACCGAGGATTTCCTCGCGATCAGCACCGGCGCCACCTATCGCACCGAGCGCTGGACTTTGACGGGACGCGCCGAGTATCGCGACGGCGAGATCGCGAATCGCTACGGGCTGACGCTCGGCGGTTTGCGCCAGCTCGGCGAAGGCCGCGCACTTGGCGCCCTGTTCACCTACGCCAAAGCCAGCGGCAGCGGCACGACACCGACGACCGAGGTGATCCATTTCGAAATGAGCTGGGCGCATCGCCCCGCAGATTCGCGCGTGTCGTGGCTCAACAAGAGCGAGTTCCGCTCGGACAAGGTGCGGGACGCGATTGCGGGTCGTCCCGGTCCGATCGGCGGCGGTGCGCTGACGATCGACGGCGATGCGACCAGCCGCCGCCTGCTGAACAGCCTGTCGGTCAACTGGACGCCGCTTGGCGACCGCAACGACCGCCGCGGTGCTGGCCGCATTTGGTACGAACGCGGTGAATTCGGCCTTTTTTGGGGAACGCGCTACAATTTCGACAAGTTCGGCGCGGATGACGTCAAGGGCTGGTCGAACCTGATCGGCGCCGATTTTCGCCTCAACCTGGGCGAGCATGTCGATGTCGGCGCCTCGGGCACGGTGCGCGTCGGCACCGATGCTGACACTGTTAACTGGGCGGGCGGGCCGACCGTCACACTGGCGCCGATGAAGAATGCCAACATCACCTTCGGCTATAATTTCGCTGGTTTCCACGACCGCGATTTCGAAGATGCGCGCTATTCGCGGTCGGGTGCCTATGTGACGTTCAAGCTGAAGTTCGATCAGACGAGCTTTGCGGGGCTGGGGCTATAAGCTCACCCACTATTCCGTTCGTGTCGAGCGTAGTCGAGACACGTGAAGGCATGTACGACCTCGGCGTGTCTCGACTACGCTCGACACAAACGGTTGTTGGTTAGGCTTATCAATCGGCGAACAGCAAAACCGGCGTTTCGATCAGCTTTTTCAGCGCCTGCACGTAGCTCGCGGCATCCCAGCCATCAACCACCCGGTGGTCGCAGCTGATCGACAGGTTCATCAGTTTCGCCCGCCGAATATCGTCGCCATCAAATACCGGACGTTCGACAATCTTGTTGGGGCCGATAATTGCGACCTCGGGCCGGTTGATTACCGGCGTCGTGGCGATACCGCCGAGCGGGCCGAGCGAGGTGATGGTAAGCGTCGATCCCGAAAGCTCATCCACCTTTGCCTTGCCGGTCCGCGCCGCCTCGGCCAACCGCCCGATTTCGCTCGCCAATTGCCAGACATTCTTGTCTTGCGCGTCGCGGATCACAGGGACCATCAGCCCGGCGTCGGTCTGCGTCGCCATGCCGAGATGCACCGCGCCATAGCGCGTGACCACCCCAGCTTCGTCATCATAGCGGGCGTTGATCATCGGAAACTGCGGGATCGTCCGGCAAATCGCGACGATCAGGAAAGGTAACATCGTCAACTTTGGCCGCGCGCCGCGATTGGCGTTCAAATCGGCGCGCATATCTTCCAGCGCGGTGACGTCCATTTCCTCGACATAAGTGAAATGCGGGATCGCCCGCTTCGAAGCCGCCATATTCTCGGCAATCTTGCGGCGCATGCCGATGACCTTGATCGGTTCGTCGGCGCGAGCGCGGCTGGCGCCGGGGCTGTGATAGCCCTGCCCGCCGCTGTAGCGCAGGAAAGCGTCGAGATCGGCGTGGCGGATACGGTCGCCGTCGCTATGCACCTGGCCTAAATCGACCCCCAAATCTCTCGCGCGGGCGCGGACGGCGGGGGATGCGAGTACCTTGGCGTCATGCCCGGCAACAACGGCGGGCGCCGTGGGTGCTGGTGGCGCTTCGCTCGGTTTTGCTGCCGTCTCCGGCTCCGCGGTGCTCGATGTTAACTCTGTCACCTTCGGCTCGGACACTTGTTCCGCCCCGGGGGTTTCCGCCTCGATCTGCGCCTCGGCGGCGGTATCAACCAGCGGCGCTTCGACATCGCCCTCGACGTCCGTCTCGATCACCGCCAACGTCGATCCGATCGCGATCAGGTCGCCGACCTCGCCCGCCAGTTCGACGACAACCCCCGACACCGGCGATTCCATTTCGACTGTCGCTTTGTCGGTCATCATGTCGGCAAGCTGCGCGTCTTCTTCTACGCGCTCGCCGACTTTGACGTGCCAGGCGACGATTTCTGCCTCGGCGATGCCTTCGCCAATGTCGGGCAGACGGAATGAATAGCGGGCCATCGGCGTCAGTCCTTCAAAATCTTGGTCAGCGCGGTCGCGATGCGGACCGGACCGGGGAAATAGGCCCATTCCAGGCTGTGCGGATAGGGGGTGTCGAACCCGGTGACGCGCTCGACGGGGGCTTCGAGGTGATAAAAGCAGCGTTCCTGGACCAAAGCGGCCAGCTCGGCCCCAAAACCGGAGGTACGCGTCGCCTCGTGGACCACAAGACAGCGCCCGGTCTTCTTCACCGACGCCTCTATCGCATCGATGTCGAGCGGAAGAAGTGTCCTTAGATCAATGATTTCAGCATCGACCTTCAATTCTTCAACAATTGTCTTTACGACATGGACCATCGTGCCATAGGCGAGCACGGTCAGCGCTTCACCCTCGCGCACCGTCGCAGCCTTGCCGAGTTCGATACGATAATGCCCTTCCGGCACGGCGCTGGCAGCATGTTTGGACCAGGGTTCGACCGGACGGTCGTAATAGCCGCTGAACGGGCCGTTGTAGATGCGCTTTGGTTCGAGGAAGACGACCGGATCATTATCCTCGATCGACGCGATCAACAGCCCCTTGGCATCATAAGGGTTCGAAGGAATGACGGTTTTCACACCACAGATGTGGGTCATGATGCTTTCGGGCGACTGGCTGTGCGTCTGGCCGCCGAAGATTCCGCCGCCGAATGGCGTGCGAACCGTCATCGGGCAGATGAAGTCAGCGGCCGAGCGGTAACGCAGCCGCGCCGCTTCACTGACCAGCTGGTCGAGCCCCGGATAGATATAATCGGCGAACTGGATTTCGGGGACCGGCCGCAGGCCATAGGCGCCCATCCCGACCGCGACCCCGATGATGCCGCATTCGTTGATCGGCGTATCGAAAACGCGCGTTTTCCCGTGTTTTTTCTGCAACCCCGCCGTGGCGCGGAACACCCCGCCGAAAAAGCCGACGTCCTCGCCCATCACCACGACATTGCTGTCGCGTTCGAGCATCACGTCCATCGCGCTGTTGATCGCCTCGATCATGTTCATGGTCTTGGTCGCGGTTTGCGTATCGGCGCTCATCATTCGGGCTTCCAGTCGGGGCCGAACTTCGCTTCCTGTTCGGCGAGCATCTGGGTGCATTGTTCCTGCAAATGCCAGGGCATATCTTCGAACACGTCCTGGAACATCGTTTCAAACGGCTGGTGCATGCCATGCCCCAAAATACCCAGCTTTTCCGATTGCTTCTGAGTCGTTTTTACCAACTCTTCAAGCTCGGTCCGCTGCGCTTCGTGCCGGTCTGCGTCCCATTCGCCCAAGGTTTCGAGGTGCTCGCGCAGCCGCGCGATCGGATCGCCAAACGGCCATGCGGAGGCTTCGTCGGCAGGGCGATACGCGCTCGGATCATCCGACGTGCTATGCCCTTCGCTGCGGTAGGTGAAATGCTCGATGAGGGTGGGGCCGTTGTTGGTCCGGGCGCGATCCGCGGCCCATTGCGTCGCGGCATAGACTGCAAGCGGATCATTGCCGTCGATGCGCAGCCCCGCGATGCCGTACCCCACGGCGCGCGCCGCAAAGGTCGTGCGCTCGCCGCCCGCAAAGCCCGAAAAGCTGGAAATCGCCCACTGGTTGTTGACGACGTTGAAGATGACCGGGGCGTTGTAGACGGTCGCAAAGGTCAATGCCGAGTGAAAGTCCCCCTCGGCCGACGATCCCTCGCCGCACCACACCGTCGCGATGCGGCTGTCGCCTTTCGAAGCCGACGCCATCGCCCAGCCCACGGCCTGCGGATATTGGGTCGCAAGATTGCCCGAAACGCTGAAGAACCCTTGTTCAGGCGCCGAGTACATGATCGGCAGCTGGCGACCCAACAGATGATCGCCGCGGTTCGAATAGATCTGGTTCATCATCTGGATCAGCGGATAGTCGCGCGCGATCAAAATGCCCTGCTGGCGATAACTGGGGAAACACATGTCGCCGCGGTCGAGCGCCATCGTCGAGGCGACCGATGTAGCCTCTTCGCCGGTGCATTTCATATAAAAGCTGGTCTTGCCCTGGCGCTGGGCGCGGAACATGCGGTCGTCGAAGGCGCGGACCAGCATCATGTAGCGCAGCATCGTGCGCAGCCGCTCGGGGCTCAGCTTGGGATCCCAATGGCCCTTGGCCTGCCCGTCGAAATCGAGCACCCGAACGAGGCCGTAGCACAGGTCGCGCATCGCATCGGGCTTCGTTGCCTCCGATGGTCGCGGCGTCGCATCGACGGCGGGAACGACAATATCGCCAAAGTCCGGTGTGTCGCCGGGGCGGTAGCGCGGCTCGGGGATGTGAAGCGACAACGGCGGCAGGTTGGTCGCCGGGCGTCGATCCGTTTCGGGCATATCGTCTTCCCATTGCGGCGCGAATCAGCGCCTAGTTATATTTCATCGTGGCGACATAATATTTCGGTCGCCATACGAATGCAACGCCAGCGATCAGACCGCCACCGGTGCCGAAATATGGGCCTGCGGCGCATAATCCTCGACCGCGAAGTCGTCGAAACTATAGCCGAAAATGCTATCCGGCCGGCGATTGATACGAAGCTTGGGAGCGCCATCGGGTACCCGTCCCAACTGCTGCTCCACCAGTTCGGCGTGATTGAGATAGAGATGCACGTCGCCGCCCGTCCACACCAGCTCATGCGCATGCAGACCGCACTGATCGGCGACCATACGTGTTAGCAGCGCCGCCTCGAACACATTGAAGGCAAAGCCCAGCCCCAGATCGCACGAGCGCTGGAACAACAGGCACGACAGTCCGCCGTCGCTGCGGACATGGAATTGATAGGTCATATGGCAGGGCGGAAGCGCCATGCGATCAAGATCGGCAACGTTCCATCCGGTAAAAATATGCCGCCGCGACCCGGGATTGTTCCGCAGCCCGTCGATCAACGCCGCAATCTGGTTATGCCCTTGACTTGCCCGCCGAAACAGCCCCTCGCCCGCCGGCTCGTAGCGCGGCCAGTTGACCCACTGATGGCCATAGACCGGACCAAGATCGCCCCATTGCGCGGCGAAATCATCATCGGCAATGACCCGCGCCTCGAAATCCTCGGCGCTGATCGCCTTGCCTGTCGCCTTGCGATATTTCTGGAGCGGCCAGTCGGTCCAGATCTTCACGCCTTGCGAGACAAGCGCGCGGATATTCGTGTCGCCGGTCAGGAACCACAGCAGTTCGCGCAGCGCCGTCTTCCAATAGACGCGTTTCGTCGTCAGCAACGGGATTGCATCGTCGCGCAGCGAGAATCGCATCGTTTCGCCGAACAGCGACCGCGTCCCGACCCCGGTACGATCGACCCGCTCGTCACCCTCGACCCAGATCCGGCGCATCAGATCGAGATATTGCAGTTCATAATGGATGGATTCGGGCAAGACTCGCTCCCAGGCTGGTCATTCTTTGCTAGGCCGCGCGCGTCATGCCGACAAGGGCGCAGGAGGGATAGGATCACAAAGGGTCCAAAGCGGCGCAGTCGCCGATTGGCGAGCCCGAGCGGCGCGCGCATGGCATTTACGATGAACCTGCTCTCGCCCATTCACCAGCCGCCCGGTTCGCCGGATATCGCGGGTTTCATCGCCGCCGATGTCGAAGACGACGTTGCGCGCGAACTGCTGCGCCCGCATTTCGCTGCCGACCGCGAAACGCTGCTGCTGGCAGGATTCGACGCATTTGACCGGCTCGTTCGCCTCGAACGCACCGGCGGGGACAACGCCAGCCGCTGCATCATCCCGCCGCGCTGCTGGCGCAGCCTGATCGGCAGCGGCGTCGTCGCGGTGATCATGGCGCATAACCATCCGTCGGGCGATGCGCGACCGAGCGCCGCGGACACCCGGACAACACAGGAAACGGCGCATTTCCTGCGCACAATGGATATCGCGTTGGCCGATCATCTGATTTTCGTTGCGGACGGGCATTTCAGCTTTCGAAGTGCCGGATTGCTGTAGTGGCGGCAATGCTGACCAATGTGCCGATTGGCGCTTGAAGTTCGCCGATTGCACGTCTAGAGGACCGCCCTGCCTTCGCAGCGCCCCTCGGGTCGCAGCGCGGAACGGTCGGGGAGTAGCTCAGCCTGGTAGAGCACTGTCTTCGGGAGGCAGGGGCCGGAGGTTCGAATCCTCTCTCCCCGACCAATTTCCTGCTCGTTGCAGATTCTGCACCTTCTCACCTTGTAACTCGTGGCTCGATTGCCTAAATTGATCGTACGCCGCCATGGTTTTCCCCCTTTCCATCGCGGCGAGTGTCCCGTCATTATTGACGTGGGCGCGTCCTCCCTGGACCCTGGCCACCTCGTACTTCGGTACGGGGTGGTTTTTTATTCAGCAGCTTGCGGAAGCGCACCGGCATCGGGGAAGGATTGAGCCGCCGCTATAACCAGTGTGGCGAACCAGCGCGCCAGATCGTCACAGCGGCGCATATCGGGCTGGCGCTCCGCAGTCAGATAGAGGCTGCGGTCAATTTCGACCTGCACCGCATGAACGCCGTCCGACGGGCGGCCATGGGTCCGGACAATATGACCTCCGGCATAGGGAAGATTGAGCGACACGGGCACCTTCAAGCCCCGCGCCGCATCCTTGACGACGTCGACCAGCCAGCCCCCCGCCGTCTTGCCGAAATGATCGCCCACGACGATTCGCGCGCCGTGACCGGGCTGGCCAAGCGGAATCGGGGGCATCGAATGCAGGTCGATCAGGACGGCGTGTCCGAAGCTGCGCCGCGCTGCGGCCAACGCGGTGGCCAGCGCCGCGTGATAGGGTCGATGAAGCTGCTCAAGCCGCCAGTCGAAAGCCGCGCGATCGATCGGCCGTTTCCAAAGCGCGCCGCAATCGGCAAGCCGCGTCGGCACGACGCCCAGCCCGGCCCGTTCCTTGCGCCCCGGTGCGGAAAATTGCGCCCGCATCGTCGGCGCAACTTCGCCCGGCGCCATCTGCCCCTCACCGCGATTGCAGTCCGCGACCGCGCGCGCCCAATAGGCCTCGACCACCGTCGCGCCGGCGGCAGTCGCGCGGGCGGCAATCCGGTCGCACCAGCGATCCTCCAGCCGCTCGAGATCGTGCTGCCCGACCCGCGCCGCATCCAATATCTCGGGCGGATATACCCGTCCCGCATGGGGCACCGACACCACCACCGGCGTCGCCGCGTCCGAACGGTGAACCGCCACGGCGGCGGACGGGAGGGCGCTGGAATACATCGTCGGGACGTGGCAAAAAAGCGGGTGCAAATCCAGCGCCGCCAAGTCAATTTGTTAAATCTCTGCCGCTATGGCGGATATGACATTAAGGATGCTGCCGACCGGAACCGGCCAATTCGAGCGATCAGGGGACAGATTTCAACATGATTCGCATTCTTCTGGCCGAGGATGATGACGTGATGCGCGAATATCTCGCGCGCGCGCTGACCAGCGCCGGCTATCATGTCACCGCGGTCGATCGCGGTACCGCCGCGGTTCCCTATATCGATTCGGGTACGTTCGATCTTTTGCTGTCCGACATCGTGATGCCCGAAATGGACGGCATCGAGCTTGCCCAGCATACGGCCAAGGCGGCACCGCAGACGCAGGTGATGTTCATCACCGGTTTTGCCGCGGTCTCGCTGCGCGCCGAGGAAAATGTGCCGCAGGCCAAGCTACTGTCGAAGCCGTTCCACCTCAAGGATCTGGTCCGCGAGGTCGACCAGCTCTTCGGCCGGAGCGACCGGTCGCACCAACAATAACGACGCGCGATCGCGCGAAGGGCTTGCCAAGCGCGGCAGGGGATATTAGGGGGCGCGTCACCCCAAGGGATGGGCGTGTAGCTCAGTGGTAGAGCACTGTGTTGACATCGCAGGGGTCGCAAGTTCAATCCTTGCCACGCCCACCATTAAAAGCGCCGCCACCCAGCCGGGTTGGCGGCGTTTTTACGTTCCGCTGCGACTTACGCCATTCCTTTCGCCAGATCACCGCGCGACGCGTCGCCGACCTGGCTGCCGCCGTCGCAATCGAGGATCGTCCCAGTGATGTAGGACGCGGCAGGCGAGCACAGGAAGACCGCCGATTCGGCAACCTCCTCGATCTTGCCCCAGCGCTTCATCGCGATGCGGTCGAAATGCGACTGGCGCGTGGCGGCGTCGGGGGCGAGCCGCTTCATCCCTTCGGTGTCGGCGATCGGTCCCGGCGAGATGCCGTTTACCCTGACCTCCGGCCCCCATTCGAGCGCGAGCACGCGAATCAACTGGTTGATCCCCGCCTTGGCCGCGCAGGCATGAACTTGCAGCGCCGAGGCGTTGACCGCCTGCCCCGCAGTGATTGCGATCAGCGACGCGCCGGGGCGATTGAGCAGATCGTGACAGCCGCGAAAAACGTTGAAGGTGCCATTGAGGTCGATATCGACGACCGTGCGAAACGCATTCGCCGACATGCCGAGTGCAGGCGCCAGGAAATTGCCTGCTGCACCCGATATCACGATGTCCATGGGGCCGAGCTCGCCCGCGATCCGTTCCATCGCCCCGCGAATCGCGGCATAATCGCGCACATCGGCCGACAGGCCGATTGCACCCGCGCCGATCTCCCCCGCTGCGCGCGCCGCCTTCTCCGGGTCGCGCCCTGCTACCGCGACTTTGGCGCCCAGCTCGGCAAAGCGTTTGGCGATGCCCAGATTGATGCCGCTCGTGCCCCCGGCAACAAAGGCGGTTTTACCGGCCAGCAGATTATCGCGGAATGTCGTCATGCTTCTCTCCCTTGGCGTATATCGTCCGCACATCGGCGATGATGCGGGGTTGACGGATTGCGATCGGTCGCCTTTTGAAACTGGAACAGACAGCAAGGACGATCCGATGGCAAGTGCCGGCCCCACCTCGAACAGCTTCATCTCACAGCGGCTGAAGCTGCACTATGTCGATTGGGGCAATCGCGGCGCGCCGCCGCTGCTGTTGGTCCACGGCGGGCGCGACCATTGCCGCAACTGGGACTGGGTCGCCGAAAAACTGCGCGACCGCTATCATATCATCGCCCCCGACCTGCGTGGTCATGGCGACAGCGCCTGGTCGCCCGATGGCAACTACGCGATGGACGGCTTTGTCTATGATCTGGCGCAGCTGATCCATCAGCTTGATCTGGGGCCGGTCAGCATCGTCGCCCATTCGATGGGGGGCAATATCGCGCTGCGCTATACCGGCCTCTACCCCGAAAATGTCCGCAAGCTGGTCGCGATCGAAGGACTCGGCCCGTCGCCCAAGATTATCGCCGAACGCGCGGCCAAGCCTTACGCCGAACGCTTCCGCAAATGGATCGACGACAAACGGCAGGCCGCGGGACGCACCCCACGCCGTTATGAAACGCTCGACGACGCGCTGGCGCGCATGATGGGAGAGAACAGCTACCTGACAGAGGCGCAGGCGCGCCACTTGACCATCCATGGCATCAGCCGCAACGAGGACGGCAGCTGGAGCTGGAAGTTCGACAATTATCTCAACGTCTGGCCCGCTTTCGACATGCCACAGGAGGACATTGCGGCGCTGTGGGGCGCGATCACCTGCCCCACCCTGCTGCTCTATGGCGCGAACAGTTGGGCATCGAACCCCGAACGCGATGGACGCCTCGCGTCTTTCAAGACCGCCAAGGTGATCGAGTTCGAAAATGCCGGCCACTGGCTGCACCATGACCAGTTCGACCGGTTCATGTCCACGCTAGACGATTTCCTGTAGACCCTTCCGATCGCGCAACCGCGCGGCAGGTACAGGGTCGATGCGCTATTCAGGCCAGATTTCCGTTCGACAACGGCTGACGTCGGCCGGCGGCGTCTTGGTTGCCGTCGTCGCGGTCGGCTTCGGTCTTGTTAGCGGGCTCGACCTCAACGTCGTTCGCAAGGCGAGCCAGGCAATCGCAGCGCTCGCCATTCCGGCGGCGCCACCGACCGAGCCGGTCGTACCGCAAAACGCCGCCAGCGACGCTGCGAGCGGCAAGCCCTCCCCAGCGAATCAACACGCAAAAGCCGCTCCCGTCGCCGCCGCCAAGCCCAAGCTGCCGCCGATAACGCCCTTGGTCGCCGCCGCGCCGCAGCCCGGTATCGCGACCGACGCATCTGCGGGTGCGACACCGAACCCCGGCGCCGGATCTGGTGCGGGCGGGCAAGGCGATGGAACCGGCGCCGGTGGATCGGGCACCGGAACCGGCAGCGGCAGCAAAGCCATCTGGCACAGCGGCGCGATCCGTGACCGCGATTATCCGCGCAGTGCGAGCCGCGCGCGCGTTGGCGGTGAGGTCGAGGTTCGTTTCACGATCCAGCCAAGCGGGCGCGTTTCGGGCTGCCGCGTCAGCCGTTCGAGCGGTGATACGGCGCTCGACGAAACAACGTGCCGCCTGATCGAGGAGCGCTTTCGTTTCAAACCGGCCACCAACGCGGCAGGCACGGCGATCGCGTCCGACTATGGCTGGCGGCAAAGCTGGTGGCTGGAACCGCGTCGCTGAACACCTGTACAATGGCCAATGCCGAAAAACGAGGGCCGTACCAGCAGCTCGGCCGGCGGGAATGACTTTATCGCTCGCGGATTAGGTGGCGGAGACGGAGGGATTCGAACCCTCGGTACCGGATTTACCAGTACGACGGTTTAGCAAACCGTTGGTTTCAGCCACTCACCCACGTCTCCGCATGGTCTGTCGCGCTAACGACAGGCTGGCCTAGGCGGGTCGCTATAGCCATGCGCTCCGCGCCCCGCAACGCCTAAGATTGCACAAGTTTTCGCGGCGACGGTGCATTTTGGCGCGCATTCGATTCGGTCTGGCGCAAAATCGACTCGGGTCATCGCCGGTTCATTGCCCGCCGCACAAACCGAGTCATGATTAACGCTGGCTTTGGTGCGCGAGCGCCGATTGAAATTTGGGGGTCCAATATGCGGAAAAAATTCACCAGCCTTGCCATTGCGGCGATGGCGTCGCTTGGTCTGGCGCTCGCCCCCGCCCCTTCCGCGGCGCAGATGCGGGAATTTGACCCCAATACTTCCATCGATGCCGACCTCGACAAACCGTCCCCGCCACCGTCGGTATCGAACGATCCATCCGACGAAGTCATATATTATGACAGCGATCTCGCGACCGGTAATCAGTCGTCGGCGGGTGCGGCGGCAGGCGGTAGTGATATGTCGACAACGACGGTCGTCACCGAAAACACCGCGACGTATAAACAGGATGATCTGATCGGAGCCGCCGAAGGCCTGTTCGGCAAAGGCGCTCAAGGGCTGGCCGGGCTAATCGAGGACATTCTTAAAAAACAGGGCGAGCCCAACGCCTATATCGTCGGCCGCGAAGCCGGCGGCGCGCTCGTGCTCGGTGTGCGTTACGGTTCGGGCACGCTCCACCACAAGATCGAAGGCGAGTTGCCGACCTACTGGACCGGCCCGTCGGTGGGCTTCGACGCCGGTGCGAACGCGGGCAACACCTTTGTTCTTGTGTACAATCTCTTCGACAGCGAAGATCTCTACAAGCGCTTTCCGGCGGGCGAAGGCGCCGCCTATCTGCTTGGCGGCTTCAACGCCAGCTACCTGCGCCGCGGCGACGTCGTCCTGATTCCGATCCGCGTCGGTGTCGGCGCGCGGCTGGGCGCGAATGTCGGTTACATGAAGTTTCGCAAAAAGCAGAATTGGGTGCCGTTCTGACAACATTTCGCTGGCGTCGCGACCGCTGACCTGACCTCGGGGAGCGAGCTTTATCGTTCCGCAGGAACGGGGTTTGCCAGCTGCGCGCCACGCCAATGGCGCGGGCCACGGTATCATATACTGGCGTCGCGATAATGTTTTGCTAAGCTCCGTGATATGACCGTCGTCCTCGATCATACCATCGTGCATGCCAGCGATCCCGCAGCGAGCGCGGCCTTTCTGGCCGAGATTCTCGGCCTTCCTCCTGCACGCAAGCTCGCGCATTTCACGGTCCTCGCCATTGGCGAGACATCACTCGATTTCTTGCCCGATACGCCGCCGATCAGGTCCCGCCATTTCGCATTCCGTGTCAGCGAAGCCGAGTTCGATGCTATTTTCGAGCGGATTCGCGGGCGCGATATTCCCTATTGGGCCGACCCCTTTCACACGCAGCCCGGCGCAATCAACCGCTGGGACGATGGCCGCGGCCTATATTTCGACGACCCCGACGGGCATTTGCTGGAGATCATCACCCGCAGTTACGGTAGTGCCGGTTGCGAAGCTGAAAATCCGAATCCACTTCTGAATTGTCCGGGCTCGGCATGACACCAACGAAAGCCCGCGACGCGGTTCCCGCGGATACCGAGCCCCTGGCACGACTGTGGTATGCAGGCTGGCAGGACGCGCATCGCGGAGTCTTACCCGAGGAGCTTGCCAAAGTCCGCACCTACGAACATTTCCTTGAGCGGCTTTCGCTGGCACCCGATCATTTGCGGGTCGTAGGGACGGAAGGCGACCCGCTCGGCTTTTCACTGTGCGATGGCGATGAACTCAATCAATTCTATGTTGATGCGCGATCGCGGGGCAGCGGGCTTGCTCAGTTATTGATTGCCGATGCCGAAACAAAATTGGCAGAAAGATCGGTCGAGACGGCCTGGCTTGCATGCGCGATAGGCAACGAGCGGGCGGCTCGCTTCTACGAAAAATGCGGCTGGCATCGCGCTTGTATCTACACCAGCCAACTGGTCTTGCCGGACGGTGTTTTTGCGCTTGATGTTTGGCGCTATGAAAAACGTCTGGCGCAGATCGATGGATGACCGCAAACTCCGCTCGCCGCCCCAGGGCCGTTAGATTCTTCAAGCCGGTCGGCGCCATATTCGAGTTCGTAATCGACCCCTATGGTGACACCCGGTAGCTTGCCCGCCTTGCGGACGGGCACAAGGCCCATGCCCAACATCGTAGCCACGGCCGCGCCGAACACGAAGCCGCGCGCCTCGACGGCAACAATCACGTCGGGGCGATGCACCGCGGCACGGGCGCTCAAACGACGCACACTTTCGGCGAAACCAGCGGCGTCGCCGATCAAGGTGGTGATGTCGCGAAACTGAATGCCCGGCTTCGGAAAGTCGGGGATGGTGCTGACCAACGATGCCAGGTCGAGGTCGGGCTGAGGCGGCTGGGCGATCATGCGGTCACAATCACCCTGCCCTTTTGCCTCAATGCTTCTTGTCAGCCCAGATATTGCGGTACGACAGATAAGCCAGGACCGTGAAGATCAGCAGGAAGAAGAACACCGCCCAGCCGACCTGAACGCGCTTCACCAGTTTCGGTTCGGCGGTCCAGACGAGGAACGCAGTCACGTCCTTCGACATCTGGTCGACGCTGGCCTTGGTGCCATCGGCATAGGTGACCTGATTGTCGGCCAGCGGCTTGGCCATCGCGAGGTTCAGGTTCGGGAAATAGGGGTTGTAGTGGAGCCCCGTCCCCGGCTTCAGCTCGGTAGGCAGGTTGGCCGGCGGGTTCTGGTAACCGGTCAGCAGCGAATAGATGTAATCTTTGCCGCCTTCGCGCGCTTTGGTGATCAGCGAAAGGTCTGGCGGGATCGCATTGTTGTTCGCCGCGCGCGCCGCAACGTCATTGGCATAGGGCGCCGGGAAATGATCCGACGGCAGGCCATCACGCGTCGCAACCTCGCCCGTATCGGGATTAACCGACGGAACCTGAAAGCCCTTGGCGAAGGTCTTGATCTGCCCTTCGGTGTAACCGAGATCGGCGATGTTGCGGAAGGCCACGAGGTTCAGGCTGTGGCAGGCCGAACAGACCTCTTTGTAAACCTGCATGCCGCGCTGCAACTGCGCCTTGTCCCAATGCGGCATCAGGCCGTCGCTCGCCAGCTTCAGATGCCGGGGATGCTTGACGAAACTATAGGCGACATTGGGTTCATTCTTGAGCGGCGTCGTAAAGATCGCGAGCACCAGCGCGGTAATGAAACCGAGGCCGACGAGAAATCCGAGCGGGCGAACCATGGCTGTATCAGCTCCTGTTAAAGTCTGGCGCTCAGGCCGCTGCCGGAGCCGACGAGGTGTCGGCGGCATGTTTGGCAAGAACTGCTTCGGTGATCGAATTCGGCATCGGCAGCGGACGTTCGATCCGCGAAACGATCGGCAGGATCACCAAGAAGTGCGCAAAATAATAGATGGCGCCAAGCTGGCTGAGGATGACCCACGGCTGTTCCGCCGGCATCGCGCCGCACACCCCGAGCAGCAGCACGTCGGCCACCAGCACCCAGAAGAAGATGCGGTACAGCGGGCGGTAGGTCGACGATTTCACCGGCGAACTGTCGAGCCAGGGCAGGAAGAACAGCAGCGCGATCGATGCGAACATCGCGATGACGCCCCACAGCTTCGCGTCGATCCACAGGAAGTTGAAGGTGAAGGCCTTCAAAATCGCGTAGAAAGGCAGGAAATACCATTCGGGAACGATATGCGCCGGCGTCGACAGCGAGTTCGCCGGGATATAATTGTCGGCATGACCCAGCATGTTCGGGCTGAAGAAGGTCAGTGCGACGAACACCAGCAGGAACACGCCAAGGCCGAAGCCGTCCTTGGCAGTGTAATAGGGGTGGAACGGCACAGTGTCCTGCTCGTCCTTCACCTCGATACCCGTCGGGTTGTTCGACCCCGGGATATGCAGCGCCCAGATGTGCAGGATGATCACACCCAGGATCACGAACGGCAGCAGATAGTGCAGCGAGAAGAAGCGGTTTAGTGTTGCGTTGTCGGGGACGAAGCCGCCGAGCAGCCACTGGCGCACCGGTTCACCGACGATCGGGATCGCCGAGAAGAAGCCGGTGATGACCTGCGCGCCCCAGAAGCTCATCTGCCCCCACGGCAGCACATAGCCCATGAATGCGGTCGCCATCATGAGGAGGAAGATCACCACACCCAGCAGCCACACCATTTCGCGCGGCGCCTTGTATGATCCGTAATAAAGACCGCGGAAAATGTGCAGGTAAACGACGATGAAGAACATGCTGGCGCCGTTCATATGCGCATAGCGGATGAACCAGCCGGCGTTGACGTCGCGCATGATATGCTCGACCGAATTGAACGCGACGCCGACATTGGCCGCATAGTGCATCGCCAGCACGATGCCGGTGATGATCTGGATCATCAACGCAGCGCCGGCAAGAACGCCGAAGTTCCAGAAATAGTTGAGGTTGCGCGGGACGGGGTAGCCGGGGCCGGTCGCATTGTAGACCAGACGCGGGATCGGCAGTTTCTCGTCCATCCACTTCATCAGCGGATGCTTCGGCTCGTAGGGTTTGGCCCAGGGAAAGCTCATCTTATCTCGCTCCTCAGCCGATCGTCACAACGGTATCGCTGGTGAATGCATACGGCGGCACCACCAGATTGGTCGGCGCCGGGCCTTTGCGGATGCGCGCCGCGGTATCGTAGTGCGAACCGTGGCACGGGCAGAAATAGCCGCCATAGTCGCCCTTGTTCTCACCTTCGGCGGCGCCAAGCGGCACACAGCCAAGGTGGGTGCAGACACCGAGCGTAATCAGCCAGTTTTCCTTGCCGGGCTTCGTCCGGTCGGCCAGCGACTGCGGCTCGCGCAGGTCGCTCATCGGCACCCGGTTCGCTTCGGCGATCTCCGCCGTGGTCAGATTGCGGACAAACACCGGCTGCTTGCGCCAGCTGGTCTTGATCGCCTGGCCCGGCTGGATCGCCGAAATATCGATTTCGGTGGTCGACAGCGCGAGGACGTCGGCCGACGGATTCATCTGCGCAACAAGCGGCATGACGACCGCGACGGCGCCGACGCCGGCGAAACTGACTGCCGCGATATTGATGAAATCCCGACGGCGGACGCCGTTTTCTTGCTCGTCGTTGGGATTGGGATCACTGGCCATTCGACTGCCCTTGCATGGGTGAACTAACAAAGTTCTCGAAGATCCGGGTCGCCCTGCAAAGCGCGCACGAATTGGCGCACCCCGGCGGCCCCTCCGGGAATTGCGGGCCTGATAGCCGCACATCCGGGGCTTGCCAACAGGCAATTTCCGCTCGGCGCGCGCTCTGCCAACCCGGCGGTAAAGGCGCTCGATCTGGCTGCCACGCGCGGCTATGGCGGGACGATGGAAATCGCCCTGTTTCAGCCGGATATTGCGGGTAATGTCGGAACGATCCTGCGCACGGCCGCCTGCTTCGGCGTGCCGGCACACATCATCGAGCCGTGCGGCTTTCCCTTCTCCGACGGCGCGCTGAAACGCGCAGGAATGGACTATGCCGTGCGCGCCAATGTCACCCGCCACGCCGACTGGGGCAGCTTTTACGATGGGAGCGCCGGGGCGGGCCTGAGACTCGTACTGCTCACCACCGCGGGCGCGACGCCCCTGCCCGACTTCGCCTTTGCACCCAGCGATGTCCTGTTGCTCGGCGCCGAATCCTCGGGCGTGCCGCCTCATGTCCATGCCGCGGCCGCCGCGCGCGTCGCCATTCCGATGCAGACGGGCTTTCGCTCCTTGAATGTCGCCGTCGCGGCTGGCATCGCGCTCGCCGAAGCGCTCAGGCAAACGAAAGGCTTTCCGGCATGATTTCGCTCGACCCACAGCAACAGACCGCGAGGACCTGGTTCGAATCGCTGCGCGACCGGATCTGTGCCGAGTTCGAAAGCATCGAGGCCGAGGCGGGCAGCGACGCGCGCTTCGCCTACACCCCGTGGGATCGCGAGGCGGAAGGACTGCAACCCGGTGAAGGCGGTGGCGGCGTGCGCGGCGTGATGACGGGCAAGATATTCGAAAAGGTCGGGGTCAATGTCTCGACCGTCGGCGGCCAGTTTGCCCCCGATTTCGCCGCCTCGATCCACGGCGCCGGCGAAGACCCCAGCTTCTTCGCCACCGGGATCAGCCTCGTCGCGCATATGGCGAACCCGCATGTTCCCGCGGTGCATATGAACACCCGCTTCCTGGTGACGACCAAGCGCTGGTTTGGCGGCGGCGCCGACCTCAACCCGCCAATACCCTATCCGGAAGACACCGACGCATTCCACGCGCGGTTGCGCGCCGCATGCGCACCCTTTGGCCCCGACGTCTACGAACGCTATGCCAAATGGGCCGACGACTATTTCTATATCCCGCACCGCGGCGTCCACCGCGGCGTCGGCGGCATTTTCTACGATCATCTCGAATGCGGCGACGATGCCGAGTTCGATCGTAACTTTCAGCTGACGCAAGCGGTCGGCGAAGCCTTTCTCGACGTCTTCCCGCAAATCGTACGGCGCCGGATGGGTCAGAGCTTCTCCGAAGCCGATCGCGAGGCGCAACTGGTCTGGCGCGGCCGTTATGCCGAGTTCAATCTCGTTTACGATCGCGGCACCTTGTTCGGGCTCAAGACCGGCGGCAACATCGACGCGATCCTGATGAGCCTGCCGCCCCTCGCCAAATGGAGCTGAGTTAGCAGAAAGGGCGCCCCGCTGCCGGAGCGCCCCCTGTCGCCACTGGCACAGGCCGTCGGCGCTAGCCGAACACCTCCGAACTGCTTTTCACGCTGATCGACCGATAGACACCCGCCGGTATCGAGACAGAGATCAGGACGAGCGGCACGTAGATCAGCAGTGCGACAATCAGCGCGCCGACCATCGATCCGAAACCCGCGTCGGGCGTCACCATCGCTGTCATCACGCCGCCCAAAACCATCGACAGGACGAAAAAGACGACCACGAACAAGACGATCAGTAGCAGATAGAAGCCGACAATGGTCCACTGCGATGCGCTGGTCAGTCTCCACGATTCCGCCATTGCCGAAAAGGGATTCGACGAGCGGTTGACCGCCATCAGCGGCCCCGCGACCGCCAGACGGCCATAGAACCACAGGAAAAATGCGATCAGCGCAATGTAGAAGATAGCGCCAAACAAGATGAGCCCTGCTGACGCACCGCCGGTCGCGAGGCTCTCCAACGACATGCCGCTGGCTCCGAACAGTGCCAGCGCCAGCAAACCGATGATGAACATCACGATATACATGACAATGACGAGCGCGATCTGAACGACGAATTGCGCGAACATAAAGGCTGCGCCGGCGCCCATGCCCCAGCCGATATCGCTCGCTGGTTCACCGCCCACCAGGCCCGTGCGCCATATCAGCAGGCTCGCCGCATAAATGATTGTCCCGGCGATGATCCCGAAAAGCAAAAACGAGCCAAGGGTGCCAAAAGCCGCCGACGGATCGCCTTGCGCCATCATCATGGTCGTCATCGCGTTGCGCAGCATCAACCAGCCCAGCAAACAGACAACAACGACTGCCCCGCCCAGCCAGAGCAGCATCTGCATCCAATTGGCCTTCAGAAACGCAAAGGTTTCCGAAAAGGCCGCTCCTATGCTCATTTTTATCATGGCTCTTCCCCCCTGTTATAAAACCCCATTCCCCGAAAAGATCGCATCAAAATGCTTATGTTACTGAAACACGTCCGACGCCGAACGAACGGCGAGCTGGCGATACGCCGCCGCCGAGATCGCCACAGACACCAGGCTGCCGATCGCGCCGAATCCGGCCTCGATCACCCCGCCCAGCATCCGTCCGAACCCGTCGTCGGCCCCCGCAATCAGCCCGACCACCAAACCGACGATCATCGCCGCAATGAAGATGACGACAGTCACCAGAAACAGGAAAAAGAAGATCGCCCAGCCGTTGCCGCGCGTCAGTTCCCAGCTGGTTTTCAGCGCCTGAATCGGGTTGTAATAGCTGCGGTCGGCAACGCTGGGCGCCGCCAGCGTCAGGCGGCCGATCATGTAAAGGCCCGGCAAGATCAGCAGGATCAGGCCGAGCCCGATGGCCAGGCCGGACAGAAGCTGGACCACAAACAGCGTCGGAAAGAACAGCAGCGCAAAGGTTAAAGCCTCGCCGACGCTGATGCCGCTGCGCGCCAGCCACAGCCGCAAAATGGCTGCCGAACCGACGATCGTCGAAAGGCCGACGACGATCTGTCCTGGTACCATCTGCCGCAGGGTCTCGCGCAACGCCGCCATCGACTGCTCGAAACTTGCGCCCGCCGGCGGCTCGATCGGAGTGGGGCCGAACCAAGCCACGGCGAGTGCAGGCAGGAAGAAAAACACCCCCGCAATCGCGCCGATCAGCGCGCTATGCGACTTCAGCAACTGGATACTGTCGTCCCACGCCGCGCTCATGTCGAATTTTGTCATTGATACCCCGTCGTTTTATATATTCGTTGCCGCGAAGGTGGCGTTATTCGGTGCATCTGTCCACCCCTGACGATTGTCCGGCCCTGCCCCCTTGCGCGGGACGGTGCGGCAGGCCAGATAGCGCGCCTGATGGACGGACTTGCGGCACCCGAATGGATCATCACTGACGGCTTCACCGATTACGCGGCTGCGCTCGCCGACATGGAAACGCGTGCCGCGGCGATCCATGCCGGTCAAGCCGGAGAGCGCATCTGGCTGCTCGAACACCCGCCGCTCTACACCGCCGGAACGAGCGCTGATCCCGCCGAGCTGCTCGATCCGCGATTTCCGGTGTACGATGCGGGTCGCGGCGGGCGTTATACCTATCACGGCCCCGGTCAGCGGGTCGGTTATGTCCAGCTCGACCTGACAAAGCGCGGTCGCGATGTCCGCGCTTATGTGTCGGCGCTCGAAGGTTGGGTGATCGACGCGCTGGCGCTGCTGGGCGTGGCGGCGCGGCGCGCTGACAGCCGCATCGGCATCTGGACCGACGACGCGAATGGTCGCGAGGCCAAGATCGGGGCGATCGGGGTGCGCGTCAAACGCTGGGTCACGCTACACGGCCTGTCGCTGAACGTCGCCCCCGACCTGTCGCATTTCGGCGGCATCGTGCCATGCGGCATCGCCGAGTTTCCCGTCACCAGCCTGGCCGCGCTGGGCAGGCCCGCATCGTTCGCCGATGTCGATGCCGCGCTGGCCGACGCGCTGCCTGCCTTTCTCGACAAGCTCCGGTCGAGCGATTAGGAACGGCGCATGAAACGCGTCCTCCTCGCATCGCTCCCGCTCCTCGTCCTTGCCGCGTGCGGCAGCGGCGAGCCGGCGGGCAAATCCACCACCAAGCTCGACGCGGTCGAGGTCCAGCCGGGGTCGGTCAGCGACGCGATGATCGTCCTCGACGATGCGAGCGCCGATGGCACCGCGGTCGATAACAGCATTCCCGATGACAGCGGTAAAAAGGCCGCAACCAAAAGCGATGCCGAAGCCGACGAGCCCGTCGCGAACGACGAGGATGCCGATGCCAACCCTGACGCAGTTCCCGCACCCGCCGCAAAACGCGCCGTGACCACCGACAGCGCCGCGAAAAAGACCGACTGACCTTATCGCAGCCCCAGGCTCTTGTGCGTCTGGAGCGACAGCCGCCAGCGCGGGTCGGCCATCACCAGATCGATGCACTGCCGGACATTTTCGGCCGCGTTCGGGTCGTCGAGCGGCTGGACCAGCCGGTGGGTAAAATCGAGCCCCGCCAGCCGTTCGACATCGCTGCCCGGCTGGGGCCAGACCAGTTTCAACTCGTCACCGCTGGTCTGGACCAGCGGGCTGCCGGCCTTGGGACTGACGCAAATCCAGTCGATGCTGCGCGGCACCGCGAAGGTGCCATTGGTTTCGATCGCGATCGTGAAGCCGTGCGCGTGGAGTACGTCAATCAGCGCGGCGTCAACCTGTAACATCGGTTCACCACCGGTCAGCACGACATAGCGATCGTCGCCGCCTTCCCCCCAGCATTCGGCAATCACCACCGCGAGCGCCGCGGCATCCGCATATTTGCCGCCCAGCGTCCCGTCGGTGCCGACAAAATAGGTGTCGCAGAACTTGCAGATCGCCCTGACGCGGTCTTGCTCGCGTCCGGTCCATAAGTTGCAGCCAGCGAAGCGGCAGAACACTGCGCGGCGTCCCGCCTGCGCGCCTTCGCCTTGCAGCGTCAGAAAAATCTCTTTGACGGCGTAGGTCATGCGATCACGCGTAACGCGTCGGATCGGTCAGCCCGGCGTCGGCGAAGCCCTTGCTCCGCAACCGGCAGCTGTCGCAATAACCGCAGTGGAAACCCTCTGGCGTCGGGTCATAACACGACCAGCTCATCGCCGCGTCCATCTTGAGCCGCGCGGCTTCCGCAGCAATGTCGGCCTTGGTCATATGCTGGAGCGGCGCGTGGATGCGGAAATCGACGCCGCGGTCGCCGTCGCGCGTCGCCAACCGCGCGAGCTCCTCAAAGCCGGCGATAAATTCGGGGCGGCAATCGGGGTAGCCCGAATAATCGAGCGCATTGACGCCGATGACGATGTCCTGCGCCTGCCGCGCTTCGGCGAGTCCCAGCGTCAGCGACAGAAAAATGAGGTTGCGCGCCGGAACATAGGTGATCGGGATATCGTCGCCGACTCCGTCCTTGGGCACGTCGATGTCGGCGGTCAGCGCCGAGCCGCCGAACCGGCGCAGGTCGAGCGGCAGCACGATATGCTCCGTCGCACCGACCTCGGCCGCGATCCGCGCTGCGGACTCCAGTTCGACGCGGTGGCGCTGGTTATAGTCGATCGTCAGCGCGACGATACGCGCGCCCGCCTCGCGCGCAAGGCCAGCGCACACCATCGAGTCAAGCCCGCCCGACAAGAGGACGATCAGGGTTTTTCCGGCAACATCTTGCATCGGCGCCCGATACGCCTGCTCCGACAACCGTGCAAGGGGCGCGTGTTGCACCGCACCAAAAGAAACGGGCCGCGCGACGATCGTCACACGGCCCAGGTCGGCATGAAGCCGTTAGGGAGAAGGACACACATCGGTGTGTCACCCGTCCCGTCTACAGGCGAATGGTTAACGAGCGGTTGCCGTCAGCAGGGTCCGGTGCGGCGCGCTTCGATCGACTGCGAGAAAGGCTTGCCGTCGGCGATCCCCTGCGTGTCGATCTGCACCAGCCGGTTGGTTTCGTTGCGAATGCTGGTGCGGCCGTGCCCGGCGCCAGGGCAGGTATAATGAACCGTGACCGACTTGGGCGTGTCTTCGATAATATAGCGCGAGCAGGTTGCGCGCGGATGCTCGATCTGGATCATCCGGCGGGCGTCGCCGACACAGATCGTCTGCAAAACATTGTCCTTGCCGCGCTCGCGCAGCTGCCAGCTGCCCTTTTCGAGCGTGTCGAGCATCGCCAGCGACGGCGCCTGGGCGGGTACCGCGCTCGCCCCTGCCAGCGCAAGCGCTGCAAGCGGCCATCGAAACAGGGGAGAAAAGATCGCCATTGCACCTATCCATCGGACACCCGTTGCGGGCTGATACGCGACCCCGTCCGATGTCAGATAACAACGCCAGCCACGTTTTTCAACCGCCTGGCGCTGGATGAGACCGTTTCGTCGTCAATCCGCCGAAGAAATGCCGTCGAGCGGGATCGGAAAGATGCGCGAACAAAAGGCGCAATCGACGACGATCTGCCCCGCATCGTCAGCCATATCCTGCCGCTCCGCCGCGGGAAACTGTGCCAGGACACCGGCGAAATATTCGGTGCTGCACCGACAACCGCGGGTCACCGGAACGCCCGGATCGACGCGCACTTCATCCTCGTGAAACAGCCGCCAGGCGAGCGTTTCGAGCGAATGCGCGGGATCGGTCAGTTCTTCGTCCTTTAGGGTCGCGGCGATCGTCCGTGCATGTTCCCATTCGGGGTGGTCGTGGCGTGTGTGCAACCGGTCGCGGCCGACTTCTCCTTCGGGCAAATGCTGGAGCAGCAAGCCGCCGGCGACGCATCCCGCCTCATGATCGTGGCGCGCCGCCAGCCGGATAAGGCTGGGGATCTGTTCGGACTGTTCGAAATAATGTTCGGCTGCCTCGCCGATCGAGCTGCCTTCGAGCGGGACGATGCCCTGATAGCGTTCGGCGGTCGTCGACTGGTCAAAGGTGATCGCAAGGAAACCCTCGCCGAACAGCGCGAACAAGGTCGGATCGGGTCCAACCTCCGCCAGCCGCTCGGCGTCAAATTTGAGGTAGCCGCGCAGTTCGCCGGCGCGATAGTCACACACCAGCAGTTCGACCGGCCCGCCGCCGGTCTGCGCCTGCAAGGTCAGCTGGCCATTCTCGTCTTTCAGGGTCGAGCCGAGCAGCACCGTGAGCACCAGCGCTTCGGCCAGCAGCTTTTCGGCGACCGGTGGATAATCATGCGCGCCGATGATGGTGTTCAGGGTCGGACCGAGCCGCACGAAGCGGCCGCGCACATGGCGTTCGGCAATGGTGAACAGCAGCGGCTGGTCGAACCAGGTTTCGACGGTGTCGGTCATAACTTCCCAAGCGCCCATAGCAGGATCGATTTTTGCGCGTGGACGCGGTTCTCTGCCTCGTCCCACACCCGCGACTGCGATCCGTCGATCACCGCGTCGACCACTTCCTCGCCGCGATGCGCGGGCAGGCAGTGCAGGAAGAGCGCGTCGCCCTTTGCCGCGCTCATCAGGCGCTGATCGACCTGATAGGGGGCCATCGCAGCCAGCTTGTTGTGGGCGTGATCCTGCCCCATCGACACCCAGGTGTCGGTGACGACCAGATCGGCGCCCGCAACCGCTTCGCGCGCGTCGCGCAAGATGTCGATCCGCGCGCCCTTGGCGCGCGCCGCTTCGACAAAACCCGCATCGGGTTCATAGCCCTGCGGTACGCCGGCGCGGACATTGAAGCCGAACAATCCCGCCGCCTCGATCAACGATGCCAGCACATTGTTGCCGTCGCCGAGCCAAGCGAGCTCGAGTCCGGGGAGCGCCTTGCCGCTCTCGACGATAGTGAGCAGGTCGGCGACGATCTGGCACGGATGCGACAGGTCGGTCAGGCCGTTGATGACGGGGACGCTGGCATATTCGGCCAGTTCCTCGATCTTGGCATGATCGTCGGTGCGGATCATGATCGCATCGGCATAGCGGGACAGGACGCGCGCGGTGTCGGCGATCGTTTCGCCGCGACCGAGCTGGGTCGTACCCGCGTCGAGGATCATCGGCACCCCGCCGAGCTGGCGGATCGCGATGTCGAACGACGCGCGGGTGCGGGTCGAGTTTTTCTCGAACACCATTGCCAACACATGATCGGCCAGCGGCGCGTCGGCGTCGGGCTTGGCCTTGGGCCAACCGGCGCGTGCCGCCTTGCGGTCGATCGCATCGGCGATCATCGCAGCGACGGCATCGCCGCCCGCATCGGACAGGTTCAGGAAATTGGGCATCAGGACTCGGGCGGCGTATAGCTCGCCGCGCCCGCCGACAGTTTCTCGACGAACTCGTCGATATGGCTTTGTTCGATGTTGAGCGGCGGCAGCACGCGCACGACATTGTCGCCCGCTGCCACCGTGAGCAGGCCATGATTGTCGCGCAGATGCGCAACAAAGGCGCGGCTGTCGGACTTCAGCTTGACGCCCAGCATCAAACCCATGCCGCGAACGCTTTCGAACAGATGGTCGTGGTTCGGGATCAGCTGCTCGAGCGCGCTGCGCAGCCGTTCGCCGGTCGCCTTGACTTGATCGAGGAAACCTTCTTCCAGAACGACGTCGAGCACCGCTTGCCCTGCGGCACACGCCAGCGGGTTGCCGCCATAGGTCGAACCGTGGGTGCCGATAACCATCCCGCGCGCCGCTTTCTCAGTCGCCAGGCACGCCCCCATCGGGAAACCGCCACCGATCCCCTTGGCGCTCGCCATGATGTCAGGCGTCACGCCGAATTCCTGATAGGCATAAAGCGAGCCGGTGCGCGCGACGCCGCACTGGACCTCGTCGAATACGAGCATCAGGTCGCGTTCGTTACAGATGTCACGCAGTCCCTGCAGGAACGGCTGCGATGCAGGGCGAATGCCGCCCTCGCCTTGAATCGGTTCGATCAGGAAGCCCGCGGTATTGTCGTCGACCAGGTCAAGCGCGGCGTTGAGATCGTCGAACGGCGAATAGGCGAAACCGGGCAGCAGCGGGTCGAACCCCTTGCGCAGCTTTTCCTGATTGGTCGCCGAAATCGTCCCGAGCGTGCGGCCGTGGAAGGCGTTGTTGAAGGTGATGAGCGTATGTTTGTGCGCGTTGCCGGCGCTCGAATGATAGGCGCGCGCCGTCTTGATCGCGCATTCGACCGCCTCGGCGCCCGAATTGGTCAGGAACACTGTATCGGCAAAAGTGTTGTCGACGAGGCGCTGGGCATAGGCCTCGCCCTGCGGGCTGCCGTAAAGGTTCGACACGTGCATCAGCGTTGCCGCCTGCTCCTGAATCGCCTTGGTCAGATGCGGATGGCCGTGGCCCAGCAGGTTGACGGCAATGCCGCTGGCAAAGTCCAGATACCGCTCGCCGCGCTCGCCAATCAGATAGGCGCCCTCGCCGCGCACCGGACGCACAGCGCACCGGGGGTAAACGGGCATGAGCGGCGTGATCGACATGGCAGGCACCTTTCAGGCAAAAGTAAAAAGGCGACCCCGCTGGGCCGCCCTTGGTCGGACCGTCCCTATACTGCCGCGCCGCAAGGTGCGTCAACACAGCGCGGTCAGGCACGCTTGGCAGCCTCCATTGTCAGCGCCAGCGAGCGTTTGCGCGCAGAATGGTCGTACATCGACGACGCGATGATAACCTCGTCGACACCGGTGCGCGCAACGAAGGCTTTCAGGCCCGCCGCGATGTCATCGACGGTCCCGACCGCCGAACATTGCAGCACATGGTCGAGGATCGCGCGCGCGTTGGGCGGCAGGCTGTCCTTGTAACCTGCCAGCGGCGGTTTCATCTTGCCAGGATTGCCGGTACGCAGCGCGACGAACGCCTGCTGCTGCGACGATGCCAGCAACTCGGCCTCCTCGCGCGTGTCGGCTGCGAACGCATTGAACGCTGCGGCGGCATAGGGCTCGGCAAGCTGCGCCGACGGCTTGAACTGGCGGCGATAGATGTCGAGCGCTTCGTCGAGCGCGTCGGGCGCGAAATGGCTGGCAAACGCATAGGGCAGCCCCAGCATCGCGGCGAGCTGCGCACCGAACAGACTCGATCCCAATATCCACAGCGGCACATTGGTCCCCTCGCCCGGCACTGCGCGAATGCCGAGCCGGTCGTCACCGGCAAGGAAAGCCTGCAATTCGACGACATCCTGCGGGAATTGTCGCTCGTCGCTCGCCAGGTTGCGGCGGAGCGCACGCGCCACCACGCCGTCCGATCCCGGCGCGCGGCCCAGGCCCAGGTCGATGCGCCCCGGAAACAGCGCGTCCAGCGTCCCGAACTGTTCGGCGATCACCATCGGTGCATGGTTGGGCAGCATGATCCCGCCCGCGCCGATCCGGATCGTCGAGGTCGCCTGCCCGATATGCGCCAATACGACCGCGGTTGCCGCGCTGGCGATCCCCGCCATGCCATGATGTTCGGCGACCCAATAGCGCTGGTAACCGAGCGCCTCGGCATGGCGGGCAAGATCGGCGGCATTGGCAAGCGACTGGGCGATCGTGCCGGTGTCGGTGACGGGCACGAGGTCAAGGAAGGAAAGTTTCGTCATGAAACCGATATGCGGTGGCGGGTGGCGCGGTTCAAGGCACCATCGTCGCCACCGCGAAGGCGGGGGCGACGGCTAATCTAAGCCCGCTCGTCTTTCGTCGACTCCATCACCACATAGGTGCTGATCGAATGCACCTGCGGCAGCACGCCCAGCACTTCGGTGTGAAAATGCTTGTACGCCGCCAGATCCGCGGTCTCGATCCGCAGCAGATATTCGATTGCGCCAGTGACATTGTGGCACTCGCGCACTTCGGGCGCCGCGGCCATCGCCTGTTCGAAATCGGACTGCGCCTTCTTGGTGTGGGTCGACAGTCCGACGGTCACATACGCCATGAAAGCCAGCCCCAGCTTTGCCGGATCGATCGCGGCGCGATAGCCGGTGATTACCCCGCTCCGCTCTAGTTCCTGCACCCGCCGTAAACAGGCCGAAGGCGAAAGCCCGACGCGCTCGGCGAGTTCGAGGTTCGAGATTCGTCCGTCGCAGGACAGTTCGCGCAATATTTTGCGGCTGATATCATCCATCTTGCTCATAGATTGCATCCAGTACGCAATTTTTGCGATTCTTTGCAACCCGCACCGTCCAGATGCCGATTATGTTGCGTCCATGAGTCAGACCACCCTCGCCGCGCTCGCCGCCTTCGCGCTCGTTTCGTCGATCACGCCGGGGCCGAACAATATGATGCTGATGGCGTCGGGGGCCAATTTTGGGCTCCGCCGCACGGTGCCGCACGCGCTCGGCGTCGGCATCGGGTTTACTTTGATGATCGTGCTGGTCGGCGTCGGGTTGATGGGACTGTTCGACCTGTTTCCAGTGCTGAACCTCGTGCTCAATGTGGTGAGCGTCGCTTATCTCCTGTGGCTGGCGTGGAAGATCGCCAACGCGGCGGCGCCCGATACGGAAGGCGGCACGCGCGGCAAGCCGATGACTTTTGTCCAGGCCATGCTGTTCCAGTGGGTCAATCCAAAGGCCTGGTCGATGGCGCTGACCGCGATTGCGCTTTATGCGCCCGACCGCAATCTGGGCGCGGTGCTGCTCGTCGCCGTGATCTTTGGCCTGATCAACCTGCCCTCGACCAGCCTGTGGGCGGTGATGGGTCAGGTGCTGCGCGGCTGGCTGTCCAGCCCGGCACGGCTGCGCGCGTTTAACTGGACGATGGCGATGCTGCTCGTCGGATCGCTCGCGCTGCTGATCTGATTGCAAGGTTGCATCCCGCAACCTAAAGACGGCGCTCCCCTCTTCTGACCGGAGAACAGAGCCATGCAGAGTCGCCGTCTTGGCAAGAGCGCCATCCATGTGTCCGACATCTGCATGGGGACGATGACCTTTGGCAGCCAGACCGACGAGGCCGCGGCGTTCCGCATCCTCGATCGTTGCTTTGAGGCCGGGATCAACTTCTACGATACCGCCGAGGGTTATCCGGTGCCACCCGACATCAAATGGGTCGGCCGCACCGAAGAGATCGTCGGGCGCTGGCTGAAGACCAAGCCGCGCGACGCGATCATCCTGGCCACCAAGGTGTCGGGGCCGAGCCATGTGTGGTTCAAATCGCCATGCCGAGGCGGCATGACCGCGCTCGACCGCAAGAATATCTTCCAGGCGATCGACGACAGCCTGACGCGGCTGCAAACCGACTATGTCGACCTCTACCAGACGCACTGGCCTGACCATGATGCGCCTTATGACGAGGTGATGGACGCGCTCGACGAGCTGGTCCGCGTCGGCAAGGTCCGCATCCTCGGCTGCTCGAACGAAACGAGCTGGGGGCTGATGAAATCGCTTGCGGCGTCGGAACAGCTGGGCGTAGCGCGCTATCACACCATCCAGAATAATTTCAGCCTCAACAACCGCCGTTTCGAGGATGAGCTGAAACAGGTGTGTCGCCAGGAAGGCGTCAGCCTGATCCCCTATTCGCCGCTCGCCGGCGGGGTGCTCTCGGGCAAATATCAGGGCGGTGCGACACCCGAGGGCGCGCGCTTCTCGCGCTATCTGAAGATGGAGGGGCGGCAGGCCGCGATGGGCCAGCGCTTCGTCAACGAGAAGAGCCTTGCCGCGACCGCGCGCTATTTGCAGATCGCCGAAGACGCCGGGCTGCACCCGGTCACGATGGCGACCGCCTGGTCGAAACAGCATGACTTCGTCGCCTCGACGATCGTCGGGGTCAGCGCCGATGACCAGCTCCAGCCGATCCTCGATGCGATGGATCTGGTGCTGAGCGACGAGGTGATGACGGCATTGCATAAAGTGAGCAAAGACATCCTTTATCCAATGGGCTGAACCGCTTGTGCGGCGCGCCGCGGCTGCTACTCTTCGTTCGAATTCAGCAAGGAACCCTGCCATGTCCCCCGCCCGCCGCTTCTTCTTCGCCCTCGCGGCCTTCTCTGCCACCATCGGTGGCGCCCACGCTGCCAATCCGACGATGTTCCGCGACGCGGGCTGCGGCTGCTGCCTCAAATGGTTGGAACAGGTCAAAGCGTCGTTCGGGCAGAAGGCGGTGATCGTCAATTCGGCCGACATGGCGGCGATCAAGGACAAGCAGGGCGTGCCGCAGGCGCTGCGCAGCTGTCACACCGTGCTCGTCGGCGGCTATGTGATCGAGGACCATGTCCCCGCCAAAGAAATCGCTCGCCTGCTCCGCGAAAAGCCCAAGGGCGTCAAAGGCCTCGCGGTTGCAGGGATGCCGATGGGGTCGCCGGGGATGGAGCACGGCGACCACCGTGAGGCGTATAAGGTCATGACCTTCGGGAGCGGCGGTCATCGCGTTTATGCGAGCTACGCTGCGAGCCGCTGACCTTTAGTCGCCACCTCCTCCGCCGTCCCCACCGCCGCAACTTCCCTCACTGCCGCCCCAATCGGCGGCGTTAGCATCGCGCCCATGTGCAGGACTGTCATCGCCAACAACCATCGAAGTTGAATACCCGGAATCGCCACCATAACGTGTCTTTTGACGCCGGAAATCCTGGAGACGGATAGATCCAATCACCAACAGTGCAGCTAAAAATAGGCCAACCGCTATCCACAACATTGTGCTGCCTCCTTCAACTGCGGCGCTCTATGTTAGTTCAGCTTTGAACAGTTCCAGCATTCGTCCCCACGCCTTTTCGGCCGCCGCCTCATTATACGCACGGCCATCGGGCGGACACCAACCGTGCATCGCGCCTGCATACACCTCGACCTCGTGCCATTGCTTGCGCGGTTCCAGCACCGCTTTGAGCAAGACCTTTTCGTTCGGCGCTTCCTTGTCGTCATTGTCGGCGATCGCGAACAGATAGCCCGCTCGCGTGCCGGGGATCAGCAAATGCGGGCTGTCGGGTTTGTCGGTGCCGACCCCGCCGCCATGGAAGCTTGCTGCCGCACCGACCCGATCGGGTTTCAACGCCGCGGTGTAGATCGTCATCGGGCCGCCCATGCAGTAACCGGTCGTGGCAAGCTTGCGCGTCTTGTCGACCTCTTTCTGCACATCGAGGAAGGCGATATGCGCCGCGGCGTCGGTATCGACCAGCGTTTTTGTCAGCAGCTTGAGATAGCCGAAGAGCTTCTCGCGCACCGCAGGAACGCCCCAGTTGTTTTCGGCATCGACGACCGGCGCTTTTTGCCAGCGGTAGAAGGGATTGACGCACAGCACCGCATAGCCCTCGCCCGCCAGGCGGTCGGCCATCTGGCGAAAGGCGGGGCGAAGCCCGCGGATGTCGGGCCACATCAGCACGCCGGGATGCTTCCCATCGGCGGGTGCCACGAAATAGGCATCGCAGACGCCGTCGGCGGTGGTGATTGTGACGTCGCGGCCCTTCACCGGCTTGCCCGCCATCGCGCGCGACGGTAGCGCCGCGATCAGCGCGCCCGCACCCGCAAGCGCGGCAAAGCTGCGGCGCGCGACGGGCATTCCGGCGCGGTCGCGATCGGCTTCCATTTTTTCGGTACACATCGGGGCTCTCTCCTTGGGGATTCGTCGGAAAGTGGCAGAAAACTGCGCAACTTCACTCGCGATTCACATTTTCGTCCCGTGTTCGGGGTCGAAGCACATGTCAGGCTAATCCAGCCGGATTTTGTAGGACAGCGTTTTTTTGCTGCAAATATCCTCCCTGTGGCGAAGCCATGGGGAGGTGGTAGCGCGAGGCGCTGACGGAGGGCCTTCGGCGCTATCGTCGCTATGCCCCTCCACCATTCGCTTCGCGAACGGTCCCCCTCCCCATGGCTTCGCCACGGGGAGGATTATCGTGCGACGAATGTCAGTGCCCCGATCTCACCAAAGGTCAGCGCCACATGATGCACCCCGACGGCGCGCAACATCTCGCCATGCGCGGCGCGATCAACGATATGCCCCGCACCGCAAAAGCCGACCACGGTCATCCCCGCGGCCAGCGCCGCCTGCGCCCCAGTCGGCGAGTCTTCGATCGCCAGGCACCGTGCAGGATCGACGCCCAGCCCCTTGGCGGCGGCGAGGTAGATGTCGGGAAACGGCTTGCCGCGCTCCCAGCCGTCGGCGCTGTGCACATGATCGCCGAAATGATGCCCCAGCCCGAATAAGCCGAGAGCCCAACCAATATATTCGGCGCGGCTCGACGACGCGATCGCGCGCGGCAGCGGGCCCAGCGTCGCGAGGAAATCGGCGGCGCCGGGGACCGCGTCAAGCCCCTCCATGAACCGGCCCCGCGCGCGCTCGCGATGCAGCTCGCGAAAATCGGCGGGCAGCGCCCGCCCGAAGCGCGCCTCGATCCGCCGCTGTGTCTCCTGCCAGTTGTGGCCATAATTGTCGCGCAGGCACTCGTCATAGGTCGACGGCATCCCGGCCGCGGTCAGGCTTTCGGCGAGCGACTGGTTCGCGCGCACCTCGCTGTCGGCAATCACACCGTCGAAATCGAAAATGATCGCGGCGAAGCTCATCAGAATCCTACAATCTTCATACTTCGTACCTAGAGCCCGGGCGAACAGGAGACATCGGCATGAAATTCATCGAACTCAAGTCGCGCGGCGGCAATTATCTGGTCGTCGCCGAAAATGTCGCCTGGCTCCGCGACTATGAAAATGGCCAGACCCAGGTCGGCATGGTCGGAGGCGCACCACTGCTGGTCGCCGGCAAGATCGAGGATGTCGCGGAGTCGATTCTGGCCCAGGCGAACGCGGCGGCGTAACCGCCCATTCAGGGCATAACCGCCGCGTCGCGGACAAAGCCCCACGGCCCCTCACCCGACCAGCCGCGCCCATCGGGAAAGCTGAGCTTCAACCCGCTGAGCTGCACCGGATCGAACAGCCGCATGTTGACGCCCATCATATCGACCTCCCCGCCCATTCGCTCGATCAGCCCCGCGGTCGCCGACCAGTGCGTCACGCAGCCGCAGGTCGCGCAAAAATGCAGGTCCGAATTGGGGTTTGCACGGTCGGCGCGATTATAGGTCCGCGTCTTTCCTTCGATCACGACATCACGCGGCGAGTAATAGGCCCAGAGGATGCCGTGCGAGAAGCAGAGCGAGCAATTGCATTCGGCGATTTCTTCGGGCGCCTTGGCAAGCCTCACCGAGACAGCGCCGCAGTGGCAGGTGGTGTCCCAGCTCACTCCACCGTCACCGACTTCGCCAGATTGCGCGGCTGATCCACGTCCGTCCCTTTCGCCACCGCCACATGGTACGCGAGCAGCTGCACCGGCACCGCATACACCAGCGGCGCGATGAGCGGGTGGACCTTGGGCATTTCGATCGTTGCCATGCAGCCATCGCCTGCTTCGGCGATGCCGTCGGCGTCCGAAATCAGCACGACCTTGCCGCCGCGCGCCATCACTTCGTGCATGTTGCTGACGGTCTTTTCGAACAGCGGGCCGCTGGGCGCGAGGACGATGACCGGGACCGATTCGTCGATCAGCGCGATCGGGCCGTGCTTCATTTCGCCCGAGGCGTAGCCCTCGGCGTGGATGTACGAGATTTCCTTGAGCTTGAGCGCGCCCTCCATCGCCAGCGGATAGTCGGGGCCGCGGCCGAGGTAGAGCACGTCGCGCGCCGGGGCGATTAGATGCGCCATCGCAGCAATGTCGTCGTCGTGGCTCAGCGCCGCGTTGAGCGCGGCGGGCGCCTCGATCAGATGTTTGACGATCTCATGCTCCTCGTCGGCGCTGAGCTTGCCCTTTTTGAGCGCGAGGTGGGCGGCGAGCGCGGCGAGCACCGCGAGCTGGCAGGTAAAGGCCTTGGTCGAGGCGACACCGATTTCGGGACCGGCGTGGGTCGGCAACAGCAGATCGGCCTCGCGCGCCATGCTGCTGGTCGGGACGTTGACGACGACCGCAATCGTCTGCCCGTTCGCCTTGCAGTGACGCAGCGCCGCGAGCGTGTCCGCGGTCTCGCCCGATTGCGAGATGAACAGCGCGAGCCCGCCGGGTTGCAGCACCGGGTCGCGGTAGCGGAACTCGCTGGCGACATCGATGTCGACGGGGACGCGGGCAAAGGTTTCGAACCAATATTTGGCAACCATCCCGGCATAGAAACTGGTGCCGCACGCGACGATGGTGATGCGGTCGATCGCCGACAGGTCAAAATCCATCTGCGGCAACGCGACGGTCTGTTCGAGCGGGCGGATGTAGGAGGAGAGCGTCTGCGCGACGACGGTCGGCTGCTCGAAAATCTCCTTCTGCATGAAGTGGCGGTAATTGCCCTTTTCGACCGCCGCGGCGGTGACGCCGCTGGTCGTGATTTCGCGCGTTACCGGGTTGTTCGCGCTGTCGTAAATCTGCGCGCCGTCGCGGGTGATGACGACCCAGTCACCCTCGTCGAGATAGGCGATCTTCTGCGTCAGCGGCGCGAGCGCGAGCGCGTCGCTGCCGAGATAGGTCTCGCCTTCGCCATAACCGACGACGAGCGGCGAACCGAGCCGCGCGCCGATGAGCAGGTCGGGATGCTGGCGAAAGGCGATGGCGAGCGCGAAGGCGCCGCGGAGCTGCGGCAGCACCGCCTGCACCGCTTCCTGCGGCGACTTGCCCGCCTCGACCTGTTCGCTCACCAGATGCGCGACGACCTCGGTATCGGTCTCGCTCTCGAAGCTGCGGCCGCGCGCCTGCAACGCTTCGCGCAGCGGCTTGAAATTTTCGATGATGCCGTTGTGGACCAGCGCGACCTCGCCCGTCGCATGCGGGTGCGCATTGCTCGTCGTCGGCGCACCGTGGGTGGCCCAGCGCGTGTGCGCGATGCCGACGGTGCCGGAGGCGGGATTGCCCGCGAGTTCCTTGACCAGATTGGCCAGCTTGCCCTCGGCGCGGCGGCGGATCAGCTGGCCATCCTGCACGGTGCAGACGCCTGCGCTGTCATAGCCGCGATATTCCATCCGCTTCAGCCCGTCGACGAGGCGATCGGCGACCTGGTCCTTGCCGATAATTCCGATAATTCCGCACATTTATTTTGCCTTTGATCCGACTTTGTAGGGGACGCGGATGCCGGGCATTTCTGCCGGGAAATCCTTTGTATTTCTTGTCACGAGAATACGGCCAGAAACCTGTGCCGAAGCAAGGATGATGGCATCGGGCGATTTCAGTGACTTGCGTTGATGGCGAAGCGCCGCCGCCCGTCGGGCGATTTCTTCATCGATTTCGCTCATCGCAAAGAGACGCAGAAACTCCTCCGTCTCAGTCGCCGCGCTGTCGGGAACGCCCGACATAACCTCGATCCATGTCATCCTGCTGATCCATGCGCGGGTGACGTTACGCACCTCGGCCCATGCTGCAGGGCGATCGTGCAGCATATCAATGACGATATTGGTATCGAAAAAGCGCTCGCTCACGCGGCGCTGCGTTTCTTTTTGGGTGGCGCGATGTCGCCGACATCGGGCCATTCGTCACGCAACTGGCGTTCATATTCCAGACCATCGACGCGCGAACCGTGCCGTTCCCACAAGCCGAAATATTTCTCGAAGCCTTGTTTGGAACCGGCATCGAGATAATTCTGGATGGCTTCCCGCAAAACAGCCGCGCGCGATTTGCCGTCACGTCGCGCAATGGCGTCGAGCCGTTTCACGTCTTCGTCCGGAACCTCGGTAAGTATGCGAGTCATGATATACTGATATCATATCATGATATCATGTCAAGCTTTCTGGAGATTCCTGTCGACGAAAAGATAGGCGAATTGCACCGGATCGGGCGCAGCACCGTTGCCTTCTTCAAAGCGCGCCTTACCGTCAGTCCAGATCTTGCGGATCTGCGCGGGCAGTTCGGGGCCGAATTTCATCTGCTGTTGGACGATCTGTTCCCAGCTGCCCTTCAAGCCAAAGCTTTGCTCGAGCTGCGGCACCATCGCCTTGCAATAGGTTTCGGTCTCGGGATCCAGGTGTCCGATCGCTTTCAGCACCCAGGCGTCGACAAAGCGCAGGAACGGCTTGTCGGTATAGCGGTCGGTCACGGCTTTTTCTCCATTATCCATTCGTCGCGCAGCAAGCCATAAATCAGCGAATCGCGCACGCCGATATGCGTTTCCCATTCGCCGCGCAGACGGCCTTCATATTGAAAGCCGAGCCGTTCGAGCAGGGCGATCGATCCGCTGTTCTCCGGATCGGTATCGGCAAAGATGCGTCGCAGCTTCAGTTCGGCAAAACCATAGTCGATGACGCGCGCCACGGCTTCGCGCGCGATCCCGCCGCGCCAATGGTCGCGGTGCAGGATGTAGCCGATTTCTTTCACATCGGGCTTGGCGTCGATCAGGATCACCCAGCCGATCGCGACATCGTCGTGCGGGGTGATCGCCCAGCAGGCGAAGCCCTGCCCTTCGGCGGCGTTCGATGCGACATAGTCGGCGGTTTCGGCGAGCGACTGATGCGGGCCGCTCGACCACCATTGCATCACTTCGGGGTCGGATAGCACCGGGAACAGCGCGGGTGCGTCGTCCGGGCGGATCTGGCGCAGCACCAGCCGCGGCGTGGTCAGCGTCGGCAACGGCATGGCGCTATTTGCCTGATTTTTTCTTGCGCATCGCGTCGTGAAAACGGTCGGCCCAGCCCGGCTTGACCAGCTGCTCGGCGCGGACCATGCGCAGGTCGCCTGCGGCGACGTCGCGTGACACCGCGCTGCCGGCAGCCACAATCGCGTCGCGGCCGATGGTGACGGGGGCGATCAGCGCGCTGTTGCTGCCGATGAAGGCGTTTTCGCCGATCACCGTCTGATATTTGAAATAGCCGTCATAGTTGCAGGTGATGGTACCCGCGCCGATGTTCGCGCCAGCGCCTACGGTGACGTCGCCGAGGTAGGTGAGGTGGTTCGCCTTGGCGCCCTGGCCCAGCACCGCTTTTTTGGTTTCGACGAAGTTTCCGATCTTGGCCTTTTCGCCCAGCACCGTGCCGGGGCGCAGCCGCGCAAAGGGGCCGACTTCGCAGCCGGTGCCGATCGTGGTGCCCTCGATATGGCAATTGGCGCGGATTTTCACATTGCCTGCCACGGTGACGCCGGGGCCGAAGAAGACATTGGGTTCGATCAGCACGTCGCGACCCAGCTGCGTGTCCCAGGCGAACCACACTGTGTCGGGCGCGATCAGGCTGGCGCCTTCGGCCATCGCCTGCACCCGCCGCCGCGCCTGCCATTCGCTCTCCATCGCAGCAAGTTCGCCGCGGCTGTTGATCCCGGCGACGTCATAGGGGTCGGTGACGACCACCGCACAATGCCGCCCGTCCGCATTGGCGATATTGACGATATCGACGAGGTAAAATTCCTTTGCCGCATTGTCGTCGGTGACGCGCGCCAGCAAGGCGAAGAGGTCCGCCGATTTCGCCGCCATCAGCCCCGAATTACATAGCCGGACTGCACGCTCGGCGTCGGTCGCGTCCTTATGCTCGACCATCTTGGTCACGCGGTCGCCTTCAGTGATGACGCGGCCGTATTGCTGCGCATCGGCGGGCTCGAACGCGAGCACCACGACCGCGGGCGCGTCGGGGGCATTGAGCCGGTCGATCATCGCCTGCATCGTCGCGGTGGGAACGAACGGCACGTCGCCATAGAGGATCAGGACATCGCCGTCGAAACCCGCGAGTGCGCCTTCCGCCTGCTGCACCGCATGGCCGGTGCCGAGCTGCGGATCCTGCACCGCAAGATCGGCGGTGCCGCCGAGCGCGGCTTCGAGCTGATCGGCCTTGTCGCCGACAATCACCACCTTCTTCGCGGGGTTCAGCGCGTCGACGCTGGCCATCAGGTGCAGCAGCATCGGTCGCCCGGCGATCGGGTGCAGCACCTTGTGCAGGTCGGATTTCATGCGGGTCCCCTTGCCCGCGGCAAGGACGATAGCGGCGATTGGATTGCTCATGCGCGCTGCCATGCCAGCAAATCATTGCGGTTTCCAGAGCGTCGCGCCATGCGCAGCCGATGAACGGATTTCCTTTCGCGATCGTCGGCTTCGACCTTGACGGTACGCTGGTCGATACCGCGGGCGACCTGAGCGCGGCGGTCAACCATGCGCTGGGCCTCGCCGCGCGCGCGCCTCTGTCGGAAGCCGAGGTGCGGCCGATGATCGGGCTGGGCGCACGGCACATGCTCGAACAGGGATTCGCCGCAACCGGCGGCATTCCGGGCGGCGATTTCGAGCGGCTCTATCGCGAATTGCTGCGGTTCTACGAGGCCAATATCGCGGTCCATAGTCGGCCCTTTGCCGGCCTGATCGCGGCGCTGAACCGGCTCGATGCGCTAGGGGTACAGACCGCAGTGGTCACCAACAAGCGCGAAGATATGGCGCGCAAGCTGCTCGGCGAGCTCGGGCTGGCCGAGCGGATGGCGACGATCATTGGCGGCGATACATTGGGGCCAGGCAACGCCAAGCCCTCCCCCGCGCCGATCATTGAAATGGTCGCCCGCTGCGCCGGCGGCCGTGCGGCGTTTGTCGGGGACAGCATCTATGACGTGATGGCAGCCAACAGCGCCGGGGTGACCAGCATTGCGGTCAGCTTCGGCTTTCTGGATCGGCCTGCCGACGAGCTTGGCGCGGATCATGTCATCGACCATTTCGACGACCTTGTGCCGCTGTTGACGCGCCTCTAACGCTTCCGCCACTTGGTCCATAAATGCTGCGCCAGCATCGTCGGCGGCATCCGCAGCCAGTGCGAGCGGATGTAGAAGGCTTGCTCAAGCAGCGGTCGGGTCACCCGCCCCCAGTCGTCGCGGGCGACGAGGCGCTGGCGAAACCAGCGGTCGGTCGTCTCCGGCCCGTTCCATCCTGCGGGTAGTACCGCGCCGTACAGATCCCGCGACATCCGCGCCGCACGCTGCACCGCATCACGCAACCCATGCAATCGCGCACGCACATCGAGCTGCTCCCAAAACCGCGGATCGGCCGCGGCAAAATCGCGCGTCATCAGGTTGAAATCCCACAGGTTGCGCAGGCCACCCTGCAAATCGCCATCGGCCAGCATATGCGCGGCGCAGTGGCACGTCATGTCGGCGGGATTCAGCACGGCAAAGCCGCCCGCACTCGTCACCGCATCGCTGACCAGCGCCAAAGCATCGGGGGTAATCCGGTGGGTGCGGGGCAGGATGGTGTGGTGGACGTCGATCATCCGGTCGCGCGACTTGTGGATCAGCGGCGGCAGCTCGTGCATATGTTCGCGATAATAGAAATCGTCATAGGGGTCCGATTTGACCCATTCCCATCCGGCGTTGAGCAAGGCGTTTTCGGCGCGGCGGATATCCGACGCGAGCACCAATATGTCGAGGTCGCCGATCTGGCGCCCTGCCGCACATGCCATGTTCGCGGCGGCATAGGCCGCGCCTTTGAGCAGCACAAATTCGATCCCTAGCGGTGCCAGCGCGCGGCGCGCCATCTCGGCCTCCCACAGCGCCTGCCGCTGCGCGACCGCCGCGGCGGCGCGCTGGTCGGCGAACAGCGCCGCGACGGTCGGCGGCAGGTCGGCGCCGTCGAGCCGGTGCGCGAGCGTGGGCAGCATCGCCTCGCTGCGCGCGACGCCGATCACCCCGTCCCACTCGCGTGGGGCTAACGCGGCGGCCTCGCGGCGCCCGGCGAGCAGGTCGACGAAAGTCTGTACTGCGCTCACTTCGCTACCTCGGCCCATAGCTGCTCGACCAATGCGATACCCGTCGCGCTGTCAGGATAGGACACGCCGAACGCCGGCGTCTCGCGCACCAGCCGCGTCAGTGCCGCAAATCCTGCTTCGCCCAGCGCGACATAATTGGTCGACGCCTCGGTCAGCCGTACGAAGGCCTCGCCCTCGCCCATCGGCTCGATCGCTGCCGCGCCGCCGAAGCGCGGGAACAGCAGCAGCGTAGGCCGCGCGGGTTCGTGCATATCCGCAATCGCATCGGCGCGCGGGATCAGGTGACGGATGTCGCCCTTGGGCGTTCCCGCCATCAGCGGCCCCAATCGCGCGGCATCGACCTGCGCCGCGACCGCGGCAATCGCTTCATTCTTCAGGCTGACTGCGCGCGGAAAGGCCAGCGCGTCGCCGCTCGCCGGGTCGATCAGCGTAAATTCGTCGCCCATCAACCGCCAGTCGCCCTCACCGAGCAGCGCCGCGAGCGTCGATTTGCCCGACCCCGATTCGCCCGACATGATCAGCGCGCGGTCATCCCTCGCGACCGCGCTGGCATGGAGCAGCATATGCCGCCGCCATCCGAGCGCGACCTGCAAATTCATCCCCATCTCGGCCGCAAGCAGCCCCATCGACAGCGGCAGCGGCAGCGCATCGGGAACGACGAAGTCGCCGCCGATGTGGACCGACGGCCGGACCCAGCGGCGCCACGGCCGCGCGGCGAACAACCGCACGGTGGCGTCGGCGGGGCGCGCGTCGTCTTGCGGATAGCCGGCGTATAATTGCTCCAGCGCCGAAATCGGTTCGGCCCAGTCGCTGCCGATACGGAATTGCACCGGGCCGACCGCAATGCGGATATTGTGCCTCACGCGTGCGCCACCAGCCCCATCGCCGCCAGCTCGCTCAACCGCTCGGCGAGGATCGTCCGAACATCATCCACGCCGTCGAAGTCGAAGCTTTCGGCGAGCCGCTTCGCAAGCGTCGCCGCGTCCCAATCGTCCGCCCCCATCGCCGCCAGGATTTCGGGCATCGGCGACACCACCAGATGCGTCTGCATCGACCGCCGGTCGAAAATCGCGGTCAGTTCGCCCAGCGGCTCGATGCGCAGCGCGTCGGGCGGCGCGGCGCGAAAGGCCGGGTCAGGCATAATCTTCGGCGGCGGCGGTCAGCTTGGCGAGGATCGCCATCATCGTCGCGCGCTCGGCAGCGCTGATCTTGGATTCCAGCTGCGCCTCGCTCGCAAGCGCCGCCGGGACGATCGCGTCGTACAGCGACCAGCCCGTTTCGGTGAGTTCCAGATGGTGCGAGCGGCCGTCAACCGCATGCGCCTGCCGCGCGATCAGCTGGCGTTCGGCCAGCGCCTTGGCGGCGCGGTTGACCGTCACCTTGTCCATCCGCGTCGCCTCGACCAGCTCGCGCTGCGTCTTTGGCTTCCCTTCCCCCAGCACCGCCATCAATCGCCACTCGGGGATCTTCAGCCCGAAGCGGTTCTGATATTCGGCGGCGATCCGCTCCGACAGCGCGTTCGACGCGATCGACAGGCGATAGGGCAGGAAATTGTCGAGGTTCAGCTTTTTGGCGGCCATGCCTCGTTCTTATCGACAATCGGCGTCCTGTGAAGGTCAGAACGACAAGCGCGCGCCGATCCACAACGTCCGCGGCGTCGCGCGCTCGACAATCCCCGCCGACGAGATGGCAGCGGGCACCAGTTCATCGAACAGATTTTCGCCGCGTGCCTCCAGGCTGATTGCATCGGTCAGCCGCCACGATAACCCCGCGTCAAGCGTAAGCGCATCGCCCAGCACCAACAGCCCCAGATCATCCTCATTCTGCTTGCCGACATAGCGCAGCGTCGCAAAGCCCCCGAACGGCCCGTCACCATTGCTGCGCAGCGAAACACTGCCGCCATGCTTCGCGATCTGGGCCGGACGGCGCCCGTCGAGCCGCATCGCGGCGCCCGACGCATCAACCTTGGCATCGGTGAATGCGTAAGTTGCGCGAAGCGTTGCCGGGCCGATCCGCTGTTCGGCGCTGACCTCGACGCCCTTGCTGTCGATGGCGTCCAGATTCTGTCTTTGGTTGAGGTTCGGCGCCAGGGTCACATTGGCGATCGCGTTCGTCAGGCGATTGGCGAACAATGTCACCGACAGTTTCGTGTCGCCGCTGTTCCAATCGGCGCCAACCTCGCCGCCCCACAGCCGCTCGGGCTCCAATGCCTCGTTCGCGTTGGTCACGTCTGCGCCGACCCGGAAGGGCCGGTAAAGTTCGTTGAGCGTGGGCAAGCGCCAACCGCGATAGCCCGCTGCGCGCAACGATAGCGCGCCCGAGGTCCAGCGAACGCCGACGCGGCCGCTCCCCTCCCAGCCCTCGCGCGCCTTGAAACGAAGATCGGTGATCGTCGGTCCGCCGATATTGCGCTCGAGCCGATACCCCGTACCCAGCCACCAGCGGTCGAGGCGACCGCTGAACGTCCAGAGCAGGCCGTCGCCGCGGTCGCCCGACGTCCATTCGGCAAACGTGCCCACCGTGTCGCTGCTGCCGCCCGCGATGCGGTGGCGTCCCGGCGTGACGCCGCTGAAAAAGAAATCCTCCTCGGTCCGGCCCGACGTGCGGCGCCAGTCGGCGCCGATGCGCAGCGGGTTCGCGCCACCGATCGCCGGGCGAAGTTCGAAGCGGGCGCCCAGCCCGGTCGCCGGTACGCGCTGGAACAGCGCCGGTGCGACGCTGTTCCGCCCGGCTGCGACACTCGCAAAACCGCTGTCGAAATCGCGAACCTGCACATAGGCGAGCGCGAGCCATTGCGTCGCACCGACGGGGTCGTGGACGAAACGCAGGCTGGCATCGACGCCGTCGGTCTTGCTCGCAGAGAAATCAGTACCGCGGTCGCGGCGGTCGGCGAAGCCGCGCAGGCTTGCTTCGATGCGACTTGCGGCGCCCGCGTCGAAACGCAGGCGAACGCCGAGGCCGCCCTGTTCGTAAGGCGCGGCGCGGTCGACGAGGCCACGCTGGCCCTGCGAAATCGGAATGAAACCGTCGCCGCGGCTGTAGCGGCCGTCGAGCGCGACCTGCCCATGACCCAGCTCGCCCCCTGCACTCGCCGACAGGTCCCAGCTACCGCGGCTGCCATAGGCGGCGCTCGCGGCAATCCCGTCGGTCATCGTCGAATACAGCCCGATCGTTCCCGCGAGCGCGCCGGGACCGTCCGCTCCTCCTCCGCCGCCGCGCGCGACGATAATGCCACCCAGGTTGACTGCATCGTAAGCCGACCAGGCGACCCAACCGCCGAAGGGATCGGCCTGCGGAACACCGTCGAGTGTCACCAGCGCACGCGCGGAAGCATTTCCGCCCAGCCCGCGCAGTGTTACGCCTTGGCTCGTGGGATGCGCGCTGCGCCCGTCGCTGCGCCGGAACTGAACGATCCCGGTTTCGTCACGCAAGCGGTTCTCGATCCGGGCACCAAGGCCGGAGTCGAGGTTGCCGATCAGTGCGATGCCCTGCACTGCGTCGCTCTTTGCGGGCCGCAGCGCGCCCGAGCCGGTGACGACGATTTCCTGTCGATCGGGACGGCGCATCTCCGCAATCAATATCGGGGCTTCGTCGGACACTACGTCCTGCGCCGCCACCGCCGCAGGCATAACCAGCAGCGCAACCCCGGTCAGCAGGCGGATCACGCGGGCTTTACCGCGTCGGGATGCGCCTTCTGGAACGCCTCCAGATCCATACACGCGGCGTCGATCGCGACCAGCCGCGGATAATCGTCGAGCGGCACTTCGAACCGGCGCGCGTTGTACATTTGCGGCACCAGGCAACAGTCGGCGATGCTGGGGGTGTCGCCGCCCAGATAGGTTCCGTCGCCCGCCATTGCCTCCAGCGCCTCGAACCCCTCGGCGATCCACCGCGCGATCCAGCGGTCCTTGGTCTGCTCGTTCAACCCCAGATCCTTGGTCAGATATTTGAGCACGCGCAGATTGTTGAGCGGGTGGATATCGCTTGCCACGACCTGCGCCTGCGCCAGCGCGACAGCGCGCGGCATCGCGGCTTCGGGGATCAGCCGCGGTTCGGGAAAGGCACGGTCGAGCCAGTCGATGATCGCCATGCTTTGAATGATCGGTTCGCCATCGGCGACCAGCATCGGAACAAAACCCTGCGCATTGAGCTCCAGATAGGCATCGCTGCGCTGCTCGCCCGCGATCAGGCTGACCTCGACGCGCTCGTAATCCAGCCCTTTCAGGTTCAATGCAATGCGAACGCGATAGCTGGCCGAGGAGCGGAAGTAATCGTGGAGGACGAGTTGGGTCATGCAACGCTCCTTAGAGCCAAGCGGTCGGCATAGAAACCCACGTCATTGCGAGCGTAGCGGAGCAATCCAGAGCAGTTTACGCACGCGCTGGATTGCCGCGTCGCTTCGCTCCTCGCAATGACGAAATGTGGAAACGCGAAAGTCAGGCTATCCGCCGTCCTTCGGCATTTCGGCAATCCATTGCCGCAGCAACGCCGCGCCTTCCTTATGCACCGTCGACCGCCCGACCTCGGGCATCGCGATGCCGGGATCGGTGCTTTCGAGGCGATAGATCATGAAGCTATGCGCGGGGTCGCCCGGCGCAATCGCAAAATCCATGCCGCCGCTGCCGCGACCCGCCGCGGTCGGGCGCTTGCCGATGCCGTAATTGACGCCGGAGGGATCGTCGGTCCAGCGCAGGAACAAGCCGCTGTTCGACGCGCTGCCCGCCGGATTGTGGCAATGCGCGCAATTGACGTCGAGATAGGCGCGCGCACGGTCGGCGACGCTGCCGGTCGCGGGGTCGTCCCAACGCGGCATGGCGGCTACCGACCGCGCGGCGGAGGGAAGCGGCAGATAGGCCGCGCTCGCTGCCTCGAAATCGATGTTCGCCGCCTTTGGACCGATCGGCACGATCGCCCCGTTCAGGCTGTGGCATTCCTTGCACTGGTTCATGTTCGGCACCGCGTAGCGAATGTTGTGCGTATGGCCATCGGGGCTCTTGAACGCCACCGGCACCCGGCGCCCGCCCAGCGCCAGCGTTGCATCTCTGCCGTCGGCATCCCAGATATAGGGCAGCGCTACCCAGCCCTTTTCACGGCGGATCAGCAGTCGCGTCTCGACCGGCCTGCCGTCGTTCCAGTCGGGCCATCCAAAGCTTTTGAAAATTACGGTGCCAACCGGAAAGGCGATTGCGCCGTCCGCGCCGAGCCGAGCCTGGGTTCCAGGCGGGATATAGATATAGCGATCCTTCTCCGCATAATCGCTGAACAGCGGCGTCCGCAGTGAATAGGCATAGGCGCCGCGCGGACGGTCGTTGCCATTGCCCAGACCAAAAGCGAATTCGGACAGCTTCGCAGGGTTCGCGTCGCCCAGTATCGCGACCTTGTCAGGCCCCTCTTCAATAATCGTCGCGGCGCTGGCCGCCGGCAGCAGCATCGCCGCCAGTACGGCAACTACGTGCTTCACCGAACCTTCGCCTCCATGCTTTCGGGCAGCTTGATCGCCGGCAGCGGTGCGGGCGGCGTTCCTTTGGACAAATCGGCCGGCGACGGCTTGGCATCGCTTTGCGGCGTCGCGACGTCGGGCAGGTTGAGCGACAGCACACCGACCTTGTCCAGCACGATCGCATCGCCGGACCCGTCCCACAGCACCGGCGGGATCGCCCCGCCCATGGCCGCCGCGATCTGGTCGCCGCCGGGAAACTTCGGCGCATAACCCGCCTTGCCATGCACATTGTCGCGCACCACGATCGCGCGGGGCAGCGGCTGGTACTTCGGATCCTTATGCTCGTAGCGGTACCCGACGATCATCACATTGGCGGTTCCGTTATTGTCAAAGATATTGTCGAAGATCTCGACGTTGCGGTTCGCCATCACCAGCACCCCGGTACCGGTGGGCACGCTCGCGACGATGTTGCCCTTGGGCGCAAAATTGGGCGTGCTGTTGTCGTTGATGATATTCTCGAACACCCGGACATTGTGCCCGCCCTGCATCGGCAGGCTCGGCAGGTCGAACACCAGGATGCCGCCGGTGTTCTTTGTCGCGATATTGTCGTGGACGTCGGCGTTATAGCTGTTCTCGATCTCGATCCCCGCGACATTTTCGGTCGCGACCGATTCGCGCACGATGATGTTTTTCGACTGGCCGACATAGATGCCTGCGTCCGACGCGCCGCGCACATAGACGCTGTCGACCAGCACGTCGGTGCTTTCGACCGGATAAATGCCATAGGCGCCATTCGTTTCCTTCGGCCCCGCGGTCCATTCGACGCGCAGTTGGTGATAGACGATGCGGTCGGCGCCCTTGGACTTGATGCCGTCACCTTTGGTGTTGACGACGGCAAAATTGGTCAGGAACACGTCGTCGGACGTGACGAGCAGCCCTTCGCCCGCGCCCTCCTGACCCGAAAAATCCAGGATCGATCCGCCCTCGCCCGCCCCGGCGCCGCGGATGGTGACGCCGGGGACAGCGAGCGACAAGCCGTCGGTCAACTGCCACACCCCCGCCGCGAGTTGTACGACATCACCCGGTTCGGCCAGGATCAACGCTTCCTGCAGCTTCTCGTTGGCGTCGGTCGTATCCGCGCTGACCTTGATGGTCTTGGCCGATACCGGCGCGGCAATGACCAGCGCTGTCGCCAGCGATACGACGAGATGATGGAATCGCATCAGACTCTCCCTTGTTTTTTGCCAGCATGGTGCAAGACTGCGTGCCTGCCAAGCCATGTTGCTGACAAGGCTGTAGGCGAAAACGAAAAACCGGGGAGGTCGCATTGTTGTATCGCTGTTCGCTGACGCTCGTGGCGCTGGCTGCCGTTCCGTCGCTCGCCGCCGCACCGGCGCCGATCACGGGCCGCTGGAAAACCGATGATGGCAAGGCGATTGTCGCGATGGCGCCGTGCGGTGCCAGGATGTGCGGACGGATCGACCGCTTGCTGGTCAAGGAACCGGCCGGAGGGCAACGCGACGAACGCAATCCCGACAAGGCCAAGCGCGACCGCAAGGTCGAAGGGATGCAGATCTATTGGGATCTCGCCCCGACTGGTGATGGCTGGAAGGGTGAAGGTTATAGCCCCGAGGACGGCCGTTATTACAAGGCGCATCTGCGCGTAAACGGCAACAAACTGACGATGAAGGGATGCGTCAGTCTGTTCTGCCGCACGGTGACCTGGACGAAGATGGGGTAAATTTTGATCCTCCCTGTGGCGAATCCATGGGGAGGTGGCAGCGCGAAGCGCTGACGGAGGGGCAATTGCACTACCTTCGCGGCCCCTCCACCATCCGCTTCGCGGACGGTCCCCCTCCCCATGGCTTCGCCACAGGGAGGATCTAGCTACCCCGCATCCCCCAAAATCCAGTCGACCCCCGCCGCGACATGAATCCGCGTCGTGTCATAGATCGGCAGGACGTTGGCGTCGGGGTCGACCAGCATCACGAGCTCGGTACAGGCGAGCACGATCGCCTGGATGTCTTGCTTGGCGATGTCGGTGATGAAGGTCTTCATCGTGCGGCGCGACGCTTCGTTGACCTTGCCCTGCATCAGTTCGTCGTAAATGATCCGGTCGATTTCGTCGGCGCGGTCCGAATTATAGGGCGCCAGGGTCAGCCCGTGACGGACGAGCCGCTGGCGAAACCACGCCTCGGTCATCACGTTGCGCGTCCCGATGACCGCTGCCGCCTTGATCCCGTCGGCCTTCATCTTTTCGCCGGTTTTGTCGACGATGTGAATCAGCGGGATCGCGAGTGCCGCGGCGACATCCTCGGCCACCTTGTGCATCGAATTGGCGGCGATCATTAGCGCCGTCGCTCCCGCCGCTTCCAGCCGCTGCGCCGACGCAATCAGCACGTCCTTCGCGTGCGCCCATTGTTCGTCGGTCGTAATCCGCGACAGGTCGCAATAGTTCAGGCTTTCCATCAGGATCGGCGCCGAACAAGCCGTACCAAGGCGCTTTTGCACCCCCTTGTTGAGGTGCCGGTAATAAAGTTCGGTCGACGCCCAGCTCATGCCGCCGATCAGGCCGATTTTACGCATAAAAACCCTTATGGAAACACGTCGCCCCCGCGAAGGGCGTTCAGAGGCAGGTGACTCTGGACGCGGCCGCAGGGGCAAACGCTTCATAACGCCCCCCGCCTTCGCGGGGGCGACGGATTATGTCAATGCCCGCCGCCGTTCAGCGCCTTCACAATGTCGTCGGCCATCTTCTTGGCATCGCCGAGCAGCATCATCGTCTGGTCCATGTAGAAGACGTCGTTGTCGACGCCCGCATAGCCAACCCCGCCCATCGAGCGCTTCACGAACAGCACGGTCTTCGCCTTTTCGACGTCGAGCACGGGCATGCCGTAAATCGGCGAGCTCTTGTCGGTCTTCGCCGAAGGATTGGTGACATCGTTGGCGCCGATGACGAACGCCACGTCGCACTGCGCAAACTCGCCGTTGATGTCTTCCAGCTCGAACACCTCGTCATAGGGCACATTCGCTTCGGCGAGCAGGACGTTCATATGGCCGGGCATGCGCCCCGCGACCGGATGGATCGCATATTTAACGTTAACGCCTTCCTTTTTGAGCAGGTCGCCCATTTCGCGCAGCGCGTGCTGCGCCTGCGCCACCGCCATACCGTAACCGGGAACGATGATGACATTTTCGGCCTGGCTCATCAGGAAAGCGGCGTCGTCGGCGCTGCCCGGCTTCCACGGCCGTTGTTCCTTCGCCCCGCCCGCTCCCGCGGCGGCATCGTCGCCGCCGAAGCCGCCCGCGATCACGCTGATGAAGCTGCGGTTCATCGCGCGGCACATGATGTACGACAGGATCGCGCCCGACGAGCCGACGAGCGCGCCGGTGATGATCATCGCGGTGTTGCCCAGCGTGAAGCCCATCGCCGCCGCGGCCCACCCCGAATAGCTGTTGAGCATCGACACCACGACCGGCATGTCGGCGCCGCCGATCGGGATGATGAGCAGGAAGCCGATCAGGAAGCTCAATGCGGTGACGGTCCAGAACACCCAAGGCGACTGGTCGAAGGTGAAATAGGCGACGAGGCCGATGATCGCAGCGAGCGTGCCGAGGTTGATGACATGCCGCGCGGGCAGCATGATCGGCGCGCCCGACATATTGCCGTTGAGTTTCAGGAAGGCAATGACCGAACCTGAAAAGGTGATCGCACCGATCGCGATGCCCAGCCCCATTTCGATGCGGCTGACGGTGTAAATCTGTCCTGCGGCGTCTGCGATTCCGAACGCCAGCGGGTTGAGATAGGCCGCCGCAGCCACCGCCACCGCGGCCAGGCCGACGAGGCTGTGGAACGCCGCGACCAGCTGCGGCATCGCGGTCATCGCGATGCGGCGCGCCATGACGATGCCGATGACCGCGCCGATGCCGATCGCGGCGAGGATTTCGGCCATGGCGACGGCATCGATGCCGACATAGCTGTTGGTCGCATCGCCAATCTTCATCGGCACATGCGTGACCAGTGTCGTGACGACCGCGATCGTCATGCCGATCATGCCGAACCGGTTGCCGCGCTGCGACGACGCCGGCGACGACAGGCCGCGCAGCGCGAGGATGAAGAAGACGCCCGACACCAGATAGGCGACCGCGGCCCAGGGGTTTACCGCGCCATGACCATCGGTCGCGGCGGCAAGGAGCGACTGGATGTCCATCTCAGCGCTCCTTCTTCTTGTACATCGCCAGCATGCGCGCGGTGACCGCGAAACCGCCAAAGATGTTGATGCTGGCCATCACGACCGCCGCCAGCCCGAGCCATTTCGACGTGGCCGAACCCGCCGCCGCGCTGGCGATCAGCGCACCCACGATGATGACCGACGAAATCGCGTTGGTCACGCTCATCAGCGGCGTGTGCAGCGCCGGGGTCACCGACCAGACGACGAAATAGCCGACGAAGCACGCCAGGATGAAAATCGAAAATATCGCGATGAAATCCACGGCACGCTCCCCTGCTGATTCCGCTTGGCGCACCTCTTGCCGTGCGCATTCGGACCTGTCGACTCCAAAGCAGCCAAAAGATGCGGCCCGCACCTCTCGGACAAGAGAAATGCGGGCCGGTCACGACAGAATATGTCGTCGCGCCGGTTTTACCCGGCGACGATATTACATTTTGGGAACGAGCACCGCGTCGACGACGTGGATGACACCGTTCGACTGGTTGACGTCCGCCTGCGTTACCGCGGCCTTGTTGCCGCTGGCGCTGGTCAGGATGATCGCGTCGCCGCTCTTGGTCGCGGTCAGATCCTGCCCTTCGACAGTTTTCAGCACCGCCTTGCCGCCACCCTCGGTGATCCGCGCGGCCAGATCGGCGGCCGTTACCTTGCCGGGAACGACATGATATTTCAGCACGCCCGCCAACACTTCTTTCTGTGCCGGACGCATCCAGCCATCGCGGGTCACGGGCGGCACCTGCACAAAAGCAGCGTCGGTCGGCGCAAAGACCGTAAACGGCCCCGGACCGGACAAGGTTTCGACCAGTCCGGCCTGCTTCACCGCCGTCACCAGCGTCTTGTGCTCGCCCGATGCCGACGCATTTTCGACAATATTCTTGGTCGCCAGCATTTCGGCGCCGCCCACCATCGGATTGCCACCGACGTCATCGGCGGCAACAGTTTCGCCCTCGGCAACGGTCGTGGTTTCGGTGGCAGGCGTTTCGGGGCTGCTGTTGCAGCCTGCAAGGCCAAGACCGGCAGTGGCCACGGCCACCATGTAGATTGCGCGGTTCATAAAAAATCTCCTTGAACGCTACGATCGCGAGTTCACCGAAACTCACGGAGTACCGGTATAACAACGCATACTGCGACATGAAGGTTTCACAAGAAAGGCAGGTGGGCACAACGGCACGGCCCTCCGAAAAATCAGAAAAAATAGAAACCTGTGATTTTTCGATCAACGATCCCGAACGATGCACTAAAACGCAAACGGGTGGCGGTTTCATTAGGAAGAATACGAAACTTTATCGATTCCCCGTTACGATCCACCGGTATCACCGTTGCCCCCGGAAAACCGCACTTCGTCGATAATTTAGTGTCACTGTTTTTCTCAAAATGGGCATCGCAGGACGAGATAAACGGCCCGAATCCCTCGACACGGGCACTAAGCAATATCTTTCGGGTAGAATCCCGGACCTCGTCATAATTCAACAAGATTTCCGGCTTCGTCGAAAGCAGGGATTTGTCGATTTCGCGAACATCAACTACACCGGTCCTCGATTGGTTTTTCGGAATCCTACTGTTCATGGCGAACCACATTCGATCGGTCGTAAAATCAGCCCTACCGAGGCCTTTGAGAAAATAGCTCTCGAAACTGCCATCTGCATTGCTGTCTAGTAGGCACACTCGGTTCTTGAACGACAGAGTGTCGTCCGCTCCCGCCACTAAAGTGCAGATCATCGGTTTTGAAGACGCCATCCTGACAAGCTGCATTTTTGCAGGGATCAGCGGCTTTCCGTCGGTCGAGGTTACATCCTCGACCGCTTCAAACAATTGGCTCGGAACAAGTTTTGCTCGGAATATTGAATCTCGAGGCGCGACCCAGCGTCCATTCTCAACGCCCGGCCCCTCGATTACCCAATCCACCTGATATTCACTCTCCTGACTCGCCAGTGAATGTTCGGGATACCCAAGCAGCAAAAGTCCGAGGCAAGGCAATAGGCGGTTCAAGGGTTAGCCCAAAAGCCGCTCGTTCACGACCTTGCCGCCCTGCGTCAGGCGGATCGCATTGCCGATTTCCTCGTCGAGCACCGGCTTGCCCGCGTCCTTGTCCCAAAAGGCCGAGAGGAAATTGAACAGGTTGCGGCTGAACAGCGCGCTGGTGTCGGCGGGCATCAGCGCCGCGATGTTGCTCGCGCCGATCACGGTGACACCGTGGATGCGTTTCGCCTCGCCCGATACCGATCCCTCGACATTGCCGCCGCTTTCGGCCGCCATGTCGACAATGACGCTGCCGGTCCGCATCGTCGCGAGTTGCGCGTCCGAAATCAGTCGCGGCGCGGGGCGGCCGGGGATCAGCGCGGTGGTGATGACGATGTCTTGCTTGGCGATATGCGACGAGACGAGTTCGGCCTGCGCCGCCTTATATTCGTCGGACATTTCGGTGGCATAGCCGCCCGCGCCCTCGCCCTCGATCCCTGCGACACTCTCGACAAAGATCGGTTTGGCGCCGAGCGACAAAATCTGTTCCTTGGTCGCCGCGCGTACGTCGGTCGCGCTCACCTGCGCGCCGAGGCGCCGTGCGGTGGCGATCGCTTGCAGCCCGGCAACGCCGACGCCCATGATAAACGCCTTGGCGGCGCTGACCGTGCCCGCGGCAGTCATCATCATCGGGAACGCCCGGCCATAGGCGTTCGCCGCCATCAACACCGCTTTGTAACCCGCGAGATTCGCCTGGCTCGACAAGATGTCCATCGACTGCGCGCGCGTGATGCGCGGCATGAATTCCATCGCCAGCGCTTCGAGCCCCAGCTTCGCATAGTCGTCGACCCGCGTGCGCTCGCCGAACGGATTGAGTCCCGCGGCCAGCCAGGCGCCGTCGGCAAAGCCTTTCAGGCTGGCGGGGTCCGGCCCCTGGATGGCGAGGATGATGTTCGCGCCCTTCAACGTCGCGGCACGATCGCCGACACTCGCGCCCGCGGCGGCATAGTCGGCGTCGGCCACCGACGCCGCCTCCCCCGCGCCCGATTCGACGGCAACTTCGGCGCCCAAGCCAATGAATTTCTTCACGGTTTCGGGGGTCGCGGCGACGCGGGTCTCGCCGGGGGCGAGCTCCCTCAGGACGGCGATGCGCATATCGTCCAAATCAGGACGCAATGAGAAGGACGACGAAAACGGTCACGATCGCGGTGATGATCGATCCGACTTTCAGCAGGCTCAGGAAACCCGAATAGGTTTCGTTGGCCGCCTTCATTTCCTGTTCCGCCATGGCTCTTTCCCCTTCAGCCGCCGTTTCTGTTCGCCGGACACGCGTTGCCCGGCCAGAATCGGCCTTCGCGCCGGTCTTAGCCACGCTATTGCCCATGCTCAAGTGGCGCTTTGGGCAGCTGTGGCTCGCCGGGGCAAATATCGGACGCCCTTAATCGCCCTTTTACCGGTGTGGGCTACATCACAGCGATTGAGCGGGTAAACCGGCACGAGAGCGCCGACCAGGGACAGATTCGAAAACGATGGCAAGCACGCGCGACACGCGAACAGTGATGATCGTCGACAGCGAACAGGCGCAGCAGCGCTTTTTGTCGGCGCTGGTGTCGCGCGGCGGCTGGCGCAGCATCATTGCAGGCGACACCGACACCGCGCTTGCCAAGCTCGGCACGCAGGAGGGCATGGCGCTCGACGCGGTGCTCGTCGACCAGGGCGCGCCGGGCATGGACATGGCCGAATTCGTCGCCGAACTGCGCCGCTGGCGCCCTGCGCTGCCGCTGATCGTCATCACCATGCGCAACGGCGTCGAGGTAGCGGTCGCCGCGATGCGCGCGGGAGCCAGTGATTTTGTCCAAAAGCCGATCGCGCCCGACCGCCTGCTCGAAGCGCTCGATCGCGCCGCCTCGACGGGCGGTCCGCAGGGCGAACTGCGTCCGCTGACCGAAAAACTCCGCGCGCCGCTTGCCTTCGAGGAAATCATCGGATCGAGCCCCAATTTCCGCAGCGCGCTGGCGATCGCCGCCAAGGCTGCCCGCGCCCGCGTACCGGTGATGATTAACGGACGTCCCGGCACCGGCAAGGAAGTCTTTGCCCGCGCGATCCACAGCGCCAGCCCCCGCGCACGTGGCGCGCTGGTCATGGTCGATTGCTCGGCGGTTTCACCGGGCCTGATCGGGTCGGGGCTGTTTGGTCATGAACGCGGCGCCTTTGCCGGTGCGTTCGACCGGCAGGTCGGGCGGCTGGTCCAGGCCGACGGCGGCAGCATCATCATCGACCATGTCGAATGTATTCCACTTGAAACCCAGGCAAAGCTGGTCGAATTCCTGAACAGCGGCGAAGTCCAGATGATCGGCGGGACCATACGCCAGAGCGTCGATGTGCGCATCATCGCGACCAGCGCCAGCCCGCTCGACAAGCTGATCGAGGCGGGGCATTTCCGCGAAGACCTGTTCTACGCGCTGTCGAGTGCGCAATTCACCCTGCCCGCGCTGTCCGAACGGCGTGGCGACGTCGGCCCGCTTGCCCGTCACTTGCTGGCCCGTATCGGCGGCCTCCCGGGCATGGGACCGATCGGCATAACCGACGACGCGCTGCGCCTGCTCGCCGCCTATGCCTGGCCGGGCAACGTCCGCCAGTTGCAGGACGTGCTGTTCCGCGCCGCGGTCGAAAGCAAGACCGATGTGCTGACCAGCGCCGACTTCCGCGCGATCGAAGCCACGCTCGGCGGCGGGAGCCCGAGCGGCGAAGGCGAGATTGCGATCAACGGCGAGGCCATCGGCGTCACTCTGTACCTCCCCGACGGCAATTTGCGGCCGCTTGAGGAGATCGAGGCCGACGTCATCCGCCTTGCGATCGGCCATTACCGCGGCCGGATGAGCGAAGTCGCCCGCCGCCTCGGCATCGGTCGTTCGACACTCTATCGCAAGCTCAGCGATCTCGGGATCGACACCGCCGCCTGACGGCCTTAGGTCGCGGCGATGACTTTCGATTTTTCCGGCAGAACCGCGCTCGTTACAGGCGACGCCTCGGGTATCGGGCTTGCGGCCGCGAACGCGTTGCGCGCCGCCGGCGCTACGGTGATCGGCATCGACCGCAGCCGCGGCGACGACGTCGCGGACCCCGACATGTGGCAGAGACGCGCTGACGACCTTGCCGAAGTCGATCTCGCGGTGGTCAACGCCGGGGTCAGCGATGCGGCGCCGATCGTCGATATCGAGTTCCAGGCTTGGCGGCGCTTGCTGGCGGTCAATCTTGACGGCGCGATGTTGAGTTTGCAGGCCGCGATGCGCGCCATGACCGCGCGCGGTGGCGGCGGCGCAATCGTCACCACCGCATCGATTGCGGGCATCAAGGCCGAACCCGGCGTCGGCGCCTATGGCGCTTCCAAGGCGGCTCTGATCCAGCTGTCCAAAATCGCCGCCAAAGAGGGCGCACCGCACGGCATCCGCGTCAACGCCATCGCGCCGGGGGGCGTCGACACCCCGATCTGGGATGAAATGCCCTTTTTCGCCGACTTGGTCACGAGCGAAGGCTCGCGCGACGCCGCAATGGCGGCGATGGCAAAAATGGCGACACCGCTCGGCCGTTATGCGACGCCCGACGAGATCGCGTCGCAGATCCTGTTCCTGTTGTCCGATGCCGCCGCCACCATCACCGGCAGCGTGCTGACCAGCGACGGTGGCTACAGTTTATAGGTGCGCGGCTGTTCCGCCTCGGGGCGCACAAACGGCAGCATGAAGCGCGCCCGACGTTCAGGCGGCGGTAATGGCTTTCTCGATCGCCGCGGTATCCGCGTTGGTCAGCGTCTTGGGCAGTTCGCCCACCAGCCGTTTCGCCAGTTCGCTATGATAATGGCTACGCATGACCCCCAATGTGTTGGGGTCGGCGATAATCAGCAGCTTCTCGATATCGTTGTCGAGCACCTGTTTGTTGAGCATGGCCGCTACGCCGGCGGCATGGCCGCGCTCGTCGAGATCGCGTACTTCCGGATTGGCCCCGCTGCGATTGGTCGTCTCGACCTCGGGGCTGGCGGCATCAACCAGATTGATGACGGCCTCGTCGCCATCATTGCGGAACAGGACAAAGCGATTGCCGTCGGCGACGGCGACATGGGTACCATGGGGAAGCTGCATGAAATTCTCCTTGGAGCGGGCGCGCCGGAACAGCGGCCGTTCCTTGAAGATACGCAGTACAATCGCGGGGGTTGCCTCGGCTCGCCTCAGCCTGTGAGCGCCGCGTCGCGTAGCCCGCGCCATATACGCAGCGCCTGACGGCTTTCGGCAATGTCATGGACGCGCAGCAATTGCGCGCCCAGCGCCGCCGCCTGATAATGTAGCGCGACGGTGCCGCCGAGCCGCTGGTCGGCGGGAGCCTCGTTATCGAGCGCGCCGATCATCCGCTTGCGGCTCGCGCCGAACAGGATCGGGCAGCCGAGCGTATGGAACAGCGCCAGCCCGTTGATCAGCGCCAGATTGTCGGCGACCCCCTTGCCGAAGCCCAGCCCCGGATCGACGATAATCCTCGCCGGATCGATCCCCGCCGCAATACATGCGGCGACGCGCTCGGCAAGCATATCGTAAACGTCGAACAGGACATGGGCATAACCACCGCCCTCGTGCGGATCACTCTTGGCCGACGGCGCGTGCATCAACACCACCGGACAGCCCGCGGCCAGCACAACCTCCATCGCGCGGTCGTCATAGCGCAGCGCCGACACATCGTTGACGATCCGCGCGCCCGCAGCGAGCGCCGCCTCCATAACCGCGGCCTTGCGGGTGTCGATCGACACGGCGACCCCGCCCTTCGCCAGCGCCGCGACGACGCCTTCGACGCGCTTGATCTCGTCGCCGTCCCAGACCAGCGGCGCGCCGGGGCGGGTCGATTCGCCGCCGACATCGATAATTGCGGCGCCCGCGCTGGCCATCGCAAAGCCCGCATCGATCGCCGCAGCGGCATCGACATGCTTGTCGCCGTCCGAAAAGCTGTCGGGTGTGACGTTGAGGATGCCGATCAATTGCGGCTCGTTCAGCCGCACCGCGCGCTCGCCGAGCCGCAACGCCGCTCGTGGTCGCATCACTCCAGCGCGCTGTGCGATGGCTGCCTGCGCCAGCGCATCGGGTATCGAGGCAATCCAATCGTTCCATTCGGCGACCGTCACGATCGCCGCTTTGACGCTGGCACCGTCGCGCAGGCTGATGTGCCACGCGGCGAACCAGACCATCGTGTCGGCGATCCGCAGGCAATTGTCGTCGAGCTCGTGCGGCCGGTCGACGAAGCAGGTCGGGCGGCAATAAATTTTGGCGGTCGCAGACGCCGCGCCGAGGTCGGGTTTGGTTAGCGGTTGGAACATGGCCTATCCCCTTATCCGTCATTGCGAGCGAAGCGAAGCAATCCAGAGTAGCGCAAACCGCCCTGGATTGCTTCGCTTCGCTCGCAATGACGCTGTGATGTTACGCCTCGTTGGCCAGCAACCAATCCTGCCGCACCGCGTCGATCACGCGCAATTCCTTGCCATTATCGACGTGCCAGAAGGTCCAGCCGTTGCAGCTCGGCGCGCCCTGCACCCCGGCGCCGACCTTGTGGATCGATCCCGCGGGCTGGCCTTCGCAATCGAGGCTGCCGTCGACGCGCACCTTGGCTTTCCAGCGCCGCTTGGCGTCGGTCAGCACCGTTCCCGGCGCGATCAGCCCGCCTTCAACCAGCGTCCCGAACGCAACGCGCGTCGCCGCCTGCGGCGCCATCATCGTTTTCACCGCGCTCTCGTCGAGCGGCAGCGCCATTTCGATGCGCTCCCTCGCCGCGGCGATATAATCGTCCTCGCGCTCGATGCCGATAAAATGCCGCCCCAGCCGCTTCGCGACTGCGCCGGTCGTCCCGGTGCCGAAAAACGGATCGAGGATCACGTCGCCGGGGTTCGAGCAGGCGAGCAGGATGCGATAGAGCAACGCCTCGGGCTTCTGCGTCGGGTGAACCTTCGTGCCGCCCTTCTTCAGCCGTTCCTGCCCGCCGCAGATCGGGATCAGCCAGTCGCTGCGCATCTGAAGCTCATCGTTGAGCGTCTTCATCGCGCGATAATTGAAGGTGTAGCGCGCCTTTTCGCCCATCGACGCCCAGATCAGCGTCTCATGCGCGTTGGTAAAGCGGGTGCCCTTGAAATTGGGCATCGGGTTCGCTTTCCGCCACACGATGTCGTTCAGGATCCAATAGCCCTGATCCTGCAGCGCCGCGCCGACGCGGAAGATATTGTGATAGCTGCCAATCACCCAGATGCTGCCGCCGGGCTTCAGGATGCGTTTGGCTTCTTTCAGCCACGCATGGGTAAAGCGGTCATAGGTCGCGAGGCTGTCGAACTTGTCCCATTCATCGTTGACCGCATCGACCTGACTGCCGTCGGGACGGTGCAGGTCACCGCCAAGCTGGAGGTTGTACGGCGGATCCGCAAAGATCATGTCGACCGACGCGGCGGGCAGCGAGCGCATCATTTCGACGCAATCGCCCTGCAGGATGCTGTCGAGCGGCAGCTCGACGGGCGCGGACTTAGCCGCCCGCTGCTTTGCCGCCGGGGTCTTCACCCGTTCCATCACACCCATGTCTCGCCCCTGCTGCGCATCCAAAGAAGGCCTTGATGAGTCCGGCGGAGTCCGCCGTCAAGCGCAGAATCCTAGGGATTCCGCGTCACTAACTGGTTAACGCAGTAAGAACGAAACGAGTCTGACACAGCATATGGAGTCCCGCGCGACTCGCGGACTCAACGGGTGGTGGTGTGGCGGGGAGGACTCAGTGATGGAAAAAGTTCGACTTAATCCTCCCTGTGACGAAGTCATGGGGAGGTGGCAGCCCGCAGGGCTGACGGAGGGGCTTTGGCACCACCGTCGCTGCCCCTCCACCACGCCCTACGGGCGCGGTCCCCCTCCCCATCGCTACGCGACAGGGAGGATCAAATCCCCGGATCAACCCCCGTCAGCTCGACCGACCGTTCCCATAACTCGCGCGCCAGCTTCGGATCGCGCGCCGCCCGCGTCGCGCGCGCCGGACCCGATCGCCCCGAAACTTCGCCCAGCCCCTGCGGGCCCAGATAATCGCCGCCCTGCACATGCGCGCCGGTCGCGGCCTGCAAGGTCGGCCAGGCGCCCTGCGCCGCGCTGTTGAAAAAGGGCGTCGCCAGCGGCGTCATGCCGCGCAGCGGAAACGGCAGGTGCCGCGTCAGCTCGGTGATCGCGACCCCTGGATGGCACCCGATCGCCTGCGTCGCACGCCCCGCGGCGCCCAGCCGACGGTCCAGCTCGAACATATTGAGCAGGTTCGCCAACTTGCTCATCTGATACCGCGGCAGCTTATGGTAGCTGCGCGCCGCGGAAAGATCGCTGAAATCGATCGCGCCGCCCTTGTGCGCCAGACTGGCGGTGATGACGATGCGATCCTCGACATGCCCGTGCACCAGCCCGGTGAAGGCAAAGGTGCCGAGATGATTGACCCCGAATTGCAGCTCGAAGCCTTGCTTGGTCAGGGTTTTCGGGGGGATCATCACCCCAGCGTTGTTGATCAGCACATCGATCCGCGGCCCCGCCAGCACCGCCGCGGCGGCCTCGCGCACCTGATCGAGATCGGCAAGATCGAGCGGCTGGAACGACAGGTCGGCATTTGGTGTATCGGCGCGGATGCGGTCTATTGCTGCCTCGGCGCGGACCGCGTCGCGGCACGCGAGCACCACATGCGCGCCGCGCGCCGCCAAAACACGGCTGGTTTCGAAACCGATCCCGGCATTGGCACCGGTGACCAGGAAGGTGCGGCCGGTCTGGGCCGACACATCGTCGGCCGTGAATCCCTTGCTCATCGCGCGCTCCTGCCCGTCAGACCAGTTGCATCTGTGCGACCGGGGCAAAACTGGTCCGGTGAAGCGGCGTCGGGCCAAATTGGCGCAGCGCCGCGAGATGCTGGGCGGTACCATAGCCCATATTGCGCTCCCAGCCAAAGCCGGGGAAATCGCGCGCCGCCGCGACCATGAACCGGTCGCGATGTTCCTTGGCGATGATGCTCGCCGCCGAAATGCACGGGTGCAGCGCATCGCCGCCGACGATCGCGCGCGCAGCATAGCGCCAGCGCGGCAGGCGGTTGCCATCGACCAGTACCTCGGTCGGCTCGATCCCCAGCGCCTCGACCGCGCGGGTCATCGCGAGCATCGTCGCCTGCAGGATATTGATGCGGTCGATTTCCTCAACGCTCGCTTCGCCAATCCCCCAGCGGCAATGCGCCTTGATCTGCGCCTCCAGTTCGGCGCGGCGTTTGGCGGAGAGTTTCTTGCTGTCGTCGAGACCCGGGATGCCGTCGGGACACAGGATCACCGCCGCGGCGACAACGGGACCGGCAAGCGGCCCGCGCCCCGCTTCGTCAACGCCGACGATCATCGACCGCCTCTCAGCAAACCGAACCCCAATTTCCGTTCGTGTCGAGCGAAGTCGAGACACGCGAAGGCCAGCACAAGCTCAACGTGTCTCGACTTCGCTCGACACGAACGGGACAAAATGGTGGCGGCCAATGCTACGCCCGCCACGGCGGATACCTGCGATACTCCCCCGCCTGATACAGACACAATCGGTTCCCCGCCGGATCAGTGAGCCGCGCCTCGCGCCAGCCCCATGACTCATCCTGCGGCATCTGCTCGAACCGCACCCCGCGCCGCGCGAGATAGGCAACCCACGCATCGAGCGCGCCGCTTTCCAGATAGGTCGTCGCCCCGCCCGCTACACCGTCACCAACATGGATCGACAGCGTCACACCGTTCGTCGCCTCAAACCGCGCATAGCCATTGTCGGCGCTATCGACGATCTGCGTCAGTCCCATCTGCTTGTAGAAGGCGACCGACGCCGCATAATCACTCGTCGGCAGCGTTATCTGATTCAGCGCGGGGCCGGTGAACAGTCCGTCGTTGCGAACGAATTGCTGCCCCATCGGGCCATGCCCTGACCCCAGCCCCGGCGCATCGAGCAACGACAACCGCACGAAATCGCGCGCCCGTGCAATCGCGGGCTCCAGCGGCATGCCTTGCGCCAACCCGGTCGCGATTGCGCTCGCCAATGTGCAGCCGGTGCCATGGCTATGCCGCGTGTCGATCCGCGGCGCTTCCCAGCGCGCGACCTCGCCCTCGCCGGTTTCGAGCAAGCGGTCGACCACCGTTTCGCCCTCGGCATGGCCGCCCTTGATCAGCAGCGAACAGCCATGCGCCAGCACCGCATCTTCGCCGCCCAGCGCTTCCAATTCGGGCAGGTTCGGCGTCGCGACCATCGCGCGGTTCAGCAAGGCGCGGAACGCGTCGATCGTCGCCGCGTCGGCCAGCACCGATCCGCTCGTCGCCACCATCACCGGGTCGAACACGACCGCGGCCTGCGCCAGATCGGGCTGGGTCAGCCGCGCCGCGACCGCCGCCGCGGTCTCGGCGCTGCCGATCATCCCGATCTTCACCGCATCGACGCCGATGTCGAACGCCACGCTGTCGATCTGGGCCAACACCATGGCGGTCGGCACCGGATGGACGCCCTGCACGCCGAACGTGTTCTGCGCCGTGATCGCAGTAATCGCGGTCATCGCATGACCGCCCAGCATCGTGACCGTCTTGATATCGGCCTGAATCCCCGCGCCGCCGCCGCTATCCGACCCGGCGATGATCAGGACGCGTGCAGTCAAACCTTGTATTTCCGCACCGTCGAACCCGGATATTTCGCCAGGATCGCGCCTTCGCGCAGCGGTCGGTCGAGCAGATCGCCGCCGCAATTGGGGCATTGTTCGTCCAGACGGTCGGCGCAATTGGCGCAGAAGGTGCACTCCATCGAACAGATGAAGGCGCCGTGCATGTTCGCGGGCAAATCCTTGCCGCATTTTTCGCAATCGGGTCGCATTTCAAGCATGATGTGTCTCTTTCGGTTCTGATGAATTTTCGGCTTATGCGGTCGCGGCGCGCACCGCATCGCAAATCATGTCGACGACATGCTCGACCTGCCCGGCGTCATCGCCTTCGGCCATGACGCGAATCAGCGGTTCGGTGCCCGACGGACGGATCACCAGCCGTCCGCGCCCGGCGAGCATCGCCTCGCCCTCGGCGATTGCCGCCTGCACCTGCGTGTCGTCCAATGGCGCACCGCCCGCATAGCGCACATTCTTCAGCAGCTGCGGCACGGGGTCGAACTGGTGCAGCAATTCGCTCGCCGGCTTACCCGACGCGACGAGCTCGGCCAGCACCTGCAACCCGGCCAAGGTGCCGTCGCCGGTCGTCGCATAGTCGGACAGGATCATATGCCCCGATTGCTCGCCGCCGACGTTGAAGCCGCCTTCCTTCATCCGCTCAAGCACATAGCGGTCGCCGACCTTGGTCCGCTCGAGCCGGAGCCCTTCGCCTTCCAGAAAGCGTTCGAGCCCGAGGTTCGACATCACCGTCGCGACGACGCCGCCGCCTTTCAGCCGCCCCTGCCGTGCCCAGCTCGCGCCGATCAGCCCCATGATCTGGTCGCCGTCGACAATCTTGCCTTTTTCATCGACCACAATCAGCCGGTCGGCGTCGCCGTCGAGGGCGATGCCGATGTCGGCGCCGCTCGCAACCACCGTTTCCTGGAGCAACGCAGGCGCGGTCGAACCGCATTTGTCGTTGATATTGATGCCGTTCGGGCTGGTCCCGATCGCCACCACATCGGCGCCCAGTTCCCAGAACACCGTCGGCGCGCTGTTGTACGCGGCGCCATTGGCGCAATCGAGCACGATGCGCAGCCCGTCGAGCCGCGCCGATTCGGGCAGGCTCTGTTTCACCGCGTGGATATAACGCCCGCGCGCATCCTCGATCCGCTTGGCGCGGCCGATATGCGCCGGGTCGGCCAGCGGCGGATTCTGCGCGAGCAACAATTCGATCTGCGCCTCGTCCTCGTCGGACAATTTATAACCGTCGGGGCCGAACAGCTTGATCCCGTTATCATAGTAAGGATTGTGGCTCGCCGACAGCATCACGCCAAGGTCGGCACGCATCGACCGCGTCAGCATCGCGATTGCCGGGGTTGGCATCGGGCCAACCTGCACCACGTCCATGCCGACGCTGGTGAAGCCTGCGACCAGCGCGTTTTCGAGCATATAGCCCGACAGACGCGTGTCCTTGCCGATCACGACGCGATGCTTGTGGTCGCCGCGCAGGAAGTGCGCGCCCGCCGCCATGCCGACGCGCATCGCGACCTCGACCGTCATCGGGATCTGGTTCGTCAGCCCGCGAATCCCGTCGGTTCCGAAAAACTTGCGCATGTACCCTCTGCTACTTAAGCCAAGTGGGCGACCAAAGCCTGCCCCGACTTCCATGGGATGGCCCTAAGTCACCCTCATTTGCTTGGCAAGCTGGCCAGAAATTTCACCGGGAGAATATCGCTTGAAATCGGCATGGATCATTCTCTCGGCGCTCGTCGCCGGAATGCTGCTGGGGGTTGCGACCGAACTGGTTGCGCCGGGCGCTGGCAACGCCTCGCTGCCATTTATCGAACCCATCGGCATTTTGTGGCTCAATGCGCTCAAGATGACGATCGTCCCGCTCGTCGTCGCGCTGCTGATCACCGGTATCACCGCGACCGCCGACGCGGCACGCGCGGGCAAGCTGGCGTTCCGCGCCGTGATGACCTTTCTCGGGGCCATATTCCTTACCGGATTGATGTCGCTGCTGGTGACACCGTTGCTGCTCGAACTCTTTCCGCTGTCCACCGGCGCCGCCGATGCACTCCGCAGCGGATTGGGGGGCTCGACCGATGCCGCCCCGTCGCCGACGTTCGGCGACTTCCTGCTCTCGCTGATCCCGACCAATCCCATTGCCGCAGCCGCCGAGACGGCGATCCTTCCGCTGATCATCTTCACCACCATCTTTGCCTTTGCGATAACCAAGCTGGAACCGCCGCAGCGCGCGACGCTGTCGGGCTTTTTTAAAGCGCTCGGCGATGCGATGCTGATCGTCATCGGCTGGGTGCTCGCGCTCGCCCCGATCGGGGTCTTCGCGCTCGGCTATGCACTCGCGGTCAAGGCCGGGTTCGCCGCGTTCGGCGGGCTCATCCATTATGTCCTGATCCTGATGGGGATTGGCGTGAGCTGCCTAATCCTCGGCCTGCTGCTCGCCTGGCTCGTCGTCGGCATCCCGCTGCCGCGCTTCGTGCGTGCGATGGTGCCGACGATGGCGGTCGCAATCAGCACCCAAAGCTCGCTGGCCAGCCTGCCCGCGATGCTCAAATCGTCCGAAGAGCTCGGCGTCGATCCCAAAAAAGCCGACGTCGTGCTGCCGCTCGCAGTCGCGCTGTTCCGTTTCACCAGCCCGGCGATGAACCTGGCGGTCGTCATCTATGTCGCGTGGCTGTTCGGCATCGAACTGAGTCCGTGGGAGATGGCGGTCGGGCTCGCGGTGGCAATGGCCGCGGCATTGAGCTCGGTCAGCCTGCCCGGTTCGATCAGCTTCGTCACCTCGATCGCCCCGATCGCGGTGTCGATGGGCGTCCCCGTCGCGCCGCTCGGCCTGCTCGTCGCGGTCGAAACCTTCCCCGATATTTTCCGCACCCTCGGCAATGTCGTCGGCGATGTCGCCGCGACCAAATTTGCCGCCGACGGGGTCGAAGAACCCGAACCCACAGGAGAGACGCCATGAAATATCGCAATCTCGGTCACGGTCTCGAAGTGTCGGCCATCGGTATCGGCTGCATGCCGATGATCAAGGGCGGCAACATCCTTTATGGCGAAGCCGCCGATCTCGACGAATCGACCGCCACGATCCACCGCGCGATCGACATGGGCGTCGCCTTTTTCGACACTGCGCAAATCTATGGCCCGTTCAGCAACGAAGAACTGCTCGGCGCCGCGATCAAGGGCAAGCGCGACGGACTGGTCATCGCGACCAAATTCGGCTTCAAATTCGACGGCAATCAGATTGTGGGGGTCGATGGCTCGCCCGAAAATGCGCGGCGCAGCTGCGAAGGCTCGCTCCAGCGGCTCGGTATCGACACGATCGACCTGTTCTATCAGCATCGCGTCGATCCCGCGATCCCGATCGAGGAGGTCGTCGGCGGGATGATGGAGTTGGTCCATGAGGGCAAGGTCCGCCACATCGCGCTGTCCGAAGCCGGCCCCGACACGCTGCGCCGCGCCGCCAAGGCCGCGCCGATCACCGCGCTGCAAAGCGAATATTCGATCTGGGAACGCGATGTCGAGGACGAGATCCTGGGCGTCTGCCGCGAAAACGGCATCGGTTTCGTCCCCTATTCACCGCTCGGCCGCGGCTTCCTCGCGGGCGCGGTGCGCAGCCGCGACGAATTGCCCGAGAACGACTGGCGCCGCAACGACCCGCGCTATTCTGACGAAAACCTGCCCGCCAACCTCGCGATCGTCGATGCGATCGGCGCGGTAGCGGACAAGCATGGTGTTTCGAAAGCGCAGATCGCGCTCGCGTGGCTGCTCGCACAGGGCGACGACATCGTCCCCATCCCCGGCACCAAACGCCGCGCAACGATGGAGGACAGCGTCGGCGCCGCCGATGTGACGCTGACCGCCGACGACCTCGCCGCGATCGACGCTGCGGCGCCAAAGGGCGGCACCAGCGGCCCCCGCTACGGCGAAATGGGAATGCGGATGGTGCGGCTTTAGGTCAATTACTGTCCATATTTTCGCGGTCGCGCGCGACGGCCCGCACTTCGGCAAATCGCGCCTTTGCTGCGTCGTCGCCGTAAAATTTAGCGCATTCTTCTCCTGCTTCCGCGACCGATGCGCTAGCCGTCGGGTAGCCGCGACGAAGCAAAGCGACCGCGACCACGAACCCATCGCTCAGCAACGGCCTCATTTCGCCATCACCCGGCGGCGGATTGACATGGGGTGCCAACATCAACGCCTGCAACGCGCTAGTGTATAGGATTTCAACAGCCTTGTTCGAAATTTCCTCGTCGATGTAGGGAATCAATGCCCCCGTCGCTCGCCGGAACAACCCAAAAGCCAACGCACCTGAATGGCCTCCCAACGCCGCCTCGCCTGCATCATTTTCGCGTATTGCAAATAGGGTCGCTGCCTGCACCACGTTACGAAGCCCGGACGCGACATCCGCCCGCGATGTGTCGGTGTCCCAGCGCGCTTGGACCTGCTGCAGAAGGTTCAACGCTTCCTGCATTTCGGCCAAGCCGTCGGAACCCGCGGCCTGCTCGACGCGTGCGCGCATCGTTAGCGAATAAGCCAAATCACGTACCCATTCGACCCGGGGCGCCGTCGCAATGAGCCCGCGCATGATCTGAATGCTTTCGTGGCTGCTCGCGCGCGCCGCGTCGATATTCTTCTTGATCAGCAATCCGTCCGCCTTGGTATTCAATAGTGCTGCCAGATTTCGCCGGTCTTCCAAGCTTCCAGATGCGGCAAGCGTACGAGTGATATCCTCTGTGACTGCAAAAGCTGCGTCGGCTTCGATGCCACGCCCAGATTGACGCAGAACATGCCCGTAAAGATCATATGTGGCACCAGCCCCGCGACGCCCCTGGTCGGCCGCAAGTATCCCGCGATCAACCAAAGTCTTGTAGAATGACAGCAGACCGTCAATGTCCGCAGTCACCCGATCAAAATTGCCCTGCTGCGCAGCGCCTTGCACCCTTCTGCGAAGCAGAAGGCCGACGCCGTTGACCGCTTCAAGGGACCCGGTCTGGTCTATCGCCTGGAGGAACAACGGCATGGCACGGGACATGTCCGAATGCGCGGACTCCCATTCGCCAACGCGTTCGCGAAGGTGGCCGCGAGTCATCAGCCAACTGGCAGCCCGTCCTGCCATGTCGCCATCAATGCTCGTCTCCTCAATATCGTCCAAGACCATCAAGTCAGTGAACAACGAACAATCACTCATGCGGTCCATCATCAAGGCTTGTCGGGCGGCAAAAGTCATCGCGCGATGCGGCACTGCCAACAGCAGTTGTCGCATCGCCCCTGCATCGCCCGCCGCCTCAATCGCTTCGCGGAGACGATCGAGCACCTCGCAAATTTCGGTAGGTTCTTCGAGCGCCAACAGGCGTACCGCCGCGGCCAGCACGACGATGCTACGCTGCTCCGGATCGGACAAGTCGCCATAGAGGTGCAGCGCCACCGCGGATGCGATTGATCCAGCCCGGGCACTTTCCAGCGTCTCGCTGGCTATCGCCTGCCGAAGACCCGGCATCAACGCCGCTTTCACCGCCTCCTCGTCATGCAGCCCCTTGATGTTCCGCCGGAGCTGGCCCGCCGCCTGCAGGAACAATCGCTCGGTGAACTGGCCGACCTTGCTGTCGGCCTCGAACGCCATCACGCTGAACGGATTCTGCCCGCGCAGCAGCGGCTCGCTCAAATCATGGCCGAGCAGCGCCTGTCCGGCCGCCTCGACCACTTCGCGCACGACGCGCATGCCCTGTACGCTCGCCAGCGCCAGCGCCTCGCGCACTTCCGGCGCGACCTGTGGCGATGTCAGCCGTGCCAGCACCACCTCGTGGACGCGCTGCGACCGCGACAGCGCCTCGGCCAGTCCTTCCTCGGTCAGCGCACGCGCCGGATCGAAATCATCGAACAGTCGCGGTTCGCCGCGCAGATAGGCGATGACCTGTTCCAGAAACCGCGGGTTGCCGTCGACGGCGTCGAGCAACGCCCGCCGCTGTTCGACAGGCAGCCCGGGCAAGGCGGCACCCAGCGCCGGGTCGAGGTCGTCAAGCTTGGCCAGCCGAATCTCGCGGTAATTTTCGCTGTTGAGATATCCGCCCGGCGTGCCCGAAATCGGTCCGGGCTCGTCGCTGCCACCATAGCGTGCATGGTGGACCAGCGTCGCCACCGACCGACCGCCGCGTTCGGCGTCGAGCGTCCACTCGGTGTGCCAGTGGGTCATCAAAATCATCACCGGCCAGCGCTGCGTCATCGCCGCATGGGTCAGACGCTCGATAAAGCGGAGCAGCCCGGCATCGGCGGCGGCAAATTGGGCATCGTCGATCAGGATGATCGCCGGGACACGCGCATAGCCAAGCCGCGCCGCAGGATTGAGCACCTGCTCCAGGTCGGCGAGCAGTGCATCGACGCGGTTCTTGACCAGCGTATCGCCCGCCAGCGCCTGTGTCGCGCCGCGCCCCATCTCGCCATGCAGCAGCTTCACCGATTCAAGGAAAGCACCGCCGATCGACAGCACCGAATCGACCTGCAATGCGCTCGCCAGCGCATCAGCGCCGGCGGCACCCCAGATTTTCGCAAGCGACAAGCCGGTCCCCGCCATGCGCGCGCGCATCGACATTGCGACCAGATGCGGCGCCAGGAACCGGTCGTGGAGCGCGACGCTGTCGCCGCCCTCGGCCTGCGCCGCAATGCCCCACCACAGAAACGGAATCGGCCGGTCAAACCGGCATTCCTCGGCCGGGATATTCAGCCGCAAACGCCCGTCAGCGAGCCTTGCGTCGGCAGGCCAATAGGCGTTGTCGCCCGGCTGTGCCGCGACCTGCCGCGCCAGAAACTCGAGCGCCAGCCGGGTTTTCCCGACTCCGGGTTCGGCGGGCAGGACCACCAGTTGTGGCTGGGGGTTGTCGACATCGGCAGCGCGCTGCCAGCATTCGGCCAGCATCGCCAGTTCGGCGTCGCGGCCACAAAAGACAAGGTCGGTGGTCATGGCACGGACAGCTTAACCAGCCATTCCCGAATGCCTAGGAATTCTTGTCTTTCATTGCGCCGATATCGGCGCCAATCGCATCGATCTTGTGATGCAGCCGCATGATCTCCAGCTCGGCGCGCAGGTTGATCTCATAGTCGAGACTCGCCGCCATGCGGTCTTTCGCCGCGGCACGATTCTGGCTCATCATGATGATCGGCGCCTGCACCGCGGCCAGGGTCGACAGCATCAGGTTCAGGAAAATGAACGGGTATGGATCGAACGCCATCCCCCAGCGCGCCAGCACTTCCGAATTGAGCAGCATCCAGCCGAGCAGCACCAGAGTGAAGAGGATGATGAAGCCCCACGACCCGCCAACCGCGGCGACGCGATCGGACAAGCGCGCGCCGAAACTCGCCGCGGCGTCGTCGATATCGGCCGCATCGCGGCTGGTCGGTTGATGCGCGGCGATCGCCCCAATAACGCGGCACTCCTCGGCATCGAGGTCGTCATAGGGACGCCCGAGCAACCGCAGCGCCAGATCGGAAGCGTGGACGTCGGCGTTCATCCCACCCAGCGCCAGATGCCCGCGACCATATAGCCCAGCGCGCCGTGGGCCCAGGTGGCGACCAGCCACAGCACGATACCGCCGAACAATGCGTGCGGGCGCGGGATGGTATCCCCCCACGGCGTGGCGCCGCTGACCTGCCGGGCAAAGGGGACAAAGCTTGTCCGCGCCGCCCAATGCCGCCAGGCATCGCCCATCAACCGTGCCTTTTTGACGTCCTGCCCCGCCGATCCAACCAGCGCGAGGAACAGGATTGTCGCCGACAGGACGATTTGCGCGTTGGTCGGCATCACCAGCACATGGGCAAAGGCCCATAGCGCAAAGGCCCACATCATCGGGTGGCGAGTGATCGCAAATACCCCGCGCGGCGCGCTCTGGGCGGCGGCGGCGGCGCTCGGCGCGGGCAGCGCCGGATTGCCGATCAACGACCCCATGAACAGCACGCTCGCGAACAGCACAATGACAGACGCCACGGTCCACAGCCCGTCGCCGACCGCCCAAAGCGGCGGTTCGGGCGGGACGCCACGCCACGCCTGAACCAGCATGATGAAGGTGGCGATGGCGACGATCGAATAGACGATCTGGAACCCCCGCTCGCCCAATCGACTGGCGAGCCCGTGACGGAGTGGGTGCGACAGCACGAGGTGTGACCCGACGAACAGCGCGCAGGTGGTGATCAACAGCGACATCGGTTGCATGGAAACGCCTCTCTCCTGCCTACACCACTCGGCCCTAGCACATTTCGCCGCGCCGCCCCATGATCGTCATCCCCGCGAAAGCCGGGATGACGGGTCAGGACCTACCGATCATAAGCCTTGGGCAACGCACCCTCGCCCGGCGTCGCATAACGGTCGCGCAGGCGGTCCTGCCGCGTCGTCAGCGATTGCGCCTTGCCGTCGATCCAGATCGCGGTCGGGCGGCTGCCGAGTTCAAGCGGATCATTGTCCCAGATCACAACGTCACCGACGCGGCCCGGGCGCAGCGATCCGATGCTGCCCTCCATCCCCACCGCGCGCGCGGGGGCGCTGGTCAGGGCGGCAAAGGCCTGGTCCCAGCTCATCCCGCTGGCACCCGGCAGGCGGGTCAGCGCGACCAGATTGCCCGCATATTGCGTCGCATAGCCCATCTTGTGCGCGTCATCGTCATCGAACACCCCGACGGATACATCGACGCCGGCAGCCTTCAGCCGTCCCGCGTTCGATTGCGTCGCGCCCAGCTGCTCGAACGTGCCTGGCAGGTCGGTCAGCGGCGACACCAGCACCGGCACCCGCGCCGCCGCAATCTCGCGTGCTACCAGCCAGCCCTCGGTCGCACCGACGAGCACCAGCTTCAACGCCGGAAACTCCTGCCGCAACTTCAGCACATTGACGATGTCGGCGGCGCGATCGACGCGCACGAACAACGGCGTCGTCCCGTCGATCACGCGCACCAGCGCATCGGCGTCGGCGCGCTGGAGCATCGCGTCATTGCCCCATTCGGCGAGCGCCGCGGGGTTCCGCGCATAGCTGCGCGCCGCCAGCAATTGTTCGCGGAACAACAGGAAGGTCGCCGCGCGGCTGCCTCCCGCCTTGGCCGATCCGTCCTCGCCGAACGCGACAAATTGCAGCGCGCGGGGCTTGGTCACCATGTCCATGTCGTCGCCCAGATCGACGACCGCGCCCTGCCCGGCAAACAAATTGCTGCTGCCGCCCGGAGCGACGATCGCGCGGGTGATGCCCGACGCGCGGTTCACCGCGACCGGCGATCCCATCGGGTTGAGCGCAGGCGCGATATCGAGCCCCGCCGCAAAGCGGGTGCGCGGGGCATTGCGATCATTGGTGCCGCCCACCGCATCGACCTCGACCAGCCCGACGCGGCTGAATGCAGCGACGATGCCCGGCGTGACCCAGCGTCCCCCGGCATCGATGCGTTCGACCCCGGCGGGCACGGCCACCCCGGCGCCTGCGGCAACCACCTTGCCGCCGCGTACGACAACGGTGCTGCCCTCGACCGGCGCGCTGCCGTCGCCGATAACGAGTTTGGCGTTGGTGATCGCGATATCTTGGGCGGCCGCGGGTGCGGCCAGCGCCAGGGCTGCAACCAGCGCGCCCCCCAACCCCGTTCGTGTCGAGCGAAGTCGAGACACGTCTGCGCCTGCCTTCGCGTCCCTCGACTTCGCTCGGGACGAACGGAGGTGCGAGATGGCGTTCAGGAGATTCATCATTTCACATCTCCCTCACCCGGCTGGCCCAGTTCGAAATCGCTCACCGGGCGCCGTTTCGGGTCCATCGCGTCGAACATCAGCGCGCCGTCGATCCAGACCTTTTCGGGCCGCGTATAGGCGCTGAACGGATTACCGTTCCACAGCACGACATCGGCCATCTTGCCCGCTTTCAGGCTGCCTGTCCGGTCGCCGATCCCCAGCGCCTTGGCCGGGTTGTGTGACAGCCAGGTCCACGCGACCTCGTCGCTGACGTTGATACCCATGCGGCGCCCGGCCTTCAGCGCTTTCGCCGCTTCCTGGTTGAGCCGCTGGATCTGGTTGGCATCGTCCGAATGAACGATCGCGCAGGCACCGGCGTTATGGACGAGCGGAACATTCTCGTTCACGCTGTCATAGGCTTCCATCTTGAAGCCCCACCAGTCGGCCCACATCGCCGAACAAATGCCCTCTTTGGCCAGCAGATCGGCGATCTTGTAGCTTTCGACCGCGTGGTGAAAGGTTGACACTTTATAGCCGAATTCCTTCGACATATCGATCACCAGCGCCATTTCGTCGGCGCGGTAGCAGTGGTTGTGGATCAGGATTTCGCCCGCCAGCACCCCGGCGAGCGTTTCCATCGCCAGGTCGCGGTCGACGGCTTTGCCCTCGTCCATCTTTTTCTTGTAGGCGGCGGCTTTCTGCCACGTTGCGCGATTAACGGCGAAATTGCCCATGCGGGTCGACGGCGCGCGGCCCTTGCCGCCATAAACGCGCTTCGGATTTTCGCCGCATGCCATTTTCAGGCCATAGGGCGCGCCGGGGAATTTCATGCCCTGCACCGTGCGCGATGGCACGTTCTTCAGCGTCACCGACCGCCCGCCCATCAGGTTTGCGCTGCCCGGCAACACCAACAGCGACGTCACGCCGCCATTCGCCAATGCGCGGCTGAACCCCGGATCCTGCGGCCACACACTATGTTCCGACCACACTTCGGGCGTGGTCGGCGACGTCGCTTCATTGCCGTCCGAATGCGCTTCGACGCCGGGCGAGGGATAATCGCCCAAATGGCTGTGAATATCGATGATCCCCGGCGTGACGAATTTACCGCTGCCGTCGACAACATCATAGCCCGCCGGAATCGCGGTATCGCCGCCGCCGACCGCCTCGACCTTGCCGTCCGCGAACAGCACGACGCCATTGTCGATCCGCCCGCCTTCGCCGTCAAAGATCGTGACGCCGCGCACCGCGGTCGGCCGCCCGGCATAGGGCCGATAGGTCGACGGATAGGGATCCTTGTTGAACTTGGCGGATTTTTCCGCCGCGGGCTGTGCGCTTGCCGTCTGCGGCTTGCCGTCGCTCGCGGCGCAGCCGACCAGCGCCAGCGACACAGCCGCCAGCAGGCTGCCTTTGATACCGGGGATCATCGCTTACGCTCCCTTGGTCTGCGGATGAACGCCAGCGGCCTGCGGTTCGCCGATCTCGCCCTGCCCCGCCAGTTCGTCGGCGTCGCTCAGCGTGTCGAGGTGCATCAGTTTCTTGATGAGCGGCGACACGAGGATCACCAGCACGCCAAAGCCGATCGCCCAAAGGCCGATGGTCTGATAGACGTCGAGCACCAGCGTCTTGCCCGCACCCTCACCGCTCGCGCGTTCCGAGCCGGTCGCGGCGGCGATCAAGCCTGCTGCGAAATTGCCGGTAGCCGAAGCAAAGAACCACGTTCCCATGATGAGGCTCGCCATGTGCGCGGGCGCCAACCGGTTCATTGCGCTGAGCCCGACCGGCGACAGGCAAAGTTCGCCGGTCGTGTGCAAGAGGTAGATCAGGAAGATGAACAGCACCGGCGTCGCATTGCCGATCCCGGCGGCTTCCGCACCCCATTTGAGGACGAGGAAGCCCAGTCCGAGCTGAAGCATGGCCAGGCCGAATTTGGCCGGTGCCGACGGCTCCATATTGCGGCGACCGAGCCACGTCCACAGAGCGGCGAACAGCGGCGCCAGCAGAACGATGTATCCGGCATTGAGCGACTGGAACACCGATGCGGGCACGCCGGCGCGATCGACATAACGATCGGTGAACAGGTTCAGCGACGAACCCGCCTGCTCGAACAAGGCCCAGAACAGGATCGACCCCAAGATCAGGAACATCGCGGCAAAGATGCGGTCGCGGTCTTCGCGTGGCAGTTTCACGACGGCGGTAAAGATAACATAGGCCACCAATATGGCCCCGGCGACGCCCAGCAGCGTGCCGACGATCGCCTGGTTCTGCACCATCCACCAGCAAACGCCAACGGCGACCAAGCCGACCAGGTAAAGCAGCCATTCCAGCTTGATCCCCATCACGGGCGCGGCCAGCTTGGCCGGATCGGGCGCTTCGCCGCGGCCGAGCAGCAGCGGCTTGCCCCAGATAAACACGATCAGGCCGAGCAGCATCCCGAAACCGGCGGCGCCGAAACCATAGGCCCAGCCATAGGTTTCGCCGAGATAGCCGCAGAGCAGCGAACCCAGGAACGCGCCCAGATTAATCCCCATGTAAAAGATCGTGTAAGCGCCGTCGCGGCGCACATCGGTGCGCGGATACAGCTGGCCGACGATCACCGAGATATTGGCTTTCAGGAAGCCCGACCCCACGATGATGAAGGCGAGCGCCAGCCAGAAGATGTTCAGGCTAGCCGGATCCTGCCCGCCGTCGCCCTCGAACCCCATGATGAAATGGCCGAAGGTCAGCAGGACGGCGCCGTACAGTACCGCCTTTCTTTGTCCCAGCCATTTGTCCGCCAGATAGCCGCCGAGCACCGGGGTGATGTAAACCAGCGCGGTATAGGCACCATAGATAATGCCCGATTCCCCGTCCGAAAACAGCCAGTGCTTGGTGAGATAAAAGATCAGGAGGGCGCGCATCCCGTAATAGGAAAAACGCTCCCACATCTCGGCGAAAAACAGGACGAACAGCCCCTTGGGATGGCCGAGGAAGGTACCTGCGGCGTCTCCCGGCTGGGCATAGGCTTTGGTCATGTGCGACTTTTCCCTGGATATTGTTGGCTTTGGGTGCCGTCGATGCGGCCCGGTTGTGCGGCAACCTAACGCGAAAATTGCGTAAGGGAAGAATCTAATTGCGCGTGAAACCTTATCTACCGGCCCGGTCCGCACAGACAATTTTTATTGCGAACCGCTCGCAACACTTGCGTCAGCCATCGCAAGGCGCCACATGGCGACCATGTTCAACGACAATTCCTCGCTCCTCGCCCATCTCGCCACCCGCCGTTCGGGCAAGGCGCGCGACATGGTCGCTCCCGGCCCCGGTGCCGCCGAGTTACGCGACATCATCGCCCTTGCGCTGCGCACCCCCGACCATGGCAAGCTTGCCCCCTGGCGCATCGTCACCGTCGCCGACGACCAGCGCGCGGCTTTTGCGGCGCTGCTCAAACGGGCGTGGGTCAAGGAGAACCCCGGCGCCGCAGGCATGGACCTGTCCGCGCTCGACCAATTCGCGCATCAGGCACCGACGCTGCTCGTCCTTCTCTCGACGCCGGTCAAGGACGCCAAGATTCCGGTCTGGGAACAACAGATGTCGGCGGGCGCGGTCGGCATGAACCTGCTCCACGCCGCCCACGCGCATGGCTTCGTCGGCAGCTGGCTCACCGGCTGGGCCGCCTACAGCCCCGACGTCGCGGCGGCGTTCGGTGCGGGCGAAGGCGACACGATCGTCGGCTATTTCTTCCTCGGCACCGCCGCCAAGCCGCTCGAAGAACGGCCGCGCCCCGAATATGACGAGGTGGTCCGACATTGGGTAATTTAGTTTCGCTGTAGCAGGCGGCCTTGTAATAACCCGCATTTGACTGTGCTGCTGTCTTATGGCATTAAGGCGGCATGCTCGATCAGTCCAAGCCCGTTTACCAGCGCCTTCGCGATGTCATCGCCAACGCGATTCTCGATGGCACCTATCGCGACGGCGACATGCTGCCGTCAGTGCGCAGCCTTGCCGCCGAAGAGGGGGCCAACCCGCTTACCGTCGCAAAGGCCTATCAGACATTTCAGGACGAAGGGCTCGTCACGGTCAAACGCGGTGTCGGCATGTTCGTCGCGGACGGCGCCACTGAAAGGCTGCGCACGCTGATGCGCGAGGATTTCCTGACCAATGTGTGGCCCCCTGTCGCGGACCAGATGCGCCGCATCGGTCTGAACGCGCGCACCTTGCTGGATTTGACCGACGCCTGACGTTCTGTCCGTTTTGGGGCAGGAAGCCGACTTTTTTGCCTCGGCGGAAATCCGCCAACCTCCTACCGCCCCACCTGCGCCGCCTTGTCGCGCAAATCATCCGCTGCCTGCCGGTTGCCGCGCTTGGCAAGCAAGTCGGCATAAAATCGCATGATCTCGGCATTCAGCGGCTGCAACCGGTAAGCGCGGTCGATCAGCGCGAGCGCGCGCGTGTCGTCACCCTTGGCCGCCGATGCCCGCGCCAGTTCGCGCAGAACCACGACATCGCGATCGCCGATCCGCGCCCTGACGCGGTTGAAATGGCCGATGGCTTCGTCCCAACGATCGAGGTCCATCGCCAGATGGCCCGCCAGCCGGTCGGCGGCGATGCTCGAAGGCTGGCTGTCGCGCAGCGCCAGAATAGCGGCGCCCGACCCTGCCACGTCGCCCGCCCGGAACAAGGCATTGGCCAGCCGTAACGTCGTGCGCTCGCCCGCATCCAGGTCGCGCGCGGTGCGATAGGCTTGTACCGCGAGGTCGAAACGCCCGTCGGCCAGCGCGGCGTCGCCAAGCAGGATATGGGCGTCGGCAACGCCGCGATTGGCGTCGCGCAGCCGGGTGGCACGGGCCACCGCACGGTCGCTGTTGCCGCGTATGATGTCGGCGGCGATCGCGGGGATCGCCACTGCCGGATTGAGCGGCTGGGCGTCGGCCGCCTGCGTCAACACCATATAATCCCGGTTCGTCGCAAACGGCACCGCCTCGCCGCGGGTCAGCGATGCGGCGCGCACCAGATAGTCGGCGGCCTCGCCGTGTCGCCCGAGTTCGCTCGCCGCCCGCGCCGCCAAAAGCAACGACCAGTTGTCGGCGTCGGGCCGGTCGACGATCGGCACCAGTGCCTCTATCGCGCCATCGGCATCGCCATCGGCCCAGTTTGCCGCTGCCACCAGCCGCCGCGCCGCGAAATTATTGGGCTGATCGACAAGCAGCCGGTCGCCCCACGTCGCCGCCAGCGCCTCCCCGCCCAATTGCAGTTCCACGACCGCGTTGAGCAGCAGGAAAGCCGGCACGTCGTCCATCGCTCCGCGTGTCCGCTGCAACAGGCTGCGCGCCAACCGGAAATTGTCGGCGCGCGCCGCCAGCACCGCCTGAAGATAGAATAGCCGCGGATCGCGCGGCGTGATCGTCGCGGCATGACGCAGCGCGCGGAGCATGTCGCGATAACGCCCCAGATCGCCCAGCGTCGCGGCCTGCTCGATCAACGCGTCGGCATTGTCGGGGTCGGCGGCAAGCGCCCGGTCGTACCAGGGCAGCGATGCCGTCAGCCCGTCCTTGGTGCGGATCAGGTTCGCCTTGTACGCCAGCGCGGCGCTATTCGCCTTGTCGAGCTCGATGGCATAATCCACCGCGTCGCGGGCGCCGGCGGTATCGGCATTGGCATCACGAAATCTGGCGACATCGACCCACAGCGCTGAATTGCGTGGCAGGTCGCGCACGGCGCGATCATAGGCGTCGCGCGCCGCGTCCAGATCGCCGTTGGACAGATGGACATCGCCCGCAACCCACGCCGCCTCGCCGATCATTTCGGGAATGATGGGGCCCGCGTCGATCACGTCAAAGGCGCGCTGCCCCTGCCCCTGCATGGCATAAGCACGGGCGAGCAACGGGCGCAATGCGGCCTCGTTGCCCCCCGCGGCCAGAGCGCCCTTCACGGCCGCCTCTGCGCCGATGCCATCGCCCAGGCGGATGGCGACCCGCGCCAGTTCGATGCGTTCGGCGATCAGCCGTGGGTTGGCGGCAATCGCAGCGAGCAATGCGCCGCGTCTTTCCTCAAGCGCCTGTCGCGGCGTATCACCGTGCCCGCCGCCGCACCCGGCCAGCAAGGCAAGCGCCAGCACGACGGCGGTCCGGGCGCGGCGCGGTTTCATTCAGACCTGCATCCGATACTGCTTGAGCAGATCGTACAACGTCGGTCGGCTGATCCCCAGCAGCTTGGCGGCGGCGGAGATATTGCCCTCGCTCTGCGTCATCGCGCGGCGGATCGCGACGCGGTCGGCTGCCTCGCGCGCGCTGCGCAGATTGAGCCACGCTTCATCACCCTCGCCGTTCCCGCCACGCGCCAGATCAAGGTCGTCTTTCGTCACCAGCTTGCCGTCGGCCATGATGACCGCGCGTTTGATCCGGTTTTCCAGCTCGCGGACGTTGCCAGGCCAGCGGCCTTCGTCGATCGCCTGCAACGCGTCGGGGGAAAAGCCGCGCACCGCCGGGTTCATCGTCGGGGCGTACTGATGCAGAAAATGCCGCGCCAGCAGCACCGCATCCCCCGGCCGTTCCGCCAGCGACGGGATCTTCACCACCATCTCGGCCAGCCGGTAATAAAGATCGTCGCGAAAGCTCTGCTCGGCGATCATCGCGTCGAGATCGCGGTGCGTCGCGCAGACGATCCGCGTATCGACCGCAATCGCCTTGCGCCCGCCGATCCGCTCGATCGTCCGCTCCTGCAAAAAGCGCAGCAATTTGACCTGCAACGGCAAAGGAATGTCGCCGACTTCGTCGAGGAACAAGGTGCCGCCATGTGCCAGTTCGATTTTGCCCTCGGTCGTCTTTACCGCGCCGGTGAACGCGCCCTTCTCATGCCCGAACAATTCGCTTTCCAGCAGATTTTCGGGGATCGCGGCGCAGTTGATCGCGACGAACGCGCCGTCGCGCCGCCCGCTGGCTTCGTGCAACCCGCGCGCCAGCAATTCCTTGCCGGTCCCGCTCGCACCCAGCAGCATGACACTGACATCCAGGTTCGCGACCCGCTCGATCGTTCGCGCGACCTTCAGCATTTCGGGCGCGCCGGTTATCATCCCGCCCAGCACGCGATTGTCGCCGCTTCCCTGCTGCGCCAGCCGGGCATTTTCGACCTCGAGTTCGCGGACGTGAAAGGCGCGTGCGACGATCAGCCCCAATGTCTCGATGTCGATCGGCTTCTGGTAAAAATCCCACGCGCCGCTCGCGATCGCCGCCAGCGCGCTGGCGCGCTCGCCATGGCCGGACACGACGATGACCTTGGTATCGGGCTTCGCCTCCAGGATCGCGCTCAATGTCCGGAACCCCTCGCGCGTCCCGTCGGGATCGGGTGGCAGTCCCAGGTCGAGTGTCACGACATCGGGCTCCTCGGCGCGCAACATGTCGATGGCCGCATCATGGTCGCCCGCGATCAGCACGCGATAGTCGTCATACGCCCATTTGAGCTGCGCCTGCAGCCCCGGATCGTCCTCCACCACCAACAGGGTGCGGACCGCCGTGCTGCCCTCGCTCATTTCGCAACCACTTTCTTCATCATGGGTTCGCCGCCGCTGTCGGCACGGGCATCGGCGAGCGGCAACCAGACGGTAAAGCTGCTGCCCTTGCCCGGTTCGCTGTCGACCTCGATCGTGCCGCCCATGGCCTGGGCGACCTGCAACGCCTCGAACGCGCCGAGGCCGAAGCCGCCATCCTTCGTCGACACAAAGGGCTTGAACAGTTCCTCGCGGATAAAGCTGCGCGTCATGCCGCACCCCTGGTCGATCACGTCGATCCGGACCCGGCCATGTTCGGCAACCGCAACCAACTGCACCGGAGTATCGGGCGCCGATGCGTCGATCGCGTTCGTCACCAGATGCTGGACAATCTGCCGCACCGACGCCGCATCCGCCCATGCCAGCAGGCCGGTCTGGCACCCGACGAACAGGGCGCGCCGCGCCCGCATTTCGTCCGCAATCTCCGCCAGGATCGGTTCGATCAGCAGTTTCGATGGCTCGGCCGCCGCTCCGCGCTCGCGCGGCGCCAGACGGACGAGCAGGTCGGAGAGGCGCCCGGCAGATACCTTCAACGTCTGCGTCATGTCGGCGCGAAATTCAGGATTATCGGCATGGCGTTCGGCGTTGCGCGCCAGGAGGCCGATCTGGCTCGCCAGATTCTTGATATCGTGCATGATGAAGGCAAAGCGGCGGTTGAATTCGTCGAACCGCCGCGCTTCCGACAAGGCTTCCTGGCTTTGCGATTCGGCGAGATAGCTCGCCGCCTGCTGCCCGGCGATGCGCAGGACGTCGAGATCTTCCCAATCGAGCGCACGCGACACCGGCGGCCGTTGCAAGATGGCGACCGCGATCATCTTTTGAAAATGCAGGATCGGCACGATCACCCACGCGCGCTGGTCGGCGATCAGCCAGGCGGGGATCGCCAGATCGCGGCTCTCCGGGCCGCCCTGACCGCTGCGCCGTTCGGCATCCAGTTCGACGATATGCCGCGTTTCCTGCAACATGAACGCCGACCGCACCGACAGCGTCGCATCCTCCGCCTCGGCATCGACCGGCCAGTGCCAGTGTTCGGCGACGCGAAAAGCCCCCGCGGCCCCCGGCAGCATCAGCAGCGCCCCGGGGCTGCCGGTCAGTTCGGCCATCGCCTTGGCGACGCGGCGATGCAGGTTGCGCCCGTCGCCGTCCTCGACATCGCCGCCCTGCGCCAGCGTCGCGGTAAAGCGCATCCACTCGGCGCGATAATCGTAGCGATGCTCGAAAAAATGCTTCGAGATCACCACCGACAACCACGCGCGCACCCGCGCCGAGACGATCAGCAGCCCGCCAGCGCCCAGCGCGACGACCAGCGACGCGCCTTGAGCAAATGCGGCATAATCACCCCCGACCAGCCGAGCGATCGCGCCAGTCAGTCCGATGACGATCAGGTAGGCGGCACCGCCGATCAAGATCAGCGTCCGCGTCGCGGCGGTGCGCGACAGCCGCATCCGTTCGCGTCCAATGTCCATCGCCGCGACGACATAAGTCGGCAGCGTCAGCAGCACGACCGCGGGCAGCAACGCGATCAGCGTCGATGCCGTCTTGCCGGTCAGCGCCCCGATCAGCTGGACATTGACTTCATAGGCCCACAGCATGGCAAAACCGCCGGCCACCGCCATCACCGGCATCCGCAGCGCCGCGCCGGCATGGCGCACCCCGCTGTCGACGATCAGCAGGCCGCCGATCGCGACCACCATCGCGGCCAGCGTCAGTGTTGGCGCCATCCAGGCCTCGGCGGCGGTACGGTCGGCCAGATGCGCCACTGCGCCCAGCACCAGCGTCAGCGCGCATATCGTCGCCAGCATCCGCACGATCAATCGCAGCGGCCGCGTCATCGGCGCGGCAGGCGACCAAAAGGTCGCGCCGAGCCAGCCGAGCATCGCCAGATCGCGCAGCCCCTGCACGACCAGCGCCGCCGACGATCCCGGCCCGGCCAGCGCCAGTGCCGCGCACCAGACGGCCGTCGCCGCGGCAACAAGCGTCAGCATCCGCGGCGCGGGCATCAGCGCCGCCATCCGCGCCCGCGGACGCGCGATCAGCCACAGCGTCGCGACCGCAAAGCCGACGAGCGCGAGCACCGACAGGATTTCGGACAGGCGGGCCAGCACTTCAGCGGGCTCCGTCGGGCCACAGCACGACGCGCACCGTCTGGAGCAGGATCAGCAAGTCGAGGAAGGGTGAATAATTTTTGGCGTAATACAGGTCATATTCCAGCTTGACCCGCGCATCCTCGACCGACGCGCCATAGGGGTAATTGATCTGCGCCCAGCCGGTCAGCCCCGGCTTCACCATATGCCGCTCGGCATAATAGGGCAGCTGTTTTTCCAGTTCCTCGACAAAACTCGGCCGCTCGGGTCGCGGCCCGACAAAGCTCATCTCGCCCTTCAGCACGCACCACAGCTGCGGCAGTTCGTCGATCCGGAGCGTCCGGATGATCCGCCCGACGCGGGTGACGCGCGGATCATTCTCGCTCGCCCACACCGCCTTGCCCTCTGCCTCGGCATCGGTGCGCATCGACCGGATTTTGTAGATGTCATAGGGTTCACCGAACAGCCCGACGCGCGGCTGACGGTAAAAAACCGGCCCGCGGCTGTCGAGGATCACGGCGATCCCGGCGACCAGGATCAACGGCAGTCCGACGATCAGCACGATCAGGCTGGCGGCGATGTCGAACAGCCGTTTGCCCACCTTGGATATGCGCTGCCCCGCCGAAAAACCGTCGGAAAAAATCAGCCCGCTGGGATTGGTCGTCGCCAGATCGACGCGTCCGGTCTCGCGTTCGATAAAGCTCGCGATATCGTTGACATGCACCCCCGTCGTCTTGACGCGGAGCAGGTCGTTCAGCGGCAGCGCGTTGCGCCGTTCCTCCAGCGCCAGCACGACCTCGCCGGCCCGCAGCGCAACGACATGGTCCGACAGGTTGGCGATCGCTTCACGCCGTACCGCGTGACCAACAGTTTTCTCGGTGTCGCTCATCGCGACAAACCCCACGACCTCCAGCCCGCTTCCCGGCTGCTCGGCGAGCGCCGCCAGCCGCGCCGCACGCGGCCCCGCGCCCAGCACCAGAATGCGGCGGCGAAACGCCTCTGTCCCCGCCGACTGGGTCAGCACCAGCCGGATGACGAACAGCGCCGCGATCGCCAGCACCATCGCGTAAAGGCTGTTGGCGCGCCACAGCGTCGCCGTCGGCAACAGGAAACCCAGCACCGACAGAAAGATCACGCCGAGTGAAATCGCCGCCAGCAGGCGCGCGGTGGCGAACCGCATCGAGCGCAGCCCCTCGTTGCCGTACATGCCGGTCGCCATCATCGCGAGCGAATTGGCCACCGCAAAGGTCGCCAGCGGCAACCCGCGATCGGCCAGCGGCCCGGCGTCGAAACCGGCCTGATGGGCATAAAGATGCCACGCCGCCTCGGCCGATCCGAGCAGCGCGAAAAATTCGAGCAGCGCCAGCCAGACCACGGCGTGCGGCACATAATGTTTGAACAGCCGGAACATGAAAAATGCAGCGCCTTTCGTTGCCGCGATACTACAGCCGAGGCGTCAACTGTCGGTTAATTTTACACTCATCATCGCGCAACCGGGGATGACCCCCGCGATCATAGCGGATAGACCAGCGCCATGACCGAATTGATTCAACCCGTGATCCTCTGCGGCGGCGCCGGAACGCGGCTGTGGCCCGAATCGCGCGGCACCCGCGCCAAGCAATTCCTGCCGCTCACCGGCGAAGAAAGCCTGTTCCAGCAAACGCTGGCCCGAACACCTGCGGGCGACGCCTTCCTGCCGCCGTTGATTCTCTGTGGCGAAGCGCATGTCGAAACGGTGCGCGATCAACTGGGTTCGGGACAGGCTGCGCTGCTGGTCGAACCGGTGCCGCGCAACACGGCGGCCGCCATTGCGCTGGCCGTTGCGCGCGCCGACGCCGATACGCTGCTGCTGGTGATGCCCAGCGACCATGTCATCGCAGACCTTCCCGCCTTTCACGCGGCGGTCGCCCGCGGCGCGCGGCTGGCGCGGCACGACTGGATCGTCACCTTCGGCATCACCCCCGACGCGCCCGAGACGGGTTTCGGCTATATCGCCAGCGGCGCTCCCCTTGGCGAGGACGGCTTTGCCGTCGACCGCTTCATCGAAAAGCCGCCCCTCGCCGATGCACAGGCGATGCTCGCGGCGGGCGGCTACAGCTGGAATGCCGGCATTTTCCTGTTCCGCGCCGGACGGATGCGCGACGCCATGCTGACCCATTGCCGCGCCATTTTCGAAGCCGCCGACCGCGCGGCGGCGGCGGGACGGATCGACGACGACGCGCTCTACGCCGACGCCGGGCATTTTGCGCAGGCGCCCGCGGACTCGATCGACTATGCGGTAATGGAAAAGGATGATCGCGTCGCGGTGGTCCCCGCATCGATGGGCTGGTCGGACCTCGGCAGCTGGCAGGCGGTTCACGGCCTCGCAGCCAAGGACGCTGACGGCAACGCCATCACCGGCGACGCTTTCCTGCACGACAGCCACGGCAATCTCGTCCGCGCGGGCGGCAAGCGGGTGGCATTGGTCGGCATGGATGACATCGCGGTGATCGTCGACGGCGACGATATCCTGGTCATGCCGCTGGCCCGCGCCCAGGATGTCCGGGCCGCCGCAAAGGCGCGCGCGGAATAATTTGCGGCATCGCCGGGCAAGCACTGGTACGTCGCGGCATTTGATCCAGCCTGCCCCCTGTCCTAGGCCGCGCCGCATCGTCGGGGGAATATCATGAACGGTTTGATCGCCATCATCGCGATCGTTGCGATCCTGCTCGTGGCAGGGACCGCACTCGGGCTGATCCGGCGCGATCGCTTTTCGCTGCGCTGGCTGCTCGTTGCCGCCGCATTGGTGTTCGTCAACGACCTGTTGCTCACCCGCGGCTATGGCCTGATCCCCCGCGTCCTCGCCGACAGCGACTGGAATTGGGAAGGCAAGGCTCTCGCGCTGCTCGCGACGCTCGCCATCGCCGCGCTGCCCGCCTTCGGCTGGCGCCGCGTCGGGCTGACGCTGCGTCAGGAACCGGGAAGTCTCAAGGCCGCGATCCCCGTTGCCCTCCTCTATTGCGCCTTCTTTGCCGCGCTGGCGCTGGCGTTTCCGGGCGACGCCCCCGATGCCGAGGCGGTCGCCTTCCAGCTCACCATGCCGGGGTTCGAGGAAGAACCCTTTTATCGCGGCATTCTGCTGTTCGCGCTGGCGCAGGCCTTTGCCGGGCGCGTCCGCTTTCTGGGCGTCGACTGGCACTGGGGCGCGATCCTGTCGTGCGTCATGTTCGGCCTTGCCCACGCCTTCGGCTATTCGGACGGCAGCTTTTCGTTCGATCCGGTCATCATGGCACTGACCGCTATCCCCTCGCTGCTCGCCATATGGCTGGTGCTGCGCACGCGCAGCCTGTTGCTGCCGGTGCTGCTCCACAATTTCGGCAATGCGATCGGTTATCTGCTCTAAGCCACCGATCCGCGGGCAGCTGGATGCGCCGGCGTCGGGGACGGGCCCGCCGCAATTAGACGGTCGACGGTCCGGGACCAATCGGCGAAGCGCCAAAGCGTGTGACTGGTGCGCCCGATAATGCGCAGGTCGCGGGTCGTCGGCGCGATCTCGCAATCGAAGGGCGGCACTTCGGTCAGCAGGCCGCAGTCAAAAAACACCCGCACCATCATGGCCTCGCCGTCCTTGCCCGCGCTGCCCGTTACGATTCCTAGCATCCCGTTGGACAGCGTCACCAGCGTGCCGACGGGGAAAAAACCCAGGCTGTCGGCAAACTGCTCGAGCAGCTGGCGGTCGAAATGCCCCTCCCACCCCTGCATCGCGGTCAGCGCCTCGCACGGCGTCCACGCGTCCTTGTATGGGCGGTCCGAAGTCACCGCGTCATACACGTCGCAAATCGCGCCCATGCGGACATAGAGCGACAGTCCGTCGCCGCTCAGTCCACCGGGGTATCCAGTGCCATCCATCTTTTCATGATGACGCAGGCATACCTCCAACGCCGCCGCCGGAATGTCCTCCGATTGCAACAGAAAGACATGGCCGGCTTGGGGGTGAGCCTCGACCGCGCGGCGTTCGCAGCTCGTCAGCCTGCCCGGCTTGAAAAGCACTGCATCGACGATCGCAACCTTGCCGACATCGTGGAGCAGTCCCGCCACCCCCAGTGCCTGCACCTCGGCCTCGTCCAGCTTCAGGTGGCGGGCGAAGTTAATCATCAGCGCGCAAACCGCGACCGAATGGAGATAGGTATATTCGTCCTTCTGCTTCAGCCGCACCAGATCGATCATCGCGCGCGACTGGCGGGTGATCGATTTCCCGACCGCTTCGGCCAGCGATGCCATCCGCCGCGTGTCGACCGCGCCCCCCATCCGTGCGGCGCCAAACAGCTCGATCACCGCCTGCTTCGATTTGGCGATGATGCGTTCGGCGCGGCGGCGTTCTTGGGCGTAACTGACCGGACGCGTCGGCCGTTCGCCGGCCAGTGGCGCGAAAATCCGTGCCCGCCGCCGCTCGACCCCGCGCCAGGGCGGCCCCATGCCGGGCGCCGCCTTGCGCCGGTCGGCAGCCAAGGGGGCGGCGTCGGCTTGGTGCGCGAGCCGGCTGCGACTACGATCGACGATCACCGCCCTTACCCCCGACAACCGGATCCGCGCCAGCTGATCCTCGGTCTCGACCAGGAACCGGCTACGCCAAAAGGGATGATCGATCCAGCGTCCGTCGAACGCGTCGACGAACATGCCGATTTCAACCTCTTCAGGTTTCAGGTGGAGCAGCATCAATTTCGGTCCCATATGGCGCAGGCCATCTTCGCTTAACGACCGTAATCATTTGCGTTTTAGAACTATTGGCAAATTCGGCGCGCCCTTGGCTACTCCGCGATACGAAGACAATTACAGAACATGTCGCAATTGGGGGTGGCGATGCCGTCGGTACGACCGTGTTCATCAATCCCCCGCAAAATCGAACGCGCTCACCCCGCGCTCGCCGTCCCTGAATCGCAGCGGGCGGCCCAGCGGCGGCATCGATCGCTGCACACATCCGGTGCGCGTACAGCGACGGCACCCTAGCCCGATCGGCGTCGCGGGCGATCGCATCAGGTCGATGCCGCGCGCCGCGATCAAGGGTGCGGCGACCTTTGCATCGACCCCGACGCACACGGCGAACCGCGCGGGGGTGCCGCTGCCGGTTGCGCCCGGTGCTGCGATGCTGCGGCTTTGCGTGAACCACCGCGACCCATCCTCCAGCTCGACTAGGTCAGCGATCACTTCGCCGGGCCGCGCAAAGGCTTCGTGGACGCCCCACAGCGGACAGCGCGTGTCGCTGTCAACCAGCGGCGACTGGCTTGCTCCGGCATAGCGTTTGCTCCCCTGCCCCGCGCGATCGATGCGTAGCATGAAGAAGGGCAGCCCGCGCGCACCGACGCGCTGCAACGTCGTCAGCCGGTGCGCGACCTGCTCATAGCCCGCGCCGAAGCGCCGCTGGAGCAGCAGCAGGTCGTAGCCCGTCGCATCGCAGGCGCGCAGGAACCGGCTGTACGGCATCATCAATGCTGCGGCGAAATAATGGACCAGATGCCGCTCGAACAGGCGCGCCGCCGCGCTCTCGGCAAATTCGGCGCCCGCGACGAGCGCGTCGATCTCGGCCTTCGCCTCGATTTGCGCCAGCGTCGCCGCCGCCTGAAAGGTGCGCGACGCGGGGCGCAGCAATTCGCTCAGCATAAGTTGCCGCGCGTGCCAGTCGAGCCAGCGAAGGCGATCGGGCATCACGTCCGACGGCAGGATGCGGATGCCCAGCTGATGCCGGGTGCGCAAACGCTCGGAAATCGTGCCATAAAGATCGCCGCCCGCCAGCCGCAGTTCGTCGGCCAGTTCCTCGGCCTTCGCGTCGAGATCGGCAAAATGGTTGCGCCATTTCTCGATCGCGCGGCGCACCGCGGCAACTTCGGGCGCTTCCTCCTGTAAAGCCGCGCCCGCTTCGGGCGCCGCATCGTACAGGCGGGCAAAGGCCGCGGCGGTCGTCGGCGCGGTCGCCAGCCACTCCTCGATCTCCTGCGCGCCAATCCCGAGATCGGCAAAACGCGCATCCGACAGCCGCCTCCGCAGCCCTGCTGCCCCGCCCGGCACCGCATCTATGCCCAGCGTCGCCGCATCGAACCCGAACCGCTCGGCCAGCTTGACGATCACGGTGGCGCTGAGCGGTCGCTGGCCATGCTCGATCAGGTTGAGGTAGCTTGGCGAAATATCCAGCGCCTCGGCCATCGCCGCCTGCGTCATCCCCGCCTCGCGCCGCACCTTGCGCACCGCCGGCCCCGCAAACACCCGTCGCTCTGCCATCGCTTGTAACCTTCTTTACTACTTTACACGCCATTTTACACCGATAGGCCATAATTCACAATTATTATTGACAAAGCTTTTCACTTTCCGCGGCACCTTCGCCAACATCGACCCATCACCTCCTCTCAAGGATACAGACGATGGGTTATCAGGAAGACATGGCACAGGCAGGCCGCCTCATCCGCGACTACGACGGCACATGGGACGGCATCAGCGGCGAAAGCGTCGCCCGCATGCGCGCCCAGAACAAATTCAAGACCGGCCTCGACGTCGCCCGCTACACCGCGCGCATCATGCGCGCCGACATGGCCGCCTATGACGCCGACCCGGCGAACTACACCCAGTCCTTGGGCTGCTGGCACGGCTTTATCGCGCAGCAGAAGATGATCTCGATCAAGAAGCATTTCGGCACCGTCAAGGGCCGCTACATCTATCTCTCGGGCTGGATGATCGCCGCGCTGCGCAGCGAATTCGGCCCGCTGCCCGATCAGTCGATGCACGAAAAGACCAGCGTTCCGGCGCTGATCGAGGAAATCTACACCTTCCTGCGTCAGGCCGACGCGCGCGAACTCGGCATGCTGTTCCGCGACCTCGACGCCGCGCGCGCCGAGGGGGATGAACTCAAGGCGAAGCAGATCCAGTCGGCGATCGACAATCATGAAACCCATGTCGTGCCGATCATCGCCGACATCGACGCGGGCTTCGGCAATGCCGAGGCGACGTACCTGCTCGCCAAGAAGATGATCGAAGCCGGCGCTTGCGCGCTGCAGATCGAAAATCAGGTCTCGGACGAAAAGCAGTGCGGTCATCAGGACGGCAAGGTCACCGTGCCGCACGAGGATTTCATCGCGAAGATCCGCGCCTGCCGCTACGCCTTCATGGAACTCGGCGTCGAGGACGGCGTCATCGTCACGCGCACCGACAGTCTCGGCGCGGGCCTGACCAAGCAGATCGCCTTCTCGAAGGAACCCGGCGATCTCGGCGACCGCTATAACAGCTTCCTCGATTGCGAAGAGGTCGACGGCGCCGGCAACCCCGGCGACGTGCTGATCAACCGCGATGGCAAGCTGATGCGCCCGAAGCGTCTGCCCTCGAACCTCTATCAGTTCCGCGCCGGAACCGGCGAGGACCGATGCGTGATGGACTGCATCGCCAGTCTCGAAAATGGCGCCGACCTGCTGTGGATCGAAACCGAAAAGCCGCACATCGAACAGATTGCCGGCATGGTCGACCGTATCCGCGAGGTCTTCCCCAATGCGAAGCTCGCGTACAATAATTCGCCGAGCTTCAACTGGACGCTGAACTTCCGTCAGCAGGTGTTCGACGCGTGGCAGGCCGAGGGCAAGGACGTCAGCGCCTATGACCGCGCCAAGTTGATGAGCGTCGATTATGACGCGACCCCGCTCGGCGAAGAAGCCGACAACCGCATCCGCACCTTCCAGCGCGACGCGGCGAAGCGGGCGGGCATTTTCCACCACCTGATCACCCTGCCAACCTATCACACCGCGGCACTGTCGACGGACAATCTCGCTAAGGAATATTTCGGCGACGAAGCGATGCTGGGGTACGTCAAGGGCGTCCAGCGCGCCGAGATCCGCCAGGGCATCGCCTGCGTCAAGCACCAGAACATGTCGGGCAGCGACATCGGCGACGACCACAAGGAATATTTCGCCGGCGAAGCCGCGCTGAAAGCCGCGGGCAAGGACAATACGATGAACCAGTTCGCCGCCTGACCCGAGTTTGGCGCGGGGGACCCGTTGCACCCCCCGCGCCTACCGAGCTTTCCTGGGGAGGAAAGCCTGTCCGTCGGAAGCCGCAAGGCCTCCGGCGGACATTTTCATTGCGGCAGCGCCGCGTCCTCTTCGCGCGTCTTGACCAGCGACCAGATCACCCCGCCCGCGATCAGCGCGACGGTGACGCCCAAGCTCACCAGCGGCGGAAATTTGTCGCCGCCCAGGATGAAATCGGCGACGAATATCTTCGACCCGATGAACACCAGCACCAGCGCGAGCGCATATTTCAGGTAATGGAAGCGATGCACCATCGCCGACAGCGCGAAATACAGCGCGCGCAGCCCCAGGATCGCCATGATGTTCGACGTATAGACGATGAACGTATCGGTGGTGATCGCAAAGATTGCCGGCACGCTGTCGACCGCGAAAACCAGGTCGGCCAAGTTGATGACGACAAGCGCGAGGAACAGCGGCGTTGCCGCCAGCACCAGCTTGCCCGTGTTGCTGTCGGGCACGCGGACGAAGAATTTCTCGCCATGCAGATCGTTGGTAATCGGGATGTGGCGCGACAGCCATTTCACAACCGGGTTGCCCGCAACGTCCATCGGCTTTTCGCTGGCGAACAGCATCTTCACCCCGGTAAAGATCAAAAAGGCAGCAAAGATATAGAGCAGCCAGCCATATTCGCTGACCAGCGCCGCGCCGCCCGCGATCATGATTCCGCGGAGCACGATCACCGCGACGATGCCCCACAAGAGCGCGCGATACTGGTAACGCGGCGGGATTGCGAAGGTCGTGAAGATCAGCGAGATGACAAAGATATTGTCGATCGACAGCGCTTTTTCGATGAAAAAGCCGGTGTAATATTGAAGCCCGGCCTCGTCGCCTTTCGCTGCCCAGACCCAAGCCCCGAACGCGAGCGCGATGGCGATGTAGAAGGCCGAAAGCTTGAGGCTTTCGCCAACCCCCATCTCCTTGTTTTCCTTGTTCAGGATGCCAAGGTCAAAGGCGGTGAGCGCCACGACCAGCGTGATAAAAGCCAGCCAGAACCAGGCCGGGGTGCCCAGCCAGTCGGCAAACAGAAATTCCATGGTGATTGTCCCTGGTGTACGCCAGAAGGCGCCGCCCCGGCGGGACGACGCTTCCGGTCTTGATTAGAAGGAATTAGCGCGTGAGCGCCGGACGCAGCGACAGCGCCGCCAAGCGGCGCTTGACCGCCAGCTTCAGTGTTTTCAGCCGCAGCAGGCGAAACGGGTCGGCCCCGCGCCGCCGCGCCTCGCGCCGCGCCGCCTCGTCCAGCTGGCGATGCAGCAGGGTCAGCCGATAAAGATTGGGATTAAGCGTCATGTAAACGGGCCTCCTGATTGAAAATCAAGCAGGTGACGCCGATGCCGGACCCAGGGTTTAGGGGGGAGGTGGGCCCAAAGCATCGGTGTCACCCGATGCGGTCCGACATCACGTGGCGGGAAAAATCCCGCCGACGCCAGAGGGGCCCGGCCCGCACAATTCCGACAATGGGAAACCTCCCGCGCCATTTCAAGGGCCGCGCGCGCGTCGCCGGAAAAAATCCTGCCGCCTGCCGTTTCGGCTGGTCGCCCGCCGCGGTCGCTTCGTCGTTCGCACGATCAAGGTAGCCGGACGCCGTCCTCAATTGGCCGCACATTTCGCTCCAAATATCGGCGCGGCAAGCAATCCCGTCTTGCCGGAACATGGCTTGTGGAAGAAATGGCGGCGCGAACACGCGGGGGCGGCTCGTTCGAGGAGTAGGCTTATGCGTAAAATTTCCACACGTCCCCGCATGTTGTTGCTGGCCGCGCTATTGGCGGCCCCTGCAACCACCGGCTTTGCGATGCAGGCACAAGACCAAAGCGACGGCGAGGTCATGACCACGGTCTACGGCACCTCCCCCGCCGAACTGACCAAGGGGCCGGAAGTCGAAGGCATTATTTCGGCGCGTCAGGGCGAGCGCGTGCAAGTGACAACCGCTGACGGGAGCAACGTCATCGTCGCCGTGACCGACACCACCAAGATCAAGAGCAGCGGCGGCTTTCTGGGCCTGAACAGCAGCAAGCTGGGCGCCGACGCGCTGCTCAACGGCCTGCCGGTGACGATCGCCACACTGCAGGGCGGCGAAGAGCTCGTCGCGAGCGAGATCGAACTCAAGAATAAAGATCTGAAGACCGCTTCGATGATTCGCGCCGGCACCGACCAGCGCTTTGCCGAACAGACCGCGGCGACCGAGGCGCTGCGCGGACGGATGGGCGACATCGATAAATATAACATCAAAAGCACGACCAATGTGAATTTCGACACTGGCAAGGCGGTACTGTCGGCGCAGGCCAAGGCCGAACTGTGCGCCACCGCCAGCCAAGCGGAAGGGATCGACAACGCGTTGTTGCTCGTCATCGGCTACACCGATTCGACAGGTCCGGACGAAGTCAATCAGCTGCTAAGCGAAAAACGCGCGGGTAGCGTGGTCAATCATCTGCAACAAGCGTGCGGCTGGAAGCCCTATCGTATGTTGACCCCGACCGGCATGGCCAAGGCCGACCCAGCGGCCAGCAACGATACGGCCGAAGGCAAGGCACAGAACCGGCGTGTCGCGGTCAATGTGCTGGTGAGCAAGGGGCTCGACGGCCTGTAAGCAAAGGTGCGGGTGGGCCTGACCACCCACCCGCTTTTCCCGTCTGTGCTTTTCCCTCATAGCTTCAGCAGCTAGCGGGGTGGGTACTATTCCTTTGCCATCAGCTTCATGGTCATCGCCGTCAGCGCCTCGGTGGCGGTCGAGATCACTGCGGGCGCGTCGGGCGCCCAGAAGGGCGAGTGCAGGCTCGGCAGCGTCCGCCCTTCTTTCCTGGCGGCGTCATATTCCGCCTGCGGCACCCCGCCGACCCAGATAATCAGGCTCTTGATGTCCTTGTCGTCGCGCGAAAAACGGCCGAAATCCTCGCCCCCCATCACCGGCGGAATCTGGGCCACGCGCTGGTCGCCAAAGCTGGTTTTCAGATAGGCGGCCATTTCCTCGGTAAAGTCGGGCGTGTTGAAGGTCGAAGGGGTAAACTCGTCTTTTTGCACCGTGACCACCGGCATCTTGTCTTCGGGCATGCCCGCTGCGATCGCCTCGCCCTTCGCCACGCGCGCGATGCCGTCCAGCAAATGATTGCGCACTTCGTCGGTATAACTGCGCACGGTCAGTTGCAGCCGCGCCTCGTCCGAAATGATATTGTGCTTGGCGCCGGCGTGAAAGCTGCCGACCGTCACCACCGCGCTGTCGAGCGGGCTGATCTCGCGCGAAACGAGCGTTTGCAGCGTCGTCACGATGCGGCTGGCGAGAACGACCGGATCCTTGGTGGTATGCGGATAGGCGCCGTGGCCGCCGACGCCCTTGACCAGGATATCGACGCTGTCGACATTGGCCAGCGCATAGCCCGGTGTATAGCCGATCATCCCGGCGGGGAATTGCGCCGCGTCGTGGAAAGCCAGCACATATTGCGGCTTGGGGAAGCGGGTATAGAGCCCGTCCTCCAGCATCATCCGGGCGCCCGCGCCGCGTTCCTCGGCGGGCTGGCCGATCATCACCAGTGTCCCCGACCAGTTCGCCTTGTTGGCTGCCATCAGCCGCGCGACGCCCACCCAGGCGGTCATGTGCGTGTCGTGGCCGCAGGCGTGCATCACCCCGGTTTCGACCCCTTCGGCAGTGGTTACGCGCACCTTTGACGCGCCGGGCAGCCCGGTCTGTTCGGTCACCGGCAGGCCGTCCATGTCGGCGCGCACCATCACGACCGGCCCCGGACCGTTCTTCATCACCGCGACAACGCCGGTCCCGCCGACCTTTTCTGTGACCTCGAACCCCAGCTTGCGCGCCTCAGCCGCCAATATGCCCGCCGAGCGCACTTCCATGAAGCTGAGCTCGGGATTTGCATGCAGGTCGTCGTAGATTTTCATCAGCGACGGCATCTGCTTCTGCACCTCGCTGCCAAGCGTTTGCGCCATGGCGGGTAGGGCAAGCGCCAATGCGGCAAATCCTGTCCAGACTATTCTCATTCGCTTACCCCTGCATTCAGCCCGCGGGCACCAGCTCAATCACGTCGAGCAGCGATTCATATGCCGGTGCGGGCAGAACCAGCCGCCACCGGTTGTCGCCGATCCGTTCGACCAGCCCCGCCATGTCGCGCATCCGGTCGCTGCCATAATTGACCGCCATTTTCTCGTCGCCGAGTTCCAGCGTGCCAAGGAAAATCTGGCGCGTCAGATTGTCGGGAAAGATCAGCCCGACGGGCCGCTGCGATCCGGTGAGCTTGGTCAGGCTCGACAGCCCCTGTTCCTGCGCCACCCGGCACCGGAACCAGCCATAGGCGATGTAGCCCAGCGTACCGCGCCCCTGCGCGCCGACCTTGATCGTGCGGCAGCGATAATCGCCCGCCGGCAGATGCGGATTGGGCAGCGCGGCCATCGGCTGCAACAGCACACCTTCGCGGTCGATTTCTGCGCCATGGCCTTTTGCACGCGCATCGGCAAGCGCCCCCTGCCAGCTGCTGTACCAGCTGCGAATGCGTTCCTGGTCCTGCCCCGTCGCTGTTGCGCGCCAGCTGCCCGCCGCCGGTTGGTCGGCGGCCGACGGCGGCACTTTCGGCACCGTCTGGCATGCCCCGACGCTCGCCCCCAACATAAGGGCGAATAGATATCTGGTGCGACCCCTCATTCTCCGTCTCTCCCCTGGTCCGGTTGCATTAACCTTAGGAGGGGAAAGGAGAATGCTCAAGGCTTAGGCCGCGGTCCAGCCGCCGTCGACGCTCAGGTTCGCGCCGGTGATGTTCGCCGCCTCGTCGCGGGTCAGGAACAACGCCATTGCAGCCACCTGTTCGACGGTCACGAACTGCTTGGTCGGCTGACCCGCGAGCAGAACGTCGTTGATGACCTGTTCGCGCGTCATCCCCCGCGCCTTCATCGTGTCGGGAATCTGTCCTTCGACCAGCGGGGTCCACACATAGCCGGGACTGATGCAGTTGGCGGTGATTCCGGCATCGGCGACTTCCAGCGCCACGGTCTTGGTCAGCCCGACCAGCCCGTGCTTCGCCGCGACATAGGCCGATTTGAACGGCGAGGCGACAAGCGAGTGCGCCGATGCCGTGCCGATGATCCTTCCCCACCCCTTTTTGCGCATCCCGGGAACCGCGTGCCGGATAGTGTGGAACGCCGACGTCAGGTTCAGCGCCAGGATCAGGTCCCATTTTTCGACCGGAAAATCCTCGACAGGCGACACGAACTGCGTCCCCGCATTGTTCACCAGGATATCGACCCCGCCCATTTCTGCATCGGCGCGCGCAAACATCTCGGCAATCGCCTCGACCTTGGTCAGGTCGGCGGCATCGTAAGTCGCCTTGCCTCCGCTCAGCTGCTCCAGCCCGGCGCGTTCCGCCTCGATCGCCGTCGCGTCGCCAAAGCCGTTGATGATCAGATTCGCGCCCGCACCCGCCAGCGCCTTGGCGATGCCCAGGCCAATGCCCGAAGTCGATCCGGTAACGAGCGCGGTTTTGCCTTTCAGGTGCATATCTTTGTCCTTTCTGAGGGGCGTATCAGCGAATGTCGGTTTGGTTCTTGGGCTTAAGGCCGCCCGAATGCACGGCAAAACTGTCGGATCGGCCCTCGGCGATGCTTTCGGCGAGCAGGTGGCCGTCTTTCATCGCCGCCTCGACCGCATCGCGACCGAGCGCCCAGTTGATCTCCATCGTCGAGCGCGAAAATTCGAAATCGCGCGCGCCGGTTTGCCAGGGAGGCGGTTCGTGAATCAGCTGGACCACGTTGAGCGCCTTGCAATCGACCATCCGTCGCACGGCCTTGACCTCGGGTAGATCGGCATATTCGTCGGGCAGTTTAGCGAGCATCCGGTCGATCAGCCGATGCTCCTTGCGGCGCCGGACGAGCCCGTCCGAAATTCGCCGGGTGCGGCTGGAATAGCGGATGTCCTTCTCGCGCGACCAGGCTTCTTCCAGATCGTGCGGCCGTGTCCCGCGAGCGGGGAACAGGTCGACCTGGAACACCAGCATATCGTCATGTGCCGCCGCTACGACATGTTCGAGCGGGGTGTTCGACACCAGACCGCCGTCCCAATACCAATGCCCGTCGATCTCGACCGGCGGCAGGCCGGGCGGCAGCGCGCCCGACGCCAATATGTGCCGCGCGTCTATGGCGTCGGTCGTCGTGTCGAAATAGCGAAAGTTGCCTGTTTCGACCGCCACCGCGCCGACCGACAGCCGCACCTTGCCATGGTTCACGCGGTCCCAGTCGACCAGCCGGTCGAGCGTCGCGGCGAGCGGCGCGCTATCGTAAAAACTGACAGCCCCGGGCGTCTGCCGCTCGGCGCAGGCCGGGGGCGGAAAGCGCGGCGTGAAAAAGCCCGGCACCCCGTACGCCATCACCTGCCCCGCCGCCGCCATGTGCGACCATTCGCGCGCCCAATCGGTGTCGGGGACCGGCAGCGAAGGAAGCGCCGACGAAACGCCCTCCCAGAACTGGCGCATCTTGCCGACCGCCTGATCGCGCTCGTTTCCGGCAATGATCGCGGCATTGACCGCGCCGATCGAAATCCCCGCGACCCAGTCGAATTCGATACCCAGTTCGATCAGCGCTTCATATACGCCCGCCTGGAATGCGCCGAGCGCGCCGCCGCCCTGGAGGACCAGCACGACGAGGTCGGGAAGCGGCAGGGCGGCACGAGCGGCGCGACGAGGCATGGAATCGCGATCCTTGGTTGCGAATGCACGATTTGTGCACCGCAACACGCGGCTTTGCAATGACTTGTCGGCGACGAAGCCCCTTCCAATTGCCCGGTGCTGCTGTAACAGTCGTCGCGAACGACCACTGCCGCTGGAGAAGCCCGATGCGCCTCGACGATTATGATCCCGGCGACGATATTCGCGACTTGGGCCGCGGCGGCGGCGGATTTGGTGGGGGTGGAGGCGGCGGTCTTGGCGGATTGCTGATCGGCTTCCTGCCCATGCTGCTTGGCCGCAAGATGGGTTGCGGGACGATCCTGCTGCTCGGCGCGCTCGCCTTTTTCGTGCTCGGTCCCGGCGCCAACATGCTGAGCATGGGCGGCAGCACCAGCGATCCGATGGCCGACAGCCGCGGCGGCGCCAATGTTGCCTGCGATACGGCTGCCGAGCGTTTTGCGTGCAACGTGTTCGGATCGACGCACCAGGTGTGGGGCAACCTGATCAGCGGCTACCAGCGGCCGACGCTCAACTTCTTTACCGACCGCAACCAGTCGGGCTGCGGCGCCGCGCAAGCCGCGATGGGCCCCTTCTATTGTCCTGCCGATCAGGGCGTCTATCTCGACACTAGCTTTTTCCGCGAACTCGAACAGCGCTTCGGCGCCGCGGGCGATGCGGCGCAGGCATATGTGGTCGCGCACGAGGTCGGCCATCATATCCAGACGATCAGCGGCATTTCGAACCAGGTCCGCCAGGCGCAGGCGCGCAGCTCGCAGGCCGAGGGCAACCAGCTGCAGGTCCGCATGGAGCTCCAGGCCGATTGCTACGCCGGGGTCTGGGCCTCCCGCGCGCGCAACAGTGCGGGCCAGCCGGTGATGGAGCCGGGCGACATGGAAGAGGCGATGCGCGCCGCCAGCGCGATCGGCGACGATACGCTGATGCGCGCGGCAGGCCAGCGCCCGATGCCCGAAAGCTTTACCCACGGCACCAGCGAACAGCGCATGAGCTGGCTGCGCCGCGGCCTTCAGACGGGGGATCCGCGCCAGTGCAATACGTTCGACGTCGCCATCTGATCGCGGCGTTGGCGGCGGCCCTTGCCGCGACGCCCGTGGCGGCAGAGACGCTGTATGTCGAGACCGGGCGGCTGATCGACGGCGTCACCAACGACGTCCGCACCGGCCAGTGCATCACGATCGACGCCGAACGGATCAAGGCGGTCGAGCCGTGCGGCGCGACGCCCGCGGGCGCCAGGCGGCTCGACTGGTCCGCCTTTACCGTCCTGCCCGGGCTGATCGACCTGCACACCCACCTCGCCGATCTTGGCCAGAGCGCCGATCTGGCGGCGCCGATCAAGGCGTCGCCCGCCGAAACCGCGCTCGTCGGCGCGCGCAATGCCCGCGTCACGCTCGACGCGGGCTTTACCAGCGTGCGCGACGTCGGCACCTATCGCGGCCTGACCGATGTGACGCTGCGCAACGCGATCGACCGCGGCGATGTACCGGGACCGCGGATGTGGGTGGCGGGCGCCTATATCACGGTGCCGAGGGGCGGCGGCGAACTGAACGGCGTCGTGCCGAACGACGAGTTGCCCACCGACATGCGCCTCGGCGTCGCGGCAACGCCCGACGAGGCGGCGCAGAAAGCGGCGTTCCTGCTCGACAACGGGGCCGACTTCATCAAGACGATCGCCACCGGCGCGGTGCTCGCGATCGGCACCGAACCGGGCGCGGTCGAGATGAGCGAGGATATGCTGCGCGCGGTGGTCGAAGTCGCCCACGCCCGCGGCAAGCGGGTGACCGCCCACGCCCACGGTGCAGAGGGGATCAAGAACGCGATCCGCGCCGGGGTCGACAGCATCGAACATGCCAGCATTGCCGACGAAGAAGCGCTGCAAATGGCGAAAGCGCGCGGCACCTGGCTGTCGATGGACATATATAACGGTACCTATATCGACGAGGAGGGCACGCGCGAAGGGTGGCCCGAGGAATATCTGCGCAAGAACCGCGAGACGACCGACACCCAGCGCGCCGCCTTTCGCCGCGCGGTCGAGCTCGGCGTCAACATCGGCTATGCAACCGATGCGGGCGTCTATCCGCATGGCCTCAACGGCCGCCAGTTCCGCAACATGGTGCGTTTCGGCATGACGCCGATGCAGGCGATCCAGTCGGCGACCGGCCACGCCGCCGAAGCGATGGGCCGGGACGACATCGGTGCCATCGTGCCGGGCCGGTTTGCCGATCTGGTCGCGGTAAAGGCCGACCCGCTCGCCGACATCACCGTGCTCGAAAAGATCGACCATGTGATGAAAGGCGGCGTTGTCGTCCGGTAGCGGCCGGTTGCGGACATATAAAGCCCCTCCCCTTCAGGGGAGGGGTTGGGGTGGGGTCCATCGGCCTTGCGCAAGGCCGATGGACCCCACCCGCTGCGACTAACGAACAAGTTCGTAAGTCTCGCTGCCCTCCCCTGAAGGGGAGGGCGTGGCGCTATTCGTCCGGCAGCTCCCCACCCCGAAGTGGCCATCCTGCACCGGCGGTCGACGAACAGGCTTGAACCGCGCCCCCGCCCCGCTAAACCGCTTTCATGCGAAACCACATCCTGACCAGCGCCATCGCGCTTGCTGCCGCCCTGTCCAGCCCTGCCCTTGCCCGCCCGATGACCGAGGTGGACTTGGCGACACTCAACCGAGTTGCCGCACCAACGGCGTCACCCGACGGCCGCTGGATCGCCTATCAGATGACCGAGACCGCGCAAGGCAGCTACAAGCGCTCGACCGGTCTGTGGCTTGTCGATCGCCATGCGAAGAACGCCGCACCGGTGCGCGTCGCCGACGTGCCCGAAAAGAACGAGAGCGCCCCCGCCTTTCACCCCGACGGCAACCTCTATTTCCTCTCGAACGCCAGCGGCAAGAGCCAGATCTGGCGCGTCGATCCCAAGGTGGGCGGCGGCGCGGCGCAAGTGACCGATACAAAAGCCGACGTGTCGGGATTCAAGATTTCGCCCGACGGGACCAAACTGCTCGCCTGGGGCGATATCGCACGCGAATGCACCGATTTTGGCTGCGACGCGCAGGACAAGGGCGAGCTGCCCGGCCCGGGGACGGGCCGTCATTACAAGAATGACGTCGGCTTCGTGCGCCACTGGGACAGCTGGGAAACCCCCGGCACCTACAGCCGCCCGTTCGTCTTTGACCTGGACGGCGGAAAGGCGACCACGCCGCGCGCGATCGATGCCGGGCTGACCGGCGACAGCCCATCGAAACCCTTTGGCGGGGGCGAGGAACTCGCATGGGGCGCCGACAGCCGCACGGTGTTTTTCACCCTGCGCAAGGCCGACAAGGACGAGCCGCGGTCGACCAACCTCGACATTTACAGCTGGCTGGTCGACAGCCGCATGATGCCGGTCAATTTGACCGCCGACAATCAGGCGACCGACACGCTGCCGACGCCGTCGCCCGACGGCAAATGGCTGGCCTATGCCGCGATGGCGCGCCCCGGTTACGAAGCCGATCGGCAGGTGCTGATGCTGCGCAATCTGGCGAGCGGCGAAACGAAAAAGCTGACCGAAGCCTGGGACCGGTCGGTCGGCTCGATCGCCTGGGCGCCCGACGGCAAGGCGCTGTATGTCACCGCGCAGGACGTGCTCGACCATCCCGTTTTCCGCGTCGATGTGAACAGCGGCAAGGTCGAAAAGCTGAAGGCGACGACCGAACAATGGGAAGGCAATATCAACGATGTCACCCCGCTTCCCGGCGGCGCATTGCTCTATTCGCGCAACAGCGTGGCGGTGCCGACCGACCTGTGGACGCGCGATGCCAAGGGCAAGGTTACGCGGTTGACCGACGTCAACCGGGCGCAGCTGGCCGACATCGATCCGGTCAAGGTCGACCGGCTGAAATTCGCCGGCGCCAACGGCGAAACGGTGTGGGGGCAGATCGTCAAACCCGCCAATAGCGCGGGCAAGCTGCCCGTCGCCTTTCTGGTCCACGGCGGGCCGCAGGGCAGTTTCGGCAACAGCTGGTCGACGCGCTGGAACCCGCGGCTGTTTTCGGCGCCGGGCTATGCCGCGGTGTCGATCGATTTCCACGGCTCGACGGGTTACGGGCAAGCCTTCACCGACAGCATCAATCGCGACTGGGGCGGCAAACCGCTCGAAGACCTGAAGCTGGGGCTCGCCGCCGCGGGCAAGCAGGACGCCGCGATCGACACCGCCAACGCCTGCGCGCTCGGCGGCTCCTATGGCGGTTACATGATGAACTGGATCGCGGGCAACTGGCCCGACGGGTTCAAATGCCTGGTGAACCACGCCGGGGTGTTCGACCTGCGCGCGATGGCCTTCGAGACCGAGGAAACCTGGTTCGACGAATGGGACCATGGCGGCCCCTGGTGGGAGCGCACCGATGCCGAAAAGTGGAATCCGGTGAACCATGTCACCAAGTGGAAAACTCCAATGCTGGTGATTCACGGCGAAAAGGATTTCCGCATTCCGTACAGCCAGAGCCTCGCGGCCTTCCACGCGTTGCAGCGGCAGGGTGTCGAGGGCGAATTGCTGGTCTTCCCCGACGAGAACCACTGGATCCTGAAGGGCCAGAACAGCGTCCAATGGTATCAGGCGGTGTTCGGCTGGCTGGGTCGGCATTTGAAGAAATAAAAGCCTCTCAATCCCGTTCGTGTCGAGCGAAGTCGAGACACCCCGAAGGCGCGCGCCGACGATGGGCATCTCGACTTCGCTCGATGCGAACGGAAACTCATGGGTTCCCCCTTGCCGCGCCGCACCATGGCTGGCAAAGCGCGCCGCATTATGCCGATGGACAAAACATTCGATCCCGCCGCAATCGAGGCGAAATGGGCTCACGCTTGGGAAAGCCGCGGGCTGTTTCGCCCGCACCGCCCCGACGCCACGCCGTTCACGATCGTCAACCCGCCGCCGAACGTCACCGGCGCGCTGCACATCGGCCATGCGCTCGACAACACCTTGCAGGACGTGCTGATCCGTTACGAACGGTTGCGCGGCAAGGATGCCTTATGGGTCGTCGGGATGGACCATGCCGGCATCGCGACGCAGATGGTGGTCGAGCGCCAGCTGGAGGCGCGGCAGGACAAGCGCACCAATTACAGCCGCGAAGACTTCATCGACAAGGTGTGGCAGTGGAAGGCGGAAAGCGGCGGCCAGATCACCGGCCAGCTCCGCCGTCTCGGCTGCTCGATGGACTGGTCGCGCGAACAGTTCACGATGGATCCGCATTTCACGCGGGCGGTCGTCAAGGTGTTCGTCGACCTGCACAAAAAGGGGCTGATCTACCGCGACAAGCGCCTCGTGAACTGGGACCCGAAGCTCAAGACCGCGATTTCCGACCTCGAGGTCGAGACGCACGAGATCCAAGGCGGCTTCTGGCACTTCAAATATCCGCTCGCCGACGGCGTGACGCTGGACGCCAATAATCCTTTGGGGGCACGCGATTATATCGAAGTCGCGACGACGCGCCCCGAAACGATGCTCGCCGACATGGCGGTCGCCGTGCACCCCGATGATGCGCGCTACAAGAGCGTGATCGGCAAATTCGTCGAGTTGCCGATCACCGGTCGCCGCGTGCCAATCGTCGCCGACGAACATGCCGATCCCGAGCTGGGTTCGGGTGCGGTAAAGATCACCCCGGGACATGATTTCAACGACTTCGAGGTTGGCAAGCGCGCGGGGTTCAAGCCCGCCGAGATGCTCAACATGCTCGACGGCGACGCGAACGTCATCCAGACCAGCGACGGGCTGGTCCCGGACGAATATCTCGGCCTCCACCGCTTCAAGCGGGACGGCATCGACGGCGCGCGCGAATTGGTCGTGGCGCGGATGAAGGAAGCGGGCTTCCTGATCCCCCACATCGACAAGGACGGCAACGCGCACGACGCCGAGCCGCGGACGATCCAGACCCCGTTCGGCGACCGCGGCGGCGTGGTGATCGAACCCTGGCTGACCGACCAATGGTATGTCGACGCCGAAACGCTCGCGCAGCCGCCGATGGCGGCGGTGCGCGACGGCCGCATCAACATCGTCCCCAAGACGTGGGAAAAAACCTTCTTCAACTGGATGGAGAATATTCAGCCCTGGTGCGTTTCGCGTCAGTTGTGGTGGGGCCACCGGATTCCGGCTTGGTATGGACCAACGAAGGACACCTCTGGGCTAGTCTGGGACCGCTCAACGGCAACCAGCCCGGTTTTCGTTGCCGAAACCGAAGAGGAAGCGAGAGCCATCGCAGCAGAATATTACGGCGTTGACCAATCCGACGTGCATTTTGCGGATGACGGGGTACAAGCGCCCCGTGTCTGGATGGAAGCAAGCAGACCTGGAGACTCGGCGGTTCTTTGGCGCGACCCCGACGTCCTTGACACATGGTTCTCCTCCGCACTCTGGCCGTTCGCCACCCTCGGCTGGCCCGACGACGCCGACCTCGTCAAACGCCACTACCCTAACGACGTCCTCATCTCCGGCTTCGACATCTTGTTCTTCTGGGACGCGCGTATGGCGATGCAGGGCATGGAGTTCATGGGTGATGTCCCATGGAAGACGCTCTATCTCCACGGCCTCGTCCGCGCGCCCGACGGACAGAAAATGTCGAAGTCGAAGGGCAATGTCGTCGATCCGCTCGGGCTGATCGACCAATATGGCGCCGACGCGCTGCGCTTCTTCATGGCCGCGATGGAAAGCCAGGGCCGCGACATCAAGATGGATGACGCGCGCCTTGCGGGCTACCGCAACTTCGCGACCAAACTGTGGAACGCGGCGCGTTTCTGCGAAGCCAATGGCATTTCAGCCTCGACCACCCTCGAAGCCCCTGCCGCCACGCTGCCGGTCAACCGGTGGATCATCGGCGAAGTCGCCGCGACCGTCGCCGCGATGGAAACCGCCTTCGCCGCCTATCGCTTCGACGAGGCCGCGAACGCGATCTACAGCTTCGCATGGGATCGTTTCTGCGACTGGTATCTGGAGCTGATCAAGGGCGCGATCGACGACGAGACCAAGGCCGTCGCCGGCTGGGTGCTCGACCAGATCCTCGTCATGCTCCACCCCTTCATGCCGTTTATCACCGAGGAGCTGTGGACGGGATTGGGGGATCGCGCCGACTATCCGCTAATCACCGCCAAATGGCCGGAACCGAAGGCCGATCGCGATACGGAAGCAAGCGCCGACATCGATTGGCTCATCAAGCTGGTCAGCGAACTCCGCGCCGCCAAGGCCGAACTCGGCCTGCCCCCCGGCGCGCGCCTGACCGCGCACTTCCCCGCCTCGCTCAAGACCCGCACCGACAAGCTCGCCGCGCAGCTCGACCGCCTCGCGCGCCTCGAAGCCATCAGTTTCGATCCCGCCCCCGCGGGTGCCTCGGCGCAGCTCGTTGTCGAGGGTGAGACGATCACCCTCCCGCTGGAAGGCGTCATCGACATCGCCGCCGAACGCGACCGCCTGAGCAAGGCGCTCGCCGCCGCGGTCAAGGAACGCGACGGGCTCGTCGGGCGGCTCAACAACCCCTCGTTCGTCGAACGCGCCAAACCCGAAGCGGTCGAAAAGGCGCGCGCCGATCATGCCGCGAAAGAGGCCGAAGCCGACCGCCTCACCGCTGCGCTCGCCCGGCTGGGGTAACGGCCAACGCCGCGGCTTTCGACCAAAGCGCCCGGGGATTCGACTGGCGGCCCGCGCTCTGCTAGCCTTTGGGCCGGTTTTGGCGCTAAAGCAGGCGCAATGAACATGACCCTTCGCAAAGACGCGCTGCGCGACCAGCGCGCAAAAATGCTGGCGGCGGCGCCCGATTGGCGCGCCTCCGACGCGCGCGTCAATCCGCGGGTTGCGATCGGTTCGATCATCGCGATGTGGGTGATCTATTTCCTGATCACGACGGGACTTGCGATGCTGACCGGCGTCGCCGAACCGCTTTCTGCCGTCTGGCGCCGCGCAATCGTCGTCGTGGCCGGTATTTTATGTACCTTTGTGCTGTACCAGTTGCTGCAACGCGCCCAGCCACAGAGTTTCGGCGCCCGCCTTGCCGCAGCGCTGGGCGCGGCGGTCCCGCTGGTGATCGTCTATGCCTCGGTCAACCTGCTCGTCTTTTATTATTGGTTCCCGGTCGCCGAAGCGACGCGGATCATTACGGAAATGCAGGCGAAATTTCCGGGCTCGTGGGAAACGATCCTGATCCTCGACAGCTCGATCCGCTGGTATTTCTTCTTTGCAGTATGGGCGGCACTCTATGTCGCCTTCGGCTATGCGAACGAAATGCGCGCGGTCGAACGACGCGCCAATCATTTCCGGCTGGAAGCCAAAAATGCCCAGCTGCGCGCGCTGCATTATCAGGTGAACCCGCATTTCCTGTTCAACACGCTCAACTCGCTGTCGACGCTCGTGCTGAAAGGATCGAAGAGCGAGGCCGAGACGATGATCATGAACCTGTCGTCGTTCCTGCGCTCGAGCCTGGCGGTCGATCCCGAACAGCTGGTCAGTCTCGACGAGGAAATCGCGCTCCAGCGGCTTTATCTCGACATCGAACAGACGCGCTTTCCTGACCGTTTGCAGGTCGAGGTCGACATGCCCGACGAGCTCAAACACGCCTGCGTTCCGGTGCTGATTTTGCAACCGATCATCGAAAATGCGATCAAATATGGCGTCGCGCCCAGCAAGGGCACGATCGCCGTCCGGTTGACCGCCAGCGCCGAATATGGCCTGCTGGTACTGCGCATCGAAAATGACATCGATCCGAAAGCGCCCGTCCCTGCCTCCGGAACCGGTTTGGGATTGGGCAATGTGCGCGAACGACTGTTGACCCGTTACGGCCCCGCGGCAGGATGCGAATGGGGGCCGTCCGATGACGGGGGCTTCGTTGTGTCGCTGTGGCTCCCGCTTGCGAAAGTGGCTTGCTGATCATGATGCAGACCTTGCGAACCCTGATCGTCGACGATGAACCGCTCGCCATCGAACGGCTGCAGATCCTGACCGGGCAGCAGGACGGGGTGTCGCTCGTCGGCACCGCCAGCGACGGCGCATCGGCGCTACGCATGGTCGACGCGCTCGCCCCCGATCTTGTGCTGTGCGATATCGCGATGCCCGATCTGAACGGCTTGGAAGTGGCGGCGGCGATCGACCGGCTCGACAATCCGCCGGCGGTCATCTTTGTCACCGCCTTCGACCAATATGCCGTCGCCGCTTTCGACGTCGCGGCGGTCGATTATCTGTTGAAGCCAGTGTCCCCCGAACGCCTTGCCCGTGCGCTGACGCGCGTGCGCGAATGGCGCGCGACCGAACGCGTACAGAACCACAAAAGCAAGTGGATCAGCGAGTTCTGGGTCCAGAACCGCGGCGAAATGCTGCGCGTCGATGCGGCGCAGGTCGATCTGATCGAAGCGGAACGCGACTATATGCGATTGCATGTGGGCGCGCGCAGCTGGTTGATCCATCAAACGATCAAATCGCTGGAAGCGCGGATGAATCCCGACCAGTTCATTCGCATCCACCGGTCGAAAATGGTCCGCCGCGACGGGATCGTCGGGTTGAAGCATCATGGCGACGGCGCGTGGAGCGTCGACCTGGGCGACGGCGGCACGCACCGTATCGGGCGCACCTATCTTCACGACGTAAAGGCGATCATGCACGGGGCATGATCGCCTTCGACTGACCGGTGAACGGCGGTCAGGGTGCAGAAATCACTATGGGCTGTCCGCGATCGGCGAGCTGGGTGCCGCCGCCGCCGTTCAAAAGGCCGGCCAGCTTGACCTCGGCCTCTGCCATCGTTTCCGCTTCGCACTTCTGCGACCGGCTGCGTTCGAGCAGCGTCGGCCGGCTGCTCGGACGGCTGTTGCAAACCTGTTGCACCGCCACCTTGACGCGCGTGTTCAGGCGTTCGCGGCCCTCGCCGCTGGCAAGGTTGAGGTCATGATAGCGGACGACGACGCTGCGCAGGTCGTCGCGCTCTTCCGCGACGGCTGGAACTGCCAAAGTTGCACCGGCGACCGATGCGCCGATCAGGATCAAAGAATGTTTCGCCATGGGGGAGTCCTTTTTTGGGGGATGATGCGGGATACGAGGAACCGGACCGGGGAGACCGGCGCTCCGCATCCCGCACTGCTGAAATGCGCCACCCGCAGCCAAAATTCATGTGCGGTTCGACCGATCTGGAATCCCCATCGACTGGTCGGACAAAAGACCTTGATGCGTCGACGAATGGCCGACGGACTTGCAACAATGTTGCGGGCGTGGCCTTGTGCAGCATGGCGAGGCGACGCAAATCGTTACCGCGCGCGAGTCGGGATGCTACGGCGGCCAAGGCGGTGCGCTTGCTGCTGCTGGCGCTTGCCGGGGTCTTCCTTGGCTTGGCATTGGGCAGTCTGGCAACCGGCGGCTTGCGACCCGGCGTGTTGACCGAGCCCACCCCCTTTTCCAGCCTGAGTGCCAACCCCGACGCCGCGGTTCCGCCCGCAAGCAGCGCCGAGCCCTGTCCTGGCTGCCCCGACAGCTATGGCGTTGCGGCACGTATGCGGGCCAACCGCGAGCGGCGCATGACGCACGAGTTCCGCGAGCTTGGGTATGTAGATGCCGACGCCAACCCGCCGGAGGCCACCGATGACTATCGTTATGGCGGGCGCTTTCCGGACGCCGACCCCCCTGCGCCGCCCGCCGAAGTTCCGGAACGGTGGTTGCAAGTCATCGACGATACGCCCCGCCAGACCGGGGATGAATAGCGACGGCTACGGTCGCTGCGGAATCGGTGCCGCACAGCGGCTGGTATCGCCGGCTTTGCACGCGGCAACGTCGGCTTCCCAGCGCATCCGTTCTTCTGCCGACATCGCGGCGACCCGCGCCTTTTCCGCCTCATAGGCCGCGGTTTCCTCGGCGAACTCTGCCTGGTCATGAGCAACCTGCTGCGCGGCGGCGGACACTTCCTGCTCATAGGTCACATTTTCGGCGCGGGCCCGGGCTGACTGCGCGGCATTGAGCCGCGCCGTATTGGCGCGCTCCTCCGCCGTCGTGCCATCGGGCAGCTTTTTTTGCGCGGCCGTGGGCGACGGAGTGTCGGTGTCGCTATGCTGCAGCGCGACCGCGGGCGCCGCCGATGCCAGGAAAAATGCCGTCGCAGCGACTGCCATCATCTTGCTCATCCTGTTTCTCCTGCTGTCGAACTGTCCGGCGTTGCAAACGCGCATCGGCGGACTGCGTTCCCGATCGCGCGCCGAAACTGAAAATTGCGGGGCAATGACTGGCATTAAAGCGCCCATGCCACGAACGCGACCGATCGAGTACGGGGACGGCACGCCGCCGCCCCCGCCCGGTCCCGGAAAAGGGGTCCCGGGATTTCCCGAAGTCCGGCTGGATGCCGGTCGTGCCGCGCAAAAAAACCGTTGCAGACGTTATCCGGTCATTCTTTCGCTACACCGGCGCGAGATCAACCGCCGCGCCCACCGCTGGTCGAAAGCCCCGGCGAGTTGGTGGAAAATTGCGACCGGTCCGGATAGCAACCCACCCCGAGCCCATTCGGTCCGACGGGACAAGCGCTCGCTCGACGCATCCTCGCACCAGATTGCGCCATTGTGGGTGCGCATCGATGCCCCTATCTACCGGCATCGCGCCCCTTGCGCCCCAAGAACAAATCTGGAACATACCCCTCCTATGAGTCTGACCCACATTTCGGTGCGCGGTGCGCGCGAACATAATCTGAAGGGCGTCGACGTCGATCTGCCGCGCGATGCGCTGGTCGTCATTACCGGCCTGTCGGGCAGCGGAAAATCCTCGCTCGCGTTCGACACCATCTATGCCGAGGGGCAGCGGCGGTACGTGGAATCGCTCTCCGCCTACGCGCGCCAGTTCCTGGAAATGATGCAAAAGCCCGATGTCGAGCATATCGACGGGCTGTCGCCAGCGATCAGCATCGAGCAGAAGACGACGTCGCGCAACCCGCGCTCCACCGTCGCCACGGTGACCGAAATCTACGACTATATGCGCCTGCTGTGGGCGCGCGTCGGGGTGCCTTATTCGCCGACCACCGGTGAGCCGATTGCCGCACAAACGGTCAGCCAGATGGTCGATCGCGTGATGCAATTGCCCGAAGGCACCCGCGCCTATCTGCTCGCGCCCGTCGTGCGCGGGCGCAAGGGTGAGTATAAGAAGGAACTCGCGCAGTGGCAGAAGGACGGCTTCACCCGCGTCCGCATCGACGGCGAGTTTTACGAGATTGGTGAGGCGCCGGCGCTCGACAAGAAGTACAAGCATGACATCGAAGTCGTCGTCGATCGCATCGCGGTGCGCGAAGGGCTCGGCACACGGCTGGCCGACAGTTTCGAGACCGCGCTGAAACTCGCCGATGGTCTCGCCTATGTGGATCTAGCCGATGGGCCGGTCCCGGGGCGCGAAGGCGAGGACAGCGGCGGTGCGATGAAGGGCGCAGGCATTCCGGCCAATCGCCTGATCTTTAGCGAGAAATTCTCCTGCCCGGTCAGCGGCTTCACGATCGCCGAGATCGAGCCGCGATTGTTCAGCTTCAACGCGCCGCAGGGCGCCTGCCCCGCGTGCGACGGGCTTGGTGAGCGGCAGGAGTTCGACCCGGACCTCGTCGTTCCCAATCATGCGCTATCCCTGAAGAAGGGCGCGGTCGTGCCGTGGGCGAAATCGAACCCGCCCTCGCCTTATTATATGCAGGTGCTCGAAAGCCTCGGCAAAGCCTATGGCTTCGACCTGACGACGCCCTGGCAGGATCTGGCCGGCGAGGTGCAACTGATCATCCTTTACGGCAGCGGCGGCAAGCCCGTCGAGCTGACCTTCAAGGACGGGCGGCGGAGCTATACGACGCACAAGGCGTTCGAGGGCGTCATCGGCAACCTCAACCGCCGCCTGCTCCAGACCGAAAGCGCGTGGATGCGCGAGGAGCTGAGCAAATATCAGACGCCGCAGCCGTGCGAGACGTGCCATGGCGCCCGCCTGCGCCCCGAGCCGCTCGCGGTGAAGATCGCGGGTGAGGACATCAGCATGTCGGCGCAGCGCTCGGTTGCCGACGCGCTCGCATGGTTCGGGACGCTGGAGGAAAAGCTCAACGACACCCAGCGCCAGATCGCCAAGGCGATCCTGAAGGAAATCAACGAACGCCTCGGCTTCCTCAACAATGTCGGGCTCGATTACCTCAACCTCAACCGCACCAGCGGCACGCTCAGCGGCGGCGAGAGCCAGCGCATCCGCCTCGCCTCGCAAATCGGCTCGGGCCTCTCGGGCGTGCTCTACGTCCTCGACGAACCCAGTATCGGGCTTCACCAGCGCGACAACGACCGGTTGCTCGCAACGCTCAAACGCCTCCGCGACCTTGGCAACACGGTGATTGTTGTCGAGCATGACGAGGATGCGATCCGCCATGCCGATTATGTCGTCGACATGGGACCGGGCGCGGGGCTGCACGGCGGCGAGATCGTTGCCGAAGGCACGCTCGAAGAGGTGCTCAAGAGCGAGAAGAGCCTGACCGCGGCCTATCTCAACGGCACCAAGCGCATCGAAATCCCGAAGCACCGCCGCAAGGGCAATGGCTTCGACCTGGTGCTCAAGGGCGCGCGCGCCAACAACCTGAACAATGTGACCGCGAAGATCCCGCTCGGCACCTTCACCTGCGTCACCGGCCTGTCGGGCAGCGGCAAGTCGAGCCTGATCATCGACACGCTCTATGCCAGCGCGGCGCGGGTGCTCAACGGCGCGCGGATGATCGCGGGGCCGCACGACAGCCTGAAGGGGCTGGAGCATTGCGACAAGGTGATCGACATCGACCAGTCGCCGATCGGCCGCACCCCGCGCAGCAACCCCGCTACTTATACGGGCGCCTTCACGATCATCCGCGACTGGTTCGCCGGGCTGCCCGAAAGCCAGGCGCGCGGGTACAAACCGGGGCGCTTCAGCTTCAACGTCAAGGGCGGGCGCTGCGAAACCTGCACCGGCGACGGACTGATCAAGATCGAGATGCACTTCCTGCCCGACGTCTATGTGACGTGCGAGACGTGCCACGGCAAACGCTACAACCGCGAAACGCTGGAGGTGAAGTTCAAGGGCCACAGCATCGCCGACGTGCTCGACATGACGGTCGAGGATGCGACCGAGTTCTTCAAGGCGGTGCCCTCGATCCGCGAGAAAATGGCGATGCTGGTCCGCGTCGGGCTTGGTTATATCAAGGTCGGGCAGCAGGCGACGACCTTGTCGGGCGGCGAGGCGCAGCGGGTGAAGCTGGCCAAGGAATTGTCGCGCCGCTCGACCGGGCAGACGCTCTACATCCTCGACGAACCGACCACCGGCCTGCATTTCGAAGATGTCCGCAAGCTGCTCGAAGTGCTCCAGCAACTGGTCGAACAGGGCAACAGCGTGATCGTGATCGAGCATAATCTGGATGTCATCAAGACCGCCGATTATATCCTCGACCTCGGCCCCGAAGGCGGGGTGAAGGGCGGCGAGATTGTCGCGGCGGGGACGCCGGAGCAGGTCGCGAAGAACCCGCGGAGCTTTACGGGGCAGTATCTGGCGCCGATGTTGAAGTAGCGGCGTCGGCCTCCTTTTCTTCGTAACGCCGCCCCCTCATTCCCGTTCGTGTCGAGCGAAGTCGAGACACGGGAAGTCGAGCGCGCACGCGGCGTGTCTATCGGGGTGCCCGGTCGCGATGCTGCGCCCCGGATCCAGCCTGCCCTGAGGGTCGCGAAGAGGCGCGAAGAAGGAAGAAAGAAGGGCTCACACAAAGACACAAAGAGGGCGGCGTGGACGGCAGCATCGCATGATGATCGAAGGTCGCTGATTGTCTTGCCGGACTTCGTCCGGCCATATGATGATACACCGGACAGGCCCACAGCCCCCCTGCCCAAACCGCCCTCTTTGTGTCTTTGTGTGAGATAAATTCTTTCTTCTTCGCGCCTTCGCGCCTTTGCGTGAGACCCCCTTATCCCACCACCCGCGCCGTCACATCTTCGCCCAAGAAAACCCGCATCACCGGCGGCTGCGGCGAGAGGGCGCGCATTTCGGCGACGAAGGCGCCCGATGCGGGGACCGCGAAGTGGGCGCGCACCGCGGCCATATCCGCCCACTCCTCGACAAAGACGAGGCGACTTTAGTCCGACTGTCCCGAGCGAAGTCGAGGGATATGGCAGTTATGCGCCAGACACCCCGCCTCGCCGCGCGACCGCGCGCTATGCGCGGCGCCGCGCGCGATCATGCGCTCGCGATGCTCGGGGGTGAGGATGACGTGGCCGGTTATGAGGATCATCAATAAAAGTGTCTACAAGTTCTAATCGGTATCAGTACATGCTCGTAATAGAATAGTAACTTGGCGCACGTATCTCGTTTAGACCAAACCGAAGATAAAATTTTCGGGCCGCACGCCACCCCATTACAAAGCTTGGCATTTTACATTCGTTCTGAATCGTCGGATCGTTGTACCATGAGCCCGATATCAATGCAGAGTTAGGAACAAGCGGGACAGTATACGCGGGGCGTCGTCGGCACTGGTGAGTCAGGGGATCGCTGCAGAGCAAACGAACCTATCGTTGCAAGGCAGGCGGACCTTGCGAGTCCGCCTTGCATAGTAATTTTCCAGCGCCGACTAACGCTCCACGCGTATTTTGCCATAGTGAAACCTAAGCAGTTATAGTCAAGCGGCAATATGCAAGAGCTGGTTCGTGATGACACTTCCATGACACTCGCTGTCACAAACACGTCACACAAAACCCCCAAATGGCGCTCAGCGAGTCGCCGCGGGGGTGGTGGCTTGGTTCGGTAACGACCCCCATCAACAGGATTTTCCATGGCTCAGAAATTCGCGCCCCGCACCCTTGGCGTCGTTGGCGCCGCCGTGTGCGCGCTGGCGCTTTCCGCCTGTCAGGATCAGGCTTCGTCGGGTGGTGGCGCGCGCGATTATATCAGCGCGGTCGGATCGTCGACGGTCTATCCCTTTGCCACCGCGGTCGGTGAGAAGTTCGCCGAAGCGACGGGCAACAAGACGCCGAAGATCGACAGCACCGGCACCGGCGGCGGCTTTGAACGTTTCTGTTCGGGCGTCGGCGGCGACACCCCCGACATCGCCAACGCGTCGCGCCGGATGAAGAAGGCCGAATTCGACACCTGCGTCGCGAACGGCGTCAAGGACATCGTCGAAGTGCAGATCGGCATCGACGGCATCGCGCTGGGCGAAGCGACGCGCGGCCCCGGGTTCCAGCTGACCGAAGAAGATGTGTATAAGGCGCTGGCCGCGAACCCCTATGGCCAGCCCAACACCGCCAAGACGTGGAAAGACGTCAACCCGGCGCTGCCCGCGGTGGCGATTTCGGTGTTCGGCCCGCCGTCGACCAGCGGCACGTACGACGCGTTCAAGGAGCTGATCCTGGCCAAGGGTTGCGACGCCAACCCGCAAATGAAGGCGTTGAAGGACAGCGACAAGGACAAGCACGAGGCGACCTGCACCACGCTGCGCGGTTCGCCCTATTATGTCGAGCAGGGCGAGAATGACAACCTGATCATCTCGAAGCTCGACAAGAACCCGACCAGCCTGGGCATTTTCGGTTTCAGCTATCTTGATGCCAACATGGGCAAGATCAAGGGCGTGCCGGTGCAGGGCGTCGCGCCGAGCTATGCGGCGATCGCCGACGGCAGCTATCCGGGGTCGCGCCCGCTGTATATCTATATCAAAAAGGCGCATGTCGGCGTCGTTCCGGGGCTGGCCGAATATGTCGCCGAGTTCCTGAAAGGCGCGGGCGAAGGCGGTTATCTGAATGCCAAGGGGCTGATCGTGTCGCCCGCCGCGGTCGCGGCGACGGCGAAGGCGAACGGCACCGGCATGACCGCGCTGAACGGTGCCGAGCTGAAGTAAGTTTCCCCCCGCTGGTGACCGGTGCGGGTTGCGGCCTGCGCCGGTCACCGGTTTTTCGCGTCACCAAATTGCCACGCTCGCTGTGCAAAGGCTGTTGCAAATGTACCGTAGCCCTGAGCTTGTCGAAGGGCGCCTCGCAGGAAAGCGCCTGATCGACAGGCGCCCTTCGACAGGCTCAGGGCTACGGTTTTTCAGCGCACCCGCGGCGCACCGCAAGATGAGGACCATGTGACCTTCAACGCCGCCGCCCTGTTGCTCCTGATCGCCGGCCTTGCGCTGATCGGCTGGATTGCCGGCCGGCAGCGGTCGAACCTGCTCGCGGGGCGATCGGGGACCAAGCTGCATTCGCGGCCGCAATATCATGGCTGGTACGTCGCGCTGTGGCTGTTCGCCCCCGCGGCGCTGTTCCTGGCGGTGTGGTCGTCGGTGTCGCCGGGGCTGATCACGAACGAGGTGCTGGCGAGCCCGGCGGCCGAGAACTTGCCCGAATTCGGGTTCGAGCGCGGGGCGATCCTGTCCGATGCGCGCAGCGTCGCGCAGGGCAAGCAGGAGGCGGTGCGGCTGCCCGCCGCGGCGCCGCTGGTCGAACCCTATGCGGCGGCGGCGCACAAATATGCGTGGATCGGCATCGCCGCGATGCTGGCGCTGGCGCTGGCGGGCGGGCTTTACGCCTTTACCCGGATCAAGCCCGATTTCAGGGCGCGAACGCGCGTCGAGCGGATCGTGATGGCGGTGCTGCTGGTGGCGTCGCTCGTCGCGATCCTGACGACCTTCGGCATCGTGCTGTCGCTACTCTTTGAATCGATCCGCTTTTTCCAGCTGGTGTCGCCGCTCGAACTGCTGTTCGGCACGACGTGGGCGCCGCAAAGCGGGGCGCCGCAGCCCGATACCTTTGGCGGCATCCCGCTGTTCTGGGGGACGGTGCTGATCGGCGCGATCATCGCGATGATCGTCGCGATTCCGATCGGGATGATGACCGCGGTGTACCTGACCCAATATGCCGCGCCGGTCGTGCGCCGCTGGGTCAAGCCGATCCTGGAGATTCTGGCCGGGGTGCCGACCGTCGTCTATGGCTATTTCGCCGCGCTGACCGTCGCCCCGGCGCTGCGCGAATTTGCGGTGATGCTGGGCATTCCCAACGCCTCGACCGAAAGCGCGCTGGCGGCGGGCATCGTGATGGGGGTGATGATCATCCCGTTCGTGTCGTCGATGGCCGACGACAGCATCAACGCGGTGCCGCAGGCGATGCGCGACGGATCGCTGGCGCTGGGCGCGACCCCGAACGAGACGATCCGCCAGGTGCTGATCCCCGCCGCGCTTCCGGGCGTGATGGGCGGCATCCTGCTCGCGGTCAGCCGCGCGATCGGCGAGACGATGATTGTGGTGATGGCCGCCGGCCTGTCGGCGAACCTGACCGCCAACCCCTTTGCCAGCGTCACCACGGTGACCGCGCAGATCGTCAAGCTGCTGACCGGCGACCAGGAATTCGACAGCGCCAAGACGCTCGCCGCCTTTGCGCTGGGGCTGGTGCTGTTCATCGTCACCCTGCTGCTCAACATCGCCGCGCTGCGGATCGTGAAAAAGTATCGCGAAGCTTATGAATAGGGAAACTGCCCCCACCGACTGGAAAGCCGCGGCGATGCAGAAACGCATCGCGGGCCGCTATGCCGCCGAACGCCGGTTCAAGTTCATCGGGCTGGGCGCGGTGCTGCTGTCGGGCGCGTTCCTGGCGTTCCTGCTGTTCGTGATGGTTGGCAACGGCGCGCGCGGTTTCACCTATACCAATGTCGCGGTGCCGATCGATTTCAAGGCGATGCCGCTGACGATCGACAAGGCGCGGCTGGGCGATGCCGACGCCGACCAGGTGATCGCCAATGCGGGGCTGGCCGACATCGTCGCCTTTGCCGCCGACGAGGCGCTGGGCGACGGCGGGTCGGCGCTGATTTCCGAGAATGCGTGGAAGGAAGTGCGCAGCGCGATCAAGGACGATCCGGCGCTGCTCGACGGTGAAACGGTGTTCAAGCTGCCCGCCGCCAGCGCGGTGGATATCATGGCGAAGGAAGGTTCGCGTGGCGAACTGGGCGCGCGGGTCGATGCGCTGGAGAAGGACGGCAAGCTGTCGACCGGCATCCACTGGCCGTTCTTCCGCAACGCCGATGCGACCGATCCTGCGGTCGCGGGCATCTGGGGGGCGCTCAAGGGATCGGTGCTGACGATCTTCATCGCCTTCCTGATCGCCTTCCCCACCGGGGTGCTCGCGGCGCTGTATCTCGAGGAATATGCGGCGAAGAACCGCTGGACCGATTTGATCGAGGTGTCGATCAACAACCTCGCCGCGGTGCCGTCGATCATCTTTGGCTTGCTCGCGCTGGCGGTGTTCATCAACTGGTTCGGCATCTGTCAGGCGAGCCCGCTCGTCGGCGGCTTGACCCTGGCGCTGATGACGATGCCGGTGATCGTGATCGCGAGCCGCAACGCGATCAAATCGGTGCCGCCGTCGATCCGCGACGCGGCGCTGGGCGTCGGCGCCAGCCCGGTGCAGGTCGTGTTCCACCACGTCCTGCCGCTCGCCCTCCCCGGCATCCTGACCGGCACGATCATCGGCATGGCGCGCGCGCTGGGCGAGACGGCGCCGCTGCTGCTGATCGGGATGCGCGCCTTTATCGGCGACGTGCCGGGCGGCATCTGTTCGCCCTCGACCGTGCTGCCGATGCAGATCTTCCTCTGGTCGGATGAAGTCGACCGCGGCTTTGTCGAGAAAACCTCCGCCGCGATCATCGTGCTGCTTATCGTGCTGCTGTCGATGAACGCCTTTGCGATCTATCTTCGCAACAAATTCGAAAAACGCTGGTGACCTGAATGACCCAAGACGATCTTTTCATCGCCGACCCCAAGATGCGGGCGCAGGGCGTCAACGTCTTTTATGGCGAGAAGCAGGCGATCAACGACGTGTCGATCGACGTCGGCACCGACCTCGTCACCGCCTTCATCGGCCCGTCGGGCTGCGGCAAGTCGACCTTTCTGCGCTCGCTCAACCGCATGAACGATACGGTCGCCAGCGCGAAGGTGACGGGGCGCATCGAGCTGGACGGCGAAGACATCTACGCGCCGTCGATGGACGTCGTGCAGCTACGCGCACGCGTCGGCATGGTGTTCCAGAAACCGAACCCCTTTCCCAAGTCGATCTATGACAATGTCGGTTACGGTCCGCGCATCCACGGCCTCGCGCCTTCAAAGGCCGACCTCGACGTCATCGTCGAACGCGCGCTGGTCCGCGCCGGCCTTTGGGACGAGGTCAAGGACCGGCTCCAGGAAAGCGGCACCGCGCTGTCGGGCGGTCAGCAGCAGCGCCTGTGCATCGCGCGCGCGATCGCGGTCGACCCCGAAGTGATCCTGATGGACGAGCCCTGCTCGGCGCTCGACCCGATCGCGACGGCGAAGATCGAGGAGCTGATCCACGAACTGCGGGGCAAATATGCGATCGTGATCGTCACCCACAATATGCAACAGGCGGCCCGCGTGTCGCAGCGCACCGCCTTTTTCCACCTCGGGACGCTGGTCGAATATGGCAAGACCACCGATATCTTCACCAACCCGAAGCAGGAACGCACCAAGGACTATATCACCGGCCGCTACGGCTGATCCGTAGCGCAACAGGACGACAGTGATGGCATTAACGAACGATCATACGGTCAAAGCCTTCGACGAGGACCTCAACCGCCTGCGCGGCTTGATCAGCGAGATGGGTGGCCGCGCCGAACAGGCGTTGCTGCAGGCGATGACCGCGCTGAAACAGGGCGACCTCGACCTCGCGGCGCAGGTCGTGCGTGACGACAAGAAGATCGACGCGCTGGAAAGCGAAGTCGAGCAGTTGGCGGTGCAGACGATCGCCCTTCGCGCGCCGATGGCCGACGATCTGCGCGAAATGATCGCGGCGCTGAAGATCGTGTCGGTCGTCGAGCGCATCGGCGATTATGCCAAGAACATCGCCAAGCGCGTCGCGCTGATGGACCAGACACGGTCGATCGAGGCGATCCCGCTGCTGATGTCGATGTCGTCGAATGTCGCCGAACTGGTGCATGACGCGCTCGACAGCTTTGCGGCGCGCGACGCCGAGCTCGCGGTGCGGGTCACCGTCCGCGACAAGAATGTCGACGATTTCTACAACAGCATCTTTCGCACGCTCGTCACTTTCATGATGGAGAATCCGAAATATATTTCGGAAAGCGCGCACTTGCTGTTCGTCGCCAAGAACCTGGAACGCATGGGCGATCATGCGACCAACATCGCCGAGATGGTCTATTATGTCGTCACCGGCGAGCATATGGAGGAGCGCGAGCGCGGGGAAACCCCCGAAGAAAGCGCCGCGGCGGAGAAGGAGCAAGGCTGATGCCGCAGCCCGACCTGCTGCTGATCGAGGATGACGAGGCGATCGCCGAACTCATCGTCTGGCATTTCGCACGCGAGGGTTTTTCGGTCCGGCAAACGCCCGACGGCGAACAGGCGCTGGTGCTGGTCGAGGAGCGCGTCCCCGACATCGTCCTGCTCGACTGGATGATCGAAAGCCTGCCCGGCATCGAAGTGTGCCGCCGCCTGCGCCGCAATCCGAAATCGGCCAACGTCCCTATCATCATGCTGACCGCGCGCGGCGAGGAAGAGGACCGCATCCGCGGTCTCGAAACCGGCGCCGACGATTATGTCACCAAACCATTCAGCCCGCGCGAGCTGGTCGCGCGCGTATCGGCGGTGCTCCGCCGCCTGCGTCCCGCGCTCGCGGGCGAATTGCTGAGCTATGCCGACATCGAGCTCGATTCGGTCGCGCACAAGGTGATCCGGAACGGCCAGACGGTGAACATGGGACCGACCGAGTTTCGTCTGCTGCGCCATTTCATGGAACATCCCGGTCGCGTGTTCTCGCGCGGGCAACTGCTCGACAGTGTCTGGGGCCAGGACAGCGATATCGAACTGCGCACCGTCGACGTTCATATCCGGCGGCTGCGCAAGGCGATCAACCTGCCGGGGACGAGCGACATCATCCGCACCGTGCGGTCGGCGGGCTATGCGCTGGACGCGGGGAAAAGCAGCTGATCCCGCGGGCCGTCACTTCGCCTTGGCGGGCAGCAGATATTTCAACCCGCGGGTGAAGCCGCGCGGCGCGACGGTGAAATGATCTTCGCCGTTCAGCACCTCGACCTCCATGCGCAAAGACGGATATTTGCGCGACCGCAGCGCCTGATCCATGTTGCGGGTGTCGGTCACCATATTGACGTCCTTGGCATAGCGCGGATCGCCCGGCCGCATTTCCTCATATTCGCCGATGTACATGTAGACGCGCGCGGACAAGTCCTTGTGCTTGGCGGCATAGGCTTTTTCGCGTGCTGCCATATGGTGGCGATCGTACCAGAAAGACGGGCTGCCCAGGATATATCCGTCAAACAGACGCGGCTGGCTGAACAATATCTCGCTGCCCAGAAGCGCGCCATAGGAGTGGCCGAGAAAAAGGCGGCGTCCTTCATCGGTCCGATATCGTCCCGCAACAAATGGCAGCACCTGATCGCGGACATAGGCGGTGTAGGCGACCGATTGTCCATGGACCGCGTCTTTGGGAGCGGTGCTGGGCCCGTTTGACGTCGGCGTATAGTCGCGTCGCCGGCTTTGCGCGCCGCCCTCCCCCTTCGCGTAGGACAGGCCGACGAGGATGAATTCTTCGAGCGTAGGGCGCTCGACGTTCAGGCGTCGGGCGATCTGCTTGATCAGAGGAAAGGCATAGTCGGCATCGGTGACGTAGAGCACGGGATAACGGCGCTCCGGCGCCTGGGCGTAGGACGGCGGTAACGCGACAAACACCTGATAATCCCGTCCCGAAACAGGGTCGGGGACATCCCACACCTGGGTGTCGGACACTTCATAGGGCAATCCCTCGCCGCGCTGGACAGCGACCGAGGGAGTCGTGGAAACTGCGGCTTGCCCGTTGGCAGTGTCGGAACAGCTTGCCAGCACCATGCCCGCAAGGGCGCCGCACAAAAGGCTTCGGATCAATGCAGGACTCCATCTGGCCGACCGGACGCGCGTCGATGCCGCTGGCCGACGGGCGAGAATTGCCGTTACGCCCTTAAGCCCATCCTGCTGCGAAGGAAGCATATTTCTGTACCGGTTCCGGTGCGGCGAAGGCGGAAGCGGCGAATGGCAGATGACGACCAATTGTGGACATAATATCCTCCCCATCGACTTGCGATGGGGAGGGGGACCGCCGCGAAGCGGTGGTGGAGGGGCCGCGAGCGTGAGCGAACGCTGCGCGCTCGACCCCTCCGTCAGCCCTGCGGGCTGCCACCTCCCCATCGCAAGTCGATGGGGAGGATCGGCAACTCCAGCTCCCCACCCCAAAGCCGTCGCCTTGATCAGAAATCGATCTGTGTCCGCAGCCCAAATGTATCCGCGGTATAATCCCGCTCCCCCGTCGTCGTCGCGATGCGGGCGTCGTCGATCCACAGCTTGCCGTAGTTCGCGGTGATGCGGATATATTCGATCGGCGCCCAGACCAGCCCGATCAGCGCAGCCTGTTGCCGCCCGCCGCGAATACCGGCGCTGTTGAGGTCGAGGTGGTCATAACGTGCGTTGATTTCGAACGCTCCCGGCCCTCCGGCGGTAATCGGCCGCGACGGCTTCAGCCGGTCAAAGGCACCATCCTTGTAGCCGCGGGCATCGCCCAACGTCAGCACCATGCCCAGTTCGGCATAGCCGCCGAAGAATGTCGGCGTCGTCCCCCCGATCCGCCGCACGCGATGCCAATAGGCTTCGCCGGCAGCGTGAAAAGGACCGGCAAGGACGGCGCCCTCGGCGCCTGTTCCAAGCTCGCTCGCGACATCGAGCAGGCCGGTATCGACCAGCCGGACGTCGGTCGTGTGGATGAATGGTCGTGCCCGGTAGCGACCCAGCGCCGCTGGGTCATGGGGATCACGCCAATGAACCGATCCCCCCAGATGCAACTGCGTATCGCCGAGTTTCGGCATGAACACCGCGCGACCGTCGATGCTGAGGCTGTGGTTGCTGTCGGTCAGGTCGGCGGCATTGTCGCCGAACACCCCGCCCTGCAGCAACAGCGCCTTGCCCTTGTACTGCGCCGACAGGCCGACACGACGCTCGAACCCGAACGCCTGGACGAACGCGGCGCGTTCCATGAAGCTGGTGAACAGGTCGCTCGTCATGTCATCGAGCCCCCAAAAGGGTTTGATTTGCCCGGCGGTGACAGTGACCGGACCCCTGCCATAGCTTAGATAAACGTCGGTCAGTTCGACCTCGCCATTGGCCAGATCAGCCTCGACGCGATAGGCAAAGCCGCCCGGAATCTTGCCGTCGACGCCCAGATAGACACGGCGAAATTCGATGGCGGTTCCGCCGCGGACACCGGTCACCCCGGCGGGTGTGTCGATCCCGGCCAGATCGACCTGCACACGTCCGCGCGGTTTGAAGCTCCAGCCATCGGCGGCCTTGATCTCCGGGGCGCCCTTCCAGCCGATTTCGGTGGCGGGCTTCGCGGCTACCGAGGGCGTTGACACCGGAGCGGGTGTTGGCGGCGTGGTCGCCGCGTCAAGCCGCGTTTCGAGCATCTGGACCTGCGCCTTCAGCGCCGCCAGTTCGGCCCGGAGCTGCGCCGCTTCTTCAGCCGTCATCGCCTGCGCATGCGCGGCGGCGGGCAGACTAAACATCGACGTCGCCAGCAAAGCAGCGGTCAGGGCGTGGCGCATGAAGGAATTGCTCCGTTGGACAGGGTGACAATCTGGTGGCGCTGTTATGACGCATAAATGACAGATACGCGTCACTATCATGACATTTTTGTTTCACCCGCAGCTTTTCGCTCGCCCCTTGTCAGAGGCACGCGAAAGGCTAAGGACGTGTCAGTTTTTTCGGGCAACCTTTTGCGGGGCCGCCCTCTCTTCGGGAGACCAACATGACGATCAAATTTGACGGGCGCGTTGCTATTGTGACCGGCGCCGGCGGCGGCCTGGGCCGTGCCTATGCACTCGAACTCGCGCGGCGCGGGGCGAAAGTCGTGGTCAACGATCTGGGCGGATCGCGCGACGGCACCGGCCATTCGGACGCCGCGTTGCAGGTGGTCGAGGAAATTCGCGCCGCCGGCGGCACCGCGATGCCGAACGGCGGCAGCGTCACCGAATATGGGCAGATGGTCGAAATGGTCGCCAAGGCAAAGGAAGAATGGGGCGGCGTCCACGTCCTGATCAACAACGCCGGGATCCTGCGCGACAAGAGCTTTGCCAAGATGGAACCCGCCGATTTCGACCTGGTGCTGAAGGTGCATGTGTCGGGCAGCGCCAACGTCACCAAGGCATGCTGGGACCTGATGCGCGAGCAGGCCTATGGCCGCATCCTGATGACCGCGTCGTCGACCGGACTCTACGGCAATTTCGGGCAGGCCAATTATGGCGCGGCCAAGCTCGGCTTGGCGGGGCTGACCAAGACGCTGCACCTGGAAGGCGCCAAGTACAACATCCGCTGCAACACGATCGCGCCGGTCGCGGGGACGCGGATGACCGAAGACATCTTCCCGGCCGAATTGTTCGAGAAGTTCACGCCGGAGAATGTCGTCCCCGCCGCGCTGTATCTGGTCAGCGAGGATGCGCCGACCAACATGATCGTCGGCGCGGGTGCGGGCGCGTTCCATGCCGCTTATGTCACCATGACCCCCGGCGTCGCGCTGCCCGAAGGCGAGCGCACCCCCGAGGGTGTCGCCGCGGCGTGGGAGAAGATCATCGACCGCAATGGTGAGACCGTCCCGCAATCGGGCAGCGAACAGTCGATGAATGTGATGAAGGCATTGATGGCGCTGGGGTGAAACTCATACATCTTGCTGCATAGGAGCGCCGGGGCGGCGTCTCTATGCGGGGGGATGATATGGCGGAAATGGATATGAGCAGCGGTATCGAGCTTCTGCAACGGCGGGGAAAGATCTTGCAGGCGCTGCTGATCGGCGGGGCGCTAATCAGCGTCGCGACGCTGGCCGGACAGATCGCCGAACTCAATGGGGTGATAAGCCTTGAGAGCGAGCAGTTCTCGCAGGCGGAGATGCTCTACGCGCTGACTGGCATAGGCTATCTTTTGCTGCTGCTAGCCACCTACATCTTATTTGGCATGTGGATATACCGCGCAGCAGCGAACATCGTTGCGGCCCAAACGGAGGGGTTCGATTATACCCCTGGGTGGGCTGTGGGATGGCTGTTCATCCCGATCGCAAACTTGTTCAAACCCTATGGTGCGATGCGGCAAATCTACAACGCCAGCAACGGCCGCGGCGTCAATGTTATCGATGAAGGCAACTGGCTGTTGAGGGCGTGGTGGGCGGCATGGCTGGTCGTGAGCATCGCGGGCAATATTTCTTTCCGGCTCAGCCTTCGCGCCGAAACCCCCGAAGATATTCGCGCGAGTTTGGAAGTCGATGCCCTCGCCACAGCCGCAGGTTTCTTCCTTTATCCACTCGCCTATCTGCTTGTGAAGCGGATTACGGACGCACAGAAGCATCGCCTGACCTCCGCCCAAATTTTCGCCTGACTTATCGTATTGCATCACCAATACACTTCTGCTAAAAAGCGCTTCGGGGCAAGGGGATCGGTCTAACAAGGACGACCCCGATGTATAGTGAAAGCGACCTGCAAGCCGCGGTCGACGCGAAGGTTCTGACGCCGGAGGCCGCGACGGCATTCCGGTCGCATATCGCGTCGGTCCGTTCGGCCCCCGCGGCGGATGAAGAATCGTTCCGCCTGATCACCGGTTTCAACGATATTTTCGTCAGCATTGCGGCGGTGATTCTGCTGATGGCAGTCGGCTGGATCGGCGCATCCATCCACACCGCGCTCGGCGGCGCATTCGTCGCTTTGTCGGCGTGGTTCCTCGCCGAATATTTCACTCGCAAACGCCGTATGGCATTGCCCAGCATCGTGCTGGTGCTCGCATTCTCCGGCGGCGTGTTCGCGACGATGGTCGGCTTTATGGTCGAACATGGCGAGGCGATCTTTGGGCGCGATCCGGGCGAGACCGTCGGTGCGATCATCGTCGGCGTCATGGCGCTGGTGACGGCCGCCGCGACCTGGGCGCATTGGAAGCGGTTCATGGTCCCGATCACCGTTGCCGCCGGCACCGCCGCACTGGCCGCGACCGCGGTCGCGCTGGTGCTGTCGATCACCGGCATGCCGCAGCGCCCCGAAGCGCTGGTCATGTCGCTGGTGCTGACTGCTGGCATCGGTGTCTTCGCGCTCGCCATGTGGTGGGACCGCAGCGACCGGGTGCGCCAGACGCGGCGCAGCGACGTCGCCTTCTGGCTCCACCTGCTCGCCGCACCGATGATCGCGCATCCGATCTTCCACCTGCTCGGCGTCACGGACGGCAGCGACATCGGTAGCGGGGCCGCGGTGATGGTCGTCGGCATCTATGTGCTGTTCGGGCTGATCGCACTGGCGATCGACCGCCGCGCGCTGCTGGTGTCCGCCCTCGCCTATGTGCTGTTCGCGCTGACCCAGCTGTTCCGCGAATTCGGTGCGGTCGAGCTCAATGTCGCGCTCACGGCCTTCGTGATCGGGTCGGCGTTGCTGCTGCTCTCGGCTTTCTGGCAGAATGCGCGGGCGGTCGTGGTGGGGATGCTGCCCGACAATCTGGCGAACCAGCTGCCCGCGACGACGCGGGTCGTCAGTCCCCAACCAGCTTCATAAGCTTGCGTTCGACGGGGGCGAGCACGTTCGCGAGCTCGTCCCCGCGCTTCAAGATCGCCCCGGCTTCGGAGACCAAGGCCCACATGCCCTGGCGGCTCCGCAAGGCGGGGCGTTTTTCGATGCGATATTCGGGGCGCTCGGCAGCGCGGCGAAAGGCCGAGAAGATCGCGGCATCGCGGTGGAAATCCATCGCATAATCGCGCCAATGCCCCGCCGCGACCATACGGCCGTAGAGGTCCAGGATGCGCATCAACTCGGGGCGTTCAAAACCGGTCTGCTGCGAAATGGCCCTGTTCGCGAACGGCAAGGGCGTTACCGTACCCATCAGGCGCTTTTCCGGCTCCCCTTGCGCCGCGGCGCTTCGTCTTCGCCCGCTTCATCTTCACCCGCGGCATCGCGCTCGGCGATCAGCGCCGCGAGCTGTTTCTGCATCTGTTCGAGCTGGCACTGGAGCAGTTCGACCTTTTGCGTCGCGGGATCGAACGTCTCGTTGCACGTCCCATAGGGCACAAATTCGCGGGCATATTCGGCGGCGTCGACCAGGGTCGAGCGCGCCGGGATGCCGACCATCACCGCGCCCTCCGGGACGTCCTTTGTCACCACCGCATTGGCGCCGATGCGCGCGCGCGGGTTGACCGTGATCGGGCCGAGGATCTGCGCGCCCGATCCGACGATGACATCGTCGGCCAGCGTCGGGTGGCGCTTGCCCGCGATGCCATTGGCAGGATCGGTCCCGCCCAAGGTGACGCATTGATAGATGGTGACATTGTCGCCGATCTCGGCGGTTTCGCCGATCACGGTAAAACCGTGGTCGATGAACAGGTGGCGGCCGATCTTCGCGCCCGGATGAATGTCGATCGCGGTCAGCCAGCGCGACAGATGATTGACGAAGCGCGCGAGGAAAAACAACCGCGCCTCGAACAGCCAATGCGCGATGCGGTGCATGCCCACCGCAACAAGGCCCGGGTAGAGAAGAATTTCCCAACGCGATCGCGGCGCAGGGTCGCGCGCCTTGATCGAATCGAGATAGGCGATCAGCCCGTTGAACATCAAATGTCCCCTGCGACCCTATTTTGTACCGCACAAGATAGATGTTCGGGCACCGATTTTCTACCCCCGCGACATTTTTTGTCGTCAGCGGCCGATCAGGCCGATCCGCAGCAGCAGCAATCCCTCGCTGCGCCAGCGCCGTTCGCCGTCGTTTTGCGCGATGGCTGCGGCCCAGCGGTCGAGCATCAGCAGGGCCTTGTTTCGATTAAACGATCGACGCGCGGGTGGCGGCAGACGACGCGCCGCGGCAAAATAGTCGCGCGCGTCGGCGGCGCCCTGCTGAAGCCCGGCGCCCCACACCAGCCCCCACCGCGCGCCGCTCTTGCCCTGCCCGCCCGACAGCGCGAACAGCGCATCGCCGAACGCGGCCGCGGCGATTTGCTGTGCCGCCGCGTCATCGGCGAGCAGCACCGCTTCGGCGGCATCGACGAGCGAATCGAGCCCGCGCTGCCCGGCCCATGTCGCGGTCAGCTCGGCGAGCAAGGGTTCGCCTTTGGGCAACCCATCGGGATCGCGCGTCAGCATCGCGGCCATGTCGCGCCACCAGGCGAGCTTGATCTGGCCGATCAGCGGTTCGCGCGCATCGTAGAGCAATTTGGTCAAGCGTTCGGCAAGCGCCCACAGCGCCGCTATCGCGGCGCGCTGCGGGCGCGGGACAGCGACCATGACGCGCGGGTCGCGGATGTCGGGGTAAATTGAAATTTCTCGAGCAGCGTCATCCATCGTCGGGGCGCTTTCACCAGAGCCTCGTCATCACGAGCGAAGCGGAGCAGTCCAGAGCGGGTTTACGCTACTCTGGATTGCTTCGTCGCTTCGCTCCTCGCAATGACGAGTGAGGTCAGCCGCGATTACGCACCGCCTTCACCGCCGCGACAACCCGCGGCACATCGATCAGCGCCGCCTTCTCCAGATTGGCGGCATAGGGCAGCGGCACATCCTCGTTACACACGCGCATCACCGGCGCGTCGAGATCGTCGAAGCCCTGCTCCATCGCGACCATCGCGAGTTCGCTGGCGATCGAGCAGACCGGCCAACCTTCCTCGACGACCACCAGATGATTGGTCTTTTTCAGGCTGGCGAGCACCGTCGCCGTATCGAGCGGACGCAGGGTGCGCAGATCGATAACTTCGGCGTCGATCCCCTCGCCCGCCAGCTGGTCGGCAGCTTCAAGCGCGAGCCCGACGCCGATCGAATAGCTGACAACGGTCACGTCGCTCCCTTCGCGCATGATCCGCGCCTTGCCGATCGGCAAGACATGGTCCTGCAGGTCGGGAACCTCGAAGCTACGGCCATAGAGCAGCTCGTTCTCGAGGAACACGACCGGATCCTCGCTGCGGATCGCGGCCTTGAGCAATCCCTTGGCGTCGGCGGCGTCATAGGGCGAGATCACGATCAAGCCCGGGACGCTCGCATACCAGGGCGCAAAATTCTGGCTGTGCTGCGCGGCGACGCGGCTGGCAGCGCCGTTGGGGCCGCGAAACACAATCGGGCAGCGCATCTGGCCGCCCGACATATAATTGGTCTTGGCCGCCGAGTTGATGATGTGGTCGATCGCCTGCATCGCGAAGTTGAACGTCATGAACTCGATCACCGGACGGAGACCGCCCATCGCGGCGCCCGCCCCAAGTCCGGCAAAGCCATATTCGGTGATCGGGGTATCGACGACGCGTTGCGGGCCGAATTCCTGGAGCAGCCCTTGGGTGACCTTGTACGCGCCCTGATATTCCGCGACTTCCTCGCCCATCACGAACACGCGGTCGTCGGCGCGCATTTCCTCGGCCATTGCGTCGCGCAAGGCTTCGCGGACGGTCAGCTTGACCATTGCCGTGCCTTCGGGAATCGCGGGGTCGGAAGCGCGCTCGGTCGCGACTGGCTTCTCGGCAGCGGGTGCGGGCGCCGGGGCCGGTGCTTCGGCCTTGGGCTCTTCGGCCGGAGCGGACGCAGGTGCAGGCGCCGCTGCCTCCTCCCCCTCGCCCGTGATCGTCGCGATCACGGTGCCGACCTTCACATTGTCGGTGCCTTCGGCGACGAGAATCTGGCCGATCGTGCCCTCGTCGATCGCTTCGAATTCCATCGTCGCCTTGTCGGTTTCGATCTCGGCCAGGATGTCGCCCGACTTCACCGTGTCGCCTTCCTTGACGAGCCACTTGGCGAGCGTGCCTTCTTCCATCGTCGGCGACAGCGCCGGCATCTTCAATTCGATGGCCATCTCAATATTGCTCCACCAGCACGTCGGTATAAAGTTCAGGCAATTCGGGTTCGGGGGCGTTTTCGGCAAAATCGGCCGATTCCGCGACGATCGCACGGATTTCCTTGTCGATATCCTTGATCTTGTCCTCGCCGATTCCGGCATCCTGCATCAGCTTCTTGAGATGCTCGATCGCGTCCGACTTGTCGCGCACCGCCTGCACTTCCTCGCGGCTGCGATATTTGGCGGGGTCGGACATCGAGTGGCCGCGGTAGCGATAGGTTTTGAGCTCCATCAGCACCGGCCCCTTGCCCGCGCGCACCCATTCGAGCGCCGCCTCGGCGGCGCCGCGCACCGCGAGCACGTCCATGCCGTCGACCTGCATGCCCGGAATGCGGAAGCTTTCGCCGCGGCGATACAGCTGGTCCTCGGCCGAGGCGCGGTTGACCGATGTGCCCATGGCGTACTGGTTGTTTTCGATCACGAAGATGATCGGCAGCTTCCACAGCTCGGCCATGTTGAAGCTTTCGTACACCTGCCCCTGGTTCGCGGCGCCGTCGCCGAAATAGGCCATCGCCACGCCGCCGTCGCCGCGGTATTTGTGCGCGAAGGCAAGCCCGGTGCCGAGTGACACCTGCGCGCCGACGATGCCGTGGCCGCCATAGAACTTATGCTCGACGCTGAACATGTGCATCGAACCGCCCTTGCCCTTCGAGATGCCGGCCTGGCGCCCCGTCAGCTCGGCCATGATGACCTTTGGGTCGATGCCGTAAGCGAGCATGTGGCCGTGGTCGCGATATCCGGTGATGACGCTGTCCTTGTCGCCGTCGAGCGCCGATTGCAGGCCCACCGCAACGGCTTCCTGACCGATATAGAGGTGGCAGAAACCGCCGATGAGACCGAGCCCGTAAAGCTGCCCCGCCTTTTCCTCGAAGCGGCGGATCAGCAGCATCTCGCGATAGAATTTTTCCAGCTCGGCCGGGGTCGCGTCATAGGGGACGGGTTCGCGCGGGCCTTCGCGGTTGGAGGCGGGCGCCGGGGTCGATGCGGTCTTTTTCGGCGCGGCGGGTTTGCGCGCGGGTGCTTTGGCCAAGGGAGGTTTCCTTTGATTTAGCCGTTACGGCAAGGCTCCCTATAGGAGAGGCAAAGCGGAGTTGGCAACGTCTCGGTCGACGCAGAAGCAATGGGATTACGAATGCAGCATGGCCGCGCCATAAACCGTCATTGCGAGCGCAGCGAAGCAATCCAGAGCGGTGTGCGCAAATCTGGATTGCTTCGCTGCGCTCGCAATGACGCAATCGGGAATTATTTCGCCGCAGGCTCCAGCGGGATGATCACCTCGTCGGGGTGATAGGCGCCCAGCTTCTCGCGCACATATTCCTCGGCCAGGTCGGGATCGACGCGCCGCCGGTCGAGCAGGTTGACGCGGTTCTGGAGCTCGCCTTCCTTCTTGGCCAGCTCGCTCAGCACGACCCGCTTCTTCTCGACCGACTGGCTATAATCGCCCCAGGCATAAAGCCCGGTCGGCCCGAAGATGATGTAACCGATCATCGCCAGCACCGCGATCACCGCGACCGCGGGACCGACGGCCCGTTTCATCGATTTGCGGAATTTATGGCGCTGCGTCATTGCGGCCCTTGAATCAGAGTTGATTCGCGGCGTCAAGGCGTCAGCTAAGGATTTCCGCGATATTGCGGCGGGACGAAGGGGACGTGCCGGCCCAGATGAGAAAAGAGGAATTATTAGTTGCCTGCGCGCTACTTCGGCAATAGCGAGCATGGCGACGGAGGCAGAAGTTAGCAAGCTAAAAGCCATTGCAGCGTCGGCATCAATCATCCTCGTGCCGCCACCCGCGATTGCCGCGCCTCCCGGCCCCGCCCCCGAAGCGACAGTTTACCGGTGCGAAGTCTCGCACGGCCGGACCTTACATGTTGGCGTCACGGCCACGGTGGACGTGCGCGGAGACGGAAACCGGGTCAAGGAAGAACAAATACTTCAGTTCAGTCGAGGCGCGCCCGGCAATGCCACGGGCTTCCTGAGAATCGAGTTCCGACCCGAACCGAGCCGCAGCGCGCATCCAGCGGGGACTTACACTATCCACTTTGGATCGAAGGATGTTCCCGATCCCATCGAGGGCCGCTACGCGCAGCTCCGATTGATTGCCGATGACGGCAAGGAGGTTGCCCGGCTAATCAGTCGTGACGCGAAGGATCGAAACTTCGCCTTTCCGATACCCGAGCTGATCAAAATTGCCGGCCTGTCGAAGCAACTCGCAACCGAGGTTACGATCTACGAACGGGACGGCACGCTTCGAACGACTTTTCTGACTGCACCGCTCGATATCGCCGGGCTGAAGCAGAACCTATCCGCGATCGAACCCGTCAGGAAGGCGGCGGACCATATTGTCACCACCAGCCTTGCGTCGAACCGCCTCGCCGAAAACTGCTCGCCCATTGGAAGCAAGGCGGGCAATTTTGTTCATCAATACAAGTGCTTTGTCAGCATCAAAGATGGACGAGACAATATCCGCGTCAGCGAAAGCTCTGGAATGCTCGATCGCGACCTCGGCAATGATATGCGTTTCACTGCCGAGTTCATCCATCATGATCCCGAGCGGTTTCTGGGCTCGGCGCCGCTCTCCATCGCAAACTTCGGTGAACTTCGGATTATGGGCCAGTATAACGGCCCCGACCGAGGCTCCCCTTATAGGTCGGGCAAGAGAAGCTATTATCCGCCGGTGATTGCCGTCGATCTCATCTCGTCCGAGCGCAGCTATCGCGACTGGGGGCAGAATAATGTGACGTTCGCTAGGGGCTCTCTCTCCACTTCGATATGGGACATCCGATACAGGCCGGCCACTTTAACCGGCTATATCCCTGCGCGTGTGGCCGCCTATCGGCCCAACGGACAATGGCTGGCGCAGGAAGAGCTGGATTGGCCGAAGATCGAGGCGATACAGAAGCAGTTGCTGCGCGAAGTCCTCCAGCAAGAGGCGAACCCCGTCGGCGCCTGCGAGTTTTCCAAGACGCTGATGAACAATCCCGACGAGATCGTCGTCATCAACTGACGACCTCGTCGGAGAGCGCTCCTCCGAATGTCAGCCGAAAATCGCCATCCCCGGATAGCGCGCCATATCGCCCAGCTCTTCCTCGATGCGGATCAGCTGGTTGTATTTCGCGAGCCGGTCCGAGCGGGCGAGGCTGCCGGTCTTGATCTGGCCGCAGTTTGTGGCGACCGCGAGATCGGCGATCGTCGAATCCTCGGTCTCGCCCGAACGGTGCGACATCACCGCCGTGTAGCGCGCGCGGTGCGCCATATCGACCGCGTCGAGCGTTTCGGACAGCGTCCCGATCTGGTTGACCTTGACGAGCAGCGAGTTGGCGAGGCCGTCCTTGATCCCCTGCTCCAAGCGCAGTGGGTTGGTGACGAACAGATCGTCGCCGACGAGCTGGCACTTGTCGCCGACGAGGTCGGTCAGCGCCTTCCAGCCCGTGAAATCATCTTCGCTCATTCCGTCTTCGATCGACTTGATCGGATAGTCGTTGACGAGCGCGGCGAGATATTCGGCCATCTGCTCGGGGCTCAAGGACAGCCCCTCGCCACTGATCTCGTACTTGCCGTTCTTGAAGAATTCGGTCGCCGCGCAATCGAGCGCGAGCACAACGTCGGTGCCGAGCTTGAAGCCCGCCTGATCGACCGAGGCGGCGATGAAATCGAGCGCGGCGCGGGTCGAGGCAAGGTTCGGGGCGAACCCGCCCTCGTCGCCGACTGCGGTCGCGAGGCCCTTGGCCGACAGACCCTTCTTCAGCGTGTGGAAAATCTCGCTGCCCCAGCGCACCGCTTCGGCGATGCTGCCGGCACCGACGGGCATGATCATGAATTCCTGCACGTCGATCGGATTGTCGGCATGCTCGCCGCCGTTGATGATGTTCATCATCGGCACCGGCAAGGTACGCGCCGACACGCCGCCGACATAGCGATAGAGTGGCAGGCCGCGCGCGTCTGCCGCGGCTTTCGCGGCGGCAAGGCTGACGCCGAGGATCGCGTTGGCGCCGAGGCGGCTTTTGTTTGGCGTGCCGTCGAGGTCGATCATCGTCATGTCGAGTTCGCGCTGGTCCTCGGCATCGAGGCCGATCAGCGCGTCGGCGATGTCGCCATTGACCGCGGCGACCGCCTTGATCACGCCTTTGCCCAGATAGCGGCTCTTGTCGCCATCGCGCAGTTCGACCGCTTCGTGCGCGCCGGTCGAGGCGCCCGAGGGGACCGCGGCGCGGCCGAAGCTGCCGTCCTCCAGCAGCACATCGACTTCGACGGTGGGGTTGCCACGGCTGTCGAGGATTTCGCGGCCGTGGATGTCGATGATGGCGGTCATGGGTGATGTCCTGCTGAAAGCCCTGGCGGCAGGGCGGTAGGGAAAGGCGCCCGCCTGTTATCGGCGGTGCAGCGGAAGCGCAATAACGCATAGGAATTTTGCGGGACTATGGAACCAATGGCCTGCTCTTGCTATATATTCAGACAGGACCAACGGGATGCTCGCCGGTGCGGCGCCCGACATAAGAAGAAGAGGACAACGCCATGGCCAAAGCCGCTACTCCTGCGACCAAGAAAGTCGCCGCTCCGCGACCGAAGGCGCCCGCGAAAGCCGCGGCGACCAAAGCTGCGCCTGCGCGCAAGCCCGCAAGCGTGAAGGACGCGAAAGATCATCCGATCCGCGACCAGATCGCGGTGACGCGCGACACGATCAAGGCCGAAGCGTCGAAAAAGGCGGCTTCGCTGAAGGAAGAAGCGGCAGCGCTGAAAAAGCAGGCGTCGGCATCGGCGCGCGACGCCGCGACCAAAGGCAAGGACAAGGCCGCCGAAGCGGTCGGCAGCCTCGCCAAGCTGCTCGAAGACAGCGCGGGTACTGTTGATACCAAGTTCGGTAAGCAATATGGCGATTATGCCCGTTCGGCGGCATCGACCGTGGCCGGGCTTGCCTCGACGCTGGACAAGAAGGATCTCGACGAGCTTGCCGCGTCGACCAAGGATATGGTCAAGAAGAACCCGGCAATTGCGGTTGGCGCCGCGACCGTGATCGGTTTCGTGCTCGCCCGGATGCTCAAGGGCGGCTCGAACGATTGACAAGGCCTTGCCCGCTGTTGATCCAAACACCCCGTCTGCGTCCGAAGAGCGTCATTTCGACGGGATAAGCCACGGCTATGCTCCCGACGGGCACCCGGTGGAACCGCCACCGGTGCCGCTCGACAAAATTGTCGGCGACGTCGTCGACAATTTGTCGGCGACGGCGCGGGCCGAACTGGCGCTGCTCGAAGCGCGCGGCGAACTGGCGCTGCACGGCGCCAGCCGCGCGGCGATCTGGGGCGGCGTAGCGGCGACCGCGCTGGGCATCGCGCTGCTGGCTTTGGCCTTCGGGGCGATCCTGGCCCTGGCTCCGCTTATCGGGCCGGTGCTTGCAACGGTGGTCGTGGTCAGCGCGCTGCTTGTGTTTGCGGGGATCGCGGCGTGGCGGGCACAGGTTCACTATGGCGATATCCGTACCGCGCTGCGGCGCGATCTGACGGGCGAAGGATTCGACGATGCCGCGGACACGTAACCGCCTGATCGCCGCCGCGCGGCGGTCGATGCTGCAGCGCGCCGAACTGCACCGGCGGCTGGATGTCGCCAAAGCGGCTTTCAAGCCCGGCGCGCTGGTGTCGCGCGGAAAATACCGGATCGGCGAAAAGATCGACGACGTTGCCATTGCGGCGCGGCAGGAGTTTCGCAACAATCGCCTGCCCATCGCGCTCGCCGCGGTGGCGGGGATGGCGTGGTTGCTGCGCGAGCCGATCAAGGAACATGCACCGCGGCTGACGCGGAAAATTCAGGAACTGGCGAATGCGATCACCGATCGCGTGCGCCCGGCCGACGAAACCGACGCCGATGACGGCGACTATAGCGAACCAGTGGAGAATGACGATGAAGCCGTTCAGTGAAACCGCCAGCGACGCACGGGCAAAAGCGAGTGAACTTGCCGAGAAAACCGCCGAAAATGCCCGACTGACCGCCGAGGCCGCAAAGGCGCGGATCCAGGTCGGCTATGGTCGAGCCCGTGCGGCCACCGGCGACCTGGCGGCCAAGGCCAGCGAACAGGCAGGCGTCGCTCGCGAGGCCGCGGGCGAAGTGTATGAAAAGGGCAAGGTTCAGGCGAAACGCGCGAACAGCAAGCTGAAAGAGGTGGCCGAGAAGCAGCCGATGGCGCTGGTTGCGGGCGCGGTGGCGATCGGCGCGCTGCTCGGCTCGCTGCTGCCGAAGGGCCGCAAGGACGATTGACCGGCTTGCCGTAGCGGCGCCGCGCTGTTAGGGGCCGCGCCTTCTCCCCTCCCCAGCGCCAGCCCGCAAGGAAAGCAGCCATGAGCAAATTGCATCTCGTGTTCGGTGGTCGTGTCAGCGATCCGCAGGGCACCGACTTTGTCGACCTCCACAACCTCGACGTCGTAGGTCTGTTCCCCGATTACAAGACCGCCGAAAAAGCATGGCGCGCCGCGGCGCAGCGCACCGTCGACGATGCCGAAATGAAATATGTGGTCGTGCATCTGCACAAGCTGTTGCAGCCGGACGCGGAATAAACCGAACGCGGAACAACAACGCGTCGTCATTGCAAGGAGCGAAGCGACGCGGCAATCCAGAGTGTGAGTAAACCGCTCTGGATTGCTTCGCTTCGCTCGCAATGACGAGGCGTCAGGTCTTACCGGAAATTGTCCGCGTAAGCCTGGATCTTCAACTTCCGCACCGGTGGTGCGACCACGTCGGCGTCAATGCCATTGCGGTCCGCATAAGCCACCGCTTCTTCCTGGGTGGCAAAGCCCAGCCGGATCTGGCGCCGCGTGTCGCCGCTGCCGGCCCAGCCCATCAGCGGATCGGGCTTCCGCGCTTCGGCAGGCGCAAATTCCAGGCTCCAGCGCTCGGTTCCGGCACGCCCCGACTGCATCGCATTCTTGGGCTTCTGGAAGATACGCGCTTTCATCGGGGCAGTCCTGTGTTGATTGGCTTGCCGCCGCCTTAGCGGTTTGGTGGCGCGACGAAAAGGGCCAACCTCAGGTGCCGTCGCGCCGCGCCTGTGCCGCCTTGGTCAGCAGGGTCGGACGGGCATTGGCAGGATCGTCGGGCCAGCTGTGCTTGGGATAACGGCCGCGCATCTCGCGCGCCACGTCGTGCCAGCTGCCGCCCCAGAAGCTGACGAGGTCGCGCGTCGTCTGGATCGGGCGGTGCGCGGGCGAGGTCAGCGCGAGGATCAGCGGCACCGGGGGGTCGCCGATTGTCGGGTGACGCGCCAGACCGAATAGTTCCTGCACCCGCACCGCAACCGTCGGCCCGCCATCGGCGCCGTAGTCGATCGGGTGGCGGCTACCCGCGGGGGTCGCATAATCGGCGGGCGCATGTTTTTCGAGCAGCTGTCGCGCCGACCAGTCGAGCAGCGCCATCAGCGCATCGGCGAGCTTGCGGTCACCGATGTCGCGCAGCCCGCGGCAGCCAGTGAGTAGCGGCGGCAGCCAGATGTCGAGGCTGTCGGCGAGCGCGCCGGTCGACAGCGTGTCTATGCCTGCGAAGGAGGCACGCTGGCGCAGCGCATGCGACAGCGGTCCCCAGCCGATCAGCCCGAGCCCCTTGTCGCGCACCGCCGCCAGCCGCAGCGCGATGTCCTCCTCGACATTGTCGCTGCGCCCCGCCTGCCCGCTGGTCAGCGCGATCGCGCCAAGCCGCCGTTCGCGGCGGTGATCGACGCGGTCGCTGGCGGCGTCATAGCTGCTCGCCGCGTGGGCGACGATGCGGTCGGCAAAAATCGCCTCGACCTCGGCCTGCTCGACCGGTGCCGCGGCGAGAATGCGGACCCCGGCGGCATGGCCCTGGGCATCGGCGATTGCCAGCCATTCGCTGCCCGCAAGCGGTTCGACCGGGTCGATGCGATAGGCGCGCCCGCCGACGCTCAGATATTCGCCGCGCTGCCCCGCGCGCTGGCGCGCAACGCGATCGGGCCACGCCGTGGCGATCCAGCCGCCGATCGAGCGCGGTGCGACGTCCTCGGTCCCCGCCGCCAGCTTGTCGACGATGTTCGCCAGCCGCCGTGCCAGCCGGACCGCGCCTTCGCTGCGGTCGCCGCGCTGCCCCCGCCAGCGTCCGAGCCGCGCCTCGACATCGACGCCGCGTCCGCCCAGCCCCGGTTCGGTGAGCAGCACCGCGAGGCGTCCGGCCATCTCCCCTTCCCCCGCGCGCGCCGCATCGAGCAGCATATGCGCGAGCGGCACCGGCAACGGGATCGCGGCAAGCGCCTTGCCGTGCGCCGTAATCCGCCCATCCTCGCCCAGCGCGCCGATCGCCTGCAAGCGCGCTTTCGCGTCAGCGATGGCAGCGGGCGATGGCGGGTCGAGCCAGCCCAATTGGCGCGGGTCGATGATGCCCCAACTGGCGCAGTCGAGCACCACGGGCATCAGGTCATTCTCGTGGATTTCGGGCGGATCGAACGGCGGCATCCCCGCGGTCGCCGCCGCCTCCCACAGCCGGTAGGCTACCCCCGGCCCCTGCCGCGCCGCACGTCCGGCGCGCTGGGTTGCCGATGCCTGGCTGGCGCGTTCGGTGACCAGCCGCGCAATCCCCGCCGCCTTGTCGAAGCGCGGCCGCCGCGACAGGCCCGCGTCGATGACAATGCGCACCCCGTCGATGGTCAGGCTGGTTTCGGCAATGCTCGTCGCGAGGATCAGCTTGCGCCCGCCATCGGGGTCGCGGACGAGCGCCTTGCGCTGCAACGCCGGGTCAATCTGGCCGTGGAGGCGGTGGACGACGAGCGGCAACCCGGCCGCCTCCACCGCCGCCGCGGCGCGCTCGATGTCGGCCGCGCCGGGCAGGAAAGCGAGCATGTCGCCATCCGGTTCATCCGCCATCGCCTGCCGCACCGCAACCAGCACGCTCGCTTCGAGCCGATCCTCGGCGCGACGGCCGATATGGCGCAGGTCGAGCGGGAATATTTTGCCCTCGCTGCGCACCACCGGCGCGTTGCCGAGCAGCGCGCCAAAGCGCGCGCCGTCGAGCGTCGCCGACATCGCGATCAGCCTCAGGTCGTCGCGCAGCCCTTGCTGGGCATCGATCGCCAGCGCGAGCGCGAAATCGCCGTCGAGGCTGCGTTCATGGACCTCGTCGAACAGCACCGCCGACATGCCGGTGAGTTCGGGATCGGCGAGGATGCGATTGCGGAAAAGCCCGGGGGTCATCACCAGCAGCCGCGTCGCCCCGGACTGCTTGCTGTCGAGCCGCGTCGCATAGCCGACCTTGCCGCCAACCGCCTCGCCCATCTCGTCGGCAATCCGCTCGGCGGCGGCGCGCGCCGCGAGGCGGCGGGGCGAGAGCAGCCAGACGGTGCCGCTGCACCACGGCTGGGCCAGCAAGGCGGGCGCGACGCGCGTCGTCTTGCCCGCCCCCGGCGGCGCCACCACCACCGCATTGGGTTTGAGCACGAGTGCTGCCATGATGTCGGGCAGAACCTGATCGATCGGCAGCGGGTGCATCAGGTGCGCGCCGCCGGGTTGCCAAGTTCGATGTTGAGCCGATGTGCCTCGACGGCCAAGCGGGCGACCTTTTCCGCGGTGACTCCGGTTGCTTCGGTCAACACCAGATTGCCGAGTTCATATTTACCGCTCGCCTTGATCCGCGGCTCAAGATTGCGCAGCCGCTTGCCGCGCCAGAAGCCGAGCAGGACGCGCTGTTCCTCAGCGCGGATCAGGATGCACGGGCCGTTCGCCATGAAGACGAGGTTGGCCCATTTGATTGCTTCTTCGAAGGGAGCGGCGTCAAGGATCGCGGTACGCATCATTTCGCAGCGCTCGCGCTGCCATCCCGAAAGCGCAGCGATGTAGGCATCTGGATTTGCCGCCGCTGGGCCCATCATCGCCATTTCGCCAGCTCCCCTTTTACCCTTCTTCGTGCCTTTGTGCCTTTGTGTGAAACCAGAAAAATCTCACACAAAGGCCCAAAGGCACGAAGAGAAAGACCGGAACCCGTTACGCGGGGATTTCCGAAATCAATAAGCCCGCGCGACCGCGAACGCGACCGCTTCGGTCAATGCCGATTTCGCCTGACTGGCGCGAAAGCCGCCGATCGCGTCCACCGCGCGCTGGCCGTAGTGGCGGGCACGCGCGAGCGTGTCGGCGATCGTGTCGTGCCGGTGCAGCAACGTCGTCGCATAGGCCAGGTCTTCATCCGACGTCCGATGCCCGACGATCGCTTGTTTCCAGAAATCGCGCTCGGCCTCGGTTCCGCGCGCATAGGCGAGAATGACGGGCAGCGTGACCTTGCCGTCGCGGAAGTCGTCGCCGACCCCCTTGCCCATGGTTTCGGCGTCAGAGACATAGTCGATCGCATCGTCGACGAGCTGGAACGCGATGCCCAAATTGCGGCCATAAGCGTCGAGCGCGGCTTCGGTCGCTTCGTCACGTTCGGCCACCACTGCGGCGATCTTGCACGCCGCAGCGAACAGCTCGGCGGTCTTGGCGTTGATGATCGCGAGATACTGGTCTTCGCTCGTTTCGATGCGGCGCTGCGCCGACAGCTGGTTGACCTCTCCCTCGGCGATCACCGCCGATGCACGCGACAGGATCTTGAGCACCTTGAGCGATCCGTCCTCGACCATCACCTCGAACGCGCGGCTGAACAGGAAATCGCCGACCAGTACCGACGCGCTATTGCCCCAGATAAGGTTCGCGGTCTTGCGCCCGCGGCGCAGGTCCGATTTGTCGACGACATCGTCGTGGAGGAGGGTCGCGGTGTGGATGAATTCGACCGCGGCGGCGAGCTTGCAATGACGGCGGCCCGGATAGTCGAGCAGGCGCCCGCAGGCGAGCGTCAGCATCGGCCGCATCCGTTTGCCGCCGCCCGCGATCAAATGGCCGGCAAGTTCGGGGATCAGCGGCACTTCGGACTGCATACGGTCGAGAATGACCGAATTCACCTCGTTCATATCGGCGGCGACAAGCGCCATCATCGGGTCGAGCGAGGGGGGCCGGTCGCCGTAGAGCTGGTGGATTTCGGCAGTCATGATGCGGCGAGCCTTGGCGGCGCGGCCGCGATTTTGCAATGACTTTCGGCTTGCATGACGCCCCCGCCCGGTGCCAAGCGTGCCGGGCACGAGAGGAGCCGCGCATGGACGACCAACTGAGCCATTACCGCCAGAGCATCGACAATATCGACGCGGCGCTGGTCTATATGCTCGCCGAACGGTTCAAGGTGACCAAGGCGGTCGGCGAGTTGAAGGCGCGCGAGGGCATGCCGCCTGCCGATCCCGGCCGCGAGGAGCGGCAGATCGAGCGGCTGCGCAGCCTGGCGCGCGACGCCGACCTGGACCCCGATTTTACCGAAAAGTTCCTGCGCTTCATCATCGACGAGGTGATCCGCCATCACCAGCAAGCCAAGCGCGAGCAGGACGCCTGACCATGAATCATCCCGTCTTTGCCAAATGGCCGGCGCAATATCCGGATCGGCTCCAGCTTTTCTCCGCGCCGACGCCGAACGGGGTCAAGGTCGGCATCATGCTCGGGGAGACCGGCCTCCCCTACGAACCGCACCGCATCGACATCATGGCGAACGAAAGCCATGACCCTGCATTTCTGGCGCTCAACCCGAACGGCAAGATCCCGGCGATCTACGACCCCGACGGCCCCGACGGCAAACCGCTGGCGCTTTTCGAGTCCGGCGCCATCCTGATCTATCTCGCCGACAAGACCGGCCAGCTGATCTCGTCCGACCCGGCAGCGCGCTATGAAACGATCCAGTGGGTGATGTGGCAGATGGGCGGCGTCGGACCGATGTTCGGACAGCTGGGTTTCTTCCACAAATTCGCCGGGCGGGAGTATGAGGACAAACGCCCGCGCGATCGCTATGCGGCGGAATCGGCGCGGCTGCTCGGCGTACTCGACGCACGGCTGGCGGAACGCGAATGGATCGTCGACGATGGTTACAGCATCGCCGACATCTCGCTGCTCGGCTGGATCCGCAATCTGATCGGCTTTTACGAAGCCGCCGAGATCGTCCGGTTCGCGCGCTTCGGAAATGTTCGTCGCTGGCTCGACGCCGGCCTGGCGCGCCCCGCGGTACAACGCGGATTGGACGTGACCGCGGCCTGAGCCGCGATGGCATTTGTGCCGGCCAACAGATAAGAAGGCCAGCGCTGCCCTACCCGGCCGGCAGCCGGAGCCGCACCAACAACCCGCCCAGATCCTCGCTTTCTTCGAGCACGATGCTGCCGCCATAAATTTCAGCGACGTCGCGCACGATCGCCAGGCCGAGGCCGGTTCCCGGTTTGCCGCTGTCGAGCCGGACGCCCCGATCGATGACGCGGGTGCGATCGGCGGGCGAAATCCCCGGGCCGTCGTCTTCGACGATGATTTCAGCCATCGGGTCGCTGCGCTGCACCGTCACAAACACGCTGCCTCCGCCGTATTTGGCGGCGTTTTCCAGCAAGTTGCCGATCAGATCGTCCAGGTCCTGCCGCTCGAGCCGCGCGATCAGTCGCCGGTCGCCCTCCGCATCCAGCCGGACATTCGGGTACAGCAGCCCGACGGCGCGCGAAACGCTTTCGACGCTGTCCCACACCGTTGCGCGCGCCTGCGCTGCGCCGCGCCGCCCAACGGCGCGCGCGCGTGCCAGATGATGCTCGACCTGCCGCTGCATCGTCGCGGCTTCGCGCCGCACCGTTTCGGCAAGGGGATTGGCCTGCCCGGTGGCACTGTTCACCAGCACCGTGAGCGGCGTTTTAAGTGCATGGGCGAGATTGCCCGCGTGGAGCCGTGCCTCCTCCGCCTGTTTTTCATTGTGCGCCAGCAACGCGTTGAGTTCGTCAACCATCGGCTGGACTTCGAGTGGCAACGGCGCGTCGACGCGGCGGTTTTCACCACCACGCATGGCGGCAATCGCCCGCCGGATATGGCGCAGCGGCCAGAGGCCATAAAAGGTCTGGAGCGCGGCCAGGATCAGCAGCCCGAGGCCAAGAAGCGCGAGGCTGGGGATCAGCGTCGCGCGAACCGCACCGACCTGGGTATCGAGCGCTTCGCGCGACTGGGCGATCTGGTAGCGCCAACTGACCTTGCTCCCGGGCAGAATGACGTTGCGCTCGAGAACCCGCAGCTCCTCGTCGGGAAACTGGTTGCTGTCATAAATGTGAATGTCATCGTCGACATGCGGCGCGGGCGCCTTCAGCGAGCGTTCCCACAGCGAACGCGAACGATAGGGTTCCTGACCGCCACCGCTTATCTGCCAGTAAAGGCCGCTGTAAGGCTCCAGAAAACGCTGATCGCCCAGCGGCTCGACCAGCCGTACCTCGCCGTCAGGCCCGATCTCCGACGAACGGATCATCGCGATCAGCACATATTCGAGGCTGGTGTCGAAATTGCGCGTGATCGCTCCCGTCAGCACCCGGTCGAGCGCCAGTCCGCCGCCGATCAGCAACACCGAAATCCACAGCGCCGCGATGGCGATCATGCGCCGCGCCAGCGAACCCGTGATGCGGCTTGTCAGCGCCGCAGGCCGCCCCGTCGCCGCATCCGGCGCTTTCATGTTCGCCGGGGCGTCGTCGGCATCGGCCATAGGTTATTGCGGGTCGTCGAGCTGGTAGCCGAGGCCGCGGATCGTTGTGATGATGTCGGCACCCAGCTTTTTGCGGATCCGCGTCACGAAAACTTCAATCGTGTTGGAATCGCGGTCGAAATCCTGATCGTAAATATGCTCGATCAGCTCGGTGCGCGACACCACCTTGCCCTTGTGGTGGAGCAGATATGACAGCAGCTTATATTCCTGCGCCGTCAACTTGACCGCCTCGCCGTCGAGCGTAACCCGCCCCGAGCGGGTGTCGAGGCGGACTTTGCCCGCAGTAAGTTCGCTCGATGCGTTGCCTGCGGCACGGCGGATCAGCGCGCGCAGGCGGGCGATCAGTTCCTCGGTCTGAAACGGCTTGGCCAGATAATCGTCCGCGCCGGCATCAAGTCCCGCAACCTTGTCCGACCAGCTGTCGCGCGCAGTAAGCACGAGCACCGGAAAGTTGCGCTTTTCCCGGCGCCACCGGTCGAGCACGGTCAAACCGTCGATTTCGGGCAGCCCGAGGTCAAGAATCGCGGCGTCGTAATTTTCGGTCGACCCCAGAAAGTGGCCGTCCTCGCCATCGGTCGCCAGATCGACGGCATAGCCGTTCGATTCCAGCGTCGCCTTTAACTGCGGCCCAAGCGTGGGCTCGTCTTCGACAATCAGGATCCGCATTCAGGCGCCTTTCTGTGGCCGACCGGACGAACCCGGTGGCATTTTTCAACTGTGTATCAAGTCCCGACGATCATCGCAAAATGTCGTTGCGCGGACCGGAAACGGACTTTCGGGAGATTGGTCAGGGTTTACGGCCAACGATGCGACCGGTGCGCGCGTCGACATAGACCACCACCACCTGGTTGCCGTCCATGAATTTCAGCGCATAGATCATCCGGTCCGCATCGAACTGCGGGCCGCCGAGATAGCTCATCTCGTTATAAGGCGGGCGGGCGCGCACTTCGGCAATCAGCCGGTTGAGCGGAATCACCTGCCCCTGCGCCGCTGCCTCGCGCAGATGGTCCTGGTCGCGATTGCCGCGCGCGGCCGCGGGCACGGCTACCGACAGCAGCAATGCGGATACAAGCGGGATGGTCAGGATGCGGATCATGGCCGTCTCTCTAATGCGCAGGCATTGAATAGGCGATGAATAGCCGGGTCAGCCAGGGTTATGTTTGTCGCCATGGCCGGGACCGCCATGGTGGGCGCGACAGGGATTGAACCTGTGACCCCACCCGTGTGAAGGGTGTGCTCTACCGCTGAGCTACGCGCCCGCCCGGCACCGGTCGATCGTCCGACGCCCGAAAGCCGGACGTCCATAGCCGCTGCCGCGATGATTGCAACGCCGATTTCGTCGAAACCGGCGGCCCGATGCAAATCAGGCCGCGGCTTTTCGCCACGGCCTGAAATTTCATCGCCCAAAGGACATGTCGATCAGTTGACGGCGTCCTTGAGCGCCTTGCCGGCCTTGAACTTCGGCTGGTTTGACGCTGCGATCGTCATCGTTTCGCCAGTGCGCGGATTGCGGCCGGTCGATGCCTTGCGCTTCGAAACGGCAAAGGTACCGAAACCAACGAGACGGACCTCTCCGCCCTTCTTGAGCGAGCCGGTGATCGCTTCGAACACGGCTTCGACAGCCTTGCTGGCATCACCCTTGGTCAGGCCGCTCGAGTCAGCGACGGCGGCGATCAGGTCTTGCTTGTTCATGCCTAAGGAACCCCTGTTTATGGTTGCTAAAATGATTCATGGACGCGCCATGGCGCGGTACTAACGCCGTTTGGCACCGCCTTGTCAAAGCAAAAAGGCAAGAAAACCGCCACTAAACGCCGAATATGCGACGAAAACCGGCTATTCGCCGTCGCCGGTCGCCAAAGCTCAGTGTCGAATCGCGGTTTCCGGATCGGTTCCGGGATGCAATGGCGGCGACGCGGCAAGCTCGTCTGCCTCGGTCCACTCGATCGGAACGACGGGACCGGCCAGTGCCTCGGCCAAAACCTGATCGACGTGACTGACCGGGATGATCTTCAGGTCGCGCGTGATATTCGCCGGGATCTCGACCAAATCCTTTTCATTGTCTTCCGGGATCAGCACCGTAGTGATGCCGCCGCGGAGCGCGGCCAACAGCTTTTCCTTCAGTCCGCCGATCGCCAGCACCCGGCCGCGCAGCGTCACTTCGCCGGTCATCGCGACATCCCTGCGCACCGCAATGCCGGTCAGGGTCGATATCATGGCGGTCACCATACCGATGCCGGCCGACGGGCCATCCTTGGGTACTGCACCTTCGGGCAAGTGGATATGGATGTCCTTGCGCGCGAACAGGCTGGGTTTGATCCCATAGGCAGGTGCCCGAGCCTTCACGAAGGACAGTGCCGCCTGTACCGACTCGGTCATCACCTCGCCCAGCTTGCCGGTGGTCTTGACCTGCCCCTTCCCCGACGCCGTGACCGCCTCGATCGTCAGCAATTCGCCGCCAACCTCGGTCCACGCCAGACCCGTCACCGCGCCGACCTGGTCCTCGCGATCGGACACACCGTGGCGGAACTTCCGGACACCGGAAAATTCGGCGAGATTCTCGGGTGTGATCGACACCTTTTCGGCCTTGCCTTCCAGAATCTTGCGCAATGCCTTGCGCGCCAGCCGGGCGATTTCGCGTTCGAGGGTGCGGACGCCTGCTTCGCGGGTGTAAAAACGAATCAGGTCGCGCAGTCCGTCCTCGGTCAGTTCGAACTCGCCTTCCTTCAGGCCATGGGCCTCGATCTGCTTGGCGATCAGGTGACGCTTGGCGATCTCGACCTTTTCGTCCTCGGTGTAACCCTCCAGCCGGATGATCTCCATACGATCAAGAAGCGGCTGCGGCAGATTCAGCGAGTTCGCCGTCGTCACGAACATGATGTCGCTGAGATCGACGTCGATTTCCAGATAATGGTCCTGAAACTTGCCGTTCTGTTCGGGATCAAGCACCTCGAGCAGCGCCGACGCCGGATCACCGCGGAAATCCTGACCCAGCTTGTCGATTTCGTCGAGCAGGAACAGCGGATTCATCGTGCCCGCCTTTTTCAGATTGGTGACAATCTTGCCCGGCAGCGAGCCAATATAGGTGCGGCGGTGGCCCCGGATTTCGGCTTCGTCGCGCACCCCGCCCAGCGACTGGCGGATAAACTCGCGCCCGGTCGCCTTGGCGATCGACTTGCCCAAGCTGGTCTTGCCCACACCCGGGGGACCGACGAGGCACAGGATCGGCCCCTTCAGCTTGTTGGTGCGCGCCTGCACCGCCAGATATTCGACGATGCGGTCCTTGACCTTTTCCAGCGCATAATGGTCGTCGTCGAGGATCGATTGCGCTTTGGCGATGTCCTTTTTCAGCTTGGACTTTTTGCCCCACGGCAGGCCGATCAACGTGTCGAGATAATTGCGCACCACCGTCGCTTCGGCCGACATCGGTGCCATCGCGCGCAGCTTTTTCATTTCCGCCTGCGCCTTGGCCTTGGCCTCTTTCGACATTTTCAGGCTGTCGATCTTGATCTGCAATTCGGCCAGATCGTCGCCGCCTTCGCCGTTGTCGTTGCCCAGCTCGCGCTGGATCGCCTTCAGCTGTTCGTTCAGATAATATTCGCGCTGGCTCTTTTCCATCTGCCGCTTCACGCGGCCGCGGATCTTCTTTTCGACCTGCAACACGCCGAGTTCGCCCTCCATGAAGGCGAACACCATCTCGAGCCGTTTCGATGGCGTGTCTTCGACCAGCAAAGCCTGCTTGTCGGCAACCTTGATATTGAGATTGCCCGCAACCGAGTCGGCGAGCCGCGAAGCATCCTCGATCTGCGACAGCTGCACCGCGGTTTCGGCGGGCATCTTCTTGTTGAGTTTGGCGTAATTTTCAAACTGGTCGACCACCGAACGCATCAGCGCCGCAGTATCGACGCTGTCGTCGACGGTGTCCGCCACCGGCTTGACGCTCGCCATCACCGCCTTGCCTTCGTCCGTCAAAGCCAGCAGCTTCGCGCGCTCTTTGCCTTCAACCAGCACGCGAACGGTGCCGTCGGGCAGCTTCAAAAGCTGGAGCACGGTGGCGATCACGCCGACGTCGTACAGATCGTCCCGCTGCGGATCGTCCTCGCCCGGGTCGAGTTGCGCGACGAGGAATATCTCCTTGTCGGATTCCATCGCGGTTTCCAGCGCAGCGACCGAACGGTCGCGCCCGACGAAAAGCGGCACGATCATGTGCGGAAAAACGACGATGTCACGTAGCGGCAGCAGAGGAAAAGATTGCGTCATCATGGCTCCTGGGCAGGCGCCACGACCGGACGCACTGCCCCTCTTATAGGGTGTTCATCGCTAATATGGCGTAACTTCGCGCGCATTCAATGTTGCTGCGGTAAACGGGAACAGAACGTCGCCCCCGCGGAGGGCGTTTCAGAATCACGCGCCTCTGAACGCGGCCGCCGTCGGGACAATCCTGCACCGCCGCGTAAACTGACCGCGGCCCCCGCCTTCGCGGGGGCGACGATATCAATCAAAACGGCAGCTTGAAGCCCGGGGGCAGCGGCAGGCCGCTGGTCATCTTGCCCATTTCCTCGTTGCTCGCCGCATCGGCCTTCTCGCGCGCGTCGTTGAACGCGGCCGCGAGCAGGTCTTCGAGCATCTGCTTGTCGGAGGGCACCATCAGGCTGTCGTCGATGTGGATCGCCTTGATCCGGCCCTTGGCCGACGCCTTGATCTTTACCAGTCCGCCGCCCGAAACGCCTTCGACCTCGACGCTGTCGAGCTTCGCCTGCGCCTCCTGCATCTGCGCCTGCACCGTGGCGGCAGCTTCCTGCGCCGCCTTCATCATTTCTTCGATCGATTTCATGGATTGGACTTATGGCGATTGTCTGCGGGCTCTTCAAGGCTGGCGTCGGGAAAGGCGGCGAGCGCAGCCTTCACCACCGGCAGTTCGCGAATGCGCGCGTCGTGGTCGGCAGCGGTCGCCGCGCGCACTTCGCCAAGGCTCGGGCGCGCTTCGCCCTCGCCTGCACGCACCTGCCAGCGACTGCCGGTTGCCGTCAGCAGCGCGTCCGCAAGTTCGCGGGAAAAGGACGCCGCGAGAGCCGGGACCGGCGCATAGACAATCTGCCCGGGCTCCAGCATCACCAGCCGGAGATGATCGAAAACATCGACGGCCAGCCGGTGATGACCGTTTGTTTCGAGCAGGTGGTGGATCTGGCTGATCGTGAGCGAGGCGGCAGCAGGACCTTCGGCGGGCGGTGATTCATCGATGGCGCCCACCGGTGCATCACCGTCTCCCGATGCCGGAATCGCCAGCGACGGTGTCGGCAGCCTTCCAGACTCCAGCAGTTTCGCCAGTTCGCCGGGATCGGGCATCGATGCGGCGTAGATCACCCGCAGCAGCAGCATTTCCAAATGCTCGAGCGGGTTGTTCGCGCGCAGCACTTCGTCGTGCCCCTTCAGCAACAGCTGCCAAAGCCGGTTCAACGGGGCAAAACCCAGCTTCTGTGCCCATTCGGCGATGCGTTCGCGGTCGGTCGACGCCAGCGCAGGATCGTCGTGGCGCGAAATCTTGGCCAGCGTGACGGCGTGCGTCAGGTCCATCAGCCCCCGCACCATCGCGACGGGCTCGATCCCCAGCGCATATTGCGCGCGCGCTAGGTCGATCGCGCCGCCCGCATCCCCATTCAGGATGGTCGCAAGCAGCTGCGTGATCGCCGTCCGGTCGGACAGTCCCAGCATCGTGCGAACCTGATCGGCACCGATCTTTCCGCCGCCATCAAGGTCGGCATGCGCGATCGCCTGGTCGAGGATCGACAGGCCGTCGCGCACCGACCCTTCGGCAGCATTGGCGATCAGCCAGATCGCGGGCGCCTCGGCCTCGACGCCCTCTTTCTGCAAAATCGAACTGAAATGCGCGAACAACATATCGGGAGTGATGCGGCGCAGGTCGAAACGCTGGCAGCGCGACAGTACCGTCACCGGTACCTTGTTCACTTCGGTCGTCGCGAACAGGAATTTGACGTGCGGCGGCGGCTCTTCCAGCGTTTTCAGCAGTGCGTTGAAGGCGTTACGCGACAACATGTGCACTTCGTCGATGATGTAGATTTTGTAGCGCGCCGACACCGCGGCATAGCGCACCGCTTCGATAATCTCGCGCACATCGTCGACGCCGGTGTTCGACGCGGCGTCCATTTCGATGACGTCGATATGGCGACCCTCGGTGATCGCGCGGCAAGGTTCACAGACGCCGCACGGATCGATCGTCGGGCCGCCCTGCCCGTCGGGACCGATGCAGTTGAGCGCCTTGGCGATCAGGCGCGCGGTCGACGTCTTGCCGACCCCGCGCACACCCGTCATCAGAAACGCGTGCGCCAGACGATCGCGTGCGATCGCATTGCCAAGCGTGCGCACCATCGCATCCTGCCCGATGAGTTCGGCGAAGGTTTGCGGACGATATTTGCGCGCGAGAACGCGGTACGGGCCGCTGGAAGCCTGCGGCTTCACCTCGGGCAGGTCCATCCCAAGCATCGTCGGTTCGTCATCGGCGGAATCGCTCATTGCCCCGTCTTAGGGGGCGGCTGCGCTCTTGTCGAAGGGGGAAATGGGTGGAAGCCGGAACGACCCGCGGCGAATTCGTTGCGGCTGCTTCCTTCCGGACCTGACCGGGTTGGCGAAGACCACGTCCGCCCGACTTCCGCGGCGCATATGGCGGGGGATGAAGGGAAATGCAAGTCAGCTGCCGCAGTCCGCGTCATTGCGAGCGAAGCGAAGCAATCCAGAGCGGCTTGTCACACTCTGGATTGCTTCGCTTCGCTCGCAATGACGAAATAGAGGTCAGCGCGGCCCCTGCATATTTCGGCTTTCGCCCGGGATGCACACGGTCAGCCCGTCCATCGCCTCGGTCAGCAATATCTGGCACGCGAGGCGGCTTGTCCGGCGCACCCCGGCGGCGAGGTCGAGCATATCCTCTTCCATCTCGGTCGCGGGCGGCAACCGCTCGAAATCCTCTTTGGCGACAATGACATGGCAGGTCGAGCAGGCCATCTGACCCTCGCACGTCCCCTCCAGCGGCATCAGATAAGCCTGCGCCACGTCGAGCAGGATGCTGCCCGGTTCCGCCTCCGCCTCGGTGCGCCCCTTGCCGTCGGCGTGAACGAAAGTGACGCGCATCAATTGACCCTTTGCAGCCGTGCCGCAGCCTTGATCGCTTCAAGGCCGTCGCGTAATTCCTGCTCGCTCGTATAACGCCCCCAGCCAAGGCGGATCGACGAGCGCGCGTCGGCCTCGCTCACCCCCATCGCGCGCAGCACATGGCTGACCTTGCCCGACCCGCTTCCGCAGGCGCTTCCCAGCGAGAAGGCGACGTTGCGGGCGTCGGACATCAGGCGCAGGCCGTTCACGCCCTCGCGCCGGATGTTGAGATTGCCGTGGTAGCGCGCGTCGACCGCGCCATTGATCGTCCATTCGGGCAGCATGTCGCGCGCCAGCGACCACAGCCGCTCGACATGCGCGGCGTCGCTGTCGAAGCGCTCGGCCGCGAGCGCCGCGGCGGCACCGAAACCCGCACAGAGCGCGGGCGAGACGGTGCCCGAGCGCATACCTTGTTCCTGCGCGCCGCCGAACATCAGCGGCGGCAGGTCGATGCCGTCGCGGATCCACAGCGCGCCGATACCCTTCGGCCCGTGAATCTTGTGCGCCGAGATCGCGATCAGGTCAGCGCCTTCGGGGATCGCGACGCGCCCGAATCCCTGCACCGCGTCGCAGAGCAGCAAGCTGTTCTTCGCATGCGCGGCGGCGGCGTATTCGGCCACCGGCTGGATCGTCCCGACCTCGTTATTGACCAGCATCGCTGCGACGATGCCATTTTCGGGGATCAGTGCGGGGTCGGGGGACAGCGCCACACCCGCGGCATCGACCGGCAGAATCATGGCGTGCAATCGCTCCAGACATTGCAGCGAAGCCGCATGTTCGATGCTGAGCCCCGCGACGCCGCCCGGCTTCGCTTCAGCGCCGCGCAGCAGCGCCCAGTTGAGCGCCTCGGTCGCGCCCGAGGTAAAAAAGACCCGACCGCCTTTGGGAAGCAACGCTGCGACCTGGTCGCGCGCAACCTCTACTGCCGCCGCTGCGGCGCGGCCGGCCTTGTGCGTGCTCGACGGATTCGCAAGACCGTCGCCTTCGCCCGGCCCGGCCAGCCAGCGCATCATCGCCTCGCGCGCTTCGAGAGCGAGCGGCGTAGTCGCTTGATAGTCAAGATAAATCATTCCGCGAGAGCGTCCTTGTTGCGAGCGATTCGCAAAAGTTGCAAGTTGCTACGCGTTTTCTATATAGGCGCCATCTTCGCTCCGCCACCCCGCCCGTCCGGCGAATCGGTGGCAAGCCTCAAGACATAAAGGTGCCTCCATGCCCGACGTGATTTTCCCCGGCCCCGAGGGCCGTATCGAAGGCCGTTTCTCGCCGCCGCCGCGCCCGCGCGCGCCGGTTGCGATGATCCTGCACCCGCATCCGCAGGGCGGCGGCACAATGAACGACCGCATCACGCAGGCGATGTACAAGAGCTTTGTCGCGCGCGGCTTTGCGGTGCTGCGCTTCAACTTCCGCGGCGTCGGGCGCAGCCAGGGCACGTTCGACAATGGCATCGGCGAACTTTCCGATGCCGCATCGGCGCTCGACTGGGTTCAGTCGATCCATCCCGAGGCGCAGACAACCTGGGTCGCAGGGTTCAGTTTTGGCGCGTGGATCGGTATGCAGTTGCTGATGCGCCGCCCCGAAATCCGTGGTTTCCTGTCGGTCGCGCCGCCGGCCAACATGTATGACTTCAGCTTCCTTGCCCCCTGCCCTTCGTCGGGCATCATCGTCGCGGGCGGGCAGGACGAGATCGTCCCGCCGTCAGCGGTGCAGAAGCTGGTCGACAAGCTGCGCACCCAAAAGGGCATCACGATCCATCACGACGAAATCCCGCGCGCGAACCATTTCTTCGAGCATGAACTCGACCAGCTGATGAAGTCGCTCGATAATTATCTGGATATGCGGCTGGCGCCGGATTCGCCGATCCGCTGATTCAAATATCCTCCCTGTGGCGAAGCCATAGGGAGGGGGACCGTCGCCGCAGGCGATGGTGGAGGGGCGACGACGGTGCGCCATGGCCCCTCCGTCAGCCCTGCGAGCTGCCACCTCCCCGCGGCTTCGCCACAGGGACGATTATTTCACGGGCACCAGCCACACCGCGACATTGGCGAACATCACGAGCGCCGCGACCAGCATCAACAGCGCGCGGCGCTTGTCGCCCATGCGAAAGACATAAGCAGCACCGCCGGTCAGGGCGACCCCGGTGAGCATCAGCACGGATATGACGGTATCGGACATGGCGCAGCTTTATCGGCCGCGTCACAAATTTGCCACCTCGCTTATGGCCAATCCATGCCGCTTCGCCTAAAGGCCGCTCATCGATTCCCTTGAGCTTGCGGGAGCCGCGCCGATGCGCATCGCTATTGCCTCTGACCATGCTGCCTATGAGCTGAAGGCGCTGCTCGCCGACTGGCTGCGCGCCGAAGGTCATGCGGTCGAAGATCTCGGCACCAACGGCCCCGACAGCGTCGATTATCCCGATTTCGGCTATGCGCTGGGACAGGTGATCGCCGAGGGCCGCGCCGAACGCGGCGTCGCGCTGTGCGGATCGGGAATCGGCATCTCGATCTCGGTCAACCGCAATCCCGCGGCGCGCTGTGCACTCGTGTCCGAACCGCTTTCTGCCAAGCTGGCGCGCGAACATAATAACGCCAACGTCATCGCGATGGGCGCGCGCCTGACTGGCATCGATATGGCCAAGGCGTGCCTTGACGCCTTTCTGACCACCGATTTCGCTGGCGACCGCCACGCGCGCCGCGTCGACAAACTGTCCAATCCGCCCCAACTGGAGACCAGCCGATGACCACAGACACGCTCGACAAGCCTATCAAATCGGCCGGTTATTTTGTTGACGGGGTGGCCACCGTCGATCCCGCCGTTGCGGCCGCGATGAAGCATGAGCTGGAACGCGAGCAATATCAGATCGAACTGATCGCCTCGGAGAATATCGTCAGCAAGGCGGTGCTCGAAGCGCAGGGCAGCGTCTTCACCAACAAATATGCCGAAGGCTATCCGGGCCGTCGCTATTATCAAGGCTGCGCTCCGTCGGACGAGGTCGAAACGCTGGCGATCGACCGCGCCAAGCAGCTGTTTGACTGCGGCTATGCCAACGTCCAGCCGCATTCGGGGGCGCAGGCGAACGGCGCGGTGATGCTCGCGCTGACCAAACCCGGCGCGACGATCCTGGGCATGAGCCTCGACGCCGGTGGCCACCTGACCCACGGCGCCCCGCCCGCCATGTCGGGCAAATGGTTCAACGCGGTGCAATATGGCGTGCGCGCTGACGATCATCTCGTCGATTTCGACCAGGTCGAGGCGCTGGCCAAGGAGCATCGCCCTGCCCTGATCATCGCGGGCGGTTCGGCCTATCCGCGCACACTCGACTTTGCGCGATTCCGGGCGATTGCCGATGATGTCGGCGCGCTGCTGATGGTCGACATGGCGCACTTCGCCGGGCTGGTCGCCGGGGGTGTCCACCCTTCGCCGCTCCCGCACGCGCATGTCGTCACCACGACGACGCACAAGACGCTGCGCGGCCCGCGCGGCGGCATGATCCTGACCAATGACGAAGCGATCGCCAAGCGGATCAACTCGGCGGTCTTCCCGGGGCTACAGGGCGGCCCGCTGATGCATGTCATCGCCGCCAAAGCCGTCGCCTTTGGCGAAGCGCTGCGCCCGGATTTCAAGGACTATGCGAAAGCGACTGTCGCCAACGCGCAGGCTCTGGCCGGTCGGCTGAAAGCGCGCGGTGCCGACGTCGTCGCGGGCGGCACCGATACGCACCTTGCCCTCATCGACCTGCGCCCGCTCGGCGTCACCGGCCGCGATGCCGACGAGGCGCTCGAGCGCTCGGCGATCACCTGCAACAAAAACGGCATCCCCTTCGATCCGCTGCCGCCGGTCAAGACCAGCGGCATCCGCGTCGGCTCGCCCGCAGGAACCACGCGCGGTTTCGGCATCACCGAGTTCGAGGAAATCGGCGATATGGTTGCCGACGTGCTTGAGGCACTCCGCGACAAGGGCGAGCATGGTGACGCCGATGTCGAGGCTGACGTGCGCAAACGCGTCCGCGCGCTGTGCGAGCGCTTCCCAATCTATCAGGGTTGAGATCATGGCACGGCAAAGTCCCGAGGAGCCGACGCTCGTCGAACTGACGATCGAAGAGGTCAAAGCGATGGGTAAGGAGGGGATGAAGCATCCCTCGACACCCACCGTGCTGACCGGCGGGGCCATCGGCGCGGTTGCCGGGGCGGTGCTGCCCGTGATCAGCTGGCCCGTCGGGCTGCTCGCTGGCGCCGCTATCGCGCTCTACACACGGGTGAAACGCTGACCGATGCGTTGCCCCTATTGCGGACATGAAGACAGCCAGGTGAAGGACAGCCGTCCGACCGAGGACGGCGCCGCGATCCGCCGCCGGCGTCAGTGCGAGGATTGCGGCGCGCGCTTCACAACCTTTGAACGGATCCAGTTGCGCGAAGTCGCGGTTTTGAAAGCCGGCGGTGGCCGCGAGCCGTTCGATCGTGAAAAATTGATGCGCAGCGTTCAGATCGCATGCCGCAAGCGACCGATCGACGGCGCGCGGATCGAGCGGCTGGTGTCGGGCATCCAGCGTCAACTCGAAACCTCCGGCGATAACGAAGTCCAGGCGCAGCAGATCGGCGCGATGGTGATGGAAGCACTCAAGGGCTTCGACAATGTCGCCTATATCCGCTTCGCCAGTGTCTATCGTGACTTCACCGAAGCCAAGGATTTCGAGGAGTTCGCCTCGACAATCACCGAGGCAGCGCGGCCCGCAAAATGAGCGCGGCCGCCCCGCCTCCGGTCATTGTGCTCGTCCGTCCGCAGCTTGGCGAAAATATCGGCAAGGCGGCGCGGGCGATGCTGAACTTTGCGCTGACCGACCTGCGCCTGGTAGCGCCACGTGACGGTTGGCCCAACCCGGACGCCGGGCCTGCTGCCGCAGGCGCCGACATCGTGCTTGCGAACGCGACGGTCTTTGACACGCTGGCCGATGCGGTGGCGGACTGCACCACCATTTATGCTACGACGGTACGCAAGCGCGGAGTCACCAAACCCGTGCTGACCCCCGAGGCCGCTGCGCGGGAGGTCCATGCCAGTGATACGCGTTCGGCCTATATTTTCGGCGCCGAGCGTTCAGGGCTGGAAACCGACGATGTCGCGCTCGCGCACAATATCGTTACCGTTCCGATCAATCCCGATTTCGGATCGCTCAACCTGGCGCAAGCGGTGATTCTGCTCGCCTATGAATGGTCAAAAGGCCGGGCGCTGGCGCAGCCGCCAGAGGTGCCGCTCGATCCGCCCGCGCCGCATGGCGAGCTTGAAGGACTGATCGACCATCTCGTCCGCGATCTTGATGCGAACGGCTATTTCTTCCCACCCGATCGCCGGACGATGACGCTCCGAACGCTGCGCACAACGCTCACCAAAACCGGCTGGTCGCATAATGATATCAGAATGATGCGTGGGATCATCACCGCTCTTGGCAGAAAGCCGCGGACGCGATAACAGGCGCTTCCCCTCCCTGGAGTTCGATCGTCCATGCTTACCTTGATGATGTCGCTGGCCCTTTCCGCAGCGACGACCGAAGCCCCCGTTACGCAGCCGACTACCGAGACCGCTGCCAAGCCCGAAAAGACCAAACCCAAGCTGATCTGCCGCCGGATCGCCGACACAGGCAGCCGTCTTCCCGAACGGGAATGCCGCACCCAGGAAAGCTGGGACCGTCAGGCCGATACCACCAGCCAACAGCTGAAGGGCGCCAAGTAAACGGACTCGCCGTTGCAGCCAAGGCTGCGGAGGCGGTGCCAAACCGGCCTTGCGCTATGCGCGAATGCGCGTCCAGGCCGCCCCTTCATAGGCGATCGACTGCTCAACCAGCTCATCCCATATTGCCTTTACCCGCTCGGGCGGTAGCCCTGCCAGTTCGGCTTCGCGCGCAACATTGTCCAGCACCTGCGCCTTGCGCGCCTCGTTGCGCACCGCGCCCTTGTCGGTTTTGATCCGCGCTGCGGCATCCATATAGGCAAATCGCCGCACCAGCAGTGCGACAAGTTCGCGGTCGATGTGGTCGACCCCGGCGCGCACGTCGATCATTGTTTCACAATGTTCGGGGAGTTTGATGTCAGTCATGGAGCGAGCGTTTAGCGGAATTTCATGGGCTGTCGAGGCACCAGTGCACAAGCGATGCGGCGCGCTTGACTTTGCACCGCCCCCCGGCTAACCGCGCGCCTTCGCAATGGACCCCGCACCCCGGTGAAGCGGCGGTCGCATATGGCTCGGCCCATATGGTGCGACCCGGGAACCCGCCGAAATCCTTCGGCACCAGAGCATATTGGAGACAACAATGTCGAAGCGCCAGAGCGCCAAGTATAAACTCGACCGCCGGATGGGCGAAAACATCTGGGGTCGCCCGAAAAGCCCGGTCAACCGCCGCGAATATGGCCCCGGCCAGCACGGCCAGCGCCGCAAGGGCAAGGTGTCTGACTTCGGCATCCAGCTGCGCGCGAAGCAGAAGCTGAAGGGCTATTACGGCGACATCACCGAAAAGCAGTTCAAGAAGAATTATTTCGAAGCCAGCCGCATGAAGGGCGACACCGGTCAGAACCTGATCGGTCTGCTCGAACGCCGCCTCGACGCCGTCGTCTATCGCTCGAAGTTCACCCCGACGATCTTCTCGGCCCGCCAGCTGGTCAGCCATGGTCACGTCTATGTGAACGGTGTGAAGTGCAACGTCGCCAGCCGCCTGGTGAAGCCGGGTGACGAAATCACCCTGGGCAAGAAGGCACAGGAAATGGCGCTGGTCGCCGAAGCGCAGAGCCTGCCCGAGCGCGACCTGCCCGAATATCTGGCCGTCGATGGCACCAAGACGACCTACGTCCGCGTCCCAACGCTCGACGAAGTGCCCTATCCGGTGAAGATGGAACCCAATCTGGTCGTCGAATTCTATTCGCGCTGATCCGGTTTTCACCGAAACGAATTCATCAAGGGCGGTCCGCAAGGGCCGCCCTTCTTGCATGCGCGCGTCCCGGCTGGCACAAGCCGGTTCATCACGAACAAGCCCCAAGGATATGACATGCTTCGTTTTCCCCGAACGACCGCAGCGCTCGCGCTTCTGTTGACCGTTGCCGCGTGCAATGCGTCCGACAAGAACGCCACGTCGCAGGTCGCAATCCCCGACGTCGAAATTCCCGAACTGTCGCTCGCAACGATGCAAGAAGTCACGAAGGAGCTGTCGCTCGATGCCTATGAAGGCCGCGCGCCCGGCACCGCCGGTGAAGAAAAGACCGTTGCCTATCTGATCAAGAAATTCACCGAAGCGGGACTGGAACCCGGCAACAACGGCAGCTGGACGCAGGATGTCCCGCTGGTCGAGATCACCGCGAAGAACGCGACCCCGCTGACCTTCACCGGCGGCAAGGCACCGGTGACGTTGCAATATGGCACCGACTATGTCGCGGGCAGCTATCGCGTCCAGCCCAAGAGCGCGGTCAAGGACAGCGACGTCGTGTTCGTCGGCTATGGCATCAATGCCCCCGAAAAGGGCTGGAACGATTATGCCGGGCTCGATGTGAAGGGCAAGACCGTCGTCATTCTGGTCAACGACCCCGACTGGCAGGCCGCCGAGGCCAAAGGCGAATTCAACGGCCGCGCGATGACCTATTATGGTCGCTGGACCTACAAATATGAAGAAGCCGCGCGGCAGGGCGCCGCTGCGGCGCTGATCGTCCACGACACCGAACCGGCGGCCTATGGCTGGAACGTCGTCGAATCGAGCTGGACGGGCACGCAGTATCTCGCCGACAGCAAGGACGGCGGCGCGAGCCAGACCGTCGCCAACGGCTGGATCCAGTTGCCCAAGGCGAAGGAATTGTTCGCGAGCGCCGGACAGGATTTCGACGCGCTGCGCGATGCGGCGAAGAAGAAGGGCTTTAAGCCAGTCGCGCTGACCGGGGTCAAAGCATCGCTCGCGTTCGACAATGAGATCTCGAAGAAAATGTCGCGCAACGTTATCGGCGTGCTGCCGGGGGCCAAGCGCCCTGACGAATATGTCCTTTACACCGGCCATTGGGACCATTTGGGCCGCTGTACCCCCGTCGATGGAGACGACATCTGCAACGGCGCGGTCGATAATGCGACCGGCATCGCTGGTCTCGTGACGCTGGCACAAGCGTTCAAGCAGGTTGGCGCACCCGACCGCAGCATCGTGTTCCTGGCGGTCACCGCCGAGGAATCGGGGCTGCTCGGATCGAAATATTATGCCGAAAACCCGGTGTTCCCGCTGTCGCAGACCGTTGGCGGAGTGAATATGGACGCGCTCAACTCGGTCGGCCCGGCCAAGGACATCGTGGTTGTCGGCGGCGGCAAGTCCGAGCTCGACGCCTATGTCGAAAAACTCGCCAGGATGGCGGGCCGCACGGTCAAGCCCGAACCGACCCCCGAAAAGGGCTTCTACTATCGTTCGGATCACTTCAGCTTTGCGAAGCTGGGTGTGCCGATGTTCAATTTCGGCAGCGGCGACGATCTGGTCGAGGGCGGGATCGAAGCCGGTGAGAAGGCCGCCGCGGATTATGAAACGAACCGCTATCACGCGCCGGGCGACGAATATGAGGCGATCACCAACTGGGAAGGGATGATGGCCGACCTGCGCCTTTATTATGCCGCAGGCCGGATGCTGGCGATGACCGAGGCGTGGCCGAACTGGGTCGAAGGCGACGAATTCCGCGCCGCCCGCGACAAGTCGCGCAGCGCTGCGAAATAAGGCATCGTCATTGCGAGCGAAGCGAAGCAATCCAGAGCGGTTTAGGCCGCGCTGGATTGCCGCGTCGCCTTCGGCTCCTCGCAATGACGATGCTGAGCAGGATCGAGACCCCATGACCCTGAAAATGCCCGCCGAATGGGCGCCGCACGAGGCGGTGTGGATCGGCTTCCCCCATATTGCCGACGAATGGTCGGGGCAGATCGACGCCGCGCGGCGTGATGTCGCGGCCTTTGCCAACGCCGTGCATGACGGCGGACGCGGCGAGACGGTGCATCTGCTCGTGCGTGATCATGCCAACGCCGACGTTGCCGAGACGCTCGTCGATAAGGGTGTGCAGCTACTCGTCGCTCCCTTCGGCGATATCTGGCTGCGCGACACAGGGCCGATCATCGTCGGCACCGGCACCAGGCGCGAGGCGCGCAATTTCGACTTCAACTGGTGGGGCAACAAGTTCGTGATGCCCGGCGACCGGGAAATCGGCGCGATCCTTGCCGCGCACGCGGACCTGCCGACGCAGCACCTCGATTGGGTGCTCGAAGGCGGCGGCATCGACGTCGACGGCACGGGCCTGTGCGTCACGACCGAGGAGTGCCTGCTCAACGTCAACCGCAATCCAACGCTGACGCGCGAGGACATCGCGGCTCGCCTCCACCAGTCGCTCGGCATCGACCGGCTGCTGTGGCTCGGTGGCGGACTGGCCGGCGACCATACCGACGGCCATGTCGACAATCTCGCGCGCTTCGTCGGCGAAGGGCGCCTCGCGCTGCCCGTCGCGGACGGCAATGACGATCCCAACGCCCACATCTACGCCGACGCCCGCGCCCGCGCCGCAGCATTTGGCGGCATCGACGTGGTCGACCTACCCTCGCCCGGCCGGATCGAGATCGACGGCGAGGTCGCGGCGGCGAGCTATATGAACTTCTATATCGGCAACAGCGTCGTTGTCGTCCCGACCTATGGTGCCCCGAACGATCAGGCGGCGATCGATGCGCTCGCCGCGCTGTTCCCCGATCGCCGTGCGGTGGGCGTCCCCGCGCTCGGCATCATCGGCGGTGGCGGCAGCTTCCATTGCTCCAGTCAGCAGCTTCCGGCATAGCGCATCCATGACCCGCACCATCACCGTCGCCGCATTGCAGCTTCCGCTGCCCGGCCCCGTTCAGCCCAATATCGATGCCGTCGCCGCGCTCGTGGAGGAGGCGGCGGGGAAAGGCGCGCAGGTCATCCTCCCGCCCGAATTGTTCGAAGGCCCGTATTTCTGTCAGGTCGAGGATGAAGCGCTGTTCGCGTCGGCGCGTCCGACCGTCGAGCACCCGAGCGTCGTCGCGATGCAGGCGCTCGCCGCGAAACTGAAGGTCGCGATTCCGACCAGCTTTTTCGAGCGCGAAGGGCATCATTATTACAATACGCTCGCGATGATCGGTCCCGACGGGGCGATCATGGGGACGTACCGCAAAAGCCACATTCCCGATGGTCCAGGCTATGAAGAAAAATATTATTTCCGCCCCGGCAACACCGGCTTCAAGGTGTGGGATGTGTTCGGGGCGCGGATCGGCATCGGCGTCTGCTGGGACCAATGGTATCCCGAATGCGCGCGCGCAATGGCGCTGATGGGTGCCGAATTGCTCTTCTATCCGACCGCGATCGGCAGCGAGCCCTATGACGCCGATCTCGACACCAGCCGGATGTGGCGCCGCGCGATGCAGGGGCATGCGGTGTCGAACTGTATGCCGGTGATCGCCGCCAATCGCATCGGCACCGAGGGCGACGCCCATTTCTATGGGCACAGCTTTATCAGCGACGAATGGGGCGATCTGACCCACGAGTTTGGCGCCAGCGAAACCGGCGTGCTGATCGCAACGATCGACCTCGACCGCGCTGCCAAGCACCGCGCCGGGATGGGATTTTTCCGCGACCGCCGGCCCCAGCTCTACGGACGGCTGGTCGAGGACGTCTGATCCGGCACCGCGGCGTCAGCCCTCGAAGCGACGGATGCTCTCCAGGTCCGCACGGTCGAGCGGCTGCGTCAGCCAAAACCCGCCGCGTTCGCCCCGCGACCAGCGGACGATCGCCCGGCGTTTCACGCCGCCGGCCAGCACCAGATCAAGCTCTTTTCCGACCTCAAAATGCCCGTCGTGGACAAATCCAGCGCCATGTTGCGACAGGTCGACCAGTTCGATCCGGCTCGACCCCTCGTCGGTGACGACCTCTGCCACCGTATGCACCGGCAGGCGCGGTTGGCGATAACCCGTGGCGCGCTGTTCTGCGGCCAATCGCTTGAGCACCTCGGCAACATCGACCTCTTTGTCGAATGCGACGCCGCAGCGTCCGCCCTCTGACCACACGACCTTGCCGCGGATGACGACAGTGTCCGACAGCGCGATTTCCAGCGCCTCGCCGACGCTGATCGGCACGTCGGCGGCAAGCATCATACCGCGATCGGACATGTTGCGAACCCGCCACAGCCCGGCGTCGCCGTTCCGCATCACCTTGGCGATCCGCCAAACGGTACGATATCGGTCGGCGCCGCGGCGGTCCTGACCGATCGCGCCAACACCGTCGTCTTCGGGCTGAACGGAAAAATGTCGCTGCGTCATGCCGCCAGTCCTGTCGAGGCGACGCCGTCATCTGCTGGCCGGTCGTCCCAAAAGTCGCAAAATTTGCACACCAACCCAAGGCTCCAATATCAAAAAAACCGTTGCCATTCAATGCTTCTGCGGCGCGTAGTTAATGTGACCTTGACTATCTGACGCAGAATATCGTTACCTGTATGGCGGCCAGCTCTGAATAAATCTTGCAATTTGCACATTTTAACGACGCCAGTGCGGTGACATTAAGCGCCAGATTGGCGTGTTTTTCGTCCTCATCCGGTCAAGCCATGGGCGCCGTGTTAAGTACGCGGATCCGGGATCGGCTGAATAGGACGGCCGAACTCCTGAAATCGGCGGCGTAGGCAACCAAGCGGGACGGCCAACGCCGTCACTGGCGACGCCGATCAAACATTTCTGTGGATGATGGTGCCCCTGGCCGGACTCGAACCAGCACTCCTTGCGGAACTCGATTTTGAGTCGAGCGCGTCTACCAATTTCACCACAGGGGCCCGTGGGCATCGTCCGATGCGGATGGTGATTCCCCGCTTTCGGTCGCCGCGCGGCAGCCGTTGCCACAGAAAGATGTATTTCGTCTAGTGGATAAGCAGTATCGTGCATAAGACGGTGCCATGACCGACAAGAGCAAGGCAGCCCTCACCCCGCCCGTATCCAGCACCGCTGGCGCCAAGCCCGCCCGCGTCCAGCCACCCACGGCCGCGCCTTTCGGCCCCGGCCGGATCGCGATGGCAGCGCTGATCGTCATTGCGATCGTCGCCGTCGCGTGGCTGGCGATCACCCTCACCCGCTTTTTCATGCTGGTGTTCGCCGCGATCGTGATGGGCGCAATCTTTGACGCCATCGCCAGCTGGCTCGTGCGTCGTACCGGCATGAGGCGGGGCTTCGCGCTTGCAGGCTCGGTGGCCGGGATCATCGCCATCTTTACCGGCGCCTTTGTGCTGTTCGGATCGCAGCTCGCGAATGAGGTGGACACGATCCGCCAGCAGGTGCCGCGCGCCTTACAAGGCGTGGAGGCATTCCTCGACCGTTACGGCCTCGGCGAACGGGTGCGCGACCTCGCCGAAGTCGGCGGCAACGACCTATCGCAGCTTGTGTCGCAAGCGGGCGGCTACGCGCTGGCGGCGGGCAGCGGCATCGCCGATTTCGTGCTGGTGCTGGTCGCCGCGATCTTCCTCGCCAGCGACCCCGCCACCTATCGCCGCGGCCTGTTGCTGCTGATGCCCGCCAAGGCCGAGAAGACCGCTTCGCTGGCGCTCGACGACGCTGCGCGCGGGCTGAAGGGCTGGATGGTCGGACAAGCGGTATCGTCGCTCGTCGTCGCCGCGCTGACCGGCGCCGGGCTGGCGCTGCTCGGCGTGCCCGCCGCGGGCGGGCTGGGGTTGATCGCCGGGCTGCTCGATGTGATCCCGATGATCGGACCCATCATTGCCGGCATCCCCGCAGTGCTGCTCGCCTTCACCGTCTCGCCCGCCACCGCGCTATGGACGCTCGTGCTGTTCCTGGTAATCCAGCAGTTGCAGGGCAATTTCCTGCAACCGATGATCCAGAAACAGGCGGTCGACGTGCCGCCCGCGGTGCTACTGTTCGCGGTGGTCGCGGCGGGGGTGCTGTTCGGCTTCCTCGGCGTGCTGCTGGCGGCGCCGCTGACGGTCGTGGTCTATGTGCTGGTGCAGCGGGTCTATGTGAAGACGTTGCTGGGCAAGGACATCAAGATCGCCGGGGCGGATTGATGCCAACTGCGTAATACCGCGTCATTGCGAGCGAAGCGAAGCAATCTCCAGATATCGCGCTAGCGCATCCCGATGGCTGGGGATTGCCGCGTCGCTTCGCTCCTCGCAATGACGAGACGCGGGATAGTCTCTACTTCTTCAATTCCTTCGCCAGCGTCTTCGCCGTCGCCTTGCCATAGGGCGGCTTGAACCCCGCCAGCCCAGCGACGTCCAGCTTCGGCTGCCGATACACCGCGCGCGCATGGCTAAACGTGCGAAACCCGTCGACGCCGTGGTAATTTCCCATCCCCGACGGCCCGACCCCGCCGAACGGCAGATCCTCCATCGCATTGTGGAACAGGACGTCGTTGACCGTCACCCCGCCCGAGATCGTCCGCGTCAGCACACGGTCCTCCTCGCTCTTGTCCTGCCCGAAATAATAGAGGCCAAGCGGGCGGTCGTTGGCGTTTACATAGTCGATCGCGTCGTCGATCGTCTTGTAGGTCTTGACCGGCAGAATCGGGCCGAAGATTTCCTCCTGCATCACCTTCATGTCGTCGGTGGGATTGCGCACGATGTGGAGCGGCATCTTGTGGCCGTTTGAGCTCGCGAAATCCTCACCGCCCGGATTGACCTCGATCACCTCGGCGCCTTTCTCGCGCGCGTCGGTCAGATAGGATTGCAGGCGGTCGTAATTGCGCGTGTTGACCACCGATGTGTAGTCGTCGTTGGCGAGGAGCGTCGGATAGAGCGCGGTCGCGCCCTTGGTGACGCTGTCGATCACCTCGCCCTCCTGATCCTCGGCGACGAGCAGATAATCGGGGGCAAGGCAGATCTGCCCGGCGTTCATCATCTTGCCCAGCGCAACGCGCTGTCCGACCAGATCCTTGTTCGCGCTGCGCCCGATAAAGGTCGGCGACTTGCCGCCCAACTCCAGCGTCACCGGCACCAGATTATCCGCCGCGGCGCGCATGATGTGGCGCCCGACGCTGGTCGCGCCAGTGAAGATCATATGGTCGAAAGCGAGTTTCGAGAAGGCGACCCCGACGTCGGCGTCGCCGGTGAACACCGCCATTTCGGTCTCGTCGAAATATTCGGGGACCAACCGCGCGATCAGCGCCGACACATTCTCGGTAAATTCCGACGGCTTGATCATCGCGCGGTTGCCCGCGGCGAGGATGCCCGCCATCGGCACAAACACCATTCCGACCGGGAAATTCCACGGCGCGACGACGCCGACGACGCCCTTCGGCTGATAGACTACCTCGGCCTTGGCCCCGAGCAGCCCCAGCGGGAAGGTCGGCTTGCGCTTCTCCCCCTTCGCCCAGCTCGCCATATGCTTTTTGGCATGTTTGAGCGCGCTGACCGACGGCATGATGTCGGTCATCAGCGTCTGTTCGCGGCTGCGATGCCCGAAATCCTCGCTCACCGCCTTGGCGAAATCCTCGGCATGGTCGACGAGCAGCGCGATGGCGCGGTCGATGCGGTCGGTCCGCACCGCAAGACTCTCCGGCATCGCCGCGGTAAAGCTCGCCTTTTGCGCGGCGAGCACTTGGCTCATCCGCTGCGTTTCCCCGGCGATATTGCTTGCGACCGTTGCCATTGCCCGTCTCCCTGATGTGATGGCGCGTGTTTGATCATGAGCCGCGGCGGGTTGCAAGATGAAACCGGCTGCTTATCTCGGTTCAGCCCCTTTCGCAGTTGCAGCATTTCCGCTAATCGGGCGGCCGATCCTGTTTTCCCTTACGGAGTCTTGTCCCATGACCGCCACCGATCCCGTCGTTTTCCTGTCCTATGCCCGCACCCCGATGGGCAGCATGCAGGGCAGCCTGTCGGACGCGAGCGCAACCGATCTGGGCGCGACCGCGGTGAAGGCGGCGGTCGAGCGCGCCGGCGTCGCCGGTGACGATATCGAACGCATCTATATGGGCTGCGTCCTGCCCGCCGGGCTTGGCCAGGCACCGGCGCGGCAGGCTGCGGTCAAGGCGGGCCTGCCCAAGTCGGTGCAGGCGACCACCGTCAACAAGGTGTGCGGTTCGGGCATGCAGACCGTCATCATGGGCGCCGAGGCGCTTGCCGCGGGCAGCGTTGATCTGATCGTCGCGGGCGGCATGGAATCGATGACCAACGCGCCCTATCTGCTCAAAAAGCATCGCGGCGGCGCGCGCATCGGGCACGATACCGCCTATGACCATATGTTTCTCGACGGGCTGGAAGATGCCTATGAGGCGGGCCGCGCGATGGGGACTTTTGCGCAGGATACCGCCGATGCGTACCAGCTGTCGCGTCAGGCGCAGGACGATTACACGCTGACCTCACTGAGCCGGGCCAAGGCCGCGATCACCGACGGTGCCTTCGCCGCCGAAATCGCTCCGGTGACGATTGCGGGCCGCAAGGGCGACATCGTTGTCGATACCGACGAAGCCCCCGGCAAGGCGATGCCCGACAAAATCCCGACGCTGAAGCCCGCCTTTGCCAAGGACGGCACGATCACCGCCGCGACGAGCAGCTCTATTTCGGACGGTGCCGCCGCGGTGGTATTGACCCGCCAGTCGGTCGCCGAGGCGAAGGGCGCAAAGCCCGTCGCCCGCCTCGTCGCGCACGCCGCGCACGCGCAGGAGCCCAAGGATTTCACGATTGCCCCCGTCGGCGCGATCAACAAGGTGCTGGCCAAGGCGGGCTGGACGATCGGCGACGTCGACCTGTTCGAGGTCAATGAAGCGTTCGCTTGCGTCGCAATGTTCGCGATGCACGACCTCGGCATCCCGCACGACAAGATCAACGTCCACGGCGGCGCGACCGCGCTGGGCCATCCGATCGGCGCCAGCGGCACCCGTATCATCACGACGCTGATCGCGGCGCTGCAACGCCATGGTAAGACGCGCGGCATCGCCAGCCTGTGCATCGGCGGCGGCGAAGCTACCGCAGTGGCGGTCGAACTGGTTTAAGCAACTTCGGAGCTGCTGTGCCCCTGCGAAGGCAAGGGCCGTTCTCCTGCCGCTCCGTTTCTACGCGGCGGCGTTCCCGGCACGACAGTTCGGGTGATGGGGCCCTGCCTTCGCATGGGCGCAAGCTGCGTCGGAGGAGTTCCATCGGCATGTTGCACAACGCCACCGCATCACCGCGACAAATTGCGACACTAATGACCTGAAAATAAACGCACCGTTCCGGAACAATTCAAATCGACTCGCGTAAATCCATCCTTGTCATCGGGCAGATCCCCCTCCCCCTGACCGACTGAAAGGAATGGCATTATGAAGAGCAAATTTCTCGCCGCCGGCCTGATCGCCGCGATGATGGTTCCGGCCGCCACGCAGGCGCAGACCCGCGAAATCCGCAAGGATCAGCAGGAATTGAACAAGGCGCAGCGCGATCTTCGCAACGCCCAGCGTCAAGGTGACCGCCGTGACGTGCGCGACGCGCGACGCGACGTTCGCGATGCCCGCCAGGATCTGCGGGAAAGCCAGCGCGACTGGCGCCGCGACACGCGCTACCAGAACTACCGGGCACCGTTCCGTTACCAGCAGTTTGCCGTCGGAGCGACGTTGCGCCCCAATTACTACGCGCCGAACTATCGTCCCGCCTGGGACAGCCGTTGGGGCGTGCCGCGCGCGGGTCGCAACATGACCTATGTCCGGCACTATAACGACTTGCTGCTCGTCAATACGCGCAACGGCAAGGTCATCCGGGTGTATCGCAACCACTTCCGGTGGCGCTGATGACTGATTGAAAAGTGGGGTCGGACGAAAAAGCGTCCGGCCCCTTTTTCATGCAAGTCGTCAATTGCCCCAGATATGATCGGTCTGGATCCAGCCGCGACGGCCCTTGACGTCAAACCGGCACCAGCCCGCCGAACATTCGGTGATTCGCCCGACAACCCCAGGTTCGGCGCGATAGACAACCGGGGCCGCCGGGTCGGGCTGCTCGCGCATCGGCCGAATATCGCCCGTTACGATCGCGGTCCGCGTGCGGCTGAGCAGCCGCGCTGCCATCCAGCCCTGGGTGCCGTCGGGATCCTCGATCTTGCGCCAGTTTTCATGCCGCGCAACGACTTTGACCGGCAAATCCTTGCGCCGATATTCCCAGATGACCGGCACGTCGGGCGACGGCCCCTTGCGCATCCGCGCTTCGTCGACGCTGATCGACGCCCAATAGGGTAATTTCGGGTCGGACTGCGCCGCCGCCGGTCCCACCACGGCGAGGCTGATTGCAATCAGGGCAATTTTTCGGCTGGTCATCCGCGACCCTTGTCAAAATCGCCGCGCTTTATCAACCGGTCGCTGTCCGTGATCGTGCAGCTATGCACCGCCATGCGACCAACAGCCCCTTGACCCCTGCCGCACAGCGCGCTCTATCGGCGGCCATGCCCGATCCCACTCGCCCGAAACGCCCGCGCGTTATCGTCACCCGCCAGCTGATGCCGCACGTCGAGGCGCGCATGGCCGAATTGTTCGACGTCGCGCTGTCGGCACACGATCATGCCTTTACCAAGGACGAGCTGAAGGCCGCGGTCGCCGACTGCGATGTGTTCGTCCCGACCGTCACCGACGAAATCGACGCCGATGTGCTGGCAGCGGCAGGCGAACGGCTGAAACTGATCGCCAATTTCGGCGCCGGGGTCGATCATATCGACCTCGCCGCAGCGCGCGCCAAGGGCATCATGGTGTCGAACACGCCGGGCGTGTTCACCGAAGACACCGCCGACATGACGATGGCGCTGATCCTGTCGGTGCCGCGGCGTCTGGCCGAGGGCGAAAAATTGATGCGGTCGGGTCAATGGGCCGGATGGGCGCCCAGCGCCATGCTGGGCCACCGCGTCGGCGGCAAGCTGCTCGGCATCATCGGCATGGGCCGCATCGGCCTGGCGGTTGCCCGCCGCGCGCGCGCCTTCGGCCTGTCGATTCATTATCACAACCGACGCCGCCTGCCCGAAGCGATCGAGGAGGAGTTGGGCGCGAGCTATCACGCCAGCGTCGATACGCTGCTGCGGATCAGCGACGTCGTGACGATCCACTGCCCGCACACCGCCGAAACGCACGAAATGGTGAACGCTGCCCGCATCGGCGCGATGAAGCCGACGGCGTACCTCATCAACACCGCGCGCGGCGAAATCGTCGACGAAAAGGCGCTGATCGCGGCGCTCCAGACCGGGCGTATCGCCGGGGCGGGGCTGGATGTGTACACCCACGAACCCGCCGTCGATCCGGCGTTGCTGGCGCTCCAGAACGTCGTGTTGCTCCCGCACCTTGGCTCGGCGACGATCGAGGGTCGCGAAGCATCGGGCGAACGCGTCATCGCCAACATCCGTGCCTGGTGCGACGGACATCGCCCACCCGACCAAGTGCTGGAGGGGTGGGCATAACGGATCATCGCGAGCGTGGGCTTACGACCGCTCTGGATTGCTTCGTCGCTGCGCTCCTCGCAATGACGAGGCTGCACAACGCATCGTCATTGCGAGCGTAGCGAAGCAATCCAGAGGTCACTCGCTGCCGTCCAGGATCGTCGGCCACAGATCGACCCAGAGCGGATTGTCAGCTTCGATCAACGCCAGCTTTTTGGCGCGACTGCCGACTTTGATCTGCTTCTCGCGAGCAATCGCCGATTCCATCGTCGCGTGAATCTCGAACCAGACAAGTAGTTTGCACCCGTAGCGGGTCGAGAAACCGCCAAGACCTTCACGATGCTGCCATATCCGTTGCACGAGATGCGCGGTCACTCCCGTATAGAGCGTTCCGTTGCGCCGATTGGCAACAATGTAAACCGCTGGCAGATGTTCGCGCATGGCCGCACCTGGATTGCTTCGCTTCGCTCGCAATGACGAGGTTTATCAGTCCCCCGTCAAAATCCGGTCGACGAGCTGCTTCACCGTCGGGGTGAAGTTGTTCGAATAAAAGGGGTCGGTCTTGAAATTGAATGCGGCGTGGCCCGCAAACATCAGATTTTGCTCGGGATCGCCGCCGTGCGCGATGTCCTGTAGCGTCTTTTGAATGCAGAAGCTGCGCGGATCGGCGAGGTAGCCGGTGGTATAGTCGTCATGGTCCTTCCACGACGAAAAGCCACAATGCGACAGGCACCCCATGCAGTCGGTCTGGTCCTTGCGGATCATCGCCTTGTCCGCCGGGGTGACAAACACCACCGTGTTGTCGGGGGTTTTCAGCGCGTCGGTGTAACCCTCGGCTGCCCAGTCGCGCGCGCGGGCGCGGTCATGCGGGGTGACCCAGAAATTCTTGCCCTTCACCCCGACGTCGAGCTGGACGATATGATCGCCCGCTTCCTGCTTCGAATAAGGGATCTGGCGCTCCGACCGCGCCTCCAGGTCGCGCAGGAACGGGGTCCGAACCGCGCTTGAATAAAAGCCGGTCGGCGAGAAGCGATGGAGCAGCACGTCGCCATCGTCGAGCGTCCGCAGCCGGTCTTTCCACGCCTGCGGGATCGGGCTTTCCTCGGTCAGCAGCGGGCGGGTTCCGAACTGGAACGCAACCTGGCCGAGTTCGGGATTGTCGATCCAGTCGTCCCAGTCGCGCAGATACCAGACGCCACCCGCCATCACGATCGGCACGCTGTCAGGGATCCCTTCCGCCTTCATGACGTCACGTAGCGCCTTGACGCGTGGGTACGGATCCTGCGGCACCAGCGGGTCTTCGGCGTTCGACAGGCCGTTGTGACCGCCCGCGAGCCAGGGATCCTCATAGACCACCGCGCCGAGCAGCTGGGGCACCTTGTGATAGGCGCGTTTCCACAACGCGCGAAAGGCGCGCGCCGAGCTGATGATCGGCAGGTACATGACATTGTGGCGCTCGGCGATTTCGCTGAGTTTGTACGGCATCCCGGCACCGCAGGTGACCCCCGCGATCTTCCCGGGGGTGCGGGCCAGGACGCCTTCCAATATCTGCTGCGCGCCGCCCATTTCCCACAGCACGTTGATGTTGATCGCACCCTTGCCGTCCGCAATTTCATAGGCGCGTTCGACCTGCGCCACCGCGCCTTCGATGCCGTAATGGATCAGTTCCTCGTGCCGCTCCTTGCGCGTCAGCGACTTGTAAACCTGCGGAATGATCTTGCCCTCGGCGTCGTAGCTGTCGGCATTGACCGCCGACACGGTGCCGATCCCGCCCGCCGCGGCCCAGGCGCCGCTCGACATATGATTGGTTGCAGACACGCCCTTGCCGCCCTCGATCAACGGCCAGACTTCACGTCCGCCGTAAAGGATGGGCTTCAATCCTTTGAACATTTTAGATCTCTTTCTCTCCACCGGCCGTCTACGTCGCGGCCAGTCCCCGTTTCCGTTCCGTAAGCGGAAGCGCGCGGCGAAAGTCAATGGTTCCGCGGCTGGCTAGCCAGCAAACAGGCGACGACCGTTGAGCGCCCGAACATAGAGATTTTCATAGGCCGCGACCATCGACGATTCATCAAACCGCTCGACGGCGACGCGCCGGTTCGCGGTGCCGATCCGCGTGCGAAGATCGGAATCGGCGGCAACTTCCGCCAGTGCAGCCCGAAAGCCCGGCTCGTCGCCGACGATAAAGCGTCGGTTATCGGGAGCCACCATCGCGGCAACGTCGCCAACATCGGGACTCACCACCGGCAAGCCCGCCGCCATCGCCTCGATCACCGCGATCGGCGCCTGCTCGCTCTGCGACGACAGCGCCAGCAGGTCGAAATGACCGATCCAGCGCGCCGGTTCGGCCATAAAGCCCGGCAGAACCAACCGGTCGGAAATCCCGACCGCCGCGGCCTCGGCAGCGATCGCGTCCCGCTCCGGCCCCGCACCGACAATCGCCAGCCTGATATGCGTGGGCAAAGCAGCAACCGCCCTGACAAGCCGCGGTAGATCCTTGACCATGCGCAGTCCCGCGACCGTCCCGATCACGACCTCGTCCGCCCGCCTGTCCAGCCCCGGTATCGCGACTGAAGGCGCGGCCCCATAAGCTGCGGTGTCGATTCCGTTGCGGATGAGAATCGTCCGCTGCCGCGCCCGCCACTCATCGGCGGCGATCCGTTCAAGCAGGGTTGACGGCACCACCAGCGCCTCCGCCGTCGGCAGCGCGAGGCGGCGAAAGGCGCTCCGTTTCCAGTTGCGGCGGACGCTCTCATCCTCGTTGAAACCATCCTCATGATGGATCAGCGGCGGCAGGTCACGGAACGGGGCAAAGACGCGATGCGCCATCACCCCGTCCATCGCCCCCCAATTGTACGTGAGCACCAGATCAAACTGCTGCATGTAAAGCGCCAGATCGCGATAGCGCGCCAGCCCCGGCTTGCCGTGCAGCGGTGGCGCGTCCTTTGGAAAATCGACGTCGATCGCGGGATCGATGGCATCGCGCGCGCCCATCGCCTCGGGCACCGCCGACAGGATCGTGTGCCGCGCGCGCGGCCCCATCAGGTTCATCAGCCGGACCGCCCGCGCCTCCTTCCCGCCCAGCGAAAAGCTGGAATGCAGGTGCAGCAGACGGACGGGAGTATTCACATCGCTCACGCGGTCGGCAATTCCGCCAGCCAGGCATCGATCGCGGTAATCGCTTCGGGTTCGTCCAGCGTCGGCGCATGGCCGACCCCCGGCACCTCGACCAGCCGCGCCTGCGGCAGTTCCGCAACCATCTTTTCGCCGGCCGCCCGCGCCAAAATGTCTGACAGCTCGCCGCGCAGGATCAGCAAGGGCACACTTCCGAGCGCGCGGTAAACCGGCCACATGTCGAACGCCGCCTCGCCGCCGGTCACGCGCAGCGGGGCGGCGATCTGCTTGTCATAATCGGTGACAATCCGTCCCCCGGGGGTCAGTCGGTGGGTCCGTTTGGTCAGCCGCAGCCAGTCGTGGATGTCATAATGCGGATATATCGCGCCGTTCAATTCGGCAAAGGCACGCGCCGCGTGTATCCACGTCGGCTGGCTGCCCCCCGCTCCGATATAATCGCGGATGCGATCGAGCCCGCTGGTCTGAAGCTCGGGACCGACGTCGTTGAGGACAGCGCCGACGAGTCGGCCCGGCAGCGTCGCCGCCAGCAGCATCGACACCAGCCCGCCCAGCGAGGTGCCGATGGTCGCGAAACGATCAATGCCGAGGTCATCGAGCAGCGCGATGACATCCTGAACATAGGTCAGCGGGACATATGTCATCGGATCCTTGGCATAAGCGCTGTCGCCGCGGCCGCGGAATTCGATGGCGATAGTGTGGCGCTGCTGCGCGACATGCGGCGCCAGCGCCTCGAAATCGCGTGCGTTGCGCGCCAGCCCCGGCATGCACAGCACCGGCGGTTTGGTTCCACTGCCTTCCGGCCCGGCATAAACGCGCGCGTGCAATCGCACCCCGTCGCCGGACCACCAATAATGGTCCGACCAGTCGCGGCGCGCCTCCTGCTTTGCTTCCAGCTTGGCCAAAATGGTCGATCCCCTTGGTTCGCGTCCCGGCGCCCGGGATCGGGTAACGTCTATCGCCAACCGCGCCGCGCGGTGCAAGCCATCCGTCACGTTGCGGCTTGGCACAGGTTGCCGCCACCGGCATTCGCCGATAAGACCGGCACGACCATGAGCGAGACCCTGCTTTCCTTCGAACCCGCAACCGGCGAGGAGCTGTGGCGCGGCACGGTCAGCAATGTCGACGAAGAGGTTGCCGTCGCGCGGCGCGCCTGGCCCGAATGGGCGGCGAAACCCGTCACCTTTCGCACCGAAACGTTGCGCCGCTTTACCGACAGGGTCAAAGCCGAAGGTGAAGTGCTCGCCGATCTGATCGCGCGCGAAACGGGCAAGCCTTTGTGGGAAGCGCGCACCGAGGTCGAATCGGTCGCGAACAAGGTCGACATTTCGGTAAAAGCCTATGGCGAACGCACCCCGAACCGGCGGATCGAGGGCGCGATGGGGCTCCGCAATGCGGTACGTCACAAACCGCACGGCGCGCTGGCGGTGCTCGGTCCCTATAATTTCCCGGCGCATCTGCCAAACGGCCATATCGTTCCGGCGTTGATCGCGGGCAATTCGGTGCTGTTCAAACCGTCCGAAAAGACCCCCGCGGTCGGCGCGAAGCTGGTCGAACTATATCATGAGGCGGGCGTCCCGCAGGACGTGCTGCGCCTGATCGTCGGTGGTCCCGACACCGGCAAGGCGCTGGCCGGGCATGAAGGAATCGACGGCCTGCTGTTCACGGGTTCTGCGCGCACCGGGCTCGCGCTCAACCGCCAGTTCGCCGACCAGCCGGGCAAGATGCTGGCGCTCGAAATGGGCGGCAACAATCCGATCGTCGTGTGGGACACGGCTGACATTCGCACCGCCGCGATCATCGTTGTCCAGTCGGCGTTCCTCAGCGCCGGCCAGCGGTGCAGCAACGCGCGGCGGCTGATCGTGCGCGACAGGCTGGCCGATGCGTTGATAGAGGAGGTCAAGGCGCTGGCCAACCGGCTGATCGTCGACCATCCGCATGCCGATCCGGCGCCCTATATGGGGCCGGTGATCGACAATGAGGCCGCAGACGGCCTGACCGAAAGCTTCCTCATTCTGATGTCGAACGGCGGTCAGGTGATCCGCCATATGACGCGTCCGGTGGCAGGGCGCCCGTTCCTCACCCCGGGCATCATCGACGTGACGTCGATGCCCGAACGCCCCGATATCGAGCTGTTCGGCCCGTTGCTGCAAGTGATCCGCGTCGCGACCTTCGAGGCCGCGATTGCCGAAGCAAACAACACCGCGTTCGGCCTGTCGGCGTCGCTGGTGGGCGGGACGCCGCAGCTGTACGACCAATTCTGGGCCAATGCCCGTGCCGGGGTGATCAACTGGAACCGCCCGACCAACGGCGCGTCGTCTGTCGCACCTTTTGGCGGCATCGGCCTGTCGGGCAACCATCGACCCAGCGCCTTCTACGCCGCCGATTATTGCGCTTATCCGGTCGCGAGCGCAGAAAGCGACGCGCTGCGCGCTTCGATAGGGGTTGGGTTGCGCGATCCCGAGGGGTCGCGATTGATCCCTAAGAATTACAACTAGCGCCTCGTCATTGCGAGCGAAGCGAAGCAATGACGAGTGGAAGAATGTCGGCGCAATTTTACCTTCATCAGCGTCAATAAAGCCTGCTTTGCCATTCGGCGGCCGCGCCATCATCTATCGTGCATGGAAAAGACTCCCTCTACCTCGGGCAAATTGTGGCTCGTTGGCGCCGGTCCCGGCGACCCCGACCTGCTGACCCTGCGCGCCGCGCGGCTGCTCGAAACCGCCGATCTGGTCGTCCATGACGGGCTGGTCGGCGACGGCGTGCTCGCGCTGATCCCGCCGCATGTCGAGCGGATCAGCGTCGCCAAGCAGCGCAGTCGCCATACGATGAAGCAGGAGCTGATCAACGAACTGCTCGTCCGTGAGGCGCAGGCGGGCAAGCAGGTGGTGCGGCTGAAGGGCGGCGATCCGTTTATTTTCGGGCGCGGCGGCGAGGAACTCGACGCGGCGCGCGAAGCGGGCATCGTCTGCGAAGTTGTCCCCGGCATCACCGCTGCAGCAGGCTGCGCAGCACAGGCAGGCCTCCCCCTCACCCACCGCGAAGACGCGAGCGCGGTCAGCTTCGTCGCTGGTCAGTGCAAGGATCTGTCCGATCAGGACTGGTCGGGCCTCGCGGGCCATGGCCGCACCCTCGTCATCTATATGGGCATCGCCACCGCGACCGCGATCGCCGACAAGCTGATCGCCAACGGCGTGTCGCCCGACCTGCCCGTCGCGGTGATCGAGCGCGGTACCACCGCCGACGCGCGCGTCCTGCGCACGCTGCTCGCTGATCTGGGCGATCTCGTCGCGCGCAAAGTGGTGAAGAGCCCGGCGCTGATCATCGTCGGCAAGGTTGCCGCGCGCGCCGATGCGCTCGACTGTCTCGGCGCGCCTGGGGTTGCCGAAAAATTGGGGAATTTTGCATGAAACTGTTGACCGGCAACGATCTGAAAACAGGATTTGTCACCTGGTGGACCGGCGCCGACTGGTCGCTGCACATCGAGGACGCTGCCGACGTCGGCGAACAGGGCGAGGCGATCCTTGCGGTCGAGGAAGCCGCGCGCCGCGTCAACGCACCCTATATCATCGCGGGTGAGCAAACCGCCGACGGCCCGCGCCCCGCGCATATCAAGGACCGCATCCGCGCCCTCGGCCCGACCGTGCGCCCCGACCTGACACTGAAACCCGCCGATCCCGCGGCCGGCGACTGGGTGATCTAACATGTATAAATATGACGAATATGACCATGCGATGGTCGCCGCCCGCGTCGCCGAATTTTCGGATCAGGTGAAGCGCCGCCTGGCGGGCGAAATCACCGAGGATCAGTTCAAGCCGCTGCGGCTGATGAACGGCCTCTATCTTCAGCTCCACGCCTATATGCTGCGCGTCGCGGTGCCCTATGGCACGCTCGACAGCCGCCAGATGCGGATGCTGGCGCATATCGCGCGCAAATATGACCGCGATTACGGCCATTTCACCACCCGCCAGAATATCCAGTATAACTGGATAAAGCTGGAGGATGCCCCCGCGATCCTCGCCGATCTGGCGTCGGTCGAGATGCACGCGATCCAGACGAGCGGCAATTGCATCCGCAACATCAGTTCCGACCAGTGGGCGGGCGCCGCCGCCGACGAGATCACCGATCCGCGCCCGTGGGCCGAGCTGCTGCGCCAATGGTCGAGCTTCCACCCCGAATTCAGCTATTTGCCACGCAAGTTTAAAATTGCGGTGATCGCGGCCGAGGAAGATCGCGCCGCGATGCGTCTCCACGACATCGGCATCCAGATTGTCGAGAAGGACGGCGCCCACGGCGCCGCTTTCTATGTCGGCGGCGGCATGGGCCGCACCCCGATGATCGCGCCGCTGATCAAGGATTTTGTGCCGCTCGACGACCTGCTCAGCTACACCGAGGCGTGCCTGCGCGTGTACAACCGCTACGGCCGGCGCGACAATATCTACAAGGCGCGGATCAAGATCCTGATCCACGAGCTGGGCGCCGACGAATATCGCCGTCAGGTCGAGGAAGAATTCTCGCATGTGAAGTCGCTCGGCATCGATCCGCCGAAGGCCGAATTCGACCGCATCGCGGCGCAGTTTGCGATGCCGCCGCTTGATGCCTCGGCGCCCGACGCGATCGACCGCAGCGATCCCGATTTCGCGGTCTGGGTCGACCAGAATGTCGCCGCGCACAAGGTGCCCGGCCATGCGATCGTCAATATCAGCCTGAAGCCCGTCGGCGGCATCCCCGGCGATGCGTCGTCGGCGCAGATCGACGTCATGGCCGATTTGGCCGAACGCTACAGCCACGACGAACTGCGCGTTACCCACGCGCAGAACATCGTGCTGCCGCATGTCCGCAAGGCCGACCTGTACGCGATCTGGCAGGCGCTCGACGCCGCGGGCCTCGCGACGCCGAACCTCGACCTGATCAGCGACATAATCGCCTGCCCCGGTCTCGATTATTGCAGCCTCGCCAACGCGCGCTCGATCCCGGTCGCGCAGAAGATCGCGACGCGCTTCTCGGACCTCGGCCGTCAGAAGGAACTGGGCGAGCTCAAGCTCAAGATTTCAGGCTGCATCAACGCGTGCGGGCATCACCATGCCGGTCACATCGGCATCCTTGGCGTCGACCGCAAAGGCACCGAAAATTACCAGCTTCTGCTCGGCGGATCGGGTGCCGAAGATGTGTCGCTCGGCACGATCACCGGCCCCGGCTTCGACGAAGACGGCATTGTCGACGCGATCGAGCGCGTCACCGACAAATATCTCGCCGAACGGTCGGAGGGAGAGCGTTTCGTCGACACTTTCCGCCGCGTCGGCATGGCCCCCTTTAAGGAGGCGATCTATGGTTGAACATATTCACTCGGACGGCGAGGAACCCTGCGTCACGCTCGACGCCTTCCTCGAACAGTCGAACGCGACCGCGGTGCGGCTCGAATCCGATGAAGACGCCCGCGCGCTGATCCCCTTTCTCGACCGGCTCAAGCTGATCGAGGTCGCGTTCCCGAAGTTCCGCGACGGCCGCGGCTATTCGTCGGCGCGCATCCTTCGCGAGGCGGGTTTCACGGGCGAGTTGCGCGCACAGGGCGACGTGCTGGTCGACCAGATCGCCTATATGAAGCGCTGCGGCTTCGACAGCTTTGCGCCCGAAAAATCTCTCAATCCCGCCGATGTCGAGGCGGCGCTGACGCGCTGGCCCGAACATTATCAGACCGCCGCCGACGGCGCGGTGCCGATATGGAAGCTGAGGCATGGCTGACGTGAAACACGTTCTCCCCAAAGCCGGCGAAGACCGTAGCCGCGACCGCATCGACGTCGCGCCGCGTTTCACGCAGGCGGACGTCATCCGCCTCAACAATTTGTTCCGCGGCCAGGATGCGGCCGAGGTCGTCGCAAGCGTGATCGGCGCGGGGCTGCTCGGCGAGACGGCGGTCGTGTCGAGCTTTGGCGCCGAAAGCGCGGTGTTGCTCCATCTCGTCGCCCAGGTGGCGCCCGACATGCCGGTGCTGTTCCTCGATACCGGCAAGCATTTCCCCGAAACTTTGGCCTATCGCGACGAACTGGCGGCGCGGCTGAAGCTCAATATCGTCAACCTGACCCCCGATCCCGACGATCTGGCGAAGAAGGATGCGACCGAGCTGCGCTGGTCCTACGATCCCGACGGTTGCTGCGAAATCCGCAAGGTGAAGCCGCTCGAAAAGGCGCTGACCGATTTCGACACGTCGATCACCGGGCGCAAGGGGTTCCAGTCGGCGACGCGGCAGGGACTGCCGCGCTTCGAACTCGACGGCAACACCGGCCGCCTGAAATTCAACCCGCTCGCCAATTGGACGCGCGCAATGCTCGACGATTATTTCGCGGCGCACGACCTGCCGCGGCATCCGCTCGAAGCCGAGGGCTACCCGTCGATCGGCTGCTCGCCCTGCACGTCGAAGGTGAAACCCGGCGAAGACCCGCGATCGGGCCGCTGGCGCGGCTGGGACAAGACCGAATGCGGTATCCATGAAGCCGTGGCGTCGCCGATCGACGACGACCCGGCGAACGACCCGGCGTTTTGACAACCTCGTCATTGCGAGGAGCCGAGGGCGACGCGGCAATCCAGAGCCTGCGTAAACCGCTCTGGATTGCTTCGCTTCGCTCGCAATGACAGACTCCAGCGGCCGGTTACGCGCTATTCATAATCGTCATACGCCTGGCTGTCGTCGGCCAGGTCGCTGAACTTGGTCGTCTTCGCCTCGAAGTGCAGGCGGATCTTGCCGGTGGAGCCGTGACGCGATTTGGCGACGATCACTTCGGCGAGGCCGAAGACGCGCTCCATTTCGGCCGCCCATTCCTCGTGCTGTGCATGAATTTTGACATCGTCACCCTCGATCGGGCGTTTGGGCTCGCGCGCCGCGACATAATAATCCTCGCGGAAAACGAACAGCACCATGTCGGCGTCCTGTTCGATCGAGCCCGATTCGCGCAGGTCGGACAGTTGCGGGCGCTTGTCCTCGCGGCTTTCGACCTGGCGACTGAGCTGCGACAGCGCCATCACCGGGACGTTCAATTCTTTGGCCAGCGTCTTCAAACCACGCGAAATTTCGGAAATTTCCTGCACCCGGTTGTCGCCGCTGCGCGACGACCCCTGCAACAATTGCAGATAGTCGACGATGATGAAGCCGATGCCGTGGCGCCGCTGGAGCCGCCGCGCGCGCGTTCGCAGCCCGGCGATCGTCAGTCCGGGCGTGTCGTCGATGTATAGCGGCAGCGTCTGGAGCTGCTGCGCGGCGCGGCTCAGCTGCTGGAACTGCTCCTTGCTGATCTTGCCCATGCGCAGCGCCTCGCCCGACACCCCCGATTGTTCGGCAAGCACGCGCGTCGCCAGCTGGTCCGCCGACATTTCGAGGCTGAAAAAGGCGACCTTGGCGCCCATATTCTTTTCGGGCGGAATCCCGTCATCCTCGTCGCGGCGCCAGCGTTCGGCCGCGTTATAGGCGATGTTGGTCGCGAGCGAGGTCTTGCCCATGCCGGGACGTCCGGCGAGGATCATCAAGTCCGAATTGTGCATGCCGCCGATCTTGGCGTTCATGCTCGAAATGCCAGTGGTGATCCCCGACAGATGGCCGCCCGAATTGAGCGCGCGTTCGGCGGCTTGCAGCGCGGTGAGGCTCGCCTGGTTGAAGCTTTTGACCGACCCCATCTCGGCCTCGCCGCCCGCGACGCGATACAGCGCGGTTTCGGCCTCCTCGATCTGCGCCTGCGGATCGACGCGCTCGCTGGTGTCGAGGGCGCTTTCGACCAGCGTCCGCCCCACGCCCGCCAGTTCGCGGAGCAACGCCAGGTCGTAAATCTGCTTGGCAAAGTCGCGCGCGCCGATCAGGCCGGCGCCGCTGCCCGTGAGCTGCGCCAGATAGCCGACCCCGCCAACCGCCTTCATCGCCTCGTCGGCTTCGAAATAGGGCTTCAACGTCACCGGCGTCGCGATGCTGTTGCGCTCGATGAGAGCCATCGTCTGCTGAAAGATGCGCCCGTGCAGCGCTTCGAAGAAATGATCTGGGCTCAGCTGGACCGGCAGATCCTCGACGACTCGGTTGTCGATCAGGATCGCACCCAGAAACGCCGCCTCGGCCTCGATATTGCGGGGCAATTGGCGTTCATCCCCAGTCCTTGCCGGGGTCGGGATCAGGGCGAGTTCGGGCATAGCGATCTTCATGGGCGAGCGCCCGACAGGGTGCAACCGGCGATGTCCGCCAGCCTATCATAACTGTGGAATGCTGTGAATAAGTCGGCTTGCCCTTCGCCCCGTGACAAGTAGAAGCACAGGCACAATGTCAGACGCCGACCCATCCCGACAGCGCATCATCTCGATCGAGCTCGACGAAGGCTCGATCATCTGGCGCAACCCGGACGTCGAACAGGAGCGCCGCGTCGCGATTTTCGACATTCTGGAAGAGAACAGGTTCGTGCCGCAACGCGGCCACCCCGATGGCTATGCCGGCCCCTACCGCCTGCTGTTGCGCGTCGAGGACGGACGTCTGATCTTCGAAATCAGCCGAGAGGACGGATCGCCGCTCGAAGCGATCATCCTCGGCCTTGGCCGCTTCCGCCGCCCGATCCGCGATTATTTCGCGATTTGCGACAGCTATTATCAGGCGATCAAGACGTCGACCGCGCAGCAGATCGAGACCGTCGACATGGCACGCCGCGCGCTGCACAACGAAGCGGCCGAGATGCTGATGGACCGGCTCGACGGCAAGATCGCGGTCGATTTCGACACCGCGCGGCGGCTGTTCACGCTGATCTGCGTTCTGCACATCAAGGGTTGAAGCGTGGCGACGGGGGCGATCAGGAACAAACGGCCGACACGACCGGGCGGCGATTGGCGTAGCGCCGCCGCGCGCCTGCTCCGTCGCATCGGCGCCGCCATCGTCCTGCTGCTGCTGGCCGTCGGGCTCGCGCTCTGGTGGGCCGCGCGCTGGACTCCCGACCGCGCCCTCTATCCGACGCAGGGCGTCACGATCGACGCGGGCAACGGCGAAGTGCATTGGGGTTCGATCAAGGCTGCGGGCGCCGACTTTGCCTATGTCATGGGCACCGACGGCACCCGCGGCATCGACACCAAATTTACCCGCAACATGGTTGCAGCACGCGAAGCGGGCGTACAGACCGGCGCGATCCACCGTTACAGCCTGTGCCAGCTCGCGACCGACCAGGCGGCGAACTTCATCCGCCACGTCCCCCGCCGCGCCGACGCGCTGCCCGCCGTGGTCTGGCTCGACTATGACGATCGCTGCCCCGACCGCCCGACCCGCGCGTTACTGCTGTCGGAACTCGCGACCTTTCTTGCGCAGATCGAGGCGCATATGGGCAAGCGCAGCCTGATTGCGCCCGGCCCGGCGTTCGAAAGCGATTATCAGGTGACGCGTGGCATCGCCCGCACCATCTGGCTGCGCCGCGACTTTTTCGAACCCGAATATGGCGCGCATCCCTGGACGATGTGGCAGGCGAATAATTATGTGCGCCTGTCGGGCGCCGACGGCACGGTGGGATGGAACGTCCTCCGTCCGCAAGGAGACCCCGAATGAACGACACCCGCGACGAACTGATCGCCGCCGCACGCGACGCCGCCAGCCGCGCCTATGCGCCCTATTCGGGCTTTCATGTCGGCGCGGCGCTGCTACTCAAGAACGGCGACGTCGTGACCGGCGCCAATGTCGAGAACGCCAGCTATGGCCTGACGCTCTGCGCCGAAACCGCCGCGGTGGCCAAGATCGCCAACGAGGGCTGGATCGGCGAGCTGGTCGAGGTCGCGATCATCGGCGGGCGCCCCGACGGCAATGTGTTGCTCGGTAGCGATCCCGTCAACCCGTGCGGACGCTGCCGCCAGATCCTGAACGAGGCCGCCGAGCGGTCGAAGACCGATATCTTGGTGCATTGTGCGTCGGGCGACGGCGCTGCGGTGAAGACCTACCAGCTCAGCGAGCTGCTCCCTGCCGCCTTTGGCCCAAAAGATCTGGGACTGGTCTGAGTTTCCGTTCCACCGTTCCCCTGCGAAGGCGGGGGTCCGTCTCCTGACGTCGCGTTCTCGCGCAACGGCGCCGGAAAGCGAGAAATTGGGTGATGGGCCCCTGCTTTCGCAGGGGAACGGAAAGAACAATGGCGTTTGACGACTGACCGCTTGCGCAATCGCGCGGCCCTCGACAAGACAGCGGCATGGCCATTCTTTCCGACCGCTGGATTCGCGAAGCCGCCCGGACGCAGGGCATGATCGAACCGTTCGTCGAGGCGCAGCGCCGCGACGGCTGCATCAGCTACGGCCTTTCTTCCTACGGCTATGACGCGCGCGTCGCGCCCGAGTTCAAGATTTTCACCAACGTCGATTCGACGATCGTCGATCCCAAGGATTTCGACCCGAAAAATTTCGTCGATCGCGAAACCGACGTCTGCATCATCCCGCCGAACAGCTTTGCCCTCGCCCGCACGGTCGAATATTTCCGCATTCCGCGCGATGTGCTGGTGATCTGCCTCGGCAAATCGACCTATGCGCGCTGCGGCATCATCGTGAACGTCACCCCGCTCGAACCCGGCTGGGAAGGTCATGTAACGCTGGAATTTTCCAACACCACTCCCCTGCCCGCGAAGATTTACGCCAATGAGGGCGCGTGCCAGTTCCTGTTTTTACAGGGCAACGAGCCGTGCGAGACGAGCTACGCCGACCGCGCGGGCAAATATATGGGGCAAAAGGGCGTCACCCTGCCCAAGCTGTAACGGTCCGTCATTGCGAGCGTAGCGAAGCAATCCAGTGCGGTTTACGCGCACTCTGGATTGCTTCGCTACGCTCGCAATGACGCGGTGGGGAGCCACTAGGAACTAGTTGTCCTCCCAAGCGTCCTTTCTGCACCAGCGGTTGGGGCATCGTTTGGAGGATTGACGCATGTCCATGATCGCTGTCTTTATCGGGCGCCTTTTCATTTCACTGATTTTCATCGTGTCGGGAATCAACAAGCTGATTCACGTCAACGATACCAATGCGATGATCACCGCCACCGGGCTGCCCGCCGGCCTCGCCATCCCCGTCGGCCTGTTCGAACTGATAGCGGGCGTTTGCATCGCGCTCGGCATAGCGGTGCGGATGTGGTCGGTGCTGCTCGCGGGCTTTGTCCTAGCGACGATCCTGTTCTTCCACCGCGAATTTACCGATCCGGTGCAGGCAATGGCCGCGATGAAGAATCTGGCGATCGCGGGCGGGTTGCTCGCGCTGTTCGGTTATGGCCATACGCGCTGGAGCTATGACGCGCTGCGCCAGCGCCGCCGCGACGAACTCGCTACCCGTGACGCGCAGCTCCGCGCCACCGAAGCCGAAGTGCGCGCCGCGCGCGCCGAGGGCCGCGCAGAAGCGGCGGTTGGCGAAACGGTGGTCGTCGAAAAACGCCCCTTCTGGCGCCGCTGACGCTTGGTGCTTGGCATCGGCGTCATGCTGAGCTAGCCTCCCTTTACGTTTACGTAAAGGGAGGCATATATGGCCAGCCGCGAGTTTGACATCATCGTCTATGGCGCGACCGGGTTCACCGGTCGGCTCGTTGCCGAATATCTGACGCAGCATTATGCGGGCCGAAAGGATGCGCCGAAATGGGCGATGGCGGGGCGCAGCTCGGCCAAGCTGGCCGAGGTGCGCGACTTGATCGGCGCGCCTGCCGATACCCCGCTGGTCGTCGCCGACGCCAGCGATCCCGCAACGCTCGACGCAATGGCCGCGCGCACGAGCGTCGTTCTGACCACCGTCGGCCCCTATCAGCTTTACGGCAGCTACCTCGTCGCGGCGTGTGTGAAGGCGGGCACCGCATATGCCGACCTGTGCGGCGAACCCGGCTGGATGCGCGAGATGATCGACGAACATGAAGCCGCGGCCAAAGCGTCGGGCGCGCGCATTACCTTCAGCTGCGGGTTCGATTCGATCCCCTTCGATCTTGGCGTCCATTTCCTGCAGGCCGAGGCTGTGAAGCGCCATGGCAAGCCCGCGCCGCGCGTCAAAGGCCGCGTCCGCAAAATGGCGGGCGGCGCATCGGGCGGCACCATCGCCAGCCTGACCGAAACCTTGAAGGCGGTCGCGAAAAAGCCGTCGCTGGCGCTGCTGCTCAAATCCAGCTTCGCGCTGACCCCCGGCTTCGAGGGACCGTCGCAGCCGACCGGGCTGTTCCCCGAATATGACAGCGCCACCGGCACCTGGACCGCGCCCTTCGTCATGGCGCCGATCAACACCAAAAATGTCCACCGCACCAACTTCCTGCTCGGCCACGCGTGGGGCGCCGATCTGGTTTATGACGAGATGGTGATGACGACGATCGGCGACGCCGGAAAAGCGATGGCCGAAGCTATGGCGAAGGCGAACCCGTTCGGCGAATCGAAGCTCAAGCCCGGCGAAGGGCCGAGCAAGGAAGAGCGCGAAAACGGCTTTTACGACATCCTCTTTATCGGCGAATATCCCGACGGCACGACGGTCCGCGCCAGCGTACAGGGTGACCGCGACCCCGGCTATGGCTCGACGTCAAAGATGCTGGCGGAAACCGGCATCGCCTTGCTCGCCAACAAGGGCGAAGGCGGGGTGTGGACCCCCGGCGCGCTGCTCGGCGACGCGCTGATCGCGCGGCTCACCGAACATGCCGGACTGACTTTCCAGGTCGAGGAATAACCGAACGATGTCGACCTCTCCCAGCGCGCTCGACGCGCTGCTTTCGACGCTGCGCACCGAAGACGGCGTGGCAAAGGCGCATATCGACGACGGCTGGATGCAGGGGCGCACCGCTTATGGCGGGATCAGCTCGGCGGTCGCGCTCGCCGGGACCATGGCGCTCCATCCGACCGACACGCCGCTGCGCTATGCGCAGATCAGCTTTGTCGGCCCGGTCGGCGGCGACTGCATCGTGAACACCCGCGTGCTGCGCCAGTCGAAATCCTCGCTGTTCGTCGACGCGGGCGTGTCGAGCGACGCGGGTTTCGGAACCGCGGCGGTCTTTGCCTTTTCGCCCGATCGCCAAAGTCATCTCGACCATAATTGGCTGGCAATGCCTGATGCACCGGCGCCCGAAACGCTCGAGCCTGTGCCCGAGCATCACGCGCGCCCCGCCTTTACCCGCCATTTCGACATGCGCCCGACGACCGGCCCGCGCTTTGCGTGGAAAAGCGAGGTTGGTGAATATCTGACCTGGGTGCGTTTTGTCGAGGAACCCGCGTGCCACCCGGCGGTCGCGCTGCTCGCGATGGGCGACGCGTTGCCGCCTGCGGCGATGGCGCTTTTCAGCCAGTTCGGCCCGATCAGCTCGATGAACTGGACGGTGAACATGCTCACCGCCGATCCGCGAACCGACGATGGTTGGTGGCTGCTGTCGGCCAAGACCGGCTATGCCCGCCACGGCTTGTCGGTGCAGGACATGATGCTGTGGAACCGCGCCGGCGAGCCGGTGCTGAGCGGCAGCCAGGCGATTGCGATTTACGCCTGAGCCGCTGCCGGCAGTGTAATCACCGCGTCCAGACCGCCGTCGGCACGATTGCGGAGCGTCAGTTCGCCGCCCTCGCCCTCGGCGATGTCGCGCGCGATCGAAAGCCCCAGCCCCGACCCGCCGGTTGCCCGGTTGCGCGACTGCTCGCCGCGCGCAAAGGGCTCGACCAGCGTCCGTATCTGATCGTCCGTCAGACCGGGACCATCGTCGGACACGATGATCCTGACCTCTCGTTGCTCCCGCTCGACCGACAGCCGCGCGCGCGTGCCGTATGCCGCGGCATTGTCGATCAGGTTGCGGAGCGCACGGCGCAGCAGCAACGGGCGCGCGACCACCACAGCATCGGCGGCCGCAGCCACGGTCACATCCTTGCCGCGTTCGCGATAATCGGCCGCCAGTTCTTCGGCCAACCCACGTAGCGCCACCGGTTCGCGCGATTCCGTGCCCGCGCCCGAGCGCGCCAGCGCCAATATGTCGGTCAACATCGCGGTCATTTCCTCAATCGACGCAATCATCTTGTCGCGCAGCACATCGTCATCGATCTGCTCCACCCGCACCCGCAAGCTGGCGAGCGGGGTGCGCAGATCGTGCCCGACCGCGCCAAGCATGCGGTCCTTGTCGGCCAGCATTGTCCCGATCCGCGCGCGATAGGCGTTGAAGGCGGTGATCAGGTCCCGCACATCGGACGGCCCCTCTTCCTCCACCGGCGTCGCGTCACGCAGCGCCGGGTTCGCCCGCGCCGCGCGGGTCAGGTCGCGCAGCGGCGCGGCCACGCGCCACGCGATGACCATGATCGGAACCAACAGCAGCAGGTACAAAGACAAGGTTTGCCACACCAGAAACCCCTGCAGCCGGTTCCCGCTGGTCGGGATACGGCCGCGGACGGCGATATAGCGGCCATCGATGCGGGCCGACACGACGACAGTCCGTCCGGGGATATTGGCGCGCAGCCGCGGCCGCTGCGGCAACGCCCAGGCATCGACCGATTGGGCTGCGACGTCGGCGTCATTGAGCAGATTGGCGACATAATCGGCTAGGTCGCGCATCGGCACGGCGCCCGCGGGCAGCGGCACCGGCCGGTCAGAGATCACCAGCTTCTGCGCGCGGTCGCGCACCTCCGGATCGCCGCGGCGACCGCGCCGGTCCGGTACGAATTCGCCGCGCCGGTCGCGGTCGAGCGCATCGACGATACGCGCCACCGCCATGCCGCCCCCGTGCGCCAGCGCTTGCTGCTTTTGCCCGCGAACCAGCAAGACAAAGTTGATCGCCTGCGCGACGAACAGCATCAACGCGACAGCAAAGACGAGCTGGCCGATCAGGCCGCGCGGCCACAGGCGAAATTTCATCCCGTCGCTCCGATCCGTTTGACTTCGCACGCCAGCGTGTAGCCGCCTCCCCACACCGTTTTGACGATCTGGGGATGCGCTGGGTCGACCTCGATCTTCTTGCGCAACCGGCTGACCAGATTGTCGATCGCGCGGTCGAAGATGTCGGCTTCGCGCCCGCGCACCAGATCGAGCAGGCGGTCGCGGCTCATCACCTGGCGCGGATGGCGCACCAGCGCGTGCAGCAGATGATATTCGCCCGACGACAGCGCCACTTCGTTGCCCGCCGCGTCGACCAACACCCGTTCGACCTCGCGCAAGATCCAGTCTGAAAAGGCATAGGATACCCCGCCCGGATCGAGCGTGCGTCCGCCCTGCTGCGTGCGGCGCAGCACGGTGCGGATGCGCGCCACCAATTCGCGGGGGTTGAACGGTTTGACGACATAATCGTCGGCGCCGATCTCCAGCCCGATGATCCGCTCGGTATCCTCGGCGCGCGCGGTGAGCAGGATGACCGGGATCGCGCTCGTCTCGCGCAGGTGCCGCGTGAGCGACAAACCATCCTCGCCCGGCATCATGATATCGCTGACCACCAGGTCGACGCCTTGCGCGCGCAATACCGATCGCGCCTCCGCCGCGCTGGCGGCGTCCGTCACCGCAAAGCCCTGCGCCGTCAGATATTCGGCGAGCGGTTCGCGGATCGACGGTTCGTCATCGATCAGCAGGATGCGCGGAGTGCCAATATCGGTCATCGTTCTTTCATCCGGAAAATAGTTCGCCCACCGGTCCGACGGACCGATGGGCGATAGCTGGCAGGGAGCCGCAGCGAAGGCAATGCCGGGAGGGGGAAGAAGCTCGCCTCCGCCGCCGGATCCCGCCAGATTATTGAGCCTTTGGCGCCGTGGTACCGCGCTGGGCACGCCACGCTGCGCGCTGCGCCTGGCGTTCCTCGGCCGTTACCACGCCATCCTTGTTTGCGTCGGCGGCATCGAAGCGAGCAAGCGCCGCGGTCTGGAATTCGGCGAGGCTCATCGCTTGGTTGCCATCCGCTCCGCGCATCATCCGACCGCCCATGGCGTACTGACCGCCACGCTTGCCCGGACCGCGCATGGCATGACGCTTGCCCTCACGGGCTTCCCCCGCTGCGACCCGCGTGGCGCGTTTTGCAGCACGATCGGCATTCTGGTTGTCCCATTCGGCGCGGCTGATGCTGCCGTCACCATTGGTATCGAGGCTGGCAAAGCGCTTGGCCTGCATTTCGGCGCGCTTGGCGGCGCGATCGGCGGCATCGATCTTGCCGTCTTTGTTGACGTCCATCTTTGCAAACCTCTCGGCAGCGCGCGTCTGCGCCTCGGCCCGGGTCAGCGAGCGATCGCCATCGCCCTTTGCGCCGCCGGGCGCGGCCAGCGCGGGCGTCGCCACCAGAGCGGCGCCGATCATCATAAGGGATATTTTTTTGTACATCATCAAACTCCTTCGCGGGAATTGACCCGACCGTTGCCGGGTTCCGATGAAGGCGTTTTAGGCACATTTTGTCCCAGCAACTTGCCGGATCGGGCGATAATTGTCGCAACTTGTCGCAGAAACCGAGCCCTGTTCATCAGCGCGCAACGGAATCGGCCATCGCGATACAAGACGGGGCGTGCCAGCGCGGCACGCCCCGTCCAAAGCTGGCGCCGAGGTTCTTGCCATTAAGGACTGACCGGCGAATCCTCGTCCTTGTCGCTGACCAATATGATTGCGGTAATGCCGGCAAGCAGCCCGACCAGACCGATGATCCAGCTGGAATTGCCCTCAAGATTGCTTTCGCCGCTCACCGCCGATCCGGCACGGGCCGAAGCGGCAGCCGGCGCAGCGGAAGCAGCGACCGGCGCGATGACGGTCGAGGCCGCGGCCAGCGCGACAAGAATTTTCCGGGAAGTGCGCATTTTTTTCTCCGTCGATGAAAAGGGTTAGAGCAAAAGGCCAACGAACGGGGCCGCCGATCGATCCATCGTTCCAACACGACTCGTCGCGCCGATCTGCCGCATCGACGCCACCCGCAATGTCGCACTTCCGCCAATCATACGGTGTCAAATCGCACAGGCGGCGCTATGGAAAGGCGGTGTCTTTCTTTCGCTGCGTTCCAACAGGGGTTCCGATGTCCGCTAACCGACTCTCCCGGCATTTGCTCTTGCTTGCCGCCTCGCTGGCACTTTCTCACGCGGTTGCCGCCAGCGCGCAACCGACCCAAGGCACGGCTTGGCTAAACCGCCAGATGGCGGCGCTGGCCGAGCGTAACGGCGCCGATGGCTGGCAGGTAACACCCAGCGGGCTGCGGTGGCGCCGCGTCGCGGGCGACGGTACCGGCGCCCGCCCCGACCCGACCGATGTCGTGACGGTCCATTATGTCGGCACGCTCGCGGACGGCAGCGAGTTCGACAGCTCGATCAAACGCGGCACCCCGACCAGCTTTCCGCTCAATCGCGTCATCCCGGGCTGGCAGGAGGGCGTCGCGCTGATGGGCGTCGGCGACAAGCTCGAACTCGCGATCTCCGCGCGGCTTGCCTATGGCCCCGACGGCAAAGGCCCGATCCCGGGCGCTGCGACGTTGCTGTTCACCGTCGAACTGCTGGGCATCGAACCCGCGGGCTAGCTCGCCAAAGCATTTGGACGGCGAACCGGTGCGCCGGCAGGTCGCAGCAGCGGCGATTGATCCAACAGGTCACCCAGGCAAAGGGGTTCGGCCGTGAGGGTCGGGTGCGGCGAATATCCGTCATGCCAATATTTGGTATCGATGACGTCGCGCGCGATGCTCATCGCGAACAGGCGCCGCGGCACCGGCGACCGGTTGTCGGGACCGGCATGGAGGATATCGCTGCGATACAGAATGACCGTTCCTTTGCGCGGCGCCGCCTGTACCAGGCGGAACCGGCTGCTCAGCGTTTTTCGCTGGCGATACAGCTTCCACAAAGTGCGCGGACCCAGCATGCGGATGCTGAATTCATTGTTCTTGCCCAACACGAAGCGCAGCAGGTTCGGCTGATGCTGGTCCCATCTGGTCGAAAACACCCGGTCGAGAAACTCGCCGTCGGCCAAGGGAGCCTCTCCGCTTTTGCGCATCCGCCAGAGTTTTTTCAGATTGTGGCGCAGGACGCGCCAGTTGCACGCTATTCTGAACAGGCGCATCAGCTCGTCGGCCGCGCCGCCATGCCGGTATTCGGCGCCGCTATACCCATGCGTGCCCGGTACGAACACCGTCCCGCCCTGCTCCTCCGATACATCTTCCACGGCCGCCAGCAGGCTGATCACGCCCATCGGGTCGCGGTGGATATATTGGTGCGAAGATCCGCGGTAGCTGGTCAGGGTGATGACTTCGAGCAGCGCGCGCGTCCTGCCGCAATATTCGGTAAAAACGCCCTCCAGCCGCTGGCACAATGTGGCCGCAAAGCGGATGACGGGCTCGTTCGAGGGAAGCGAGCAAAAGTCGCGCCGCAAATAACGATTGTCGGTCTCGCTGGCGAACGAGCAGCGGTTGCGCTCGGGATCGTCGATGGTTTGACGGATCAGGTCGAGACCGAAGGCCGCTTCGGCATTCGAAAGCAGGTCGGTCAGGACAACGAAACCGTGCGCGTCCATCGTCGCCAGCGCGCGCCGCACGCAATCGTCGGTCAGCTTGCCCTGTTCATCCAGGGACGCCGGCACTTCAAAATCGGTGGTGTCGCTGGAAATCTTGAGTTCGCTCATGCCAGTCTGCCCTGCAACGGCCCGCTATTCCCCAGTCCGCGCACCGGCTGCGGTGACCGCCCAAATGGCCGCCGGAGGATGGGGGACCGACCCGTTCCATTGGCGCAGAAACTTGACCATCGGGTTAACCCGCTGGCGGGACGGCAGTCGAAATCTGCCAAAGGCGCCTGGGCCGAAATGAGGGAATGGAGCGGGTAGCGGGAATCGAACCCGCCTAGCTAGCTTGGAAGGCTAGAGCATTACCACTATGCTATACCCGCATCGCCAAGGCTGGCGCGATTGCCATTTCACGTCGCGCGCGTCAAGCGCCGCGACGACGGGCGTTGAGAACATTCGGGCAACATGTTAAACGCTGCTGGTGGAAGATGTGCAGGATTCCCCGACCGGCGAGGCTGCCGAACGCCCCGTTCGCAAGATCATCCATGTCGACATGGATGCCTTTTACGCGTCGGTCGAACAGCGCGACGACCCGGCGCTGCGCGGCAAACCGGTCGCGGTCGGCGGCTCGTCGCGGCGCGGTGTCGTCGCCGCGGCCAGCTATGAGGCGCGCAAATTCGGGGTTCGCTCGGCGATGCCGAGCATCACCGCGAAGCGCCAATGCCCGGGCCTGATTTTCGTGCCACCGCGGTTCGAGGTATATCGCGACATTTCGCACCAGATCCGCGCGATCTTTCGCGACTATGCCGACGAGGTCGAACCGCTGTCGCTCGACGAGGCCTATCTCGATGTCAGCGCCGACAAGGCAGGACTGGGGAGCGCCACCGCGACCGCGCGGCTGATCCGCCGCCGCATTCGCGAGGAAACGGGCCTCACCGCCTCGGCGGGGGTTTCCTACAACAAGTTCATCGCCAAATTGGCGTCGGACCAGAACAAGCCCGACGGCCTCACGGTAATCCCGCCGGGAAAGGGCGCCGCATTTGTGCAGACGCTGTCGATCCGCCGCTTCCACGGGATCGGGCCGGTGACGGCGGCCAAGATGGAGGGGCTCGGCGTCTTTTCGGGCGCGGACCTCGCCGCCAGGGACCCGCTATGGCTCGCGACGCATTTCGGCAACAGCGCCGAATGGCTTTACAATCTGGCGCGCGGCATCGACCATCGCCGGGTCAAGTCGAACCGGCCGCTGAAGTCGCTGGGCGGCGAGCGCACCTTTTTCAACGACTTGGTCAGCGACACCGAAATCCGCGAAGCGCTCGCGCATGTCTGCACCGTCGTGTGGGATCGCGCCGCCAAGAAGGGCGCGCGCGGGCGGACGGTGACGCTGAAGCTGCGCTACGCCGATTTTCGTACGATCACGCGGGCGAAATCGGTCGCGACGCCGATCGCCGACGGCAACGCCCTGCTCGCGGCCGGCGAAGCGATCCTCGCGCCGCTGCTCCCCACCGAACAGGGCATCCGCCTCCTCGGCGTCACCCTGAGCAAATTCGAGGGCGATGAGGAAGAGGAGGAAAGCTCCGCCCCGGCCGATCTGCTCAGCCTTATTTAGCGAGCGCGGGCGTAAAGCGACGCATCGCCGCCTGCATCTTCGGCGACATCGCCCGATAGGAACAGCGGATCAGCGTTTCGTCCGAAACCTGGATCTCGTCGCGAAAGGGTGCGCCGACGCGATAAAGCGCGCGGTCGGGCGCGGTCGCCTTCACCCGGAAATAGCCAGCGCCATCGAACCCGCCAAACTGCATCTGTGTAAAACCGCCCGCGACCGCGCGCGTCTGCGTGATCGGTTGCAATTCGGCGTTCGGCCCCAGATTCTGCGTCGGGCCGTAATAATAGACCGAGCCCCAGCGTTTTCCGTCGTAGATATAGCCGTAATGCACCGACCCGCATTTCTGGCCTTCGTTGGTCCAGAACCCCGGTGCGATCGGCAGCGATATCGCCGGCTGTGCGGCAACCGGCGCGGCCATCCCCAGCGACGCGGCGGCAATCCAGTATCCCATCCTTCGCATCGATACTCCCTCCTTCGGTCCACGCAGGGAGATCGTGACAAAGTTGCGGTCGGCGATCAACCCGCAGCGGCGAAAATGCGCTCCTTGGTCGCGGTGAAACGGATCGCGGGGTGACGCTGCGTCACATAGCCGACTTCCCACGCATCCTTTGCCATGAATACCGGCGCGCCGTCGCGGTCGGTGGCCGATGCGCCGCGATGGTCGGCCTGAAAGGCCTTCAGCGCCGCCGGATCATCGCTGGCGATCCAGCGCGCGGTATCCCACGGCGACTGCTCCAGCTTGGCCTCGACCTTATATTCGGCCTCCAGCCGGCTGATCAGCACTTCCAATTGCAGCTGGCCGACGACGCCGACGATCATGTTCGACCCGATTTCGGGATAGAAGACCTGGATGATCCCCTCCTCCGCCATGTCGTCGAGCGCTTTCCGCAGCTGCTTGGTCTTGGTCGGATCGACGAGCGCGACGCGGCGCAGGATTTCGGGGGCAAAATTCGGCAGACCGGTGATCGTGACGTCGGTGCGTTCGGACAGCGTGTCGCCGACGCGCAACGTGCCGTGGTTCGGGATCCCGATGATATCGCCGGGATAAGCCTCTTCCGCCATCTCGCGGTCCTGCGCCAGGAACAGCATCGGGCGGCTGATCGCGATCGCCTTGCCCGTCCCGCCCTGCATCAGCCGCATCCCGCGTTCGAACTTGCCCGAACACAGGCGCATGAAGGCAATGCGGTCGCGGTGCGCCGGGTTCATATTCGCCTGCACCTTGAACACAAAGCCGGTGACGGCATCGTCGCCCGGCTGCACGGGGGCTGGTTCGGCCGGTTGCGGCTGCGGCCCCGGGGCGTGCTGGGCCAGCGCATTCAGCAGGTCGGTCACGCCGAACTCCTTCAGCGCCGATCCGAAATAGACCGGGGTCAGGTCGCCATTGCGGTAGGCGGCCGCATCGAACGGCGCGTAACAGGCCGAGGCGAGCTCGGTTTCTTCCTTCAGAAGCGAGAGCGCATCGCCGCTGAGTTGCGCCGCGAGTCCGTCGTCGTCCAGTCCCGACACGGCGATGCGGTCGCCCTCATACATGCGCGAAGCATCGCCGCCGGGCTTCATGATCGCCGGATCGACGAGGTCGTAAATCCCCTCGAACTGCCCGCCCATTCCGGCCGGCCAGTTCATCGGGCAGACGTCGAGCGCCAGCCGGTCGGCGACCTCGTCGAGCAGCTCGAACGGCGGCAGCCCTTCGCGGTCGACCTTGTTGATAAAGGTGATGATCGGCACCGAGCGCAGGCGGCAGACTTCGAACAGCTTCAGCGTCTGCGGCTCGATGCCCTTCGCGGCGTCGATCACCATCACCGCGCTGTCGACGGCGGTGAGGGTGCGATAGGTATCCTCGCTGAAATCCTCGTGCCCCGGCGTATCGAGCAGGTTGAACACCAGCCCGGCATGCTCGAACGTCATCACCGACGAGGTCACCGAAATGCCGCGCTGCTGTTCGATCTTCATCCAGTCAGATCGCGCGCGCCGCGCCTGCCCGCGCGCCTTGACCTCGCCCGCCATATGGATCGCGCCGCCCGCTACGAGCAGTTTTTCAGTCAGCGTCGTCTTGCCCGCGTCGGGGTGCGAGATGATGGCAAAGGTGCGGCGGTCGGGATGCTTGGACATGGCGCGGGCGCGTAGCAGGCGGCGGCGGATGTGGAAAGGGGCTGGCGTCGGCGGCGCGGCGGCCGCATGATCCCCCGATGCGAACCCTTCTCCTTGCCGTCGCGCTGATCGCCGCCCCTGCCGTAGCGGAGGAATCACCGTTCGTTGGCGAGTACCGTCTGGCCGAAGGCCCCGACGTAGGTGGTGGCCTTTTAATCCGCAGCGACGGTCGCTTCCAATATGTGCTCGCGGCGGGCGCGCTCGACGAGCACGCCGAAGGCCGCTGGGAAACGCACGGCGACATGGTCTGCTTCACCACCGATCCCAAGCCGCTGCCGCCCGCAATGGAAAAGGGGCCGCTTATCGAAGTCGAAGGCACCATCCCCACCCTGCTCGTCACCTGGCCCAACGGCAAGGGCGTCCCGGGGGTCGATTTCACGATCGGCTTCGACAGCGGCGATCCGGTGGAAGATTACACCCAATATTATGGCTGGACGATGCCCGAAAACGACAAGCGCGTGCCGCGCTGGATCGAGGTCCGCGAGCCGATCTACGACGTCACCGCGCCGCGCTTCGAATTGACCGAAGCCGATCGCGGCAAGCTGCGCGTAATCATCGTGCCGAACGATATGGGCGTCGTGAATTTCGAGGGCGCCTGCGCCGAAAAGACCGAACGCGGGCTCACCCTCCACCGCACCGAAGGCGATATGCGGTTCGTGCGGCTGGGCGGAGAATAGGGACGGCTTTGGGGGGAGAGCGGACGTAGAGATCCTCCCCGCTTGTGGGGAGGTGGCAGCGCGAAGCGCTGACGGAGGGGGTTGGCGTCTTCACGCAATGCTTGCGTCAGGCCGCGAGACCCCTCCACCACCTTCGGTGGTCCCCCTCCCCGCAAGCGGGGAGGATCTCTACGTCCGCAACCGGTCGAAAGCCGTCACGGCTCTTCTCCCTTCACTCTTGCACTCGTCCCGCAAATGCGCCACATCTTTACGTGAACGTAAAGGTAAAGCAGCCTGCGAGAGGATTCTTCCCCATGACCCTTCCGACCTTTGAAACGATCAAACTCGATATCGCCGATCAAGTCGCGACCATCACGCTGAACCGCCCCGACCGGCTCAATTCGATGCCCCCCGCAATGGCCGACGATATTCGCGAGGCGCTCGACCATCTGCCCTCACTCGGGGCGCGCGCTTTGCTGATTACCGGCGAAGGGCGCGGTTTCTGTTCGGGCGCCGATCTGGCGGGCGACCGCTCGGCCGGCGGTGCCGTGAGCGGCGGCGCGCGGAGCCGTAACGCGCTGCGTGGCCATTATAACCCGATGCTGCTGTCGCTCGCCAATCTCGACATCCCGGTGGTCGTCGCGGTCAATGGCCCGGCGGCAGGGGTCGGATGCAGCTTTGCGCTGTCGGGCGATTTCACCATCGCGGGCAAAAGCGCCTATTTCCTGCAGGCCTTCGTCAACATCGGTCTGGTCCCCGACGGCGGTTCGTCGTGGTTGTTGCCGCGGCTGGTCGGCGTCCCGCGCGCGCTGCAAATGATGATGTTGGGTGAGAAAATCTCAGCCGGTCAAGCAGCCGACTGGGGCATGATCTACAAAAGCGTCGAAGATGCCGAGCTGATGGGCGAAGCGAAGGCGCTGGCGACGCGGCTCGCCAACGGGCCGACGATCGCGCTCGGCACAATGCGCAGGGTGCTGCGCGACGGGCTGACGCAGGATTTCGCAACGACGCTCGATGCCGAAGCCAAAGGCCAGTTCATCGCGGGCGGCACCGCCGACGCGATGGAGGGCATCATGGCGTTCCAGCAGAAGCGCAAGACTGAGTTCAAGGGGAAATAGGTTAGCGTCGCCCCCGCGAAAGCGGGGGCCGCTAGCAACCTTGCACAGCGACGATAGCGGCCCCCGCCTTCGCGGGGGCGACGGCTATCTCATTCCGCCGCTTCCTCGACCATCACCTTTTTATAGATGCTGGTTTTGGGATAGGAGCAGATCCGCATCACCATCGGCTCGAAAAATTCAAGCGGCTCGCTGTCGTAATCCGGGTCGAACGCCGGCGCGTCATATTTTTCGCAGAATTCCGCGCAGGCATCATAAAAGGGATGATCCCTGAACTGGTCGCGCATGTCGCGGTCGAGGCCGATATAGTGGAAGAAATAATGGCCCTGGAAAATGCCGTGATGCTGGACGATCCACAGATTCTCCTCTGACAGAAAGGGCTTGAGGATCGCCGCCGCGACGTCGGGGTGGTTGAATGCGCCGAGCGTGTCGCCGATGTCATGGAGCAGTGCCATCACGACATATTCCTCGTCGCGGCCGTCACGGTGCGCGCGGGTGGCGGTTTGCAGGCAATGTTCCAGCCGGTCGACCGGAAAGCCGCCATAATCGCCGCCGAGCAATTTCAGATGGTCGAGGATGCGCTTGCCATTCTGCGGCGCGAACGCCTTCTGCTCGCGCGCGATGATGTCCCAGTCTTCCTGCGTCCCGTCGATCATCGAGCGGAAGGTGGCGTGGTCGTGCGTCATGTCGGTCATGGCAGCCTCTCCTTGTTAGCCGCCAGTCTACGTCATTCGTTGCTGTTTGCAACTCTACGGAAGATGCCCGCGCCTTACTCGGGCGCGTAGGTCACCCCATATTTGAGCGCCTCGTCAAGCGTCAGGCAGCGGCGGGTTGACTTGTTCTCTTCGGTCGCCACCGCCTGTTGGCGATACATGACCTCGGTCAACAATTTTCGCGAGATCCCCATCCGAATCAGGAAATCATTGTCTTCGCTGGCGAGCAGCGCAGAATCCTGTTCGATATCGCCGATCAGTTCGCGTGTGGCGTCGGTGCCCATCGCCACGCTCATGTCGATCGCCGACCGGTCGCCGGTGCGGGTGAACATGTGGACGATGAACAGGCCGCCGGGATCGATGACCCGCGGCGCGCCGCCCATGAACACAAAATTGCATGCGCTGAAACAGGCCCAGCCTGCAGGGATTCGCGTCGTGACGCCCATATTGGATCGGATGACCCGCCCCGCCGCGTTGCCCGCGCGCGCGTCGCCGCCGGGCGAGCGCAGCCAGATTTCGCCAACGTCGGGATTGGCTTTCAGTGCTGCGGCCAACCGTTCGGGCAATCCCGGATCGACGCGCCCTTCGGCCAGCATGACCTTCATTTCCCCGCGTTTTTCGATGGTCAGTTTCATGGTCGGATTGGTCGACCAGTTCGGGTTCAGCGGACAAGTCGGATTGGCGGGGTCCATCGCGGTCGCGCCGGTCAGGCTGGCAAGCGCCAGCGCCGCGACGCCGATCCGCGCGATTTTACGCAGCAAGGACATAGCGCGATTCACCCGGTCCCCTGCACATCCGCTTTGTGACCCGTGTCTCTTCCCCATCGACGATGATGAAATCGTTGACGTTCATACATTTGCGGCCGCCGCTTTCTTCATTGATCGACGCGACAGTCGACGACCCGCTGACTTCGGGTCGGGTCGCGCTGGTCCAGTTCACGGTCGCCCCGACCTCCTCGCCCCGCGTCGCTTCTTCGGTCGCCGTCGCTGCCTGCACCTGCTCGGCGGGATCCAGCCGGCAGGCGATGGCATCGGTCAATGTACCGCTGACTTCGGAGATCGGCACATAACTGTAAACGCCCGCCTTGCTCGCCGCGTCACCGACCGCGTCGCGAATGACACCGCCCAATATGCCGCGTCCGACGCTGCTGCCCTTCTTCCCCTTGGGGCATCCGCCGTTGTCGTCGCTAGGGCTCGGAGTCGGCGTCGGTGCCGTGACCTTTCTCAGCAAACCGCCAAACTGGGCATAGGTCGGCGTCGCCACGAGCATGGAAGCCGCCAATATCGCCGGAACGCTCAAGAATTTACGCATCATACAGCCCTGCCCCAAATCATCGCCATCGCGGCATGTCGGCTTCGCTTATAACCGACGTTCATGCCACCCGCTGTGATTTTCATCAACTCTCGGCGAAATCTCATCCAGACAGGTTGAATTAAGCCTGAATATGTCACAGTAACCGCGCCATGCTCTCGCAAAAGACCCGATACACGATCCGTGCCTTCCAGCATCTTGCCGATCATTGGGGCAAGGGCCAGGTCCAACTGGCGGATATTGCCGACGCACAGAACATTCCGCCAAAGTTCCTGACCGTGATCCTGTCGGAAATGGCGCGCGAAGGGCTGCTGATCTCGCAGCGCGGACGCGACGGGGGTTATCAGCTTGCGTTGCCGCCGGTCGATATCAGCTATGGTGACCTCGTGCGGCTGACGCGCGGGTCGCTGGCGCTGGTGCCCTGCGCGTCGCGCAACGCGCACGAACATTGCAAGAATTGCCTGCCCGAAGCCGAATGCCGGTTGCGCAGCCTGATGCTGAAAGTCCGCGACGACACCGCCTCGGTGCTGGACCGGATTACCTTGGCCGATCCGATCGCGCTGGAACCCTTGTTTGATGAGGTTGCGGGATAAGGGGTGCCTTCCCGGTGCTGGAAGGTTTCGACCAGTTGCGGACCTTCACAAGCCTATTCATCGAGATGAATGCGTGAAACTTTCCGGTTGTCATCCAAGCACAGCTGAATGGCACCGCCCGGCGCCGGTTCCTTCATATAGAATTGAAAACATCGCACATTATCAGGAGGGGCGCGAACTTCCACTGAACAATACTCCGAAGCAAAGCTATCGCGTTGCTCTCCAGCGGCATCGGCAGCTGCGATCCATGCAGCTTCTACGATGGGATCAGCGCTATCGTGATGGACTGCCTTCAGGTTTTCTAAGTAGCTGAATCTAGCTGCAGAGCATCCGCCAGCGGCATTGCTCAACGATGGGCGTGAGTCATCAACAGGTAATTTCTCGGCGTCGCCACACGCGACGATCGGTAGAGCCAACGACGCCGATACGGCAAATAAGAAGCCGTTGTGGTGGCAGCGTCTCATCCCCATCTTGCTCCTACAATCCTTTGGAACAGCAAGAAGGAGGGAGAATGGGCGAATGTCAATTTCCCACCCCAAACCCGACATCGATGGTGCCCAATTGCAGCCGCCACGCCCAACAAAAAAGGCCCGCTTGCGCGGACCGTTTTTGAAAAAATGGTGGAGCCTAGCGGGATCGAACCGCTGACCTCCTGCATGCCATGCAGGCGCTCTCCCAGCTGAGCTAAGGCCCCGTACCAGATGTGATCGCCCTGGGCGGTGCGACCGGGACGCCGCCTTTAGCAGCGCCGCCGGGCGATGCAAGGGGCCAAATCATCTTTCACCGATTTTTTGGCCCCCGGCGAAAAGGTGTCAGCTTTCGTCGTCGTCGTCGTCGCCGGTCGCCACACCCAGATCATCGTCGCCGCCGAGGTCGACGTCATTGTCAGGCGAGTCGCTGTCCTCGTCGACGTCGACATCCAGATCCAGATCCTCGTCGGCCGTGTCTTCCTTGACGACCTTGCCCGGCTTTTCGATCTGTTCGAACGGCATCGGCTGCTTCGATTTCAGCACCGATTCCGGGATCCAGCTGTAGCCGCAATTGATGCAGCTGACCGGATCATCCTTGGTCAAATCATAGAATCGGGTGGCGCATTTCGGGCAGCTGCGCTTCGTGCCCCATTCAGCCTTGATCATAAAAGCCTCGTAACCTTCTGGAAACAATATGAAAATATCGGAAGACGACGGCGTCTGAATAGCTATCCGTCAAATCGGCGTGCGCCTTGCCAGATTGTAAGGGCGCTGTCAAAAGCCGCTCGCCATGACCGATCGAACCGCCACCCCGCGCAGCTGTGCCGCCTCCGTTCCGTTGAACGGCCGGATCGCGATTCCCGGCGACAAAAGCATCTCGCACCGGTCGCTGATGCTGGCGGCACTTGCAGTGGGGGAAAGCCGCGTCACCGGCCTGCTCGAGGGGCATGATGTGCTGGCGACCGCGGCCGCGATGCGCGCGATGGGCGCGACGATCGAACGGCGTGACGACGGCGAGTGGCGCATCCATGGCGTCGGGGTCGGCGGGTTGCTCCAGCCGCGCGAAGCACTCGACATGGGCAACAGCGGCACCTCGACGCGGCTCCTGATGGGACTGGTCGCCAGCCATCCGATCACTGCTACGTTCGTCGGTGACGCCAGCCTGTCGGGCCGCCCGATGGGCCGCGTGATCGATCCGCTGGCGCAGATGGGCGCCGACATCTCGGCCTCGCCCGGCGGCCGTCTGCCGCTGATGGTGCGCGGCCTCGCCCCCGCCATCCCCCTTGCCTACCGCCTGCCCGTCGCCTCGGCACAGGTGAAGAGCGCGGTGCTGCTCGCCGGGCTCAACACGCCCGGCATCACCGAAGTCATCGAACCGGTGCCCACCCGTGACCATAGCGAGCGGATGCTCCGCGGTTTCGGTGCCGACCTGGCGGTCGAAACCGATGCGGACGGCACCCGCCATATCCGTATCGCGGGCGAAGCCGAGTTGAAGCCGCAGACGATCATTGTCCCCGGGGACCCGTCATCAGCCGCGTTTTTCATCGTCGCGGCGCTGATCGTGCCGGGCTCCGACATCACCATCACCCATGTCGGGCTGAACCCGACCCGCGCCGGGCTGATCGAGGTGCTGCGCCAGATGGGCGGCGACATCGAGCTCATCGATCCACGCGAAGTCGGCGGCGAACCCGTCGCCGATCTGCGCGTCCGCCACAGTGCGCTGACCGGCATCGACGTCGATCCCGCGGTCGCGCCCAGCATGATCGACGAATATCCGATCCTGTTCGTCGCCGCCGCACTCGCCGAGGGCCGCACGGTGACGACCGGCCTCGACGAGCTGCGCGTCAAGGAAAGCGACCGTCTTGCCGTCATGGCGACCGGGCTGACGGCGATCGGCGCACGCGTGACCGAAAGCGAGGACGGGCTGGTGATCGACGGCACCGGCGGCGACCCGCTGCCCGGCGGCGCAACAATCGCCGGTCATCTCGACCACCGCATCTGCATGAGCTTTGCGATTGCCGGACTTGTCACCGGGTCACCGGTGACGATTGACGACATGGCACCGGTCGCGACAAGCTTTCCCAATTTCGAGGCGCTGCTGGGAGAATTGCAGTCATGATCGTCCGTCGCACCACCGCCACATCGGCCTTTGCTGCGCTCGCACTGCTGTTCGGTATGCATGGCGCCCACGCCAGCGAAGCGATCAGCGATCCCTTGAAGCGCGCCGACGCGAGCTTTTCGGCGCATGCGCTGAATCGCGCGGTCGATCCCGAAAGGATTGGACGACTGGTCAACGAAAAGGATTGCACCGAAACCGCAATCGATTGCGAGTGGCAGGACAGCGCCGGTGTCCGCCACATCATTTTTGGCGAGGTCATCGCGATCAAAATTATCAATGCGGCCGAAGTTAGAAACCGCGACATTGCTGCGCTCGATATCGGCACCGCCCGCGCGCGGCCCGAGGTTATGGCGCGCGTTCGTGCTTTCCTGCCCGAAATCGCGATCGACTGCCTGGAACCCGGCCAGGCGGGCGAAGGCGACGGCATCGCATCGTGCGGTGGCTCGTTCGAACCCGACGGATGGATCAAATTGCTGTTCGGTCCCGATAACCAGCTGATCTCCGTGCGCATCGACGCATTCCAGGGCAATTGATGATCATCGCCGTCGATGGCCCCACCGCATCGGGCAAGGGCACGATTGCGCGGGCGCTGGCGGAGCATTTCGGTCTGCCGGTGCTCGACACGGGGCTGCTCTATCGCGCGGTCGGCTATCAGACACAGCTCAATCACGGCGATCCGGACGATGCCGCCGACGCGCTGGCGGCATGCCAGTTCCCCGCCAGTCTGCTCGATGATCCCGCGCTACGCTTTGAAAGTACCGGCAGCCTTGCCAGCCGGGTGTCGGTGCATCCGCCGGTCCGCGCCGCGCTGTTCCAGCGGCAGGTCGATTTTGCCAACCAGCCCGGCGGCGCGATCCTCGACGGCCGCGACATCGGTACAGTGATCGCGCCGCACGCCGACGCGAAGCTGTTCGTCACCGCCAGCGCCGAGGCGCGCGCGCGCCGCCGCCATGCCGAGATGCTGTCGCGTGGTGTCGATGTGACCTATGACGCGGTGCTGGCCGACGTTCACGCCCGCGATGCCCGCGACACCGGCCGCGCCGATGCCCCGTTGCTGCGCGCGCCCGATGCGATGCTGCTCGACAACAGCGACATGCCGCCCGCAGCCGCAATCGCAGCGGCGATTGCATTTGTCGAAACGCGGACTCGAAACAATGGCTGAACCCGGCTTTGAACCTTGCATTTGCAGGTGTTGCCGCCTATAGGCGCGCGGTCCGACGGGCTTTGTGCCGGTCGAGGCACGGACAGACCGCCGCCTGAAAACGCGTGCGGGGCGTGACGGGATGCACCCGTCGCGCCCGTTTTGCTTTGCCCCTGCCCCGCCCGCAAAGGTCCCAAGGATGTTCCGCATCGCATCCGGCGGGCGGGACATATCGGCCACAAGACCAGCGGAACCAACCGCTTGGCCGGAACAAATGAAGTAAGGAAATTTTCTCTATGGCCACTACGGCTTTTCCGACGCGCGACGATTTCGCCGCGATGCTCAATGAATCGCTTGGTGGTGCGGACGGCGGCTTTGAAGGCCGCGTCGTCAAGGGCACCGTCACCGCGATCGAAAACGACCTGGCAGTCATCGACATCGGCTTGAAGAGCGAGGGCCGCGTTGCCCTGCGCGAATTCGCCATGCCGGGCCAGAAGGCCGACCTGAAGGTCGGTGACGAAGTCGAAGTCTATGTCGACCGCGTCGAAAACGCCAATGGCGAAACCATGCTGTCGCGCGACCGCGCCCGCCGCGAAGCCGCCTGGGACCGCCTGGAAGAAGAATTCAACAAGGAAGCGCGCGTCGAAGGCGTGATCTTTGGCCGCGTCAAGGGCGGCTTCACCGTCGATCTCGGCGGCGCCGTGGCGTTCCTGCCCGGCAGCCAGGTCGACATCCGCCCCGTGCGCGACGTCGGCCCGCTGATGGACTTGCCGCAGCCGTTCCAGATCCTGAAGATGGATCGCCGCCGCGGCAACATCGTCGTGTCGCGCCGTGCCATCCTGGAAGAAACGCGCGCCGAACAGCGTTCGGGCCTGATCCTCAACCTGGAAGAAGGCCAGATCATCGAAGGCGCGGTCAAGAACATCACCGATTATGGTGCGTTCGTTGACCTCGGCGGTATCGACGGTCTGCTCCATGTCACCGACATGAGCTACAAGCGCGTCAACCACCCGAGCGAAGTCATCAACATCGGTGACACGGTCAAGGTGCAGATCATCCGCATCAACCGCGACACGCAGCGCATCAGCCTGGGTATGAAGCAGCTGGAAAGCGATCCGTGGGAAGGCGTTGCCGCCAAATATCCGGTCGGCGCCAAGCTGTCGGGTACGGTCACCAACATCACCGATTACGGCGCCTTCGTCGAACTGGAAGCCGGCATCGAAGGCCTGGTCCACGTCAGCGAAATGTCGTGGGTCAAGAAGAACGTCCACCCCGGCAAGATCGTTTCGACCAGCCAGGAAGTCGACGTCATCGTCCTCGAAGTCGACAGCGACAAGCGCCGCATTTCGCTGGGCCTGAAGCAGGCACAGTCGAACCCGTGGGGGGCGTTCGCCGAAGCGCATCCGGTCGGTTCGGTCGTCGAAGGCGAAGTCAAGAACGCGACCGAATTCGGTCTGTTCGTCGGCCTGCCGGGCGACGTCGACGGCATGGTCCATATGTCGGACATCGCATGGGGCATCTCGGGCGAAGAAGCGCTGCACCTGCACCGCAAGGGCGAAAATGTTCAGGTCGTCGTGCTCGACGTCGATGTCGAAAAGGAACGCATCAGCCTGGGCATCAAGCAGCTTGAAAAGGGCGCTCCGGCCGTCGGCGGCGGCGTCGCCGCAGCCGGTTCGGTCAAGAAGAACGACATCGTCACCGTGACCGTGCTCGAAGTTCGCGACAACGGCCTGGAAGTCCAGGCCGGCGAAGACGGCATCACCGGCTTCATCAAGCGCGCCGACCTTGGCCGCGACCGCGACGAACAGCGCGCCGAACGCTATCAGGTCGGCCAGAAGTTCGATGCGATGGTCATCGGGTTCGACCGCTCGAAAAAGCCGAACTTCTCGGTCAAGGCGATGCAGATCGCCGAAGAGAAGGAAGCCGTCGCGCAGTACGGCTCGTCGGACTCGGGCGCGTCGCTCGGCGACATCCTCGGCGAAGCGCTGAAGGCCGGCAAGAAGGATTAATTTCCTCCTTTAGCCGTCAGGCGAAATTAAAGGCCCGCAGAGTGTCCCTCTGCGGGCCTTTTTCTTTCAGTGATATATTTTGACCAAACAGTGATTCATGATACCTTCCGCGCGCGTTGGGAGGGGTCTCACGCAAAACAATGGACCGGCAACGACCGGACGCCTGCTTCGGCGGGAGACGCGTGACTTATACTAGGGGAAGCAAATGATCCGGTCAGAACTGGTTCAAAAGATCGCGAACGAAAACAGCGATTTGCGAGTCGATGAAGTCGAGCGCATTGTGGACACATTCTTCGACTCTATTGTCGACCAGCTCGCAGCGGGGGGCCGTGTCGAACTGCGCGGCTTTGGCGCATTTTCAACGCGCGCGCGCGAATCGCGCACCGGTCGCAATCCGCGGACCGGCGCCGCGGTCGATGTGAAGGCGAAAAACGTCCCCTATTTCAAACCCGGCAAGGAAATGCGCGAGCGCCTGAACGACTGACCACACCGGTCCTTATCGCTGCGAACGCAGGGGAAAAGGGCCGCAGGTTCGTCACGATGCTTAAGTCCGGCCTCCTTGGCGAGACCGGCGGAGCCGCTGCGTGTCCGGTTCAGCTTTTCAGCCGGTACCCCGTCCGGAACATCCAGAAGATGATCCCTAGGCACAGTGCGAAAAACAGCGCGACCGCCCCCATGCTCACCTCAATCGCGACATCGCCCTGCCCGAAGAAGGTCCAACGGAAGCCGCTGATCAGATAGACCACCGGATTGAACAGCGTCACCGTCCGCCAAGTCGCGGGCAGCATGTCGAGCGAGTAGAAGGCGCCACCGAGGAAGGTCAGCGGATAGACGACGAGCAAGGGGATTACCTGCAACTGCTCGAAACTTTGCGCCCAGATGCCGATAATGAACCCGAACAGGCAGAAGGTCACCGCCATCAGCAGCATGAAGCCAACCATCAGCAGTGGGTGCGCGACCTGCACATCGACGAACAGGTGCGCGGTGGCAAAGATGATCGCACCGATGATCACCGACTTGGTCGCCGCCGCCCCGACATAGGCGATCACCGTTTCGAGCGGCGACAGCGGTGCCGAGAGCATTTCGTAGATCGTTCCCGTCCATTTCGGCATATAGATGCCGAACGACGCATTGCTGATGCTTTCGGTGAACATCGTCAGCATCATCAGCCCGGGCACGATGAAGGCGCCGTACGGCACCCCGCCGACCTCACTCATCCGCCCGCCGATCGCCGATCCGAACACGACGAAATAGAGCGCCGTGGTGATGACGGGAAGCATCAGGCTGGTCCAGAAGGTGCGGCCGAAGCGCGCCATTTCAAACTGGTAGATCGCGCGAATGCCGCGCAGATTCGAAATCATGCGGCCTCTCCCGTCGCGGCGGCGTTGTTGTCGCGATGCACCAGCCCGACAAAAATATCCTCGAGCGAACTTTGCTTGGTGTGCAGGTCCTTGAAACCGACGCCGATGTCGCTCATCCGCCGGAGCAGCGACGGCACACCGGTCGCTTCGGCCTGACTGTCGAATTCGTACACAAGCTCATGCCCGTCACCCGCCAGTTCTAGTTTCCAGTCGGCAAGAGCGGGCGGAATCGACGACAGCGGTTCGGCGAGATTGAGCGTCAACGTCTTGCGACCGAGCTTTTTAATCAGCGCGTGTTTTTCCTCGACCAGAATCAATTCGCCCTTGCTGATCACCCCGACGCGGTCGGCCATTTCCTCCGCCTCCTCGATATAGTGCGTGGTCAGGATGATCGTTACGCCGCGCTCGCGCAGCCCGTGGACCATCTGCCACATGTCGCGGCGCAGTTCGACGTCGACCCCGGCGGTCGGCTCGTCGAGAAACAGGATTTCGGGTTCGTGGCTCAGCGCTTTGGCGATCATGACGCGGCGTTTCATGCCGCCCGACAACTCCATGATCTTGGCATCGCGCTTGTCCCACAGCGACAGGTCGCGCAGCAGTTTTTCGATGAACGCCGGATCGCGCGGCTTGCCGAACAGACCGCGCGAAAAGCTGACCGTCGCCAGCACCGTTTCAAACGCGTCGGTATGCAGTTCCTGCGGCACCAGACCGATCAGCGAGCGGGCGGCGCGATACTCTCGCGCATGGTCGTGCCCGGCGACGCTGACCAATCCGGCCGTGGGCGTCACGATGCCGCAGACAATGCTGATCAGCGTCGTCTTGCCGGCGCCATTGGGTCCCAGCAGGGCAAAAATCTCGCCCTTGTTGATCGTCAGGTCGACATGGCTGAGCGCCGTGTGACCGCTTTGATAGGTTTTTCCGAGGCCGGAAATCTGAAGCACCGCTGTCATGACCGCCGTCTAGCCGACAGGCATCGCGGGGTGAAGCGGCAAACAGCGCTTGACCTGAAACAATGCTTCGGCTTGACCGGCAGCCCAAGCGGACGTGGCGAAATCGGTAGACGCAGCAGACTTAAAATCTGCCATCCTCTGGATATGCGGGTTCAAGTCCCGCCGTCCGCACCAGCATATGGCGCGTGGTCAGTTACCCCGCACGCGCTGTACATGGGCGATCAGCCGCTTGCCCCAGCGCGCCGTTGCATCCACGCTTTGCAGCAGGCCGAGAGCAACGCGGTTCCGCAGCGTCCGCCGGAGCGCAATGACATCGGCGCACGCGACCGCGCCCCGGCCGAAATGCGCCTTGTGCGCGCCGTCGCCGCCGGTGAAATCGAAATAACGGAAACGCGCCTCGGCAAACAAGGCGCGCATCACTTCTACCTGCAATATATTGCCGGGCGACAAGGCGGCATGATCCGGATCATAGCCGACAAACCCATACACCACGACATCGTCTTCGACGGGAAGATAAAGATACGCTAGCGGACGACCGGCGGCGAACAGGATGAAGCAACGGATATTGTCCGCAGCCGCCAAGCCGGTCGCTTTCTCGATCGCGGCGCCGCCGCCCGGCAGTCCAGCCTGCAACAGCCGCGCTTGATAGGTCCGCTCGGACAATCCGCCGGCGATCGTCATAAATTCGCGTACTTCGGCGGGGGTACGATAAGCCAGCACCGTCACCGCACCCAGTTCCCGTTCCAATCGCCGTGCCTTGCGCGTCAGTCCCGACCGCGTTTTTCCGGAGAATCCGACCCACCAGTCGTCGAAGCTCCGCCCCTCCATCGGCACATAATGGCGCGCGAAGGTCTGGCGAACCATCACCAGATGGTCGGAAAGGATCGACTTCAGTTCGCCGACCCGCGCCGCCGGAACGGACGTGAACAGATACCCGTCGCGCGCTGGAGCCGGAACGGGGGCAAGCCGGTTGGCAAGGACAAGGTCGAGCGGGTGGGGCACGATCGCCAATTTGCGGCGGATCGACCCGAACCGACGCCCGGCCAACTCGACGCGCAACGTGACGGTGCCATCGGCGCCGATCATCGTGCGGCGACCTTGCCTGGTCGGATGCCCGACGCAACGGAACCGCGCCCCCGAGCATCTATCGTCGGCACATCCATCGTGCCGGTTGGCGTAAGGCGGGGCGCTTCCGCGCGAAACATCTTCGTCTCCTGGCGGGGCGACCGCGTGTCACGACGCTAGCAACGAACGGGTGACAAATGGTAAAATTCCGGAAGATCATGAATCGGGAAGATTACCGACGGGCGGTCGATGATGACAACCCCGACCTGATCGGCCACCCAAAGCGCTTTCGGTTTCCTGTCACATCTCTATGAAGATTACGATGCGTACACTTCGCCGAACCAAGACCGCCAAGCGCCGTTTGGCCACAACGGTTGGCTGCCTGATCGCGCTGTCGCTGGCGAGCTGCGGGCTTTTCGGCGAGGCGGGGCCGGTGCGGATTGCGGCGATGGGGCCGATCAATCCCGCCGCCAGTCCGCTCGATGGCGAATTGTCGGCGACCAATCTCGCGCTGCTCGATGCCACCGCACAGGGACTGGTCAGTTTCGACGGCGCCGGACAGATCGATACCGGGCTCGCCGATCGCTGGACCGTCACCACCGACGGGCGCAGCTATATCTTTCGGCTGCGCGAGGCGAAGTGGACAAACGGCAGGAAGGTAACGGCGCAGGACGTCGCGGCAATTTTGCGCAACTATCTGGCGCCGAACAGCCGACACATATTGAAGGACGATTTTCCCGAAGTCGAAACAATCCGCGCGATGACCGACGTCGTGATCGAAATTCGCCTGGCGGTGCCGCAACCCGCCATTCTCGAGCTGCTGGCCCAGCCGTCGATGGCAATCGTCAACAAAGGCATGGGCTGGGGCCCGATGCGCGGCCGCCGGGTCGGACGCGCCATGCTGCTCACCCCCGTGCCCGATCCGCTGGCCGAAGATCCGGAGGCCGCCGAAGCGGCGGCGAACGATCCCGCCGCATCGATCGAACTTGTCGGCACTTCACCCGCAGGCGCGCTCGCACGGTTCAAGAACGGCTATGCCGATGGCGTCATCGGCGGTCGCTTTTCCACCCTCCCCTATTATGCGGCATCGAACATTGGACGTTCACGGCTCGTGGTCGATCCGGCGCCGGGCCTGTTCGGCCTGGCTTTTGTGCGGGCCGAGGGCTTTCTGGCGACCGACGCGAACCGCGATGCGCTGGCCCGGGCGATCCGCCGCGAGCGTTTGATCGCGGCATTCGGCCTGTCCGAATGGCAGCCCCAGCTGAGCCTGCGCCCGTCGGTCCATACCCGCGACGGCGGACCGACGCCGATGTTGCCGGCATGGGCCGCCTATGACGAAGCTTCGAGGCAAACGCAGGCGCGGCGCGCCGTCGATGCGTGGCTGGCGGCAGGGCGCACGATCGAACCATTGCGGATCGCGGTGCCCGATACGCCGGGCGGCCGAATCCTTTACGCCTATGTCGCGGCCGATTTTGCGACGATCGGCGTCCCCAGCCGCCGCGTCGCGATGGCGTCGACCGCCGATCTGCGCTTGATCGACGAAGTGACGCCCAACGACGATCCGCTGTGGTCGCTGCGCCGCCTGTCGTGCCGCCGCGACACGCTGTGTAATCGCGATGCGCAGCAATTGATCGATCAGGCGACGCGCAACATCGATGCGGGCCAGCGCAGCGCGCAATTGACGGAAGCCGAGGCGGTCCTGGCGCGCTATACGCCCTTCATCCCGATCGCCACACCGCTGCGATGGTCGGTGGCGGCACAACGATTGAGCGGTTTGCGCGCCAATGCCCGCGCGCAACACCCATTGAATCATGTGATCGCTGCACCCAATTAAAATTTTGGCGCCAGTGGGTGCGCTTTGTGAAGGTATCTCGATGTCCCCCTCGCCCTCCAATCCCGATGCGATTTTCGACGCGATCATTCCGGACCGCTGCGATCCTGCCGCCTTGCGCAAGCGTGTCGAGACATTGGAGATGCTGCTCGAGCGCAGCTTTGTCATCCCCGGCATCAACCGTCCGGTGGGGCTCGATGCGATCGTCGGGCTGGTCCCCGTCGTGGGCGATCTGATCGCCGGACTGATGGGCAGCTATCTCATTTGGGAAGCGCGCAATCTGGGTATGCCGAAATGGCAACTTTGGCGGATGGCGGGGAATGTCGGCGTCGATACTGCCCTAGGCGCCATCCCGCTGGTGGGCGATGCCTTCGACCTGTTCTTCCGTTCGAATACCCGCAACCTGAAGATCATCAAACGCCACCTCGACAAACATCATCCCGGAACCATGGTCATCGACCAGTAGCGCGTTCGATTCGACGGCTGAGCTGTTAATTGTCAAAGACATCCGGAACACATCATGGTCAGGGTGGAGCAGCAGTTCCGCCGCGTTTCCGAGCGATGCGTTATCCGCAAACCAAGCGGACTCGGTATGGCCGTGCGGACTGATGATCGGGAGACCCGCTACTTCCCGGTACAGCCGGCGCATGATGTCGCGCTGCGCCGGTCCGGACGGAAACAGCCGGTCGGGAGAGGACCAGAGGACGCGTCATCGCCCTATCTCTTTGCCTCCACGGTGACAGGAGTGAGACGCGGACTGAGAATATGGATCGCGAGCACGGCAATGAAGTAAACGACGGTGCAGGCAGCAAAAATGACCGTATAGCTGCCGCCCGTCGCATCGAGCACCAGCCCGGTCGACTTTGCCATGATCATGCCGCCGACACCGCCCGCAAAGCCGCCCAGGCCGATCACGGACCCCACCGCGCGTTTCGGAAACATGTCGGGCGGGATCGACAGGATGGTCGACGAAAAGGCCTGGTGCCCGGCCAGCGCGATGCCGATCAGCACCACCGCCAGCCACATATTTTCCAGCCCCGACACGAACAGCAGCGGCAGGACACAGCAGCCTGCGCCAAGCATCGTCACCTTTCGGGCGAAATTGACGCTATGGCCGGTCTGGATCAGTTTCGACGATACCCAGCCGCCAAGAATGCTGCCGACATCGGAAAGCAGGTACATGACGATCATCGGGAGCAGCACGACCTTCAGATCAACATTATAGGTGCTGCTGAAATATTTGGGCAGCCAGAACAGCATCAGGAACCATACGGGATCGGTCAGGAATTTGCCGATTGCATAGGCCCACGCCTCGCGCTTGGTGACGATCGCGCCCCAGCCAAGACGCTGTACCTGTTCGGGCGGATCATGCTCGATCCATGCCAGTTCGGCTTCGCTGACCTTTCCGCTTTCGCGCGGATTGCTGTATAGCCAGAGCCAGAGCAGCAACAGGACGACGCCGAAAAGGCCTGAATAAATGAAGGTTTCGCGCCAGTTGAAGCCCATCCAGACCATGAACAGCCAGATCGTCGGTGCGGTCAGGATAACGCCGATCGTCGTCGCGCTGTTGACCCAGCCGATCGCATAAGAGCGCTCTTTTTGCGGGAACCATTCGCTCGACGCGCGCACGACCGACGGAAAATGCCCTGCCTCGCCGACACCCAGAACGATGCGGGCCAGCATGAAGGACGCGACCGAGGAGGCAAAGCCATGCGCCACATGGCCGATCGTCCAGATCGATATCGCGATTGCATAACCGATTTTGGGGCCGAAGCGGTCGATCAACCAGCCCATCAACAGGAAGCCCAGGGCATAAGCGGCCTGGAAGGCGGTGACGATGTTCCCATAGTCATTTTCGCTCCACCCGAGTTCGTTGCCGAGGGTGGGCGCGAGCAGGCCCAGCATGGTGCGGTCGATATAATTGACCGTGGTCGCGGCAAACAGAACCGCGACGATCAGCCAGCGGTAGCGCCCTGCCCGAGGCACCGGCAGCGCAGATTCCTCCTTCGCGAATGCCTGTGCCATAAATCTCTCCCGTTCTTCTAATAGCTTTTGATTGAACAGCCGACGCGGATTCGCTTGTCGAACAACGCTTCCGCCCTTTGCCCGGGCCGCACCTCGTGAATGCCGGTGATCGCACCTGCCGAAACCCAGGTGTCCGGCTCGATTGCCAGGCCGCGCGCGCGCAGGGTACGAATCAGGAAGAGCGCCGACCCAAAGGGACCATCGAGCATCCCCTCCATCGTCGCGGCGCCGACCAACGCCCCGTCGACAAACATCTCGACCGGCATGCGGATCAAATCGCGTTCGCGCCAGTCGTCGATCGGCGGTCCAAGGACCAGTCCATTGTTGTTCCCGTAATCCGACGCAGTGACCGCCGGGCCATATCGATTGATCCCGCCAAAGGGCGAACTCGCGATCTCGATGCCCGTGCGCACTTCGGCGATGCAGGATCGGACCGTGTCGAGATCATATTCGCGGTCACCGATCGCGCCGAAACGCAGCAGAACCTCTGCCTCGGCGGCGGCAAAGCCACCCACATAGACCGGCATGGCGGCGCCGTTTTCGGCGATTTCGTCGGCAAAGATGGGTCCGGCGATGCGGTCGCTGGCATAATGTGCAACCAGATCGGGCGCGATACGGCCGACCTTCCACCCCCCAACCGCACGCCCGTCCAGCGCGATCGCCGCGCTTTGAATAGAATAGGCGTCGCCCATGGTTAGCGGTATCGCCCCGGGATAGTCGGCAAGCGGTGTCCTGCTCTCGCGCGCTGCAAGAAATGCTCGCGCAATCGTTTGTTGTTCGGAGGTTGCCGACATTATCGTGATTTCTCTCTTCCGCCGAACCCTCTATAAGACACCGGTGTCAAACACAAGCCCATTGGCATTCGGCACGCCGCAACCAAGCGCTGTCCAGAATATTTCCGCCGTTTCATGGCGCAAGGGAAAGATCGGGCCAGCCGCCGACCTCATCCTCGTTGTCGATGATCCGGCCGCCCCGCGCGACGACGTCGGCGACGATGCGGGCGTCAACCGCGTCACGCGGCAGTGAAGCGCCGCTCGATGCCAGAACCGCCGCGCAACCGCCGGGTGCCGGATCGCTGGAAACCGGCGCGATATCGGGCGCGCGCACCAGCGCATTGTGCAGTCCCTTTACAAGGCTCCACTGGTCGGCGGGGATCGACCCGTTCAAGCTGTTGCCCGAAAACCAGCCCCTGGCATTGGGGTTTTCCTCACGGAAAATGTGCAACCCCAGCGTGTCGGGTCCCGCCACATAACAATTGTCGACAAACGCGTAGGTGGCGATACTGTCCTTATCTGCATTATATCCTGCTGCACTACCGCCCCAATTGTAGAAGATATTGGAACGAAATTCGATCAGCGGGCCTTCGGGGTCTTCGCCGACCGGCGTGTAGTTGCCGGGACGCGGCATCCGCTGGACATGATGCGCCCAAAGATTGTGGTGAAAAGAAAATCGAGCCCCGCGACCTCCGCGGATCAGGCTGCCATAACCATGCTCGCCCTTGGCATGACCGGCACGGCGCAGCGATTCCGAAATGATCGACCATTGTACGGTTACATCGTAGATGCCGGGTGTACGGTCATAGCGCGCCGACACCGACAGCGTTTCATCGACCGACCAGCTCGCCGACACATGGTCGAGGATGATGCGTCGCCCCCCGACAATCGAGATCGCATCACCCTGGCTTCCCGAGCGGGCGCCAAGCCGCGAGCGGATGTACCGGATAACGACATCGTCGGCATCGATGACGAGGCTGCGATCGGCGAGCGCGACCCCGCCTGCCGGTGCGCCGAGACCACTGATCGTCACGCGCGGGTGGCGAATCACCAGATCCTTTTCCAGTCGGATGGTACCCGCGACGTCGAACTGAATGATGCGCGGAAAATCACGCTCCACCGCGTCGCGCAAGCTGCCAGGACCGCTATCGCCGAGGTGGGTAACGCGCAGCACCCGTCCGCCCCGCCCGCCCGCCGCGAAGCGCCCGGCGCCTTCGGCGCCCGCGAAGGCAAGTGGCGGTCCTGCGGACGCCGCCGATGCGGTTTCGGCGACGATAAGCGCTGACGGCGGGCAGAGAAGAAGGGCGCAGACCCAAAACTGCGCCCTCCCCCCCTTTGACGAGATTTTCATCGTCAGTATTTGAAACGGATGCCCGCGAGAAACTCGCGACCGGTGTGGTTATATACCACCACGCTGTCGCGCGCACGGCTGATGAACTGGTCGTTGAACTCGTCGGTCAGATTGACCCCTTCCAGTGTTAGCTCGAAACGGTCGTTGATCTTGTAGCGCAGCTGGGCATCGACATTGAGGGTGCTGTTTTTGCCTTCCACGTCATTGTTGTTCTGCCCGGGTACCCGCTGGAGATAGTCTGAACGATAAGCGACCGAGGCGCGCGCGCTGAATTTCTTGTCATCATAATAAAGTGTCGCGTTCCAGCTTTCCGGCGAAAGATTGATAAGATCGTCACGGATCGTTCCCGCTGCCGTCGGCGAAACCTGATAATTGATCTTCGATTGCACCCGCGTGTAGTTCGCGGTCATCCCGAAATGCTTGAACAGGCCGGGCAGGAAATCAAACGGCTGTTGCACATTGATTTCGAAGCCCTTCAGCGGTCCGCCGCTGGTGTTGATGGGGGTGGTGACCTGGAACAGTTCCTCGCCGGTGAAGTTCGCAGGAAGCAAAGACTGCGGCAGGCCGGTCTGGTTGTAGGGAATCGTCGTGCGGAGCTGCTGGATATAGGTGCCGATATCCTTGTAGAACAGCCCCAGCCCGACAAAGGCGCCCTTGCCGTGGTACCATTCGAAACTGGCATCCAGCGTGTTGGCGCGGAACGGCTTGAGCAACGGATTGCCGCTGGTGATCGTCAGATTGCCTGTCGTGTTGATCGTCCCACCGGGATTGAGATTGCCAAGCTGCGGGCGTGCCATAACCCGCGCCGCGGCGACGCGGACGATGAAATCATCGGCCACATTGGCGGCCAGATTGAGTGACGGCAGCCAGTCCTCATATTTATTCTTTACCGTGACAAGCGTGCCACCGCCCGTCGCCACATATCCCTGCGCCGTTATGTCGGTTTCGACATAACGGACGCCGAAATTGCCGCGTACCGGCATCCCGCCAACATCCTGCTTGAAGTCGAACATCAAGAAACCCGACGTATCCTTTTCGACGATACGCCGGTTGTTGCCGCGGGCATTGCCGTTGGTAATCGACGACAGGGTGAAATCACCCGGGCCGCCTGCCGGGCCGCTTTTCAGACAGTTGCAATAGATATCATATGCGGTCGCAATCGCCTTTAGATCGGGAATGATCCAACCGGTGACGACGCCCGAGCCAAGCCCTTTGCCAAAACCCGTCACCGCCGTCGTCAATCCCGTCATCCCGCCGGCCGGCGCAAAGATCGTATCATTCTGGTTGACCCGGCGGAATTCGAACGTGTCGAAGGTATATTTCTTGAAATCAGCACCCACATTGACCGCAAAGCCGTCGGGGACGACGTCCCACGTCAGATCAAAATGCAGAACGTCATTACGGTTGGTGGCGCCCTGCGGACGGATGCGGATTTCGCTGGTGGTCGTGTTCGGGACCGTATTGGGCTGCGTCCCGCTGCTGACCTGCGGCACGCCAAGAATGGTCAGCGCAGTGGGGCTGTTGACATCAAGCCCGAAATTGATCGTCGGCAGACGGTCGCTGTTGCGAAAGTCGATCGAATAGCCGTTGACGTTGAGCGCATCGAGCGTCGTGGTTGTCTGCAACGGGTTGCGGAATTTCGAATCGGCACGTCCAGCGCGTGCGTTGAAACGCAACCGGTCGCTGAATTCATGATCGATCGTCAGGGTCGGCTGGGTGAACTCGGTCGATAATTTGTCAAAACGCGATTCCGATCGGATATCGACGCCGTTGTAGAGGCCATAGAGCAACGCGCCGTTGCTGGCATATTCGGTGGCGACCACGCTGGTCTGCGGCTTGCCGCCCGCAGCCGCGTTACGGCTGAACGAAATGGCCTGGATAAAATCTTCCTGCCGCGTCGCTTTCAGCTTGGAATAAAGGAACTCGGCGGTAATCGTCGTATTGTCCGTCGGCGCCCATTGCACCGCCGCTGTGACCCCCAGACGGTCCTGGTCGTGTGTCAGACGCCCGTAGCGCGGCAGGCGCGGATGGAAATTGGCCGGGTCGCTGGCCGCCAGAAAGGCCGCCCGGTTGGCGGGCGTGTCGGGCAGGCGAGCCACACCTTGCGCAGCGGGCCCGCAGGTTGCCTGCGTCGCGTTGGTACCCTGCGACGTCAGCCCGATCGGCGCGCACCAGCCTTGGGACGAAGGACCATTGTCCCAACGTACAGTGCTGAAACCCTCCTCGTACAGGCGCCGCTTCGAATAGGCGGCCGAAACAAGCACACCGAAGCGTCCATCGGCAAAGGTATTGGAGACCAGCAGCGCTGCGCGCGGATCGACCTTTTCGTTGAGGTCGTTGTATCGCGCCTTGACCGAACCCGCGAGGCGAAAGCCGTTGAAGTCGAAAGGTCGTGCCGCCTGAAGATCGACCGTCGCGCCGAGCGAGCCTTCATCGACATTGGCCGATGCGCTTTTTCGCACGGTGATCGAATTGAACAGTTCCGAGGCAAACACATTGAAATCAAAACCACGCGACCGGTTGGCGCCGCCCGAACTGTCGGTCCCGCCCGTGGTCGCCAGAGCCTCGATCCCGTTGATGCGGATACGGGTAAAATCTTGACCGAGACCACGCACGGTGATCGAACGCCCTTCACCTGCGTCGCGATCGATCACGACGCCGGGGACGCGCTGCAGCGACTCGGCAAGATTGGTGTCAGGAAACTTGCCGATATCCTCGGCCTTGATGACATCGACAATTCCGCCGTCGGCACGCTTGGCATTCAACGCCGCATCGAGCGAGGCACGAAAGCCGGTGACGACGATTTCTCCCTCGGCCGCATCCGCTTCGCTATCAACGGGCGCCGCATCCTGCGCCCATGCGGGCGACGCAGCCAACGCCGACAGCGAGGCGCCGCACGCCAATGTCGTGAGAACCCGCAGTGCTTGAATTGCCATTATCATCCTCCCTTGATCGGCTGAAATTCCTGATTGCACAAGAAATGACACCGGTTACTTTGTTGGACCGAACAAATCGGCGAGATCGCCCGGCCAGGAATTTTTCGAGAGTGATGATGGCGTCGCCGCGACTACGACCGACCGCCCTATCCCCTCTCCCTCGACATATTTTCTCGTTGACCGATTGGGGTAACCGGTGTCAGAAAGATAGGAGGATCGGTATAGCGGTGTCAATACCCCAAAAAAGCGGAGAGGCAATATGGCTGTAAGAACTTGGATAACCGCATTTTTTCTGGCGATCGTGCAGCCTGCGGGGCTGGTTGCGGCGGCACACGCGACAACGCTTGCATTCCCTGGAGCGGTCGGACCGGCCGCCACCACCGTCGGTGGACGCGGCGGCCAGATCCTGCGCGTCACGACACTGGCGCCTGACGGACCGGGATCCCTAAAGGCTGCAATCGAGACGCCGGGACCGCGCATCATCGTGTTCGAGGTCGGCGGAGTGATCGACCTTGGCCGCCAGACAATCGACATCAAGCACCCCTATCTTACCATAGCAGGCCAGACCGCCCCGGGACCGGGGATCACGCTAATCCGTACCGGCATCGACGTGCGGACCCACGATGTCATCATCCGCCACCTGCGCGTTTACACCGGCGCCGATGGCCAGGCGAAGCGCAGCGGCTGGGAAGCCGATGCGCTGTCGACCGTCGCGGCACACAATGTCATCATTGACCATTGCACCTTCTTGTGGGCGATCGACGAGAATATGTCGGCGTCTGGCCCCCGGTTTACCGGCAAAACGGTGGATGATTGGCGCGGCGGCACAAGCCGCAATATCAGCTTTTCCAACAATCTTGCCGCGGAAGGACTTGCCGATGCCAGTCATCCCAAAGGCGAGCACAGCAAGGGATCCTTGATCCACGACAATGCGACCGGCATCGTCTTTTACCGCAATGTGTGGGCGCACAATGTCGAGCGCAATCCGCTGGTAAAGGGGGGCGCGCAGGTGTTGATGATAAACAACCTGATCTACAACCCGCAGCACCGCGCGGTGCATTACAATTTGATGAATCTTGAATGGGTCGGGCAACCTTATGTAACCGGCGAAATCACCGCGATCGGCAACGTCCTGCGCGGCGGCAATGATACGGATGACGGCCTGCCCTTTCTGATGCTCGGCGGCGACGGCGACCTTGCTTATTATGGCAAGGACAATCTGGCGGTCGACCGCCACGGCAAGCCGCTTCCCGAATTCGGCCGCTATGGCGAAACACGCGCGCAACTGATCCGCGCGAAGGCGCCGCTTGCACCGACCGGCGCTTACCGGATCCTGCCAGTTCGGGACGTCGAAACCTCGGTCCTTGCCACCGCCGGCGCGCGCCCTTGGGCTCGTGACCCGGAGGAAATCCGCGTCCTATACTTCATCGCCGAAGGGCGCGGCGAGGTGATCGACGACGAGCGCGAGGTAAGCGCCTATCCCAAGGTCAAGGAGGCCGTCCGCGCGCCATTTGTCGAGAGCGCATGGGATCTAGCGACCATGGAGCCGAACTCGGGCCTCTATCCCGGCCAGACCGCACCGACGCCACAGGAAATCCTGTCGCCACGCGACCGCGCTTCGCGGACCGGCCAGTGACGATGTGGCTCGCCGCGCTGCTGCTCGCCGGGGCCGAGGCACCCGCAATGATCGTGATCGACGAAGCCGCCACGGTGCGCGAAGAACCGCCGCCGCATGGCGCAATCGGTACGTCCACGGCGTACCGGATCAGCGACGCTATCCCAGCACCGCGCAGCTTCGAATTCCGCAAGCGTGCGCTGCACATCGGCGCCGCGATCGGCATCCACCCGATCGACCATGATGAAATCTATTATGTGCTGTCGGGTACCGGCGTCGTCCATTCGGATGGCATCCAGAACGAGCTGAAAGCTGGCACAGCGGCATGGCTCTACAAGGGCGCCAATGTCGGCATCCGCCAGACCGGCAGCGAGCCGCTGGTGCTGATCATCGCGTACCCGAACAACCCGCATGCGCCATGACGATCGACCGCCGCGCGCTGCTGGCGGCGGGACTCGCCGTACCCTTCGCTACCGCCGCCGCACAAGCCGCCTGGACCCGGCCCGCGGGCGTAACCCCCGATGCCAGCGTTCCGCTTTGGCCAAGCCGTCACCTCCGACTGCCCGCAGGTCTGGTCGAACAGGTCGTCCAGCGCAGCGACGATCCGGATGCCAGCGACCGGATGCTGCAAGGCATCACCCGCCCGCGACTCGACATCTTCCGCCCGGCCAAGCCCACTGGGGCCGCAGTGATCCTCGCGCCCGGTGGCGGCTATCGCTATGTCGTGATCGACAAGGAGGGCTATGAACTCGCGCGCTGGCTGAAGGATCGCGGCATCACCGTATACGTCCTCTTCTACCGCCTGCCCGGAGATGGCTGGGAAAACGGATCCGATGTCCCGCTCGCCGATGCGCAGCGCGCAGTGCGGCTGGTGCGCAGCCGCGCGGCGGTCGATCAAATCGACCAGGCGCGCGTCACCTTCGGCGGTTTTTCCGCGGGCGGGCAGGTCGCGACGAGCCTGCTCACGCGATTCGATGCGAAGGCCTGTGCGCCGGTCGACAGCACCGACCAGCTATCAGCGCGCCCCGACGCACTTGCCGCCATTTATCCCGTGGTATCGATGGACCCGGCGATCGCACATGCGGTGAGCCGCGAGAAACTGATCGGCGCCAACCCCGACGCGGCGCGCGAAAGGCTCTATTCTCCCGAACTGAATGTCCGCGCCGATCAGCCGACGCTCTGGCTGCTCCACGCCGAGGACGACAGCGTGGTGAAGGTCGAAAACAGTGTCCGGTTGCGCGAAGCCACGCGCGCAGTCGGGGCGCCGTGCGAGGCGCATTTTTTCGAGCGCGGCGAGCATGGTTTCGGGTTGATGAGGACGGCTGGCTTACCGGTCGCGATCTGGCCCGAGCTGCTGTGGAACTGGTTGGGGTCGCAGAAGATCCTGTGACAAGGCCAGGATCTCGACCTCACGGACTTGCGCACCGGTGAGATCCCGGCCTTCGCCGGGATGACGATGTCAAGGGACGAGCGCTCTTCAGTCAGGTGCCGGGCTGAATATACGGCACCCGCGCGAACAGCTCGCGCTCCCATTGGCGCGGATCGTTCAACACCCGACTGTCGGTATCGAACACCATCGTCTGCCGCTGTCTCAAATCATAGGCTGGCCAGCCCGGATTGCCGGTGCGCGCGAAACGCACGAACGCATCCATCATCCTGTCGCTCATCGCCTGCTGCGCAGCGGTTGGATCGGGGATGGTACCGAAGCTGAGCCCGATGTCGTCGGCATGCTTCGCATCCTCGAAATCGAGCTGATAGACGAAGGCCGGTGCACCCGCGCGGGCGCGCGCTTCGGCTTCCTCGATCTGCCCGCGCCAGCTGCGCGCCGCGGTGACGATGCGGTGGAACAGGTCGATCGGCGTAGCCTTCGGATAGCGCGCGCGAAATTCGCTGACGACCCATTCGGGATGCGCGTCGATGCGCATTTCGGGGGCGATCCGGGCAGCGAGATTGTCGAATGTGAGCCCGGAAAGCTGCTTGCCGTCGCGCGCATAAAAGGCGCGCGTTTCCAGCACCGTGTTGCCGAGCAGCATCGGGATGCCGAGCGACTGCGGCGCGGCATCGGGCCAAAAGGGGTGGCGCGTCAGGTGCTGAATGTCGAGCACCGGTCCCATATACACCCCGCCGCCGAGCACCGGATCGGTCGCCGCCAGCGCCGCAACCAGTTGCTCGACCGGCGCGGTTGCGGGGTCGGTGCCGTCGCCCAGCTTGGCAAGAAATGCCTCGGCGCGCCTGGTCGCGTTGAGCGGCCCCGAGGCGGTTACCTGCTGCCCGCTCATCGTGATCGCCTTGTGGAACAGCCCCTTCGCCGCGGGCATCGCCATCAGCGTCGCGATCTTGGCGCCGCCGCCCGACTGGCCGAACACGGTGATATTGGCGGGATCGCCGCCGAAGGCCGCGATATTGCGCTGGACCCATTGGAGCGCAGCAATCAGGTCGAGTTGCCCGGCGTTGCCGCTGTCTGGAAAGCGCGGATCGAGCCGCGCGAGATAGAGGTAGCCCAGCGCGTTCAACCGGTGATTGACCGTGACAACCACAACATCACCGCGCGCGGCGAGCACGGCACCATCGTTGATCGGGTCGCTGACGCTGCCAGTCGAATAGGCGCCGCCGTGGAAATAGACCATCACCGGGCGCTTGCGCTGATCCTCGATGTCGGGGGTCCAGACGTTGAGGAACAGGCAGTCCTCTGATTGCGGCTGGTAGCGGTCGCCCACCTGCGGACAGACTGGACCGAAGCTGTCGCCCTTCAACTGCTCGGCTTTGGTCACCGCAACCGGGGCCGCAAAGCGCCGGGCGCGAGCGTAGCGGATGCCGGTGAAGGCCCAGACCGAACCATCGCCAAGGCTTCGCCGCGTGCCCAATCGATAGAATCCGTCCCGGGCTTCGACCCCGCCAACATGATGAATCGGCTTAACAATCTCGGCCTTGGCGACCAGAGGCATCAGCAGCGACGCCGTGCCTGCGGCGAGCAGGTACCGCCGCGTCAGCCTATCGCCTGACATCGAGCCCGCCGCCGTGGAAGGCGTCGATGTCGGCCTGCCCAAAGCGGCTCGCATCGCCGGGCAGCGAATGTTTGAGCGCGGTTAGCGCGAGGCCGCTTTCGGCCATGGCCCGCGCATCGCCGCCCGCCAGGTGCGCGTGGAGCACCCCGGCGGCAAAGGCGTCGCCCGCGCCGATGCGGTCGACGATGCCGGTGACGTCGATCTCGGCGGTCTGATGCCCGCCGCCGCGCAGATCGACCCGCGCCGCGATGCGGTGGTGATCGGCAGCGATCGTGTGCCGCGCGGTCGAGGCGATCAGCTTGAGGTGGGGGAAAGCGGCAAAACCCGCCTCGGCCGCCTCACGGCGCCGGTGTTCGCCTTCACCGCTGAATTCCTGTCCAAGCACCAGCGAGAGGTCGCGGTGGTTGCCGAACAAAATGTCAGTCAGGCCGATGAGTTCGGACAGCACTGCGCGTGGATCGCTGTCCCATGCGTCCCACAGCATCGCGCGGTAATTGCCATCGAAGCTGACCGGCACGCCCAGACGTTTCGCCGCGCGCGCCGCAGCGAGCGCCGCTTCGGTCGAACGCGGCCCGAGCGCGGGGGTGATCCCCGACAGGTGGAGCAGGCGCGCACCGCCAAGCAGCGCATCCCAGCCGTAATCATCGGCGCCGGTCGCCGCAAAACTCGACGCCGCACGGTCATACACAATCTCGGACGAGCGCAGACCCGCGCCGACGCTGAGGAAATACAGCCCCATGCGGCCTGGGCCGCTGGTGACGGCGCTGCAATCGACGCCCGCACCGCGCACCGCCGCCACGGCTCCGCGCCCCAGTGCATTGTCCGGTATCTTGCTGACCATCGCGCAGTCATGGCCCAGATGCGCGAGCCCGATCGCGACATTCGCCTCGGCGCCGCCAACGTGGAGCGCCAGCGACGGCGATTGCATCAGCAGCTCGTTGCCCGGCGCGGTCAGGCGGATCAGCAATTCGCCGAAAAAGACCAGCTTGCCTTGCGCCATCCTTACTCCGTTTGCCCCTGATGCGGGTTATATCTCAACCGTAGCCCTGAGCCTGTCGACGGGCGCCTATCGGATAAGCGCCCTTCGACAGGCTCAGGGCTACGGTGATTGTTCCAAGCCTACCGCGCCAGCCAGCCGCCGTCGACGGCAAGGATATGGCCCTGCACATAATCCGACGCACGTGACGCCAGGAATACCGCAGCACCCCCGATGTCGCCGGGATCGCCCCAGCGTCCTGTCGGGATGCGCTCCATGATCTGGCGGTTTCGGGTCTCGTCGCTTTGCAGTGCCGCAGTGTTGTTCGTCGCAATATAGCCGGGCGCGATCGCGTTGACGTTGATTCCCTTCGCCGCCCATTCATTGGCGAGCAGCTTGGTCAGCCCCCCGACGCCGGATTTCGACGCGGTATAGCTCGGCACGCGGATGCCGCCCTGAAAGGTCAGCATCGAGGCGATGTTGATGATCTTGCCACTGCCGCGCGCGATCATGTGACGCCCCACGCTCTGACAGAGGAAGAACAAGGTCTTAAGATTGGTGTCCATGACGGCATCCCAATCCTCTTCGGTGAAATCGACCGCGTCGGCGCGGCGGATGATCCCGGCATTGTTGACGAGTATGTCGATGCGACCATACTCGGCGAGCACCGCGTCAACGAGCGGCTGTACCGCGCCGACGCTCGACAGATCGGCGGAAAAATTCTCGCCCTTCCGGCCCAGCCCGCGCACTTTGCCGACCGTCTCGTCCGCTGCCGACCGGCCCGCTGCAGCAATGTCCGCTCCGGCTTCGGCGAGCGCGAGCGCAATCCCCTGCCCGATGCCCGTGTTCGCACCCGTGACCAGCGCGACCTGTCCCGAAAGATCGAACAACCCGGCCATGTCAGGCGAGCGCCCGCTCCGCCGACACGCTCTTCAGATAGGCGCTGATCTCGTCGTCCTGCGAATTGGCGTAGAAATATTCCGCAAACTTTTCGCCCGCGATCGCCGCGCGCAGCAGATCCTGATCGACCGTCTTCAGCACGGTCAGCATGTCGTGGCACGACGCGGCCTTGAGATCTTTCAGGATGCCGCGGTTCGTCCGCATGATTTCGGCGCGCTCCTTGGGGTAGCCCAGCCCGCGTTCGCCGTCGAACAGCTTGCGATAGACGTCCTGCAGGTTGAGCTCGGCCGCCCAGCCGAAACCCTTGGCATAGGGCATCGAAATCGCGTTGCCGTCGTTGATCTGGCCGAACAGGAAGGCGTCGGTCGGGTCGATCACCAGACCGCAGAAAACCCCCGGCATCGCGTTGCAGGCGAGCATCGAGCCCATACCCGTGCCGCAACCGGTCACGACGAAATCGGCAGCCTTCGCGTTGAGCAGGATGCCCGCGAGCAGGCCGTTCATGATGTAGGTCAGCGACGCCGTGTCGTCGGCCGAATACATGCCGTAATTGAACACCTCATGCCCCAGCGGCTCGGCGACTGTGGTCAGCGCGTCGTGGATGATGCCGTTCTTTGCGGCCTGGCTGTTTTCGGTGATCAGCGCGATCTTCATGATGCGGTTCCTTTGCTGGATTTTGCGACACGCTAGTGATTTTGGTAACCGGTGTCAACGATCAGATCAATGCGATTGCGAAGCTAACCTAGACACCGGTATCCGTTTTCGGCAGATGGCGGCTTGTCGCGGTTGATTTCGCCACGCCAAGCGCCCATCACACCGGGCGAATGGCGGGACAGCAGCCCGAACCCGCAGAGGATTGGACGCATATGGCGGCACAGAAAAAGGGCGCAAGTGGCAAGCAGCCGACGATCAACGATGTCGCCGCGCTCGCCGGGGTGTCGAAAAAGACCGTCAGCCGCGTCATCAACCGCTCCGAATTTCTGACTGAAAAGACGCGCAAGGCGGTTGAGCAGGCGATCGAGACGCTTGGGTTCGTCCCCAACCCGCAGGCGCGCGCGCTGGCGTTCCGCCGCAACTTCCTGATCGCGCTGCTCCACGACAATCCCAATGCCCAGACGGTGCTGAATTTTCAGCAAGGCGTGCTCGACGCGATCAAGGACAGCGACCTCGCGCTGCTCGTCCGCCCGGTCGATCGCGGATCGGAGCGGATGCTCGACGACGTCCGCACCTTTCTGGAAAAGCAGCGCCCGATCGGCGCGCTGCTGCTGCCACCGATCTCCGAAAACGACGCCCTCGCCGCGCTCTGCGAAGATCTGGGCGTGCGCTATGTGCGCGTCGGATCGGCGCCGCTCGACGATGCCAAGCATTGCGTGTCGTCGAACGACCGCGAGGTGGTTGCGGAGGCGGTGCGCGCGCTGATCGCGCTCGGCCATCGCCGTATCGGTTTTGTGCGCGGCCCGCAGGGTTTCCGCTCGGCCGCCGAGCGCGAAAAGGGTTTCCGCGAAGCGCTGGCGGAGGCGGGTCTCGACCTTCCCGATGCTTATAATGCGCCGGGCAATTACCGCTACGCCGCCGGGATCGACGCGGGCGAGGCATTGCTGTCGCTTGGCGAACCGCCGACCGCAATCTTCTGTTCGAACGACGAGATGGCCGCCGGGGTGATGAGCGTTGCGCACGCCAAGCGCATCGAAGTCCCCGGCGCGCTGTCGATCATCGGCTTCGACGACAGCCCGACAGCGACACATATCTGGCCCGCGCTCAGCACCGTGCGCTGGCCGATCCGCGAAATGGGGGTGCGTGCGGCAAAGACGCTCGTACCCGACTTTCTTCCCTTCACAGCGGAGGTCGATGATGGTGGGGCGGCGGTGCTCCGATCGACCTTCATCCAACGACAGTCGGTCGCCGCACCCCAATGACGCGAGATCTTCGGCCCCTGCCGGCGATCAAAAGGTCAGGTTGATAGATCCTAAATGGCGCATTTATCCGACGCGTCAAGACAGGAAAGGCCAGAGGCGCGCGAGCCCCTGTTGAGCTGATGAAGGCGAGCTTGGTGCCATGTACCACCACGCTCGACGATCGCGCTTTGGAGGCCGAAAGGAGACTGGGTTGCGGCGTCTCCTCCGACATCGGAACGCCACGCCCATCCCATTATGATCGCAGAGATGCCCTCGGACCGGAGGTTGGTGGACAGGGCTGGATTCGAACCAGCGTACGGAAACCCGGGCAGATTTACAGTCTGCTGCCTTTAACCACTCGGCCACCTGTCCATGGGGCCCGCTTTGGGAAGCGGTCCAATGGCGAAACGATGCTTGCCTGTCAATGCCAGTCATGGGAAAGGCGCGCGCATGAGACAATTTTCCCGTCACCGCCGCCCGGCCGGCGGCAATCAACGTGGTCAGGCCATTCGTTTCTGGGGTCGTCACGCCGTCCTCGCCGCGCTCGCCAATCCCGACCGCACCGTCAAGCGGATCTGGGGCACGCGTGAGGCGCTGGGGCAGCTCGACCTGCCGCCGGTGATTCCGATCAGCTACGCCGACGTCGCCGACCTGGCGCGGCTCGTCGCGCGCGACGCGCCGCATCAGGGGCTGGTGATCGAGGTCGATCCGCTGGAGGGCGTCTTTCTCGGTGACCTGTTGCAGGACGAGGTCGACGCCGGAAGCAAACGCCCGCTTGTCATCCTCGACCAGGTCACCGATCCGCACAATATCGGCGCGGTGCTGCGCTCGGCGGCGGCGTTCGATGCCGCCGCGATCATCACGCAGGACCGGCACAGCCCGCCCGAAAGCGGCGTGATCGCGCGATCGGCGTCGGGGGCGCTCGAAACCGTGCCGTGGGTGCGTGTCGTCAACCTGTCGCGCGCGCTGGAAGAAATCGCCGAGGCGCAATATTGGCGCATCGGGCTGATGGGCGACACCGAAACGACGCTGGGGTCGACGCTCGACGGCAGCAAGGTCGCGCTGGTGCTGGGGTCCGAGGGCGACGGGATGCGTCACAATGTCATGGAGCATTGCGACGTGCTGGCCAAGCTGCCGATCTCGCCGCGCATGGAGAGCCTCAACATCTCGAACGCCGCGGCGATCGCGCTCTACGCGGTGGCGACCGCGGGCCAGAGCTGAAACCAAGCCTCGTCATTGCGAGCGAAGCGAAGCAATCCAGAGCGATTTACGCTACTCTGGATTGCCGCGCGGCTTCGCCGCTCGCAATGACGTTATTAATCAGTCCTCGGCGGCGATCCGCACACGCAGCCCGTCGAGCGCGTCGCTGAACGGAATCTGGCACGACAGGCGCGAGGTGGCATCGCGGTCGGTGGTCGAATCGAGCAGGTCGTTTTCGTCCTCACTCATCGCCGGCATCGCGTCGCTTGCCCCCGCCTCGACATGGACATGGCACGTCGCGCACGAACAGCAACCGCCGCACAGCGCCAGCAGTTCGTCGAAACCGGCGTCGCGGATATTTTCCATCACCGTCAGGCCGGTATCGCCCTCGATCTCATGTTCGGTTCCGTCACGCGTCACGACAATCAGCTTGGCCATGCTAGTCCCCATATCTTCGAAGTTGCTGGCGCTATGTCGCGCGTTGCGCGGCAAATCAAGCGCTGCTAAAGCCTCGGGTAGGAACAAAAGGGGAATGAAGGGTGGGACTGACACAGGAGCAGCTGAACGCGGGGATCGACGCCCTGGCGGCGCGCGACGCCAATTTCGCCCGCGCGCTGGGTCATGCCGGTTACCCCGAACCGCGCATCCGCGAACGCGGCTATGCCACCCTGCTCCGGACGATTGTCGGCCAGCAGGTGAGCGTTGCCGCCGCAACCTCGATCTGGAACAAGCTGGAAGCACGGTTTGGCGCCGACTGCCCGGTCGAAGCGGTGGCGGCGGCCGATTTCGACACGCTGCGCGCCTGCGGCCTGTCGGGACAGAAACAGGGCTATGCCAAAAGCCTCGCGCAGTTGGTGCTCGACGGCGAACTGACGTTTGACGCCCTGCCCGCCGACGACGAGGAAGCGATCGCGCTGTTAACGCGGGTCAAGGGCATCGGCCGCTGGTCGGCGGAGATCTACCTGCTGTTTGCCGAAGGGCGCCCTGACATCTGGCCCGCGGGCGACCTCGCGGTACAGGAAGCGGTGGGCCGCATCCTGCAACTGGGCTCGCGTCCCGGCGAGAAGGAAGCGCGCGCACTCGCCGAGGCCTGGCGCCCCCACCGCGGCGCCGCGGCGATCTTTAGCTGGCATTGCTACAATATGGCGGTGATCTGAACGCCGCGACCAGTCAGCTCGCCGCTTTCTTCGTCGCCGCAGCCTTTTTCTTTGCCGGCGCCTTCTTGGCCGCTGCTTTTTTCGGGGCGGCCTTTTTCTTGCCCTTGGCCGGCCCTTTCGCCGCGCGCGCGTCGATCAGCGCGATTGCTTCTTCCAGTGTCAGTGCGGCGGGATCGGCGGTCTTGGGAAGCGTCGCATTGGTAGTGCCGTCGGTGACATAGGGTCCAAATCGTCCCTCCATCAGCTTCATCTCGCCGCCGCTGGTCGGGTGCGGGCCGAAGGTATTGAGCGGTTCGGCCTTGGTCCGCCCGCGCCCGCCGCCTGCGGCGGCCTCGGCGATGCGCACGACCGCGGCGTTCATGCCGATGTCAAAGATTTCGGCGGTGCCGGTCAGCTTGGCATATTTGCCGTCGTGGAGCAGATAGGGGCCATAGCGCCCCAGCCCCGCCATGATCGGCTTGCCGCTTTCGGGATGCACCCCGACCTCGCGCGGCAGGCTGAGCAAACGCAGCGCGTAATCGAGGTCGAAATCCTCGCCCGGGATATCTTTCGGGATCGACGAACGCTTCGCCTCCTTGCCATCGCCGAGCTGGACATAGGGGCCGAAACGCCCGCTGCGCTTGGTCACTTCCAGCCCGCTGTCGGGGTCGGTGCCGAGCGTCTCGGGGCCGGTGTCGCCCGCATCGCTGCCGCCCGGCTGCGCGAATTTGCGGGTGAATTTGCAGTCGGGATAATTGCTGCACGCAATGAATGGGCCGAACTTGCCGCCGCGCAACGCGAGCCGCCCGGTGCCGCAATTGGGGCAGAGTCGCGGGTCGCTGCCGTCGCCCTTGTCGGGGAAGAGATAGGGGCCGAGAAATTCGTCGAGCGCCGCGGTGATCTCCGACGGCTTCTGCTCCATCACTTCGCCGGTGCGCGGCTTGAAATCGCGCCAGAAGCGTTCGAGCACCGCCTGCCATTGCGCGCGGCCGCCCGACACATCGTCAAGCTCTTCCTCCAGCCCGGCGGTGAAATCATAGCCGACATAGCGTTCGAAAAAGCGTTCGAGGAACGCCGTAAGTAGCCGCCCGCTCTCCTCGGGAATGAAGCGGTTCTTCTCCACCGTCACATAGGCGCGGTCCTTGAGCACCTGAAGGATCGAGGCATAGGTCGACGGGCGCCCGATGCCGAGCTCCTCCATCTTCTTGACCAGGCTTGCTTCCGAATAGCGCGGCGGCGGCTGGGTTTCGTGGCTTTCGACCTCGACCCCGGTCTTGGCGGGCGCGTCGCCCTTCGCCATCGCGGGGAGCAAACGTGCGTCCTCGTCATCGGCATCATCGCGGCCTTCGTCATAGAGCGCGAGGAAGCCGGGGAATTTCACCACCTGCCCGGTCGCGCGCAACACCGTCTTGCCCGTGCCATCGGAGAGGTCGACGCTGGTGCGTTCGAGCCGCGCCGACGCCATCTGGCTCGCGAGTGCGCGCTTCCAGATCAGCTCGTAGAGGCGCGCGTGATCGCCGCTGCCCGCCTTGTCCTTCGAAAAGTCGGTCGGGCGGATTGCCTCGTGCGCTTCCTGCGCATTCTTCGCCTTGGTCTGATATTGCCGCGGCTGATCGGGGACATAGCCGCCGTCGTAGCGCGTCGCGATGGCTTTCCGCGCGGCGCTGATCGCGCTGCCGTCCATCTGGACGCCGTCGGTCCGCATATAGGTGATCGCGCCATCCTCGTAGAGCGCCTGCGCGATCCGCATCGTGTGGCTGGCGGAAAAACCCAGCTTGCGCGCCGCTTCCTGCTGCAAGGTCGAGGTGGTGAAAGGCGGCGGCGGGTTGCGCGTCAGCGGTTTGGTTTCGACCGTATTGACGGTAAAATGGCCCGCCTTCACATCGGTCTCGGCGGCGCGCGCGTCGGCTTCGCTGGTGATTGACAGCCGCTCGATCTTGTCGCCCTTCCAACGCGACAGCCGCGCCTTGAACGGCGTGCCCCCCATTTCGAAAAGGCCGGTGACCGACCAATATTGCTGCGCAACAAAAGCTTCGATTTCGCGCTCGCGTTCGACCACCAGCCGCAGCGCGACCGACTGGACGCGGCCCGCCGATTTGGCACCCGGCAGCTTGCGCCAGAGCACGGGTGACAGTGTAAAACCAACGAGATAGTCAAGCGCCCGGCGCGCGCGATAGGCGTCGATCAGGTCGGTGTCGAGCGCGCGCGGATGCGCCATCGCGTCAGTCACCGCCTGCTTGGTGATCGCGTTGAACGTCACGCGGTCGACCGCGGCCGGCAGAGCTTTTTTGCTGCGCAGCAATTCCTGCACATGCCAACTGATCGCCTCGCCCTCGCGGTCAGGGTCGGTCGCGAGGATCAGGCGGTCGGCGCCCTTGGCTGCGTCCTGAATTTCCTTCATCCGCTTCGTCTTGTCGGGATACAGCTGCCACTGCATCGCAAAGCCGTCGTCGGGATCGACCGACCCGTCCTTCGGCGGCAGGTCGCGGACATGGCCATAGCTGGCCAGCACCTTGAAATCGCGTCCCAGATATTTCTCGATCGTCTTCGCCTTGGCGGGCGATTCCACAATGACCAACTGCATGGAAAAATTCGTTCCCCGATAAACCTCACGTACGTACGCGCGAGGGTGGCGGGGCTTGGCGGTCGCCGTCAAGAGGGATTGCGGCGCTGCATCGTCCCCGCCGGGGCGGGCACGATAGCAAGGATCAGCGCAGCGTGCCCAATCGCCCGATCAGCAGCGCGCTGGCCAGGCTGGCGGCCTTTGCCGCACCCTCTTCATAAGCGCCGGGCTTCGCCGTGAACTGGAACTTGCGCGTCTTGCCGAAACGCATCCCGCCAAGACCCGCAACCGCAGCCAGACCGCCCGCGACGTTCGCGCCGGACTGCAGCGCCTTGTCGGTGCCGCTCGACGCATCGGCCTTTTCGACAAACTCGCCCTCGACCGCGACCGGCGCCTTGACGGTAATCACCGACTGTTTACCGCTCGGCGCGATCAACGTCATCCGCGAATAGTCGGCGGTCACCGACAGGCCGCTGTTGACCTGCAAGCCGCCAAAACTGAACGCGCCGGGACGCTTTTGTTCCGAAAAATCGATCAGATAGACGACGTCGATCACCCCGACCCCGGCGGCCTTGGCATAATTGGCGAACGCCATGCCCGACTGTCCCGCCGCCATGTTCATTCCCATGCTGCTCATCCCCGATCCCAGGAAATCACCGGGGATCATCAACAGCGACGGCAACGCCGACGGTTTGAAATAGGTCGCCTTGCCCTTGCTGCCCTTTTCGAGCGCGATATTGATGTCGAGCGGCGCATCCTGCGATTTGATCCGGGCGAGTGCAGCATGGCCGAACAGGTCGGCAGCCGGCTGCACAACATATCCGCTCGCCGTCAGCTGCGCGACAAAATCGGCATAGGCCGCGTCGGTCACCGCCTGCATCATTTCTGGCGTCACCCCGACCAGTTCGCTCCTCGCCTTGGTGGTGCCGCCGAATGCGCCCATCAGTCCGCCGGTGGCTTTGGTCTGATCGGTCGATTCAAAGATAAAGCCGACGTTGAAGGCGCCAACGGCAACGATGGTAACGCCCTTGGCGTTGGCGGGGCCGGCGATCTTGACCGGTTCCTTTCCATTCGCCGCAACCACTGCGGGCTGCGCTAGCAGCGCCAAGACGGCCAATGCCGATAATAGTCGTTTCATCGTAAACCCCCTCGATGCCCTGCCCCGCGGCCCGACTCAACCGGACCGCGAGGCAAGTTATCGAGGCGGCTGCGGTCGCCGCATCATCCAGATGGAGGATAAGATGGCCTGATGTGCGAAGCCTTCACCCGTTCTGCCATTTGAAATCGGCGGGCAGGATACATTTGCCGGCGTCGTAATTGCCGACGCTGCGAATAATTTCCTGTTTGTCAGGCTCGATCCGGCGGCCACTGATCTGGCTGTCGATCACCCGGCGGACCAGCGCGTCGAGGCGGGTTACCAGATAGCAGTCGACCGCCGGCGGTGCGTGCGGGTTGCCGACACCGCTGTCGTCGGTCAGGAACAGGTACCGCGACTGGGTTGCGGCCGCCATCGCGCGCATCGCATATTCCGCCTTGTCGGCGACCCCCGACGCGGCGACCGGCGTGATGTGAATGCGTTTGGCGCGCGCGGCCTCGGCCGCCGCCCACGTCCGGCCAAATTTGTCGTCGTGCGGCGGCGCGTCGGCGACCAGCAAGAGCGACTTGACCGCGTCGGGGCGCCAGTCCTGTCCGACCGCGCGGATCATCGCCTGGTCCATCGCCTCGGGATAGTCGCCGCCGCCGTTGGCATTCTGCCGCGCCAGGACGCCCTGAACGCGGCCGATGTCGCGATCGAACGCCACGGTGCGCGTGACATATTCGTCACCAATATCGCGGTAGAACACAAAACCGATCCGGATATCGAGATCGCGGTGCTTGGCCGAAATGGCGCTAATGATCGACCGCAATTCGGATTGCAGATAGGCGATTTCGTCGCCCATGCTGCCGGTCGTGTCGATCACCAGCATGAGGTCGAGTTTGGTTGCCCGCGTTGCCGCCTCGGTCGCTGTCAGCCCGACATATTGGCCGCCGGGCGCATTGGCGACGATGATCGGCCGCGCGTCGGCGATTGTTCGCCCCGCCTTGCGCGCCGACACGGTAACCTGTTCGCTCAGCCGGTCGAGACCGGGAAAGAAAACCGCGGTGCCGTCCGCCTGCGTTGCCATTGTGATGCTGTTGCCGTCACTGCACGTCACGACGACGTCGGCGAAGGGGACTGCACGGCCGGCGCGATCACGGATCTGGACCGTCACCATCCGCATCGTATCGACGCGCGGCAAATCGCGGATCTGTTGCCCGAGATTGCCGTTCCGATTGACGTAGGCCGCATACAGCTCCGGGTTCAACAAATCATCATGCTCACCGGCGGTCAAAATACCCGACTGCGGTTGGGGACGGGGATAGGGCCGCGGCGGCAGGATGCGCGCCCCATCGATCGAACCTGGCGCCGGCGCCTCGGCAGCCATGTCCGCACCGCGTCCCGCGGACGAGGCGCTTTCCGCGCCGACGCGCGAGCCGGTGACAACAACCTCTGCAGATCCACTGGAATCCATCGCGACCGGCGGCGGCGCCATCACCGGCGGCGGGGGCGCGGGCGGCGGAGGTGGTGGCGGGGGCACTGCTTCGATCCGGCTGCCCCGATCACGCTTACCGCCCATCGCTCTGGGACCATCGTTAGACTGCTGCGCCTGCCACTGCGATTCGGGGGCTAGTTGCGGCAACGGGCCCGCGTTCCGGCAATAGCCCTGCTGGGGCGCCTCCCTGGCCTGGATAGCGGTGATCGGTATCGGACCAGCGCCCGTCGCCAGAACCGCAAATATTGTCGTCGATGTCAGAAATCTGTTGGTCATGAACGCTCCCCGGAAAATGCCTGGTCGGATGACGCGAACCCGCCTGTCAATTGCGGCCGCTGCGGTGAACGGTGGGTGAACTGCGGTGGGTCGTCTGTGTGCTCGATCACATTGTCATACAGCGACGTGGCGCGCTAAGGGGCGTTGCATGGCAACGCAGCATCGCCCCCAGCAACCACACCCGGTCCTTGCTCGCGCCGAGGCACTCGTCGGCGCCGGCCACACAGAAGAAGCGATTTTGCTCATCCGGCAACTTGCCGCGAAGGGCGATCGCGACGGCTTGTTCGTGCTGGCCCGAAACCTGTGGAGCGGCGGGATATTGGGTTCCGACCCGGTAGCGGCGCGGGTTCAATTTGAACTTGCCGGCAAGGCGGGACATCCCGCGGCGCGGGTACTTGCCACCAACCTGCTCGCCAACGGCATCGCCGGCTCGCGCGACTGGCTTACGGCGCTGGCGCGGATGCCTGGTGAGGTCGCCATCGATCCGCGGCGAAGGATCCAGTTAGAACTGCTCGGAAAGATGGCGCTGACACCGACGGGCGAGCCCGAGCGATGCCGGGAGCCCGAGCGATTGGCCGAATCCCCTGACGTGCTGCGCTTTCCTGCCTTCGCAACAGCGGCCGAATGTTCCTATCTTCTCGACGTCGGCGGCAAAAATTATCGGCCGGCGCAGATCAATGACGGCCGCGGCGGGACCCGGCTCGACCCGATACGCAACAGCGACGAATTTACCATTCACTGGTTGATCGAAGACCCGGTTGTCCACGCGATCAATCGGCGGATCGCTGCTGTTGCGGGCATTCCCGCTGATCATGGCGAGGCGATCCAGTTATTACGGTATCGCACCGGCCAGCAGTATCGCGCACACTATGATTTCAATCCGCAGCTGGAAAATCAGCGCGTCGCGACCGCGCTCATCTACCTGAACCACGATTACAAAGGTGGTGAAACGAGCTTCGTCAAAACACCGCTGAAGTTCAAGGCGCGAAAGGGCGATCTGCTGCTTTTCCGCAATACGCTGGATGATGGTGCTGTTGATCCCATGTCGGAACATTGCGGAATGCCGGTCCTCAGCGGGACGAAATATATCGCCTCGCGCTGGATTCGAGCGAAGCGTTACGTCCCCTGATCGGCCAGTCAGACTGCGCTAACACGGGAACCGGCATGACGTTCCAGGCGCCCGGCCAGCTCGAGTTCAAGAAGGACCAGTTGGACTGCCGATGCGGGGTGACCGGATTGGCGGATGACTTCATCGACAGCTACTGGCGTGGGACCGAGAAGATCGATTATTTCCCTACGTTCGGCATCACGTATTTCCGCCGAGCACAACGGCTCGACCGAGAAATCGAAGGCAGGGAGGGCGCCCTCGCGTACCATGCGCGTATCGATCGGCCCTACCGCTTCGATCACATCGTCGATATTCTGGACCAACGTCGCGCCTTCGCGGATCAGCAGGTTGCAGCCCTGCGCGCGCGGGTCGAGCGGCGAGCCGGGCACCGCCATCACCTCGCGCCCATAGTCGCCGGCGCGGCGCGCGGTGATCAACGACCCCGAGCGCGGTGCGGCTTCGATGACCACCGTGCCGTGCGCCAGCCCGGCGATGATCCGGTTGCGCGATGGAAAGTGGCGTGCCAGCGGCTCGCTGCCCGGCGGCTGTTCGGCGATCAGCAGCTGGTCGGTGGCGATCTTTTCCTGCAACGCGGCGTTTTCGGGCGGAAAGGCGATGTCGATGCCGCTGGCGATCACCGCAGCGGTCGATCCACCGAGCGCGCCGACATGCGCCGCCGTATCGACGCCGCGCGCCAGACCGCTGACCACCGTCACATCGCGCGCCGCCAGGTCGACAGCGAGCTGGCGGGCAAAACGGCAAGCAATAGCAGAGGCGTTGCGCGCGCCGACGATCGCGACGCAAGGGCGTCGCAGCATCGCGGTGTCGCCACGCACGATGATGACCGGCGGCGCGCCCTCGACCTCGCGCAGCAGCGGCGAATAATCGGCCTCGTCGCTGAAGATGTGGCGCGCGCCGAGCGCGGCAACACGCTCGAACTCGCGCGTCGCGACGTCCAGCGCTGCGACCCGGACCTTGCCGGCTCCACCGCGCAGCACGAGATCGGGCAGCGCGTCGAGTGCTGCCTCGCCCGAACCGAAACGCTGCATCAACTGGTGCCAGCTGACCGGGCCGACATGCGGGGTGCGGATCAGACGCAGCCGCGCGATCCGTTCCGCATGCGTCATGCAGCGCCGTCCTTTTTCGCGCCGACGCGCGGCTCGGTCCCGGCGCGCAGCCGCGCGATATTCTCGCGGTGCCGCCACAGCACGATAACGGCAAGCCCGGCAAGGCCGATCGCATAGGTTGGATAGCCCAGCGACAGCGCCGCGATCGGCGCGGCAACCGCCCCCAGCATCCCGCCGAGCGAGGAAATCTTCAGCAGCAGCACCGCACCCAGCCACACCGCCGCGAACACCAGCCCGATCGGCCAGGCGAGCGCGAGCGCAAGTCCCAGCAAGGTGGCAACGCCCTTGCCGCCGCGGAACTTCAGCCACAGCGGATAGCAATGCCCGATCATCGCCGCGGCGCCCGCGATCATCGCGCCGTGGTCACCCAATTCGGGGGCGAAGTGGCGCGCCAGCAGGACGGCCACGGCCCCCTTTGCCCCGTCGAGCAACAGGGTTGCGGCGGCGAGCCCCTTGCGCCCCGTCCGCAACACGTTGGTCGCGCCGATATTGCCCGAACCGATCTGGCGGAGATCACCCGCGCCGAACAGCCGGGTCAGGATCACGCCGAAGGGAATCGAGCCGAGCAGGTAGCCAGCGGCAATCAGCAGATAGACGGTCATGATGTTCCTTGGCTCCGTTCGGGAGGGTTGTGGCGAAGTTGGGGGGCGCAGGCAACGGATTCGGATTCCTTTGTCGCCGAATTGGACAAGCATCATCCCTTGTCATCCCGGCGACGGCCGGGACCTCGCCGTTGGGTCGGACCGCGGCGATGATATCCGGGCCTTCGCCGGGATGGCGACGTTGGGACAATCGGAACCGATTGAGCACTGCCCTCCCCCCTGCTACGCGCCGCGCATGAACCCCGCCGCCGACGCCCCCATCCTGTTCTTCGATTCCGGCCTCGGCGGCCTTACCGTTCTCGGTCCGACGCGCGCGCTGCTGCCGACCGCGCCGATCGTCTATGCCGCCGATTATGCTGGGCTGCCCTACGGCCAGAAAAGCGAAGCCGAGCTGGCAGCGCGCGTCCCGGCGCTGCTCGGGCGGCTGGTCGAACGCTATCAGCCGCGACTGGCGGTGATCGCGTGCAACACCGCCTCGACCATCGCCCTCGCCCACGTCCGCGCCGCGCTCGACCTGCCGATCGTCGGCACCGTCCCTGCAATCAAACCTGCCGCTGCCCTCACCAGGACCGGCACGATCGGCGTGCTCGGGACCGAGGCAACGGTGCGCCAGCCTTATGTCGACGATCTCAGCGCGCGTTTTGCCGGGGACAAGCGCGTCCTGCGATACGGCAGCCCCGGCCTGGTGACCGCCGCCGAAGCGAAATTGTGCGGCGAGCCGGTCGATCGCCAAGTGATCGCACGCGCGGTAGGCGGCCTACGCGACCAGCCGGGCGGCGACGCGATTGATGTGATCGTCCTTGCCTGCACCCACTTTCCGCTCCTCGCCGCCGAATTGCAGGCCGTCGCCGGCCCGTCCGTGCGCCTGATCGACGGTGCCGAGGGCATCGCGCGGCGGGTTGCGGACCTGACGCACGGGCAGCCCTGGCCTGCCGCAGCCTCGCCCGGAATCGCCGCCTTTACCCGCAGCGCCGAACGCCTCCCGCCTCCGCTGGCGACGCTCGCCCCCTATGGCATTGGCCGGATCGAAACGATCTGAACGCTATTCGCGTCCGGCGGCGCAGGAGGCGAGCCAGGCACGGTCGTCGGGGTCTGGCCCCTCGCCACCCAGCGTGTGCACTTTCGGCAACCCGGCACCGCGCATGACGCCCTGGCAACTGGTCGCCTCGTCGCCGGTCGCACTCAGCAAGCGACCGCGGCACCGGAACAGCCTTTCGTCCGATGTACCCCATCCGACGCGCGCGGCATCGTCCGGCGCCTGCCCGGCGCAATAGGTGTCGGTTTCCGACCCCGGGTCGCCGCAGATCTTCTCGATATGTGCGACATTCGCTTTCACCGTCCCGACGAACCGTTGTTCGTAATAGGCGCTGGTCGCGAAATAGCGTTGTACCCCGCAAAGCCGTTCTTCGCGTTGCACGAGCAATTTGTACGAGCAAATCCGCGCGCCGCGATAGGTCTCGCAGGACATCCAGGCACCATCGAACGGCGCGGGCGACGCCGCGGGGGCGGGCCACGCCGCCACGCCCGCGGCAGCCAGCGACAACAAAGCGATGGTGATCGGGCGCATCGGGACCGTTCCTTTCCGAAACCGTGGTTCGCAACTTCCGCGCTGTCGGTCAACGTCCCGGTGCGTCGATGACACTGATCGACGCGGTGATTTGCGAATCGTTTGCACTGGCCTTTGCGGCGTTTCGCCGTTATTGGCGCGCATGTTAACAGCCGCCCGAGGGAGCGGCCAAAGGCCTGATATTGGCACCTGACTGCGGGGCTGGAACGTGAACTACAACGATATTTTCGCGCGCGCGATCGACCGGCTGCACGAAGAGGGACGCTACCGCGTCTTTATCGACATTCTCCGCAACAAGGGCGCCTTTCCAAATGCCCGCTGCTTCGCCGGCCACAATGGCCCGAAACCGATCACCGTCTGGTGCTCGAACGACTATCTCGCCATGGGCCAGCACCCCAAGGTCGTCGCCGCGATGGAAGAGGCGTTGCACGATGTCGGCGCCGGGTCGGGCGGCACGCGCAACATTGGCGGCAACACCCATTACCATGTCGATCTCGAGGCTGAGCTTGCCGACCTGCACGGCAAGGAAGGCGCGCTGCTGTTCACCTCGGGCTATATTTCGAACGAGGCGACGCTCGGCACGCTCGGCAAACTGCTGCCGAACTGCATCATCTATTCGGACGAATTAAACCACGCCTCGATGATCGCCGGCATCCGCAATTCGGGCTGCGAAAAGCGCGTATGGCGTCACAACGACCTCGATCACCTCGAAGAACTGCTTGCGCAGGACGATCCCGACGCAGCCAAGCTGATCGCGTTCGAAAGCGTCTATTCGATGGACGGCGACGTCGCGCCGATCCACGCGATCTGCGACCTCGCCGAAAAATATAACGCGCTCACCTATTGCGACGAAGTCCATGCCGTCGGCATGTACGGCCCGCGGGGCGGCGGCATTACCGACCGTGACGAAGCCGCCCACCGCGTGACAATCATCGAAGGTACGTTGGGCAAGGCGTTCGGCGTGATGGGCGGCTATATCGCCGCCGACAGGAATATCATCGACGTCATTCGCAGCTATGCGCCCGGCTTTATCTTTACGACCAGCCTGTCGCCGGTGCTCGTCGCCGGGGTGCTGGCCAGCGTCCGCCACCTCAAGGAATCGAGCGTCGAGCGCGAGGCGCAGCAGGCCGCCGCCGCTTATCTCAAACAATGCTTTCGCGACGCGGGCCTGCCGGTGATGGACTCGACGACGCACATCGTCCCGCTGATGGTCGGCGACCCGGTGCGCGCGAAAAAGATCAGCGACATCCTGCTCGCCGAATATGGCGTTTACGTTCAGCCGATCAATTTCCCGACCGTGCCGCGCGGCACCGAACGCCTGCGCTTTACGCCCGGTCCGGCGCATGACGAGGCGATGATGCGCGAGCTGACGCAGGCACTCGTCGAAATCTGGGACCGGCTCGAACTGCGCAAGGCCGCGTGAAAGCCGCTGCCGCTTACGACGCCATTGTCGTAGGGCGCCGCTCGATCCGCGGCTTCCTCGACAAGCCCGTCCCGAAGGCACTGATCGCCGAGATCATCGAGGTCGCGATGCGCGCGCCTTCGTCCTACAACAACCAGTGCTGGAATTTCTCGGTCGTCACCGGCGCACCGCTCGACGCGATCCGCCGCGGGAACACCGACGGTATCCTGGCGGGCAAGCCCGACAGCCGCGAATTTCGGACGTTCAACGTCGTCCCCGACGAACATCGCGGCCGCCAGATCGAGGTCGCCAAACAATTGTTCGGCGCGATGGGCATCGACCGCGATGACAAGGACGGGCGGCAGGATTGGGTGCTGCGCGGTTTCCGCCAGTTCGACGCACCGGTCAGCATCGTCGTCACCTATGACCGCGTCCTGCTCGGCAGCGACATCGCACCCTTCGATTGCGGCGCGGTCACCAACGCGCTGGTCAATGCCGCATGGTCGCGGGGGCTGGGCTGCGTCATCAACAGCCAGGGCATCATGCAAAGCCCGGTGGTGCGCGAGCATGCGAAAATCCCCGACGATCAGGTGATCATGATCTGCGTCGCGCTCGGCTGGCCCGACGACGATTTTCCCGCCAATGCGGTGGTATCGAATCGCAAAAGCGTTGCGGAAGCGGCCCGGTTTATAGGGTTCGACGACTGACGATCAGGCCACAGGCCGCATCATGCCCCAGAAATGCGGCCCGCCGTCCGGCACATCCCATTCGACCTGCGTGACAAAGCCCAGTCGCTCGTAAAGCGACACATTTTCCGGCGTCGCGGTTTCCAGCCAGCACGGCAGTCGTTCAGCGTCGGCAACCGCGGTTTGCGCCCGGATGATCCGTCCGCCATGACCTTTTCCCTGATGCTCCGTGCGCACGCCGACATAGTGGAGATACCAGAAGCACCCTTTGGGACGATGCGCGTCGATGCCGCCCTGTACGCGCAGCCCGCGCGGCAAGGCGGTACCAAAGGTGGCGATCAGCGGCAGGGCCGTGCGCAGGGATTCCAGCGTCCCGCCATGTGCCTGCCCCGGCGCGCGCCACAGCGCTGCCGCTTCGTCGCCCGCCGACCGCAACGCAACACCGGCGCGCATGTCGGCGGGGACGAGGGTGCGGAACAGGCTACGCAGCGCCCGCGCGCGGTGGGCGGGGTCGGGCAATATCCATGACAGCGCCGGGTCGGTCCGGAAGGCCTGCGCGAGCGTTTCGATCAGCGCGGGGTGATCGGCTGCGGTCGCAACGCTAACTTGGTCCATTTCCCCCCTCCCCCGTCGTCATTGCGAGCGCAGCGAGCCGAAGGCGGCCGTAGGCCAACCAATCCAGAGCGGGTTACGCAAGTCTGGATTGGTTCGCTGCGCTCGCAATGACAAGGACCCTAGGTATTCAATCGCGGCAATAACCCTCGCCGTCCTTGACCTTCAGGCAATCCTTCTTGCCCGCCAGATATTTCAGGCCCGTCGCATCGCCGGTCGAGGCTGCCAGCGTCAGCGTTTCGGTGCCACGGGTGAACGCAATGCCCCCGTCGCTGTCGCTGCCGTCATACGATCCCTTGGTGTCGAGGTCGGACTGCATCTCCAGCTTGTATTTTCCCGGCTCGCCGGGAGTGATCGTCACATACATGCCCTCCACCCCGGTCCACTTGCCCGCCCAGGCGGCATAGCGATGCGACGCAGCGGCGGCCTCTTCCGGTGCCGCCGTGTCGACAGGGGCTTCGGTTGCCGCCGTTTCGGCAGGCGCGGGGGCTTCGGCCTTTTCGCACCCGGTCAGCAACATAAGTGTCGCCGCACCAGTCAGAATCACGCTCTTTTTCATCTCGCTTCTCCTTCGCCATCGCAACGCATGGAGTGTGACCTATATCCGCTTATCCGGCCAAAATCTCAGCATAATGCCCGGGATCGACATTGCCCCCCGACAGGGTGACCAGCGTCGCCTCGCCCAAGTCCACCTTGCCTGCCAGCACCGCCGCCAGCGCCGCCGCACCGCCGGGTTCGACCACCAGATGCAGCCGCTCGAACGCCACCCGCATCGCATGGCGCACCTCGGCACGGGTCACAACCGTGCCGCGCACCCCGCGCGCTTGCAGCACCGCGAAATTGATCGGCCAGGTCTGCGGCGTTTGCAGCGCATCGCATTCGGTCGGATAAGCCAGATCCTCGACCGACAAGATTTCCCCCGCTGCGAGCGACCGCGTCACATCGTCCCACCCTTCGGGTTCGACCGCGATAATCTCCGCATCGGGACAGGCGAGCGCCAGCCCAGCCGACAGCCCGCCACCGCCGCAACAGGCGATAACCTTGTCGGGTCCGGATATGCCGCGCGCCGCCAGCTGCGCCCGCGCCTCGATCCCGGCGCTCCCCTGCCCTTCGATGATCCACGGATCGCCATAGGCATGGACGAGCGTCCCGCCGCTCGCTTCGAGCAGTTTCGCCGCCACCGCGTCGCGCGATTCGGCCACGCGGTCGTACAGCACCACCTCGGCCCCCAGCGCGCGCGTTGCGGCCAGCTTCATCTTGGGTGCGTTGCTCGGCATCACGATCGTCGCCGAAATGCCCAGCCGCTTCGCCGCCCAGGCGACCCCCTGCGCATGGTTGCCGCTCGACACCCCGACCACTCCGGCCGCCGCTTGCTCGGGCGTCAGGTCGGTCAGGCGGTGCCAGGCGCCGCGGATCTTGAACGCCCCGACCGGTTGCAGGCATTCGGCCTTGCACCAGATCGTACGCCCGTCGATTTCCATCGGCAAAAGTGGTGTTTGCGGCAGTAATGCAGCGACTTTCGCCGCGGCGCGTTCGACCCCCGCCAGCGTCGGCGCGCGGGCGGGATCGAGGAGGGGATCGGGGCTTTGCTGTGTCATGGCTTCGTCCTATAGGGCCGGGCATACAAGACAAGCCGCATAGCTAGGCGCAGGAGATTTTCGATGAGCAAGGTTCTGGTGATCGGCGCAGGCGGCGTCGGCTCGGTCGCGGTGCACAAGATGGCGATGAACGCGGACATCTTTCCGGACATTACGTTGGCCAGCCGCCGCAAGTTCAAATGCGATGCGGTCGCCGAGTCGGTCAAGGCGCGCACCGGCGTGACGATCAAGACCGCCGAGGTCGACGCCGACCATATCGACGCGACCGCAGCGCTGATCCGCGAGATCGGCGCGACGCATGTGGTCAACCTTGCGCTGCCCTATCAGGATCTGACGATCATGGAGGCGTGCCTGTCGACCGGCGCGCATTATATGGACACCGCCAACTACGAACCGCGCGACGAGGCGAAGTTCGAATATCATTGGCAATGGGCGTATCACGACCGCTTCAAGGATGCGGGGCTGATGGCTTTGCTCGGTTCGGGCTTCGACCCCGGCGTGACGAGCGTGTTCACGACCTGGCTCAAGAAACATCATTTCGACCGGATCGACACGCTCGACATCCTCGACTGCAACGGTGGCGATCATGGCCAGCATTTCGCGACCAACTTCAATCCCGAAATCAACATCCGCGAAGTCACCGCGGTCGCGCGCCACTGGGAAAATGGCGACTGGGTCGAAACCCCGCCGATGTCGGTCAAGCAGACATTCGACTTCGAAGCGGTCGGCGAAAAGACGATGTACCTCATGTACCATGAGGAAATCGAAAGCCTGAAAACGCACCTCCCCGAAATCCAGCGCATCCGCTTCTGGATGACCTTTGGCGAGGCCTATATCACCCACCTCAACGTGCTGCAGAATGTCGGCATGACGCGCATCGACCCGGTGATCTATGAAGGTCGCGAGATCATTCCGCTGCAATTCCTCAAAGCCGTTCTCCCCGAACCCTCGAGCCTGGGCGAGACGACGAAGGGCAAGACCAACATCGGCGTCATCGCGACCGGGCTGGGCAAGGACGGCAAGGAAAAGACGCTCTATCTCTACAATATCTGCGACCATGAAGACGCTTATGCCGAAACCGGCAATCAGGCGGTGAGTTACACGACCGGCGTCCCCGCGATGATCGGCGCCGCGATGATGGTGACGAACACGTGGAGCGGCGACGGGGTGTTCAACATGGAACAGATGGATCCCGATCCGTTCATGGAGATGCTGAACCAGCACGGCCTGCCGTGGCAGGTGAAGGAATTGGACGCACCGCTGGATTTCTAAACGAACTGCGCCCCTGCGAAAGCAGGGGTACAGGAGCCTGTGATTGGAAGCAGCCATGACCGCCTATCTCGCCCCGATCGGGCTGCTGATCATCTCCAACATCTTCATGACCTTCGCTTGGTACGGCCACCTCGGCGATATGTCGCGGCCGCTGTGGCTCGCGGTGCTGATTGCGTGGGGTATCGCCTTTTTCGAATATTGCCTCGCGGTCCCCGCCAACCGCATCGGTTACGGCGTTTACACCGCCGCCGAACTCAAAACCTTGCAGGAAGTCATCACCCTCGTCATATTCGCGGGGTTCGCGGTCTTCTGGCTCGGTGAGAAGCTGACCGTGAACCATCTCGTCGGCTTTGTCCTGATTGCGGCGGGGGCTTTCTTCATCTTCAAGGGGCCGATTGCGGTCGCATAGGAACCGATAACCCATGGAAACCCGTGCCGGCGATCCGGGAGCTTTCACAAGCTTCGACCTCAGCCGCGTCCCCTCGCCCGCCTTTGTCGTCGATGCGGCAAAGGTCCGCGCCAATCTGTCGGTGCTCCGCCATATCGGCGACGCGTCGGGTGCACGCGTGCTCGCGGCGCTCAAAGCGTTTTCGATGTGGTCACTCGGCCCGACGGTCGCCGAATATCTCGACGGCGTTTGCGCGTCCGGCCTGTACGAAGCCAAGCTGGGCCGCGCCGAATATGGCGGTGAAGTCGCGACCTATTGCGCGGGGTATAAGGAAGCCGACCTGCCCGAAATCGCGGCGCTGTCCGATCATCTGATCTTCAACTCGCCCGGGCAGATCGCCCGCTTCCGCCCGTTGCTCGACCAATTGCGCACGCAGGGCGTGGCCTTCGACATCGGCCTGCGCATCAACCCGATGCACAGCGAGGGTGAGGTCGCCAAATATGATCCTGCCGCGCCGTGCAGCCGCCTTGGCTTTCCGGTCACCCAGTTGCTGCCCGACCATATGGAGGGCATCGACGGCATCCACATGCACAGCCTGTGCGAACAGGATTTCCCGCCGCTGGCCCGCACCTGGGACGCCGTCCAGCCGATGCTGCGGCCCTTTTTCGGCCAGCTCAAATGGATCAACTTCGGCGGCGGCCACCATGTCACCCGCGCCGATTATCAGGTCGACGACCTGATCGCCTTCCTGAAACAGGTCCGCGCCGCAACCGACTGCGACGTGATGATCGAACCCGGCGAAGCGATCGCGCTCGACGCGGGTATCCTTGTCGGCGAGATCCTTGATCTGTTCGACAATGGCATGCCCATCGGCATCACCGACATTTCGGCGACCTGCCACATGCCCGACGTGATCGAGGCACCCTATCGTCCCGCGATGCTGGGCGAGGGCGACGAAGGCATGCCGGTGCGCCTCGGCGGCCCGTCCTGCCTCGCGGGCGACGTCATCGGCGATTACCGTGTCCCCGGCGGTGCGCGCATCGGCCAGCGCTTCGCGTTCCTCGACCAGGCGCATTATTCAATGGTGAAGACCAATACGTTCAACGGTGTCCCGCTGCCGTCGATCTGGTTGTGGGACAGCGAAACCGACGAGCTCAAACTCATCCGCGAGTTCGGCTATGAGGATTTCAAGACGCGGCTGAGTTGATCCGTTTCCGTCATCCCGGCGAAGGCCGGGATCTCGCCGGTGCGTCGTTGAGCGAGGTCGAAATCCCGGCCTTCGCCGGGATGACCACTAAAATTCGGCGGAGCCAATCTCCGCCAGCGCCGCGTGAATATCGCTGACCACCACCGACCCCTCGCCCACCGACGACGCCACGCGCTTGACCGATCCCTTGCGCACGTCCCCGACCGCATAGATCCGCGGCCAGCTGGTTTCATAGCGGCTCGGCATACGGTTCAGCGACCAGCCCGCCTTGACCAGCTCGACCGGCGCTATGTCGGCACCGGTCTTCACAAACCCGCGTTCATCGCACACCATTTCCTTCGGCAGCCAGCCCGTATTCGGACGGGCGCCGAGAAACAGGAACAGGAACCGGCAGTCGCAACCGCTCTCTGCCCCCGTCTCACGGCAGCGATAAGTAATCCCGTCGAGCCACCCGTCCCCCGCGTCGGCGCCGTGCAGCGCGACGACGTCGGTCATCGCGTGCAGCTCGATGTTCGGATGCTCCTCGAGCCGCTTGACCAGATATTCGGACATCGTCTCGCGCAACGACGCGCGGCGAAAAATGACATGCACCTTGCGCGCCGCATTGGCGAGGTAGATCGCCCCCTGCCCCGCTGAATTGCCCGCGCCGACGACCGTGACCTCGGCATTGCCGCACAGTTGTGCCTCCATCGGGGTGGCGCCATAAAAGATGCCGCGGCCTTCGTAGTGCTCGATGTCGTCGATCGGCAGCCGCTGATATTGCGCGCCGCTCGCGATCACCACCGCGCGGCTGCGCAGCTTGCGGCCATCGGCAAGCTTCAGGCAATAGGCCTCACCATCGCGGTCAATCGCCGCGCCGCGCACCGGCGCCACCAGCCGCGCGCCGAATTTCTGCGCCTGCACCGTCGCGCGCCGCGCCAGCTCGTTGCCCGAAATGCCGGTCGGAAAGCCAAGATAATTTTCGATCTTTGACGATGTCCCCGCCTGCCCGCCCGGCGCCAGCGCGTCGATCGCAATCACGGTCAGCCCTTCAGACGCGGCATAGACAGCCGCCGCTAGCCCGCCGGGACCGCTGCCAACGACAATGACATCCGCGGTCGCCCCGTCGGGCAGCAGGTCGAGCCCCAGCGCGGCCGCAAGCTGCTCCGGGGTCGGCTGAACCAGCACGTCGGCGGCGCCAAGTATCACCGCGGGCAACTGCTCGGCGATCAAGTCGCGCTCAGTCATCAGATGCCCCGCAACCGGGCCATCGGCGGGATCGAACCATCGATGCGCGACGCCATGCTTGGTCAGCAGGTCACGCATGGCGTAAACGCTGCGGTCCATCGCCGCGCCGATCACGATGATCGCCGCAAAACCGCGGCTGTTGCTGAACTCGCGCCGCGCCGCGAAAATTCGGACGAAGATGTCCGAAAAATGCGAATTGCCCGCGATCAGCCGCTGGAAATCCGCATGGGCGATCCGCAAGATTTCGCCATCGATCCCCATTTCGACCCGCGACAAATGCCGCTGTCCCGTCAGCACCGACAAATCACCCGCAAACTGCCCGCGCTCCATCCACCCGACGCGCTTTGGCCCGTCATCGGTCGAGGCAAAGATGTCGGTGTGCCCCGACAGGGTGACGATGCAATCGGGCGCCATCGTCCCCTCTGCAACGAGCAATTCGCCAGCGCGATGCGATTCGACGGTACCAAAAGCGCGCAGTTCGTCGAGCTCTGCGCCGCTAAACGTATGATTCACATCGGCGGGTGAGACCATTGGTTGCCAGCTTCCCTTCCTCGTCATCCCGGCGAAGGCCGGGATCTCAACGTCGCGTCAGTATGCACCGGCAAGACCCCGGCCTTCGCCGGGGTGACGAAACAAAATGGAGTTCAACCATAACGCGGGACCACCAGCTTGTCTCGATTTTGCCCCGTTCGGCGCACTACGGCCCCGCTTCGCCCTTTGTGTTACCGCACTATTACAAAATTGCGCGATAGGGACTTTACAGGGGGGACCCCCCTCCATATATGCGCTCTCCGCTGCCCCAGGGGGACTTCCAATAACCGCAAGGCAGCCTTGTCGTTTACCGTTACACTTTTGGGGGTCCCTTGCATTGCACCAGCATCATAGCGCCCACGGGCTGATTCAGGCACTTTCGCCGGTCGAACCCGTCACGCTCGTCCGCCCGCACGCCGCGCGGCGCGCAGCGCGTTTCTTCATCGACCGGTTTCCCGGCACGACCATGTATGCGGTCAAGGCAAATCCGTCCGCCGACCTGCTGCGCGTACTGTGGGATTCGGGCATCACCCATTATGACGTCGCCTCGATCGCCGAGGTCCGGCTGGTGTCGCGCACCCTGCCGCAGGCGACCCTCTGCTTCATGCATCCGGTGAAGGCCGAGGAAGCGATTTCCGAAGCCTATTGGAAGCATGGCGTGCGCACCTTCTCGCTCGACACGATGGACGAGCTGGAAAAGATCGTCCGTGCCACCGAAGGCGCCGCCGACCTCAACCTGCTCGTGCGTCTGCGCGTCTCGTCCGACCACAGCAAGCTCAGCCTCGCCGCCAAATTCGGTGCCGAAGCCGACGAAGTGGCCGAACTGCTGATGGCCACGCGGCAGGCCGCCGACGCGCTTGGCATCTGTTTCCACGTCGGCAGCCAGGCAATGACCCCGCACGCCTATGCCCAGGCGATGGAGCGTGTCCGCGCCGCGATTGTCGCCGCGTCGGTCACCGTCGACATCATCGATGTCGGGGGGGGCTTTCCGTCGTCCTATCCGGGCATGGAGCCGCCGCCGCTCGACGCCTATTTCGACACCATCCACCGCAGCTTCGAAAGCCTGCCGATCAGCTATTCGGCCGAACTCTGGTGCGAACCGGGCCGCGCGCTGTCCGCCGAATACAGCTCGCTGATCGTCCGCGTCGAAAAGCGCCGCGGCGAGGAGCTATACATCAACGACGGTGCCTATGGCGCATTGTTCGACGCCGCGCATGTCGGCTGGCGCTTCCCGGTATCGCTGCAACGCGATGTCGAAAGCGATGCCGAGCTGGTGCCGTTCAGCTTTTATGGCCCGACCTGCGACGACCTTGACCATATGGCCGGTCCCTTCTTCCTGCCGGCCGACATCAAGGCGGGCGATTTCATCGAAATCGGGATGCTCGGTGCTTATGGTTGCGCGATGCGGACCAAGTTCAACGGCTTCGGCGCCGACGAAACGCATGTCGTCAGCGACGAACCGATGACCAGCCTCTACACCGGCGAAGTCGAACAGGAACGCCGCAGCGCAACGGTGACCAAGCTGTTCTGATCACCGCCGCGCGGCAATTGGATCACATCGCGGCGATACGGGGGATGACGTAATCGGCGTCGCGCCCGACGCCGCGCAGCGTCGCCGATGCAAAGCCGTTCTGTCCCGAGAGTCCCACGAAGCCGAGCCCGCGGACGCTGGTCGACACCCCACGCCGATGCAGCGGCTGCCCCTGCGCGTCGAGCGCGCCCGATGGGCGGAGAAAGTCCATCGCGTGACGGAAGCCTGTGGCGAAAATGACCTGGTCGATCCGCTCGGTCGTGCCGTCGGGCCACACGACACCGTCGGCGGTAAAGGCACGGAACATCTTTCGCGTTGTGGGGCGATTGGCGCGCAACGCAGCCTTGTAGCGGCCATCGTCGACGATGGGGACGCCATGGTCCGAAAACAGGTTCAGGCCGTTGAGGCGCAGCTTGTCGAACCACCAGTGAATATCGCGGCCCAGCACCCGCTGCGGCAGAAAGCGCAGCTTGTCTCGGACGGCCAAGGTCACGTCGGCATGATCCGCCAGCTCGACGGCAATCTGCACCGCTGAATTTCCGGCGCCGACCACGATGATCCGCTGGCCCAGATGGGCATCCGGATTGCGGTACTCCGATGAATGGGCGATGCGGCCCCGATATTCGGCTTGCCCGGCGATCTGCGGCAGGTTCGGCGCGCCAAAGGCGCCCGACGCGACGATCAGCTTTTGCGCGCGGATCGCCGTTCCGCCTTCGGGCATCAACACAAACCCATCGGGATCGCGGGTGACCGACGATATGCGCGTCGCCAGTTTCAAAGGAAAGGCGAAATGGTCGCGATACCGCTGCAGATAGTCGACGACATCGTCGCGCGTCGGATAGGCGTCGGGCGCGCCCTGCATCGGAAATTCCGGCAATGACGAGTAGCGCACCGGCGAAAACAGCTCGAGACTGTCGTAGTAATGGCGCCACGAGCCGCCGACAGCCTGCTCGGCATCGACGATCAAGAAGTCGGCACCCGCGCGTTGCAAACGACGTGCTGCCGCCAGCCCCGCCTGTCCGGCCCCGATCACCACAAACTGATGATCGATCATCCGTTGGTCTCTTTGGCAAAACCATGCCGCAACCGGTCATCGCCGTCGGCAAATTCCGGAACGTTCAGCCACAGCCGGAGCAAATGCCGTTTTTCCTCGGCTGAGTCCCAATCCTCATAATCTGTGCGCGCATGCAGTACGACCGAGTTTTTGAGGAACTGCATGTCGCCTTCCTGAAAATTCATGTCGAGCGCCATGCCCGGTTCAAAGGGCAGCCATTCGAGCAGGTCGAGCAGGCTCTGCTCGTCGTCGCTCAGCGCCGCAATCTCCGGGAAATCCTCGGCGGCATTACGGATATACCAGGTCAGCAACATCATCCGGAAAATCCCGCTATCGCGGCTGACGATCGGATAGCGAAAGGTCTTCGGGCCATCCGGTCCCAGCTGTCCGTGCGCGTGATGATGAAATTCCCGCTCCATCAGCGGCACTAGCTCGGGTCGCCGCGCGACGACCTGATTATACACCTCGACCGACGAGCAGATGCGGCTGACCCCGCCCGCCCGCGCGCCGCGCAGGCAGAGCAGCCCGATGATGTCGGCACCGTCGGTGTGAAAGGCCAGTTCGGCGCGCGTCTTGTACAGCCGGACATTGTGGTCGCTGGCCGGCGCACCGGTGTCGCGAATATCGACCAGCATCTCGCCCGCCGGATTCTGCGCGGTCGGCTGGCCGAGATGCAAGCCGATCAGCCAATAGGCCGCCGCCGCAACCTCCCGCCCGATGCGCCGGACCGGAAGCCCGCGGATCAGCACCATGCCATGCCCGCTATCGATCCGCGCGCGCCAGTCGTCCAGCGCCGCCTCCAACCCGGTCATCGGATAATCTTCACGCGCCAGTTCGCCCAGCGGCACGCCCGCCGCGACCGCCGATTGCGCCGCCGTCACGATCGTCCGTATTTCGGCTTCGTTCGGCAGATAGAGCCACTGCTCTGGCCGGTCTTGCAAAGCCTCGCCGCGCCAGGGCGCAGGCGACGTCACCATCGAAACCATTTCGCTTCCTTCCGGTACTTTTCCGCGCAGGCGGTTCATCCGCCATGCCCGATTTGATTCTATATTTCCGGAATTATCGAATTATAAGCGGTCGTCAATTCTTATTTCGATAGTTGTCGAAACATTTCACCGTCCGACGACGGTACATTTTCCCGCAACCACACTTGCAAAAAAGGTGCCGGCACTGGAAAGTCGCCGCGACGTCGCAACAACCGGGGGCGGAATGCAGGACGATCTGATCGACCGTATCTATGAATGCTCGGTCGTGCCCGAGGCGTGGCCGGCGGTGCTCGATGATGTCGCGGCGCTGTCCGGAGCGGTCGGCGGTCTGCTATTCTCCGCACGCAAGGCGCTGAATTGGACGGCATCGGAACGGGTCGCCGACGTGTTTGCCGAATATGTCAACGACGGCTGGTTCGGAAAATGCAGCCGCCGCGTCTGCCTGATGAGCCAGGACGCGCCGTCCTTCTTCGTAGAGCATGATTTCTGGAGCGACGCGGAAATCGACGCCGACCCCGTTTATCGCGATTTCTTTCGCCCGCGCGGCCTGGGCTGGTCGGCGGGGACCGGGCTGCAGGTGCCGACCGGCGACAATATCGTGTTCAGCGTCGAACGCCCCTTTGCCGACGGCCCCGTCGATCCCGATAGTGTTGCGCGGCTGAACATGATCCGGCCCCACCTTGCACGCAGCGCGCTGGTCAGCGCCCGTCTCCAGCACAAGCGGGCGCAGGGCGCGACCGAGGCGTTGACCGCCCTCCAGCTCCCCGCCTTTCTGCTCAAGGCGACGGGCGAGGTTACCGAAACCAGCCCGCTCGCCGCCGACCTCAGCGATCATGTTGTTCATGGCGCGCACGGACGCCTGCGCCTGCGCGATGGCAAGGCAGACCAGATCTTGACCGACGCGATCGCTGCGCTCGATCAGGATGCCGGCGACAGGGTTCGCTCCTTTCCAGTGCGCGGCGACGACGGCCTGCCTGGACTCGTCGCGCATGTCATTCCCGTCCGGCGCGGCGCGCATGACGTGTTCGGCGACAGCTTCGCGCTGCTGCTGCTCATCCCCGTCGCGTCGGATCGCGCGCCGAGCGCGACCTTGATGAAATCGCTGTTCGACCTGACGCCCGCCGAGGCGCGCATCGCGCGCGGCATTGCCGCGGGCGAAACGCCCGAGGCGCTCGCGACCGAAGGCGATGTTGCGATCAGCACGGTACGGACCCAGCTGCGCCGCGTGCTGGAAAAGACCGGGTGTGCGCGGCAGGCCGATCTCGCCGCGCTGCTGGCGCGCATTGGCGCAAACGCACCTACCTGATCGAGCGCGAGCGCGCGTCCGTCCTTCAAATGGAGGATGCGGTGCGCCGCCGAATCGGCTTTGATCCCGTCACTGGCGGCGTTTCTGCGACCCACATGCCCGTCAGTCGGCGGCGTCCTTGCACCCGTTGCCATCGCAACGGATGCCGGGGCGTCGCCGATCGCCGCGCGACCCACCACATCTCCTCTTCCGTTTCATATCGAAATCATTCTATCCTTGCCGAACCACAAGGAGGGAGAGACGCGCCTTGCTGTCCGGCATCCGAATCATCGACCTGACCACCGTCATCTTCGGCCCCTATGCGACGCAGATGCTCGCCGATCTGGGGGCCGAGGTCATCAAGGTCGAGACACCGGGCACGGGCGACATTTCGCGTTATCTGGGCAGCGGGGTTCCCGACCCGACGATGGGGTCGATCCACCTGACGGTGAACCGCGGCAAACGCTCGATCGCGCTCGACCTCAAAAAGCCCGAAGACGCGGCGGTGCTCCGCAACCTGGTCGCCACCGCCGACGTATTTTTTCACAATGTCCGCGGCAAGGCGATCGCCAAGCTGGGGTTCGACTATGCCGGGTGCAAGGCGATCAAGGACGACATCATCTACGTCCATGGCACCGGGTTCGGGCAGGACGGCCCCTATGCCGATTTGCAGGCGTATGACGATGTGATCCAGGCGGCGACCGGCACCACCAGCCTGCTCCCACGCGTCGATGGCGACCCGCGCCCGCGCTATTTCCCGTCGCTGATCGCCGACAAGATTGCGGGCCAGTTTGGCGCGCAGGCGATTCTCGTCGCGCTGATCCACAAGCTGCGCACCGGCGAGGGGCAGGCGGTCGAGGTGCCGATGTTCGAATGTTTCGCATCTTTCATGTTGACCGAACATCTGCGCGACGCGGCGCTCGACCCCCCACTCGGCCCCGCGGGCTATCCGCGCCAGCTCGATCCGACGCGCCAGCCCTTTCCGACGAGCGACGGCTATCTGGCGATCGTCCCCTATACCGCCGAATCGACGGCGCGGCTGATGGCGCTCCTCGGCAGCGAAGGACTGACCCAAACCCCCGAATTCGAGGCGGCGAAAGCGAAGGGCGAGCACATGCCGATCGTTTACCGCGAGATCGCGCGCAAGACCCCGGCCAAGACCACCGCCGAATGGCTGGCGCTGTTCGCTGCGAACGACATCCCCGCGATGGCCGCGCGCGATTTGCAGGACATCAAGGACGACCCGCATTTCGTCGCCACCGGCTTTTTCCGTCCCCGCGTCCACCCCGACATCGGCGCGTTCCACGAAATACAGCCGCCGGTGAAATATGGCGCGTCGCCCCCCGGCGACTTGGGTTTTGCGCCAAGGGTCGATGGCGACGGCGCGGCGATCCGCGCCGAACTGGCGGCACGGCAGGGCTGAATTTCCGCGATTGCTTTGCTGTGCGCGCGCCCTAGCATCGCGCTTATTCTGGAAGGGGGAACGACATGCCTGAAAACCTGCTCGCGCCGGGCGCCGTACTCGCGCTGTGGACACTCATCATGCTCGGCTGGGCCGCGGTCACGCGATTTCAGGCGTTCGGCAAGGTCGGCCTCGACCTCAAGACTGCACCCCCGGGTGGACGCGGGGTCGATCTGGAAGGTGTTTTGCCGCCGCTTACCAACTGGAAATCGCACAATTATACACATCTGCTCGAACAGCCGACGCTGTTCTACGCGGTGATCATCTTTCTGCATCTGTCGGGCGGCAGCACCGACCTGACACGCGGGCTGGCGTGGGCCTACGTCGTGCTGCGGGTCATCCACAGCCTGTACCAAGCGACCGTGAACCGCGTTCCGGTGCGCTTCGCGATTTTTGCGCTGGCGACATTCTGTCTGATCGCGTTGGCGTTGCTGGCGGTGATCGCCACTTTGGGTTGAGGGGGAAGATATATGGATACGAACGATATTCTTGGGCCGGTCGCCACGCTCGCGCTGTGGTCGATGATCATGTGGGTGTGGATGTACGCGACTCGCATTCCCGCCATGCAACGCGCTAAGATCGACGCCGCCAAGATGGTCGGCGGCACCGGCAAGGGGCTCGACGACGTGCTGCCCGCCGAAGTGCAGTGGAAGGCGCATAATTATAACCATCTGATGGAACAACCGACGGTGTTCTACGCGGTCGCCATTGCGCTGGCGGTCGGCGGCATGGGCGGCGGGCTGAACGCCCAGCTTGCCTGGGCCTATGTGGTCTTGCGGATCGTTCACAGCCTGATCCAGGTGACGGTCAACCGCGTGATGTGGCGGTTCCTGGTGTTCGCGCTGGCCAGCCTCGCGCTGCTCGCGCTGTGCGTGCATGCGTTCATGGGGTTTGTGTTGAACTGAAGCCCTTACGCCCTCCCCTTCAGGGGAGGGCAGCGAGACTTGCGAACTTGTTCGTTAGTCGCAGCGGGTGGGGGTCCGACGCCTTGCGCAAGGCTGATGGCCCCACCCCATCCCCTCCTCTGAAGGGGAGGGGCTTCTGCTACCGGCTGAACCGTCCGGCCAATTCGACATGCGTCGACCAGCGGAACTGCCCGACCGGCTGCACCCAATCGAGCGTGTAACCACCCGCGACCAGCAGCTTCGCATCGCGCGCAAAGCTGGCGGGATTGCAACTGACATAAGCGATCACCGGGACCGCCGACGCCGCCAGTTGCACCACCTGCTCCTCCGCCCCCGCGCGCGGCGGATCGAGAATGACCGCGCCAAATCGGTTCAGCTCCGCGGCGATCAGCGGGCGGCGGAACAGGTCGCGATGCTCGGTCGCGACCAGCGCCCCGGTGCGGTTCGCGGCGGCAGTCAGCGCCGCGATCGCATCGCGCGCCCCCTCGGCGGCATAAACTTTGCGCCCCTTCTGGATCGACAGTGCAAATGTCCCGACCCCGGCGAACAAATCGGCCACGGCAGGGGCATCGCCGATCGCGTTCGTCACAGCCTCGACCAGCGCCGCCTGCCCCGCCGCGGTGGCTTGCAGAAAGGCAAAGGTCGGCACTTCGACCATTACCTCGCCGAACCCCACCGTCGGCGGTTCAGGCTGCCACAGGGTTTCCAGGCCATAGCCCTGATCGACGGCAAAGCGCGACAGCCGATGCACGCCCGCGAAGTCCTGCAACGCCATGGCCGCGTCAAGCCCCTCTGCCTTGACCCCCTCCAGTAACACCTCGACCCCCTGATCGAGCATCTGGAGCTTGACCTTCACCGGCCGCCTTGGCTGCGCAATCTCGGTCAACAGCTCGCGCAGCGGCGCGATCAGCGCGAACAATTCGGGCAGCAGCAGCGGGCACTGCTGCATGTCGACGATCTGGTTGCTCTGCGCGGCGTTGAAGCCGATCGCGACCTGCCTGCCGGTACGCAGCGCGGTCAGCGCCGCGCGGCGTCGGCTCTGCGGCGGCGACAGCAGCGCGGGCAGCACGTTGCCCGCGGCAACATCCTGCGCCGCCAGGGCGCCAACCACCCGGTGGCGCACGAAATCGGCGAGCGCGCCTTCGGCGACATGCTGCAACTCGCACCCGCCGCATTTGCCGAAATGGCGGCACAGCGGTTCGGCGCGGTTCGGTCCCGGGATGATGATCCCGTCGCCCCGCACCCTGTCGCCCGGCACACCGCCCGCAACATGGCGGCCATCGGCCGTGACGCCGTCGCCGCGCGCGGCAATGCGGGTAATCAAAGCGGTTTCGGTCACATCAGGCTTTCATACGATCGTCGGCAACCAGATCGTCGGCGACAAGGCCGGGGCCGATAGCCTTTGCGCGCGCAATATGCCACCCCACCGCGGCAACCGCGGCGTCGAAAGGATCACCGCCGCGCGCCAGCATCGCGCCGCACGCCCCCGCCAGCACATCGCCCGTCCCCGCCGTCGCGAGCCATGGGCTACCCGGCCACCCCGCAGCGACCCGGCCATTGGGCGCGGCAATGACGGTGTCGGCGCCCTTATAGACGACGACCGCCCCAGTTCGCACTGCCGCCGCCTTGGCGCGGTCGATCTTGCTCCCGTAAAGCTCGGGAAAGGTGCGCGCGAACTCGCCTTCATGCGGGGTCAGAATCGCGCGGCACGGCGTTTCGCACAAGCGCGGTAGGGCTGCGGCGATTGCGGCCGCATCGAGCACCAGCGGCTTGCCCGAATCGAGCGCTGCCTCGACGTCGAACAGCAACTCGTCGCTGGCGGGAAAGCCCGGCCCGATCACCACCGCACCGACCCGCGGATCGCTCAGCCTTTCGCCGAAGCGCGCATCGCTTTCGGTGATGATCGCCGACAGCGGAGCGCGTTCGCTGCCTTCCAGCACGACATAGCCCGCCCCCGCGCGCAGCGCCGCTGCCGCCGCCAGCCCCGCCGCGCCGGGCATCGGCCCGGCAAAGACCAGCACCATCCCGCGGTCGAATTTATGCGCCGCCGCGGCGGGTGTTGCGACCGTCGGGCTCGGCAGCGTCCGCATCGTTGCCTGCGCAGCGATCCCGATCGGCGCGAGCAGCACGCTGCCGCACGCGGCGGCGGTCGGCAGCAGCACATGCGCGGGCTTCAATGCGCCCAGCGCCAGCGTGACATCGGCTGGCAGCGGCGGCATCCAGCCGGCATTGCCGTCGCTCTCCACGCCGCTAGGCATATCGACGGCCAGCACGCGGCGACCGCTAAACCGACGCAGCGTAGCGGCCATTCCATCGTCCAGCGGCCGCGACAACCCGACCCCGAACAGCGCATCCACAATCACCGGAGCGGGCGCCAGCGCCTCGGTGATCGGTTCGACGGCACCCTGCCACCCCGCGCGCGCCGCCGTCGCCAGATCAGTTGCCGGTTCGGCCAACGCCGCCACGCGCACCGCCGCACCCCGCGCCGCCAGTATCCGCGCCGCCACATAGCCATCGCCGCCATTGTTGCCGGGGCCACACAGGATCAGCACCGGCGCGCCCGCCGCCATGCGCCATGCGGTGTCCGCCACCGCCGCCCCCGCGCGCTCCATCAATTCGGACAGCGACGTCCCTTGCGCCGCACACGCCGCCTCGGCTTCGCGCATCGCGGCGCTGGTCAGGATCGGGGCGTCGGCGGGGATGAGCATGGCGCTAGACTAGCACGGTTGACCGAAAAGTCGCGATGGAAGCTCCCGCCATTATATCTCGTCATTGCGAGCGCAGCGAAGCAATCCAGAGAGGCATGAACTGCTCTGGATTGCTTCGCTGCGCTCGCAATGACGAGTTCCTTAGGTCGTGCCACCCGTATTCGCCGGCAACCGGTACCGGTCGCTGCCGATTGCCACCTCGATCACTCCGTCGCCGACGATCGTCACCTTCGCCGGTTCGGCCCCATCTGCCGATACAACCCCGCGCCCGTCGGTCGTGATCTGCAACCGGCGATAGCCGACATTGGCGCGCCCGACGACCAGCACCGTCCCGTCCGCTCCGCTGATCTGTTCGACGGTACAGGTACGATCGAACAGCTTGGCGCCCTCCAGCGCGCATTCGATCCGGCCGTCGGCGGCTGCTTCGCGCGCCCCGCGCGCCTCGGCCTCGGCCAGATCGCCATTGTCGGGGGCGCCACCACACGCCGCCAGCAACAGCAACCCCGCAATGCCTCCCCACGTCCGCATTACTTGCCCTTCAACTGCGACAGGTCGCGCACCGCGCCGCGCGCCGCGCTCGTCGTCATCGCGGCATAGGCCTGAAGTGCTACCGAAACCTTGCGCGGGCGCGGTTTGGCGGGTTGCCATGCGGCCTCGCCCATCGCCTCCATCGCCGCGCGGCGCTCGGCGAGCACGCTGTCCGCCACCGCCAGCGTGATCGTCCGCGACGGGATGTCGATGTCGATCAGGTCGCCGTCCTCGACCAGCGCAATCGTTCCGCCCTCGGCGGCTTCAGGCGAGACATGACCGATCGACAACCCCGATGTGCCGCCCGAAAAGCGCCCGTCGGTGACCAGCGCGCAAGCCGCGCCCAGCCCCTTCGATTTGAGGTAACTCGTCGGATAGAGCATTTCCTGCATCCCCGGTCCGCCCTTCGGCCCTTCGTAACGGATGACGACGACGTCGCCCGCCGTCACCTGCCCGGTCAATATGCCCGCCACCGCGGCGTCCTGGCTTTCATAAACTCTGGCCGGACCCGAAAATTTCAGGATGCTCTCGTCCACCCCGGCGGTCTTCACGATACAGCCATCGACCGCCAGATTGCCCGACAGCACCGCCAGCCCGCCATCCCGGCTGAACGCATGGTCCGCCGAACGGATCACCCCGGTCTCACGGTCCAGATCAAGCGAATCCCAGCGCCGGTCCTGGCTGAACGCGGTCTGCGTCGGCACCCCGCCCGGCGCCGCCATGAAGAATTTCTGCACATCAGGATCGCTGGTCCGCGAAATATCCCATTTGTTCAGCGCGTCGCCCAGCGTCGCGCTGTGCACCGTCGGCAGATGCGCGTGGATCAGCCCGGCACGTTCCAGCTGACCAAGGATCGCCATGATCCCCCCCGCGCGGTGGACGTCCTCCATATGGACGTCTGACTTGGCCGGCGCGACCTTCGACAGGCATGGAACCCGGCGCGACAGCCGGTCGATGTCGGTCATGGTGAAATCGACCCCCGCCTCGAACGCCGCCGCGAGCAGGTGCAGCACCGTGTTGGTCGACCCGCCCATCGCGATGTCGAGGCTCATGGCATTTTCGAACGCCTCGAAGGTCGCGATATTCCGCGGCAGCACGCTGTCGTCGCCCTCCTCATAATGGCGGCGGCACATTTCGACGACGATCCGCCCGGCGCGCAGGAACAGCTCCTTGCGGTCGGCATGCGTAGCCAGAGTCGAGCCATTGCCCGGCAGTGACAGCCCCAGCGCCTCGGTCAGGCAGTTCATCGAATTGGCGGTGAACATTCCCGAGCACGAACCGCAGGTCGGACACGCCGCCTGCTCGATCGCGGTGACTTCTTCATCGGTATATTTTTCATCCGCCGCCGCAACCATCGCATCGACCAGATCGAGGGCAACTGTCTTCCCGTTCAGGACAACCTTGCCCGCTTCCATCGGCCCGCCCGACACGAAGACCACGGGGATGTTGATGCGCAGCGCCGCCATGAGCATTCCCGGAGTGATCTTGTCGCAGTTGGAAATGCAAACCATCGCGTCGGCGCAATGCGCATTGACCATATATTCGACCGAGTCTGCGATCAGGTCGCGGCTCGGCAGGCTATAGAGCATCCCGTCGTGCCCCATCGCGATGCCATCGTCGACCGCGATCGTATTGAATTCCTTGGCGACGCCGCCCGCCGCCTCGATCTCGCGCGCGACCATCTGGCCCAGATCCTTCAGATGGACATGGCCCGGCACAAACTGGGTAAAGCTGTTGACCACCGCGATGATTGGCTTGCCGAAATCGCTGTCCTTCATGCCCGTCGCGCGCCACAGGCCGCGCGCGCCCGCCATGTTGCGGCCGTGGGTCGTGGTTCGCGAACGATAAGAAGGCATTTTACTCAATCCTGATAATTTTGTTTCGCAGACCAGCGGCGAGATGCGCCTCTACACGCCTAAGCCCCGATGTTCAACGCCACTTTCCGGCACATGCGCGCCAGTCGCTCGGCGAACAATGCCTGTCCCACCGCGTCGCCGACCAGATCCTGCCGCATCTCGATCCCCACATAGGGTATGTCGTTCGCTTCGGCATGGCGGTTCATCGTCGCGTTGAGCAGCTTGCCCGAATAGGGCAGCTGGTCGCCGACGTTCAGCCCTTCATCGGCCAGCGCCGCAATCGCGGCCGCCGCCAGCCGGTCATCCTCATTATACAGCACCCCGACATGCCACGGTCGCACCTGGTCGGGATGCGCCGCCAGCGCCGGGGTAAAGCTGTGCAGCGACAGGATCATCGCGGGCCGCTGCGCCGCGATCGTCGCGGCGATATGGTCGTGATAGGGACGGAAGAAGCGCGCCAGCCGCGCCTCGCGCGCGCTGTCGTCAAGCGCGTTGCCGGGCACCGCATGGCCGTCGCTGGCGATCGGCAGCACCCCCGGCGCGTCCTCGTCGCGGTTGCAATCGACCACCAGCCGCGACACCCCGCCCAGGATCGCCGCATCAACCGCGCCACCTTCGACCAGTCGTGCCGCGACTTCGGCGACCCCGATGTCGATCGCGATATGATTGGTCAGCAGCGCCCGATCGATGCCGAGATCAATGTCATCGGGAACATGGTTCGACGCATGATCGGCAATCAGCAGGGTGCCGCCAGCGCGCGGCGTTCCGAGCTGCCGCCACGCCTCACTCATCGCAGCGCGCCCGCCATGTACCACCAATGCGGATGGCTTTGCGCCAGTCGAACCCCCGCCGCGTCGCGCGTTGCGGCGGCGTCGAACAGCGCAAAACAGGTTGCCCCCGACCCCGACATCCGCGCCAGCCAGGGGCCAAGCGCTCCCAATTCGGTCAACATGTCGGTTATCGCAGGACATTGCGCCGTTGCCGGACGTTGCAGATCGTTGCGTGCCGCCAGCAGCTGCGCCCGCCCGGCGGGATCGCCGAACAGTTCCCCACGGTCGATCCCGTCCCATGCCGCAAACACTGGCCCGGTCGCGACCGGCTGGCGCGGATTGACCAGCAGCACCGGTGTCCCGCCCAGCCGCAGTTCGGGGACCGCGCGCAACTCCTCGCCCACCCCGACCCCCAGACAGGTCGTGCTCGCTACACAAGCAGCAATATCGGCGCCCAGCGGACTGATGATCCGTGCCAGCACGGCATCACCCAGTTCGGGCAGGAAATGCGTCCGCACCAACCGCGCCATCGCCGCTGCATCGGCCGACCCGCCGCCAATCCCCGCCGCGACCGGCAAGTGCTTGGTCAAGGTCACCGCCAGCGGCGGCACCCGATCGGTACCATAGCGCGCGCGCAGCAGCGCGAGCACCTGCATCACCAGATTGTCGGCGCCGTCGCTCAATCCCTTGGCAAATTCACCTTCGATCGTCAGCCGATCTGCATCCGCCACCTCGGCAACAATCCCGTCGCCGCCATCGACAAAGGCAAACAGCGTTTCGATCTCATGATAGCCGTCGTTCCGCCGGGCGCGCACGTGCAGCGCGAGATTGATCTTCGCCCAGCCGGTTTCCTCCATCACCGCACTCATGGCGCCACCGTCGCCGGGGTCAGCCCGTCGCGCAATTTCGCCTCAAGCCGCGTCGCCATCTCCGCCTCGGCGAGCAGCACCGCGGCGCGCCATTTATAGCGCGCCTCGAACCTGCGTCCCGCCTGCCAATAGGCATCGCCCAGATGTTCGACGATCACCGCGTTGGTCGGCTCGCCACGCTGCGCCTTTTCCAGCAACTCGACCGCCTCGCCGGTGCGCCCGGTCAGGAAATAGGCCCAGCCAAGCGAGTCGGTGATGCTGGCATTCTGCGGCTCCTTCGCCCACGCCGCCTCGATCCGCGCCAGCGATTGCGGCACGTCCTTGCGCCGCTCCAGGGCCGAATAGCCGGCAAAGTTGAGGATCATCGCGTCGGCAGGGCGCAACGCCACGGCCTGTTCGATCAGCGGTGCCGCCGCGTCCCAGTCATCGGCTTGCAGCAACAGCTCGGCGCGCGCGATCAACAGCGTTCCCCGCAACTGCTGGTCGCCCTGTTCCTCTCCCAAAGCCGCTTCCAGCCGCTCATACGCGTCCGCCGCAGCCTTCCGATCTTCCGATCGCCGTGCAATATCGGCGAGCCGGACGAGCAGACTACGCGCGGTTTCGCCCGCCGCCGCTGTTTCTGCCAGCTTGGCCGCACCGGCGAGATCGCCGCTATCGGCCAGCAATTCGGCGCGCCGCATGACGAGCACCGGCGGCAGCGCCGAACGCCCGCCGCTCAACAGGGCGACCGCTGCGTCGCGCTGGCCATTGCGATCGAGCACCTCGACCAGTGTCGCCTGCACCGCCCAGTCTTTATCGTTCAGCCAATGCGCCGCGCGCGCGAACAGCAGCGGCAGCTTGGTGTTGCTGTTCGGCACCCGGACCAGCCCGTCCGCGAGCAGACCCAGCCATTGCGCCACCCCGGCGCGTGCTGTCACGACCGGCTGGTCGGGCAGCAGCAGCATCGGGTCCTCGCGCTGCGCCGCGGCGAGCAGCGTTCGCCCGCGCAGCCTGACCGCGGCGTCGCGCCGACCCGCCTTGTCCAGCGTGGCCGCCAGCCGCAGGGCGACAAGCTGGCTTGTCCGGTCGCTCAGCACGATGTCGTCGGCCAGTGCCGCCGCCTCGTCCGTCCGCCGCGTCGCAAGTTGGATCAGTGCCGCCTGCAACGCCAGCGAGGGTTCGGGCCGGGTCCGGCCCTGCGCCGCCAGCAGATACCGTTCGGGCGTCGCCTGCCGTGCCCCGACGTCGATCCAGGCATTGACCGTCGGCATCACCAGCCGCCCGATGACATCGGTCCCGGTCTTGTCGTCACGTCCCGCGATCGCCGCGCGCGCGCCTTTCCAGTCCGACCGCCGCATCGCATCGACCAGCAGGACCAGCTGCGCGTCGAAGCGGCGCTCGCCGCTGTTCCACGATTGCAAGGCCGCAATGCGCGCCGCGGCCAGATCGCCCGCTTCGATCGCCTGTTCGAGGATGCGGCCGCGTATCCCCGGCAGGTCCGGCGCCAGGCTCGAAACGCTGGTCAGCGCCGCCAGTGCCCCAGCGGCATCCCCCCGTTCCTCGGCGAGCCGCGCCCGTACCAGCGCATTGATCGCGGCGCCGCCGCCCTGGTCGGCCGCCTGTGCCGGAACGGCAGCGGCCAATGTCCCGGCCGCCAGCAACAGGCGGACGATCTTACATGTTCGGGTAATTGGGGCCTCCGCCGCCTTCGGGGGTGACCCAGTTGATATTCTGGGTCGGATCCTTGATGTCGCACGTCTTGCAATGGACGCAATTCTGGGCGTTGATCACGAACTTCGGATCGCCCTCTTCCTCGCCGACAATCTCGTAAACCCCCGCCGGGCAATAGCGCTGCGCGGGTTCGTCATAGAGCGGCAGGTTGTACGCGACCGGGATCGACGGGTCTTTCAGTTGCAAATGGACCGGCTGGTCTTCCTCATGGTTGGTGTTCGAAATGAACACCGACGACAGGCGGTCAAAGGTCAGCACGCCGTCGGGCTTCGGATAATCGGGCTTCGGCATCATGTCGGCGCGGTAAAGGCTCTCATTGTCCGGATGATGTTTCATCGTGAACGGCACTTTGATCTTGAGCGTTTCCAGCCACATCGTGATCCCCGACAGGATCGTCCCGCCCAGATCGCCCCATTTCTCGACGAGCGGCAGCACGTTGCGCACGACGCTGAGTTCCTTCTTGACCCAGCTGTCGTCATACGCCGCCTGATAGGCATCAAGCGTGTCGCCGCCGCGTCCTGCGGTCACCGCCGCGAACGCTGCCTCGGCCGCCATCATCCCCGATTTCATCGCGGTGTGGGTACCCTTGATGCGCGGGACATTGAGGAAACCGGCGCTGTCTCCGATCAGCGCGCCGCCGGGAAAGGCCAGTTTCGGCACCGACTGATAACCGCCGTCGCTGATCGCGCGCGCGCCATAGGACACGCGCTTGCCGCCCTTCAAAATCTTCGCAATCTCGGGATGCGTTTTCCACTTCTGCATCTCCTGGAACGGCGAGATGTGGGGATTGCGGTAATTGAGCCAGGTCACGAACCCCAGCGCAACCTGTCCGTTTGCCTGGTGGTACAGAAAGCCGCCGCCATTGGCATGCTCGTCAAGCGGCCAGCCCTGCGTGTGGATCACCCGGCCCGGCGCGTGATTTTCGGGATCGATGTCCCACAATTCCTTGACGCCCAGCCCGTAAACCTGTGGCTCGCAATCGGCGTCGAGCGCAAATTGCGGTTTCAAAATCTTGGTCAGATGCCCGCGCACCCCTTCGCCAAAGAAGGTATATTTGGCGTGGAGTTCCAGCCCCGGCGCATAATCCGCCTTGTGGCTGCCATCGCGCGCGACGCCCATGTCGCCGGTCGCGACGCCTTTGACCGAACCGTCATCGTTATAGAGGATTTCCGCCGCCGGAAAGCCCGGGAAGATTTCAACCCCCAGCCCTTCGGCCTGCTCGGCGAGCCAGCGGCACAGATTGCCCAAGCTGCCCGTATAAGTCCCCTTGTTGTGCATGAAACCGGGCGTGATGAAGTGCGGCACCCCGATTTTCCTGGTCTTGGTCAGCACCCAATGCTGGTTGTCGTTGACCGGCACCTCGGCCATCGGACAGCCCATGTCGCGCCATTCGGGGAGCAGTTGGTCGAGCGATTTGGGATCGATCACCGCGCCCGACAGGATGTGCGCGCCGACCTCGGACCCTTTTTCCAGGATACAGACCGACAGCTCGCTGCCCGCTTCATTCGCAAGTTGTTTCAGGCGGATCGCCGCCGAAAGCCCCGCTGGACCCGCGCCGACGATGACCACGTCATAGGGCATCGATTCCCGTTCGCTCACCGCAAATACCTTTCTGCCGTCCCAGCGCGGACATTCATCGTGTCCTGCGCTCATTCTGTCACGAATTGCGATGCCCGCCAATTGACGTGTCCGTCAACAGCCTGTTTGAACATTTCCCATGGGTGGGCCACAATCATTGGCGCTGGCGGAAAGCATAACCGACTGGTGGTCGCTGGCGGGCGTCGACGCGCTCGTCGGTGAGGAACCGGCGGGCTGGCTGGTGCTGCCCCCGGCGAATGACGCTACGGCGGTGCGGCTCAGACCGACGCTGGCGCCGGAAGCCGAAGCCGCCCCCCTCCCCGCCGCACTCCAGCGGCACGAGGCACCAGAGGTGGCGGCGCCCAAGGGCCCGGTCGTCTTTCCCGACGATTGGGACGAATTTCAGCGCTGGCTGGCAACCGGCGACGACGTGCCGGGCAGCCAGTGGGACGCGCGCCGCGTGTTGCCGGTCGGTCAGGCGGGCATGCCGCTGATGCTGCTTACCGCCTGGCCCGAAATCGACGACCAGCGCGACGGCACATTGTTCACCGGCGCCGCAGGCCAGTTGCTCGACGCGATGCTGCGCGCGATCGGGATGACCCGCGACGCCTGTTATATGGCGAGTCTTGCGGTCACCCGCCCCGCGGGCGGGCGTTGCGACGGCGCCGATGCTGCCGAACTCGACCGCTTGCTATGGCATCACCTCAAACTGGCGCGGCCCGAAAGGCTGCTGCTGATCGGCAGCGACATCGTGCGGATGGCGGCGGCGGCCGGGCTGCCCGAAACCCGCGGAAAGTTACTCGATATTAACCAAGATGGCGGCAAGGTGGAGGCGGTGGCTGTGGCGCATCCCGCGATGCTCCTGGCCCGGCCCGCGCAAAAGGCGGCGGTGTGGGACAGCCTGAAACTGCTCAACCGGGGACGTTGACAGATGACGATGATGACCAGAAACCTTGTTTCGGCGGCCGTTTTGGCCGCGACCGCGACAGCGACACCGGTCTGGGCGGTCGATGCCAGCAGCCGCGATCTTGTCGCCGCGCCGCAAACCGTTCCCGACATTTTGTCGGCGAAACAGAAACAGCTCTATACGCAGGTGCTGACCGCAATCCGCGGCCAGCGCTGGGCCGATGCCAAGGCATTGCTCGATAGCGCCGACGCCGACGCAAAAGGGGGCCCGCTCAACGATTTCCTGCGGGCCGAACTGCTCACCGCAGCGAACAGTCCCCGCGCCGAAGTGACCGACATCATGCCGATCCTCGCGCGATCGCCGCATTTGCCGCAGGCCGAACAGCTTGGCCGGCTGGCGGCGCGGCGCGGTGCGACCGATCTGCCGACACTCCCCTTGCAGGCTCGCCTGACCTGGGCGGGAAGCGCGCCGCGACGGCTGAACGCCGACACCGTCAACAGCGATCCGGTCGCTGCCGGTCTCGCACGCACGATCCCCGACCGGATCAAGAACGACGACCCGGCGGGCGCCGAGGCGCTGCTTAACGCCGTCATCGACCGCCTGACGCCCGAAGCGCGCGACGAATGGCGGCAAAAGGTCGCCTGGTCCTATTATATCGAAAACGACGACGCCAATGCGCTCCGTCTCGCGAGCGAATGTGCTGCCGGACGGGGTGCCTGGTCGACGCAAGGCGCGTGGGTTCAGGCGCTCGCGGCATGGCGAACCCGCGATTATCGCACCGCGCTGGCAGCGTTTGACCGCGTTTCGCGCGAGGCGCCCGACGCCGAACTGCGCGCGGCCGCCTATTATTGGGCCGCTCGTGCCGCCGTCGCGGCGGGCGAACCGGCTTCGGTACAGGCGCGCCTGCGCTCCGCCGCCGCCAACGAGGAAACCTTTTACGGCATGCTGGCGGTCGAAACGCTGGGCATTGCGGTCAATAACCAGCGCGAGCTGGTCCGTGCAGATCGCAGCGCGTGGCGCGCGCTCGACGAGTTGCCCAATGTCCGCGCCGCCATGGCGCTCGCCGAAATCGGCGAAGATAAATATGCCGACGCCGTGCTGCGCCACCAGGCGCGGATCGGCGATCCGCGCCAACACGAACAATTGCTCGCCATTGCAGGCGCGCTCAGCCTGCCCGAAACGCAGCTCTACCTCGCGCACAACACCCCGCAGGGCCGCAAGCCTGCCGCACAGGCACGCTATCCGCAGCCCAAATGGGAACCCAATGGCGGGTGGAAGGTCGATCCGGCGCTGGTGTTCGCTCACACCTTGCAGGAATCGCGCTTCCAGCGCGCCGTGGTCAGCCCGGCGGGCGCCAAGGGATTGATGCAGGTGCGCCCCGGCACCGCGCGCGACGTCGCGCGCTGGCGCGGCGACACGATCGACACACGCGACCTGTCGATCCCCGCGGTCAACATGGACATGGGGCAAAGCTATCTGCAATATCTGGCCCGCGACGCCTCGACCGGTGGCCAGCTGCCCAAGGTGATCGCCGCGTACAACGCCGGTCCCGCCCCGATCGCCCGCTGGCAGTCCGAAATCCGCGATAATGGCGATCCTTTGCTCTACATGGAATCGATCCCCTATTGGGAAACGCGCGGCTATGTCGGCATCGTGCTGCGCAATTACTGGATGTACGAGGCGCAACAGGGCAAGCCATCGGTCAGCCGCGCCGCGCTGGCGCAGGGCAAATGGCCGCGCTTCCCCGACGGCAAGGACCGCACCCGGCTGACCTGGGCAGGCGGCCTCGCCAATGCCGATTGACGAAAGTCTGACCTTCAAACCGGTCCGGATCGCGCTGCTGACGATTTCGGACAGCCGCAGCGCAGCAGAAGACCGCTCGGGCGACAAGCTCGAGGAATTGCTGACCGCCGCGGGCCACATTCTCGCCGCGCGCGCGATCATCAAGGACGAAACGTCGCTGATCGTCTCGCGCCTCCACAATTGGATCGACGATCCCGACGTCGACGTCGTGATCACCACTGGTGGCACCGGCCTCACTGGCCGCGACGTGACCCCCGAAGCGCTACACCGGCTGGACGGCAAGGATATTCCCGGTTTCGGCGAACTGTTCCGCTGGCTCAGCTACCAGACGATCGGTACCTCGACGATCCAGTCGCGCGCCTGCGCCGTCGTCGCGCGCGGCACCTACATCTTCGCGCTGCCGGGTTCGACGGGCGCGGTGACCGATGCGTGGGAAGGCATTTTGGCAACCCAGCTCGATAGTCGGCACAAGCCCTGCAATTTCGTCGACCTGATGCCGCGGTTGATGGAATAGCTCCCACTCCGTCATCCCGGCGAAGGGCGGGATCTCACCGGTGATGGGTGATGATAGGGCGAGATCCCGGCCTTCGCCGGGATGACGATGCAATAATGTTCTTTCTTTGTTCCTATCGCCGCGATATCCTCGCCCAGTGGAAACCGCCAAACCCCTCCCCCCGATTTCCGGCCGCGGCGCGCCCGCCAACCCGCGCCCGACGCGCACCGGCTCGCTGGATCGCGAGGCCGACGGCGACTGGCTCGACACAGCGCAAGATGTTGACGGCGCCCCGCCGCCTTTGCGCACCACCGTCACCGTCGAACAGCCCAAAACCATCATCGCGCGCAACACATCGCCCGACATCGGCTTCGACCGCTCGATCAACCCCTATCGCGGCTGCGAGCATGGCTGCATCTATTGCTACGCGCGCCCGACCCACGCTTTTCACGACCTGTCGCCCGGGCTCGATTTCGAAAGCCGCCTGTTCGCCAAACCCGACGCCGCCAAACTGCTGCGCGCAGAACTGGCCAAGCGCGGCTACACGCCCGCCCCGCTCGCGATCGGCACCAACACTGACGGTTACCAGCCGATCGAGCGCGAATGGGGCATCACCCGCTCGGTGATCGAAGTGCTCGCCGAAACGCGCCACCCGCTGCTCATCACCACCAAGTCCGACCGGCTGCTCCGCGACATCGACCTGCTCGCCGCCATGGCGCGCGACAATCTGGTCGGCGTCGCGATCTCGGTCACGACGCTCGACCCCGCGCTTGCGCGCACCCTCGAACCGCGAGCCCCACACCCCAAACGCCGCCTCGCCGCGATCCGCCAGCTGATCGACGCCGGGGTTCCGACGCAGGTCAATATTTCGCCGATCATCCCCGCGATCACCGATCACGAGATCGAAGCGATCATGGCCGCCGCCGCGCAGGCGGGCGCCATCCGCGCCTCCTACATCCTGATGCGCCTGCCCTATGAAGTCGCGCCCTTGTTCCGCGCGTGGCTCGCCGCCCACTACCCCGACCGCGCCGACAAGGTGATGCACATGGTGCAGGACATCCGCGGCGGGCGCGACAATGACGCGGAGTTCTTCACCCGCATGAAGGGTCAGGGCGTCTGGGCGCAACTGATCCGCACCCGCGTCAAACGCGCGGCGCGCGAACATGACATGGACAGGCGGTTTCCGCCACTGCGCAGCGACCTGTTCAGACCGCCCGAGCGCGATGGGCAGATGGAGCTGTTCTAGAGGCACATCGTCATTGCGAGCGAAGCGAAGCAATCCAGAGCGGTTTATACCTCCTCTGGATTGCCGCGTCGTCTTCGGCTCCTCGCAATGACGCAGCTTTTGCGGTTGGCGCCTTTACGCCTCAGCCAACGACCGCAGTTTATAATCCTTATAATCGTCCCGGATCTGCCGCTTCAAAATCTTGCCCGTCGCGGTGTGCGGTAGCTCGTCGACGAACACGACCTCGTCGGGCAGCCACCATTTCGCGACCTTGTCCTTCAGATAATCGATGATCGCCGCCTCGCTCGTCTCGGCGCCGGGTTTCTTGACGATCAGCAGGATCGGCCGCTCGTCCCACTTTGGGTGATAGACACCAACCGCCGCCGCTTCCTGGACCCCCGGCGCACCCACCGCGGCATTTTCCAGCTCGATCGACGAAATCCATTCGCCGCCCGACTTGATCACATCCTTCGCCCGGTCGGTGATCTGCATGACCCCGTCGGGGTGGATCACCGACACGTCGCCGGTGTCGAACCAGCCGTCGGTATCCGCTGCATCGGCATCGGCCTTGAAATAGCGCTGGATGATCCACGGCCCGCGGATCTGCAGCCGCCCGCTGGTCTGTCCGTCGCGCGGCAGTTCGCCGCCCTCGTCATCGACGATCCGCAGTTCGACCCCGAATGGCGGACAGCCCTGACGGCAGATAATGTCGACCTGTTCGTCGAAGCTCAACGCGTCCCAGTTCCACGGGCGCTTGCCCATCGTCCCGATCGGGCTGGTTTCGGTCATCCCCCAGGCGTGGCCGACATAGACCCCTGCCTTCATAAAGCGTTCGATCATCGCGCGCGGCGCCGCCGACCCGCCGATGATGACATGATGGAGCGCGCCATAACCCATCCCCGTCGCGTCCATATGCGCAAACATCGCAAGCCATACCGTCGGCACCCCGGCGCTATGCGTAACGCCCTCGGCGTGCATCAGGTCGCAGAGGACTTGCGCGTCGTTGGTCGCCGAAAACACGAGCTTCGCCCCCACCGTCGCCGCCGCAAAGGGGATGCCCCAGCTGTTCGCATGGAACATCGGCACGATCGGCAGGATCACGCTGCGGCTCGACAAATCAAACGCGTCGGGCTGAATCTCGGTGATCGCGTGGATGACGTTCGAGCGATGCTCGTACAGCACGCCCTTGGGATTACCGGTCGTGCCGCTGGTGTAGCAAAGCCCGACCGGATCGCGCTCGTCGAGGTGGACCCACTGAAAGCTGCCGTCCTCGGCATCAATCAGGTCGCGGTACGATTTGTAATCGCCCTGCGCGGGCGCGTCGAACAGCACAAAATGCTCGACGGTCGGCAATTGATCGCGCAGCCGTTCGACGATCGGCAGGAACATCGCGTCGAACAACAGCACGCGGTCCTCGGCATGGTTGATGATATAGACCAGCTGTTCGTCGAACAGCCGCGGGTTCACCGTGTGCAGCACCCCGCCCATCCCGGCGCTACCGTACCAGCTGACCAGATGGTGGCCGTGGTTCATCGCCAGCGTCGCGATACGGTCGCCCTTCTTCATCCCCAGCTTGACCATCGCCGCGCCAAACCGCCGCGCATCCTGCCCGACCTCGCCCCAGTTCGATCGCGTCACACTGCCGTCGGCCCAGCGCGACACAATCTCGCGTCCCGCATGTTCGCGCGCGGCATGATCGATCAGGCTGGTGACCAGCAACGGCTGGCTTTGCATTCCGGACATTTCGGCATTCCTCTCTTGTTTCCGCAAGGGATAAGGCGAGGACGGTCCATGTGGCAAGGGGCATCCGAAACTGGAGGTCCTCCCTATGGCGAAGCCATGGGGAGGGGGACCGCCGCGAAGCGGTGGTGGAGGGGCGCCGCCGGTAGTGTGAAAGCCCCTCCGTCAGCGCTTCGCGCTGCCACCTCCCCATCGCTGCGCGACAGGGAGGATCAGCTACACCTATCCGCGCACCCGAAAATCGCGCGGCGTCACCAGCGCCAGCGCGGTTTCGCTGATCCCCGCGACGGTTTCGAGCCGCGATACAACATCGGGGCCGAGCGCGAAGCGGCGGCCCAGGCATATCCTGATCTCGCCGCCGGTGTCGGGGTCGTCCGCCACGACAATCACCTTGCCGCGCGCATCGTCGCGCTTTTCCAGCAACCGCGCCATGTCGGCAATCGCCTCGGGCAGCGCGACGCGGCACGTCAGCTCCAGCGCCGCGGTCGCGGCGATCTCGGCCAGCGGCTGCGCCCCGCGCACCGTCACGCGCGGCGTCTCTTCGCCTTCCAGCAGGTCGAGTTCGACCGACAGCATCGCACAGCCGCCGTCGGCGGCCAGCGTCTCCAGCAGCTTGCACGTCTGCTCGTCGAAACAGCTCGACTGGAACTGCCCGCTGCGGTCGGACAAGGTCAGGTTGAGGAAGCGGTTGCCGCGCTGCGACACGCGCGCCTTGGCGTTTTCGACCATGCCCGCCATCATCATCGGGATGCGGGTGCCGGGGGTCATTTCGACATTGGCGCAGATGTCGCCATAGCTGCGCGCGCCGCGCGCCGCGACGATCGCCTCATATTGCTCCACCGGATGCGACGAGAAATAGAAACCGAACGCTTCCTTCTCGCGCGTCATCCGCTCGGCCAGCGTCCAGGGTTCGGCGGCGGGCAGTTGCAGCACCGGCGCGACGTCGATGTCGCCGCCGAACAGCCCGGCCTGCCCCGTCGATCGCTCGTGCGCCGAACTGTTGGCGCAGGCAAGCAGGCTTTCGGCGCCGGCATAGACGCGCGGGCGGTTGGGCTCGACACAATCGAACGCCCCCGCCCCCGCCAGCGCCTCGATTTGTCGCCGGTTAAGCAGCTTGGGATCTATCCGGTTGGCGAAATCGTCGAGGCTCGCAAAATCCCCCTTCGCCTGCCGCTCGGCGACCAGCGCCTCCATCGCGCGTTCTCCGACGCCCTTCAGCGCGCCGAGTGCAAAGCGCACCGTCAGCTCGTCGCCGCTCTGTCCGACCGAAAAATCGGCCTCGCTCTCGTTGATCGACGGCGGCGCCACCGCCACCCCCAGCCGCCGCATGTCGTCGATAAAGATCGACAATTTGTCGGTCTGGTGACTGTCGAACGACATCGACGCCGCGAAAAACTCGTGTGGATAATGCGCCTTCAGCCACGCCGTCTGATAGGACAGCAACGCATAAGCGGCGGCGTGGCTCTTGTTGAAGCCATAGCCCGCGAATTTATCGATCAAGTCGAACAGCTCGTTCGCCGCCTTTGGTGCGATCTGGTTATGCTCGCCGCAGCCTTTGACAAAGGTGTCGCGCTGCGCGTCCATCTCCGCCTGCACCTTCTTGCCCATCGCGCGGCGCAGCAGGTCGGCGCCGCCCAGGCTGTAACCCGCCAGGATCTGCGCCGCCTGCATCACCTGTTCCTGATAGACAAAGATGCCGTATGTTTCGGCGAGAATGCCCTCGAGCAACGGGTGCGGATAGGCGATCGGCTCGCGCCCGTTCTTGCGCGCGCCAAACAACGGGATATTGTCCATCGGCCCCGGTCGATAGAGCGCGACGAGCGCGATGATGTCGCCGAAACTGGTCGGCTTCACCGCCGACAGCGTCCGCCGCATTCCTTCGGATTCCAGCTGGAACACCCCGACCGTCTCGCCGCGTTGGAGCAATTCGTAAACCGCCGGATCGTCCCAGCTCAGCGTATCGAGATCGACGTCGATCCCGCGCAGCGCCAGCAGCCGCCGCGCCTCTTTCAGCACCGACAGCGTCTTCAATCCGAGAAAGTCGAACTTCACCAGCCCCGCGCTCTCGACATATTTCATGTCGAATTGCGTCACCGGCATGTCCGAGCGCGGGTCGCGATAGAGCGGCACGAGCTGGTCGAGCGGCCGGTCGCCGATCACCACCCCCGCGGCGTGGGTCGAACTGTGCCGCGGCAGTCCTTCCAGCTGGCGCGCCATGTCGAACAGGCGGCGGACGCCGTCGTCCTGCTTATACTCGGTCATCAGCTCGCTGACGCCGTTCAGCGCGCGTTCGAGCGTCCACGGATCGGTCGGATGGTTCGGTACCAGCTTCGCCAGCCGGTCGACCTGGCCATAGCTCATCTGGAGCACGCGCCCGGTGTCCTTGAGAACTGCGCGCGCCTTCAATTTCCCGAACGTGATGATCTGCGCGACGGTATCGCGGCCGTATTTTTCCTGCACATAGCGGATCACTTCGCCGCGCCGCGTTTCGCAGAAATCGATGTCGAAGTCGGGCATCGACACGCGCTCGGGATTGAGGAAGCGCTCGAACAGCAACCCCAGCTTGAGCGGATCGAGATCGGTGATCGTCAGCGCCCACGCAACGACGCTGCCCGCGCCCGACCCGCGCCCCGGCCCCACCGGAATATCCTGCGCCTTCGCCCATTTGATGAAGTCGGCAACGATCAGGAAATAACCGGGAAACCCCATCTGGGTGATGACGTCGACCTCGAAGTCGAGCCGTTCGACATAGGCCTGCCGATCTTCGTCCGAGAGATCGGGATAGAGCGCCAGCCGGGCCGCGAGACCGGCATGGGCGTCGGCCTTCAGCTGCGCCGCCTCACCCTCGCGGTCGCCCGCCAGGCTGGGCAGGATCGGCGCGCGTTTGGGCGCCATGAAGGCGCAGCGCTGCGCGATGACCAGCGTGTTGCGGATCGCCTCGGGCAGGTCCGAAAACGCATCCTCCATCGCCTCGGCAGGCTTCAGCCACGCTTCGGGACTCGACACCCGTCGGTCCTCGCTTTCGACATAGGCCGACTGCGCGATGCAGAGCATCGCATCGTGCGCGGGGTGGAATTGCGGCTCGACAAAATTGGCGGGATTGGTCGCGGCCAGCGGCAGCGCGCGCGCATAGGCGAGATCGATCAGTGCGTTTTCGGCCGCCATTTCGGTCGCGTCGTTCCGCCGCGACAATTCGATATACAGGCGTCCGTCGAACAGCGCCTCCAACTGCTCGACATAATCCTCGGCGGCGCTTTGTTGCTCGCCCGCCAGCAAGCGCGCGAGTGCACCTTCGCCGCCACCGGTCAGGCAGATCAGCCCCTCGGTCTTGCCCGCCATGCCCGACAACAGCACATGCGGTTCCTGCTCGACCGGCCGCCCGAGATGCGCCGCCGACACCAGCGCGCACAGATTGTTGTAACCCGCCTCGTCCTGCGCAAACAGCGCCAGCCAGTCGATCAGCGGCGCGCCATTCGCCAGCCGCTGCCCCGGCCGCGCGACGCTCAGCAGCGCGCCGACGATCGGCTGCACCCCCGCCGCCTTGCACGCCTCGCCAAACGCCATCGCGCCGTACAGCCCGTTGCGATCGCAAATCGCGATCGCCGGAAACCCCCGATCGCGTGCGGCCTTGGCAATCGCCTTGGGCTCGATCGCCCCTTCGAGCATCGTGTAACTGGAAAAGACGCGCAGGGGGACAAAGGGGCTGTAGGCCATGGGGCGACGCTAACGCCGCGCCATTGATTCGACCACCGCCCTATGCACAAAATCGTCATTGCGAGCGAAGCGAAGCAATCCAGGGCGGCTTGTCACACTCTGGATTGCTTCGCTTCGCTCGCAATGACGATGCGTTTGGGGGGTTACCCCAACAACTCCTCAATCTCTTTGCGCAGCTGCTCGGGCTTCGTCGTCGGCGCATGCCGCGACACCACCTTGCCGTCGCGGTCCACCAGAAACTTCGTAAAGTTCCACTTGATCCCGCTGCCCAACAGCCCGGACTTTTCCTGCTTCAGATGCTTGAAGATCGGGTCGGCGCCGTCGCCATTGACCTCGATCTTGGCCATCACCGGAAAGCTGACGTCATAGGTCAGCGAACAGAAATTCTTGATCTCGTCGGCATCGCCCGGCTCCTGCGCCCCGAACTGGTTGCACGGAAAGGCCAGCACCTCGAACCCGCGATCCTTGTAATCGCGGTACAGCTCCTCCAACCCCTCATATTGCGGGGTAAAGCCGCATTTCGACGCGGTGTTGACGATCAGCAGCACCTTGCCGCGATAATCCGCCATCGACTGGCTTGCCCCGCCGGGCAGCGGTGCCGAAAAATCATAAAGGCTCATGGTCTTATCTCCCATAATAGCCCCTCCCCTTCAGGGGAGGGGCAGCGAGACTTGGCTTGGCGTAGCCAGGCCTAGTCGCAGCGGGGTGGGCTGTGGAACCGCTCTGTCCCGGCCCACCCCGTTGCGACTAGGCAGCAAGCTGCCAAATCTCCCTGCCCCTCCCGCAAGTGGGAGGGGTTGAAGCAAATTACGTCTCGATCCGTCCCTCGTGCAAGCGCAGCACGCGGTCCATCCTGGTCGCCAGCCGCTCATTGTGCGTCGCGACCAGCGCCGCCGACCCATGGTCGCGCACCAGCTTCACAAACTGGTCGAACACCCGGTCGGCGGTCGCCTCGTCGAGGTTGCCCGTCGGCTCATCGGCGAGCACAAGCAACGGCCGGTTCGCCAGCGCGCGCGCCACCGCGACGCGCTGCTGTTCGCCGCCCGACAGCTTGCTCGGCTTGTGATGCAACCGCTCGCCCAGCCCCAGCCGCCCGAGCAGATCGGCGGCGCGTTCCTCCGCCTCGGCCTGCACCGCACCGCGGATCAGCTGCGGCAGCACGACATTCTCGATCGCGTTGAAATCGGGCAGCAGATGGTGGAACTGATAGACAAAGCCGATCTTTTCGCGCCGCGTCTTGGTCCGCTCGCCCTGCTCATATTGCGTCACGTCGGCGCCGTCGATGCGGATCGTCCCGTCGAAGCCGCCCTCGAGCAGCCCGACCGCCTGCAACATCGTCGACTTGCCCGACCCCGACGGCCCGAGCAGCGCGACGATCTCGCCGCGTTTCAGGTGCGCGTCGACGCCGCGCAGCACCTCGATCGTCACTTCGCCCTGCGTAAAGCTGCGCTTCAGGCCGACCAGTTCCAGCGCCAGATCATTCATAACGCAGCACCTGCACCGGGTCGGTATTCGCCGCCTTGAACGCGGGATACAGCGTCGCGAGGAAACTGAACACGACCGCCATCACCGCAATCCCGGTGATTTCGAACGGATCGGGCTTCGACGGCAATTCGGTCAGGAACCGGATCGACGGATCCCAGAGCGGCTGGCCGGTCAGAAACTCGACCCCGCGCAGCACCCCCTGCCGGAAATAGAGCAGGCCGAACCCCAGCGCCATGCCCATCAGCGTCCCGGCGATCCCGATCGACAGCCCGATCGCCATGAAGATCCGCATCACCGAATCGCGCGGCGCGCCCATCGTGCGCAATATCGCCATGTCGCGCGTCTTGGCGCGCACGAGCATGATCAGCGACGAAATGATGTTGAACGAGGCGACGAGGATGATGAGCGAGAGGATCACGAACATCGCCACCCGTTCGATCGACAGCGCCTCGAACAGGCTGCTGTTCATCTGCCGCCAGTCCGAAATCACCGCCTGTGCCGCGACCTTTTCCTTCAGCGGCGCCAAGATGTCGCCCACCTTGTCGGGATCGGTGACCTTGACCTCGATCATCCCGACCTGATCGCCGGTGAGCAGGAGCAGCTGCGCATCCTCCATCGGCATCACGACATAGGCCTTGTCGAAATCATAGACGCCAATCTCGAACACCGCGGTCACGCGGTAACTGATCTCGCGCGGCACGGTGCCGAACGGTGTCGGGCGCCCCTGCGGGTTGATGATCGTCAGGTTCGACCCGACCGTCGCGCCCAGGTTGCGCGCCAGCTCGCTGCCGATCGCGATATTGCCGGCATTGGCGGTCAGCGTGGCCAGATTGCCCTGCAGCACCTTGGCGCCCAGCGTATCGTTGTCGAGGATGTCGGGCACCGTCATCCCCCGCACGAGCACCGCCTCGACGCGGCCGCTGAATGTCGCGAGCAACGGCTGTTCGATCAGCGGGGTTGCAGACACCACATCCGTCGTCGCCTTCGCCTGTTTCAGCACATCGCGCCAGTCGTCGAGCCGGCCGCCGAACCCCTGCACCACCGCATGGCCATTGAGCCCGACGATCTTGTCGAACAGGTCGGCGCGCACCCCGTTCATCACGCTCATCACGATCACCAGCGCCGCGACGCCCAAGGTCACCGCGACAAAGCTGAACGCCGCGGCGACAAAGATGAACCCCTCCCCGCGCTGGGGCAGCAAATAGCGTTTGAAGATGGTGCGTTCGTACGGACGCAGGATCATGGGGCGACCGGCCGTTGCGGCGCATGCGAAATGACACACATGCGGCGGCTTTACGGGGCATCGCCGCGGCTGGCAATGGCCGCTCGCGCGCGCGGCTGTTGCGAACGAATCGCACAATATGTTGCCCATTGGCCACAACCGGCAGCAAAAGCGGCGGCGGATGGCTTCCACAGGGTGACAAACCGCCCCCTTGCGCCTAGCCCGATGACTTCTGGATCAAGCGGCCCAAGGCCCGGTTCCAGGGAGTGCAGGCCTTTCGCCAGGCCTGCAACAAAAGGGGATGGCGAGTGTTCGTCACACGCGCCCGGGTTTCGCAAGAGGCCCGGGCGTTGTGATTCGGGGCTTTCCGCAAACGGAACTGACAACCGGGTTGCGAAGAGGCGACATCGCCGATCCTCCCTGTCGCGCAGCGATGGGGAGGGGGACCGCTCGCGAAGCGGATGGTGGATGGGGCCGCGACGTCGGCGCCATTGCCCCTCCGTCAGCGCTTCGCGCTGCCACCTCCCCATGGCTACGCCACAGGGAGGAATTACCGCTCCCCTACCCCTCGCTCTCGCTGATATCCTCCAGCATGGCGGTATCGAGCACCCGTACCCGCCCCTGCTCGAGCGAAATCACCCCCGATTCCTCCCAGCTTTTCAGCTGGCGGTTGATATGCTCGCGGCTCATTCCCGCGAAATTGCCCAGCTCGGTCTGGCTCAGCTCGACGCGCTGCGCAGCCCCGACATCCTTGCGGATCAACCGTTTCAGATACCGCGCCAGCCGCGGCCCCGACGCATAGGCGCGATCGCTTTCGATCGTCTGGTCGGCGGTACGCAGCCGCCGTGCCAGTTGCTGCATCAGCGACCAGGCGAATTCGGGATGGCTCGCGGCAAAATCCTTGAGCGCATTGCGCCCCAGTTGCAGCGCGCTCCCAGCGCTCGTCGCAACGACCGACGCGGTGCGTTCGCCGCCGTCGAGCAGCGCGATCTCGCCCAGCACCGCGCCGGGTTCGGCATAGGCGAGCACGATCTCGCGTCCGCCCGCGGTCAGCATCGACACGCGCGCTGTGCCTTCGGTCAGGATCAGCATCATGTCGCCGGGGTCGCCCTGGACCAGCAGTTCCTTGCCCTTGGCGAAATTCACCTGCACCGCGCGGCGGGCGATTTCGGCCCAATCGTCGATCGACAGGCCGGAAAAGATGCTGTCGGGGCTCTGCAACGCGGCTAGTTTTGCGTGATCCATGCCCCTGATACCCCCTAATCCGAACGGTCAGACCAGCCGACTCTGCTTCACCGCCGCTTCGATAAAGCCCGCAAACAACGGATGCGGATCGAACGGCTTTGACTTGAGCTCCGGATGGAATTGCACCCCGATAAACCACGGATGGTCGGGCCGCTCAACGATTTCCGGCAACATGCCGTCGGGCGACATGCCCGAAAACACCAGCCCGCCCTTCTCCAGCCGCTCGCGATAGGCGCCGTTGACCTCGTAGCGGTGGCGGTGGCGCTCGCTGATGTCGTTCTCACCATAGATCGTCGCGACATGGCTGTTCGGCGACAGCTTCGCCTCATACGCGCCCAGCCGCATCGTACCGCCCAGATCGGTGTCGGCGCCGCGCTTTTGCAGCCCTTCGGCGCTCATCCATTCGGTGATCATGCCGACCACCGGCTCGTTCGTCGAACCGAATTCGGTGCTCGATGCGTCGGCGATCCCGCTGGTGTTGCGCGCCGCCTCGATGCACGCCATTTGCATGCCCAGACAGATGCCGAAGAAGGGCACCCCGCGCTCGCGGGCGAAACGCACGCTCGAAATCTTGCCCTCGGACCCGCGCTCGCCGAACCCGCCGGGCACCAATATGCCGTGCAGCGGCTCCAGATTGGCCGCCAGATCCTCGTCGCGCTCGAACATTTCGGCGTCGAGCCAGCGGATATTGACCTTCACCCGGTGCGCCATGCCGCCATGGACCAACGCCTCGTTGAGCGACTTGTATGCGTCGGGCAGCGACACATATTTGCCGACGACGCCGATCGTCACTTCGCCCTCGGGATGCTGCTTGCGGTCCATGATGTCGTACCAGGCCGTCAGGTCGGGCGCGGGGGCGTCGTGGATCCCAAAGGCATGGAGCACTTCGGCGTCGAGCCCTTCGCCATGATATTGGACCGGCACCGAATAGATGCTGTCGGCGTCGAGCGCCGGGATCACCGCTTCTTTGCGCACGTTGCAAAATTGCGCGATCTTCGCGCGCTCGGTTTCGGGCAGCGGCTTTTCGCAGCGGCAGAGCAAAATGTCGGGCTGGACGCCGAGCGACGCCAGTTCGCGCACGCTGTGCTGCGTCGGCTTGGTCTTCAGCTCGCCTGCGGCGGCAATATAGGGGACCAAGGTGACGTGGACCGAAATGGCATTTTCGCGGCCGACTTCGTTTTTCAGCTGGCGGATCGCCTCGATGAACGGCAGCGATTCGATGTCGCCGACGGTGCCGCCAATCTCGCACAGCACGAAATCGAGGTCGTCGGTTTCGGCGCGGGCAAACTCCTTGATCGCGTCGGTGACGTGCGGGACGACCTGCACCGTCGCGCCCAGATAGTCGCCGCGGCGTTCCTTGGCGATGATGCCCTGATAGATGCGGCCCGAGGTGACATTGTCGCTCTGCCGCGCCGCCACGCCGGTGAAGCGTTCGTAATGGCCAAGGTCGAGGTCGGTTTCCGCCCCGTCGTCGGTCACATAGACCTCGCCGTGCTGATAGGGCGACATCGTCCCGGGATCGACGTTCAGATAGGGATCGAATTTCCGGATGCGGACGCGATAGCCACGCGCTTGCAGCAGGGCGGCCAGACTAGCCGCCATCAAACCTTTGCCAAGCGAGGAGACCACGCCGCCGGTGATAAAAATGAACCGCGCCATGGGAGGAAAGACTTACTCAAAGGGAGGGGGACGGCGCAAGCCGTCGAATCGCAAAGAGCGGAAATATTTCCGCCTTGCGGGCTGGAACCGGTCGGCCGAAGCCGCGCGGACTATTTTTTCGCGGGTGCCTCGATCGGTGCGGCGTCCTGCGTCGCGGCTGCCGCGGCTGCGGCGAGCGGATCGTTGCTGACCGGCGCCGGTGCCGCATTGGCGGGCGCGTCGGGCGCCGGCTGGGCCGGAGCCGTCAGCGACGACGTCGGCGCCGCGCCGCCGGGCTGTGCGGTCTTCGACAGCGAGGTGTCGATCGTCGATCCGCTGCGGCCGACCGACGCCATCGCGGCGAGGACGATCGACAGGCCGACGAACAGGCAGGCCAGGATGGTCGTCGCCCGCGTCATGAAATCCGCCGCGCCGCGCGCCGACAACATGCCGCCGGGGCTGCCGCCGACTCCCAGGCCGCCGCCTTCGGACTTCTGCATCAGAATGACGCCGATCATCGCGGCGGCAACCAGCGCCTGCAGGACAAGCACAAAGGTGAAAAGGCTGGACATCATATTTTCCCGAACTTGCACGGCCGACAAGGAACCGCGCCCGCGGCGCACATAGAGACGAAGCGGCCGGGCTTCAAGCATATCGTCGCCGCGCGATGATCCTCCCTGTGGCGCAGCCATGGGGAGGTGGCAGCGCGAAGCGCTGACGGAGGGGCCATGGCGCAACGGTCGTCGCCCCTCCACCATCGCCTGCGGCGACGGTCCCCCTCCCCATGGCTTCGCCACAGGGAGGATCAGGCTACATCTCATAGGCTTCGACCTCGGCGGCGCCCGACAGCGTCGCTTCGATCA